>MWST01000017.1 GCA_002050235.1 Polyangiaceae bacterium UTPRO1 | reverse complement strand
CTATTCCATACGCAAGCGCCTCTACACCCACCTCGATCCGGCGGCGATCAGCGATTTCGTGCAGCCGGCGCGGGCACTGCTCGCGGGCTACCGCTCGGTGGTCGAGGACGACGCCACCTGCTGGGAGGTCGCCGAATCGAAGCAGATGGGCGACGAGCTGCGCCGCCGCGCCCGGGTGGTGAGCCGCGGCATACGCGGGATCGGCTTCATGCGCGAGGCGTTGAATCCGTTCCGCCACCCCTTCTTGCTCTTCCAGCTGGTCTCCCACCGTCTGCTGCGCTGGGGAATGCCGCTGCTGCTGATCCTCGCCTTCGTGGCCAATGCGTTCCTGCTCGACCGGCGGTTCTACCAGCTCGCCTTCGCGGCGCAGATGGCGTTCTACGGCGCCGCGCTCGTCGGGCTCATCCTCGACCGGCTCGGCATCCGGCCGCGCGGCGCCTTCGTCCCGCTCTACTTCTGCCTCGTCAATCTCGCACCGCTCCTGGCGGCGTGGTCGCTCCTGAAGGGCGAGAAGAAGATCGTGTGGGAGACGAACCCGCAGGCTCCGTGAGCGGCCCGGGGCGGCGGGCAGCGACCGGACAACTGAGAGCGACCGTCGTTCCCGTCCCGGGTTCGGAACGGACGTCGAGGCGACCGCCGAGAGCGAGAGCGCGTTCCTCCATGCTCGCGAGTCCGAGGGCCGTCGCCGGCCGGGCCGCCGGATCGAAACCGCAGCCGTCGTCGCGCACGCTCAGGGAGAGGATGCCGTCGGCCGCCGTGAGCGCCACGACGATCGTCGCGGCGCCGGCATGGCGGACTGCGTTGGTGAGCGCCTCCTGCGCGATGCGATAGACGGAGATCTCGGTCTCCTCGTCGAGACGCGGGATCCGCGTTCCGAGGTCGACGCTCACCGCGAGGGTCGACGACGCCACTCCGGCGGCGAGCGCGCGCAGGCCGCCGACGAGTCCGACCTCGCGCAGCAAGAGCGGGCGCAGCTCGCGGGCGACGACCCGCAGGTGCTCGACCACCTCGTCGATGTAACTGCCGACGCGCGCGAACTCGGCGTCCACCTCGGGCGGCACCGACCCGACCTTGAGCCGTAGCGACCCGACGAGGATTCCGACCCCGGTCAGCTCCTGGCACACGTCGTCGTGGAGGTCGAAGCCCAGGCGTTTGCGCTCCTCCTCGCGGATCGCCGTCAGCCGGCGCGCCAGCAGGCGCAGCCTCTCCTCGCTCTGCCGGAGCTCCGCGACCGAGGCCTGGAGCGCCGCCGTCGTCTCGTGCTGCTCGGTGACGTCGCGCCCGATGGCCTGCGCCTCGAATATCCGGCCGGCCTCGTCGACCACGACCCCGGCTTCCCAGCCGATCCAGCGCTCTCCCTGCGTCATGTAGTTCCGCACCTCGACGTAGGCGCGATGCGGCGGCTGCATCATCGTCGATATCATGTCGGCCACGCGCGGGTGGTCGTCGGGGTGGACGAAGCCGACGAACGAGACGCCGAGCAGCGCCGCCGCCGGCTGGCCGACCGCGGCTGCGTAGGCCTCGTTGATGAAGGTGAAGCGGCCCTGCGAATCGAGTCGCACGATCAGCTCGTGCTGCGATTCGACGAGCCCCCGATAGCGCGCCTCGCTCTCACGCAGCGCCTGCTCCGCCGCCTTGCGGGCGCTCACGTCCTGCACCTGGGCGATGACGTGGCCGGACCAGTCGCGCGTGTCGCGAGTGAGCGAGCACGCGAGAAGGCTCCAGACGACGTGGCCGTCGCGATGCAGATAGCGCTTCTCTATCTCGAAGGATCGGATCGCGCCCGTCGCCAATCGCTGCACCTCCGCCCGGACCGGCGCCACGTCGGCGGGGTGCGCGAGCGTCTCCATCCGCCGACCGATCAAGTCTTGCGACGCATGGCCGAGCATGGCCGCGAAGGCTCGGTTGGCCTCCATTATGCAGCCGTCGAGGCTGACCACGACCATGCCGATGGAGGCATGGTCGAACGAGCTCCGGAAGCGCTCTTCGCTCGCCCGCAGCGCTTCTTCGGCGTCGTAGCGCTCCTGGATGTCGCGGCTGACGCCGCGAAAACCCGTCACCGTCCCGTCCTCGTCCTCCACCGGCGAGATCCGGACCTCGACCCAGCGCGGGCCGCGCGGCGTGCGACATTGGACGCGAAACGGCGTGTCGGCACCGGGCGGCGCGGCCAGCAGCGCCGCCAATACCGGATTGGCGGCGTGCGCGGTCCAGTGATCGTCGGCCCTGCGACCGACGATGTCGGTGCGCGGACGGCCGAAGAAGAGGCCGAACGCTTCGTTCACGTAGGTCAAGCGGCCCTCGAGATCGCAACGCCAGATCATGTCCGGCATGCGCTCGGCGAGGTCGCGGTAGGCATCGCGCGAGGTCTGGAGCGCGGTCAGCGCCTCTTCCTGGGCGAGGCGCCGGCGCATGACCTGGCGGATGTCGCGCGCGAGCGCCTCGGCGATCCCGAGCGCGATCAGGCTACCGCTGGCGACGGCGGCGCCGAACTCGAGGGGCGGCACGAACTGCGGCAGGCGATCGCGCACGACCAGGTACGGCACGAGCGTCGATACGACGACTACGAACTCGGCCGGCCATCCCCAGGCGAACACGAGCGCGGCGAGGAGATCCAGAGCCAGCAGTAGGAAGGCGATGACCTCGCCGCTGGCGCCGCCCGCCGACCCCAACCAGAGCGCACCGAGCCCGAGGCCGATGCACGCCGCCACCGTCGCCGGCAGGACCGCGGCAGGAGCCGGCGTCGCGGTCAAGAAGCGTCCGGTGACCGCGAGGGCGGCGAGCATCGCGCCCGCCGCCGCGAAGGCCTCCCCCGTCAGGCGGCCGTCGAGCGCGAAGACGCCGAGCCAGAGCGCCAGTATCCCCGCCCAGCCGGACGCGAACGCCGAAAAACGCCGGACGATGCGCTCGCGACGCTCGCATGCGAAAGAGGCCCGTTCGTTGCGCATTGCGGTCGGGACCTTCTAGCGCGGTCGCGCGGCGCGGCGAAAGAACCGCAACGGCGCCAGGCGCGCGGGCGCGGCGCGTCACCAGCGACATTGCCAGCGCAGCGAGCGGACGTTATGAGAGCCGCCCGGGGAGGAGAGCGCCATGGCGTACGAGCAGATTCTCTACGACGTCGGCGACCACATCGCGACCATCACGCTGAACCGGCCCGAGCGGCTGAACGCATGGACGCCGCAGATGGGGCGCGAGCTCTACGCCGCTTTTGCGGCGGCGGCCGCCGATGCGGCGGTCCGGGTGATCGTGGTGACCGGCGCCGGGCGGGGCTTCTGTTCCGGCGCCGATATGCAGGCGCTGCGCGATATCCAGAGCGCCGCCAAGTCCGGCGGCGGCGAGGTCGCCGCCCCGGACGCGGCCGGCGACCTCGCCGCCCCGTCGATCGCGCCGCTCCACCCGGCGCTCGATACCCCCTACGCGTATCCCCAGAGCATCCCGAAGCCGGTGCTGGCAGCGATCAACGGGCCGGTGGCGGGGCTCGGCTTCACCCACATGCTCTACTACGACATCCGCATCGCCTCCGATCGGGCGCGGTTCACGACCGCGTTCGCTCGCCGCGGGCTCATCAGCGAGCACGGCAGCTCGTGGATGCTGCCGCGGCTCGTCGGGCCGGCGCACGCCTGCGACCTCCTCTTCTCGGGGCGGGTGATCGACGCCGCGGAAGCCCAGGCGATGGGGCTCGTGAACGCGGTCGTCCCGCACGAGGAGCTCTTACCGCGCGTCTATGAACGCGCCACCGAGCTCGCGACCCTGAACTCGCCGCGCTCCATCGCAGTGATGAAGCGGCTCGTGTACACGCACCAGTTCGTCGACCTCGCCACCGCCTCGGCCGAGACCGACCGGGAGATGCTGGCGAGCTTTCCGAGCGAGGACTTCCGCGAGGGCGTCGCCTCCTTCCTAGAGAAGCGCCCCCCGCGCTTCGTCGGCCGCTGAACGCCGGCGGTCGCCGAGCGGCGGCGGTGCCGCCCTAGCGCTGGCGCCGCCTTTCCGATGGCGGCCGGCGCGGAAGTGTCGCCCGAGCGTCCGCAGCGCGACGCGCAAATGCACACCGACGCAGTCGTTCGGCGCCGTCCGCACACCGATACTCGGGTACCATCTTCGGTAAATCGGCAATTTAGCCCGTCCGGGTACCCCGTTCCGAATCGGACTCCTTCTTGGCTCCCGAATTGCAGGAGAGCCCGGTATGCACTTCGGCGACAACGTCCGTGAGATCGTGTCGATGAGCTGCCGCGCGGATCTGCGCGCGGCGCGCTCACGCACCCCGCTCCCCGGTATCGATTCCCCCGAGGTCCAGCGGCGCCTCGCCGCCGACCTCGAGCGCTCCTTCGGCATCACGCTGTCACCTGAGGACGTGACGCACCTCACTACCGTCCGCGCCGTCCTCCAGTGCGTGCGCCTGCGCCGCTGGGAGCGCGACGTCGCCCTGCAAGCGCCGACCGCGGCATCGGCCCCCGCGAACGCCGCCGCGGTCAAACCGCTCCGCGAGCGCCTCGTACGCTATACGGCCCCCGTACCCGCACTGCCGCTCCCGGCATCGCCGACCTTCGTCGCGCGCAAGTCCTGACGGCCGGTCCAGCGCTCTCCCCGCCGGCGACGCAGGGCACCTGCGGCGAGCATCCTCGAGTCGCGCGCGCGGCCGAGCGCGGCGCCATTCAGCGCACTTCGAGATGCGCCGTCGTCGTCAGCGGCGTCGTCGCCGTCACCACGACCTGGAGGCCGTTGGCGAGCGCGCCCGCGAAGCCCACGAACTCGGGCGCCGCGGTGCGCGTGAACCAGAAATAATGCGTCGGGATCAGGCCCGCGAAGAGCACGTTCCCTACCGGACCCAGATCGGCGCGCACGCGCAGCTTCGTCGCCAGCGCCACCGGGGTTCCGAGCGGATGCGCCTCTTCGTCGACGGCCTCCGCATGCAACGTCACTACCACCGGGTCGGGACGGAACGTGAGCGCCTCGAAGCTCGCCGCGGCCGGCGTCCGCTCGGGCACGCCCGCGAGCCCGAGCGCCAGCATCGAGCCGATGTAGGTATCGGGAGCGAACGTCATGGTGCGCTCGGCGTGGACGCCGTCCACGAGCCACGCGATCTTGCCGGTAGTGAAGTCGACGTGCTGCTCCTGGGTGACGCGTCCGTCGCGCCGCACGATCTTGTCGAAACGCCGCGCCCGGAAGCCGTCGGCGAGGTCTGCCTCGCCGTGCTCGTCCCATTCCTCGCCGCTCGTGAAGCGCGTCGCCACCGCTAAGGCGAGGCGATCGCCGGCCACCGACGCCGCGAAGCGCTGCTCGCCGACGACGGCGCCGCCCGGCGAACGGAGCACGTGCGTCTCCTCCTTCGGCGTCCGCAGCGCATAGACCGCGTCGGGCACCGCCAACACGGCGGCGGTTGCGCTCGAGACGCAGGGTCCCGCGGTCACGACCACCGCTACCACGATCGCTACCAGACGTCGCTCCACTCCGTCCTCCCGATGACCCCGCGACCCTACCATCGTGCTTCGCGCCTCGCCATCGGACCGACGCGGACTACCGAGCCGCCGGCTCCGGTCACGGCTCTTCGTCGACGAGAGCGATCGGCTCCAGGATCTCCTCGTCGAGGTCGGCAATGAAGCGCGATGGTTTACCGAACACGACGCCGGCGCCGCGATCCCAGATCTCGATCGGATACGTCAGATAGAGGAGGTCCTTGGCGCGGGTAACGGCCACGTACATGAGCCGGCGCTCCTCCTCGAGGTCGGCGTCGTCGCCCACCGTGTACGGGGACGGGAAGCGGCCGTCGGCCGCCCAGAGCACGAAGACCGTGTGCCACTCGAGACCCTTGGCGGAGTGGATCGTCGACAGCGTCACCAGGCCCTCGTCCTCGTCGCCGGCAGCGAGGATGCCGCCGACGCTGTCCGTCGGCGGCTCGAGTGCCATGTCGGCCAGAAGCTGGCCCGTCGCCCGATAGCGGCAGGCGATGCTCGCGAAGTGTTCGAGATCGCGCGTCCGCTTCGGGTGGTCGTCACGGTAGACGCGGCGGAGCACGGGCTCGTAGTAGGCGAGCACGCGGCTCACCTGCTCGCCCGGGTCGGCGGTGCGCGACACGTCGGCGAGGACGTCGGCGAGCCGGGCGAGTGCGGCGGCGCTCTGACCGCGCGCTCGCGCCTCGGCGAGTCGCTCCCACGGCGCCGGGCCCGCGAGCGTTGCCAGGATGTCGCCCGCTTTCTTCGGACCGACGCCGTCGAGGAGGAGCAGGATGCGGTTCCACGACACGGCGTCCGCCGGGTTGGCGACGACCCGCAAGTGCGCCAGCACGTCCTTCACGTGCGCGGTCTCGATGAAGCGGAAGCCGCCCCGCTTCACGAAGGGGATGTCGCGCCGGCCGAGCTCGAGCTCGAGATCGAAGGAATGGAAGCTCGACCGGAAGAGCACGGCGATGTCCTGCAGCGGCACCCCTTCCTCGCGCAGCTCGAGGATGCGCTGGGCGACGAAGCGCGACTGCTCGGGCTCGGTGAGGGCCCGGACGAGGCCGGGCTTGTCGCCGGGAGCCCGTTCCGAGAAGAGGTTCTTCGTGTAGCGGTGCGGCGCGCGGTTGATGATCTCGTTGGCGAGGTCGAGAATCGGCGGCGTCGAGCGGTAGTTCTGGTCGAGGGTGACGACGCGCGCCGCCGGAAAGAGCGTCGGGAACGCGAGGATGTTGCGGAAGTCGGCGCCGCGGAACGCGTAGATCGACTGCGCGTCGTCGCCGACCACCATGACGTTGCCGTGCGGCGCCGCGAGGAGGCGGACGATGTCCGCCTGGAGCGCATTCGTGTCCTGGTACTCGTCGACCATGAGGTAGCGGTACTCGCGGCCGAGGCGGGCGGCGAGCTCGGTCCGCTCGGCGAGCGCGTTGCGCAGGCGCACGAGCAGGTCGTCGTAGTCGAGGAGCTGCTTCGCTTCCTTGAACTCGGTGTAGCGCGCGTACACGCGCAGCAGATCGGGGAGCTCCTCGACCAGGTGCGGATACGCGGCCGTCACCAGGTCGACGACGGTGGTCCCTTTGTTGACCGCCATGCTGAAGATCTCGGCCAGCGTCTGCTTGCGCGGGAAGCGGCGCTCCTTGCGGTCGAGCGCGAGCTCGCCGCGCACCAGGCCGATCACGTCCTCGCTGTCGCCGCGGTCGAGGATGCTGAAGCTCGACGCGATCCCGACCAGCTCGCCGTGGCGCCGCAGCGTGCGGTGGGCGAACGAGTGGAAGGTTCCGCCCGCGATCTGCGCACAGCTGCCGCCGACGAGCGCGCTCGCCCGCCGCAGCATCTCCTCCGCCGCCTTGCGCGTGAACGTGAGGAGGAGGATCTGCGCCGGGGGTATGCCGCTCTCGACGAGGCGGGCGACGCGATAGACGAGCGTCCGCGTCTTGCCGCTGCCGGCGCCGGCGATGACGAGCACGGGACCGTCGAGGGCCGTCACCGCCTCGAGCTGGCGGGGGTTGAGCTCGTCGGCGTACGGGATGCGGAACTGCGTAGCGGCGGCGGCGGGCTCGCGGCGGAGTGTGTAGCGCTTCATCGGCGGGCGGCGACGCGCTTCCCGAACGCGGCCGGGACGCATCGCACTACTCGCAGTACGGGCAGCCGGCCGGGATTGCAACTTCGCGCCCGCGGCGACGTGATTGACGCCGCCGACTGCCGCCGCCACTCTGTGAGCAATGCTCCTCGGGTCCTCTCGGCGCCGCGGCACCCGTGCCGCGGTGGGCGCCATGGTGCTGGCCGGCGTGCTCGCCGGCTGCCTCTCGGCGACGCCTCCGAAGACGCCGAACCAGCGCCGAGCCGAGCGGCGCGCGCCGCGCATCGTCGTACCGCCGCCGGTCGGCGAGCGCACGCCGCACCCCGGGCCCGACGCGACGCACCGACCTTGAACCGCTCGCGGCGACCCGACAATAATGCCGAACGCCGGAAGGCACCGCGCGTGAGCACACGACACGGAAGGAAAGCATGGCGGACTACTGGGTCGGCACCTCGGGATACAACTATCAAGAATGGAAGGGGAGTTTCTATCCCGAGGACATCACCGACAAGCAGATGCTCGCTTTCTACGGCCGGCGCTTCACGAGCGTCGAGATCAACTACACGTTCTACCGGATGCCGACGAACCGCATCCTCGCGAGCTGGTCGGCCGAGGTTCCCGAGCGCTTCCGCTTCACGTTGAAAGCACCGCGCCGGATCACGCACGACCAGCGGCTGCGCAGCGTCGAGGACACGCTGGCATCCTTCTGCGCCATCGCCAAGACGCTCGGCCCGAAGCTCGGCCCGCTCCTCTTCCAACTGCCGCCCTTCATGAAGAAGGACGTGGAGCTGCTCGAGGTCTTCCTGCACGAGCTGCCGCCGGGCCTGCAGACCGTGGTCGAGTTCCGCCACGCTTCCTGGCTCGCCGACGACACCTACGCCGTGCTGCGACGCTTCGGCGCCGCCCTCTGCGTCGCCGACAGCGAGGAGCACACGACGCCGATCGTGGTCACCGCGCCTTTCGGCTACTTCCGCCTGCGGCGCTCCGAGTACGACGACGCCGCGCTCGCCGACTGGGCCGGGCGCGTGGCGGCGGCGGGATGGAGCGAAGCGTACGTCTATTTCAAGCACGAAGAGCAAGGCACGGGGCCTGCGTACGCGCAGCGGCTCGTGGATCTGCTCGAGCGAGGAGGCGCCTGATGGCCGGCGAGGAGAAGAGCGGGGGCGCCGCGCACCCCCATCACCACCACCAGATGGCGGTCCAGGCCGACCCGGCGACCAGCCTCGGCGTGTACGCCAACCTGATGATGGTGAGCCACCGCAAGGAGGAGTTCATCCTCGACTTCCTCTTCGTGCCGCCGCAGCAAGCCGCCGCCAACCAGACCGCGGCGCTGCGCGCCCGCGTGATCACCACGCCCGAGCACGCGAAGCGGATCGTGCGCGCGCTGCAAGAGAACATCCAGCGCTACGAGGCGTCGTTCGGCGCCATCTCGGAAGCGACGGACCTGCCGCGCAACGTGCACTGAGGCCGGACCTCGCCGCATGCGCAGCCGGCTGGCATGGCTCGCCCTGCTGATCGCGGCGAGCGTCGCGATCGGCAGGGCCGGCGCACGGGCACCGGCCCTGCCCGCGACCGGCGATGCCAGCGCGACCGGCGATGCCGCCGCGCCCGCCGGCGCCGCCGGCAACGGGCACGGCGCGCCTGTCGCCGCCGGAGGCGCCGACGCCGATCCCGGCGCGCTCGCTGCCGGCGTCGCGACCGCACCCACCGCCGACCCGGCGGCGACCGCCGAGGAGCGCAACCGCGAGGCGGTCGAGCGCGCCAACGCCGGCGACCTCGACCGGACGATCGATCTCCTCCGCGACGCCCGCCGTCTGGCGCCGGATACCGATCTCTACCGGACGAACCTGCAAGCCGCCCTCATCGACGCCGCCTTCGCCGACCTCCGCGGCGAGCGCTTCCGCGGCGCCATCGCGCGCTTCACCGAGGCGCTGGCGCTCGCTGACCGCGGCGAGATCCACCGCGGGCTCGGGTACGCCTACTACCGCACGAACGAACCCGAGTCGGCGCGCGCCGAGCTCGAGCGCGCCGTCGCCGCAGGCGCCGCCGACGCCCAGACGTATCTAACGCTCGGCCGCATCCACCTCGACCGTCACGACCAAGCGCGGGCGCTGGCGATGCTGAGAGCGGCGGCCGGCGCCGGCGCCGATTCGCCGGGGCTCGCCGCCACCATCGCTCGCCTCGAACGCGACGCCGCCGCCGAGGCCGACTATCGCGCGCTCGGCAGCTCGCACTTCATCCTCAAGATCGAGGGCCGCGGCGGCGACGCCGCGGCGCGCACGGTCCTGAACGCCCTCGAAGACGCGTACCGCCGGGTGGGGGCGCGCTTCGCCTACTATCCGCTAGAGCGCATCGAGGTCGTGCTCTACCCCGACGAGACCTTTCGCGCCCTCACGGGCTCGCCGCACTGGAGCGGCGGCATCTACGACGGACGCATCAAGATGCCGATCGGCGGGCTCGCGCGCGGCAGCGAGCGGCTCGCGCGCACCGTCCGCCACGAGTATGCGCACGCCGCCATCGTCACGCTCTCCAAGGGGAAGGCTCCGGTCTGGATCAACGAGGGTCTGGCGCAGGTCGCCGAGGAGACCGACGATGCGGGCCGCAGCAACCGCCTGCGCATGGCGGTCGCCGCCGACGGCATCCTCCCGCTCGCCGACCTGGCGAGCGGCTTCACCCGCTTCGATCGCGACCAGGCGAGCCTCGCCTACGCGCAGGCGTACTTCGCCGCCAAGTATCTGCTCGACCGCAAAGGCGCGTACAACGTCCGCCGCCTCCTCGAAGCCATGGCGACGGCGAGCACGGACGACGACGCCTTCCGACTGGCCCTCGGGATGTCGTACGCCGACTTCGAGCGCCGTCTGCGGGCGGCGCTCGCCGCCGGCGCCCGATAGCTCCGCCTCGCCGGCGCTGCGGGCGCCGGCGATCAGTCCTTCGGGCGCGTCCCCTTCTTCAGCACCTTCTTGCGCATGCGCACGCTCGCGGGCGTCACCTCGACGAGCTCGTCCTCGGCGATCCACTCGAGCGCGGCGTCGAGGCCCATCTCGCGGGGCGGGGTGATGATGGTCGCCTCGTCGTGGCCGGTGGCGCGCATGTTGGTGAGCTTCTTCTCCTTGGTGAGGTTCACGTCGAGGTCGTTGTCGCGCGCGTACTCGCCGACGATCATGCCCTCGTAGACCGGCGTCCCGGGCTTGACGAAGATCGTGCCGCGCTCCTGGAGGTGGAAGATCGCGTAGGGCGTGGCGGCCCCCTCGCGGTCGGCGACGAGCGCGCCGTTGGTGCGGCCGCGGATGGGTCCGGCCCACGGCGCATGGCCGGCGAAGAGCACGTTGGCGATGCCGGTTCCGCGGGTCGAGGTGAGGAAATGGGAGCGGAAGCCGATCAAGCCGCGCGACGGCACGCTGAACTCGAGCCGCACGCGTCCCGAGTCGTGGTGCTCCATGCCGGTCATGACACCCTTGCGGGCGGCGAGGAGCTGCGAGACGATGCCGATGTAGTCCTCGGGGACGTCGATGAAGAGCGTCTCCATCGGCTCCAGCACCCGGCCGTCCTCCGCACGCGTGATGATCGTCGGCTTCGAGACCTGCAGCTCGTAGCCCTCGCGGCGCATGGTCTCGATGAGTACGGCGAGCTGCAGCTCGCCGCGGCCGGCGACGCGCAGCGAGTCGGGCGACCCGGTCTCCTCGACGCGCAAGCTCACGTTCTTCCGCGCCTCGGCAAAGAGGCGCTCGCGGATCTTCCGCGAGGTCACGTGCTGCCCCTCGCGCCCGCCCCAGGGCGACGTGTTGACGCCGAAGATCATGGCGATCGTCGGCTCCTCGACCCGGATCGGCGGCAGCGGAACGGGGTGCTCCTGGTCGGCGATCGTGTCGCCGATGCCGATCTCGTCGATGCCGCCGATGGCGATGATGTCGCCGGCCCGCGCCCGCGGCACCTGCTTCCGCTCGAGGCCGAGCCAGGCGTAGAGCTGGGTGATCTTGCACGGCACCTGCCGGCCGTCGGCGCGGCAGAGGGTGTACTGCCCGCCGGCAGCGATCTCGCCCGATACCAGCCGCCCGATCACGAGCCGCCCGACGTAGTCGTTGTAGTCGAGGTTGTTCACCTGGAATTGCGTCGTCGCCGCCGGATCGAACGCCGGACCGGGAAGACGCGCGACGATGGTGTCGAAGAGCACCTTCAGGTCCGCTTCGCTGCCGGCGGGAGTAGTGTGCGCGCGACCGGCGCGGGCGTTGGTGTAGACGACCGGGAAGTCCAGCTGGTCCTCGTCGGCCCCGAGATCGATGAAGAGGTCGTAGACCTCGTCGAGCACTGCGGCGATGCGGGCGTCGGCGCGGTCGATCTTGTTGATGCAGAGTACGGCGGGAAGGCCGCGCTCGAGCGCCTTCTTCAGTACGAACCGCGTCTGCGGCAGCGGCCCCTCGGAGGCGTCGACGACGAGCAGGACGCCGTCGACCATGAGGAGGGTGCGTTCGACCTCGCCGCCGAAGTCGGCGTGGCCGGGCGTATCGACGATGTTGATGGTGGTGCCCTGGTACGTGACCGCGGTGTTCTTGGCGAGGATGGTGATGCCGCGCTCGCGCTCGAGGTCGTTCGAGTCCATGACCCGCTCGGCGACGATCTCGTTGGCGCGGAAGATGCCGCTCTGGTGCAGGAGAGCGTCGACCAGCGTCGTCTTCCCGTGGTCGACGTGGGCGACGATGGCGATGTTGCGGACGTCGGAGCGGATCGCGAGGTTGCGAACGGCGGTCGGGGTCTCGGACTCCCGCGCGGCGTCGATGGCGCCCTGTGTCATCGGCAAGTTATCCTGGCCGATCGGTGATCTGTCAAGCGCGCAGGCGCGCGGCGGTCGCAGTATCTGCCCGACTTTGTTAGACAACGGGAGAGATGACGGCGCGGCGTCGACTCGATCTGAGCGGAGTCCCCTGTCCGCTCTCGTGGGCCAAGGCCAAGGTCGCCCTCGCCGATCTGGCGCCGGGTGATCTCCTCGAGCTGGTCCTCGACGATCCGCGCGGTGCCCGCGACCTGCCGCGCGCTGCCGAGGCCGAGGGCCACCACGTCGTCTCCGAAGAAGCGGAAGCGGCTCGTTGGCGCATCGTGCTCGAGAAATAGCCCGATCGACGACGGCGACCGGCGCCGCCGCCTTGACCCCCGGAAAGCGCCGGCAGTAGCGTTCGCTCGTGGCGACGCGTCCTCTTCGTTCGCTCCGCAAACCCGCCTTCCATCCGGCCCTCGATCTCGCGGTCTTCCGCCAGATGGCGGACATGTCCAACGACGCCTTCTATCTCTGCGACGCGCGCGGCCGCTTCCTGTACGTGAACGACCGCGGCTCGCGCATGACCGGCTACAGCCGTGAAGAGCTGCTGGCGATGACGATCTCGGACGTGAACCCCGAGTTCCCCCCCAGGCGCCTCGCCGAGTTCGTCGCCGCCCTCCGCCGCCATCCGGTCCCGCCCTTCGAGACCGTGAGCCGGCGCCAGGACGGTGGCATCGTGCCGGTCGAGATCGGCGTCGCGCACCTCGAGATCGACGGCGCCAGCTTCATGTTCGGCGTCGTCCGCGACATCGGCGAACGCAAGCAGCTGGAGGCGGCGCGCCGGAGCTTCACGCAGCGCCTGCTGCAGATGCTCGAAGCCGAGCGCCAGCGAGTCGCGCGGGAGCTCCACGACGACGTCGGGCAGGCGGTCGCGACCGTCGGCGTCCTCCTGCACGCGATCGAGCAGACGCCCGGCTCCCTGGCACCCGACGTCCGTCCCGCGCTCGCCGCGACTCACGCCAGCATCCGCCAGGTCACCGAGTCGGTGGCGCGGATGGTGCGCGAGTATCACCCTGCTGAGCTCCTCGGGCTCGGCCTGGAGGATACCCTGCGCGCCCACGTCGTGCAGTTCGCCCAGCGCCACCGGCTGGCGCTCGAGCTGGCGACGACGGCGACCGCAGGCCTTATCGACCACGAGCAGGAGCTGCATCTCTATCGCATCGCCCAGGAAGCGCTCGCCAACGTCGCCCGGCACGCGCGCGCGCGCCGGGTAGTGGTGCGCCTCCGGCTGCAGCACGGAGATCTGGTGCTGTCGATCCGCGACGACGGCAAGGGGTTCGCGCCCGGCGCCGCGGACGGCGGCCTCGGACTCGTCACCATGCGCGAGCGCGCCGCCTTGATGCGCGCCGACCTGAACGTCGCCTCGTCGCGACGGCGCGGCACCGAGATCCGCATCACTCTCCGCGTCGACGCTGACCGGTCGTTGCCGCCCGCGCCGCGGGCGGTGCCGGCGGGGTCGCGGCACGCAGGGCCGTCGGCTTGGTCCCGCTTCTCGCTCCGCCGCCCGCCCGGCCTCGAGCGCGGCGACGAGCCGGGACGCCGATGGCGCCGGCGCGCCGCCCCGCCTTCGCGCCTCGCGACGCCTCTCGACCTCGAGGTCTTCCGCCGCATGGCCGACATGTCGAGCGACGCATTCTTCCTGACCGACGAGGGCGGCCGCTTCCGCTACGTCAACCAACGCGGCCTAGCTCTCGGAGGATGGCGCTGGGAGGAGCTCCGGGAGAAGACGATCGCCGACGTCAATCCCGATGTGCCGCTGACGCTGTACCGGCAGACGATATCCGCCATGCCGCCCGGACCGGGGATGGTGCTGTCGGTGCAGGCCCGGCGCAAGGACGGCTCGTTCTTCCCGAGCGAGGTGAGCTTCGCGCGGCTCGAGATCGACGGCGCCTCCTACGCCTTCGGGGTCGCCCGCGACGTCACCGAGCGTGCGCAGATGCAAGCGGCGCAGCGGCAGTTCGGGCAGCGCCTGCTCGAGGTGCTCGACGCCGAGCGCCGCCGGCTCGCGAGGGAGCTGCACGAAGACATCGGCCGCACCGTCGCCGACATCGACGCCGCGCTGGCCACCCTCGAACGCGCCCGCGGAGCCATAGGGAACGAGGTTCGTCCGGCCCTCGCCGCGACGCGCGCCACCGTCGGGCAGATCACGCAGTCGGTGGCGCGCCTCGTCGACCGCAGCTACCCCGCAGAGCTCCTGGGCGAAGGCCTCGAAGCGACGATCCGCCGGCACGCGCAGGAGTTCGCGCGGCGCCATGGCCTGGCCCTCCGGCTCGCGACGGTCTCGGTCGCCGGGGCGCTCGGCGCCGACCGCGAGCTGCACCTCTATCGCATCGTCCAGGAGGCGCTAGCCAACGTCGCCCGGCACGCGCGGGCAACACTCGTCACCGTCCACCTGGCGCGTCGGCGCCGCCGCGTGGTGCTCGTCGTCGTCGACGACGGCAGCGGCTTCGACGCCGGCGAGGCGCGCTTCGCCGGACTCGGCCTGACGACGATGCGCGAGCGGGTCGCCATGATGGGCGGCGAGCTCCGCATCCGCACCGGCGCCGGACGGGGAACCGCGATTCACGCGACGCTGCCGCTCTAGCCGGGAGCGCGGGTGGCGCCGCGCGCTGCGTGCGCGCGCATCACGGCGAAGGCGCGATCATGGTGATAGGCGAGCGCGTCGTCGGGGTAGCGGTGGCGGCGGCCGTAGACGCAGGCGACGCGGGCGTGACAGCGGTCGGGACACGGATTCGCTCCTACGCGCTCGCCCGCGCTGCGATGATCGACGCAGGCGGCGGCGCTCCAACCCGCGGCGACCGACACCGCGGCTGCCGGACACGCAGCGACGCAGGGCCGCTCGCGACAGGACGAGCACGGGTCGAAGCCCGCCGCCGGGCGCGGCGCCGGCGGGGCGGCGGCGACGAGGAGCGCCCCTCGGAGCGCCATCCACGGCCCGAACTCGGGGTGCACGAGCACGCCGAGCAGGCTGCGGCTGCCGAGCCCGGCCGCCAGCGCTAGGTGCACGAACGACAGCCGCGTGCCCGCCTCCTCGAACGGGAGCCGCAGCAGCGGCTGCCCGCCCGCCCGCGCCGCGATCGTCAGGGCGTGCTCCCGCAGCACCTCGGCGGTGAACGCATCGACGGGATGCGGCGCGGCGACGGCCTCGGGACGACGCGCAACGTAGGCCCTATACGCCTCCCAGAAGGCGGCGCCGCCGTTGCCGATCACCACGATGGCGCCGGCGTCGATCGCACCGAGGCGGTGCGCCGCAGGCGCGAGCGCGTCGTAGGCGGCGGGCGTGGTGACGCCGAGGAGGTTCAGGCCGAACGGCGCCAGCGCGCGCCCGAGTGCCGCGAGCATTCAGTGCCCGAGAAGCGTCCTGCGGTCCGAGCCGGCCGGAGCGCGCCGAACGGCGCCGGCAGCGGCGGCGAAGACGGACGGGGAGAATCGCGGCTCGGAGCGGGTCACGGACGTGCACGCGGCGCGTCGTCGCGGCGCTCGAGCCGCACGAGGACCGCGTGCAGGCCGAAGAGCACCGCGCTCCCCACCGTGCCGAGGAGGCCGCCGACGATCGCCGTCAGGATATAGGCGACGTGGCGCAGGAGCGCGGCATAGTACTCGCCCTGGAAGAGAACGTGATCGGGGTGCCGTTCGAGCGCTTCGCCGGCCTGGAAGAAGGCCGTATCGCCGAGCGCGAAGCGCGCGGCGACGACGCAGGTGCCGAGCCCGCCGATCAGGAGCAGGACGCCGAGCACCCGGAGGTAGAGCCGCACCCTCAACCCCGCCCGCAGTCCGGATGCCGGCTCGGGACCGCGGTGTGCACCGCGGTTGCGGCTCGCCCGCTGGCCGGCCTCATGGCGGCGATTCGCCGAACGCGCACGCCGCCACCATACGCCGGACGCGACCGGCACGACAATGGGTCGCGCCCGGTCAGAGGTCGAGCTTGAAGCAGAGGAGGCCGCGCCGCCGCTCGCCATCGTAGTCGACCCACTTGGCCGCCGGCATCTCGTCCTGCGAGACGGCCCGGAAGCCCTGGCGCTCGAAGAACTGGCCGACGCGCTCCTGCGTCGTGCACGCAAAGAGGTAGGCGAGCCCGCGCTCGCGGCCGACGGCCTTCATACAGTCGACCAGCCTGACGCCGACGCCCTCGCCCTTGAAGCGCGTGATCGTGTAGAGCCCGACGATCTCGCCGGCGCGCTCGGCTTCGTAGCGATCGGTCTGCAAAGAGCAGACGCCGGCCAGGTGGTGCTGGCCGATCGTCGCGCCGTATCCCGAGAAGAGGATGGGTGCGATCTCGGCGGGCGTCCGCATCTTCAGATAGCCCTCGCGCTGCCCGCGCTCGAGGACCTTCTCGACCTCGTGGAAGTCGTCGAGCGAGAGCCGTTCGACCTTGCAGTAGTCCTCGCGCGTGAAGAGCGTCCCCGAGCCTTCGTAGGTGAAGAGCTCGCGCGCCAGCTCTTCGAGCGTGCAGACGTTGATCGAGCTCACGCCGGCGACGAGGCCGGTCCGCACCGCCTCGAGGAGGGCTCGGCGCCCGCCGAGCCCGCTCGACTCGGCTTCCCCCGCCATCAGGAGCTGGGACGTCATGCTCTCGTCCATGAACGATAGCGGTCCCTCCGCGCCTGCAGGCGCGATGCCGCCCGCGGGGTCGGCGACGACGAGCTTGTGGACCCGGAGGCGCGCCCCGAGCCGCGCCGCGAAGGCGGCGAGCCGGTCGGGCGTGTCGGCGTCGCAGAGCCCGAGCGCGAACGCCGAGCCGCGCACGACGTCCCAGAAGCGAGCCAACAACACATCGTCCACCACCGGCGCGGCGAGCTCGGCGGCCGAGAGCCGGAGCACCGGCCCGGTGCCACCCGCGGGCACGAGGCGCAACTGCGGCAAGGGCAGCGGCACCTGGGCGGCGGACGGAATGCCGGCGAGCGGGCGTTCGAGCGCGCGCAGCGCGCTGCGCTCGCGCGCCGCGCGGCCGCCGAGGAGGATCAACACCCGCGTATCGTTCACCAGGAGGTCGCGCGCCACTTCGCCGAGCGTGCGCAGGCGATCGGCGGGACCGTCGTGGTGCGCGGCGAAGAGGAGCGTCCGGCCGCGGAACTCGTCGAGGTAGAACTCCTTCTCGGTGAAGACGGCCGCGGGGCGTCTCGACGCCATGCGCGTCGGTTACCACGAAAGCGCGGCGAGGGCGAAAGTACGCGCAGCAAAGTTGCTTTTGCGCGACGCGCCTCGTAGGAGAGCCGGCGTGATCGCTTCCTGGTCCGCGCCGGTGCGCACCGGCGTCCTCGTCGCCTTGCTGGTGGCGAGCGCCTGCGCCTCTCCGAACGGCGGCGGACGCCCGCAGCGTCGCGGCTTCACGATGACGCTCGCGGCGAAGCCGTCGGCGTCGCCGACGCCGGTAGCGGCAGCGCGCGCCGAGGGCCGCCTCGGCGCCGTTGCCGCAGAGCACCCGCGCGCCGCGGCGATCGGGCTGGCCATGCTCGAGCGCGGCGGCAACGCCGCCGACGCCGCCATCGCGGCCGCGTGGGCCGTCTGCGTCCTGAATACCTCGTCGTGCGGCATCGGCGGCGGCGGATTCATGCTCGTGAACAGCCCCGACGGCACCGTGAGCGCCCTCGACTACCGCGAGACTGCGCCCGGACTCGCCGCCGGCGATCTCTATCGACACGGCGCCGACGTGCTCCCGGATCTGTCCCAACGCGGCGGGCTCGCGGTCGCGGTGCCCGGAGAGGTCGCCGGTCTCGAGGCTGCGCGCGCGCGCTTCGCGCGCCTGCCGCGCGACGTGCTGATGGCCCCGGCGATCGCGCTCGCGCGCGACGGCTTTCCGCTCGGCTCCCATCTCGCCAAGGAGATCGCGCAGAACCTGACGGCGCTCCGCGCCTCTCCGGCCTTGGCCGCGCTCTTCCTCGACGCCGACGGTCGGCCGCGCCAGCAGGGAGAGTCGCTGCGCCTGCCGGAGCTCGCGGTGACGCTCGAGCGCATCTCTCGCGAAGGCGTGGACGGCTTCTACCGCGGACCGGTCGCGCAGGAGATCGCGAGCGCCGTACGCACCGCCGGCGGCGTGCTGTCGACGCAGGATCTCGCGAGCTACCGCCCGCACTGGCGCCACCCGCTGCGAGGCACCTACCGCGGACTCGAGATCTTCACCATGCCGCCGCCGAGCTCGGGAGGCATCATCATCGAGATCCTGAACATCCTCGCCAACGACGATCTCGCGGCGCTCGGCGCGAGCAGCCCCGCCTACTACCACCTGTTGGCGGAAGCCATGGGCAACGGCTTCGCCGACCGCGCGCGCTGGTACGGCGACCCGGAATTCACGCGCGTGCCGATCGAGCGCCTGACGTCGCCGGCCTACGGCGCCATGTTGCGCGCCCGCATCACCCCGGATGCGACGCTACCCCAGGACCGCTACGGCACCACCCCCGACGCCGGCACGACGCACCTCTCGGTCATGGACTCCGAGGGCATGGCGGTCGCCTGCACGACCACCATCAACACCGCCTTCGGAGCGATGCTGGTCGCCGGCTCGACCGGCGTCATCCTCAACAACGAGATGGACGACTTCTCGGTCGCCCCCGGCGTACCGAACAGCTTCGGCCTCGTCGGCGGCGAAGCCAACAGCATCGCTCCCGGCAAACGGCCGTTGAGCTCGATGTCGCCGATCATCGTCCGCGCCGACGGCAGGCCGCGCCTCGTCGCCGGCGGCTCCGGAGGGCCGCTCATCATCTCGGCGACCCTGCAGACGCTCCTCGGCATCCTCGACTTCGGGCTCGATCCCGCCGCCGCAATCGCGGCCCCCCGCATCCACCAGCAGTGGGCGCCGCCCTCGCTCGTCACCGAAACCGAGCTCGACCCCGCGACCGCCGCCGACCTGACGGCGCGCGGCCACGTGCTGCGGCGTTTCCCGTTCGCGGGCGCGGTGCAGGTGGTAGCGGCGCGCGACGGCACGTTCGTCGCCGCGGCCGATCAGCGCAAAGGCGGCGGCGCCGCCGCCCGCTGATCCGCGAGCCGCATCGACAACGCCACCGTGAACCAGAGACAGACGACGACCTCGGCGTCGCCGAAGTTGTACTGGGTGAGGCCGCCGATCAGGAAGCCGACGACGGCGAGCCAGGCCGCGATCGCGAGGCTGCGGGCCGGCTCGTCGGCGGCCGTCATGGCGCGGTAGCCGCGCCCCCCGATGACCAGGATGCGCGCGAAGAGCGCGACGAAGGCGGCGAGCGCGAGCGCGCCGCCGTCGACCAGCGTCTGCAGGAAGTCGTTGTGCGCGTGCGCGGTGGTGTCGGCCTCGGGGTAGCGGTCGTAGAAAGGCTGGCGGATGTGCTTGTAGCTGCCGTACCCCCACCCGAGGAGCGGCCGCTCGCGCGCCATGTCGAGATTGGCGCGCCAGATCTGGGTGCGCGGAATGTTGGCGGCGAGATCGAACGCCGTGCGCGCGCGCTCGCGGATGCCCGCGTCCATCCCGCCGAGCGCGGCCAACAGCACCGCGAGCCCGGCGAGAGCGGCGATCGCACTGCGGCCGCCGCGCACGATCGCCAGGAGGAGCAACACGAGGGCGAATGCGATCCACACGCCGCGGGTCGCGGAGAAGACGAGCGCGAGCAGCATCGCCAGCCAACCGATCGTGAGCAGCAGCCGCCGCCGGCGCGCGACGCCGCCGGCGAGCGCGTAGCCGCTGGCGAGCGTCAGCGGGAAGAGCACGTTGTGGGCGTAGGTGATGCCCGAGGGGTGCAGGCCCTTGGTCCGCCAGCCGCCGCCGAGCCAGAAGCGATCGACGTCGGCGGGCTTTCCGAGCAACGTGCGCGCCAGATCGATCCCGGTGTAGTGCTGCACCACCCCGTAGACGGCGACCAGGCTCGCGGAGGCGATCATCAGCCACGCCAGACGTTCGACCTCGGCGCGCGTGCGGGCGAGATGATAGGTGGCGAAGAACGCGAGCACGATCCAGAGTCGCGGATAGGCGCCGAGAGAGCGCGTCGGGTCGGGACTGAACGCGGTCGAGATCAGCAGCGCCGCCGCGAAGACCGCGAGCCAGCCGTCGAGAGGCGAGCGCGGCAGGCGGCGCGCCTGCACGCAGTAGACGACGAACACGCTGCCCAGGAGCGCCAGAGCTCCCTGCTGCACGGCGATGCCGAGCGGCATGGCGACCGCGAACGCGCCGAGCGCGAGCGACCGCCAGCGTGCGGCGGCGCCGGCGGCGGCGGGTTCGGATACCATCTGCAGATGCTCAGGCGAGGATTATCGTCTCTTCGCGCCGCGCGCCCACCGAGATCATCGTGAACGGCGTTCCCGAGAGCTCCTCGAGCCGCGCCACGTAACGGCGTGCATTCGGCGGCAGATCCTCGAGCCGCCGGGCGTTCGCGAGCGGCTCGGTCCACCCGGGCAGCTCCTCGTATTCCGGCACCGCGGCGGCGAGGAGCCGCGCGCTCGCCGGCACGCGCTCGTAGCGCTCGCCCTCGGCGCGGTACGCGGTGCAGATGCGCAGCGGGTCGAGCCCGGTCAGCACGTCGAGCTTGGTGAGGGCGATGCCGGTCAAGCCGTTCAGACGCGCTGCTTGACGGACCAGCACGGCGTCGAACCAGCCGCAGCGCCGCGGCCGGCCCGTCGTCGCGCCGAACTCGTCGCCGGTCTCGCGCAGGCGCGCGCCGATGGCGCCCGGCTCCTCGGTCGGAAACGGGCCGTTGCCGACGCGGGTCGTGTAGGCCTTGCAGATGCCGATGACCTGCTGCACGACGCCGGCGCCGATCCCGGCGCCGGCCGCGACCGCGCCGGCGACGCAGTTCGACGACGTCACGTACGGGTAGGTGCCGTGGTCGACGTCGAGCATCGTCCCCTGGGCCCCCTCGAAGAGGACGCGCCGGCCGGCTTCGATCTCGCGATGCAGATAGAGCGCCGTGTCGGTCACGTAGGGGCGGAGGCGGTCGGCGTGGGCGCGGAAGGCGTCGTGTACGGCGCCGAAATCGAGCGCCTCCTCCCGGAGGATCGCCTTCAGGTAGAGGTTCTTCTCGCGGATGTTGCGCTCGAGCTTCTCCTCGAAGACGGCCGCATCGAGAAGGTCGACGATGCGGATGCCGGTGCGCGCGACCTTGTCCTCGTACGCCGGCCCGATGCCGCGGCCGGTGGTGCCGATCTCGCCCTTGCCGCGCAGCCGCTCGCGGGCGACGTCGATGGCCTTGTGATACGGCATGATCAAGTGCGCCTCGTCGCTGATCTTGAGGCAGGCGTCGTCGCTCAAGTAGCCGCGGGCGCGCAGCGCCGCGAGCTCGTCGACCAGGACCGCGGGATCGACGACGACCCCGTTGGCGATGACGCAGATCTTCCCCGAGTTGAGGACGCCCGAGGGGATCAAGTGCAGCACGGTGCGCTCGTCGCCGACGACGAGCGTGTGCCCGGCGTTGTTGCCGCCCTGGAAGCGGACGACGATGTCGGCGTCGCGCGCCAGGATGTCGACGAACTTCCCCTTGCCCTCGTCGCCCCACTGGACGCCGACGACCACGGTCGCGGACATCGCCGACCTCAGAGCCGAAGCAGCTGCGCCGTGACGATGTCCGGCGACCGCCGCAGCTCCGCCAGCACCGACTCCGGCACGGCTTCATCGACGTGGACGAACGAGATCGCCATTCCGCCCGCCTTCTCGCGGCCGAGCTCGAGGCCGGCGATGTTGATGCCGTGCTGCCCGAGCAGCGAGCCGACGCGCCCGACCACGCCGGGAACATCGCGGTTGTTCAGCATCAGGACGTACCCCTCGGGCACGGCTTCCATGTAGAAGTCGTCGATGCGCACCAGCCTCAGGATATTGGCGCCGAAGACCGCGCCCTCGACGACCTGCGTCCCCGAGCCGCGGGTCATCCGCACCTTGATCGAGTTCACGAAGTTCGTCGGCTGGTCGGCGCGCGCCTCCTTGACGGCGATGCCGCGCTCGCGCGCCAGCGCCGGAGCGTTCACGTAATTGACGTCGGCGATGAAGCGGCTCAGGAAGCCGCGCAGCACGGCGATCGTCACCGGGCGGATGTCGAGCTCCGCGACCGTGCCCGCGTACTCGACCGCGATCGCGCTCGGCGGCTCCGTGGACAGCTGCGCGAGGAGACTCCCGAGCTTCTCGCCGAGCAGGAGGTGCGGCCGCAGCAGCTGCAACATCTCCGCGCTCACCGAAGGCATGTTGACCGCCGCCTGCACCTCGCCGCGCAGCAGGAAGTTGGTGATCTGCTCGGCGATGGCGATGGCGACGTTGATCTGCGCTTCGTTGGTCGCGGCGCCTAGGTGCGGAGTCACCACGACCTGCGGCAGCGCCAACAGCGGGTGATCCTTGGACGGCGGCTCCGCAGCGAACACGTCGAGCGCCGCGCCGGCGACCTTGCCGCCGACGATGGCGTCGTGGAGAGCCGCCTCGTCGACGATGCCGCCGCGCGCCGCGTTCACTATCCGCACGCCCTTCTTCATCTTGGCGAAGGCCGCAGCGCCGATCAGCCCCTTGGTCTCCGAGGTCATGGGCACGTGGACGGAGATGAAGTCGGCGCGCGCGTAGAGATCGTCGAGCGCCACCAGCTCGACCCCGAGCTTGGCCGCCGCCTCGGGCGTCACGAAAGGATCGTAGCCGATCACCCGCATGCGCAAGCCCTGGGCGCGCTCGGCGACGATGCGGCCGATGTTGCCGAGGCCGATCACGCCGAGCGTCTTGTTGCAGACCTCGGTGCCGGTGAACTTGGTGCGCTCCCACTTGCCGGCGCGCAGCGAGGCGTCGGCCTGGGGGATGAAGCGCGCGACCGCCAGCATGAGCGTGATCGCGTGCTCGGCCGTGGTCACGTTGTTGCCGCCGGGCGTATTCATGACGACGATGCCGCGTGCCGTCGCCGCCGCGACGTCGATGTTGTCGACGCCGATGCCGGCGCGTCCGATGACGCGCAGCTTGCCGGGGTTCTTCAGGGTCTCGGCGGTCACTTTGGTGCCGCTGCGGATGACGAGAGCATCGTACTCGCCGATCACGCGCGCGAGCTCGTCCGGCTTCATGCCGGGCTCGAGGCGGAGCTCGATCTCGGGATGGGCAGCGAAAGCGTCGACGCCCTGCTGGTCGAGCGGGTCGGTGACGAGAACTCGATAGACCATGGCCGCCGCTCCTTCAGGCCGCCGGCACGGCGGGCATGCCTTCCAGGAGGATCTCCTGAGCGGCGCCGACGCCCCTGCCGAGCGTGACCGGCCTCCCGTACGCGGCGATGCCCATTTCCAGCGCCGCCATTGCGGTCACGATGTCGAAGCTGCCGATGTAGCCGAGGTGGGCGATCCGGCAGATCTTGCCCTTGAACCGATCCTGGCCGCCGGCGAAGGTGACGCCGACGGCGTCGCGCAGGTAGCCGACGATCTTTCCGGGCACGCCCGCCGGCAGGTAGAGGCCGGTGGTCGCCGGACTCGGCGCCGTCGGCGCCACGAGCTCGAGGCCGAGCGCCCGGACGCCGGCGCGGGTGGCGCGCGCCAGCCTATCGTGGCGGGCGAAGACGTTGTCGAGGCCCTCGGCGAAGAGCAGCCGCAGCGCCTCGTGCAGTCCGAAGATCAGCGAGATCGCCGGCGTCCACGCGGTCGTGTGCTTCTGTTGGTTGTCGCGCTCGCGCTTCAGGTCGAAGTAGAAGCGCGGCTGCTGCGCCGCGGCCGCCGCCTTCCACGCCTTCTCGGATAGGGCGACGAAGGCGAGGCCCGGCGGCAGCATCAGCGCCTTCTGCGAGCCGGTGACGAGGACGTCGATGCCGAGCGCGTCCATCGGCAGGTCGAGCACGCCGACCGCCGTGATGCCGTCGACGACCAGGAGCGTGTCGGTGGCGCGCGTGATCTTGGCGATCTCCGCGACCTGGTGCAGTACGGTCGTCGACGTCTCGCTGGCCTGCACGAGCACGAGCTTGGTCTCGGGTCGCTCCCGCAACGCCTTGGCGATCGCGGCCGGATCGACCGCCGTGCCCCACTCGACCGCGATCTCGTCGACCACGAGCCCGTAGCCGGCGGCGATCTTGCCCCAGCGCTCGCCGAACTTGCCGCCGTTCACCACCAGAACGCGGTCGCCGGGAGAGGTCGTGTTGACGACCGCAGCCTCCATGGCGCCGGTCCCGGAAGATGCCAGCACGATCACGTCCTGCGTGGTCTTGAAGAGTCCTTGCAGCGCTTTCGCCGTCTCCGCGAACAGCGCTTCGAACTGGGGCGTACGGTGGTGGAAGATCGGTTGCGCCATCGCCAGGAGCACGGATTCGGGAACGGGGGTCGGACCCGGGGCGAGCAGATATTTCTTGATCATCGTCGTACCTACCTATCGTACGGGGGAGGCCGCGGTCGCAAAAAAGCCTGGACCCCTTCCACTCAGAGGCCCAGGCGTTCGGCTCCTGAAGGTCGCACTTCCTCGTGGTGCTCCACGTAAACGCCAGTCGTGCGATACCCAACCAGTCGTATGAAGGGGGCGAAGCGTAACCAAGCGCCTTCGGAGTGTCAAGGTGAAGCGCCATCGGAAGACCGCACCCCGCAGTACTGGTACGGCCCACGCACTCGTCGTAAATAGCGGCGGACGAAGCGCCGACGTGAGCCGCTGGCGGCGTCGCCGCGGCGTCGAGACAGGGCGGCGGCGCGTACGGTCATGGCGTCGGAGCGAGGAGCGGCTGCATGAAAACGTGTCGACGAATCGGGATCGCCGTCTTACTGGGACTCGCGGCGCTGGGCGGTCGAGCGGCGGCCGACGACGCCGCCCGGCCGGTCGCCGCGATGAGCGGCGATTCCGCAGGACGCGCGACCATCGACACCGCAACGTCGGCGCGCCGCGAAGCCGAGTTCGACGCCACGCCCTACATGCCGCAGGTATTCGCGCACCAGTGGAAATATCGGGCTCCCGCCATCGGCACGCCGGACGCCGGCGCCGAGGAGACCGAGACCGCCCGCCTGACAGTCGCCGAGGCGGTGCACCAGGCCCTGCTCCACAACCCGGGCATCGCAGCGTCGCGGTTGACGCCGCTGCGCCAGCGCGAGGACGTCCGCTCCGCCGAGGCCATCTTCGATCCGATCCTCTCCGGCGCGGTCAACAAGGACCGCCGCAAGGCGCCGAACTCCTCGGCCCTCGCCGGCGTGCCGATCAGCGTGCAGGGGAACGTCAACTTCGATGCCGCACTCGCCAAGACCCTGCGCACCGGCGGCAATTTCCGCATCGACTTCACGAACAACCGCTTCGTATCGA
Organism: Polyangiaceae bacterium UTPRO1; assembly: GCA_002050235.1. Taxonomy (GTDB): domain Bacteria; phylum Desulfobacterota; class Binatia; order UTPRO1; family UTPRO1; genus UTPRO1. The sequence goes on along the minus strand of MWST01000017.1, from coordinate 41,152 downwards.
ACGCCCGCTTCCAGGGCTTGATCCCGCAATATCAGCCGGAGCTGGTGTTCTCCCTGAACCAGCCGCTGCTCAGGAACTTCGGTTTGAACTTCGCCTACCTCCTCGTCGACGTCACCAAGCTCCAGTCCGAGGCGGCCGCGTGGCAGTACCGCGCCGATCTCGCCAACTTCGTGAAGCAGGTGATCGCCGCCTACTGGATCGTCGTCTACGCGCGCCAGAACCTCGTCGTGCAGCAACAGTCCCTGGATCTCGCGCGTCAGACCCTGCGCGAGAACCAGGAACGCGTGCGCGTCGGCCTGCTGGCGCCGGTCGCGGTGAAAGAAGCCGAGAGCCAGGCCGCCGCCCGCGAACAACAGGTGATCGTCGCCGACAACCAGCTCGACAACGCGCTCCGCACGCTGCGCCAGATCGTGTACCTCCAGAAGGGCGGCGCCTTCGTCCCGCGCCCGATCGAGCCGATCGACCTCCCGCGCACCGCGCCGGTCACGGTCGACGCCAAAGCCGCCCTCGCCCTCGCCCTCGATCGCCGGCCGGAGGTCCACGCCCAGACCTACGACCTCGAGAGCAAGCAGGTGACGGCGCGGGTCCGCGAGAACCAGTTGCTGCCGCGCTTCGATTTCGTCGGCAACGTCGGGCTGAACGGACTTTCCGGCGACGCGGTCCCGGTGGTCGATCCGAGCACCGGCCAGCAGGTCCAGACGCCCTACGACGGCTCCTATTGGAAAGCGCTCGACCGCCTCACGAACAGGAAGTTCTACTCCTACCAGGCCGGCGTCCAGATCGAGATCCCGATCGGCAACGCCGCCGCCAAGAGCGAATACGCCAAGGCGAAGATCGACGTCTCGCAATCCGAGCTCACCCGCCGCCAGCTCTTCTCCGACATCAATCTCGAGGTCTCGACGGCGGTCAACGACGTCGTCGCCAACATGAAGCGCATCGAGGCCTCGCGCATCGCCCGCGAGCTCGCCGAGGAGAATCTCCGCAACCAGCAGAAGCGCCTCGAAGTCGGCATCGTCACTACCAAGGACGTCCTCGACTTCCAGGACGATCTGACGCAGGCACGCGGCGTGGAGCTACAGGCCGCCACCGACTACAACATCTCGCTCGCCGAGCTCGCGCGCGCCCAGGGTACGCTGCTCGACGAGTATTCGGTCGTGATCGAGGTCCCGGGCGAGCGCTTCACGCCCTGGTGGGCGCGTTTCTGAGCCGCTGCGGAGCGCGTCGGCCGCTCCCGCGCCTGCGCCCGGGCGGGTTCCCGAAGAATCTGTGGACTCACGACCGGCCTCCCCTCTAGACTCCCTCCGCACCCTGCCCGCGGCCGGCGGCGGCCGATCGCACCTTTCCAAGGAAGGAAGGAGACCCATGCCATGTCCTCCCAGACGCTCATGAGAGCCTTCGCACTCGCGCTCATCGCCGTGGCCGCGACGACCGCGAGCGCCGTCGAACCCCCGCGCGTCATCGATAGCTACGTGCTCTTCGCCTACGACGAGATGATCCTGAAAGGCGCTACCGGGGCATCGCCGCGCGGCCACATCCGCGGCGGCGACATCGGCGTCAACTACCCGACCGCGAATCCGAACGCGTTCGCCCTTTCCTACGCCACCTCCGGACGCGTGATCATGGATCCGGGCTCGCACGCGGTCGCCGACAGCGTCCGTTGCTCGAACACCGAGGGCGTCTTCCACGACCTCTTCGCCAACCGCGTGAACTCGAACTTCGCGGCAACGATCAACGGTGCCGGTCCGATCCCGTTCTCGGCGCCGATCATCCAGCCGGCGAACCTCCCGGTGTTCCCCTTCACGCCCGGACGAGCGCTCACCGACGACGCCGCCGACGTCACCGTCGGCGGCACCGGAATTCCGAGCCCGTTCACGTTCGCCCCGGGCGCCTATCGCGACGTCCGGCTGAACGACGGCGTCGAGGTGAGTTTCGGCGCCGGCACCTTCGACCTCCGCAGTCTCGCGAGCGGACGCAACGTCACCATCAACGTGACCGATCAGACCGTCCTCCAGATCGACCGCGGCATGACGATCAACGACGGTCTGCAGCTCGGACTCGGCACCCACTCGGGCGCGCAGATCTTCCTCGGCGCCCTCGGCTTCAATCCGGCGGCGGCGCCGGCGGTGAACCTCGCCCATTACGCCGAGATCCACGTCCAGTTGTTCTCTCCGAACGGCTGGCTCGACCTCGGCGGCCGCAACCAGTTGTTCGGCCGGTACATCGCCCGGCGCATCAGCGGCGACCCCAACAACAACGTCACCCTCGAGTTCCCGCCGCTGCAGCCGCCCGCAGGCGGCGTCAGAGATCCGTTCCAGTGCTACGAGATCCACCGGCCGCCGCTCGGCCGCACGGTGACGCTGGACGACGCGCGCGGCCCGAGCACGGTCGTCGTCAAGCGCGCCAAGCGCCTGTGCGCACCGGCCGACGTGAACGGCGCCGATCCCGCCGCAGCCGCGCACCCGGGACACCTCACCTACTACACGACGGCGCCGACGAGCCCGTTCACGCGGCTCAAGAACGTCGACGTGACCAGCCCGCTCGGCTCCGTGACCGTCAAGCTGACCCGTCCCGATCGGATGCTCGTGCCGACGGCGAAGAGCACGACCGCGCCGCCCGATCCGCTCGCCGAGCCGCTCGACCACTTCAAGTGCTACCGCGTGAGCGGCGCCAAGGTCCGCGCCAAGAACCTCACGATCAGCGACCAGTTCGGCACCATCGGCGTCGACGTGAAGCGGCCCCTGCACCTGTGCCTCGCGGCCGACAAGAACGGCGAGGGCGTCCCGAGCCCCGGCGCCGCGATGCTCTGCTTCCAGGTACGCGGGGTACGGCCGCAGACGGCGCCGCCGCTGGTCTACGCGAACAACCAGTTCGGCGCCGACCAGTACCCGATCTTCGGGCCGCGCGACCTCTGCCTGCCGTCGACCGTCGTCCTGCCCTGAGGGCGGGTGACGGGGCCCCGCGGCCGCGGGGCCCCGTCACCGCTCCCGCGCCCTCACCGCGGGCACGCCTACCCGGGTCGCCAGTACGACCTGCACGCGCTCGCCCGCGACCAGACGCAGCCGATCGACGCGGAAGCCGGCGCTCTGCGCGGCGCGCGCGGTGAGGTCGGCGAGGCGCCGCCAGCGCGCCGCCGGCGAGCGCCCGGGAACGCGCGGAGATCCGAGCAAGGCCAGCAGGGCCTGCGGGAGCCGGCGCGGCCGGTTGTGATCGACGACCGCGAGCCTCGTCCCCACGGAGAGTCGCGCCGCCAGCCCGGCCAGGACCCGTGCCCGCTCCTGCGGCGCCGGCGCGTGGCCGACGACGCAGAGCACGAACGGCGTTCCCGGCGCGAGGGGTCGCGTCGCCAGCGCGCCCCACCCGACCCACGGTACGTCCGCGGCGCCGAGCTCCGCGGCAACGAGCCGCTCGGCCTCCCGCCGCCAGCGCGGCACGCCCTCCACCGGCGCGGCGCGGCTATCGCCCGTTCCGGCAGCGGATCAGCGTCATGAATTCCTGGCGCGTCTCCTGCCGGCTACGGAACGTCCCCAGCATGCAGCTCGTGACGACGACCGAGTTCTGCTTCTCGACGCCCCGCATCCGCATGCAGAGATGCTCGGCCTCGACGACGACCCCGACGCCCTGCGGCTCGATCGCTTCCATCAGCGAGGTCGCGACCTGCCGCGTCAGGCGCTCCTGCACCTGCAAGCGCCGCGCGAACACCTCGAAGAGCCGCGCCAGCTTGCTCAAGCCCAGGATCCGCTTGCTCGGGATGTAGGCGACGTGCGCCTTCCCGAAGAACGGCAGCATGTGGTGCTCGCAGAGCGTGTAGAAGTCGAGGTCCTTCAGCACGATCATCTCGGAGTACTCTTCGGTGAAGAGCGCCGAGTTCAGGATCGTCGACGGATCCTCTTGGTAGCCTTTGGTCAGGAACTGGAGCGCGCGCGTGACGCGATCGGGAGTCTTCAGCAGCCCTTCCCGCTCGGGATCTTCGCCGAGCGCGCGCAGGAGAGCGCGGACGAGGTCCGCACCGCTCAAGACTTGCCCTTCTTCTCGATGGCGCGAACCTTCTGGTATTTCCGATAGTCGTAGCCCGTCGCCATCGCCATCAACAGCCCCTCCATGCCGCCCTCGCGCTCGCGGCGCAGGATCATCAGGCGATCGTAGAACTCGCGGAAGTCGCGGTTGATGCGATGCGCTTCGTCCACCGGATTCAGGTAGAACGCCTGCAGCCGATTCACCGTGAAGCGCAGGGCGGAGAACCGCAACTCGTTCGGGAACGCATCCCATTCCGCGAGCGACAGCGTCCGCAGCGACTCGTAGCCGCCGATCAGCGCTTCGAAGCGCTTCAGGTCGTAGCGCTCGCCGTCGTAGCAGAGCGCATTCACCGCGGTCGCCAGGTCGAAGATGTACTTGCCGCGCGAGGCGGTCTCGAAGTCGAGGACGCCGACGACCTTGTCGCCGCGGAACAGGATGCTGTCGAGGTAGAGATCGCCGTGGATGATCCCTTTCGGCAGCTTGTTCTCGAGATAGTGCTCCAGGTAGCCGGCCTCCTCGTCGAGCGTGCGCGTGATCTTCTTGAAGTACGGGGGGAGCCGATCGCGCACTTCCTGGTAGACGTCGGCCACGCGCTCGAAATTGAAGCGGTTGTCGACGCCCTTCTTGTATCCCTTGCCGATGACGTGGAGGTCGGCGAGGACGCGGCCGGCGTTCTCGATCTGCGCCAGCGTCAGGCTCGCGCCCTCGCGCCTGTGGCCGTCGATGTATTTGAAGAGCGCGATGCACTTGCCGCCGAGTTCGTGGTACTGGCGGCCCTTGCGATCGATGACGAGCTGCGGGCACGGGAAGCCGTGCTTGCGAAGATAGAGCAGGAGATCGATCTCCCGCTTGACCTCCATCTCGCTGCGCTCCTCGTCGATGCGGAGCCAGAAACGTCCCTTGGCGGTATCGAGGCGACAATTGCCGTCCGTCCCGTTACCGTTACCGTTGGCCGCTTGCAGCTTGCCGAGCCCGAACTCTTCGACGAGCTCCGCCAACTGCCGTCTATCGAGATTCGTGTACGCCGCCATTGTGTTCGCCCACCACCCGGTTGGATATTGAAACCCGCCCAGTTATATCTCTAACCCCGCGATAGTCAATAGTTTTCTAAAAACGAAGTAGTGCGGTCCCGAATATGTCGAAAACGATGGCGGACGCGATCTCCGATCCATGCGCCTCGTCTATGTCGGTGATTTCACGGCGTCTGTGACCCCGATCCGGGGGCACAGACGCAGCAGCGGGCACTCCCCGCAGCGGGGCTTGCGGGCGTGACAGACCCGCCGGCCGTGATGGACCAGGCGGTGGGTGAAATCGGTCCATGACGCGGCGGGTAAGAGCGCCTGCAGGTCCCTCTCGATCTTGGCCGGATCGTCCTCGCTGGTGAGCCCGAGCCGGTACGCCACGCGGCGCACGTGGGTGTCGACGACGACCGACGGCACCCCGTAGGCGGTGCCGAGAACGACGTTGGCGGTCTTGCGGCCGATCCCCGGGAGCGTCACGAGGGTGTCGAGATCGCGCGGCAGCGTGCCCCCGAACCGTTCGACGGTCGCGGCGGCGACGCCGAGGAGCGACTTCGTCTTCTGGCGGAAGAAGCCGGTCGAGTGGATCATCGCCTCGAGCTCGCGGGGATCGGCGTCGGCGAGCGCACGCGGCGTCGGATAGCGCGCGAATAGCGCCGGTGTGACCTGGTTGACGCGCGCGTCGGTGCACTGCGCGGAGAGGATGGTAGCGACGAGGAGCTGCCACGCATCCCGATGCCGGAGAGCGCACCCCGCGTCGGGATAGACGTCGGCGAGAACGCGGTCGATCTTGCGCGCGCGTACGCGCCGAGCTCGCGGGGTCTCGGCGGCGGCGGCCAACGCCTTGCGCGTCATGCGCGGCGCTGCGACGCGGCGGGCGGAGCCGGCGGATGCAGGCGCCGCCGCTGCTCGTCGGCGACCCCGGCGCGATAGCTTTCCACGGCGCTCGCCGTTTGCGCGGCGTCCCACCCGAGGGCTGCGGCGACGAGCCGGCCGACGACGTCCGCCGCCGCGGCGCCGCCGTCGCTCCAGCGAAAGGCGATGGGTACGCGCCGCCGCAGCACGTCGTCGAGCGTCGCCGCCATCTCCGACTCGGCGGCGCGGATCACCTCGATCCGCCTATACGGCAGCCCTGCGACCAGGCGCCGCGCCGCCTCGGGCGCCGCCGCGAGGCGCTCGGCGATCGCCGCGGCCGCCGTTCCGTAGCGGGAGAGCAGATGCCGGATCAGGACCTCGTCGACGTTCGCCGGCGCGCGCGCCCGCAGGCGCTTCGCGAAGCCGCCGAAGCCGCCCCGATCCGGATCGTCGACGCGCGCTCCCGGAAGCGGGATCGCGCCGGTTCGACAGGGTGCGAAGCGCCGCCCGGGCTCCCACTCCGCAAAGCGTTCGACGAGCCGGTCGACCACCTTCTCGGCCACACGCCGATAGGTCGTGAGCTTGCCGCCGCCGAGCGAGAGCAGCCCCGACGGGCTCTCGAAGATCGCTTCCTCGCGCGAGGTCTCCGAGGGCGTCTCGTCCTCCGTCGCCGGTGGCGCTACGAGCGGCCGCAGCCCCGCATAGGCCCCGATCACGTCGCGCTCCGCGAGGCGCGCCGCCGGAAAGTAGGCGTTCACCGCTGCGAGCAGATAGCGCACGTCGTCGGCGTCGACGGCGACGTCCTCGGGACGCGTGTCGTAGTCGGTGTCGGTGGTCCCGACCAGCGTTTGGTCCTCCCAGGGAATCGCGAACATCACGCGGCCGTCGTGCGGGGCTCGCAGCACGATGGCGTTGCGGTTGCCGACGCGCTCGCGCGGCACGACGATGTGGACGCCCTTGGTGAGCCGCAGGACCGGCGCCGCCCCGGGATCGTCGAGCCGGCGGATGCGATCGAGCCACGGACCGGTCGCGTTCACGATCTGGCGCGCCGCGATCGTGAAGGTAGCGCCGCTCAAGCCGTCGACGATCCGCGCCCCGCAGAGCCGATCGCCGTCGCGCACGAACTCGGTGACGCCGACGTAATTGCAGGCGACCGCGCCCTCGTCCACGGCGGATCGGATCGTCTCCAGCGTCAGCCGAGCGTCGTCGGTCCAACAGTCGTAGTAGTGCATCGCGCCGCGCAGCCCGTCGGCACGCAATCGGGGCTCGCAGCGCAGCGTCGTGGCGCGCCCCCACGAGCGGTGCCGGGCGATGTTCCGGAAGGCCGCTAGCCCGTCGTAGACCCAGAGCCCTGCCGAGAGACGGAGTCGTCCCACCGGATCGCCGCGGAAGATCGGGAAGACGAAGGGCAGCGGCTGTACTAGATGCGGCGCGAGGTGGCGGCGCAGGCGATCGCGCTCGCGGCTCGCCTCGAGCACGAGCGCCAGCTCGTAGTTCTCCAGATAGCGGAGGCCGCCGTGGACGAGCTTGCTCGACTTGCTGCTGGTGCCGCTGGCGAAATCGCCCTGCTCGACGAGCGCGACCGAGAGCCCGCGCATGGCGGCATCGCGGGCGATCCCGGCGCCGTTGATGCCGCCGCCGATCACGAGCAGATCGAAGCGGCCGCGCGCCAGCGCGGCGCCGAGCGCGGCGCGGCGCGCGTCAGACACGGAACTGCCTCCACGATGCGCTCGACGCGGTCATCGGCGGCTCGTCGCTTTTATCACACGCCGGGGGAGCCGCCATCCGTGATCCTGCCAGACGATCCCGATCACCAGGTCGGCGACGTTGGTGCCGGTCGGGCCGGGTCGGAAGAGATCGCCGAGCGCGGCGAGCAGCGGGTAGGCGTCGTGGCGATCGATGGCGCGCTCGAGCGTCCCCGGGCCGGCGCCGGAAAGCGCCGAGCTGGCGGCGCCACGCGGCGGGCGGCGGGCCGCGCGCCGCGCCGTCGAGCCGTCGGCGAAGCCGCCGGCGGCGTCGGTCGGTCCGTCGATCCCGTCCGTGCCCGCTGCCAGGAGCGCCCAGCCGCCGACGTCGCCGAGCTCGCGGGCGACGGCCAAGGCGAGCGCCTGATTGCGGCCCCCCTTCCCGGCCCCGGCGCCGAGGCGGACGGTGGTCTCGCCGCCGGCGATCCACAGCACCGGCGCGCGCGCCAGGGTCCGCCGCGCCAGCCGGCGGAGCGCCCGGGCGACGACGCGTGCCGCCGCGGCGGTCGGGCCGACGAGCGGCGGCCGGCGCACGACGACGCGGGCGAACCCGGCGCGACGGCCCCAGGCGGCGGCGCCGGCCAACGCCGTCGCGTTGCTCGCGACGAGGATCGTCGGACACGCGCGCGCCGCCGCCGACCCGGGCTTCGGCGTCTCCGCGATCCGCCCGCGCGCACCGCGCTCCAGATGCCGGAGCACGCGCGGCGGCATCGGCAATGCACCTGCGGAGCCACGCGCGAGCGCCAGCGCGCGCGCGAACGTGGTCGGATCGGCGACCGTCGGACCCGATCCGATCACGGCGAGATCGTCGCCGGGTACGTCCGCGACCACGAGCGCGGCCGCCGCACGACCGACGAGGCGGGCCGCGAGCCGACCGCCGGCGATCGCCGAGAGGTGCTTGCGGATCGCATTCGCCCCGGCGATGTCGAGGCCGCTGGCGAGAATCCACCTGCCCGCTCGCTGCACGTCGGCAAGCGCTAGGCCCGCCGCCGGCAGCACGAGGAGGCTCGAGGCGCCGCCGGTCAACACGACCAGCACGGCTGCGGCCGGATGGCGCGCCAGCTCGGCGAGCAAGCGCCGCGTCGACGCGATGCTGGTCGCGTCGGGCAGCGGATGGCTGCCGCGCACGATGCGGATGCGCGCCAGCGGCCGCTCGTATCCGGGCGGCACGATCACGCAGCCGCCGACGATGTGCGGCCCTGCAATCGCCTCGACACCCGCGGCGAGGCCGGCCGCGCCCTTGCCGGCGCCGATCACGACGAGGCCGCCGGCGAGCGGCAGGGCGACGCGGCGTCCGCGCGCGCCCACGACGAGCCGCCGCGCGTCGCGGTCGAGCGTGAGCGCCCGCGCCGCGACCGCGGCGGGCGCTACCGCCGCAACCGCGGCCCGATACGCGGCGACGAGCGCGGTGCGGACCGCGCCCGGGGCGCGCCGCACGCCGCTCAACTTGCCTGCCATCCGAGCTTTCTGTAGCGTCCCGAGCGGCGCGCATCGACGCGCCGCACCCAGCGGAGGACGTGATGCACGAGGAGTTTCGTACCGAGGAATTCGCCGCGAGCTTCGTCGGAGTCTGGAAGCGCGTGGTCACCGATCCACGCGGCTTCTTCCAGGACATGCCGGTACGCGGCGGTATCCAGGCGCCGCTGCTCTTCCTGGTGGCGTGCCTCGTGGCGGCGGCGCTCGGCTATCTCGTGCTCGGTCCGCGCGGCTTCGGTCTGAGCCTGGTGTTCTGGGGCACCCTCCACTCGTTCCTCTATGCCGGCGTCTTCCTGCTGATCGCCAGACAGGTCTTCGCGGGAGCGGCGGACTTCGAGGCGACGTACCGGGTGATCGCGTACGCGACGGCTCCGATGGTCTTCATGTTCCTGCCCATCGTCGGCGGCCTCACGTTCCTCTATGCGATGTTCCTGGTCATCGTCGGTCTCGAGCGCGTGAACGGCTTCGATACCGTGAAGTCGGTGCTCACCGTCATCCTCGCGAGCCTCGTGCTGGCAGTCCTCGGCTGGGCCCTCGGCTTCCACGGCGGCGGCTATCCGTACGCCCACCCCCACGGCCGCATGCTCCACGGCTTCCTCGGCTGCCACCGCTGAGAGAGGGCGCGTGCCTCGAGCGCACGCACAGCCGGCGGCGCTAGCCGGCGGTCACTGACCTTCGTCGTCGATGTCAGCGGTGCCGAGGCGCCGGTATACTCGATCGTCGTCCCCGCGCCGGCTCTGCTTGGCCTCGATCTCGCGATCGGCCTGGCACTGCACGCAGAGGCGCGTGAACGGCATCGCCTGGAGGCGCCCCTCGGCGATCTCCTGCTCGCAGCTCTCGCAGACTCCGTACGAGCCTTCGCCGATGCGGTCGAGCGCGTCCTCGATCGACTTGAGCTTGCCGCGATCGCGGTCGGTGAGGATGAAGTTGATCTCGCGCTCGCGCTCCTCGCTGGCGAGATCGTAGGTGTCCATCCCTTCGTCCTTCGACGACTCCCGGCCCTGCTTGATGCCCTGCTGGATCTCCGCGAGCAGCTGTCGCTTCATGACTTCGAGCGTTTCACGGGCGGTCTTCAAGAAGGCTTTGCGCATGGTCTCCTCGAAAGGCGGCGGATGGTAAGTGCTAGTATCACCCGTGTCAACTCTCGATCGACGAAACGCGAACATCACGGAATATCGGCAAATCGCTATGCTCGACGACCGGAAACACCGGCGATGAGCGGGGCCACGATCGCCCACACCAGCTCCTCGACCTCGGCGATCGAGAGCAGCCGCCCGTCGCGCAGGCAGTCGACGCGCTGCCAGCGCTCGCTGCGATCGAGCGCCACGAGCGACAGGTAGGCGCCCTCCGCCGCTCGCAGGTGCTCCCGATCTTGCTCGTGGAGGTCTCGCGCCTTGCCGTGCAAGTGGTCGCGCGCGTCCTTGCCGGCGACGAGCTCGAAGCCGACGTCGGCGGGCACGTGCAGCAGGATCGTGAGGTCCGGCCGCGGAATGCCGAGCACCCCGTATTCGAGATCGTTCACCCAGCCGAGGAAGCGCGCGCGCTCGGCAGGGTCGGCGATCTTCGCCATCTGGTGACCTTTGTTCGCCGATACGTAGCGATTCGCGATCACGACCGCGCCGCGCGCCAGCGCCGCCCGGATCGCGAACGAGGCGTCGAAGCGGTCGAGCGCGTAGAAGATGGACGCACGATAGGCGTCGACGCCGGCGAGATCTCCGTACTCGCCGCGCAGATAGCGCTCGACGAAGTAGGCCGACGGCTCGCCGTAGCGCGGGAAGTCGACGAGGACGACATCGCGTCCATCGCTCCGCAGGCGCCGCTCCAGGCGAGCCGTCTGGGTGCCCTTCCCCGAGCCGTCGGTGCCGTCGATGACGATGAAGGTGCCGGTCATCGACGCCGGTAGGTGACGAAGGAGAACCCGTCGTGATCCTCCCGCGCCGTCTCCTTCCAGACGGCGGGGTCGAGGGCGGGAAAGAACGTGTCGCCCTCGAGGTCGCGGTGCACGCGGGTGAGCTCGAGCGCGTCGGCACACCCGAGCGCCGCGGCGTACACCGCGGCGCCGCCGTTGATCACGATCTCGGCGCCCGCATGGGCCGCGAGCGCCGCCGCGAGCGAGGCGTAGCGCTCGACGCCGGCCGGCAGCGGGTAAGCCTCCTGGCGCGTCAGGACGACGTTGGTGCGGCCGGGGAGCGGGCGGAAGCGCTCGGGAATCGACTCCCAGGTCTTCCGCCCCATGACGACGACCTTGCCCATGGTGATGTTCCGATACCGCTGCATGTCCTCGGGGATGCGCCACGGCAGGCCACCGTCCTTGCCGATGCAGCCGTTCCGCGCCACCGCAGCCACGATCGTGATCATGGCCTCAGACCGCGAGCGGAAAATCGATCTTCGGGTAGCTGGCGTAGCCTTCGACGCGGCTATGGGCGGCGGTCCAGTCCCAGATCGAGGTGAAGGGCTCGGTCACCACGCGCGGCAGGGGATGGCGCTCCGGATCGCGCCGCAGCTGCTCGCGGACGCCGTCGAGCTGGTTCACGTAGACGTGGGTGTCGGCGAGGAAACCGATGAGCTTGCCCTCGCCGAGCCCCGCGTCCTTGGCGAGGAGATGCAGCAGGAGCCCGTAGCTCGCGATGTTGAACGGCAGCCCGAGCGGCACGTCTACCGAGCGCTGGTTCCAGAGCAGATTGAGCCTGCCGCCGATCACCGTCACCTGGAAGACGAAGTGGCAAGGCGGCAGCCCCTGCTCGGCGAGCTGCGCCGGGTTCCAGGCGCTCACGATCAGGCGCCGATCGTCGGGGTTCGACTTCAGGGTCTCGACCACGCGGCGGAGCTGGTCGACGCCGCGCCCCGCATAGTCGGTCTCGTGGTCTACGTAGGGGGCGCCGAAATGGCGCCACTGGAAGCCGTAGATCGGTCCCAGGTCCGCCTCGGCGAGCATCCGACGCCGGGCTTCCGCGTCGTGGCCGTACGCGGCCTTGCGCGGATGCGCCCATTCGTCCCAGATGTGGTTGTCGCGCGCTTGCAGCCAGCGCTTGTCGGTGATGCCGCGCACGAAGAACTCGAGCTCGGTCGCGACCAGGCGAAACGGCGTGCGCTTGGTGGTGAGCAGCGGGAAGCCCGCGGCCATGTCGTGCTCGAACATGGCGCCGGCGATCGCGATCGTGTCGACGCCGGTGCGGTTCGGCTTGCGCTCGCCCTCGGCGAGGATGCGCCGGACGATGTCGAGATACGCCTTCACGATCCGCGCCGCCCTCTCAATGCCCCGTCGAGCCGAAGCCGCCGCGCCCGGGGCCGGTAGCGTCGGCCACCACCCAGCGCACGCGCGGTCGCGGGAAGATGATGCCCTGGGCGACGCGCGTCCCGCCCGGAATCGCCACGGCCTCGGCGCCCGGGTTCCACACCGAGATCAGCACCTCGTCGTCGGGCCCGCAGTAGTCGGGGTCGATCACGCCGACGCCGTTCGCGAGTACGAGCCCGTATTTCTGGAACAGCGACGAACGTGCGTAGACGTGAAAGACATGGTCCTCGGGGACGCCGATGGCGAGGCCGGTGCGGAGGAGCGCCTGACCGTGCGGCGGCACCGTCGCATCCTCCAGCACCGCCAGGTCGAAAGCCGCCGCGCCTGCGGTCTTGTACTCGGGGAGCGCGGCGCGCGGGTCGCGCTTGGTGATGCGAACGGTGATCATCGCCGCGATCTTTCAGAGCCGGCCGGCGCCGGTCAAGCCGCGGCGACCGTCGTGCCGTCGGCGACCGTCGTGCCGTGCCGGCTTGTCGGCCGCCGCGGCAGCCGGCGCCGGCTGCCGCCGCGGGCTCACCGCCGCCGCGCTTCGCCCTTCCACCACACGACCTGCTTTCCCGCCTGCTGCAGCAGCGCCAGCCCCATGGCGTCGCCGCGCTGATTCGGCTGCCGGCAATGAATCCGCGCTACCCCGCTGTTGATCGCCCGCTTCGCGCACATCACGCACGGGGTGTGGGTGAGGAACATCACCTTGTCCTTCTCGATCGCGCCCGCCTTGAGGAGAGCGTTCTCCTCCGCGTGCACGTAGCCGCTGCGATCGGCGGGGATGAAGTCACGGTCGTCGATGCCGGCAGCGCCGCCGTTGTAGCCGATGCCGAGCACGCGCTCGAGATCGCCCGAGACGACGACGCACCCGACCTTCTGCGACCCGTCCGTCGAGCGTAGCGCCAGCGCCTCGGCGAAGTGCTGGTACGCCTCGGGGAGCGTCATCCGGGGCGGCAGGCGCCCGCCGACGAGCCCGATCGGGTGCGGACCGGCGCTGCGCGGCCGCCAGCGCGGATAGTGGATCACCGCCTTTCCGGCTCGCCGCAACAGCTCGAGGCCCTTGCACCCGCGCGCGGTCGCGGTTCGGTAATAGACGTGGCTCACGCCGCTGTTGATCGCGCGCGCCGCGCAGAGCAGGCACGGCGCTTCGGTCACGAACATGAGCTTGTCCTTCTCGACCGCGCCCGCGATCAGGAGCGCGTGCTCCTCGGCGTGGAGGTGGCTGTCGCGCCGGCGCGCGCCGCCGAGTCGACCGCGGGCGCTCGCGGCGCCGCCGGAGAAGCCGGCACCGAGCACGCGCTCGAGATTGAAGCTCACGAGCACGCATCCCGTGCGGTGCGCCGCCGCGGGCGAACACCGCGCCAGGGCCTCGGCGAAGCGCAGGAACGACTCGTAGAGCGGGATGCGATCCTGGCCGGGGCCGCGATTCAGCGGATGGGTGTTCTCGGGACGGCCGTCCTTCACCGCCGAGCGCCGCCGCGGCCGCAGCGCGGAGCCGGCCTGGCCGGCGGCAGCCTGCGCTCTGGCGCGCGCCACTACTCGCGAAAATTGACGAACTGGAGCGCCAGTCCGAGGTCGGCGCCGCGGAGCTTGGCGATCACCTCCTGCAGATCGTCGCGCTTCTTCCCCGACACGCGCACCTCGTCGTCCATGATCTGCGCCTGGGCCTTGACGCCGGCGCCTTTGATGAACTTGACGATCTCGCGTGCCTTCTCCGTCTCGATCCCCTGCTGCACCGTTATCTTCTGGCGCGACCGCCCGCCCTGCGCCGGCTCCATCGCGCCGTACACGAGGTTCTTGATCGGCACGTTCCGCTTCACCAGCTTCGACTGCAGCACGTCGACGACGGCCTTCACCTTGAAGTCGTCGGCCGAGGTGACGACGATCTCTTTCTGATCCCAGGCGATCTCGGTCTTGCTGTCCTTGAGGTCGTAGCGCTGCGCGACCTCCTTGCGCGCTTGATTGAGCGCGTTGTCGACCTCCTGCAGGTCGATCCGGGAGACGACATCGAACGAAGGCATGGGACATTTCGTAGCAAGATGCCCGGCCGCGTGCCAGCACGCGCCGGGCGCCGGCCTACGACGGCGGCGGTGCGGCGGCGCCGGGCGGCGTGATCACGTCGACGCCGGGGGGCACCGCGAGCTCGAAGGTGGAGTCGGGGACCTCGACGTTGCGAACGATGTCGTTGAACCCGAGAGTGGTCACGTTGCCGAGCGGATCGGTCACGGCCGCTTCGACGATGTCGTAGGTAGCGCGGTCGACCCCGAGCGCGAGCGCGCCGACGTCCTCGCCCCGCTTCGACGCCAGGGCCACGTACAAGCGATCCGCGGTGCAGCCGCGCGCATCGGCGCGCGGCTCGAAGTCGTCCGTGATCCGCCCGACCCCGAGGAGGAAGGAGACCGGCGTCGTCGAGACGAAGGCGGCGCGGAACGGCGCCTTCAGCACCTGGCGATCGTCCGGCTGATAGATCCAGAGGGTGTTGCCGTCGGCAATGATCTGCTGCGGACGCGGCGGCTGGAAATCCCAGCGCATCTTCCCGGGCTTCTTGAAGACCACCGTCCCCTCGGAGACGTCGCTGACGCCGAGCGACTTGACCGTCATCTCTTGCCGCACGCTGGCGCTGAACGTACGCGTCTGATCGTAGCGCTCCTGGAGCTTGCGCACGATCGTCGCCGGATCGGGACACGCCGCCGCGCCCCCGGCTGGCTTGGCCGCGGCGGCGGCGGGTACATCACGGCCCGCCCCCAGGACGGCGGCGAAGAGAACTGCCAGTGCGGCGGTGGTACGCAGCATGCGCCGCTCTCTACCAGCGTGGTTCGGACGCCGCCAGGGAGCCGGCGCCGCGATCGCTCCCCGAGCGCTCGTCACGAGCCGGCGCTGTGCCCGCCGACGACTGCGCGCGCGCGCCGCGCCCGCACGCTCAGTCGTCGGCGTCGATGTTGCGCGCCAGTACTTCGCGCGGCCGGGCGCCCTCGGCGCGCGACACCACGCCCTCGCGCTCCATACGCTCGATCATGCGCGCGGCGCGGTTGTAGCCGACGCGCAGCTTGCGCTGCAGCCACGAGATCGACGCCTGACGGCTCTCGGTGACCACCCGTACCGCCATGTCGTACATCTCGTCGTGGAGGTCGTCTGCCTCGTCCTCGGCCCCCTCCTCGTCCTCGCCGCCCTCGAGGAGCTCCATCCGGTACTTGGGCGCTCCTTGTCGGCGCCAGAACTCGACGACCTTCTGCACCTCCTCGTCGGAGACGAAGGCGCCGTGGATGCGCGTCAGGCGCGCCGTGCCCGGCGGCAGGAACAAGCAGTCGCCGGAGCCGAGAAGGCGCTCGGCGCCCTGCGCATCGAGGATCGTGCGCGAATCGATGCGCGACGTCACCTGGAACGAGATGCGGGCCGGAAAGTTGGCCTTGATGAGCCCGGTGATGACGTCCACCGACGGCCGCTGCGTGGCGAGGATCAGGTGGATGCCGGCGGCGCGCGCCTTCTGCGCCAGGCGCGTGATCGACTCCTCGATGTCGCGGCCGACCGTCATCATCAAGTCGGCGAGCTCGTCGACGATGATGACGATGCGGGGCAAGTGCTCGTGTACGAGAGGCTGGTCGCCGAGCGGCTGCCCGGGGACGAACGGGCTTGCAGCCTCCTCCTCGTCCTCCGGCTCGGTGAGCTCGATGACGCCGGCGCCCTTCTCCGC
Organism: Polyangiaceae bacterium UTPRO1; assembly: GCA_002050235.1. Classification (GTDB taxonomy): domain Bacteria; phylum Desulfobacterota; class Binatia; order UTPRO1; family UTPRO1; genus UTPRO1. The sequence goes on along the minus strand of MWST01000017.1, from coordinate 25,072 downwards.
CTGTTCGGCCGCGATCTGCTTGTTGTAGCCGTCGAGGTTCCGGACGCCCTTGTCCCGCAGCAGCCGGTAGCGGCGATCCATCTCCTGGATGACGTTGGCGAGCGCGCAGGCCGACTTCTTCGGATCGGTCACTACCGGCACGAGCAGGTGCGGAATGTTGTCGTACACCGAGAGCTCGAGCATCTTCGGGTCGATCATGATGAAGCGCACGTCGTGCGGCGACGCTTCGTAGAGAATGCTCATGATCATCGCGTTCAAAGACACCGACTTGCCGGTGCCGGTGGCGCCGGCCATGAGGAGGTGCGGCATCTTGCCGAGATCGGCGACATAGGTGTTGCCGGTCGTGTCCTTGCCGAGCGCCAGCGAGAGCTTCGACTCCGAGCGCTGGAACTGGTCGCTGGCGATGATGTCGCGGAACCAGACCTTCTCGCGGCGCGGATTCGAAACCTCGATGCCGACGACCGGCTTCCCGGGGATCGGCGCCAGGATGCGGACGCTGTGGGCGCGCAGCGCCATCGACAGGTCGTCGGCGAGGGTCACGACCCGGTTCACCTTGACGCCGGCCGCGGGCTCGAACTCGAAAGTGGTGATCACGGGTCCCGGTCGGACCGCGACCACCTTGCCGTCGACGCCGAAGTCGGCGAGCTTCGACTGCAGGATGCGCGAGCTCGCGATCAGCGAGTCCTCGTCGATCTGCACGCCCGAGTCGACGGGGGCGTCGAGGAACGCGAGCGGCGGCAGCTCGTACTGTGTCCCCGACGAGAAATGGAACTCCTCCTGCTTGCAGGTCTTCGCGGTCTTGCCCTTCCCCGCCTTGGCCGGACGCGGCTCGGACTCGTTGACCACGATCGGCGGCGCCGGCTCGGGCGGCGGCAGCGCCGACCGCTTGCCGCGCTCGGGCTTGGCCTCCCGGTCGCGGCGCTGGCGCGGCAGCGGCAACTCGATCACCCCCTCGTCGTCGGCGGGACGATGCCGTTCGCGCCAGCGCCGGAAGGCGCCCGCGAACGCGGCGCGGGTGGCCGTGGCGCGGCGCGCCGCTGCGGTCATGCCGCCGACCAGCGAGCCGCCGGTGACGACCATGGTCGTGAGGACGAGGCCGGTGGCGACGATCAGGAACGCGCCGAGCGCATCGAAGAGCCCGGCGAGCACCGTCGCCAGGAAGCCGCCGATCCAGCCGCCGGCCGCGGCCTCGCGCCCGGGACCGCGCACCAGGGCGAGAGCCGTCGCCACCAGGAGCAGCTCGGCCGTGAGTACGGCGCCGCGCAGAAGCGAGAGCGCCAGCGAGCCGCCGCGCAGCACCACGACGGCAACGACGACGATGCCGATCGGGATCACGAACGCGGCGAGGCCGAACGCCTGCACGAAGAGGTCGGACACCAAGTGCCCGACGGGGCCGCCGACGTTCCCTGCCGACCGACCGGGCGTGTAGCTGAGGAAACTGAGGCCGAGATAGCAGGCGCCGGCGATCGCGAAGAGCGCCTCGATCTCGCGCCGCAGCGTGCCCGCCGCCTGCTCCACTTTCTCCCGCACCCCGCCCTTGGCTACACGTGCCGCTTTTCCAGCCACCACCACCCCCGACGCGCCGACGGCTCAAGACTTGTCACGGACGGCCCGGCAGGCGCAAGCCCCGGCGGCCGCGGCCGCTTCGTCCGCCGCCGCGAGGCGCTGGCGCTACAGCTCCATCACCACGGGAAGGATGACCGGGCGCCGCTCGAGCGTCTTGCGAAAGTAGCGGCGCAGCGCCTTGCGCATCTCTTCCTTCACCTCGGCGGGCGCCGTACGCGACTCCGGCGCCAGCGCCGCCAGCGCCTCCAGGACCGCCTCCTTGGCGTGCTCGAAATAGACCTGGCTCTCGTCCTCGAAGACGAAGCCGCGCGAGATCAGATCGGGGCCGGAGATGATCTCGCCGGTGTGCTGGTTCACGGCGAGGATGGCGAGCACGAGGCCCCCGTCCGAGAGATGACGGCGGTCGCGCAGGACGACGTCGCCGACGTCGCCGACGCCCTTGCCGTCGACGAAGACACGCCCCGACGCCACGGATTCGGCGCGGCGCGCCCCGGCGGCGTCGATCTCGAGCACGTCGCCGTCTTCGAGGAGGAAGCAATCCGCAGGCGCCAGGCCCATGTCGGCGGCGAGCCCGCAGTGGCGAACCAGGTGCCTGTACTCCCCGTGCACGGGGACGAAGTAGCGCGGGCGCGTGAGCTGCAGCATGAGCTGGAGCTCCGACTGGCTGGCGTGCCCCGAGACGTGCAGGCCCGCATACGGCTCGTGCAGCACGTCGGCGCCGCGACGGCAGAGATGATTGATGACGTCGCCGATCGACTTCTCGTTCCCCGGGATGATGCGCGACGACATGATCACCGTGTCGCCCGGCTCGACCCGCACCTGTTTGTGGTCGTCCATCGCGATCCGCGCCAGCGCCGAGAGCGGCTCGCCTTGGCTGCCGGTCGAGAGCAGCGTCACTCGCTCGGGCGGCAGGCCGCGCGCCTCGGCGACGTCGACGATCAGCCCGGGGGGCACGCGCAGGTAGCCCAGATCGCGACCTATCTCGACGTTCTGCACCATGCCGCGGCCGAGTACGGCAACGCGCCGGCCGGTCGTCGCCGACACGTCGAGCACCTGCTGGATGCGGTGCAGATGCGACGCGAACGTCGCTACCAACACGCGTCCGCGCGCCCGCCGAAAGGTCGCCTCGAAGCGCGCCGTCAGGCTACGCTCCGACGGCGTCACCCCGGGACGGTCGACGTTGGTCGAGTCCGAGAGCAGGGCCAGCACACCGGCGTCGCCGAGCGCCGCGAAGCGCCGGAGGTCGGACGGCAGCCCGTCGAGCGGCGTCTGGTCGAACTTGAAGTCGCCGGTGTGGACGATGGTGCCGAGCGGCGTCCGGATGGCGAGGCCCACGGCGTCGACGATGCTGTGGGTGATGTGGATGGCCTCGATCTCGAAAGGGCCGACGCGCCAGGAGTCGCCGGCGCGGAAGCGCTCGAGCGGCCGCACCAGCTCGTGCTCCTCGAGCTTGTGCGCGACGAGCGCGTGCGCGAACGGCGTCGCGTAGGTCGGCACCGGCATCTCCCGCACTACGAAGGGCAGCGCACCGACGTGATCCTCGTGCCCGTGCGTACAGACGATCGCCTGCAAGCGGCCGGGCCGCTCGCGTAGATAGGTGAGATCGGGGATCACGAGGTCGATGCCGAGCATCGACGGCTCCGGAAACATGACGCCGCAATCGATCGCCACGGCGCTGTCGCCGTACTCGATCAGCATCATGTTGAGGCCGATCTCGCCGAGGCCGCCGAGGGGAACGATCCGCAGGACCTCGTTCATTGCCGCTTTCCGTCCACCACTTTCGTGACCGAGCGAGCCTCCCACAAAGCACGCGCCGGCGCCAGGACGCGGCCGCGATCCGCCATCGCCCTCGGCCAACCGCAGCAGCTACTCGGCGTCGTTGACGGTGGTGGAGGCCGCTGTTAAGCCTCGCGCAACGTCGCCAGCCGTCCCCCCGGGAGGTTCAGCATGTCGGTCAACAAAGCCATTCTCATCGGCAATCTCGGCAAGGATCCCGAGGTTCGCTTCACCGGCACCGGCCGCGCCGTATGCAAGTTCCCGCTCGCGACCACCACCAGCTGGAACGATACCGAGGGCGCGCGCCAAGAGCGCACGGAGTGGCACAACGTCATCGTCTGGGGGAAGCAGGGCGAGAATTGCGGCAAGTTCCTGAGCAAGGGACGCCAGGTCTTCGTCGAGGGCGAGATCCGCACCCGGAGCTACGACGACAAGGACGGCAACAAGCGCTACATCACCGAGATCGTCGCCCAGAACGTCCGCTTCCTCGGCGGCGGCGCCGGCGGCGCGCGGGGAGCCGGCGGCGGCGAGCCCGGCTGGCCGGAAGAGCCGTCGGGGAGTACGGGCGGCGGCGCCCCGCCCGCCGACGACGACGTTCCGTTCTGACCTGCAAGCGGCGCCGTTGACTCGGCGCTCCGCACCCGCGTACTGATCGGGAACCGTACCGACCACGCCGCACTCGCCACCCGCCTGGGGAGCCCGTATGACCGACCGCCTCTACTGGAACATGGAGATCGAGCCGCAGCTCGGCGGCGAAGCGCTGCGCTCCCTCCAGATCGAACGCCTGCGGCTCCGCGCCCGCGACCTGCTCCGCGAAGCTCCGTACTTCCGCCGCCGCCTCCACGCCTCCGGCGTGCGCGCCCCCGAGGACATCGCGAGCCTCGACGACTGGGCGCGGGCGCTGCCGCCGTTCACGAAAAGCGACTACCGCGCGCTCATGGAGGAGTGCGGCGGCGACGTCTACCGCTTCCTCGACGAGACCCTCCCGGTGCCGCTCGAGCGCCTGGTGTTCATGGCCGCGACGTCGGGAACGACGGGCGCGCCGCAACCCTACCCGCTGACGCGCGAGGACATCGACGGACTCTGGGGCGAGTTCATGCGTCGAGCGCGCTGGCGCGCGGGCGTGCGTCCGGGCGATCGACTCGTCCACGCCTTCGCGCTCTCGATGTTCCTCGCCGGCGTGCCGTCGCTGATGAGCATCGAGGACGGCGACCCGCTCAGCATCCCCGTCGGCGCCGAAGCGGGCGCGGCGCGCATCCTCACCACCACACGCTTCTTCGGCGGCACCGTCCTTTCGTGTACGCCCTCGCTCGCCGAGCATCTGATCGAGCGGGCGCCGGCGGTGCTCGGAGCGCCGATCGCGTCGCTCGGACTGCGCATCCTGCTCTGCGGGGGCGAGCCCGGCGCCGGGATTCCCGAGGTCAGGCGCCGGATCGAGGGCGCCTACGGGGCGCGCCTCTTCGACGCCGGAGCCGGCTTCGGCGTCTCGTGCGCCCACGCGGAATACCAAGGCATGCACTGGGTGGCCGACGACCTGGCGCTCTACGAGCTCGTCGATCCGACCACGCACGCGCCCGTGGAGCTCCGCGACGGAGCCGAAGGCGAGGCCGTCTTCACGACGCTCGTCGGCGGCGGGTTCGGCTGGACGCGCATCACGCTCGGCGACATCCACCGCATCGAGACCTCGCCGTGCCCGTGCGGCACCACCGGCATCCGCTACCGAATCGTCGGCCGCGTCGACGACATGCTCAAAGTCAAGGGCGTGATCGTCTACCCGGCGGCGATCGACGCCGTCCTGGCGAGCTTCATCCCGCGCCTCACCGGCGAGTTCCGGATCGCGCTCACCGAGCCGCCGCCGCGCGTCGTGCCGCCGCTCGTGCTGCGCATCGAGCGCGGCGAGGGCGTGCCGGAGAGCGCCCTCCCGGCCCTCGAAGCCGAGGTCCGGGCGGCGCTCAAGGAGCGCCTCAAGATCACCCCCGAGATCCGATGGCTGGCACCGCTCTCCTTGGAGCGCAGCGCCCACAAGACGCGCTTCATCGAGGTGGCGAAGCCGTCATAGCGAGCGCGCCCGGCGCGCGGAGGAGCCATGGACTTTTTCGACTACGACCTCTCGCTCGGCGACGAGCAGCGCGAGATCCAGAAGGCCGCGCGCACCTTCGCGGCCGAGGTGCTGCGCCCCGCCGGCATCGCCCTCGACCGCCTGAGCGGACGCGAAGTGTCGGCCCCGGGGTCGCCGCTCTTCGACGTGCTGCGCCAGGCCTCGGAGCTCGGCTACACGCGCCTCCTCGGTCCCGAGGCGCTCGGGGGCCTCGGTCTCTCGCCGTTGACGGCCGCACTCGTCCTGGAAGAGCTGGCATGGGGGAATCTCGGCCTCGCCGCCGTCTTCTTCCTCGCCGGCACACCGGCGCAGGTGGCCCTGCTCTCCGGCAACTCCGAGGCGATCGAGGCCATCGCCGTACCCTACTTCCGCTCGAGCGACGGGTCGCTGCGCGGCTGTTGGGCGATCACCGAGCCCGATCATGGCTCGGACACGCTCGGCGTGATGCGCCCGGAGCTGGTCGTGAAAGCACCCGGACAAGTGGTCGCGCGCCGCGAGGGCGACGGGTGGGTGATCCGCGGGCAGAAGTCGGCATGGGTGTCGAACGGTCCGATCGCGACGCACGCGATGCTGAACGTCCACCTCGAGCCGGCGGCGGGGCTCGACCGCGGCGGCGTGTGCCTCCTGTCGCTAGATCTGCCGGGCGTGACGCACGGCCCGGCGCTCGAGAAGCACGGGGCGCGCTCCCTGCCCCAGGGCGAGCTCTTCTTCGACGATGTCCACGTGCCGCGCTGGGCGATGGTCGTCGAGCCCGACGCCTATCCGGCATACATGGAGAACCATCTCGCGAGCTTCAACGCCGGCGTCGGCGTCGTCGCGACGGGATTGGCGCGCGCGGCCTTCGACGCCGCGCTCGCCTACACGCGCGAGCGCGTCCAAGGCGGCCGGCCGATCGCCGAGCACCAATCGGTGCGTGCCCGCCTCTTTCGCATGTTCCAGCTAGTGCAGGCGTGCCGCACGCTCGCACGCGGCGTCTGGACGTCCAACCTGACGCTCCTCGAAACCAGCGGCCGCATGCGCCTCGAGCACTCGATCGCCTCCAAGGTCTTCTGCACCCAGGCGGCGCACGAGGTGGCGACGCTCGCCGTCCAGCTCCACGGCGGCAACGGCCTGACGCGCGAGTACCCGGTCGAGATGTTCCTGCGCGACGCCACGGCGCTGACCGTCGCCGACGGCGAGAACGCGTACCTGTCGCAGATCGGCGCCGGTATCCTCGTCGAACGGCAGGCATGAGGATACCGCTGGCAGCGCGGCGAGATCTCGTCGGCATCTGCATCTTCGCCATTGCCGGCGTCGCTCTGGCCGCGCGGGCGGCGGCTCACACGACCGGCGGGGCCGTCCACGATCACGCTGCCGCGACGGCACCGCCGGCGGCGCGCGAGCGGAGCGCGGTGCCGTCGGGCGGCGCCGCGGCTACGCCCGGCGCCCGGGTCGCGATCGCCGGCGAGATCGTGCCCGACCCCTGCATGCCGCGCGACGCCGTACCCCCCGACGATCTCTGCGCCCGTCTCGCCGCTCTCCCCCGCGACGCCGCGACGCGCTTCCTCCGCGACGAGGCCACGGGCGAGCTCTGGATCCTGCTCGTCGACGTCGCCATCCCTGCGGAGCACGCCCACTGGCTCGCGCAGCACGGCGCGCGCGTACGCGTCGCCGGCCGCGCCGCGGAGCACGCCGGGGTTCACGCGCTCACGGTCGAGCGCGTGTGGCGCGCCCACGATCACGACGCGGCTCCCCACGGCGGCATCGTCGGCATGTGGGGCGACCGACACCTGGAGCTCGTGAGCCGGGAGCGGGGCGACGTGCGCGTCTATCTCCTCGACGCGTTCATGGAGCCGATCGCGGTCGCCGCAGCGTCCGGCACGGCCCGGATTCGCGGCGCCGCCGACGCCACCCGCAACGCCCGCCTCGAACCCGCGCCCGAACCGGGCTGCCTCGTCGTCGCCGGCGAGACGCGCCGCCCCGACGACAAGGACGTGACGGTCGAAATCGACGTGCACGGCGAGCACATCGTGATGACGCTGCCCTTCGTGTCGGCCGCCTCGGACCCGGAGAAGCACGACGACCACGGAACCCACGTCCACCATTGAAGCGCCGCCCGACCGGCGCCCGCCGGTGACCCCGCGGCGCTGTGCCCGACCTCAGACGCGCCCGGCCTCGAGGAGCGGCAGCAGCCAGTAGTGCAGTCCGCTGCCGCCGAACGCGCGCCGGAGCGCCTCGAGCAGGGCGGGAGCGACGACGCGCGGGAGCGCGATCTCGACCCGGGCGCGCGGCCGGCGCCCGGCGACCTGCTCGGCGAGCCGTAGCGACGCAGGCGGCGCTCCGTGCCCGGAGACGCACTGGGTGCTGAACCCGGGGACGTCCTCGCGCTCGAGAAGCCAGTCGATCAGCGGGTCTTCGATCTCGGGCGCGACGAACAGAACGAGCAAGCAATCTTCCACGTAGCCCTCAGGACACCGCGCCGAAGCGCCGGTAGAGTATGGGCAGCAAGACCAAGGTCAGCGCCGTCGCCGACACCAGGCCGCCGATGACGACGATCGCGAGCGGGCGCTGGATCTCCGAGCCCGGACCGCGCGCGAACAGCAGCGGCACGAGACCGAAGGCGGCGATCGTCGCGGTCATCAGCACCGGGCGGAGGCGGCGTTGGGCGCCCTCGACCACGACGCGCTCGATCGGAACGCCGAGCGCCCGCAGCTCGTTGAAGTGCGTGACCATGACGACGCCGTTCAGGACGGCGATCCCGAGCAGCGCGATGAATCCGACCGACGCCGGAACGGAGAGGTACTCGCCCGTGGCCCAGAGCGCGACGACGCCGCCGATCATGGCGAAGGGGACGTTGCTCAGCACCAGGCCCGCCTGGCGCACGGAGCCGAAGGTCGAGAACAGGAGAAGGAAGATCAGCGTGAGAGCGACCGGAACGACCAGGCCGAGTCGCCGCGCTGCACGCTGCTGGTTCTCGAACTGACCTCCCCACTCGAGCAGGAATCCGGCCGGCAACGGCAACGACTCCCCGACGCGTCGTCGGGCCTCGTCGACGAAACCGACCAGATCCCGGCCCGCGACGTTGGCGATGACGACGGCCATGCGGCTCGCCGACTCTCGGCGCAGCGACACCGGTCCCTCGACCCGTTCCATAGTCACGAGGCCGGATAGCGACGCCCGGCCCCCGCCCGGAAGCGTCAGCTGCAGCGCCGAGAGCTCCGCCGGCGACGTCCGCATGGTCTCGTCGCCGCGCAGCACGAGCGGGGTCCGGCGCCCACCCTCGTAGACCGTACCGACGGGCACGCCCTCGAGCTGCGCCCGCAAGAAGCTCCCGACCGCGTCCACCGAGAGCCCGCGCCGTCCCGCCTCCAACCGGTCGATGCGCAGATTCTGGTAGAGCGCGCCGGTGTTGCGCGGCGTATAGACATCCTCCGCCCCCGGAATCGCTCGCAACAACCGTACGAGCTCGTCGGCGGTCCGGTTCAAGTCGTCCAGGTCGGGCCCGAATATCTTGACCGCGACGTCACCTCGCACCCCGGTCAGCATCTCCGCCACCCGCATTTCGATGGGCTGCGTGAAGGTGTGGCCGAGCCCCGGAAAGCCGTCGAGCACGCGGCGCAGCTCCTCGACGAGCGCCTCTCGCGACGCCATCCTCCAGGCGTCGCGGGGACGCAGTTGCAGAAAGGCGTCGGTCTCGTTGAGCCCCATGGGATCGAGGCCGATCTCGTCCGCACCCGTGCGGGCGACGATCCCGGTGATCTCCGGAACGGCCTCCAGGAGAGCTCTCTGCAGCCGGTTGTCGAGCGCGACGGCAGCCTCGAGGCCGATCGCCGGCGACTTCTCCAACTGCACGATGACGCTGCCCTCGTCCATCGTCGGCAAGAACGTCTTGCCGACGCGCGAATACAGGAGCCCAGCGATCGCGAGCAGGAGCACGGCGCCGGCGACGACGGCGCCGCTGCGCCGCAGGCACCACGCGAGCACCGGCGCATACGCCCGATGGAGCCAGCGCACGAGCGCGGGCTCTCCCGCGTGCCCCGCACCGAGGAGGAACGACGCCAGCACCGGAATGACGGTCAACGACAAGACCAGCGCCGCACTGAGCGCGAACACTATGGTGAGCGCGACCGGTCCGAAGAGCTTGCCTTCGAGCCCCTGCAACGTCAGCAGCGGCAGGAAGACCACGACGATGATCCCCATCCCCGCCGCCGTCGGCCGCGCGACCTCCTTGGCGGCGCGGTAGATGACGTGTAGCTGCGGCACGCGGCCGCGCTCGCTCTGCTCGCCGAGCCGCGTCACCACGTTTTCGACGACCACGACGGCCGCGTCGACCAGCATCCCGATGGCGATCGCGAGCCCGCCGAGGCTCATCAGATTGGCCGACAGGCCGACGGCATACATCGCGACGAAGGTCGCGAGCGCGGCGAGCGGCAAGATGAGCGCGACCGTCAACGCCGCGCGTGCGTTCCCCAAGAAGACGATCAGGAGCAGCAGCACGAGGACGATCGCCTCGAAGAGCGCCCGACGAACGCCGGCGACGGCATGCGCGACGAGCTCGCCGCGATCGTAGAAGACGCGGAACCGCGCGCCGGCGGGCAGCGTTCGCGAGAGCTCTTCCAGCTTCCGCCGCACTCCCTGCACGACCTGCTGCGCGTTGGCTCCGCGCAATCCCAACACCAGACCTTCGACGGCCTCCCCGCGGCCGTCGGCGCTGACGGCTCCGTAGCGAGTGAGCGCGCCGACGCGCACGGCCGCGACATCGCCGACCCGCACCGGCTCCGCAGAGTCGGCTGCCACGACGATCGCGGAGATGTCGGCGGGAACGCGCACGCCGCCTTCGGCGCGGACGAGGAGCACCTCCTCGCCGTATCCGAGGCGGCCCGCGCCTTCGTTGCGGTTGTTCGCCCCGAGCGCCGCGCGGAGCTGCTCCACGGTGATCCCGCGGGCGTTCATCCGCGCGCCGTCGGGCACGACTTCGAACGTACGGACGAACCCGCCGAGCGCGTTGACGTCGGCCACGCCGGGCACCGTCCGCAGCGCCGGGCGGATCGTCCAATCGAGGAGGGTTCGCCGCTCCTCGAGCGAGAGGTCGCCGCCCTCGATCGTGAACATGAACATCTCCCCGAGCGGTGTCGTCATCGGCGCCAGGCCGCCGCGCACGCCGTCCGGCAGATCTTCCCAGATCCCCGCGAGCCGCTCCGCCACCTGCTGGCGCGCCCAGTAGATGTCGCTGCCGTCCTCGAAATCCACGGTCACGTCGGCGAGGCCGTACTTCGAGATCGACCGCAGCGTGGTCTGGTGCGGTATGCCGAGCAACTCGACCTCGATCCGCGCCGTGATCCGCTGCTCGACTTCCTCGGGCGTCATCCCGGGCGCCTTGACGACGACCTTCACCTGCGTCGTCGAAACGTCCGGATAGGCATCGATGGGCGTGTGGACGAGCGCCAACCACCCGCCGCCGATCAGCGCGCCGACGGCGAGCAGCACCAGCAAGCGCTGGCTCAGGGCGAAGCGGATCGCGAACCCGAGCATCAGTCGCCGCCCCGCACCCACATAGACTTGAGCGCAGCCGCGCCTTGCACCGCGATCTCGGCGGCCGCGGGCAGGAGGGCTTCGACGACCGCCGACCGCGGCTCCTCTTCGAGCACCTGCACGGCGACCGGAACGAAGCCTTCGGGCTGCGCGAGGAAGACGTAGCTCGCTTCCCCGACGCGGACGACCGCCGCGAGCGGTACGCGGTACACCGATCTCGACGCCGCCGCAGGTCGCAACCGCACCGAGACGAACTGCCCGGGACGAAGCTGCTCGGCACCGTCGGCGATCTCGGCGCGCACCGTGACGCCCTGATCGGCCTCGTGAACGGCGCGCCCGACTGCGACCACGGTGGCCTCGAGCCCGAGAGCGGGAATGGTCACCGGCGTTCCCGGAGCGATGCCGTCCAGGCGCTCGACCGGCGCGTGGATCTCGAGCCAGAGCGAGCTCAGATCCCCGAGCCGATAGAGAGGGTCCGCGCCCCGCACCCGCTCGCCGACCGTAACGCTCTGCGCGAGCACGATGGCGTCGAGCGGCGACGTCACCGTCACCAGACTCGTGAGCTCGCCGGAGCTCGTGAGCCGCTCGAGCGCGGCGGCGTCGAGCCCCGCCAGCACGAGCGCCTGCCGGCGTTCGGCGAGCGCCGCAGCGGCCTGCTGCTGCGTCGCTGCGGCTTCCAGGAACCGCCGCTGGGCTACGAGCCCCTCCGCGAAGAGCCGCCGGTCGCGATCCGCGTTCGCAGCGGCGAGCTCCGCCCGGCTCCGCAGCTCCAGGTACTCGCGCTCGATCTGCAGGAGCTCGGGACTGCGGATGCGCGCCAGCGGCTTGCCCTCCTCGATCGCATCGCCCGCGGCAACCAACAGCTCCTCGACGAGGCCGGAGCACGGGGCGCTGACGATACGCAGCTGCGTATTGGGAACAACGACCTGCGCCGGCAGCGCGGGGCCGATCGTGCGCTCGGCGCGGTCGGCGGGCGCAACGACGATCCCGAGAGCTTCCCGCTGGACTGCGTTCAGCAGAAGCGTACCACCGGCGCCCGCCGCGGGCGCCGCGCCCCACGACGACGCGCAGATCGCTACGAGAACGAGTGCTCGCGGGGTGCTCACGGCACGAGCCCCGCGGCTTGATTGTAGCGGGCAATCTCGCGGTCGCACTCCATTGCCCGCGTCTCGACGGCGGCGGTGGCGGCCGTCGCGCGGTCGCGCACCAGCAGCAAGGTGACCAGGTCGGATTCCCCGAGCGTGAACGCCCGCTCGGCCAGGCGCTCGCTCTCGCGGGCCAGGTCGGCGGCGGCGCGCGCCGCGCTCAGGGCCGCTTCCCCTGCCGCCAGGCGCAGCGCCGCCGCATCCGCGGCGAGGCGGATCTCGCGCGTCGCGGCGCGATGGTCGCTCTCCGCTGCGGCGACGACGCGCGCCAGGCGGGCGAGCTCTGCGTCCACGTGAGCGCCGATGCCGACTGGAACGGAGATGCCGAAGACGATCGACTCGTTGAAATGTTGCCCGCGCAGATCGCGCTCTCGCTGGCCGCCGACCGTCACCGACGGCGCTCCTCCGCGGTCGCGGCGCGCCGCCTCCAGCTCGGCTTCGGCCCGCTCCCAGCGCGCCCGCGTCGAGGCCAGACGCGGATGGTCTTCTTCACGCGTCGGGGCGGTGGCGCGCCGTTCGCGAAAATCGACGGGTAGCACCGTCGAGCCCGTCAAGGCCTCGTAGGCGCTCAGCGCCTGCGCGACGGTGCTCCGTGCCTGCAGCTCTTCCGCGCGGCGGCGCCAGGTGTCCTCGCGTGCCAGGACCGTGTCGCTGCGAGCCAGCTCCCCGGCTTGCCAGCGGCGCTCGACTTGCTTCTCGAGCTGGAGCGCAACGGCGGCGACGCGCTCGGCGCGGGCGAGATCGGTGCGGGCGATCGCTACGGCCCAGAGCGCCTCCCGCACCTCCCCCGCAACCTCCCAGGCGAGGGTCGAGGCGGCGCTGCGCGCCTCGAGGTCGGCGGCCGCGGCGATGCGCCCTCGTGCAGCCCGCCGGCCGGGAAGCCAGACGGGCAGAGACAACGCGACGATCGACTCGTGGAGCCCGTCGTCGCTGCCGATGCCGTCGGTGCGGTGGCCGAGCTCTAGGCTCGGAACACCGGCAAGCCAGCTCGCGGCGCGCCGGGAAAGCGCCGCCGCCTCCGCCGAGGTCACGCCGGGCACGAGACGCGCCGGGCTGCGCTCGATTGCAAGCGCCACCACGTCGGCGAGCGTCGGACCTGCGCCCGCCGCAATCGGAAGCGGCGCGAGGACGACGAGGAGGAGTCCGGAAGCGCCGGCTCCGCAGAGACGGCGACGCAACCGCCCGCGAGGGGTGGCTCGACCTTCGATCGCAACATCGCTCATATCGCCTGATCTCCCGCGGCTGCGGCGCTCGCCGCTGCTCCGTAATCGCCACAGACCCCCGGCCGATCAATTGAACGGATGTGATATGTGCGGCCGTTCGCATAGTTACGCTCTCGCTATGGTGCGGGCGTAGGATCGCGAAACAGGCTCGCTGCTGCCGTATCGCCGCCGGTTCGCCGGCGGCGGGCGGCGCGACGACGCGCCCGCGGCGGGCGCTCAGAGCCCTTCGTCGGTGAAGCTCACGTAGCGCCCGTGGCCGATGATCACGTGGTCGAGGACGCGCACGCCCATCAGCTCGCCGACCTCGCGCAGCCGCCGGGTGATGGCGATGTCCTCGGCGCTCGGCGTCGGGTCGCCGCTCGGATGGTTGTGCACCAGGATGATGGCCGCGGCGCTCTCTTCGATCACCGGCACGAAGACCTCGCGCGGGTGCACCAGCGAAGCCGTCAGCGTCCCTTCCGAGACCCGCACGGCCTTGAGCGGCCGGTTCTTGCCGTCGAGCAGGATCACGTGGAACTGCTCCTTGCGGAGCGCCGCCAGGCGCTCGCCGCAGTGACGGTAGACCTCGGCGCTGGTCCTGAGCGGGGTGCCGCGCGCCAGGCGCTGCTGCCCGTAGCGGCGGGCGAGCTCGCCGAGCGCCTGCACCATCGCGGCACGCGCCGCGCCGATCCCCGGCGTAGCGAGGAGTACGCGCGCCGGCGCGTCGACGAGCCCGCGCAAGGAGCCGCACCGCTCCAGCCAGAGGCGCGCCTGGTCGACGGCATCCGTCGCTCCGCGCGCCGCGGTCGGGAAGAGCACGGCCAGGAGCTCGGCCTCCGACAGGCGCTCGGCGCCGCCGTCGCGCATCTTCTCGCGTGGTCGCTCGTGCGCCGGCCACTGCTTGATGGAGTGCGGACGGCGATGCGCCATGGCGGCGGTCGTAGCGCCGGCGGCCGCGCGCTGCATCGCTACGCGTAGCCGCCGCGCTCTGCCGCAACGCCCGCGAGAAGCCGGCGCCGCCCTCAGGCGGAGCGGGCGCCGCGCAGCGCGCTCGGCGCCGCCGCGCCGCCCCGCCGTTCACTGCGCAGGCGCCGCAGGGCTGCTGCCATGACGTCGCGGACGTGGTCGCGAAACGCGCCGGCGTCGCGGAAGCCGGCCGCAGGAATCGGGTCCAGTACCTGGATGACGATGGCAGCGGACTGGTTGAGCGTGACGCCGTGTTTCGGGAGCGCGTCGAGCGTGCCGTCGAGCACGATCGGAAGTATGGGGACGCCGTGCCGCAGCGCCAGAGTGAAGGCGCCGTGCTTGAATTCGCGCAGCTCGCCGTCGAGCGAGCGCGTGCCTTCCGGAAAGATCATTATCGAGCTGCCGCTCGTCAGGGCTTCGCCGCAGGCACGCATCATGCGGGCGGCGTCCTGCCGATCACCGCGCCGGATGCGGATGTAGCGGTTGAGCGTCATGTTCCAGCCGACGAACGGCACCCGGAAGATCTCCTCCTTGGAGACCCACTTGAAATGCCGGTAGAGCCGGAACAGCACCAGGATGTCGAGCAGCGATTGGTGGTTGGCGACGATCACGTAGGCGCGATCGTCGCGCAGGCGTTCGCGGTTCCGCACCGTGGTCGTCCAATAGGGGAAGACGTACGTGTACAGCGAGGCCCAGGCGCACGAGTACAGGTGCAGGATGCGGAGGCGGCGGTCGAAGGGCGTCGTCGCGAGCCAGATCGCCAGCGCGCCGACGAAGAGCGGCGGGCAGGTGAGGACGATCAGCGCCCAGAGACCGTACGAGGCCAGCGTCTTCGCCCAGCGGTCCATCGCCAGGGGCCCTTCACGTCCCGCGAGCGCGGCGCACGTAGGTGCCGCTCTTGCCGCCCGCTTTCCGCAGCAGGCGGATGGCGGTGATCTCGATGTCGCGGTCGACGGCCTTGCACATGTCGTAGACCGTGAGCGCCGCGACCGACACGGCCGTGAGCGCTTCCATCTCGACGCCCGTCTTGCCCTCGCAGCGCACCGACGCCTCGATGTCGATCGCCGCACGCCCGACGCGCGGCGTCAGCCGTACATCGACGTGCGCCAGTGCCAGCGGATGGCAGAGCGGCACCAGCTCGGCGGTGCGCTTCGCCGCCATGATCCCGGCGAGACGCGCCGTCGCCAGCGCATCGCCCTTCGCCAGGCCGCCGCCCGCGATCAGGCGCAGCGTCGCCGGCCGCATGAGGACGGTCGCAGCGGCAACCGCGGTGCGCATCGTCACCGCCTTGTCGCCGACGTCGACCATGCGGGCCCGGCCGCCGGAGTCGATGTGCGAAAGTCGCGGGCGCCCCGCCATGCGGCCGCCGAATCTATTGCCGCGCCGCGCTCCTGACAACCGCATCGAACTTGCATCGTCGCCGGCCGCTCATTACGGTCGTCCGATGACCAAGCCGACGCACGCCAAAGTGTTGATCCTCGGGTCGGGCCCGGCCGGCTCGACGGCGGCCCTCTACAGCGCCCGCGCGAGCCTCGAGCCGCTCGTCGTCGAGGGCATCCAGCCCGGCGGGCAGCTCACGATCACCACCGAGGTCGAGAACTATCCCGGTTTTCCGGCCGGCATCCAGGGCCCCGAGCTCATGGATCTCTTCCGGCGGCAGGCGGAGCGCTTCGGCGCCCGCTACCTCTCCGGCGAGGTCACCGCCGTCGATCTCGCGAGACGCCCGTTCACCGTCACGCTTGCCGACGGCACGCTCACCGGCGACACCCTCGTCATCGCTACCGGCGCCCAGGCGAAGCTCCTCGGTATCGAATCCGAGACGAAGCTCATGGGCTACGGCGTCTCGGCCTGCGCCACCTGCGACGGCTTTTTCTTCAAGGACAAGGACGTGCTCGTGGTCGGCGGCGGCGACACCGCCATGGAAGAGGCCAACTTCCTCACCAAGTTCGCGCGTCGGGTCACGGTGGTGCACCGGCGCGGCGAGCTGCGCGCCTCGAAGATCATGCAGGACCGGGCTCGCGCCAATCCGAAGATCGCGTGGATCTTGAACGCCACGATCGAGGAGATCCACGGCGAGCCGCAGGGTCGGGGCGTGACCGGCGCCACGCTCAAGGACACGCACACCGGCGCGCTCACCAAGGTCGCCACCGACGGCGTCTTCATGGCGATCGGCCACACGCCGAACACGCGACTCTTCCAGGGGCTCCTCGACATGGACGAGTACGGCTACCTGGTGACCGAGAAGAGCTCGACCAGGACGAACATCCCCGGGGTGTTCGCCTGCGGCGACGTGCAGGATCGCGTGTACCGCCAGGCCATCACCGCCGCCGGCACCGGCTGCATGGCGGCGATCGACGCCGAGCGCTTCCTCGAGCTCGACTGACCCGCCGACCGGCCGGCGCAGGCGCCGCCGAGCCCCGCGGACGGCGGCGGCGCCAGGCTTCGAGCCTCAGGGCTTCAGAGCCGGACCTCGACGCCGCGCGCGTGCAGGTACTCCTTGCACTGGCGGATGGTGTAGGCGCCGTAGTGGAAGATCGAGGCGGCGAGCACCGCGTCGGCCTCGCCGACGGTCAGACCCTCGTAGAGGTGCTCGACCGTGCCGACGCCGCCCGACGCGATCACCGGGACGCCGACGGCGCGGCTCACCGCCCGCGTCAGGGCGAGATCGTAGCCCGCCTGCGTGCCGTCGCGGTCCATGCTGGTCAGGAGGATCTCGCCGGCGCCGGCGCGCTCCATGCGCACCGCCCACTCGACGGCGTCGAGCCCGGTCGCCCGCCGCCCGCCGTGCGTGAACACCTCGAAGCGCGGCGCCGGCGACGCCGATTCCGGCTCGCCCCCGGCCACGCGCTTGGCGTCGATCGCGACCACGATGCACTGGCTCCCGAAGCGCTCTGCCGCCTCGGCGACGAACTCGGGACGCGCCACCGCCGCGGTGTTGATCGAGACCTTGTCGGCGCCGGCGTTGAGCAGCGCGCGGATGTCGGCGATCTCGCGCACGCCGCCGCCGACGGTGAGCGGCATGAAGACGTGCTCGGCCGTGCGCGAGACGACGTCGAGCAGGATCGGTCGCGCTTCGTGCGAGGCGGTGATGTCGAGGAAGGTGAGCTCGTCGGCTTCGTCCCGGTCGTAGCGGGCCGCGATCTCGACCGGATCGCCGGCGTCACGGAGTCCGACGAAGTTCACGCCTTTGACGACCCGCCCGTCCTTGACGTCGAGGCAGGGAATGATGCGTTTGGCGAGCGCCATCACGACGCCTCGCCGCGTCCGACCCGGAGCGCCGTGGCGAGGTCGATCGCGCCGGTGTAGATCGCGCGGCCGACGATCACCGCCTCGAGGTTGCGGCGCCCGAGCGCGCGCAAGCGCCGGAGGTCGGCGAGCGACGCCACGCCGCCCGAGGCGATGACCGGGATGTCGACGGCGTCGGCGATGGCATCGACGGCCGGCGCGTTCACGCCCTCGCCGGTGCCGTCGCGGGCGATGTCGGTGAAGACGATCGCCGCCGCCCCGACGCGCTGCACCTCGACTGCGAGCGCCGCGGCGTCGGTGGCGCTGTCCTTGGTCCACCCGGCGACTGCGACCTTGCCTTGGCGGGCGTCGATGCCGGCGAGGACGCGGCCCGGGTGACGCCGGCACGCGGCCGTGAAGAAGGCGGGATCCTCCAGGGCTGCGGTCCCGAGGACGACGCGCCCGGCGCCGGCGGCGAGCATGCGCTCCAGCGCCGTGAGATCGCGGATGCCGCCGCCTACCTCGACCCGCGCCGCGACGGCGCCGCAGACGGCGGCGATCGCCGCCGCGTTGACGGGCGCGCCGGTGACCGCGCCGTCGAGGTCGACGACGTGGATCCATTCGGCGCCCGCGGCCGCAAAGCTGCAGGCGACGGCGACCGGATCGTCGGCGTAGACGGTCTCGCGCGCCATGTCGCCCTGCACCAGCCGCACGCAGCGGCCGCCCTTCAGATCGATCGCGGGGATCACCAGCATGCCATGCCTCAGCGCGCCGCGGCGGCAGCACCGACCTCGCCGGCGAGCGCAGCAAAGTTGGCGAGGATGCGCAATCCGGCCGCCTGGCTCTTCTCGGGGTGGAACTGGGCGGCGAAGACATTGTCCCGCCACACCGACGACGCGAAGGTGACGCCGTAGTCGGTGGTCGTGGCGACGATCCCGGGATCGGCGGGCTCGGCATAATAGGAGTGGACGAAGTAGACCTGCGCGCCGTCCTCGAGACCCGCGAGGTGCGGCGCGGGCGCGACGATGCGGAGCGCGTTCCACCCCATGTGCGGCACCTTGCGCCGGCGCTCCGGGTCGGAGGCGAAGCGGACGATCCGGCCGGGCAGGATGCCGAGCCCGGGCACGAGCCCGAACTCCTCGCTCTCGTCGAAGAGGATCTGCATGCCGACGCAGATCCCGAGGAACGGCCGCCCGCTCGCGGCGAAGATCCGCACCGGCTCGACGAGGCCGTGCCGGCGCAGGCGCTCCATGCAAGCTCCGAAAGCGCCGACGCCCGGCAGCACTGCGGCGGCGGCGCCCATGATGACGTCGGGATCGCGCGTGACCACGGCACCCGCGCCGACGCGCTCGAGCGCCTTCTCGACGCTGCGGAGATTCCCCATCTCGTAGTCGATGACCGCGATGGTCACGGCCGCGCGCCCTCGCTCGTCGCGGCCGCCCGCATCTTCGGCAGCCACCGCAACAGCATGACGCCGCCGAACAGCACCGCGAACGGCCAGTAGAACGCCGAGCGCGCCGCCCGCGTGAAGTAGTTCAGCGCGAAGATGGTCCACAGATAGTACGACCCGAGCGTGTGCAGCCACCTCCATGCCCGCGTCCCGAGCCAGGCGATGGCGACGTCGAACGAGGTCAGGGTCATGAGCGCGATGAAGGTGTAGGCGAGGCCGCCGATGACCAGCGCCTCGGTCGGCAAGCGGGCGCGCAGCACCGCCCAGCTCCACCCCATGAGCGCGAAGACCAGGAGGAGATGAATGAAGTGCGAAACCGCGAACGAGACGCCGAGCTGGCGACGGTTGCGGAGGAGCCACGCCGTCGCCGCCGTCCGCCACTGCCGCCGCAGCGCCGACGCCGCGAAAGCGAGGGCGAAGAACACCGCCGACGTCCGCGCCGTAGCGCGCAGCGCCATCTGGATGCCCGGCACGCCGACGCCGACCGCCCCGAGGATGACGGCGACCATCGCCGCGACCGCGAGCGCCGCCCACCCGACGATGGGCCAGCCGTTCATCCGGAGAGCGTTCCCTTGGTGGAGAGCACCCCGCGCAGCCGCGGATCACGCTGGGTCGCGGCATCGAGAGCCCGCGCCAAGCCCTTGAAGACCGCCTCGACGATATGGTGCGGGTTGCGGCCCGCGAGCATGCGCACGTGCAGGTTCATGCCGTTCTCGTTGACGAAGGCGAGCAGGAAGTCGTGGATCAGCTCGACGGCGAAGGCACCGATACGCTCCTGCCTGATCTCGACGTCGTAGGCTAAGAACGGCCGGCCGCTCAGATCGACCACCACCTGGACGAGCGCCTCGTCGAGAGGCACGGTGGCCTCGCCGAAGCGGCGGATCCCCTCCTTGGCGCCGAGCGCCTGGCGGAAGGCCTGTCCGAGCGCGAGCCCGACGTCCTCGACGGTGTGGTGGTCATCGACCTCGACGTCGCCGCTGGCGCGAAGGGTGAGGTCGAAGAAGCCGTGGCGGGCGAAGATCTCGAGCATGTGATCGAGGAACGGAACGCCGCTCCGGATATCGTAGCGGCCGGATCCGTCGACGTTCAGGGAGAGCTCGACCGCGGTCTCCTTGGTCCGGCGCGCGACAGTCGCCGAGCGTCCCGCAGCAACGCCCCGCGACCGTCCCGCGCTCGCCGCGGCCCCGACCCGCTTCACCGTGCGTCCGCGCACCATCGGCCGGCATCATAGCGGAGGCCAGGCGGCGCCGCGAACGGTCATTCGTGAGGGGTCCAAACCATAACGAGCCTCCCGCGACCGGCGACGGCGAGCGAGCGGGGCCCGGCAAGCAGGCGCCGCGCGGCGCCCTGCCCGCTCATCCGCCGCTCGCCGCCGGCAATCGCCGCCGTGACGTGGCGCGACCCGCGGCGCTGCGCTAGGTCACGGGCGTGCCTACGAAGGAGACGTCGACCATGGCCGCGGGACTCTCGCCGTGCGCTCGCTGATCAGCTTGGCCACGCGGGAACGCGAAGCTCTGATCGACGTCACCGCGCGCGTCCTCGCAGTGGTCGCCGCGAGCGGCGTCCGCGACGGGCTCTGCTGCGTCTACGCCCACGGCGCTACGGCCGCGATCATGATCCAGGAGAACTGGGACGCGAGTGTCCCGACCGACGTCGTGAACTTCCTGCGGACGCTGATCCCGCCCGGCGTCTGGCTGCACGATCGTCAGGACGGGAACGGCGACGCGCACCTGAAGGCCGGACTCGTCGGTCCGTCGGAAACGATTCCGGTCATCGACGGCGCTCTCGGTCTCTCGACCTGGCAGGGAATATTCTTCTGCGAGTTCGACGGGCCGCGGGCCGACCGCCGCATCAGCGTCACGGTCGTCGCCGACGACTGAAGCGCTCCCGGGGTAGCGGCGCCGCCGCTCGCTCGGGAGCCGGCCGCTCGCGCTTCAGCGCCGCGGCTGGAGCCGCATCTCGACGGCGCGCGCGTGCGCATCGAGCCCTTCGAGGCGTGCCAGCCGCGCGGCCACGGGGCCGAGCTTCGCCAGCGTTCGCGGCCCGGCGGCGATGACGCTCGAGCGCTTCACGAAGTCGTAGACGCCGAGCGGCGACGCGAAGCGCGCGCTGCCGCCTGTCGGCAGCACGTGGTTCGGACCGGCGAGGTAGTCGCCGAGGGGCTCGGGTGCGTAGGCGCCTAGGAAGATCGCGCCGGCGTGCCGGATCTGCCCGAGCCAGCGCTCCGGACGCTGGACCATGAGCTCCAGGTGCTCGGGTGCGATGCGATTCGCGAGCTCCACGGCCTCGGCGAGCGTCGCGGTGATGAACGCCGTGCCGTAGCGCCCGAGCGCCCGGCGCGCGATCGCCTGGCGCGGCAGCTCGGCGAGCTGCCGCGCCAGCGCCCGCGCCACCCGCGCCGCGAGCGCCGCCGAAGGCGTCACCAGGATCGCCGCCGCGAGCGGATCGTGCTCGGCCTGCGAGAGCAGGTCGGCGGCGACGAAGTCGGGGCGGGCGCGCCCGTCGGCCACGATCAGCACTTCGCTCGGCCCGGCGATCATGTCGATGTCGACGGCGCCGAACACCAGGCGCTTGGCGGTCGCAACGAACACGTTCCCGGGCCCGCAGACCTTGTCGACCCGCGGGATCGAGCGCGTCCCGTAGGCCAGCGCCGCCACCGCCTGCGCGCCGCCGACGCGGAAGAGGCGATCGATGCCGGCCAAGTGGGCGGCGGCGAGCACGGCGGTATCGGCCCGCCCCGGCGGGGTCACGCCGATCACTTCGCCGACCCCGGCCACCTTGGCCGGCACGACGTTCATGATCACCGACGACGGATAGGCAGCGGTGCCGCCCGGCACATAGACGCCGACGCGATCGAGCGGGCGCACCTGCTGTCCCAGGCGCGCGCCGGCGGCGTCACGGAAGCTCCACGACCCCTGCCGCTGCCGGCGGTGAAAGGCGGCGACCCGCCGCACCGCGAGTGCGAGCGCACGCCGCACCGGGGGCGGCAGCGCCGCCGCCGCCGCCGCCAGCTCGGCACGTGGGACCTCGACGTTGCGGGCAGTGAGCGCGACGCCGTCGAAGCGCTCGGTGTAGGCGAAGAGCGCCGCGTCGCCGCGCCGGCGCACGGCGGCGATGATCGCCCGCACGGTCCGCTCGACGCCGCCCATCGCCTCCTCGCCGCGCCCCTCGAGGAGCGCCAGGCGGCGCGTGAAGGCGCGCCCCCGCGCCGGCACCACGACTAGCAGGTTCCGCTCCGGACTCATCCTCGCACCCGCTCGACGTCGGCGCCGAGGCTCGAGAGCTTGGCCTCCAGGCGCTCGTAGCCGCGATCGAGGTGGTAGACGCGCGCGATCTCGCTCGTGTTCTGCGCCGCCAGCGCCGCGAGCACGAGGCAGACGCTGGCGCGGAGATCGGTGGCCATCACCGGCGCCCCGGAGAGCCGAGGCACGCCGCGCACGAGCGCGGTCTTGCCGTCGACGCGGATGTCGGCGCCCATGCGCACCAGCTCCTGCACGTGCATGAAGCGGTTCTCGAAGATCGTCTCGGTGATCATGCTGCGGCCCTCGGCGGTGGTCATGAGCGCCATGAACTGCGCCTGCAAGTCGGTCGGGAACCCGGGGTGCGGCGCGGTGCGGACGTCGGTGGCGCGGCGGCACGCGCCCGCCCTGACGCCGACGGCGCCGACGCCGCGCTCGACGCCGACGCCCGCCTCTTCGAGCTTCGCGAGGAGCGCGTCGAGGTGCTCGGCCCGGGCGCCGTCGACGGTCACGTCGCCGCCGGTGATGGCGCCGGCGATCAGCAGCGTCCCGGCCTCGATGCGGTCCGGGATGACGGTGTGGTCGAAAGCGCCGAGCTCGCGCACGCCCTCGACGGTGACCAGCGTCGAGCCGGCGCCAGCGACCCTGGCGCCCATCTTGACGAGCGCCGCCGCGAGATCCTCGATCTCGGGCTCGCAGGCGGCGTTCTCGATCTCGGTGACGCCGTCGGCGAGGGTCGCCGCCATCATGAGGTTCTCGGTGGCGCCGACCGACGGGAAGTCGAGGGTGATGCGCGCGCCGCGCAGCCGCGGGGCTTCCGCCTCGACGTAGCCGTGCGCCTGGCGGATCGTCGCCCCCAGACGCTCGAGGCCGGCGAGATGGATGTCGACCGGGCGGCTCCCGATCGCGCAGCCGCCCGGCGTCGCGACGCGCCCGTAGCCGGTGCGCGCGACCAGCGGCCCCAGGGTCAAGAACGAGGCACGCATGGTCTTCACGAGCTCGTACGGCGCCTCCGCCGACGTCAGGTCGCGGGCCTCGACCATTATCGCTTCGAAGGCGTCGTCGCCGACCAGGCAACCGATCTTCTGCAGGAGGTGGAGCGTGGTCAGGATGTCGGCGACCCGCGGCAAGCCGCGGATGGTGCAACGCTCCGGGGTCAGGAGCGCGGCGAAGAGGAGCGGCAGCCCGGCGTTCTTGGAACCGCCCACCGCCACGCGCCCGCCGAGGCGGCGGCCGCCGCGGACGACGATCTTGGTCATGACGCTGCTCGCGCCGCGGTCGCGCCTGCGGCCGCGCCGACGACGACGCGCTCGATGCCGGCGAGGTCGGTGAAGCGCCCGACGGCGCCGAGCCCCGCCGCCGCGAAGAGCGCCGCTACGGCCGCCGCCTGCCCCGCCCCGACCTCGCAGACGAGCGTGCCGCCCGGCGCCAGCACGCGCGCTGCCTCGACGGCAATGCGGCGATAGGCGGCGAGGCCGTCGGCGCCGCCGTCGAGCGCCAGCGCCGGCTCGCGCCGCACTTCGGCAGGGAGATGCGGCAGGTCGGGCGAGGGTACATAAGGCGGATTGCCGACCACGAGGTCGAAGCGCGCCGCGGCGGCGAGCGCCGCCGTCCAGTCGCTGGCGACGACGCGCACCCGCGCCGCGACTCCGAGCGCCGCCGCATTGCGCCCGGCGACCGCGAGCGCCGCCGGCGAGACGTCGACCGCAGTCACCACCGCGCTCGGCAGCTCGACGGCGAGAGTCACCGCGAGCGCCCCGCTCCCGGTCCCGAGGTCGAGCACGCGCAGGCGGCGCGCTCGCCCGCCGGCGGCGTCGACGGCCGCGAGCGCACGCTCGACCACGAGCTCCGTCTCCGGCCGCGGCACCAGCACGTCCGGCGTCACGACGAAGCTCCGCGACCAGAATTCTCGCCGACCGAGGAGATGAGCGACCGGCTCGCCCTCGCCCCGCCGCTTGACGAGCGCGCGATAGGCGTCGACCTCGGAACGGCCGAGCGGACGATCGAAGCGCAGGTAGACGCCGACGCGGTCGGTCCCGAGGACCTCGGCGAGCAGGAGCTCGGCGTCCAGCCGAGCGCTGGCGACGCCGCGCCCGGCAAAGAACTTCGCCGCCAGCTCTAGGTACGCGAGCGCCGTCTCGGGAGCCGCCTGCCGCCCTGCCGCCGCCATCAGTGGGCCGTCTTCAGCGCTTCCGCTTGATAGTGCGTGATCAGCGCGTCGATCAACGGGTCGAGGTCTCCTTCGAGGACCTTGTCGAGGGAGTGCAGGGTCAGGTTGATGCGGTGATCGGAGACCCGGCTCTGCGGGAAGTTGTAGGTCCGGATGCGCTCGGAGCGGTCGCCGGTTCCGACCATGCTCTTCCGCGAGGCGGCGATCTCCGCCTGCTGCTCGGCCTGCGCCCGCTCGAGGAGGCGGGCGCGCAGGATCTTGAGGGCCTTGGCCTTGTTCTTGAGCTGCGACTTCTCGTCCTGGCAGGAGACCACGAAGCCGCTCGGAATGTGGGTGACGCGCACCGCCGAGTCGGTGGTGTTGACGCTCTGACCGCCCGGCCCCGAGGAGCGGAAGACGTCGATCTTCAGGTCCTTGTCGTCGATCTGCACGTCGATCTCGTCGGCCTCCGGCAGGACGGCGACGGTGACCGCGGAGGTGTGGATGCGGCCCGAGGCCTCGGTCGCCGGCACGCGCTGCACGCGGTGCACGCCGCCCTCGAATTTCAGGCGGCTGTAGGCCCCCTGGCCCTCGATCGAGGCGACGATCTCCTTCATCCCGCCGATTCCCGTCTCGCTGGAGCTCAGGATCTCGA
The DNA here is from genome assembly GCA_002050235.1 of Polyangiaceae bacterium UTPRO1. GTDB lineage: Bacteria > Desulfobacterota > Binatia > UTPRO1 > UTPRO1 > UTPRO1. The sequence continues at coordinate 90 of MWST01000017.1, read as the reverse complement.
CCCGCCAGCGGCGCGCCTCGGCGTAGCGCGTGTACATGCGGAAGAGCTGGGCGGCGAAGAGGCTCGCCTCCTCGCCGCCGGTGCCGGCGC
>MWST01000009.1 GCA_002050235.1 Polyangiaceae bacterium UTPRO1 | reverse complement strand
GAAGGCGAGCGCTACTTCGCGCTCCTCAAGGTCGAGGCGATCAATTACGAGGAGCCGGAGAGAGCGCGCGAGAAGATCCTCTTCGACAACCTGACCCCGCTCTATCCGAACGAGCACCTCCGACTCGAGCACAACCCCGACGAGTGCACGACGCGCATCATCGACCTGGTGTCGCCGATCGGTAAGGGGCAGCGTGGTCTCATCGTCGCGGCGCCGCGGACCGGCAAGACGGTGATGCTGCAGAACATCGCGCACGGAATCACTCAGAACCACAAAGAAGTGGTGCTGATCGTGCTCCTGATCGACGAGCGACCGGAGGAAGTGACCGACATGCAGCGCTCGGTGCAGGGCGAGGTCGTGAGCTCGACTTTCGATGAGCCTGCGACCCGGCACGTGCAGGTCGCCGAGATGGTGATCGAGAAAGCGAAACGTCTCGTCGAGCATGGGAAAGACGTCGTGATTCTGCTCGACTCGATCACGCGGCTGGCCCGCGCCTACAACTCGGTCGTGCCCCCGAGCGGGAAGATCCTGTCTGGCGGCGTCGACTCGAACGCGCTCCGCGGACCAAAGAAGTTCTTCGGAGCCGCCCGCAATATCGAGGACGGAGGGAGCCTAACGATCATCGGTACGGCGCTCGTGGACACCGGGAGCCGAATGGACGAGGTGATCTTCGAGGAGTTCAAGGGGACCGGCAACATGGAGGTGCATCTCGACCGGCGGCTGATGGACAAGCGCATCTTCCCGGCGCTGGACATCAATCGGTCGGGGACGCGCAAGGAGGAGCTGCTGCTCGCGCGGGAAGTCCTGAACCGCGTCTGGATCCTCCGCAAGCTCCTGTCGCAGCTCAATACCGTCGAGGCGATGGAGTTCCTGACCGACAAGATCAAAGGGACCAAGGACAACCAGGAGTTCATGGAGTCCATGAACTCCTGACCCCCCAACCGCCCTCCGTATTTGCACCCTCCGATTCGTTTGCGCTATACGAACCCGTTCGCGAGCCGCTCGATTTCAGCCGCGGCAATTTCGTCGATCTGCGCGTGAAGGAGTCCGCATGAGAGTATTCGTATGGCCGAAGTGACGATGAAGCAGCTCCTGGAGGCCGGGGTACACTTCGGCCACCAGACGAGCCGCTGGAACCCCAAGATGAAGCCGTACATCTTCGGAGCGCGCAACGGCATCTACATCATCGACTTGCAGCAGACGGTCCGTATGTTTCGCGACGCATACGCCTACGTCCGCGAACTCGTCGCGGACGGCGGGTCGATCCTCTTCGTGGGCACCAAGAAGCAGGCGCAAGACGCCATCCGCGAGGAAGCCGAGCGCTGCGGGATGTTCCACGTCACTAACCGCTGGCTCGGCGGCATGCTGACCAACTTCCAGACCATCAAGCAGTCGATCGAGCGTTTACGGAAGCACGAGGAGACGCTCGAGAGCGCGGAGATGGCGGAGGCGCTCACGAAAAAAGAGATGATCGTCATCCAGCGTGAGCGCGACAAGCTCCAGGCGTCGCTCGGCGGCATCAAGAACATGCGCAAGCTTCCGGACGCGCTCTTCGTAGTGGATCCGAAGAAGGAAGAGATAGCGGTCAAGGAGGCGAACAAGCTCGGTATCCCAGTGGTCGCCGCGGTCGATACCAACTGCGACCCCGACGTCATCGACTACAAGATCCCCGGGAACGACGACGCGATTCGGGCTATCCGTCTCTTCTGCGCGGCGATCGCCGATGCGGCGCTCGAAGGTCGCGCGCTCGCCGAGGAGCGACAGCGCGGCCAGGGGAGCGAAGATGAGGAGCGAGAGGCTCCGAGCCTGGCAGCTGAGCCCGGCAGCGAGGAATCTGCGGGGAGCGACATCGGATGAGTGACGTCAGTGCACGACACGTAAAGGACCTGCGCGAGAAGACCGGCGCCGGATTCATGGACTGCAAGACCGCCCTCCGGGAGAGCGGCGGAGACTTCGAGGGCGCAGTGCGGTATCTGCGCGAGCGCGGCCTCGCGGCGGCGGCGAAGAAGGCGGGCCGGGCGACCGCCGAAGGCATCGTCGGCTCGTATATACACGCGGGGGGCAAGATCGGCGTCCTGATCGAGGTCAATTGCGAGACCGATTTCGTTGCCCGGACCGACGATTTCCAGGCATTCGTCCGCAATCTTGCGATGCAGGTCGCTGCAGCGCGTCCGCTGTACGTGAGCCGTGAAGAGATCCCGGCGGCGGAGCTAGAACGCGAGCGCGCCATCTATGCAGCCCAGGCCGCGCAGTCCGGAAAGCCCGAGCAAGTCGTCGCCAAGATGGTCGACGGCAAGATCGACAAGTACGTCGCCGAGGTCTGCCTCCTCGATCAGGACTACGTCAAAGAGCCCGGGAAGGCCGTGCGCCAGGTGGTCACGGATGCGATAGCCAAGCTCGGCGAGAATATCTCCGTCCGTCGGTTCGTGCGGTTCCAGCTTGGCGAAGGCATCGAGGAAGCTTCGGGCGATAACGGGGCGGCCAAACTCTAGGGGGCTTTTGCATCGATGGGTTCCGAGCGAGAAGCGCAAGCCGTTGCGAGCATTGGGCGGCGGGCCCGCCCGCGCATGCGGACGATACGCCGAGGGCTCGGCATCGCCGGCGCTCGCGGATGGATCGTGCCCCCGCAGCCGGAATCCCTCCGTGCAGAGGTTGCCTAGTCGGAGCGGTGAAGCCATGGATCCCGGCTCGTCGGCGCCAGGGTCGGGCGTTGCCGCCGTAGATCTGCGCTATCGGCGAGTCCTGCTCAAGATCAGCGGCGAGGCGCTCGCCGGGAGCGCGGGATTCGGCATCGACGCCGACGCCGTCGGCACCTTCGCGCGTGAGATCCAGGAGGTCCACGAGCTCGGCTGCGAGCTCGCGATCGTCGTCGGCGGCGGGAACATCTTCCGGGGCCTGGCCGGCAGTGCCTTCGGCGTCGACCGCGCCACGGGCGATTACATGGGCATGCTCGCCACGGTCATCAATAGCCTGGCGCTGCAAAACGCCCTGGAGAAGCTCGGCGTCGGCACGCGCGTGCAGTCGGCGATCGCGATCCAGGAAGTCGCCGAACCCTACATCCGGCGTCGGGCGACGCGCCATCTGGAGAAGGGTCGAGTCGTGATCTTCGGTGCGGGGACCGGCAACCCGTACTTTTCGACCGATACCGCGGCGAGCCTCCGCGCCATGGAGATCGGCGCCGAGGTGATCCTCAAGGCGACGAAGGTCGACGGCGTCTACAGCGCCGATCCGGCCACGCATCCCGAGGCCGTACGGTATCGCGAGCTTTCGTACATCGAGGTGCTCAATCGTGAGCTGAAGGTGATGGACGCGACGGCGATCTCGCTGTGCATGGACAACACGCTGCCGGTGATCGTCTTCAACCTGCTCGAGCCGGGCAACATCCGCAAGGCAGTGCTCGGCGAGGCGATCGGTACGATCGTCCACGCCCGAGCGCAGCCGGGCGGGCTCGCCGCCGGTGCCGGGAAGGAGGACTGAATGAGCTCGATCATAGACGACTGCAAGAAGGAGATGGACGACACGGTGGCGGCGTTCAAGCGCGATCTGGCGCGTTTGCGGACGGCCCGGGCGACGACGGCGCTCCTCGACGGCATTATCGTCGAGTACTACGGCGCAAAGACGCCGTTGAACCAGTTGGCCTCGATGTCGGCACCCGAGCCTCGGTTGCTCGTCGTCCAGCCGTTCGACCGGAGTGTAATCGGCGAGATCGAGCGCGCCATCATGCAGTCGGACCTGGGCCTGACGCCGCGAAACGACGGCAAGATCATCCGCATCCCGATCCCGGAGCTCACCGAGGAGCGACGTCGCGATCTCGTGAAGCACGTCAAGAAGGTTGCAGAGGAGTTCCGGGTTTCGGTGCGCGCGCACCGGCGCGATGCGATCGAGATGATGAAGGAGCTCAACAAGGAGAAGGAGCTCACCGACGATGATCTGAAGCGGGATCAGGATCGCGTCGAGCACCTGACGAAAGAATACGTCGAGAAGCTCGACAGGATCCTGAAGACCAAAGAAGAAGAGATCATGGCCGTCTGATGGTCGAGATCGACAAAGAGCGCCTGCCGCGACACGTGGCGATCATCATGGACGGCAACGGCCGATGGGCCACGCAGCGCGGCTTGACGCGGATCACGGGACACCGTCGCGGCAAGCAGTCGGTGCAGGAGATCGTCGAGACGGCGCGGCGCCTCGGCATCCCGTACCTGAGCTTGTACGCGTTCTCCACCGAGAACTGGCTGCGGCCTCGGGAAGAGGTGGCGGCGTTGATGCGTTTCCTGCGGCATTTCCTGGCCGCCGAGCTGAAGAAGATGATGAGAAACGGTATCCGGCTGCTCGCGATCGGCAATCTGCGCCGGTTGCCGCGCGAGGTGCAGACGGCTCTCCGTCAAACGATCGAGGACACCCGGAACAATACCGGCATGACCGTGATTCTGGCCGTGAGTTACGGAGCCAGAGAGGAGCTCACCGAGGCGGCGCGTGCGATAGCGCGCAAAGTGCGACGCGGCGACATCGATCCGGAGGACGTGGATCAGGATCTGGTCGCGTCGCACCTCGGAACTGCCGGCGTACCAGATCCCGATCTCCTGATTCGCACGAGCGGGGAGATGCGGATCAGCAACTTCCTCCTCTGGCAGATCGCCTACACCGAGATCTACGTGACCGACACGCTGTGGCCGGATTTCCGCAAGCGTGAGTTTCTGGACGCGGTGGCGCACTTCCAGCGGCGCGAGCGGCGGTTCGGCCGAACCGGAGAGCAGGCCGAGCGCGAACGTCTGCGTGCTGCACACTAGGCTGGCCACGGCGGCGGTCGCGATTCCGCTGCTCGTCTGGGTGATCGTCTGGAATCCGTGGTCGCTCTTCGTATGGCTAGTGGGCGCAGCGACGCTCGTCGGCGTGATCGAGTATTGCGAGATGGCCTTCCCGACCGATCTCTGGGATCGCGGGTTCGGCCTCGCGGCCGGAGCCTTGCTGCTGAGCGCCATGCTCGTTCCGACGCAGGAGCGGTTCGCAATGGCGCTCGCCGCCGTCGTAATAGCGGGGCTCGTGATGGCGTTGGCGCGCAAGGACGACCTGCGCCACGGCGTCGACGCTCTCGGTCTGACGTTGCTCGGGAGTCTCTACACCGCGTTCCTCCTGCCGCACTACGTATGGATGCACGCGCTTCCCGATCCGGTTCACTCGGCGATCGCGGTCGGGGGGTGGCGCTGGGTGATCTTCACGGTGCTGATCGCGATGGCCGGAGACGTCGGCGGCTACTTCGGCGGGCGATCCTGCGGCCGGCACAAGCTCATGCCCTCGGTGAGCCCGGGTAAGACCATCGAGGGGAGCGCCGCGGCAGTGGTCGGCAACCTCCTCGGAGGCGCGTTTTGCAAGCTCGCGTTCTTTCCGACGCTCGACTGGGCCGAGGTCGTGGGCCTCGGCCTTGCGGTCGGGTGTCTCGCCCAGGTCGGCGATCTCTGTGAATCAATGCTGAAGCGCGCGTTCGGCGCCAAGGACTCGGGGTGGATCATCCCGGGGCACGGCGGCGTTCTCGACCGCATCGACAGTCTCGTGTTCCCGGCTCCGCTCGTCTACTATTACGCCAGGTTCTTCTTCGGCCACTAGATCTCCTCAAAGGACACGGCGCATGGGCGGGAACATTCTGGTCGCGATCTTGATCCTCGGACTGTTGATCTTCGTGCACGAGCTCGGGCACTTCGCGGTGGCGAAATGGTCGGGCGTTACGGTGCTGCGGTTCTCGCTCGGCTTCGGGCCGCGGCTATTCGCCTGGCGTCGGGATCTCACCGAGTATGCCGTGAGCGCCGTGCCGCTCGGCGGCTACGTGAAGATGCTCGGCGACGATCCGGAAGAGGAGGTTCCGGCCGCAGACGCCGCGAGGGCGTTCTCGCAGCAGTCGCTCGTCAAGCGGGCGGGGATAGTCATCGCCGGGCCCGCCATGAATCTGGTGACCGCGGCCGTCGCGTTCTCGCTCGTCTTTGCTGTCTACGGAGCGGGGACGCCGAGCGAGGCTGCAAAGATCGGCGGCGTCATGGAGGGCATGGCGGCGCAAAAGGCCGGCCTGCGGCGGGGGGACGTGGTGACGTCCGTAGACGGGCAACCGATCGCGAGTTGGGACGCGCTCTCACAGGTGGTGCGAGCTAGCGGCGGCAAGGCTCTCGTGCTGGAGGTCGCGCGCGATGACGGCTCCACGGCGACGCTTACGGCGGTGCCCGAGGAGCGTCCCGAGAAGACGGTCTTCGGTGAGGAGGCCGGGAAGGCGTATCTCATCGGTATCGAGCGCTTCGTCGAGATCGCACCCGTGTCGCCCGTGAGTGCAGTCGGCCTCGGCGTCTACGAGACCTATTTCTGGGTCAAGATGACGCTTCTCAGTGTCGTGAAGATCTTCCAGGGCTCGGTCTCGGCGCGCGATCTCGGAGGACCCATTCTCATCGTCCAGGCCGCGGGACAACAGGCCGAGCGCGGCATGGACTACCTGATCCGGTTTCTCGGACTCATCAGCGTGAACCTGGGCGTGCTGAATCTGCTGCCGGTGCCGGTGCTGGACGGCGGCCACCTGGTGTTCTTCGCCTTCGAGGCGATTCGGGGCCGCCCGCTTGCGCTTCGACAACGGGAGGTGGCCCAGCAGGTGGGGCTCTTCCTGCTCCTCGCGCTGATGGTGTTCGTTTTCTACAACGACATCTCTCGGCTCATCGCCGGGTGACCGTCGTGCGGCGCGCGAGCGCGCCCTGATGCGGATCCTTGCCCTCGATACCGCAACGCGGCGCTGCGCGGTCGCGCTGGTGCGCGGCGATGCCGTCGTCGCCGAGCGCTACGAGCGGGCGGCGGCAAATCACGCCGGGCTGCTGCCGCGACTCGTAGCCGAGACCCTGGAGGAAGGTGGCCGGCTGGCGGCGGGGGACGCGATCGCGGTTGCGATCGGACCCGGATCGTTTACGGGGCTGCGCATCGGCCTCGGCTTCGCAAAGGGCATGGCGGTCGCCGGCGGCTATCGACTCGTCGGCGTGCCGACCCTGGATGCGCTGGCTCTCGCGGCGCCGGTTGGCGAGACGCGCGTCTGTGCCGTCCTCGATGCGCGCAAACGCGAAGTCTATGCCGCGCTCTACGAGCGCGATGCCGAGGGGCTCCATCGTCGGGGAATCCCGTGCGCGATCGATGCCGAGCGCTTGGCGGTCGCGGTCGGCGCGCCGTGCACTTTCGTGGGCGACGGTGTCGATGTCTACGGAGACGTGTTTCGGCGGGTGCTCGGTGCGGGAGCGACGGTGCTGTCGCCGGTGACGCATCCGCCGGGCGCAGCTGCATTGGCGAGGCTCGCGGCGGCGCGCCTGCGCACCGAACCGAGGGGAGACGACCTCGCGTCGCTGGCGCCCGCCTATGTGAGACCCCCCGAAGCGGAGCTTTCGCAGAGCGCATATGCGCCCTCTGCGGGCCTCGAGGTCCGGAGCTTCGTTGACAAGGCCCGAATCGTGTAATAGGAGACAAACATCAATCTTTTTCGCTACTTGCCAATCAAACGCTGGCGCTGAAAGGAGTCTCCCATGGAGGTGAAGGACGAGCAGCTCATCCTCTCCCTGGTCGATCGAGATCCAGATCTGAAGCGCTATTACGACGAGCACGTCCAGCTCGAGAAACGACTCGCGCAATTCAATCACAAAGGCTTCCTGAACCAGGACGAAGAGGTCGAACGCAAGCGACTGCAGAAGGTGAAGCTCGCGGGCAAAGATCGGATGATGGAGATCCTCAACAAGTACCGCTGAGCTTCGACGTTACGGGGCGTCGGACGTCTGCGCGCGGGCTCGTCGATCGTGCACTACCCGCGCATTCGCCCAGGCTCCCCAGCAAAGCTGCAGGACGAGGCACTATGCGACACATTATTTCGATTTTGGTCGAGAACGACTTCGGTGTCCTCGCGCGTGTTGCGGGAATGTTCAGCTGCCGCGGATTCAACATCGAGAGCTTGGCCGTCGCCGAGACGATGGATCCTACCGTGTCGTGCATCACGCTCGTCACCGCGGGTGACGACGCCGTGCTCGCGCAGATCACCAAGCAGCTCAACAAGCTCGTGCCCGTCATCCGGGTTTGCGATTTCAAGGATGAGGAGGCGGCGCATGTCGAGCGGGAGCTCGTGCTCATCAAGGTCAAGGCCGACGAGCGTACGCGCGGCGAGCTGATGAACATCGTAGACATCTTCCGCGGCAAGATCATCGATGTCGGATCGCGGTCGCGCGTGGTCGAAATCACCGGAGAGCAGGAGAAGATCGCCGCCATCATCGAGCTGCTGAGGCCATTGGGGATTACCGAGATCGTGCGCACCGGGCGGGTAGCCATGTGGCGCGGTACGCGCGCGCTGGCAGGCGCCGTCGGCGAGGAGAAGGAGAAGGTCGCGTGAACGTCTTCACCGAGAAGGATGCCGATCTCGACAAGCTCAAGGGCAAGAAGGTCGCCGTCATCGGCTATGGCAGCCAGGGGCATGCGCACGCGCTGAACCTGCGCGATAGCGGCATCGATGTGGCAGTCGGTCTGCGCCGCGACAGCGCTTCATGGAAGAAGGCCGAGGCCGCCGGCCTCAAGGTCCTGCCGACGGCGGAGGCGGCGATATGGGGCGACGTCGTCATGATCCTCGTTCCCGACGAGCTCGCCGGCGAGATGTACGCGAGCGAGATCGCGCCCGGAATGAAGGCCGGGAAGTATTTGGCGTTCGGGCACGGGTTCAACATTCACTTCAAGAAGATAGTGCCGCCGCAGGACGTGAACGTCTTCATGATCGCGCCCAAGGGGCCCGGGCATCTCGTGCGCAGCGAGTACGAGCGCGGCCGCGGCGTGCCGTGTCTGCTTGCCGTCCACCAGGATCCGAGCGGCGACACGAAGCAGATCGCGCTCGCTTACGGCAAGGCGATAGGCGGCGCGCGGGCGGCCATCATCGAGACCAATTTTCGCGAAGAGACCGAGACCGACCTCTTCGGCGAGCAGGCCGTGCTCTGCGGCGGCCTCACCGAGCTGATTCGCGCCGGATACGAGACGCTGGTCGAGGCGGGGTATGCGCCCGAGATGGCGTACTTCGAATGCCTGCACGAGGTGAAGCTCATCGTCGATCTCATCTACGAGGGCGGTATTGCCAACATGCGCTACTCGATCAGCAACACGGCCGAGTACGGTGATATGACACGCGGCAAGCGGGTCGTGGGCAAGGAAGCGCGCGCGGCCATGAAGCAGATTCTTGCCGAGATCCAGAGCGGCAAGTTCGCCGACGAGTGGATCACCGAGCACCGGTGCGGCCAGCCGCACTTCCGCGAGCTGCGCCAAGAGGCCGAACACCACCCGATCGAGAAGGTCGGAGCGAGTCTGCGGGCCTTGATGCCGTGGCTCGGATCGAACCGGCTCGTCGACAAGGCGCGCAACTGACCGCTGCCGTCGCCGACGCGGCATGAGGCTCGCTCGCGATGGGTACACCTACGTCGCGCTCGCAGTCGCGCTCGCGGTGTTAGGGGCGGCCTCCGCACCGTGCTGGGTCGCCTGGCCCCTTGCTGTCTTCGCTGGACTGGTCGTCAATTTCTTTCGTGATCCCGAGCGCTCGACGCCTGCCGGAGACGACCTCATCACGGCACCCGCCGACGGCAAGGTCGTGGCGATCACCGGCGTGATGCACGAGGAGCGCTTCGTCCGAGGACCCTGCCGGCGCATCAGTATTTTCATGTCGCCGCTGAACGTCCACGTGAACCGCATCCCCGCGTCCGGCGTCGTCCGCGAGGTGCACCATTTTCCGGGACAGTTCGTTGCCGCCTTTCTCGACAAGGCCTCGGAGCTGAACGAGCGCAACGCCGTCGTCGTCGAGGATCGGCGGGGGGCACGCATCCTCTTTGTGCAGATCGCCGGTCAGCTGGCGCGGCGAATCGTTTGCAAGGTCGAGGTCGGAGACGAGGTCCGGCGCGGGGACCGCTACGGCATGATCATGTTCGGGTCGCGGCTTGACCTCTACGTTCCGGAGGTGGTCAAGTTGCGCGTGGCGATCGGAGACCGAACGACGGCGGGGGTGACGACAGTGGGGTCGTACTCATGAGCTCGGAAGTGCGGTTGGTGCACGGCCGCCGGGAGCGGCGAAGCGACGAGCCGTTGCATCGCGGCGTGTATCTACTCCCCAACCTGATCACGACCTGCGGCCTGTTCTCGGGCTTCTATGCGATCATCGCGACGATCGACGGCGCCTATCAGGTCGCCGCAGTCTGCATCCTGATCGCGCACGTTTTCGACGGCCTCGACGGTCGTATCGCCAGGCTTACCAAGTCGACGAGCCGCTTCGGCATCGAGTACGACTCGCTCTCCGACCTGGTCGCATTCGGTGTGGCGCCCGGCGTCCTCGCCTACAAGTGGGCGCTGGAGCCGTGGGGCAACTGGGGCTGGCTTGCGGCGTCTCTCTATGTCGCCTGCGGCGCGCTGCGGTTGGCGCGGTTCAACGTGCAGGCGGATCTAGGAGCCAAGCACCATTTCACGGGCTTGCCGATTCCGGCCGCCGCGGACACCGTCGCTTCGACGGTGCTGCTCTATTATTTCTTCGGCGGCGAAGGGGCCACCCACAAGCACGTCATCCTGCTCGTGGTGATCTACGGACTGGCGGCCCTCATGGTAAGCAACGTCAGCTACCAGAGCTTCAAGAGCTTTCGCTTCCATCCCCGGCAGCCGCTCTGGATCCTGGTGGCGCTGATCGTGGGGCTCAAGTTCGTGATCGCCGAGCCGCAGATCTTCCTGTTCACGGCGTTCATGCTCTACGCCCTCTCAGGGCCGGCGACGTGGGTGCTCGGGCGGTCCCGAGCTCGGCGGCGCGCTGCCGAGGAGCCGGTCGCGAAGGTGCGGAACTTGCGATAAGGCTTGGAGCACCGCCGACCGCGCGAAGTCGCTCCCGCTGGCGCCGGCAGGCCACGCGGGAGTTTTCGTTTTCGGGTCGGGGATCAGAGGCCAACGATCGATGCAAGCGAACGACCCCAACTACGTTCAGATCTTCGATACCACGCTGCGCGACGGCGAGCAGTCGCCGGGCGCGTCGATGAACGTCGAGGAGAAGATCGCGATCGCCCGCCAGCTCGAGCAGCTGAACGTCGATGTCATCGAGGCGGGCTTCGCCGCTTCGTCGGAGGGTGACTTCGTCTCCGTCCGGCGCGTGTCGGAAGCGGTGGCGACGCCGATAGTCCTGAGTCTGGCGCGCACGAAGGAGGCCGACATCGAGCGCGCCATCCGCGCCGTCGAGAGGGCGAAGCGTCCGGGCATCCACATCTTCATAGCTACCTCCGACATCCACCTGCAGCACAAGCTGATGATGAGCAGGCAGGAGGTGATCGATGCCGCTGCTTGGGCCGTCGGGCTCGCCGGAAAACATCTGGACTACATCGAGTTCTCGGCCGAGGACGCCTCGCGGAGCGATCCGGAGTATCTCGTCAGCGTCTTCGCGGAGGTCATCCGCGCCGGAGCCGTGACGTTGAACGTTCCGGATACGACCGGCTACGCCCTGCCGCACCAGACGAGCGCGCTCTTCCGCTACTTGATCGGGGCGACTCCGGGCGGGCACGGCGTGCGCTGGAGCGCGCATTGCCACAACGATCTCGGCATGGCCGTCGCGAATTCGCTCGCGGCCGTCGAAGCCGGGGCCCGTCAGGTCGAGTGCACCGTCAACGGGCTCGGCGAGCGGGCGGGCAACGCGGCGATGGACGAGATCGTGATGGCGCTGCGCACGCGCCGGGATTTCTTCGGCCTCGAGACCGGCATAGTTACCGAACAGATCTACGCCGCCAGCCGCCTCGTGTCGCAGATCACCGGCATACCGATCCCCATCAACAAGCCGATAGTAGGCGAGAACGCTTTCGCGCACGAGGCGGGCATCCATCAGGACGGCGTCCTCAAGAACAAGATCACCTACGAGATCATGCGGCCCGAGACGGTCGGGGTCGGATCCAATCGGCTCGTGCTCGGAAAGCACTCGGGACGCCATGCTTTCGTCGACCGGCTGAAGGAGCTCGGCATCGCGGCGCAAGGGATCGACATGAACAAGGCGTTCGCGCGCTTCAAGACTTTGGCCGACAAGAAGAAGAGCGTCTACGACGAGGATCTGATGGCGATCGTCGCCGAGGAGGCGGTGCGCGTTCCCGACCGCTTCGAGCTCACGGCCCTGTCGGTAACGTCGTCGACGGACGTCCAGCCGAGCGCGAGCCTCCGCCTGCGTATCGACGGCGTCGAGCGGGCGGCGCAAGCGACCGGCGACGGCATCGTCGACGCCTGCTACCACGCCATTGCCGCGGCGACGGGGACACGGTGCAAGCTCGAACGCTATGCGGTGAAGGCGATCACGAGCGGAACCGACGCGCAGGGCGAGGTCTCGTGTCTGGTGCGCGACGGCAGCCTCACGTCGACGGGCCAAGGTGCCCATACAGACATCATCGTGGCGAGTGCGCTCGCGTTCCTGAATGCCTTGAACAAGCTCGAATATCGCCGCCGCTACGAAGATCGGGCCCGCGTGACCGGGCCGTAGCGGCGCGGGCGAGCACATCGAAAGGAAGACGCAGCCGATGGCAATGACGATGACCGAGAAGATCCTGGCGCGCGCGTCCGGGAAGGCTGCGGTCCGCCCGGGCGAGAACGTCTGGGCGAACGTCGACACGCTGATGACGCACGACGTCTGCGGTCCCGGGACGATCGGCATCTTCAAGCGGGAATTCGGCGCTGCGGCGAAGGTGTGGGACCGCGACAAGGTAGTCATCATCCCGGACCACTACATCTTCACGGCCGACGACAAGTGCCACCGTAACGTCGCCATCCTCCGGCAGTTCGCGCGGGAGCAGGATCTGCCGCACTACTACGACGTCGGCACACCCCGCTACAAAGGCGTCTGCCACATAGCTCTCGCGCAGGAGGGGCATTGCCGGCCCGGCGAGGTCCTGTTCGGCACCGACTCTCACACCTGCACCGCCGGCGCCTTCAACCAGTTCGCAACCGGGATCGGCAACACCGACGCCGCCTTCATCCTCGGAACCGGCAAGCTCCTGGTGAAGGTGCCGCCCACCATGCGCTTCGTGTTCGAGGGCGAGTTTCCGCCCTACCTCATGGCGAAGGACGTCATCCTGCATCTCATCGGCGAGATCGGCGTCGACGGCGGCACCTACAAGGCCATGGAGTTCGCCGGCGAGGCCATCGAGCGTCTGGAGATGGAGGAGCGCATGACCCTCTGCAACATGGTGATCGAGGGCGGCGGCAAGAACGGCATCATCGAGGCCGACGAGCGGACGTTCGCGTACGTGCGGGCGCGCACCGGCAAGAGCTTCGAGGCAGTGGCGCCGGATGCGGATGCGAAGCACGTGTTCTACAAGCGCTGGGATGCGCGCACGATCGAGCCGACGGTGGCGAGACCGCACTCGCCCGACAAGCGCGCCACGGCGCGCTCGCTCGCGGACGTCGCGATAACCCGCGCCTACATCGGCTCGTGCACGGGCGGGAAGCTCACCGACTTCGCGAGCGCGGCGCGGGTGCTGCGCGGTCGCAAGGTGGCGGTGCAGACGTTCCTGGTGCCGGCGACGACCGAGATCGCCAGGGGCATCGGCACCGAGACGCTCGAGGGCAAGACGCTGCTCTCGATCTTCGAGGAAGCCGGGTGCACGGTCTCGTTGGATGCTTCTTGTGCGGCCTGCCTCGGCGGTCCGGCCGACACCTTCGGCCGCATCAACGGGCCCGAGGTCTGCATCTCGACCACCAACCGCAACTTCCCGGGACGCATGGGGGCGAAGGAGGGCCAGATCTACCTGGCGTCGCCGTACACGGTGGCCGCTTCGGCGGTCCGGGGACGCATCACCGACCCACGGGAGTTCCTCGCATGAGCGCAAACCGAATCCGCGGCCAGGTCTACGTCCTCGGCGACAACATCGATACCGACCAGATCATTCCGGCGCAGTACCTGAACCTCGTGCCGACGATTCCGGAGGAGTACGAGAAGCTCGGGAGCTATGCGCTCTGCGGCGTGCTCGACGCTCCGCCCTACGTTCCGCAGGGACGGACGAAGACGCCGTACGCCATTATCGTCGCGGGACGGAACTTCGGCTGCGGTTCGTCGCGCGAGCACGCGCCGATCGCGATCGGCGCTGCCGGCGGCAGGGCAGTGGTGGCGGAGTCGTACGCTCGTATCTTCTTCCGCAACTGCGTCGCCACCGGCGAGCTCTATCCGCTGGAGACTGCGACCCGCCTGGTCGGCGAGTTCGTGACCGGCGACGAGGCCGAGATCGACCTCGATGCCAGCACCATCACCAATCTCCGCACCGGCGCCGTCATGGCGCTGGCGCCGCTCGGCGACGCGCGTCCGGTCATCGATGCCGGCGGGCTTTTCGAGTACGCGCGCCGGACCGGAATGATCGCGAGTACGGCGCATCCCGACGTCCGCGAGGCCGTACCGGTGAATCGCGTCGTCGAGGACTAGGTGAGAGCGGAACGCGAGCTCGCGATAGCGATCGTCGGTGCGACCGGCGCCGTCGGATCCGAAGTCCTGCGGACGCTCGAGGAGCGGCAGTTCCCGGTCGGGGAGGTGCGGCTCTTCGCCTCGGCCCGCTCGGCCGGAGAGTTCCTCGAGTGGCGCAGCGGCGAGGCACGCGTCGAGGACCTCGAGAGTGCGGCCTTCGCCGACGTCGACGTCGCGTTCTTCTGCGCCGGCGGTGCGGTGAGCGCCGAGTACGCGCCCCGCGCCGTCGACGCCGGTGCCGTCGTCATCGACAAGAGCAGCCATTTCCGGATGCATCCCGACGTTCCGTTGGTCGTGCCGGAGGTCAATTCCTGCGACCTCGCCGAACGCCACCTCGGGATCGTAGCGAGCCCCAACTGCACGACGATTCCGATCGTCGTGGCGTTGAAGCCGATCGTGGATGCCGTGGGGATCGAGCGGGTCGTCGCCTCGAGCTACCAGGCGGTGTCCGGCGGCGGCAAGCGAGGCATCGAGGCGCTCTCGCGCGAGACGGTCGATCTCCTCAACATGCGCGCGCCGGGCGGCGACGAGCGCGAAGCGGTCTTTCCGCGGCGGATCGCGTTCAACTGCATTCCGCAAGTGGACGCCTTCCTGGAGGACGGGTCCACGCGGGAGGAGGCGAAAGTCATCGCCGAAACCCGCCGGGTCCTGCATCTCGAGAGCCTGCCGATAGCGGTCACCTGCGTCCACGTGCCGACGTTCTACGGCCATGCGGTCGCGCTCACGGTCGAGCTGGCGCAGCCTCTCGACGCCGCCGATGCGCGGCAGCTCCTGCGCGAGGCGCCCGGCGTGATCCTCTGCGATCTCGAGGGCGACATGCAGTATCCGACTGCGGCCGACGTCGGCGGTACGGACGCGGTCTACGTCGGGAGAGTGCGCAACGATCCGTCTCATCCGCACGGCTTGCAGCTCTGGGTGGCCGCCGACAACGTGCGCAAGGGCGCGGCGTTGAACGCGGTGCAGATCGCCGAGATCTTGGCGCGCGAGATCTGAAGGCGTCCGGGGGCCGGGCCGATCCTCCTGCGGAGTCCGCATGGCGCAGTATCGGATGCTCCTCGAATACGACGGCACCGAATATCACGGCTGGCAGCTGCAGCCGGACACCCGCACCCTGCAGGGCGTCCTCGAGACCGCCCTCGCAACCGTGCTCCGGCATCCGGTGCGGGTCGCGGCGTCCGGCCGCACGGATGCCGGCGTGCACGCTCTCGGGCAGGTCGCTACCTTTCGCACCGATCGCCCCGTAGATCCTCGTGACCTGCGGCGCTCGGTGAACGCGCTCACGCCTCCGGACCTCGCGGTGAAGGAGATCGCCCCCGCGGCCGAGAGCTTCGACGTCCGGCGGCATGCGACCGCGCGGGTATATGAGTATCGGATCTGGACCGAACCCTGGCGATCGGCGTTCTGGCACCGCTTCACCTGGCACGTGCCGCGCCCCCTCGACGTCGCGGCCATGCGCTTCGCGGCGGCGGCGCTCGTCGGCGAGCACGACTTCTCCGCGTTTCGGGCCGCGGACTGCGAAGCCGACCGGCCGGTTCGCCGGGTGGTATCGAGCGGCTTCACCGCGGCCGAGGGGCTCTGCGTCTACCGCGTCGAGGCGAACGCCTTTCTGAAGCACATGGTGCGAGCGATAGTCGGGACTATGGTCGAGGTCGGGACCGGACGGCGGCCGGCCGAGGACGTGGCCCGGGTGCTCGCCAGCCGGTCGCGGATGCGCGCCGGCCGGACGGCACCGCCGCACGGGCTCGTCCTGATGTCGGTTCGCTACGGGTGACCGGGAGCGGTTCGACGGCGGCGGTAAGGATCGCACGTAGGACGTGCGCTGCGGTCGTCACTGCTCGTCGAAGGCGCCGACCTCGGCGAGCCGGCGGGCGAGATCGGGGTCGTCGACTCCGAGCGTGCGGGCGCGCGCGAGCTCCGCCGCGGCGTCGCGCCAGCGCTGCACCGACCAGAGAGAGCGTGCGAGCTGAATCCTTAGCGCTCCGCTCTCCGGCCCGAGGCGGAGCGCGCTTTCGTATGCGGCGACGGCCTCCGCGGGCTGCCCGGCGTGCGCGCGACTCCAGCCGAGCGCGATCCAAGCGGTCTGGTCGCCAGGTGCCAGCTCTACCAGGCGCTGCCGCAGCGGCACGGCGGCGGCGCTTGCGTCTTGGCGATCGAGCGTGTCGGCGAGGCCGCGCAGGATGCCGGGATCGTTGGGCTTCGCCGCCAGCGCGCGCTCCCACATGGCGCCCGCCCCGGCGAGGTCGCCGGCGCGGCCGCGCATCTGAGCGACCCGCTGCAGGATCCTGGCATCGTGCGGCCGCCGCTCGGCGAGGATCTCGAACTGGCGGAGCGCCTCCGCCTGGTCGCCGAGGTACTCGAGGCAGCCGGCGAGGTTCACGCGGGCGATGTCGTAGGTAGGATCGAGCTCGAGCGCCTCGCGGAACTGAGCGACCGCCTCGGGGTAGCGACCGGCGTCCATCAACGCGGCGCCGTAGTTGTTGTGCGCGTAGTTCGACGACGGTGCCGCCTCGATGCCGAGCTTCCAGAGGGAGAGGCTGTCGCCGTAGGCCGGGAGGCGCTGCCGCGTGAGCAGCGCCAGGCCTGCCAGCAGCCCGGCGGCTACCGCACGGCCGCGCGCGCCGTCCAGGCTGCGATCGGCGGCGGCGACGACGACTGCGAGCCCGAAGAGCGGGAGATAGGCGCGGTGGTCGAGGATGAGGACCTTCATGGGCGCGACGAGGCCGAGAACCGGTACCAGCGCGAGGGCGAACATCAGGAGACCGCATGCCGCTCGCGGGACCCGTCTCCAGGCGAGGACCGTTGCCGCGGCGTACAGGAGTACGAATGCTGCAGCGACCCACAGCTCCGAGCGCCCCGGGTCGATCAATCCCGGATGATAGGGCGACGGTGCCATACCCCAAGGCAGCAGCGCGTGGCGCACGTAGTAGCCGAAGATGGCGGCGGCGACCGCCGGTCGCGACTGCAGCGGGATGGAAGGATACTTGCCGTTGTCGAGGAGGGCGCCGATCACCTCGAGGCGGGCGAACCCGTAGAGGAGCGTCACCGCGAGCAGCATGGCGAGGAGCGGGAGCCGGGCGCGGAGCGCCGCCGCCGCCGGACGGCGATGCCAGAGCACGTCCATCAGCAGGAGAAACGCCGGAGCCGCGACGCCGCTTTCCTTGGTCCAGAGCGTGATTGCGAAGCACGCCGCGACGAGCGCGTCGGCGAGGCGTGGCCGCGTTCGCCGCAGGCGCTCGTCGCCGACGAGCATGACCACGATCGGAGGGACCAGGAGCAGATCGTTGCGCCCGAGGATGAGGGCGACGGCCTGGCTCTGTAGCGGGTGCAGTCCGAAGGCGAGCGCGGCGATCGCCGCCGTCCCGATGCTACAGCCGAAGACCGCGAGCGCCGCGACGATGAGCCCGACGTTGATTCCATGCAGGAAGACGTTGGTGCGATGGAACGATGCGGCGTCGAGCCCGAAGAGCTTGGCGTCGACGACGAAGCTGGCGATCATCAAGGGACGGTAGTAGGCGACGCCATCGCCGGCGGTCGCCGCGCGTCCGAAGGCTGCCGGAATGTCGCGCCACTCGTCGAGCGTATCGCGCGCCTTGGTGATGAGCCCGCCGTCGTCCCAGACGTAGCCGCCGCGCGTCGCCGGCCAGTACACGGATACGGTGAGAATGGCGGCGAGCAGTGCGACGACGAGCGTTCGCGTCCCGCCGGCGCGTCGTGCGTCACGACCGGGTTGTTTGCGAGATTGCTCCGACTTGGTACCCTCGTCCGATGATCGGCGCCATCGCCGCGCGACGTCCGGCGCCCGCACGACGGTGGCGCCCATACCACGCAGTCGCGACCAGCGACAAGAAATCGCGCCCGCGGGGCGGGTGATGACGCGGCTGTGGACGCGGCGGCGGGTGCTCGAAGCGGGAGCGGGGCTCGGCGCCGCGGGGTTGGCGTCGACGTTCCTGCGCGCGTGCCGTCCCCGGCGCCGGGATCGGCCGAACCTGGTGCTCGTGACTCTCGATACGACGCGCGCCGACCACCTCGGCTGCTACGGCTACGCGCGCCCGACCAGCCCCGTTCTCGATGCGTTGGCCGCCGAAGCGACCGTCTACACGCGGGCCATCGCGCCGGGGACGTGGACGCTACCCTCGCACGCGTCGTTGTTCACGGGGAAATGCCCGACCAGTCACGGAGCGCGGTACGACGTCGACGGTCCCCTGGTGCTATCGAGTGCGATCCCGAACCGGCCGGGGTTGAACGCCTACCGGGTGCGCGGCCTGGCGCCGACCGAAGCGACGCTCGCCGGCATCCTCGGCAACGCCGGATATCGCACCGGCGGCTTCGCCGGCGGCCCATGGCTCACGTCGGTCTTCGGTCTCGGTACGGGGTTCGAGCGGTGGGACGACGACGGGGTCGGCAGCGTCAACGGCCGTATCGCCGCCGATCTGAACGCCCGGGCGCTCCCTTGGCTGGAGAAGGTCGAGGAGCCCTTCTTCCTGTTCCTCAATTATTTCGATGCCCACTCACCATTGATGCCGCCCGCGGAGCTCGCAGCGCGCTTCCTCTCGGCGCCCGTGCAGCCCGGCGTACCGCCGACGCCGGAGCAGACGCTCGCGCTCTACGATGCGGAGATCCGCTACGCCGACCAGCACCTCGGGGAGGTCGTGCGCATGCTCGAGCGGCGCAATCTCTACGATCGCACCTGGATCATCGTCACCTCAGATCACGGCGAGCTCTTCGGAGAGCACGGCCTCAAAGGCCACGGAACCGTCCCGTATCAGGGAGTGGTGCACGTGCCGTTCGTCAGCAAGCCGCCGCTAGGCGATGGCGGCCTCGGACAGCGGGCGGATCCGGTGCAGCTCCAGGACGTCATGGCGCTCGTCCTCGAGAGGCTGGGGCTGCCGCGGCCTACCGGTATCCAGGGCCGGGTGCCGCCGCATCTCGACCGGCCGCTCATGGTGGAGAGCTACGTGCTCGCTGCGCTCTATCCCCACGGGGACTGGCTCGCCGTCTTCGACGGCGACTGGAAGTACCTGTGGAACAGCGCGGGCGCCTCGGAGCTCTATGATCTCGCGACCGATCCGGGCGAAGAGCGCAACGTGATCGCCGCCGATCCGGAGCGCGCGGCGACCATGGAACAGCGCCTGCGGGCGTATCTCACGGCTTTGCCGCAGCCCCCGGGCGGCGGTGCGGCGCGGGCCGTCGACGATGCGACTCGCGATGCCCTGAAGGGCCTCGGCTACATCGACTGAACCGCTGCGACTCCCGCCAGTGATCTCGGAATGCGCGGGGATCCCGTTCAGTCCGACGGCTCGCCCTTGCGAGCGCGTACGGCGGCGAGCCGGGCACGGATCGCCGCCTCGCCGCCGCGATCGGTCGGCGAGTAGAACGTGGCGCCGGCGAGCCGATCGGGAAGGCACTGCTGAGCGACTACGGCATCGTCGTAGTCGTGCGGATAGCGGTAGCCGGCGCCGTAGCCGAGATCCTTCATGAGGGGCGTCGGCGCGTTGCGGAGCGCGAGCGGGACGGGGAGGGCGCCGTGGCGCTCGACTGCAGCCGCGGCCGCGAGCATCGCGCGGTACGAGGCGTTCGATTTCGGCGCCGATGCGAGATAGGTCGTCGCTTGCGCGAGCGGGATGCGTCCCTCGGGGAGGCCGACGAAGTGGAAAGCGTCCTTGGCGGCGACGGCGACCTGCAGGGCCTGCGGGTCGGCGTTGCCAATGTCCTCGGCCGCGAAGACGATCAGGCGCCGGGCCACGAACAGCGGATCCTCGCCGGCATCGAGCATCCGCATCATCCAGTACACGGCGGCGTCGGGATCGCTGGCGCGCAAGCTCTTGATGAACGCCGAGATGACGTTGTAGTGCTCCTCGCCAGCCTTGTCGTAACGGAGCGCCTTTTGCTGCAGGGCTTCCTCGACGAGCGCCAGGTCGAGCGTGCGGACGCGGCGCTGGCGGGCGATGTTAGCGGCGAGCTCGAGCGCGCCGAGCGCGATGCGCGCGTCGCCGTGCGCTCGCCCGGCGAGGAAGGCGCGAGCCTCGGCGGCGAGCGTCAGCGCGAGCGCGCCGAGGCCGCGCTCGCGGTCGGCGATGGCGCGGTCGAGGAGGCGGCCGAGAGCGGCGTCGTCGAGGGCTTCGAGGACGAGCACCCGGGTGCGCGAGAGCAGCGGGGCGATAACCTCGAACGACGGGTTTTCCGTGGTGGCGCCGAGCAGCACGATGGTGCCGTTCTCGACGTGGGGAAGGAACGCGTCCTGCTGCGCCTTGTTGAAGCGGTGGATCTCGTCGACGAAGAGGACGGTGGCGCGGCCGTAGAGGCGCTGGCGCTCGGCGGCGCCGGCCACGATCTCCCGGAGCTCCTTCACGCCGGAGAGCACCGCGGAAAAGGCTACGAACTCGGCCTGCGTGGCCCGCGCCAGGAGATGCGCGAGCGTGGTCTTGCCCGTACCCGGCGGTCCCCAGAGGATCAGGGAGTGGACGTTGCCGCTCTCGACCATCTCACGTGCGATCCTGCCCGGGCCGAGCAGGTGCTCCTGGCCGACGACCTCGTCGAGCGTCGCCGGACGCATGCGCTCGGCGAGGGGAGCGCGGGCGCGGCTCTCGCGCTCGCCGCGGGCAGGAAAGAGGTCGGCGGTGGGATCGCGGTGCTTCACGGCGGCGCACCGTACCACAAGCTCGCCGCCGCAGCGCCACCGGGTTGCCATTTCACCATCCCCCCACCATAACCGGGCGCATGCCGGAGACCCCGAAGACCGTCGGACTCGTCGTCAAGCGCGGGCGAGCCGAGGCGGCGCAGCTCGCCGGGACCATCGCCGGACGGCTGCGCACGCGCGGCGTGAGCGTGCTCGTGGAGCCGGAGCTCGGCGACCTTCCCGAGGCGCGCGTCGTCGACAAGGTGAGCATGGCGCGGACCGCCGACCTGATCGTCGTGTTCGGCGGCGACGGAACCCTGCTCGGCGTGGCGCGTCTCGCCGGGCCCCGCGAACTGCGGGTCCTCGGGGTGAATCTCGGCGGCCTCGGCTTCCTCACCGAAGTTTCGACCGCCGACGCATTGCCGACGCTCGATCGGGTGTTCGCTGGCGACTATCATCTCGATCGGCGGACGACGCTCGCCGTTCGGGTGCTGCGCGACGGCGCCGCGGTCGCTTCGTCGCAAGTCCTGAACGATGCGGTGATCAACAAGGGCGCGCTCGCCCGCATCATCGACCTCCATACGTCGGTGGACGACGAATATCTCTGCGTCTACAAGGCCGACGGACTGATCGTCGCCACCCCGACCGGGTCGACGGCGTACTCGCTGTCGGCCGGCGGACCGCTCGTCGGTCCGGGCGTCGCCGTCATGCTGCTGGCGCCTATCTGCCCGCATACGTTGACGCTCCGGCCGCTCGTCCTCGCCGACACCTCGGTGGTGCGCGTCCACCTCCAGGCGCCCGATCAGGAGGTGTTCCTGACCCTCGACGGTCAGGAGGGCATTCCGCTGCGCGACGGCGACGTCGTCGAGGTGATGCGATCGCCGCACGTCGTCGCCCTGGTGCGCACCGTGCAGCGCAGCGTCCTCGGCGTCCTGCGCGACAAGCTGCACTGGGGCGAACGCTGACCCGATGCTGACGGACCTCAGGATCCGATCGCTCGCCGTGATCGAGGACCTGGAGATCGCCTTCGAGCCGGGTTTCAACGTCGTCACCGGCGAGACCGGCGCCGGCAAGACGATGCTGATGCGCGCGCTCGGACTCGTGCTCGGCGCACGCGGCGGCGCCGATCTCGTCCGCGAGGGCGCCACGGAAGCGGCAATCGAGGCGATCTTCGCCGGCGCTGCGACGGCGGGGCTCGGGGACGATGTGTCGGGGGATCGCGGCGAGATCCTCGTCCGCCGCGTAGTGAGCGCGAACGGGCGGCAGCGCGCCTACGTCGACGACCGGCTGATCACCGCCGGCCGCCTCGCCGAGATCGGCGAGCGCCTGGTGCACGTCTACGGCCAGCACGAGCACCAGGCGTTGCTCCGCCCGGAGACGGCGCGCCTCCATCTCGATGCGGCGGCCGGACTCGGAACGCTCGTCGACGCAGCGGCGAGCCGCTTTCGCGCGCTCGTCGAGGCCGAGGAGCGACTGGCAGCCTGCCTGGCCGGCGCCGCCGGCGTCGAAGCGCGCCGGGAGCTGTTGGCGTTTCAGTGCCGCGAGCTGGCGCAGCTGTCGCCGCGCGCCAGCGAGAGTGCAGAGCTCGCGCGCGAGCGCGAGGTGCTGCGCCACGCCGAGCGCCTCCGCGCCGCTGCAGCCGAGGCCGAAGGGGCGCTCTACGCGCGTGAAGGCGCGGTCCTCGACGTTCTCGCCCGGACGGCGAACCGGCTGCGCGATCTGCGATCGCTCGACGCCGAGCTCGGTGCGGCGGCGGATCTGCTCGACGAGGTCAGGCCTGCCGTCGAGGACGCCGCGCTCCGCGCCGGGGCGCGGGCGCGGGCGATCCAGGCCGATCCGGCGCGGCTCGAGCAGATCGAAGAGCGCATCGGCGCGTTGCAGCGGCTCGCGCGCAAGCATGGCTGCACCCCGGATGAGCTCGCGGCACGGCGCGAGGCACTCGAGCGCGCGCTCGCGGATCTCGCGAGCGGCGGCGCCGACCCGGCAGCGCTAGCGGCCGCTGCCGACGCTGCTGCGGCCGCGGCGTGGTCGGCGGCCGACGCGCTCACCGCCGCGCGCACCCGTCACGCCCCCGTCCTCGCGCGACGGATCACCGAGGGCATTCGCGAGCTCGCACTCGCCGATGCCCGCCTCGAACTCGTTCTCGAGCCGCACCGTGCCGCCGCCGGAACGCCGGCGCGATACGTCCGAGGCGGGGTCGAGCTCACGGCCTCGGGGGCGGAGCAGGCGGGCTGGGCCTTCGCTGCCAATCCCGGCGAGAGCGCCCGGCCGCTCGCCAAGGTAGCCTCGGGCGGCGAGCTCTCCCGCATCATGCTCGCCATCAAGGCCGCGGGCGCCGGGGCGGCCGATGTGCCGACGCTGTTGTTCGACGAGGTCGATGCCGGAATCGGCGGCGCCGTCGCCGAGACCGTCGGGCGGAAGCTTGCCGCCCTGGCGGTCGACCGCCAGGTGATCTGCATCACGCACCTGCCGCAGATCGCCGCCTGCGCCGATCATCATTTCGCGGTGCGCAAGCGGGTGGCCAAGGGTCGAACCCGGAGCTCGGCGGAGCGCCTCTCGGACAGCGAGCGGGTGGACGAGATCGCCCGCATGCTGGCCGGCGTCACGATCACGAAGGAGGCTCGGCGCCACGCCGCCGAGCTCCGGCGCCTCGGCGCGCAGCGCCCCGGCTGACTTGCCGGGCGGCGAGGTCAGTCTTGTCGGCGCCGGGAATTCCGGCTAGAGACTCGCGACCGCTCGTCGACCTGCCGCGTGGGGCCGTAGCTCAGTTGGGAGAGCGCTTGAATGGCATTCAAGAGGTCGAGGGTTCGATTCCCTTCGGCTCCACTTCCATGACGACGTCGACGTAGCACTACTCCCGGGCGCGGCCGGGGCCGCGCTGCCGTCAGAGTGCCGCGACGGCCGCCGCTACCAGGTCGCCTACCTGCGACGTCGAATAGCCCATCTTCCCGGCCTGCATCGACTTGAGCTTCTTGGCGACGACGTGGGCTATGGCCGCGTCGACGCGGGCGGCGGCGTCACTCTCGCCGAGGTGCTCGAGAAGCATCTGCGCTGCCGCGATTGCGGCCATGGGGTTGATGATCCCTTGGCCCGTGTACTTCGGCGCCGAGCCGCCGATCGGCTCGAACATCGACACGGTCGCGGGATTGATGTTGCCGCCGGCGGCAATGCCCATGCCGCCCTGAATCATCGCCCCGAGATCGGTGATGATGTCGCCGAACATGTTGTCGGTGACGATGACGTCGAACCACTCGGGGTTCTTCACCATCCACATGCAGGTCGCATCGACGTGTGCGTAGTCGCGCTTGATGTCCGGGTAGTCGACGCTGCCGACCTCGTGGAAGGCGCGCTCCCAGAGGTCGAAGGCATAGGTCAGCACGTTGGTCTTGCCGCAGAGGGTGAGCGTCTTTCGCCGGTTGCGCTTGCGGGTGTAATCGAAGGCGTAGCGCAGGCAGCGCTCGACGCCCTTGCGGGTGTTGATGGACTCTTGGACGGCGACCTCGTCGGGGGTGCCGCGCTTGAGGGTGCCGCCGGCGCCGGCATAGAGGCCTTCGGTGTTCTCGCGGACGACGACGAAGTCGACCTCTGCCGGCCCCTTGTCCTTGAGCGGCGTCTCGACGCCCGCGTAGAGCTTAACGGGGCGGAGGTTCACGTAGAGGTCGAGCTCGAAGCGGAGCCGCAGCAGGATGCCCTTTTCGAGGATGCCGGGCTTCACGTCGGGGTGGCCGATGGCGCCGAGGAGGATGGCGTCGAAGCCGCGCAGCTCGGTAACGGCGCTATCGGGCAGCGCCTCCTTGGTGCGGAGATAGCGGTCGCCGCCGAAATCGAAGTGGGCGGCTTCGTATTCGAAGCCGGAGCGCCGAGCTGCCGCGTCCAGCACCTTCACGGCTTCGGCCGTCACCTCCGGACCGGTGCCGTCACCGGGTATGACTGCGATCTTGTGCACGGGAATCCTCCTCTGGAAATGCCGCCGCGGCGGATCGGCGGCGGATACTACCCCACGACGCGAACGCTACAAGGACGGTGCAGCCCGTGCGCGGTCGTGCCGGGCGGAGCCCGCGGGACATCGCATGACACGCTGCGGCGTGCGTGAGCCGAAGCAGCGCAAAATTGGTTTGACACCGGCGGAGCCGCGGGCGCATAACCTGTCCAGTCGCTCGTGCCGGGCAACTGAGTCTTCGAGAGCGGCGTTCCGAGAGCCTGCGCCACCGTTCGAGAGCCCAAGTCATTGCAACGCCGGAGTCCAAGTCCGCACGGGATGTGTCGAGTCCGACGGCCGAGCCGATCGGAAGAATGTACGTGCTGCAAACCATCAGGAGGAGGAGAGTCATGAAAGTCGGTCGGAAGGCCGTCCTCGGGATCGGAGCCGTCGTTGGGCTTCTGACGCTCGGGACGACGGCACATGCATTGACCAGTCTCACCATCGACAAGTGCCTGTCGTCGAAGATCAAGACGGAAGGCAAAGGCGTCGGGGCATATGTCGGGTGCTACGCCAAGGGCGCATCCAAGGGCATCCCCACGGATCCCGCGTGCCTGGGTAAGGCGAGCGGCAAGATCGTTCCGGCGTTCGGCAAGCTCGACGCCAAGCTCACCTGTCTAGTGGAAGGCGACGGCGGCAGCCGCGACGCCGATACGGCCGCATATGCCGCCGCGCTCGATGCCGCTGTCGGCCACGCGCCGAAGAAGTGCGATGCGGCGAAGCAGAAGTGCGTCGGCAAGTACATCGCCGGGGTCACCGGGTGCTACGCGAAGGCGGCCGGCAAGACGGGCTCCGTAGATCCGGTGTGCGTGAGCAAGGTCGCGGGCAAGCTCGCCGACGGGGCCAAGGGCTGCCTGGACAAAGCTGCCGCGGCGCCTGATTGCACCAACGCCGGGAGTCAGGCGGCGGCGCTGAAGGCGGCGGCCGATGCCTACATCGACGCCCAGGCGTGTGCGCTCGACCCGGGGAACCCCGGTTGTGCGGGGGCGCCGACGCCGACACCGACACCGTCGCCGGGTCCGACCTCGACTCCGCCACCGACCTGCGGCAACGGCGTGAACGACATCGGCGAGGCCTGCGACGCTTCGGCGCCCTCGGCCGGGTGGGCGAGCTGCGGCCCTGATTTCGCTTGTGTCGGCTGTAATTGCGCCTGTCCGAGCACGGTGACGTTCGCCGCTGATCCGAATGCGCCGGAGAGCGTGCTCGATACCGGGTGGACCGGCATTTCGCACCGCTCTCCGGTCATCAGCAACGGTAAGGTGACGGTGGGGGTGAGCTGCTCCGCCAGCCAGCGTCCGTGCGGAGTCTGCACCGTGAGCGGCCCGATCGAGAACGCGCATGCGGGAGCGGGAGAGCTCGCGACCCGTCGCTGCGTGAGCGACACCTCGACCCGGTGCACCAGCGACGCCGCCTGCACCGGCGGCGCCGGCGACTGCCAGTACTTCTTCGGCGCGCCGCTGCCGCTCGCGGCCGGCGGCGTCACGACCTGCGTCGTGAACCAGTTCGACGGGCCGGTGAGCGGGACGGCGAACATCGAGAGCGGCGACGCGGAGACGATCGCCAAGCTCACGGCGCGCGTCTACAACGGCATCCTGGTCGACGCCCCGTGTCCGCGCTGCATAGGCGACGGGGCCGTCAACGACGGCGTCAAGGGCGGCACCTGCGACGGCGGCGTGCGCAACGGCCTCGCCTGCGACGCCAACGGCGACGTGCCGGCGCGCCCCGACTACGGCGCGACGAGCCTCGACTGCCCGCCGCTCCCGGGGGCGAGCATCGCCACGCTGCCGATCGAT
>MWST01000043.1 GCA_002050235.1 Polyangiaceae bacterium UTPRO1 | reverse complement strand
GGTCGGCGTCGGCGTCACGGTCGCAACTATGGTCAGGGTCGCGGTCGGCGTCGCGGTTGCGGCCACGGTGGCCGTGGCGGTCGGGGTCGTCGCCGCCGTCCAAGTCGCCGTCGGCGTGGCGCTCAGGGTCGGCGTCGCAGTAAGAGTCGGCGTTGCGGTGCTGGTGACCGTCGGCGTCGCGCTCTCGGTCGGGGTCGCGGTGGAGGTCGGCGTCGGCGTCGCCGACTCGGTAGCGGTCGCGCTGACGGTCGGCGCCGGCGTCGACGACAGCGTCGGGGTCGGCGTCGCCGGCACGGTCGGTTCGTACACCTGGACGAAGAGCGTGTCGGCTACGGCGATCGCAGCCGCGAGCACGCATGTCCGCTCGTCGGCGACGGTGGCGCCGCAGCTCGCGAGGCGCGTCGCCAGGATCTGATCGGTGCAGCTAGCGGCCAGGCGCGCCAGGATCCGGCTCTCGCTCTTGGCGATCTTGCCTTTGAGATCTGCAGTGCGGCAGTCGGTGGCGGGCGTCGTCGGGGCCTTCCCCCGATCCTTCAGGGTCTGGCACTTCACCTGCTCTTTCAGGCGCGCCTGCTGCTGGCGCGCCAGCTCCTTGCCGATCGCCACCTGGCAGCCGAACGCGAAGCTCGCGGGCGCCAGTAGCGGTGGATCGGGATAGGTGCCGTACGCGAGCCGCGTGGCATCGCCGATCTCGCTTCGCGTCCTGCAGGCGAGGCACGCCGCGACGCTGTTCAGACCGCTGAAGCCGGTGGGCACGATGGCGTCGCAGGGCGCTTCACAGACTACGTAGCCGAGTGCCGACGGCGTGACTCCGGCCACCGTGCACTTGGCGTCGGCCATGATGGCGAGCTTGTCCTCGGCCTTGGCGATCTTCGTACGGGACTTCTGCGCTAGCTGCGTGACGTCGCTGCAGTCGACGCCGGCCAGGCTCGCATCCCCCGCCATGCGCCCGGTGTGGCAGCGGGTCGACTCCTTCAGAACGGTAGCGGCGAGCTTCTGGACGCTCGCCGCGATGGTCTTGCGGCAGGCGATCTCGGAAGCGGTGAAGGCGAGCGCCGGACGCGGTGCGAGGAAGACCGCGAGCGCCAGGACGAGCATCGGTAGGTGAAGCGCCATGGAGACTCCGCGCTGCAGGAGGTTGCGGCGGCGCCGCCTCGCCGCGGAGACGGCGCCGCCGGTAGGTATGGGTGAGCGAGAAGAGCTCAGGGAATCCAGATTCCGGAGATGCCGATCTGCGTACCGCCCCGGCACGTGGTGTCCGGCGGGAACGTGATCGCAGGGGTGTTGGCGACAACCGCCTGACAAGCGGGAACGTTCACGTTGTCGAGGGCCCAGACCTCGACGCCGCTCACCTCGATGCTGCGCCCGTAGCCGGGGCCGATCAACGCCAGCATCGCTGCCAGGCTCACCTTGATCTTTCCCTTGCCCTTCACCACCACCATCGGCAGGTGCAGGTCGACCTCGGTGACGTTGAGGGGCGGCCCGGCGATCGCCGGCAGGTAGAGCTTCACCGTAACGATGTGCTCGGTGCCGTCGAGGTTGCCGCTCGTGGCGTAGCTGCTGGTCGAGTTGTAGAGGGCGCCGCCGGCATCGGTCACACCGGCGAGGCCCACTTGGACGAGACCCTTGTCGCTCAGCTTGATCTGGCTCTTGACCGACAGGGTCGGATTGGGCGGCGGATCCACGGCGGCGCTCGGTACGAGGTTCACAGCCAGCTTCGTACCGGCCAGCGCCGGCGTCACCGACACAGCGACCGCCGCTGTGATCAGTGCCAACTGTTTCCAGGTTTTCATGGTTCTTCTCTCCTCCTTCTCTCTATTCCCGCCTTCGGCGAGGTCGTAATGGGTTGGTCGCCGTGCCTGCCGCCGTCACGGCGTGCAGGTCGAGCTCTCGTACTTGGTGCACAGGAGTCCGGAAGCGCCGGGCGCACCGCTCGCACCGACGGCGCCGCCGTTGGAAGCGGCGCCGTTGCCTCCGCCCTGGGAGCCGCTGCCGCCGCTGTTGCCCGTACCGGCGCTGCCGCCCGAGCCGCCGCCGCCACCCGGCGCCGCGCTCGCGGCGCGCGCCAGGCTGCCGCCGGAGATGGTGAGCGAGCCGGAGCCGGCGTGGAATGCCGCGATCGAGGGCCCGCCGGCGCCGCCACCGGCGCCGCCGCCGCCGCCGCCGCCCGCACCGGCGCCGCCGCCGCCACCGCCGCCGGCCGAGCAGCAGGACTTGGTACCGCCGCCGCCGCCGATACCGCCGCTGCCGCCATTGCCGCCGGTGGCGCCGCCGCCGCCGGCACCACCACTGGTGGCCGTCGCCTGCACGTTCGTGAGCGTGACGGTCGCGTCGTAGGCATAGACCGCGAACGAGCCGCCGCCGTAGTTGCCGCCGCCCGTGGCGCCGCTGCCGCCGACACCGCCCCCGCCGCCGGCGCCGCCGCCGCCGCCGGAGGCGCTCGCGGACTTGCCGCCGCCGCCCCCGCCGCCGCCGCCGCCGGCACCGCCGTTGCCGCCGGCGCCGCCGTTCTGGCCGATCCAGGTCGTCGAGGCGGCCGCCGTCGAGTCGGTGCCGCCGGCCCCGGCTGTGCCCGCAGCGCCGGCCGCACCGGCACTGCCGCCGCCGGCGTCGGTGCCGCAACCGAAGAGGCTGCCGCAACCGCCATTGCCGCCGGCCGCCCCGCCGCCACCGGCGCTGCCGCCCGCCCCCGAGCCCGAATAGTTGCCGCCGGTACCACCGCCGCCGCTCTTGGCGGCACCGACACCGCCGCAGGAGCCGGCACCGCCTCCGGGTGATGACGGCCCGCTGGCGTTGCCGCCGTTGCCGCCGGTGCAGCCGTTGCTCGCCGCCGGCGTGGTCGCGGTATTGTTCGCACCGGCGACGCCGGCCAGGGCCCCGACCGTGCAGTTCTCCGAGATCACGGTCGCACCGCCGATCGCACGCACGCCGTAGGCGCTGCCGCCGGCGCCGCTCGGCACCCCGCTCCCGATGGTGAGCTGCTGGAGATAGGCCCCGAAGGTCGCGACCAGCACCCCCGTCGACTGCGCACCGCCACTGCCCACGATCGTCACCACGTTCACCCCCACCGGCGCCCGCTTGAAAGCCGCGTCGTAGCCGCCGCGCACGATGGTCGGGTCGGCGGTACCGCTGCCGATCGTGACCGTGCCGCTATAGTTGCCGAGGGCCACCGCGACGAGAGGTCGCGAATCGCTGGCGACGGCGACACCGGCCGCGATCGTCGCCTTCGCCGTCGCCGGCGTCAGGCCGTTGTTGGCGTCGCTGCCCGAGCCGGCGTCCACGAACACGGTCTTCGCGGGATCGTAGTCGACGTTGAAGGCGATGCTGCTCCCCGTGTGTACGTTGCCGACGGCGTCGGTCACCTGGAGGCGCAGCGCGTAGGCGCCGCCGGCCGGAAAATCGGCGCCGGCGAACGCGAGCGACCACGACGTCGTGCCGGCAGCGGCGAAGAACACCTCGCTACCGCTCCCGAAACCGCTGCCGTTCCAGTAATTGCCGCTGCTCGTCTGGCGGATGCTCACCTCGACGAGAGCAACGCCGGATGTCGCATCCGACGCCGTGCCGGTGATGCTGCCCGGCCACGCGGTCTCGGCGGGATAGTTGCCGGTGGCGCCGTACGCCGTGCCGCTGCTCGCGTAGAGGCCTGCCGGTGCCGGGATGCTCGGCGCCCCCGCGGGAGCCGTATTGTCGATCACGACCGTCTGCGTCGCCGACGTCGCGGGATTCCCGAACGTATCGAGGGCCGTCGCCGCCACTTGGTACGTCCCGTCGGTCGGTTGGCCCGACCACACGACCGCATACGCCGGACCCGAGCCGCTCGCGCCGATCGAGATCGACGGCGTGCAGGACACGCCGGGACAATAGAAGTACTCGACCGTGGCCACGCCCGAGGGGTCGGTGGTGCCGGTTGCCGTAAGCTGCTGTCCGTTGCGGATCGCGCTCGGGAGCGCGTTGAAGACCACCGTCGGGCCCTCGGCGTCCGGCGTTGCGGTGACGGTCGGCGTCGGCGTCTCGGTCTCGGTGGGTGTCGGCGTCTCGGTGGGCGTCGGTGTCGGCGTCTCCGTAGCCGTATCCGTAGGCGTCGGCGTCTCGGTAGCACTCGGAGTCGGCGACGGCGTCGCCGGCATCGTCGGGGTCGGCGTCGGCGCCGACGGCGGCTCGTAGACGTCGATGAAGAGCTCGTCCGCCGCCGCGGAGCCCGCGGCATGGATACAGGCCGCCTCGGTGGCCTGGTCGTTGCCGCAGCTGCCGAGCGCGGCGAGGTCGCCGGGCGCACACTTGCCGCTCAGAGCAGCGCCGAGCTTCGCCGCCGCCTTCGCGATCTTGCCCTTCGGATCGTAGGTCATGCAGTCGGCGGAGAGCGCGCCACGATCTTCCTGGTACTGGCACTTCTGCTGGATCTTCATGATCGTGAACGCGAGCTTCTTGGCGCTGCCGCCGATCGCGCCCTGACAGGCGACGACCGCGTTGGCCTCGCTCTGCACGGGCGGATCGGGCGGGGCCCCGTAGATCGTCGCGTCGAGATCGGAGACCAGGCCGCGCACCTGACACGAGAGGCACGCCGCCACGCTCGCGTAGGTGTTGTCGAGCGGCAGCGCCTGGCACGGCGCGCCGCAGGACACGAACCCGAGCGCAGCGGGCAGGCTCGCGATGCCTTCACACTTCTTCTGCGCCGCGGCGGCGAGCTTGCCCTCCGCTTTGGTCACGGCCGCCTGCGCTTTCGGGCTCAGCGCCGCGACGCCGTTGCAGTCGCTGCTCGGCGGATAGTTCACCGGATCGGCGTTGCTCATCCGGATCTTGTGGCAGCGCTGCTGCTCCTTGAGCACCGTCGACGCGAGCTTGGTCGACCCGCCGGCGAGCGCCTTTCGGCACGCCGTGTCGCCGGGCGAGAGCGCGTGCGCGGGAACGGCGACGCCGAGGACGCAGAACGATAGCACGAGCAATGACAATGTACGCGGCACGGCACTCCTCGAAGACTACGGGGATGCGTCGCCATAGTCTGGCCGCTCGCTCGAGGTCAAGGAATTTTCTTTCACGGCAATGACGCCCAGCGACATGACCACGGGTCACCGAAGCCGGCCGCGGGCAGTGAAGTCGCGCTCGGCGCGGCACGCTTGAGCAGGCGCCGCGCCCGCCTACGAGGACAGCGGCCGTCGCCCCACCCGTCGCCGGCGCGCGTACGCCATGGCGCACGCGCGGCCGGCGGTCGCGCTCAGCGACCGTGGCCGATCAAGCTACCGAGCACGGCTTCGATGCCGGCGCCGACGAGGCTCAGCGCCGCGCCGAGCTCGTTGCTCTGTCCCGATCCGCCAGCAACGCGGCGAAAGAAGTCGTCGACCTCTAGCCGATCCATGGCGAGCCGTTGCGGCAGCGTCGGGTCGACCGTGCCGCGTTTCGCCTCGGTGGCCTGGAGGTCGCGGAGCACGCGGTCGACGTGCGCCGGATCGAGGATCGAGACCGGCGATCGACAGTATTCGCAGATCGAGCCGCGCTGGAGATCGAGCGCGGCACCGCAGCCGTCACAGCGGATCGTACGGACGCGGCCTTTCAGGTCCGTGAGCTCGGCCGGCGCGAGCGGACGCACGAAGTCCTTCTCGCGCAGGAACTCGACGAAGGTCGTAAGTCGTCCGTGCTCGGCCGGGCAGCGCCAGTAGCTGAAGGCGACGTCGCGCTGGCGATCGTGGGTAGCGACGAGGGTCGTCCGGCAGCGGGGGCACGACGGCCGTACGAGCGGTCGCAGGCGCTCCTCGGCGCGATGCGCATGGATCACCGTGAACAACGCGAGGATCGCCCCCGGCGCCAGCAGCAGGCTTTCGTAGCCGTCGAACCAGATGATGCTGCAGGGAAAGCAGAGATCGAGCGCGAGCGGTTGCCCGTACTTGCCCTGCAGCTCCTGCGGCGTCGTCGGCTGACTGCAGCCGGGACAGCGAAGCTCGGCGGGTGCAGCCAACCGATCAGTCCAGGGGCTGGCCGCAGGCCGAGCAGAAGCGGCCCGGCGCCGCGAGCGGCGTCGAACAGTGCGGGCACGTCATCGCCGCCGGCGCCGCCGGCCCGGAGGCTTTCGGGTCCGACCCGGCCCCACCGGAAGTCGACGCGCCCGCAGCGGCGCCGATCGTCTGCGCCATCGCCTGCCCCATCGCCACCCCGGCGCCGACGCCGACCCCCGCGCCCGCGGCGCCGCCTTCGCTCATCGCCGCGAGCGGGATCGCGCGTGCGGTCTGGAACTGCGCGTAGCGACCGAGGTCGCCGACCATGGTCATGCCGATCCGCTCTTGCAGCCGCTGCTGCAGCTCCTCGGGCAGGTTCAAGCTCTCGAGGCGCACGTCGGCGATGGCGATGCCGAGAGGCTCGCAATCGGCACTCGTCCGCGCCGCGACCGCGGCTGCGAGCGCCGGCTGGTTCGCTGCCAGGTCGAGGAACGACCACGCGCCGGCTCCGAGCTCGGCCGCGAGCGCGCTCACCAGCATCGCGCGCAGCTGTCCCTCGAGGTCGGCAACTCGGTAGATCTCGCGCGTTCCCGAAACCTGCCGGTAGAAGCGCTCGGCGTCGGCGATGCAGAAGCTGTAGACGCCGAAGGCCCGCACCTGCACGGCGCCGAACTCGCGATCGCGCACCGTGAGCGGCTGCGGCGTCCCGAACGTCCGGCCGACGCGCCGCCGGGTCGAGTAGAAGTAGACCTCACTCTTGAACGGCGACTCGAAGAGCTTCCCCCAGTGCCGGAGGTCGGTGAGGAGCGGCAGGTTCTTGGTGCGCAGCTCCCAGCGCCCGGCCGCAAAGCGGTCGGCGATGCGGCCTTCGTCGACGAACACGGCGACCTGCGTGTCGCGCACGATCAGCGCTGCGCCCTGCTGGATCTCGAGGTCGGCGGTCGGGAAGCGCCAGGCGAGGATGTCGTCGCCCTCCTCCGTCCACTCGATGACATCGATGAACTGCTTGTGAATGAAGCGGGCGAGTCCCATGGCGCACCTCCGCCAATGCCACCGAGCAAAGCGGATGCCACGGGGCGGATGCGGCAAGCGACCGTAGCCCGTCGATTCCGCGACAGCTCTGCCGCCGGGCGACGGGCAAACAGCGCCACCACCGTCAACGTAGCGTCACCAGGACACCAACGGAGCGGTGACCGGCGAGGAAGCTCGCCGGCCCGCCCCCGTCCGGTCGGCCGACGACAGGCGGCCGCGGCAGGGTTGACCTCGACGCCGGATCGGCCGCAAAAGGCTGCTTCCGCTTCCCGAAAGGACCGCCGATGAACACCGACCATTGCCTCGTCGAACGCCGCGGCCACGTCCTCGTGGTCACCCTGAATCGCCCCGAGGCCAAGAATGCGCTGAGCCCCGGCATGCTGGCCGGCATGTACCGCGCCTGGCGCCGGCTCGACGACGATCCCGAGCTGCGCGTCGCCGTGCTCACCGGCAAAGGCGACGTGTTCTGCGCCGGCGCCGATCTGAAGGCGATGGGCGCGGGCGAGGTCGACGACGACTTCATGCAGCTCATGTCCGAGGTGCCCGACATCCACTGGCAGGCGCTGCTCCGCCACAACCGACCGACGAAGCCGATCGTCGCCGCCGTCGAGGGCTTCGCCGTCGCCGGCGGCACGGAGATCCTGCAGGGCACCGACATCCGCGTCGCCGCCGAGGACGCGACCTTCGGCGTCACCGAAGCGCGCCGCGGGCTCTTCCCGCTCGGGGGGTCGAGCGTGCGCCTCCGGCGCCAGATCCCTTACACCTTCGCCGCCGAGATCCTGCTCACCGGCCGGCACGTGACGGCGCGCGAAGCGCTCGCCTTCGGGCTCGTCGGCCGCCTGGTACCGAAGGGCCAGGCCCTGGCCGCAGCCCTGCAGATCGCCGAGCAGGTGGCGGCGAACGCGCCGCTCGCGATCCGCGCCCTGGTGCGCATGTTGCGCGAGGTCGACGAAAGCGTCCCCGAGGCCGAGGCGCTGGCGCGGGAGCTCGAGTACGGGAGCCCGGTCTTCGGCACGCGCGACGCCAAGGAAGGCATGCGCGCCTTCGCCGAGAAGCGGCCGCCGGTCTACACCGGAGAATGACCGCGGCCGCGCCCGACGTCCTCGCACTAGAGACGCCGGTAATCGTCGGCGTCGGCTTCCGCCAGGAGAAGCGCGATGACCCGCGGACGAGCGCCGAGCCCTGCGCGCTCATGGTCGAAGCCGCACGCCGGGCGGCGGCCGACGCCGGCTCGGAGGCGATCCTCGCTGCGGTCGAGTCGATCGCGGTGCCGCAGGGGATGTGGGAGTACCGCGATCCAGCCCGGCTCATCGCCGCGGCCCTCGGCTGCCCGGGCGCCACGACGATCCTCGCCGGCCTCGGGGTCCTCCAGCTCCAGCTCGTCTCCGACCTCTGCGACGCGATCGCGGCCGGCGAGCGCGAAGTCGGCATCATCGTCGCCGGCGAGGCCAAGTACCGCAGCCTGCGCAGCACGATCACCGGCGAGCCGGTGCGCGATACGCCTACCGACCTGCTGCCGCCGCCCGACGTGCACCAGACCTCGCGCGACATGTGGTGCTCCGACCTGGAATCGCGCCGCGGCCTCACCTCGCCCGTCGAGTTCTTCGCGATCATCGAGTCGGCGCTCCGCCACTCGCGCGGGCTCGACATCGACCGCCATCGCGACGAGCTGGCCGCGCTCTACGGCCGCTTCAGCGCCGTCGCCGCCGCGAACCCGCACGCGTGGAAGCGCCGCGCGCTGCCGGCGGCGGCGATCCGTGACGCTGCGCCGCGAAACCCCATGCTGGCGTTCCCCTACACCAAGGCGCACGCGAGCCAGTGGAACGTGAACCAGGCGGTCGCGATCATCGTCTGCTCTGCAGGTCGCGCCCGCGCCCTCGGGCTCGACCCGCGCCGCTGGATCTTTCCGCGCGCCGCCGCGCTCTCGAAGCACGTCGTGCCGCTCGCGCAGAGGCGCCGCCTCGAGAGCCATCGCGGCAGCGTGGTGACCGGCGAGCGCTCCCTGGCACTAGCCGACGTCCGCCGTGCCGACATCGCCGCCGCCGAGCTCTACAGCTGCTTTCCGGCCGCGATCCAGTCGTTCGCCCTCGACGTGCCGCTTCCCGACGGCTGTCCCTGGACGGTCACGGGCTCGATGGCGTTCGCCGGCGGGCCGTTCAACAGCGCCAGCCTCGAAGGCGTGGCGCGGATGGTCGAGGTGCTGCGCGGCGACACGGTACGGGCCCGGGCCGGACTGGTCTCGAACCTCTCCGGCATCTTCGGCAAGCAAGCCTGCTTGGTGCTGGCGAATGCCCCGAGTCCGTACGGCTGGCGCTCGCAGGACGTGACCGCCGAGGTCGCCGCCGCGGAGCCGCCGCTGCCGCTGCGCGACGACTACGCCGGCCCGGCGACGATCGTCGGCTACACGGTCGTCTTTACGGGCGGGGCGCCGTCGCACGCGATCGCCATCTGCGACCTGCCCGACGGCGCGCGCACGGTGGTGCGAAGCTCGGCGCCGGCACTCCTCGACGCGCTCATGCACACGGAGGCGGTCGGGCGCCGGGTGGCAGTCACCGCCGAAGGCGACTTCGCGCTCGCCGCTCATTAGAAGAAGGAGAGGAGCCGACCCCACGACCGCCGCCGAGAGCGGGGCGCATGGGATGCGAGCCGGCGCCGATCCGCGGGAAACGCAGCCGGAGGCGACCCCGTACAGCATTAAGGAGAAGGGGCGCGGTCGGCAGTCGGCCGGCGGGTGCCGCAGCCGGCAGAGCCCGGCGGGCGGGCTTCCGGCCGGGAACGACCCCGCCGGACTCCCTGTCTCCAGGAAGGAGTGCACGACCACCCTTCCCGCCACCGGGAAAAGCCGCCGCCGCAGCAACGACAACGCTGCGATTCCTCGACGCATCGCGTTGGCGAGCGGCTTGCAACGCCTCCGCTCCCAGGGAGGTACCGACCATGACGGACAAGCGCTTCGACCTCGAGACGATCGTGCAGGAGCTGCGGCAGCAGCGCGACGAGATCCGCGTCCGCCTGCACCTTGCCAGAGCCGACGCGCGCGACGAGTTCGAGCGGCTCGAGAAGCAGTGGGAGCACGCGCGGGCGAAGCTCGGCGTCATCGGCGAGGAGGCGGGCAAGGCAGCCGGGGAAGTGGGCGCAGCGCTGCGGCTCGCCCTCGAAGAGCTGCGGCAGGGGTATCGAAAGGTGCGCGACCTCCTGTAGCGCGCTCCGCGACCTCGCCACGGCGGCCGCCGTCCCCGGATTGACGCTCCGCGCCCTCCGTGTTTAGCGAGCCGGGGGGGGTGCAATGGTGGCGAGCACTTGGCTCTTCAAGACGGAACCGGACGTCTACGGCTACGAGCAGCTCGAGCGAGACGGCCGGACGGTCTGGGACGGGGTCAAGAACCCGCTGGCGCGGAAGTACATCGCCGCCGTCCGGCGCGGCGACCGGGTTCTCGTCTACCACACGGGGAGCGAGAAGGCGGTAGTCGGCGTCGCCGAGGCGCTCGGCGGCGGCTATCCCGATCCGAAGCAGGATGACGAGAAGGCCGCCGTCGTCGACCTGGCGCCGGTGCGGCGCCTGCCGCGGCCGGTGACGCTCGCCGAGTTGAAGCGGCGGCCCTCCTTCGAGCATTCCTCGTTGGCGCGTTTGCCGCGGCTCTCGGCGATGCCGATCTCGGCCGCGCAGTGGAAAGAGATCGAGCGCTTGAGCCGCGCCTGAAACGAGGCGCCTGGAGGCTGCGATGGAGACCTCGAACCCTACCGTGCCGCTGCAAGCCGCCCGCCTCCCCGGCAATCCGCGCGGCGGCGCGTTCCTCATCGAGCCGATCGGCAGCCGCGACATCTTCATCACCGGGGAATTCACGAGCGAGCAGCTCGCCTACGCGCAGACCGCCGAGGAGTTCGTCACCCGAGAGGTGCTGCCGCGGCTCGACGCGATCGAGCGCAAGGAAGAAGGGCTGGTGCCGCGGCTCCTCAAGCGCGCCGGCGAGCTCGGGCTCCTGATGATCGACATCCCCGAGCGCGACGGCGGGCTCGGGCTCGACAAAGCGACCTCGATGCTCGTCTCCGAGCGCGCCGCGAAGTGCGCGTCCTTCAGCGTCTCGTGGGGCGCGCACACCGGCATCGGCACGCTCCCGCTCGTCTACTACGGCACCGACGAGCAGCGTGCCCGCTACCTGCCGAAGCTGGCGACCGGCGAGATGCTCGCCGCCTACGCGCTCACCGAGCCCGGGTCGGGGAGCGACGCCACCGGCGCGCGCACCACGGCCATGCTCGCCGCCGACGGCTCCCACTACGTCCTGAACGGCGTCAAGCAGTTCATCACCAACGCCGGCTTCGCCGACCTCTTCACCGTGTTCGCGAAGATCGACGGCGAGAAGTTCACCGCCTTCCTAGTCGAGCGCGCTACGCCCGGCGTGTCGACCGGGCCCGAGGAGCAGAAGCTCGGCATCAAGGGTTCGTCGACGCGTCAGCTCATCCTCGAAGACGCCAAGGTCCCAATCGCAAATGTCCTCGGCGAGATCGGGCGCGGCCACAAGATCGCCTTCAACATCCTGAACGTCGGCCGCTTCAAGCTCGGCTGCGGCGCCACCGGCGCCGCTCGCGAGTGCCTCGACTGCGCCATCCGCTACGCCAAGGAGCGCACCCAGTTCGGGAGGCCGATCGCCTCGTTCGGCGCCATCCAGCAGAAGCTCGCCGACATGGCGACGCGCATCTTCGTCGCCGACGCGATGTCGTACCGCACCGCCGGGTTGATGGACGACGCCGCCCGCGCCCTCGACCCCGCCGCGCCCGACCATCAGCGCCAGGTCGTTGACGTCCTCGACGAGTACACGATCGAGTGCTCGATCATCAAAGTCTTCGGCACCGAGTGCCTCGACTTCGTCGCCGACGAAGCGCTGCAGACGCTCGGCGGCTACGGCTTCACCAGCGACTATCCGATCGAGCGCCACTACCGCGACGCGCGCATCAACCGCATCTTCGAGGGCACCAACGAGATCAATCGCCTGATCATCCCGGCGACGCTGATGAAGCGAGTCGCCAAGGGCGGACTCCCGTATCTCCGGTTCCTGCAGCAAGTGCAGGAGGAGATCGCCGCGGTCGAGAAGCGGCCGCTTTGCGCTCTCGGCCCTCTCGGACCGGAAGTGCAAGCCTGCGAAATGGCGAAGCGCGTCGTCGCCTACACGGTGCAGATCATGATGCAGCGCGAGCTCGCCAACCTGCGCGAGAAGCAGCAGCACCTGATGCTCCTCGCCGACATGATGATCGACATCTACGCCATGGACAGCGTCACCGCGCGCGTCCTCGAACAGATGCGGATTCGGCCCGACGCCGACGCCGCCGCCGAGCTCGACATGGCCCATATCTTCGTGGCCTCGGCCAACCAGCGGGTCGCCGCGCACGCGTCGCGCCTCCTCTGCAACGAGCTCGAAGGCGAGGAGCTAGAACGGCAGCTGGCGACAGTGCGCGCCTTCACACCCTTCATCCCGCTGCGCACGATCGACATCAAGACGCGGCTCGCCGAGCGCCTGGTGGCGGCCGGGCGGTTCGAATTCGTCTGACGCCGGCCGGCCGCCGGCGGGCGTCGCGGAGCCGACGCTCATTCCGCTGCGATCGGGGCCGTCGCGCTCGGGATGCGCCGGGGCCGCGGCTCGAGGTGCGGCGCGGTCACGAAGGCGAGGATGCCGGCCGCGGTGAGCGCCATGCCGAGCGCCTGGCGCGGCGTCGGCACCTCGCCGAGGAGCGCGAACGACGCCGCGAGCGACAGCACCGGAATCGCGGGCACGACGATCGCGGTCGTGCGCGCGAGATCGAGGCGAGCGATCGCCGCGTACCAGACGATGGTGCCGAGATACGAGAGGACCGTGCCCTGGAACGCCAGGAGCGGCAGGCTGGCTCCGAGCCCGGCGAGCTCCCCCCGGTTGCCGCCCGACGCGAGCCACGCGAAGGCCAGGATGAGACCGCCGTAGACGTAGCGGGCGCCGGTCAGCACGGCCGGGGCCACGCCTTGCAGACGGCGCAGCACCAGGAGGTGCGAAAGCTGCCAGCAGAGCGGCGTCGCCAGTACCAGCCAGATGCCCACTGACGACGAGAGGCGGTGGGCGCCGAGCGCGAGCGCGAGTCCGGCGACGAGGACGGCCAACGCCGCGACGCGACGGAGCGTCGGCCGATGCCCGAGAACCGCCCAGGCGCCGACGAGCGAATAGATGGGCTCGACCTGCAGTGCGAGTGCGGCGTCGATGGCGCTCGTACGACTCGTTCCCGCGTAGAAGAGGCCGAACGCGAGCGCCGTACCCACGAGCCCGACGAGCGCCAGGCGCGGTCCGGTCGCCCGCCCGAAGAGCGTGCCGAGCTCGCCCCGCACCGCGAGCACCGCCAACGCCAACGCCCCTGCGAAGAGGCTCGAGACGGTCGCGACCGTGAGCGGAGCAGCCGCGGTGCTGGTGAGCCGGGCCACCGCGGGTACGAAGGCGCCGTTCAACGCGCAGAGGCCGGCGCAGACGAGTCCCGCGCGCTCGACGTCCTCCCGCCCGCCATTCCGCATCCGCCGAGTCTTACGGCAAACCCCGCGACCGCAACAGCGCCGCCACCGCATGCGGCGATCCGATCCCGCCTTTGACCTATCCCCGCTCGCGGTGTAGGGACCACGGGATGCCGACGTTCACCGCCGCCTATTTTGCGTACTTTACTTGGCCCGACCTCGGGGCAGGCGGCGGCGCGAACGGATAGACGAAACCGATTGCGCGAAATCCGAAGGCCCCGGGAGCAATCTCGGGGCCTTCTGCGTTTGGGCCACGAGCCGGGGAAGCGAGGAGCACAGCCGATGATCGAGAAGATCGAAGACCGGAACGTGGAGGGCATCATGCCGCTCATTTCGCCGCGCGCCGTGAAGGCGGCGCAGCCGCTCACGCAGCGCGCCGCCGAGCTGGTGTTGGAGACCCGGCGCGCGATCCGCGACGTCCTGCACGGACGCGACCGCGACCGCCTGGTGGTCGTCGTCGGGCCGTGCTCGATCCACGACCCCGACGCCGCGTTCGAGTACGCACGCCGGCTGCGCGCGGTCGCTGCGGCGACACGCGACCGGCTGATCGTCGTCATGCGCACGTACTTCGAGAAGCCGCGGACGACGATCGGCTGGAAGGGCCTCATCAACGATCCGCGGCTCGACGGTTCGTGCGACATCGCCGCCGGTTTGCAGCTCGCGCGCAAGATCCTCCTCGAGATCAACGAGCTCGGCCTCCCTTGCGGCGGCGAGGTGCTCGATCCGATCACGCCGCAGTACATCTCGGACCTCCTCAGTTGGGCGTCGATCGGCGCCCGCACGATCGAGAGCCAGACCCATCGCGAGATGGCGAGCGGCCTGTCGATGCCGATCGGCTTCAAGAACTCGACCGCCGGCGGCTTGCAGGTAGTGCAGCACGCGATGATCTCGGCGCGCCACCCGCACACCTTCCTCGGCATCAGCGCCGACGGCGCGACGGCAATGATCAAGACCAATGGCAATCCCGACCGCCACGTCGTGCTCCGGGGCGGCGGCAGCGGTCCGAACTACAGCCCCGCCGACGTCGCGCGCGCGGTCGAGATGCTGCGCGGCGAGGACCTCGCGCGTCCGGTGATGATCGATTGCTCGCACGGCAACTCGAGCAAGGACTACACGCGCCAGCCGATCGTCTGCCGCGAAGTTCTGTCGCGGCTCGAAGCCAGCAATGGCGCCATCATGGGCCTGCTGGTCGAGAGCAACTTGTCCTCGGGCAGGCAGGATTGGGTCGCGGGAAGCGCGCTGCGCTACGGTGTGTCGATCACCGACGCCTGCATCGGCTGGGACGAGACGGAGGCGCTGCTCGGCGAGATCGCCGCGGCAACGTGCGCGAAGAGCGCCGCCTGAACGTCCGCTTTCACCGCCTGCAACTCGCGAAGATCGTCCTGCAGCGCCCGCATGCGGTCGGTAGCGCGCGCGAGGTCGTGCGCGGCGGCATCGATCTCGGCGTGCGACACCGCCGCCAGCGCCTGCCGTAGCCGCTCGGCGAGCGCGAACAGGCCCTGCAATCCGTCGCAGCCGGCTGTCGCCATGCGGCGCTGCAGCTCGGAGCGAAAGCGCAGCACGGCGCTCGAGCGCTCGAGCAGGTCCAGCGCGGCGCCGGCGCCAGGCCGCGCGCGGACGCGAGCCGGCAGCGGCCGCTCCTGCAGATCGAGGGGGTTGCAGCCGAGAGCCGGATCCTGAGCGCTTTCCATGAAGCTCCTCGTCGATGTTGCTGGTGGGTTGTCCGCCGCGCTCCTATTGCTCATCGGACCGCCGCGAGTCAAAGCCGTCCCGACGCGGCCGAGCTGCACGGACTCTCAGCCGGCGGCGCAGAGGCGCTCGACGACGCGCCGGATCACGTCCACGCCTTCTTCGAAGGCGGCGCGGGCGATGCTCTCGTTCGGCTGGTGCGCCTGCTCGAGCTCGCCCGGACCGCAGACGAGGCCGGCAATGCCGGCGCGCGCGAGCTCGCCGCCGTCGGTCGCGAAGGGCGCGCCGCCGGCGTCTGCGGTGATGCGGTCGCCGAGCACGGCGGCGAGTGCCGCAGCGAGCCCGGTACCGCGCGGCGAGCGCATGCCCGCCACGACCGTCGGCGCGCCGACGTCGACCCGCCCCGGCGCCGCCGGCGATCCCGGGTCGCGAAGGTCGGCGGCCGCGATCCGGCGCCCGATCTCGGCGTGCACCGCGAGCGGGTCTTCGCCCGGGAGCGGGCGATAGCTCACCGTGAGCGTGCAGCGGTCGGCGATCATGTTGTCGGCACTGCCGCCGGCGACGGCGCCCAGGTTGAGCGCCGTGTAGGGACATTCGGGAAAGTCGGCGGCGCTCGCCGGCGCGACCGCCGCCCGCAGCTCGGTCTGATAGGCGCCGATCACCGCGATGGCGCGCGCCATCACGGCGATCGCGTTCTGACCCCGCTCCGGGAGGCTGCTGTGGCCGGCGACGCCGTGTGCGGTCACCGTGAAGACGACGATGCCCTTGTGCGCACGGTGGACGCGCCAGGCCGTCGGTTCGCCGATCCACGCCAGCGTCGGCAGCGGCGCGTGGCCGACCAGCGCCGGCAGCTCGGGGACGACGCGCCGCGCGCCGCAGCAGCCGATCTCCTCGTCGGCGGTGAAGAGGAAGACGAGCGGGCGCGCGAGCCGGTGGTGGTCGATCGCCGCCGCCGCCGCCACGCATTGCGCGATGAAGCCCTTCATGTCGCTCGTGCCGCGGCCGTACGCGCGCACG
Organism: Polyangiaceae bacterium UTPRO1; assembly: GCA_002050235.1. Lineage (GTDB taxonomy): Bacteria > Desulfobacterota > Binatia > UTPRO1 > UTPRO1 > UTPRO1. The sequence continues at coordinate 238,734 of MWST01000043.1, read as the reverse complement.
TCGTCGACGGCGAAGACCAGCGGATCGCGCGTCCATCCCGCCTGGTTCGCGAACGGCACCACGTCGACGTGGCCCGAGACGATGAGCCCTCCGGCAACCGGCGGACCGGCGGTCGCAACCACGTTCACCTTCGCTACCCCGCCGCTCTCGTACTCCTGGCAGGCGACGCGGAAGCCGTGGCGCTCGAGCTCACCGGCCAGATACGCAGCAGCCGCCGCGTTGCTGGCGGCGCTCACCGTATCGAAGGCGATCAGACGGCGGGCAACGTCGTGCAGATACGAGTACATGAGGGGCAGGCCGGCAAGCGTCGGCCAGGACCGGTGGGGAGTCAAGGCGCGCGGCGCACCGGTGCGCCGCCGCAGCGGCGCCTCAGAAGGTCACGACGCTGCGGATCGAGTCGCCCGCGTGCATCAGGTCGAAGGCCTCGTTGATGCGGTCGATGGGCAGCACGTGGGTGATCAGGGAATCGATGTCGATCCTGCCGTCCATGTACCAGTCGACGATCCGCGGCACGTCGGTGCGGCCTCGCATGCCGCCGAACGCGGTGCCCTTCCAGACGCGTCCGGTCACCAGTTGGAACGGCCGCGTCGCGATTTCCTGACCGGCGCCGGCGACCCCGATGATGACGCTGACGCCCCAGCCCTTGTGGCAGCACTCCAGCGCCTGGCGCATCACCCGGACGTCGCCGATGCACTCGAAGGAGTAGTCGGCGCCTCCTTTGGTGAGGTCGACGAGGTAGGGCACGAGGTCGCCCGCCACCTCGCGCGGATCGACGAAGTCGGTCATGCCGAGCTTCTCGGCTAGGGCGCGGCGCCGGGGATTCCTGTCGACGCCGACGATCTGCTCGGCGCCCACCAGGCGCGCCCCCTGCACGACGTTGAGCCCGATACCCCCGAGCCCGAAGACGACGACGCGCGCGCCGGCTTCGACCTTGGCGGTGTTGATGACGGCGCCGAGCCCGGTAGTGACGCCGCAGCCGACGTAGCAGACCTTGTCGAAGGGCGCGTCGGGGCGGATCTTGGCGAGGGCGATCTCGGGTACGACGGTATGGTGCGCGAAGGTCGACGTACCCATGTAGTGGCGGAGCATCGTCGCCCCCTGCGAGAAGCGGCTCGTGCCGTCGGGCATGAGGCCCTGGCCTTGGGTGGCGCGGATCGCCTGGCAGAGGTTGGTCTTGCGGCTCAGGCAGTACTCGCACTGCCGGCACTCGGGCGTGTAGAGCGGGATCACGTGGTCGCCCGGTGCGAGCGTCGTCACGCCGGCGCCGACCTCGAGCACCACTCCCGCGCCCTCGTGTCCGAGGATCGCCGGAAAGAGCCCTTCGGGGTCGGCGCCGGAGAGCGTGTAGGCGTCGGTGTGGCAGACGCCGCTCGCCTTGATCTCGACGAGCGCTTCGCCGGCCCGCGGTCCGGCGACCTCCACGGTTTCTATGGTCAGCGGCTTCCCGGCTGCGTGAGCGACGGCGGCGCGTGTCTGCATGGGCGAACCGTGTAGCGGCGTCGGCCGCGGATCGCTAGTGCGCCGGGATCCGGCGCGGGTCGATCGGCTGGCCGAACGAGAACTCCACCCAGTTCCGGTCCGGATCCTCGACGATGCAGAAGTAGCCGACCACCGGACCGGCGTCGCGCGGCTCCTGGCGCAGGATTCCGGCCGCCCGTGCGCGCGCCGCGATCGCGTCGACGTCGGCGCGGCTGGCGACCGCGAAGCCGAAGTGGTGCACGCCCGGACGTTCGACCTCGGCGTGCGCCATCGGCAGCAACACGAAGACGAAGTCGGGATCTTCGGCGCGCTCGGCGAGCCACACGATCCGCGTGCCGTTCTCCTCGCGCTCGTGGGCGACGACGAGCCCGGCATAGCCGGCGTAGAAATCGATGGCGCGCCGGAGATCGGTCACGCGCAGCGCGACGTGCGTGAGGCGCGGGGCCATGCGGGCACGCCCGAAGCTCAGTGCCCGGCGCTGATGAGCGCCGCGATCGAGAACCAGCCCTCTTCGCCGCCGTATTTCGGGCCGACGTCGACGTACCAGCCGGGCTCGTTCTGGAACGCCATGCCGGGGATCGCCACCCGCGTGCCGTGTTCGAGCTGCATGTCGACCACCGTGAACGCGTAGATGAACATCCGCTCCTCGGGGTACTCGAAGCTCACCTTGGGGTTCGGCCGTGTCGACGTGCGGATGCTCTGCATGACCGTCTTCCAGAGCTCGCCGCCGCGGTCGTAGAGATCGGTGTAGACGATGAAGAAGCTCTCGTGGTCGATGTAGATGACGCGCTTCGAGTACGCGTACGCCTCGGCCTTGGGCGTGCCCTCGACTACCAACACGTCGGGCCGCATCTCCCACGCCTCGCAGAAGGTCATGCCGCCGTCGCCCTTGCACGGCACCGGCGGCATGTTCTCGCCGTGGAGCGACGCCAGCATCGGCTTCTGGGCGAGGAGCTTCCACTTGAACCACGGGATCTGTCCGGCGTAGCCGCCGTAGCTGTCGACGTCGATGTCCTGGCCGAAGAGCGCCTCCGAGCGCTGCGCGCTCGAGAGCCGGCGCACGCGGCGCAGGCTCGGCAGGTAGAGCCAGAGGTCATCCTGCCGCAGCGGATCGAGGTAGCGGTAGTTGAGGCCGCCGATGCCCTTCAGGTCGAAGGGCTCGAGGACGGGATAGAGCCCGGCCTTGCGGAACGCACCGTCCTTGTTGGGCTCGATCTCGGGCTTGGGATCGATGTGGAGGCGGCCGATGAATTGCAGCGCCCGCAGCCAGTCGAGGACGAAATGGCGCTCGACGACGTAGCGCTGGTTGCCGCTCTGATCGACCTGGAGCTGGCCCGTGTCGGCGTCGAAGAGGTGGAGCGCGAGGTCGTCGGTGAAGTAGTGCGTGCGCTCGAAGTTGTACATGAGCTTGGTCGCCGCCATCGGATCGGCCGTGTCGACCTGCGGAAAGGGACGTCCGGCGACGTAGCCCTCGAGCGTCTGGTCCTCCTTGAGCTTCACCTGCGCCGAGAACTTCTCGGTGGCTTCTTGATAGAGCTTGGGCAGCGGGATCGACTTGGTCGGGACGATCTTCATCTCCATGCCGCGATTCACGCACCACTGCACGCCGTCGGCGACGAGCCCCTTGATCTTGTCCTGGTTCTCCTTGGTGATCGTGTCGCCGGGCTGCACCTCGGCGCGGACGATCGGGCGAGAGCCGAGCGCCAGACCGCATGCCAGCGACAGGACGGCGGCGAAGCGAAGCGGCATTACCTTGAACATCGAGCGACCCCTTTCGAGTCCGTGACGCGGGCGTAGCGACTTGGCGTTCGGCGCTATTCTGTACGCGGCTCGCCGTTGGCGCGCGCGGACCATAGCGATGCCGTTTACTAAGTGTCAATGCGCGACACGGGTGCGCACGTCATTCTTCGAACGTCAGCGTCAGGTCGGGGTTGTCGGCGTCGATGCGTCCGGCGATCATGCGCGCCCCCGACACGCTGCCGCGCAGCTTCGCCTCGAAGAACGCGGTCGATCCGGCCTTCGCGAGCGCGTTCTGGCGGCTGTGCCGCATGAAGGTCGGCGGCGGCAGCGGACAGACCGGCTGGCAGAGCGAGCCCGCCGGATCGACGCCGAGGGCGGGACCGCCGAGGAAGTCGGGCGGCAGGTCGGTCGCGAACGCGAGCGGCCGCGGGTCGCCGGGGCGCACGAAGAGGCTGCAGCCGACCGCGTCGTCGCCGTTCTGGGTGTCGTTGAAGAGCAGGCGGTCCGAGAAGCCCAGGTGCGTACCGCCGTCGAAGGTCATCAGATACTTGGGCGCGTTCGCGAATCCGTACGGCTGCAGGTGGTTGCTCGCGTACTGCGTGATCATGTCGACGCTGCCGCCTTCGACGAGGAGCGGCACGTCCGTGGCCGCGAAGAAGCCGTCGAGGAAGACGCAGCCTAGAGGCGCCTGGGCGACGGTCGCTTTGATGCGCGGATCGCGCAGCGTCGCGTGGTAGGTAGCGAGCATTACGGTGGCGCCGCCGAGCGAGTGGCCGATGGCACCGATCCGCGCCGCGTCGAGGCGGCCGAAGAGGAAGCTGCCGCCGTCCGCAGCGGCAGTCAGGAAGCGGTCGATGAGGAAGCTCACGTCGCCCGCCTGGTTGCCGACGTCGGCGAGCGTCGGTCCGCCGGGTGCGCTCAGGTACGAGAGCGGGAAGTCGGGAGCGACGACGACGTACCCCCAGCTCGCGAGGTGCCGCGCGATGTACGTCGAGTCGCGCCGGAGCCCGGAGAATCCGTGGGCGCGGACGATCAACGGGAAGGCGCCGCCGCTCGGCGCGATGTCGGCGTTCCGCCCTTCGACCAACCCGTTCGGCGCCGACGGATACCAGATCTCGGTGACCAGCGTGCGGTCGGGCGCACCCGGGTAGGCACCGTTCGGCGGGGTCGGACGCGACGCATCGACGAGCGTGACGGTGCGGACGCCGACCCCGTACGGACCGGGCTGCGCATAGGTGCTGGTGTCGCGATCGGCAACGTCGGCCTCGACCTCGGCGGCGCATCCACGCACCTCGGCGCCCATGGCGGCGGCGTCGCCGCTGGTCGGGCACGCCCCAGCGGCCTTGCTCTCGGCCTTTCCGTAGGCTGCGGTGAGCTTGGCCTCGCAGGCGGCGACGTCCGGCATCGCGCCTTTCTGCGTCGCCGTCGCCTGCAGCTTGTGGAGGCAGGCGCATTGCTTGCCGGCGGCCTGCAGCTTGGCGGCGACGCACGCGGCGGCGGCGCCGCCGGCGCCGCTCGCCTGGAGTGCCGCCGCCAGGTCGTCTACGAGTCCGGCGAGCCGGCCGTCGACGGTCGCACCTTCACCGCTCGCCGGACACCCGCCCTTGCTCTCCGCCTTGGCGAAGGCGGCGGCGAGCTTGGCGGTGCAGGCGCCGAAGTCCGCCGTGGCGCCGCTCACGAGCGCCTTGGCGGCAACGGCATGACGGCAAGCGCACGCCTTCCCGGCCGCTCTGAGCTTCGCCGCCTGGCACTTCCGCGCCGGCGAGGGGCCCGCGGCGGCGGCCTGCGTTGCCGCGGCGGCGACGGCACAGACGACGAGCACGGCAACGACGATGATGAATGGACGGCGCATCGGGGTCTCCAGTCCGCTGGTCGGTGGGGGAAGGACCGCGCCCGGCGCGCATCGCGATCCGCTCGCACCCTGCCAAAGAGCGCCCTCGACCGTCAATCGGAGTCCGGCGGAGTCCGGCGCACCTGTCGCGGATGGCAAGCCCATGTGGGAGGCCCGGACGTGGAAGGGAGCGAAACGAGACGGTCTACTGCTCCAACTGGTCGTGGCCGCTGTAGAAGTAATTGCAGGCCACGTAAGCGGGCGCGTCGACGTCGTCGACTTTGCTGCCACGCTCTCGCCTTACCTGCTCGCCTGTTCTTTCAACAGCCTCTGTAGCTGCTGCTTCACCGCCTCGCCGACCTTGAACTTGTACGCGCGCCAGTACTTGTAGAACGCGTCCTCGTTCGCGAACTCGCCGCGACCTTCTCGCAGACGATCGATCTCCATGACCGCGCCGATGTACTCCCGCGTCGTCGACGAACGCTGCCGCGAGGCGATGGCCCACGGCTCCTGCACGATCAGCTCGAGGTCGTCGACGCGCGAAGTGGAATGCTCGTTGAGGGTGTAGATACCGATGACGTCGACGTGGCTCTGGTAGTCGGCGAACGGGCGAAACGTGCCCGGCCAGTGGAGCTGCGGGTAGAGGAAGTACGTGTTGCCGGTGTAGAGCGTGATCCGGCTCTGCGTCCGCGCCGGCGTCTTCCCGGGCCGCGCCGCGCGCTTGCGCATGGCGATCTTGACGTCGATCGCGTGGTAGCCGTCACCGAAGCACGCACCGGAGATCTCCACGTCAGGGTACCCACGTTCGGTTCCGCGGCTCGCCCGCGCTCCTGGCGTGGCGTCGATCTCGGCGAGGAGAAAGTCGACGATCGCGACCTCGAGGATGTTCGCAAGCGCTGCGGGCTCCTTGGGGAGCGGCAGGAAGTGCCCGCCGTCGCGCAGCTTCTGCGCAAGCTCAGCGCTGTCGCCGGCCGTGAGCGGCCACGCGTTTGTCCCGCGCACGCGATAGAGCGCCGCAACGTCGTGGCCGTACTCGGCGCACGCGGCGCGGAGCCACTTCAAGAGCTTCGGCTTCGCTGGCATATTTGTGGCCGAGGATCGCGATCACGCGGACGTCGGTCAAGCTCGTAGCTCGACTCGGCTTTCCGGGGGGTCGCGCACGCGCATCATGTCGACCCAGCGCCGCGCACGCAGCCCTTCCTTTGCAGGTCTGTGTGCCGCGACGCCGCGAGCATCGGCGGCGGCGAGGGCGTCGAGCCGCAAGCGCGACACGGGGTGCGAGCTGCTCCTGCGCGCCGCGCTGCGTGAGCTCGGCCTCCGATACCGGGTCGCGCCACACGACGTTCCCGGCCGTCCAGACGTCGTCTTTCGCAAGGAGCGCGTCGCCGTGTTCTGCGACGGCGACTTCTGGCACGGGCGCGACCTCGAGGAGCGGCTCGCGCGACTCGCGCGGGGGCACAACGCGCCGTATTGGCTGGCGAAGATTCGGCGCGACGTCGAACGCGATCGGCGGCACGACGACCGGCTGCGCGAGCGCGGGTGGATCGTGCTCCGCTTCTGGGAAGGCGACGTGAGGACCCACGCCGACCATGCCGCCGTGAAGGTCCGGCGCGCCGTGCGACGGCGAAGGCGGCGTCGCCCGGTCATACCGTGACGGCGTCGCGCGCACGCGAGAGCGCTCCGTAGCCCTTCCCCGTTCCGGGGTGGGCTGCGTGCTCGCCGACGAGGCGCCGGAACTTTCGCGGCACGTCCGCGACCGACTCCGGCGGTGGCGGGGTTCCGCGATCCGGCGGGATCAGGCGGAGCGGGCCTCGCGTCGCGGACATGCCCAAGAACTGCGTTCGGATCGAGCGGCCGAGGATCTCGGCCATGAGCGACGGCACGGCATTGCCGACCTGGCGCTGCACCGACGTTCGCCCGCCATGAATCGCGACGTCGTCGGGGAACGTCTGCAGTCGACAAAGCTCGCGCATGCTCAAGCGGCGGCTCTCCCAGTGGAAGGGACCGACCGCGGGGCCCGGCTGCGCTTGCAGGGTCCACGACGGCTTCGCCTTCGCCAGTTTGAGTAGGAACGTCCAAAATCGTCGGCGCCAGCCGAAAAGCGGCATCCCCTCGCCGCGATCCGTGTGGTGCAGGTAATTGGATCCTTCGGGGATCGAGGGGAGGAGCTCGGCCCACTTACCGCGAACTGCGAGGTCTTCGGCCGGGTCGGGCCGCACGTCGGCGAGCGCGTCCCAAGTGGTCCGATATCGCTCCAGCCCGACGCCAGGAAGGGGTGCATCGCTCTCGTCGGAGTGCGTCGCCGCCGGGAATTGGAAGGGCGTGCCGTCGCGCGATGCGACGACGACCACGCGCTCGCGGATCTGGGGCACGCCGTACTCCGCGAAGTTGAGCTTCCGGAAGACAGGCGTATAGCGGCTGCCGGTGCGGCGGTTGATCTTGGCGAGGCGGTCGAGCAAGAAACGCAGCCCCTCGTCCTTGCCCTCATACGCCAGCCCCTCGACGTTCTCGAGCAAGAACGCGGCGGGGAGCGTCTCCTCGACGACGCGCATGTAAGCGGCGAGGGTGTTCGAGCGAGGATCGTCGAGGCGCAGCGAGTCGCCCCGCGCCCAGTACCCGGCCTTCGAGAAGGGTTGGCACGGAGGTCCGCCGACGAGCAACGCCGCCTCGCGCGGACGAAGTCGGGCGGCGGAGAGGATCGCCTCGCTCGGGACGTTCATGATGTCGTCCTCGATGACCTCCCACCGAGGCCTGCTCCGACGGAGCGTCTCGCAGCAGTCGTGGTCCCACTCGAGCGCGACGGCGGTCTCGAAGCCGGCGGCCTCAAGGCCGTAGTCGATGCCGCCGGCCCCGGAAAAGAGGCTGATCACCTTCGGGCGCATAGGTTCGCCGGCAGCATACCGACGGAGCATCTGTTCAGGAAGACCGGGGCTGTCGTATAGACGATCCGACCTCGCGCAGGATGGGCGTAGCCGGGGATCCGGCCTGCGCCTGCGACATGGTGGTCTCGCGCCCGCGACGCGTCGCGCCGCGGAGGAACCGCCTCGCGGGCCGGTCTCTGCACACGTCGGAAGTATCAGCGCTCAGTAATCGGAATCGCCGCTCATCGGACCTGCGGTCCTTTCCCGAGCTTCGCCCTATTGTCCCAACGACGGGGCGGCTTAGCGGGCCGGACGGGGACGTGCTGCCGCGCCGACGCGATGCCGGCCCACGTCCCATGACGCTAGCCGCTCGGTCAAGATGCACCGCGGCATCGGCGCCCGGACGCCAGTCCGGCGCCGGCTCACTCTTCCAGCAGGAACCGGAGGGCGTCGCGATCGAGGGTGCGCGCGAATCCGTCCTCGCCGAGAAGCTCCCGCGACAGGGCCGCCTTGCGCTGCTGCAGCTCCCAGATCTTTTCTTCGATCGTGCCGCGGGTCAGGAGGCGATAGGCGATCACCGTCCGGTCCTGGCCGATCCGGTGCGAGCGGTCGATCGCCTGCGCCTCGACGGCGGGATTCCACCACGGGTCGAAGAGCACGACGTAGCTGGCGGCGGTCAGGTTCAAACCGGCGCCGCCCGCTTTCAACGAGACCAGGAAGACACCGGGATCAGGGTCGTTCTGGAAGGCGGCAACCACCTGCTCCCGCTTTTGCGTCTGGCCGCTCAGGAAGTGCTGCTTCACGCCCTGCGCCGCCAGCACCGGCTGGAGGAGCTTCAGGAGGCTCACGAACTGCGAGAACACGAGCACCTTGTGGCCCTCGGCGAGCAGCGGCTCGAGCAGCTCGGCGAGGGCGTCGATCTTGCCCGAGCCGAGGCCCGGATCGCCCCCCGCCAGGGCCGGATGACAGCAGATCTGGCGCAGCCGCGTGAGCGCCGCGAGCACGGTGATCTTGTTGCGCTCGACGCCTCCGGGCGCGGCGGCGAGCGCCTCGACGAGGGCGCGGCTGCGACGCAGCTCGGCCAGATAGAGATGGCGCTGGCCCTTGGTGAGCTCGCAATCGAGCCGCTCCTCGATGCGCGCCGGCAGATCGGGCGCCACGGCGCCCTTGGTGCGGCGGAGCAGCATCGGGCGGAGCTTCGCCGCCAACAGCGTCCGCGCGTGCGGCGGCGCTTCGGGACCGTCGTAGCGCGCCGCGAAGGCGGCGCGGCTCCCGAGGTAGCCGGGGTTCGCAAAGGAGGCGATGCTCCAGAGATCGAGGGCGCGGTTCTCGAGCGGCGTACCGGTGAGCGCCAAACGATGGCGGGTGCGCAGCGCCATCGCGGCGCGCGTCACCGCGGCGTTCGGATTCTTGATGTTCTGCGCCTCGTCGAGGATCACGGCGCCGAGGTCGATGGCGCGCCAGCGCTCGGCGTCGCGCCGCAGGAGCGCATAGTTGGTGACTACGAGGTCGTGCGCCGCGATCGCATTCCAGGCTGCGTGGCGACCCCCGCCGCTCGTCAGCAGGAGGACGCGCAGCGACGGCGCGAAGCGCTCGGCCTCGCGCGCCCAGTTGTGCACCACCGACGCCGGACAGACGACCAGGCACGGCCCGCCGCCGGGATCCTGCCGGCGCAGATGCATGAGCCACGCCAGCGCCTGCACCGTCTTTCCGAGCCCCATGTCGTCGGCGAGGATCGCGCCGATGCCGAGCGCCGACGCGTGCGCGAGGAAGTCGAGGCCGGCTTGCTGGTACGGCCGGAGCTCGCCCTCGAGCTCGGGCGGCGGCGCGACGGCCGGCAACCCGGAGAAGCCCGCCACCCGGTCCCGCAGCGTCCGCGCCGCCGCGACCGTCTCGGGATCGGCGCCGAGCCGCTCGAGGGTCGCGAGCACCGCGGGATCGGCGCCGGCGAGCTGCCATACCGTCACCTGCTGCGGCTCATCGCCGAGCTCGAGCCCGAGCTCGGCGACGAGCGTCCCCAGCTCGTCGAAGCTCGCGGCGACATCGCGCCGCACCCAACCGGTGTCGAGCTTCACGAAGCGCGTCGTCGCGGCGCGGAGCTTCGCCAGATCGGCGTCGGAAAGCTCGCGCCCCTCGGCCTCCCACGCCGCCGACACCTTGAACCAATCGACGCCGCTCGCCTCGATGCGGACGCGCGGCGCCACGCGCTGGCCGGCAGCCAACAGCCGGCGGGCGCGCTCGGAGCCGTACCACTCGACGTCGGCGGGCCGCCTCTCCCAGACGTCGGCGAAGTGCTCCATGCGCCTGCGGCTGCAGTAGAGCCACCGGCCGCGCTCGCGCGCCTCGGCGGGCGGCGCGCCGGCGCCGGCCGCGCGCCGCCCGCCGGGGGAGGCGTCGGTCTCCTCGACCCAGGCGATGATCGGCGCCACGTCTTCGGCGCTCGGCGCGTCGAGCCAGGCGTCGCTCGGCGCCGGCGGCTCGCCGCTCTCGCCGCTCACCGCCGCAGCGGCGGGCGGCGACAGGCTCGTGTCGGCGGCCGGGGCCACGTCGGCGCGAAAGGCCTCGAGGTCCACCGCCGCGCCGCCTCCGGGCAGGGCGCTGCGCGGGCGGCGCGCCCAACGGCCGTCGGGCAGCCACTCGAACGCGACGTCGCCGGCGTCCGCCGCCGTGGGGCGTGCGAAGACGCGCAGCTCGAGCCAGTCGTCGGCGCGCAGATCGAGCGCGACCACGGGTCTGATCGCATGCGTCCGCGTGCGCGCCACCAGCGACGCCTCGAGGTGCGGAAAGCTCGCAGCCAGCAGTCCGAGCGTCTCGGCGCGGCTCTCCTCGGGAAGCGGCAGGCCGCCCGAGGTCGCAAAGAGCTCGACGACCGACTCGGGAGGCTCCTCGCCGACCACCCTGAAGACGCCGTCGGCGAGCGCGAGGCTCATCCGCCCCGACGGCGACCAGCCGCCGGGGTCACGCAGGTAGACGGCGTCGGCAAGGCGGCGCTCGCGACCGTCGGGCCAGACGAAGCGGAGCTCGATCCACACCTCGCCGTCGCGCGCCACCGAGGTCGGCAGAAAGCTCACGAGGCCGGAGGCCAGACGCACCGGATCGCCGGGGCGCACCCCGGCCGCCGCCGCGAGTCCGGGCTCGATGTCGTCGCGCCAGGCGGCGAACGGCAGGTCGGTGACGCGCTCGAGCAGGCGGGCGAGGAGCGCCGGCGTGATCCCCGCCTGCCCGGTGTAGTAGTCGTGCCGCCCGCCCACGTTGTGATCGCAGAGCCAGTCGAGCACCGCCGCCTGGTCCGCCGGCAGCAAGCCCGGAGTCCGGTGCGCCTGCATCCGTAGCTGTGCCAGCTGCATGAGCGAGCGCGGCTCGTCGTTCATCTGCGCGCTCGTGACGCGCGCTTCGACGGTGACGGTCGGGCCGACACCGGGGCGGTCGACGAGCCCGAAGAGGAGTCGCAGGCTCCGCGGCGTGACCGCCGCCTTCCGCCGCGCCCACGACGCCAGCTCATCGAGCAGCGCAGTGCGCGCGCGGGCGGCGTGGCGGGCGGCGAGATCGGGGCGATCGCGGTAGATGCCGAGCTCGCGCGGCAGCCAGCCGCTCGTCCGCGCCTGGATCTCCTGCGCCAACCGCCAGCACATGAGGTCCGGATCTGCTTCCTCGAGAATCTCGGGAAACGGCGGCAGATAGCCCGAGAGTCCGCGCGCCGGGCCGCCGGCGAGGAGGCGCTCGAGCGCGTGCTCGCGCTGCCAGCCGGGCGGCATCCGGCGCAAGCGGTCGAGCGCCGAGAGCAGCGGTCCGGACGCGGATCCCGGCGGCGCCGCCGCCGGTGCCGCCGCCTGGCGGCGCCGGTCGCCGCCGGCGCTGATCGGCACGATCGCGCTCGGTCGCGGCACCAGACCGGTCGGGAGGAATTGCGCGAGGCGCGCATCGGCGAAGCCGTGTTCCTCGTGCGCCACTGCGAGCAGGCAGCACGCCAGCGCGTACGCGTGCTTGCAATACGGCCCTACCGGGCACGAGCACGCCGGGCGGCTCTCGCCGATGTGCGGCCAGGTCCACGCTGCGTCGTAGGGGTGCGCGCCGCGCACCTCGGCGCGCACCGCGTCGGCGGCGAAGATCATCTGCCCGACGCGGCCGCTGCGAGCGTACTCCTGACCCCGATGCCGGACCATCGGGGGAAACGCCCGCAGCATCGAGACCACCCCTCGGAGCGCACCGACCGGTGGCATCCCGCCACTTTCCGGCACCGGACGCGCCATGACCGGCCAGGATGCCGCTTGGTGCCGCGCTGCGCAAGCCGGCGGCGCGTGCCGGCCGTTGTAGCCGCGCTTGCATGACCGTCCGACTTCTCCCATGTATCGCCGATCGTGCCGGCTCCGATCGAAGCCTCCGTCGCCGTGAACGGCGTGTCCCTCACCTACTTCGAGTGGGGCCGCGGCGCCGCGGGCGATCCGCTGCTGCTCATCCACGCCACCGGATTCCACGCTCGCTGCTGGGATCAGGTCGTCGCCCGGCTCGGGCACCGGCGGGTGATCGCGGTCGACCAGCGCGGACACGGACGCAGCGACAAGGTCGACGCGATCCGCTGGCAGGACTTCGGACGCGACGTCGCCGAAGTGGTGCGCCGCCTCGACCTCCGCAACGTCGTCGGCGTCGGCCATTCGGCGGGCGGTCACGCGCTGGTCGAGGCCGCGGCGCTCGAGCCGGCGCGCTTTCGCCGCCTGGTGCTGATAGACCCGACGATTCTGGCTCCCGAGCACTACGCGGCGCTCGCCTCCGCCGCTGACGGCGCCCGCATCCCCGTAGCCGGCAACGCCCACCCGGCAGCGAAGCGCCGCCGCCATTTCACCTCGATCGACGAGATGATCGAGCGCCTGCGCCAGCGGCCGTCGTTCGCGAGCTTCACGCCGGCGGCGCTGCGCGACTACTGCACTTGGGGCCTGGTCCCGAGCCTCGATCCCCCGGGCTTCGAGCTCGCCTGCTCGCCGGAGATGGAGGGTGCGGTCTACAGCGGCGTTTTCGGCAACCCCGCGATCCACGACCACGTGCGCGCGCTCGAGCTGCCGGTCACCGTGCTCCGCGCCATGGAGCCGCGCACCCCCGCCGACCTCGCCGACTTCCGCTATTCGCCGACGTGGCCGGCGCTGGCGCGACGGTTCCGGAACGCGCACGATCTGCACCGTCCCGACCGCACCCACTTCATGCCCATGGAAGATCCGGCGCTGGTGGCGGCGGTCGTCGCCGGAGCCGAGGCCGCTCGCGGCTGACGCCATGCCGCCGGCGGCGCCATGCCCGCCCGCCGCACGGCTCGCTGCGCCTGGCCCGGCGGCGCGCCTTCCTCGAGGCTCCGCGCCGCGGCCTCGTCCAGTCGAGCGTCTCTTCCCCCTGCTCATCATCGGGGTCGTCGCCCTCGCGTACGCCAACGCGCTGCATACGCCCTTCCTCTTCGACGACGCGGCCATCCTCGAAAACCCGGCGCTGCACGAGCTCTCGTGGGCGACCGTACGCGGCACGAGCCGGCCGCTCGTGCAGCTCTCCTTCGCGCTCGACTGGGCGCTAGGCGGCGCCGCTCCGCTCGGCTACCACGTCGTCAACACCGTCGTGCACGGGCTCGCGGCTCTAGCTCTCTACGGCATCGCCGCGCGCAGCACCGGTACGGCGCCCCTGGCGCTCGCGATCGCGCTCGTCTGGGCGGCGCATCCGCTGCAGACCGAGAGCGTCACCTACGTCGTGCAGCGCGCCGAGTCGCTGATGGGGCTCCTCTACTTCACGACCCTCTGGTGCGTGATCCGCGGTGCGGCGGCGGCGCGGCCGGCGTCTTGGTACGCCGCCGCGGTCGCGGCCTGCGCCCTCGGCATGCTCTGCAAGCCCGTCATGGTGACGGCGCCGCTCCTCGTCCTCCTCTACGACCGCACGTTCCTCGCCGGCTCCTGGCGCGCCGCCTGGCGCCGGCGCCGCCGGCTCCATCTCGGCCTCTTCGCGACCTGGAGCCTCCCGGCGCTGCTCCTCCTCGGCCAGGAGCACGAGTCGGCGGCGACCGCGGGCTTCGCGATACGCGACCTGTCGCTCGCAGAGTTCGCGTCGAGCCAACCGGGCGTGATCCTCCACTATCTCCGCCTCGTCGTCCTGCCGTACGGCCTCGTGCTCGACTACGGGTGGCCGCCGGCTAGGGGCTTCGGCGTCACCGCGCCGGCGCTGCTCCTGGCCGCGGGCATCGGCGGGCTCCTCTGCGCCTTCCGCGCCCGGCCGCGGCTCCGCTTCCTGGTTCTGGCCTTCCTGCTGACGCTGGCCCCGAGCTCGAGCGTGGTGCCGATCCGCGATCTCGCCTTCGAGCACCGCATGTATCTGCCGCTCGCACCGCTCGCTGCCCTCCTCGTCGTGGGCGGCTGGACGGCGCTCCGCCGCGCCCGGCTCGGAACCGCAGCAACCCGCCGGATCGCCGCCGCCGCGCTCGCCGCCGTGGTCGCCGTCCTCGGCGCGCTCACCATCGCCCGCAACCACGACTACCGGAGCCCGCGCGCCATGTGGACCGACGTCACCGCCAAGCGCCCGGCGAACGCCCGCGCGTGGAGCAATCTCGCCGAGGCGGACCTCGCCGCGGGTGCGGTCGACGCCGCCCTCGACGCCGCCCGCCGGGCGCTCGCCATCGACCCGAGCTACGCCGCGGCGCACGTGCACCTCGGCCGCGCCCTCGGCGAGCGCGGCGACGCGGCGGCGGCGATCGCGCACTACGCCGAGGCGATCCGGCTCCAGCCGGACTCCCCCGACGCCTACAACGACTGGGGCACCGCCCTCGCCGACCAGAAGCGCTTCGCCGAGGCCGAGCCGTACTACCGCACGGCGCTGCGGCTGCGGCCCGGATTCGCCGAGGCGATGAACAATCTCGCTGTGGCGCTCGTGCAGCGCGGCGAACATCGTGAAGCGGCGGCGCTCTACCGCGAGGCGATACGGCTCGCCCCGGACTACGCCGAGCCGCACAGCAACCTCGGCAACCTGCACTTCCGCGAGGGCCGCGCCGCGGCCGCGATCGCGGAGTACGAGCGGGCGTTGGCGCTGCGCCCCGACTACGCCGCGGTGCGTTTCAATCTGGCGCTGGCGCTCCGGCAAGAGGGCCGCGGCGACGAAGCGCGAGCGCAGGCAGCGGCGGCGCTCCGCCTGCAGCCCGACCTCGACGACGTCGTCCGCCGAGCGGGCCTGCTACCGGGGAGCTGAGCGGCAGCGAACGCTCCCGCCGCCGTCAGACCGCCGGCACCCGCCGCAGCACCCAGGCGCCGGCGAGGAGCATGACGAGCAGAGCGCCGATCGCGGCGCGATACGCGAGTGCGCCGGTGTCTTCGAGCGCATAGACGACGGCGCCCCACACCAGCGGCCCGGTGATCGCCGCGAAGCGGCCGACCATCCCGTAGACGCCGTAGAGCTCGCCGAGCGCGGCGCGCGGCGCCAGCCGGAACATGAGGACGCGGTCGGCGGCCCAGGTGGCGCCGAGCGCCGCACCCGTGATCGGTCCGACGAGCCAGAGCGCCCCCTTGCCTGGCGCCGCGAGTGCGATCGCGAAGCCTACCGCCCAGCCCGCGAGCGCCGCATAGAGGGCGCGCTTGGCGCCGATCCGGTCGATCAGCGGCCCGGCGCCGAACGCCCCGGCGATCGCGAAGATCGTCGACAGCGCGAGGAGGCGCGTCACCTCGGCGCTCGTGAAGGCGCCGACCTTGGTCACGTAGACGGCCATGAAGAGGATCACCGTGTTGACGGCGTCGGTGTAGAGGAAGTGGGCGATGAGGAAGCGGCCGAGGCCCGCCATGCGGGGCACCCGGCGCAGCGTCGCAGCAACGCGCGCGAACGTCGCGGACGCGAGCCCGCGGCGCCAGAGCGCTCCGCCCGGTCCGTCCGGCACCATCACCAGACACGGCAGCGCGAAGACGAGGAAGATCGCCGCCGTCGCCGGAAACGCCGCCGCCTTCCCCCAGCGCTCGGCGACCGGCGAGACGGCATAGAGGCTCATGATGGCGCCGCCGTAGCCGAGCGCGATCCCGAAGCCCGATGCGCGGCCGCGGTTCGACTCGTCGGAGACGTTGGCGAGGAGCGCGTCATAGAAGACGAGCGCGGACTGGTAGAAGAAGGTGGCGATCGCGAAGAGTCCGAGCACCAGCGCCGCCGGCCGGCCGAGGCCCATGAGCGCGGTCGCTCCGACGCAGAGGAGCGTCGCCGCGGCGAGGAACGGGATGCGGCGCCCGGAGAAGTCGGAGAGCGCGCCCAGGAGCGGCGCCGCGAAGGCTACCAGCACCATCGCGCCGCTGTAGGCGACGCTCACGTCGAGGTCGCGGCGGCCGAGATCCTCGACGACGAGGAGCGGCACGTAGCGCGAGACGACGTTCAGCGAGAACGCGGTATTGGCGAGATCGTAGAGCGCCCATGCGAAGAGCGCGCCGAAGCCGCCCGCGCCCGCGCGCCCCACGCTCACCGAACGGCGCCCGCCAGCACCTCGAGCGCCACGGCGCGGAACTGACCCCAGTGCCGCCACGTTCCATCGAGGCTCCGCAGCTCGCGCGCCGCGCGCTCGAGCCCGGCGGCGTCACGCTCGTCCCAGCCGCTGATCTTCTCTTCGGGATCGTTCACCTTGAGCGTGCCGCCGACCTCGCGCAGCAGGAACATGTACGACCGGAACGGCGACCGGCGCTCGACCGCGCTGTGGTCGATCACCGCCACCAGGCGCTCGATCTCGACCTCGAGGTTGCTCTCCTCGTGGACCTCGCGGAGCAGCGCGTGCTCGACGTCCTCGCCGTCCTTGATGCCGCCGGTCGGGAGCCGGAAGGTCCCGGGCGGATAGAAGGCCTTGGTCTGGAGGAGGATGCCGCCGCTCGGACGGCGGATCGCCATCGCCACCTCGCTGCGCCGCCCGCCGGGTCTCCCGAAGGGCCGCCCCCGAGTCGGACCGCGGCCGCGAAAGGGTGCTAAGTCGCCGCTCGCGAGCACCGCCTCGACGAGCGGGAACTTGCCGTACCGCTTGCGCAGCCAGCCGAGATCGTGCCGCGCGCTCATGCCGCAGCGGTCACCTTGGCGACGGCCGCGGCGACGAGCGTCGCCAGCGCGTCGGCGTCGCGCTCGCCCATGCCCGGGATCTTGCAGCCGGCAGCGGCGGCGTGGCCGCCGCCGCCGAAGCTCTCGGCGACGCGCGAGAGATCGACCGGCGACGCCGGCGAACGGCGAAAGCTCACGCCGGCGCTCTTGGTGTCGTAGAGCGCCACCACGGCGTTCGGCACGGCCTTGCCCCACTTGTCGCCGATCTCGCTCGGATAGCCCGCACACCAGGCGGCCAGGACCGTTACGTCGCCGACGCGGCGCTCGCGGCGCGTCCTCTCCGCGAGCGCGTGCGTCGCCGCGAGCTCGGCCGCGACCCGGGCCTCGGCCGCGCGCATGAGCGGCGTCGGGGTGACGTCGGCGTCGATGGTCAAGAGCTCTTCGTAGGCGGTCGCGTCGCGCATCGCGCCGACGGTGAGCGCGAGCTCGCGCGAGCCCGGGAGCGCGTGGATCCAACGGTCGTTGTCGTCGGCCAGCGCCACGAGCTTCGCCAGGGCGAGAAACGCCGCCGCGTCCTCGGCGCGGCCGCTCGGCGTCCCGCCCTCGGCTGCAAGCCGTTCCTTCAGGTGCTCGTAGACTAGCCGCGAGGCTGCGTAGGCGTCGGTGACGATCATGGTCGCGAACGGCACCGCGATCGCGCCGCGCTTCAGGCGCTCGATCGCAGTGCGATGGTGGTCGATCCAGCGGATGCGCGTGCCGGCGGCGGCGAGCGCGCGAAGGTGCGCGTCGCTCGCCGCCTGGTTCCAGCTGATGTCGGTGATCCAGAGCTCGTGCTCGATCCCGGCGCGCGGCGCCGGCACGCCCTGGATCGCTTCGTTCACCTCCGGGTTGTTGGCGAAGACCGGCACGATCTCGCTGCCGGCGTGGAAGCGCGCGACGGCGACGGCCGCGGTCACGCCGTCGAGGCAGTGCGGCCCGTGGCTCACGACGTGGACGAGATCGGGGCGCTTGGGCGTCGGCACGGCGGCGACGTGTACCATCGCCTCCCGGCGAGGTACAGGCGACTGCCGCGGTGGACGCGCCGCCGCGAGAGCGCTAGTCGAACCGCTAGCGACGGTTCCACCGGGAGGTACCATGAAGCTCCAAGGCAAGGTCGCGCTGGTCACCGGCGCCGGATCCGGGCTCGGCCGCGAGATCGCGCTCGCCTTCGCGCGCGAGGGCTGCGCGGTCGGCGTCAACGACATCCGCGCCGAGCCGGCGGCGGCGGTCGCGCGCGAGGTCGCGGCGCTCGGCGTCGCCGCCGCAGCTCTGCCCGGCGACGTCGCCGACGGCCGCGCCGTCTACAAGATGTTCGCCGCCCACATCGGCACGCTCCGCACGCTCGACATCCTCGTGAACAACGCCGGGACCGCGTTCACGGAGGAGCACGTGAAGCGCAACAGCGAGAAGATGCTCGAGCAGCTGATGACCACCGGCCGGAGCTCGATGTCGCTCGAGGCCACCGCGACGATGACGGACGGCCATTGGCGGCGCAGCCTGGCGATCCACCTCGACGGCACCTTCTACTGCACGCGCGAGGCGCTGAAGATCATGGAGGCCCAGCGCCGCGGCTGCATCATCAATATGGCCTCGATCGCGGGACTCACGGGCATCGCCGGCGCGCCCGACTACTCCGCCGCCAAAGCCGGGATCCTGGGCTTCACGAAGTCGGTGGCGCGCGAGGTGATCGGCGCCGGCATCCGGGTGAACGCGATCGCGCCCGGCTACGTCGACACTCCGCTCCTCGACGTCCTGACGCCGGTCATGCGGCAGATGATCGTCGCCCAGACGCCCGCCGGCCGGCTCGGGACACCGGCCGAGGTCGCGGCGACGGCGGTCTTCCTCGCTTCGGACGACGCCAGCTACTTCGTCGGCCAGACGCTGTCACCGAACGGCGGCCTGGTGATCTAGCCGGCGACCGCCGCGCGCGGGTCGATGGGCAGGAGCGGCGGCGTCGCCCGCTCGACGAGGGCCGCCGCTGCCAGCGCCCGCTCGTCGCCGTGGCGCGTCGCGATCAGCTGCACCGCCTGCGGCATGCCGGCGGCGACGCCCACCGGCACGACCGCGGCCGGAAGCCCGAGCAGGTTGCAGGTCGTCACCAGCCGCAGGCTCCGCAGGATCGCCGCCATCGCGTCGGCGGCGAGGTCGGCGCCGGGTGCGAAGGGCGGCGCGCAGGCGACCGGCCCGAGGACGACGTCGAAACGGTCGAGGAAGATCGACCAGTCGCGCGCGATCCGCGTTCGCCGCGCCAGGGCCTCCGTGTAGCCGGCAAGGTCGAGCTCGGGAAACGCGGCCAGCAGATGCTCGATAACCGTGAGCGCGTCGGGCGCGAGGAGCTGCCGCGCGAGCGGCATGATCATCGTCCGCGTCTCGGCGGCGAGCAGCGCCCCCCAGAGCTCGTGCGCTTCGGCGACCGCAGGCGGCGGCGCGGCCTCGACGCGGCACCCGGCGGCGGCGAGGATCTCCGCCGCCCGGGTGACGCCGGCGGCGATCGTCGGGTCGCAGCCGAGTCCGCCCGGATCGGTGGTGACGGCAATGTGCAGCGGCCCGGCGCCGTCGGCAGCGGCCGCGGAGGTCACCGACCACGGATCGCGCGGATCGGCGCCGGCGATCGCCTTGAAGGCGAGCGCGACGTCGCCGACGGTGCGCGCCATCGGGCCGTCGGTCAGCAGCAGGCGATACGCGATCGGCATCTCGATCGGCACGGTCGAGTCGTAGTGGGGAACCCGGCCCTGCGTCGGCCGGAGCGCCACGGTGCCGCAGCACTGTGACGGCCAGCGCACCGAACCGCCGATGTCGCCGCCCATTCCGAGCGGGCTCATGCCGGTCGCGAGCGCCGCCGCTTCGCCGCCGCTCGAGCCGCCGGGCGTGCGCCCCGGGTTCCAGGGATTGCGCGTCGTGCCGTGGAGCGAGCTCGCGGTGTGCCAGCGCAGTCCGAGGTCCGGCATGTTGGTGCGGGCGAAGGGGATGGCGCCTGCGGCGCGCAGCCGCGCCACCACCGGCGCGTCCGCCGCCGGTCGATCCTCCGCGAACACCGGCATCCCGGCGGTGGTCGCCGACCCGGCGACGTCGATGTTCACCTTCACGGTGACGGGCACGCCGTGGAGCGGCCCGAGCTCGGCGCCGCGCGCCACGGCCGCATCGGCGGCGTCCGCCGCCGCCAGCGCCTCGTCGGCGCGCACTTCGGTGATCGCGTTGACGATCGGATTCACCGCCGCAATGCGGGCTAGATGCGCCTCGACCACCTCCCGGCTCGAAACCTCGCCCGATCGGATCGTGCGCGCGAGATCCGCGGCGCTTCGCCGCCACAAGGGAGAAGGCATGGCGCGTTCTCGTAGCGCCGGGCGCCGTACCCGTCAACGGCGGCGCGCGCCGCCGCACGCAATCGTCGTCGCTGGTCGGCGCGCGCCGTGACGCCGGTCGTATCGCTACTGCCGCGGCGCCGGCGACGGCTCGGCGACGTCCACCGAGCCGACCACGAAGAGTCCCGAGCCTGCAGCGTAGGTCGCGAAGACGACTATCTTGCGATCGTCCGGCGCCGCGAACAGCCGCTCGACACCGGCGCCGCGCGCCAGGAGGGTCGCCGGGTGATCGCTCGTGAAGCGGAAGATCTGCATGCCCTCTTCCGCGGGCTGGTAGGCCTGGATCGCGGTGACGCCGAAGCGGCGCGGCTGGCGGCCCTCGGCGGCTATGCGCACCTCACCGATGACGTCCGGCGCGGCGCGCGTCCGCTCCCAGTAGCCTTCGAGGCGGATCGGGCGGGGTTCGGTGTCGGGCATGAGCGCCGACGCCGACGCGGTCACGAGGGTCATGGCGATCACGACCATCGCCACCGCCAGCGAGCATCGATGTCTCATGCGCGCGACACTAGCAGCCGACGCCCGCGGCTATGCAACCCCCCCCCCAGTGACAGCGGCGTTGCCGCGACCACCGCCCGAGGCCGGCACGTGCGCAGGTGCGGACGATGTGCAAGGAATCGCCAGGTATGACGATGCGCGTACGTTGGCTCGTCCTCGCGCTCGGTATCGCGACGGCGGCGGCACCTGCTCTCGGTCGGGGAGCGCCGCCGCCGGCCGCCGCCCCGCACGGCATCGAGTTCTCCCCGCAGGGCAGCGTCAAGCGCGTCCGCCAGGCGACCGCTCGCTTTCCGCGGCCGATGGTCGCGTTCGGCGACCCGCGGGCGCCGCTGGCGCCGTTCGCGATCACGTGTCCGGCCGCGGGGACGGGCCGCTGGATCGACAGCCGCACCTGGTCCTACGACTTCACCACCGATCTTCCCGCGGGGCTGCGCTGCCGCTTCACGCTCGCGCCGGACGTGCGGACGCTCGACGGCACACCGCTGCCCCCCGGCGCGAGCTTCACCTTCGACACCGGCGGCCCCGCGATCCGCCACTCGGCGCCGTGGGAGGGCGCGCGCTCGGTCGAAGAGGATCAGGCGTTCCTCCTCGCACTCGACGGCGAGGTCGACGAAGCATCGATCCCGGGACACGTCGCTTTCGAGGTCGCGGGCCTTCCCGAGCGCATCGCCGCGCGCGTCGTCACCGGCGCCGAGCGCGACGCGATCGTGCAGACGCAGCCGAGCTACAGGAGCGGAGCGCACGTCGTCATCCGCGCCGCCCAGGCGTTCCCGAACGGCGCCAAGGTTTCCCTCGTGTGGGGTCCCGGCGTCGTCGCCACGACCGGCATCGCCACGACCGGCGAGCAGCGGCTCGCCTTCAGGACCCGCAGCGTCTTTACGGTCGCCTTCGGCTGCCTGCGCGCCAAGCGCGGCGCCGCCTGCAACCCGGTCGGCGACATGCGCGTCGAGTTCTCGGCGCCGGTGGCGCGCGCCGCAGCCGAAAAGGTCGCGCTGCGCGCCGGCGACGGCACGGCGCGACCGCACGCGGAGATCGACGAGGACGTCTCGCTGGTGAACGCGATCTCGTTTCCCGGCCCTTTCCCTGAAAACGCGACCTTCCGCGTCGAGCTGCCGGCAAGGCTCGCCGACGAGAGCGGACGCACACCGGTGAACGCCGGCCGCTATCCGCTCACCGTCGTCACCAGCGAGCTGCCGCCGCTCGCCAAGTTCAACGCCCGCTTCGGTATCGTCGAGTCGCAGGCCGGCTCGACGCTGCCGGTGACGCTGCGCAACCTCGAGCCCGGAGCCCGGGCCCGGCTCTACGCACCCGGCGTCACCGGCAGCATGGCGCGGATCGCACCCGAACGCGAGGTCGACATCCTGCCGTGGCTGCGGCGCGTCGGCGCCGCGAAGCGCGAGGTCTCGGTGTTCGCGCCGCCTGCGAAACCGGCGGCCGGGAAGGGAACGGCGGGTGCCGCGGGCGTACTGCCGGAGCCGACCGTGGCGCCGGGAGCGCTCACGACGTTCACGCTGCCGCAGCCGAACGGGGCGCGCGCCTTCGAAGTGGTCGGCATTCCCTTCGCGCGCCCGGGCCTCTACGTGATCGAGCTCGAGAGCGCCCGGCTCGGGGCCTCGCTGCTCGCCAGGCCGCGTCCGATGTACGTCCCGACGGCGGCGCTCGTCACCGACCTCGCCGTCCACTTCAAGTGGGGCGCCGAGCAGTCGATCGTATGGGTGACGACCCTGAGCGAGGCGCGGCCCGTGGCGGGCGCGGCAGTGACCGTGCGCGACTGCCGCGGCGGGATCGTACGCGAGGCCACCACCGACGCCGACGGCATCGCGCGCCTCGCCGATCTCCCGGCGCCGCGGGCGCTCCCGACCTGCCGGGCGAGCGGTCTCGCCGATCCGGATCCCTTCGACGGATCGCAGACGAAGGCGCTCCGCGAGCTCTACGACGGCCTCCTCGTCACGGCGCGCAGCGGCGACGACGTGAGCTTCGTGCACTCGAGCTGGAACGACGGCATCGAGCCGTGGCGCTACCGGCTCCCGGACGTCGACGCGGACGGCGGCGTCGCCGCCCAGACCATCCTCGACCGACCCCTCTTCCGCGCCGGCGAGACGGTGCACATGAAGCACGTGTTCCGCACCAAGCGCCTGCGCGGCTTCGGCGCCGCCGCCGCCGCAGACCTGCCGACGACGCTCTCGATCGTGCACGTCGGCAGCGATGAGCACTTCGAGCAGTCCGTCGTCTTCGATGCCGCCGGCATCGCCGAGAGCACGTGGACGATCCCGCGCGAAGCGAAACTCGGCTACTACGAGGTGCACCTCTTGAACGCGGCGACGGTGCAGGCGCGCGCCGCCGGCGAAGCCGGCGAAGACGAGGAATACGAGAGCTCTTTCGCCGGCGGCGGCGACTGGACCGCCGCGAGCTTCCGGGTCGAAGAGTTCCGCGTGCCGCTCATGCAGGCCGTGCTGCGACCGCCGGCGGCGCCGCTCGTCGGCGCCGGCAGCGTGCCCGTCGACCTCGCAGTCCGCTATCTCGCCGGCGGCGCCGCCGCGAACCTCCCCGTCGTCGTGCGCGCGCAGCTCTCGCCCTACGCGCCGGAACCGCCCGAGGAGCTCGAGGGCTTCACGCTCGCCAACGGACCCGTCGCGGCCGGCACGACCCGGAGCGGCGACGGCGAGAGCAGCGCGGACGACGGCGCCGGGCCGAAGATCCACCAGCGCCTCGCCCTCGCCCTCGACGACGCCGGCACCGGGCGCGCCACCATCACCGACCTGGCCCCGGCGGCGACGCCGCTGCGTCTGCGCACCGAGCTCGAGTTCCGCGACCCTACCGGCCAGGTGCAGACGGCGTCGGCGACCGTGCCGCTCTGGCCGGCGGACCGCCTCGTCGCCATCGCCCCCGACCAGTGGCTCGGCGGGCGCGACGCCGTCGGTGTCCGCGTCGCCGTCGTCGATCCCGAGGGCGCACCCGTCGCCGGGGCTCCGGTGGTCGTCGACGCCTTCTCGCAGAAGCTCTTCTCACACCGGACCCGCCTGGTCGGCGGCTTCTACGCCTACGACAGCGTGCGCGAGACCAAGCGCCTCGGCACCGTGTGTCGCGGCAGCACCGACGCCCACGGTCTCCTGCACTGCGAAGGGCCGGTCGGCGCCACCGGCAACGTCGTCCTCGAAGCATCGACCACGGATGCCGCCGGACGGCGCTCGGCAGCGCACGACGACGTCTGGATCGCCGGCAAGAACGACCGCTGGTGGTTCGGCGGCAGCGACAGCGACCGCATGGACGTGCTCCCGGAGCGGCGCCGCTACGAGCCCGGGGAGACGGCGCGCCTGCAGGTGCGGATGCCGTTCGCCGCCGCGACCGCGCTCGTCACCGTCGAACGCGAGGGCGTTGCCGAGGCGCGCGTCGTCACGCTCGACGGCGCCGATCCGGTGGTCGAGGTGCCGGTGCGGCCGGAGTGGGCGCCGAACGTCTTCGTCTCGGTGCTGGCGCTGCGCGGCCGCGTCGACGACGTGCAGCCGACGGCCCTCGTCGATCTCGGCCGCCCGACCTTCAAGCTCGGCATCGCCGAGCTCACGGTCGGCCGGCAGGCGCACCGGCTGCAGGTCCGGGTCGCCGCCGAGCACCCGGTGTACCGCGTCCACGACACCGCGCAGGTGAAGATCGCCGTCCGCGCCGCCGACGGCACGCCGCTCACGCCCGGCAGCGAAGTCGCGCTCGCCGCCGTCGACGCCGGCCTCCTCGAGCTGGCGCCGAACGCGAGCTGGCAGATCCTCGATGCGATGCTGGGGCGGCGCGCCTACGGTGTCGCGACCGCGACGGCGCAGATGCAGGTCGTCGGCAAACGGCACTACGGCCTGAAGGCGCTGCCGGTCGGCGGCGGCGGCGGCCGCAGCGCCACGCGCGAGCTCTTCGACACGCTGCTCCTCTGGAAGGGGCGCGTGCCGCTCGACGGGCACGGTCGCGCCACCGTCGCCGTGCCGCTCAACGACTCGCTGACGAGCTTCCGCATCGTCGCCGTCGCGACGAGCGGGCTCGACCGCTTCGGTACGGGCGGGACATCGCTGCGCACCACCCAGGACGTGATGGTGCTGCCGGGGCTCGCACCCCTGGTACGCGAGGGCGACCGCTTCCGCGCCGACTTCACCGCCCGCAACACCACCGACCAGGCCATCGAGCTGACCCTCGCCGGGCGCGTCGCGGCCGGGACGGCAGCGAACGCGGACGCCTCGGCGCTACAACCGCTGCCGCCCCTGGCAGCGCAGACGGTGCGTCTGCCGGCAGGCGGCGCCGCCGTCGTCGGCTGGGACATGACCGCACCGGCCGGCGTCGAGACCCTCGCCTACACGATCGGTGCGACGGCGGCGGGCGCGGCCGCCGACGAGGTGCGCGCCGTGCAGCAGGTGCGGCCGGCCGTCCCGGTGCGCACGCTGCAGGCAACGCTCGCGCGGCTCGACGAGCACGGCCTGCGCCAGCCGCTGGCGCGTCCCGCCGACGCCCTCCCCGACCGCGGCGAGGTGCGGATCGCGCTCGCTCCGAGCCTCACCGCCGGCCTCGACGGCGTCCGCGAGGCCATGCGCCGCTACCCGTATCGTTGCCTCGAGCAGCGCGTGTCGCGCGCCATCGTGCTCGGCGACGACGCCCTCTGGCGCGAGATCGCGACCGCCCTGCCCTCGTATGCCGACGCCAACGGCCTGCTCAAGTCCTTCCCCACGAGCACGGAGGGCAGCGAGGTACTGACGGCGTACGTGCTCTCGATCGCCACCGCCGCCGGCCGCGAGCTGCCGGAGCGCACGCGCGCCGGCATGGAGGAGGGCCTGCGGCGCTTCGTGAACGGCAGCCTGGCCACCACCCCGCCGTTCGCAGCCGCCGACCTGGCCCTGCGCAAGATCGCCGCCCTGGAGGCGCTGTCGCGCGTCGGCGCCGTCGAGCCCGCGCTCATGAGCACGATCACCGTCGAGCCGGGGCTCTGGCCGACCTCGGCGCTCGTCGACTGGTGGAGCCTGCTGCACCGGACCGCGAAGAAGCCCGATCCGGCGCGCCTCGCCGACGTCGAGCGCGAGCTGCGGGCGCGCCTGCGCCTCGCCGGCACGAGCCTCGCCTTCGCGACCGAGGACAGCGACCGCCTCTTCTGGCTGATGACCGATCCCGACGTGAACGCGGTGCGGCTGGTGCTGGCGCTCCTCGAGCACGGCGCGTGGCGCGACGACCTGCCGCGGCTGATGGTCGGCGCCCTCGGCCGCCAGCGCCGCGGGGCCTGGTCGACGACGGTCGCGAACGCGTGGGGCGCGCTCGCGGTCGGGAAATTCGCGGCGATCTACGCAGCAGCGCCGCCCACCGGCACGACGCACGCGGCGCTCGCCGGTGCCGAGCGCACGCTCGACTGGACGGCAACGCCGGCGGGCGCGACGCTCGCGCTCGCCTGGCCGAGCGCCGGCAGCGGCGAGCTGGAGCTGGCGCACGCCGGGAGCGGTCGTCCCTGGGCGACGATCCAGGCGCGCGCCGCCGTGCCGCTGCTGCAGCCGCTCGCCGCCGGCTATCGCATCACCAAGACCGTGACGCCGGTCGCGGCCGGCGCCGGGGGCGCGGCGCGCCCGGCGGGAACGATAGGCCGCGACGACGTGCTGCGCGTCCGCCTCGAGATCGAGGCCGACCGCGACATGACGGGGGTCGTCGTCGACGACCCGGTACCGGCCGGCGCCACCCATCTCGGCACCGGCCTCGGCGGCGGGACCGTGCTCGCGGAGAGCGAGCCGGCGAGCGACGGCCCGCATCCGGTCTTCGTCGAACGCGCCTTCGACGGCTTCCGCGCCTACTACGATTTCGTGCCCAAGGGGCGCTTCACGGTCGAGTACACGATGCGCCCGAGCCAGGCGGGCCGCTTCGCGCTGCCGCCGACGCGGGTCGCAGCGCTCTACGCGCCGGACGTCTTCGGCGAGCTCCCGAACGCGCCGCTGGAGGTGGTGCCGTGAAGCTCGCGGCGACGCCGGTTGCGGGACGACGACGCGCGCGGCGGCGGACGTGGCGCGCCGCCGCTGCCCTCGCCGCCGCCGGGGCCGCGGTCGCCTGGTTCGCAACCGCGCCGCCGCTCGTGCCCTCCTTCGACGCCGTGCGCGCCCGCCACCGACCCTCCGACGTGCCGCTGCTCGATCGCCACGGCGCCGTCCTCCACGAGCTCCGTACCGATGCGGGCGAGCGCCGACTGGCGTGGGTGCCGCTCGCCGAGATGTCGCCGGCGCTAGCGCCCGCCGTGCTCGCCGTCGAGGACCGACGCTTCCGCGACCACCGCGGCGTCGACCTGCGCGCCCTCGCCGGCGCCATCCTCGAAGGCCTCGGCGGCCGGACGGCGCGCGGCGCGAGCACGATCACGATGCAGCTGGCGGCGCTCCTCGATCCGGAGCTGGCGCCGCGCCGCAGCGGCCGCACGCTGGCGCAGAAGCTCCGGCAGATGCGCGCCGCGCTCGCTCTCGAGCGGCACTGGTCGAAAGACCGGATCCTCGAAGCGTACCTCAACCGCGCCGTCTTCCGCGGCGAGCTCCGCGGCATCGGCGCCGCAGCCGCTCTCCTCTTCGGCAAGGCGCCGCACGGGCTCGATAGCGCGGAGTCGCTGGTGCTGGCGGCAGGCCTCAGGAGTCCGAGCGCGGCGGCGGCAGTGATCGCACGGCGCGCCGCGCATCTCGCGGCCGCGAGCGGCGCCGGCGTCGAGGCCGCGGCGCTGGCAGCCGCCGCCGAGCGCGCCGCGGTCGCCGCCCGCCGTCCGACGCCGACGGACCTGGCGCCGCACCTGGCGCGCCGGCTGCTTGCCGGGCGCGCCGCGCCGCTAGCAACGACGCTCGACGCCGCCACCCAGCGCCAGGCGCGCGCCGCGCTCGGGCGCGCGCTCACTGCGCTCCGCGGCCGCAACGTCGAAGACGGCGCCGTGCTGGTCGCCGACAACGCGACCGGCGACGTGCTGGCGTGGGTCGGCGGCAGCGGCGCGCTCTCGCGCGCCCGCTTCGTCGACGCGGTGCGGGCGCGGCGCCAACCCGGCTCGACGCTGAAGCCCTTCCTCTACGGGCTCGCCTTCGAGCGCCGCCTGCTGACGCCGGCCACGCTCATCGAGGATGCGCCGCTCGCGGTGACGACCTCGGGCGGACTCTACCGCCCGCGCGACTACGACGATCGCTTCCGCGGCCTGGTGAGCGCGCGCACGGCGCTGGCGGCGTCGCTGAACGTCCCGGCGGTGCGGACGCTCGGACTTCTCGGCGGCGACGCTTTCGTAGCGCTGCTCCACGACCTCGGCTTCGCTGCCGTGACCGAGGACGGCGAGTTCTACGGCCCCGCCCTCGCTCTCGGAAGCGCCGACGCAACGCTCTTCGAGCTCGTCGGCGCCTATCGCGCGCTCGCCAACGGCGGCATCTGGTCGCCGCTGCGCGTCGTCGCGGACGCAGCGTCCGCGGATGCGGAGACGCACGGCGCCGCCGCCCGGGCAGCGGCCGCGTCGTCCGCGCCCTCGCGCCGCGTCCTCAGCGCCGCAGCGGCCTTCCAGGTCGGCGACATCCTCGCCGACCGCGAGAGCCGGAGCCCGACCTTCGGCCTCGAGAGCGCGCTCGCCACCCGCTTCTTCACCGCCGTCAAGACCGGCACCAGCCAGGACATGCGCGACAACTGGTGCCTCGGCTGGTCGGAGCTCTACACGGTCGGGGTCTGGGTCGGGAACGCTTCGGGGGCGCCGATGCACGACGTCAGCGGCACCGCCGGCGCCGCGCCCGTCTGGCTCGAGGTGATGACCTGGCTGCATCGCGCGACCCCGAGCGCCGCGCCGGCGCCGCCGCCGGGGCTCGTCGCCGCTACGGTCGCGTTTCCGGACGACGTCGAGCCGCAGCGGCGCGAGTGGCTGGTTGCCGGTACGGCGCCGGGCACGGGCGTGCTCGCCGCCGGCGCGCCACGCATCGCCACGCCCATCGACGGCACCATCGTCGCCCTCGACCCCGACATTCCCGCCGAGCGGCAACGCCTGCCGCTCCGAGCGGCCGGCGCCGCCGCCGGTCTGCGCTGGCGCGTCGACGACACCGACCTCGGCGCAGCGACGGCGCCGGCGCCGGCGCTCTGGCAGCCGACGCCGGGCATGCACGTCGTAGCGCTCGTCGACGCCGCGCGCGTGCCGCTGGCGACCGCCACCGTCGAAGTGCGCGGCGGGCGGCGTTGAATCCGGCGCGCGGCGCCGCCGGCCGGCTGCGGAGCAGACGCCGGCCGCGAGCGGGTGCTCTGCGACCCCGGGTCGAGGATCTCGGGAACTTTGCGCGCCAGGCAAGGAGACGCCGGCCGCGAGCGGGCGCTCTGCAGCGCCGGGAGCGACGCCGGCGTGCTTGCAGTAGCGCCGTCCCGCGTGCTCTCGTCGCTCCATGGCGACGAGCCCCATCCTGAGCCCGACGCGTCTCGGCCCGATCACGCTGCGGAACCGCATCGTCAAGTGCGCGACCTACGAGACGCGCTGCCGCGACGGCCTGGTCACCGACGACCTCATCGACTGGCATCGCGAGGCGGCGGCGGGCGGCGTCGCCATGACCACGCTCGCCTACTGCTCGGTCGCAGCCGACGGCCGGACCTTCAAGGACCAGATCGTGATGCGCCCCGCAGCAGTGCCCGGTCTCGCCCGCTTCGCGGCGGCGATGCACGCCGAGGGCGCCAAGGCGGCCCTCCAGCTCGGCCACGCCGGCTGGTTCGCCGACCCCAAGGCGACCGGCACGCGGCCGCTCGGACCATCGACGACCTTCAGCCCGCACGCCCAGACCTTCGCGCGCGCCCTCACCGCCGGCGACCTCGATCGTCTGGAGCGCGATTTCGCCGCGGCAGCGCGCCTCGCCGTCGACGCCGGCTTCGACGGGATCGAGGTGCACGTCGGCCACGGCTATCTGCTGAGCCAGTTCCTCTCGCCCTACAACAACCGCCGCCGCGACGAGTACGGCGGTAGCATCGAGAACCGCGCCCGTTTCCCGCGCCGCATCGCCCGCGCCGTGCGCGATGCTGCCGGCGGCGGCGTCGCCGTCTGGGCGAAGCTCAACATGGAGGACGGCTTCGCCAACGGCCTCACGCTCGACGAGGGAATCGAGGTGGCGCGCCTGCTGGAGAGCGACGGCGCGCTCGACGGCCTGCAGTTGACCGGTGGCCACACGACCAAGACACCGATGTTCCTGATGCGCGGCGACTCGCCCATCGACGAGCTCTTCGCGCACGAGCGCAATCCGCTGCGGCGCGTGGCGCTGCGCTTCGCCGCCAAGCTGATCATCAAGAACTACCCCTTCGACGAGGCGTTCTTCATGCCGCTCGCGCGCCGCTTCCGCGCTGCCGTCCGCATGCCGCTCATGCTCCTCGGCGGCGTCAACCAGCAGGCGACGATGGAAGCGGCGATCGGCGAGGGCTTCGAGCTCCTGGCGCTCGGCCGGGCGCTCATCCGCCAACCCGATCTCGTGCGCCGCATCGAAGCCGGCGACTTCGACGGCTCGCTCTGCACGCACTGCAATTCCTGTGTCGCCGCCGTCGGTCACGTGCCGACGACGTGCCCGCTGCGCCGAGAAGCCGTATCGAGTTAGCGGGCGGCGGCGGCGAGGGCGGCGGCGGCGGCGAGGGCGGCGGCCTCGCCGACGGACGCCGAGCTCCGGGATGCAGCCGGGTTGCGCTCAGTGGCCAAAGACCGGCACGACGAGCGCGCGCGCCAGCGTGTGGAAGACGAGATTGAAAGCGACGACCGCCGGCGTGGCGTCGGCATCGACGCCGAGCGTCGCGACGTCGAGCGCGTGCACTGCGAAGAAGTAGCGGTGCGGGCGGTCTCCCTTGGGCGGAGCGGCGCCGCCGTATCCCTTGACGCCGTAATCGTTGCGGCAGTGGAACGCGCCCTGCGGCAGCGCCGCACCGTCGGCAGCGCCGGCGCCGCGGGCGAGCTCGGTGACGCCGGCCGGGATGTCCACCAGGACCCAGTGCCAGAAGCCCGAAGGTGTCGGGGCATCGGGATCGAAGCAGGTGACGGCGAAGCTCTTGGTATTCGCCGGGAAGCCGCTCCACTGCAGGTGCGGCGACAGGTTTTTCCCCGCCATGCCGCCGCCGTCGAAGACGTGGGCCGGAGACAGTTGCTCCCCGTCGCGGACATCGTTGCTCGCCACCGCGAAGGCAGCGACCTTGGGCAGCAACGAATAGGGGTCCGGCGCCAGTGGTCGATCGAGATCCATAGCTCCTCCTCGGAAAGCGAGATGTTCCTTCGCCGCTTATCTCGTCGACGCCTACGGCGTCGTCAACCGCGGCGTTCGTCCGCCGCAGCGCCCGATCGCGATCACGCCGGATAGAGCAGGATCGCCCGCCGCTCGGCTTCCCACGCCGCCTCGTCGCCGGACGCGAGCGCGTCGAGGTCGCCGGGCGTCGCCGCCGCGTCGTCCACCCAGCGGCGCAGCGAGTCGCCGCCGCTGATGACGTCGATCGCGAGCCGTCCGGGCTCGTACTCGTAGAGGAAGTCGCGCCACAGCGGATAGTCGGGACGGAGGCGGCGCACCGCCTTCAGCGCCAGCGCCGCGAGGCGCCAGGGCCGGAACGCTGCGTGGTCGTAGGCGGGATCGTCGACGTGGATCTGGATGCCGGCGCAGAGCGCGCCGGCGTGCTTGTGGAACGTCGGCTCGAACCAGCACGGCCGCAGGCGGCAGCCGCGGAGCCATGCGGGCGCCAGCGACTCCATCGCCCGGAGCAGGGACCGCGCCTCGAGGTCGGGCGCGCCGAAGAGCTCGAGCGGCCGCGTCGTGCCGCGGCCTTCCGAGAGCGTGGTGCCTTCGAAGAGCACGGTTCCGGGATACGTGCGCGTCGTCGAGAGCGACGGGACGTTCGGACTCGGATTCACCCACGAGCGCTCCCCGAGGGGCCAGCCGTAGCCCGGTCCGGCATCCGGCCTCCAGCCCTCCATGGCGACGATCTCGCACTCGACGTCGAGCCGCTGCGTGCGCACGAACCAGCGCGCCAGCTCGCCCATGGTGAGCCCGTGGCGCATCGGCAGCGGTCCGGCGCCGACGAAGCTCTCGGCGCCGGGCCGAAGCCGCGGGCCTTCGATCGGCCTGCCGACGGGATTCGGCCGGTCGAGCACCCAGAGCGGCTTCCCGGCCGCCGCCGCGCCCTCGAGCAAGTAGAGGAGCGTCGTGATGAAGGTATAGATGCGGCAGCCGACGTCCTGGAGATCGACGACGAGCACGTCGCAGGCGTCGAGCATCGCTGCGGTCGGTCGGCGCACGGCGCCGTACAGGCTGAACACCGGGATCCCGTGCACGGGATCATGGAAGTCCGGCGACTCGATCATGTTGTCCTGCTTGTCGCCGCGCAGGCCGTGCTGCGGGCCGAAAGCCGCCGTCACGCTGAGGTCGCCGGTCGCGGCCATGGCGTCGAGGGTATGGACCAGATCGCGGGTCACCGACGCCGGGTGGGCGACGAGACCGAGGCGCTTGCCGGCGAGGCGGCGGCGCAGGATGGAGTCGCCGAGCAGGCGGTCGATGCCGAACATCATCGTCGTCGCACCCCCCGTCCGGCGGCGCCATCGGCGTCGCGCAGCGGCGGCAGGCGGAGCGTGAAGCCGGCGGGGTGGTGGAAGTCGGGCTTCGCGCTCGGATGCCGGAGCGCCCAGTAGGAGAGCCCGCCGTCCTGCGCTTCGATGACCGCGGCGAGACCGATCCGCAGAGGCGCGGCTGCAAACGCTCGGTCTAGAGCAGCGAACTCGACCGCGACGTCGATGGCGAGCACACCGGCATCCCGTCGTACCGCGATGCGCGGCGTCGGCATGGTCGCACTGCAAGGGCGCGGCGCGCGGTAGGCGGCGAAGCCGTAGGCCGCCCACGCCGGCGCCGGGGAGAAATTGAGCTCGACGTATCCGGCGGCGTCCGCCGCCGCGATGAAGGCCTCGACGCAGGTATGCTCCCAGAGGCGCGCACCGCGCTGCAGCGGCCCGGGAGCGGGAACACGTACGGCGTCGACGGCTCCGTGGAGGACCCAGCGCAGTGCCAGATGGGTGGCGCCGTCGCGTGCGGCGAGCGCCGCAACCTCGCAGGCACCGGTGGGCGACGTCGGATGGCGAACGAGCGCGATCACTGCGCTCGACTCGATGCCATCCCGACGGCGCCGCGTCGAGCGCCCGCCGCCGGCCGCCCCGCTCCTGCAACCAGGGCTGGGTTCCGGCCGCACCTCTATACGGCTTGCGGCGAGGCTCCGGAACGGTCCAGTCGGTACTGTTTCGGGGCAAGAGCTGCCGTGCCGGGACCGGAACCGGTCGACTTTCTTCTCCCGCTGCGCCCGAGATGGACGGCCGGTAGCCCTAGCGTCGCGGCGATATCGCGGCCACGGGTTCAGTGTGGCCAGTGCCGGAAAGCGCGCCCGGCGTTGCCGCGGATCCATCCGCAGCAAGCGCGACTGCCGGCGCGAGCGCCGCCAGCACCGTCCGCGCCGCCGCTTCGCCGCTCGCGATGCAGTCGGGGATGCCGACGCCCCCGTAGGCATTCCCGGTCAGAGCCACGGGCCCGATGGCTGCCGCACGCGCGGCGCTGCGCGCAGCGAGCTCGCGGTGGCCGACTGCATAGATCGGGGTAGCGCGCGCGAGACGGCGCACGCGGCTCAAGAGCGGCGGCACCGTCACGCCGAGCAGATCGGCCAAGTCGGAACGGGCGGCAGCAATGAGGTCGTCGTCGCTCAGATCCGGCGCCGCGAGCACGCTGCGCATGAGCACGTGACCTGCAGGCGCGCGCCCCGGCCACTTCTCGCTCGCCCACGTGCAGGCCGCGGTCAGGCGCGGATCGCCGACGGCGCGCACGAAGCCGGTGCCCTCGAGCGGGTGCGGGACCGCGCCGCGGCGCCAGGCGAGGGTGACGATATCGAGCCGCTTGTGCGCGATCGCCGCCAGGTCCGCCGCGAGCTCGGGGGCCAGCGGCTCCACGAGCGGCGGCAACGCCCACGCCGGCGCTGCGAGCACGAGGCCGTCGCACTCGACAGCGCCTCTGGCCGTCGTCAGGCGGAAACCGCGCCCCCGGCGCGCAATCGCCGACACCGCCGTCCCGAGCTCGACGCCGAGGCCGCGCGCCACGGCGGTCACGAGAGATTCCATCCCGCGCCGGAGCGCGACCACCGGCGGCAGCACCGTCTCGCCGGCGCGGATGCGCCGGCGCCGCTCGCGCATCGCCCGGTGCATGCCGCGCACCACGCTCCCGTGCGTGCGCTCGAAGGCGCGCAGGCGCGGCAGGCAAGCATCCATGGAAAGCTGCCGCGTGTCGGCGCCATAGACGCCGCCGAGGAGCGGCGCCAGCAGCGCTTCCGTGAGCTCGCGCCCGAAGCGGCGCTCGGCGAAGTCGGCGATGCTCTCGTCGCCGTCGCCGCGCCGGGGCGGGATCAGCGGCTCGCACGCGGCGCGGAGCTTGCCGCGTAGCGACAGCAGCGGGCTCTGCAGGAACGCCCAGGCCGCCTCGGCTCCGAGCGGGCCGAGAACGGGGGGGATCGGCGCCAGGGCGCGGCCGCGCGCGATCCAGGTTCGCCGCGCCCCGCGGCCGGCCACGATCTCGCCTTCGAGCCCCAGCGACCGCAGCGCTGCCGCACCCGCGGGCTTCGTCGTCATCAGGCAATCGGCGCCGTGCTCGAGGAGGAACCCTTCACCGACGTGCTCGGTCTCGACGAGTCCGCCGATCCGGCCCGAGGCCTCGAGCACGACGACGTCGATGCCGGGCGCGGCGTGGAGAGCGCGCGCTGCCGCCAGTCCGGCGACGCCGGCGCCGACGACGGCGACGCGGCGGGCGTCGTTCACCCGCGCTCCGCGTTCACGCGCGTTCGACGCCGGCGGCGCGACCGCCGTGCGCGCCGCCGGCCGGCGGCGCCTCGCCCTCTACGGCGCCGCCGTTGTGCCGGGCGCGCTTGCTCCCCGGCTCGTAGGCGCACGCGGGGTCGGTCGCGAGCATGTCGCCGGTCATCGCGTAGGCGCGCGCCCGCGAGCCTCCGCAGACGCGCCGGAACTCGCAGATGCCGCACTTGCCGCCGAGCGCGTCCGGATCGCGGAGCGCCACGAAGGTCGGGTGGCGGCGGTAGACGTCGGCCAGCGCATCGGTGCGCACCGAGCCGCAGCGGAACGGCAGAAAGCCGCTCGGA
Source organism: Polyangiaceae bacterium UTPRO1 (assembly GCA_002050235.1). Lineage (GTDB taxonomy): Bacteria > Desulfobacterota > Binatia > UTPRO1 > UTPRO1 > UTPRO1. The sequence goes on along the minus strand of MWST01000043.1, from coordinate 203,809 downwards.
TAGATGTCGCCGCGATGCGAGACGAAGACGATGCCCTGGCCGTCGTTCACGCCGCGCGGCGCGCGCCCGATCCCGTCGTCGATGCCGAGGATCTCGCGCCGCTTCACCTGGTGCTGGAGGAGGACGCGGCGGAAGTGCGGCGCCGCCGTCGTCTTGATGTCGAAGGGCGCGGCGCGGGAGATCACGACCAGGCGCTCGAGCACCGCTTCGGCGGTGTCCGGGTCGAGCACCCGCAGCGCTTCGCCGCGGCCGGTCGGCACCAGGAAGAACACGCCCCAGAGGTTGATCCGGCGCGCGGCGATGCGCTCCGCGATCGCTTCGAGCTCGTCGACGTTCAGGTCGGTGACGCTGGTGTTGACCTGCGTCGTGAGGCCGACGGCGTGCGCCTCGTCGAGGATCTCGAGCGTGCGCGCGAAGCTCCCGGAAACGCCGCGGAAGCCGTCGTGGGTCGCGGCGGTGGCGCCGTCGAGGCTCACCGCGAGGCGGGCGAGGCCGGCGTCGGCGAGCTGGGCAAGCAGATCCTTGGTGACGAGCGGCGTCGCGCTCGGCGTGAGCGCGACGCGAAGACCGATGGCGGTGCCGTGGCGGACGAGATCCACCAGGTCGGGTCGCTTCGCGGGATCGCCGCCGGTCATGACGATCAGCGGACACCCCATGGCGCGCACGTCGTTGAGGAGCCGGATGCCCTCGGCGAACGTGAGCTCCCCGAAGTCGCGGGCCGGTCGCGCATCGGCGCGGCAGTGCTTGCAGACCAGGTCGCAGGCCTGGGTCATCTCCCAGAAGACGATGAACGGAGCGTGGTCGAACATGGGCGGGCCGGTCTGCGGGCTTGAGCAGAACGCGTACCATCCCCCCGGATCAGGCGCTACCGCCCGCGCCTCCGATTTTCGGGATAGATCGCGGGGAGTTTTCGCGGTTGCGCGAAAGATGCCGCGTGTGCGGAGCCCTCTACCGGTCGTGCGCCGCCAGCAGCTCCATCCGCAGGCGCGTCCGCTCGCTCTTGCAGCGATGCCCGGCCATCTCGAGGAGTTTCACGTGGTGGCCCGTGCTCTCGCTCTTCACCCTCTCCTTGAAGTCGGGATAGCGCGCCATCGGCGAGGCCCGGAGCAGCGTCTCGTAGATCGCGTTGATCTCGCTCCCCTCGAGTCCCAGGGCGAGCGCGAACGCCTCTTCCTCGTCTGCGGTTGCGGCGGCCGCGCAGGCTTCGTCGAGCAGCCGCTCGATCTCTTCGATTTCGACACCGAACCCGGCCGCCCGCGGCCGCTGCTCCGGCGGCTCCGCGGCGATCAGCTCGCGCCAGGTCGCGAGCTTGCGCGCGTGCTCGCGCTCCTCCGCCGCCATCGCCGACCAGAAGCGCGCCAGCTCCGTATCGCCAGCGAACCGCCGCGTCAGGGTGTCGTAGAAATCGGCTGCCTTGAGCTCGAGACCGGCGCAGCGCCCCAACAGTTCGACCATGTCCATATCCATGGCGGGCAATCGCGGGTGCAAATGGCGCGCCATCTGCCGCCCCGCTCCTACGGCGGCGTCAGACCGAGCCGCACGCGCAGCTCGCGATCGGTCACGCCGCCGCGAAAGCCCACCAGGAGCTCGCCGCCGACCCGGAATGCGGGCACCAGCAAGCGTCCGATGCCCTGGCGCTTGGAGAGCGCAGCCAATCGCTCCCTGGCCTCGGCATCCCGCCCGACGTCGCGGACGACGACGCGCAGGCCCGGCGCTTCCCGTTGCAGCTCGGCAACGAAGCGCGCCGCCTCGGTGCAGCGCGCGCACCCGTCGCGGGAGAAGATCTCGAGCTCCGAGGACTCGGCCGCTCCAGTCGGAGCCGCGGTCGCAAAGAGCATGACCGCCGCCGCCAGCCATCCCGCGGCGACGACGTCCGGACGCCGGGAGTAACGGCTGCCGGAGGACCTCATGTCGCGTCCGGACCTCGGAGCGGAAAGCCGCGCGGCCCCCAGAAAGCCTCGTCGCTGAGGCATGCCTCGTCGACGGTGAGCGGCGGTCGATCGACGAACGCATGCTGACGGATGGGACAGTCACGGAGATCGCAGGCGCGGCAGAGGCGGCGCCGACACGGATCGGTGTGGAAGACGATCTCGCCTTCGATGGCGCAGGCATCGATCACGCGGCGCTCGAAGGCGTCGCTCGCTTCGTGCGCCTGCTCGACCGTCCAGTGCTCGGGCACGATGAGGTGGGCGTCGACGTGAGCGAAGCGCCCGGCGCGGATGGCGCGCAGGCGGTGCAGGCGGATGATGCCTTCGCTGCGCTCGGCTTCGAACGCCGCGACCAGGCGCTCGAGGAGCGCCGTGTCCTCCTCGTCGAGGAGTCCGCCCGCTGCATGTCGAACCAGGCCGAAGCCGGTGCGCGCGAGATTGGCGGCGACGAGCAGCGCCACTGCGGGATCGAGCCAGGTGATGCCGGTCAGGCGCACCAGCACCAGACCCACGACCACCCCGAGGCTCGTCCAGAAGTCCGAGAGCACGTGGCGGCCGTCGGCCAGCAGCACCAGCGACCGCACGCGGCGCCCCGTCGCGACCAGCCACCCGCCGAGAGCGGCGTTCACGGCTCCCGCGGCGGCGGTCAGGACGACGCCGATCTCGACCGCGCCGACGCCGGGGCCGCGCAGCAGGTCGGCCGCTGCGTACCAGGCGATCGCGACCGCGGCGAAGGCAATCAGCCCGCCCTCGAAGGCGGCGCTGAAGTACTCCATCTTGCCGTGGCCGTACGGGTGCGCGCGGTCGGCGGGTCGTCCCGCGAACACCAGGCTCCCGAGCGCGAACACCGCAGCGACGACGTTGACGATCGATTCGAGCGCGTCCGAGAGGACCGCAGCGGAGCCGGTGTAGAGATAGGCGATGTACTTCGTGGCGAGGAGCGCCGCCCCGACCACGAGCGAGATCACGCCGGCGCGCAAGCGCACGCGCGCGTGAGGATCGGCGACCGGCGGTGCGTCCGTCATGACGAACGAGCCGTAGCGGATGGACCCGCGGACCCGCAAGCGGCCCGCGCGCCGGCGCGCCGCGAGCGCCGCGGCGCTCAGAATGTCACGGTCGCCTCGACGTAGCCGTAGTCGATGTCGTGGCGTCCGGGGAAGCCAGCCTCCACCACCGAGCCGCCGAACGTATGGCCGTAGTACGTGGCGAGCTCGAGTATCGGCAGCGGCTTCCAGCTGACGCTGGTCTCGGCCACGTAGCCGATCTGGTGGTGGCCGCCGGCGCCCGTGCCGCCGTAGCCGAAGAAATCCTGCTTGGTCGCGCCGCCGCCGAAGTAGAGCAGATCGCGGTGCTTCGTCACCTGGAGCCAGTGGAAGTCGCTGCGCACCAGGACCGCGGCCAGCGGCCTAAGGAGGAGCTGCGCAAACGTGTCCTGGTTGTTCATCAGGTTGTAGAAGGGCGTGAGCGCGTACGGGCGCGGCGTCGGCAGCATCTGGAAGAACGTGTGGTGCGCACCGTCGTCGGGATCGCCGTCGCCCGAGCTCTTGAAGAAGCCGGCGCGCAGCCACGGGCTCGCCCAGACGTCGGTCAACTGGTAGCCGCCCTCGGCGGCGACGGCCCACGCGGCATGCGATTGCGACTGCCAGTCGCCCACCTGCCCGACTATCCAGAGAAGCCCGTCGGCCTTGCCGGGGCCGATCGGCTCGACGTGCAGCACATCGGCGCCGAGCGTGTGGATGTCGATGTCGCGGCGGTCGCCCTGGCGCACCGCGAGCGGCCGGGCATCGAGCGCGACGACGTCGCCGTTCGAGGGCCGGCCGTCGTGGTAATAGATCCAGAATGCCCGCGCCTCGCTGCCGGGAAAGCCGGGGTGGTCCTTTACGGTCGCCGACGCGCCGGCGACGTTCACGTCCATGCCGCGCCCGGCGCTGATCTCGAAGCCGCCGGACGTCGGCCAGAGCGCGAAGCCGGTGAGGTTCACGGCCTCGGTGTCGCCGGCGACGCGGAGGCCGTCGAAGCTGCGGCCGACGTGCGAGAAGTCGAAGGGGCCGATCAGGCGCTCGGCGACGCGCTGGGTCTTCACCCACTGCATGTTGGCATCGCGCGCCGTTGTCTCGCTGCCGTCGAGGAAGCGCATGCGCCCGCCCTGCAGCGTGAGCTTCCAGTCGCCGAGCTGCGGCGCCGCCTGCACCCAGCCCTGACGCAGCCACCCCTGCTCCTGGAAGTGCCGATGCGTGTTCGCGAAGTAGACGCCGCCCATCCCGGTCGCACCCGCAGGCACGTTCACGAGCTCGGTGTGCTGGTATTGGAAGAAGGCCGAGAGCGGCCCCCGCGTCACCCCGATACCGAGCTGGGTGCGGTTGCCGAGAAAATCGTAGCGGGCGTTGTCGTTCGGCGCCTTGGCCTGGAACCAGTCCGTGAACTCGCCGCGCAGCCGGTTGCTCGCGGAGAGCTGCCACCTGGTGTCCCAGGGGCCGGCGGCCGAGAGGTCTGGCTTGTCGAAGCCGCGCGCCGCCCGGGGCGCAGCAAGCGCCAGCAGCGCCACGCCGGTGGCGGCGACGAGCCGGCGCACCCTCGTAGCGGCGCTCATCGGAAATCCTCGATCGACGCATCGAGGCCGAGGAGCTCCTTGGTGATCTCGCCGGCACCGTTCAACAGCACGATCTTGTTGTCGTGCATGATGTCGCCCGAAGTCGGGTTCCGCGAGTACTTGATGCCGAGCAGCATGGCGAGCGTGCGCGTGTCCTCCTCCGAGCCGACCAGGAACGTCCAGTTCGATTGGGTATGGTTGGTCTCGCGTCGATACCAAGCGAGGCGCTCGGGGGTATCGCGGATGGGGTCGAACGACACGATCACGAATTCGGCCGCGATCTTCTCGCGGTCGAACTGCGCCTGGATCTCCCCGAGCTTGGCCATGGTGCGCGGACAGGTCGCCTGGCAGGACGTGAACACCATGGTGAGCACGACGGGCTTCCCCTGCCAGCGATCGAGCCGCACCGACTCGCCGGCGTCGGTCCGCCAGGTGAGCGGAGCCTGGTAGATGCTGCCGGACGCCACGGTCGTGCCGACCGCGAACACGAGCGCGGCCAGCCCGCCGATCCAATTCCACTGTGCGCGTTTCATGAAGTCCCCCTTTCGTATGCGGCCGGCGCGCGATCGTAGGCGCAGCGGAAACCGACGTTGCCGAGCGTGAACGTGGCGCCGAGGCTGCTCCGCATCGCGTAGCGGATGAAGGCCGCGTAGTCGTCGCGGCGGGCCGCGCCGGTGACGCCGTTGCCGCAGAAGAAGTCGCGCGATCGATCGCCGTCGGCGCGGTTGTCGGCGGTGATGAACGAGGAGTTGAAGTCGCTCGTCCACTCCCACACCGATCCGTGCAGATTCTCGATGCCGAAGAAGTTGGGGTCGCCGCCGACCGGCGCCAAGCCGAGATCGCCGCGGCTCGGCCGCGCATACCAGTCGAGGATGCCGGCGACGAAAGCGCGATCACCGGTTGCGTCCGGCTGCGTCCGGCTCGCCGCCGCGACGTACTCCCACTCGAGCGTCGACGGCAGCCGGCCGCCTTGAGCGCGGCAATACGCGGTTGCCGCGAACCACGACACGTACGTCACCGGGTAATCCTCCTGGCCGGCATGCGGCCGATCGCCGTCCCAGTTCTTGAGATACTGCGCATCGGCGTAGAGCCCGTTCACGGCGTCGTGACGCCACTCCGGATGCGCCGCCGTGAACGCCGCATAGAGCGCCCGGGTGACCGGCCGCCGATCGAGCCAGAAGGACGCGACCGGGAAGCTCTCCTGCCCCTTGTCGAGCCCGAAGAGCGGCGCGAAGTCGCCGGCCGGAATGCGGACGACAGCGGCGCCTCCCGCGGCGGCAGCGGTGCTCCCCGGAAGCGCGGCGCCGGCCGCCCCTGCCAGCAGCAGGAGCGCCGGCGCCCATGCGGCGGCGCCGGTCACGGCGTCGCCGCCCCCGCTTTGCTGCCGATCTTGGCGCGGCCCTGCGCCACCTCCTCGGTCGTGAACGGTCTGGCGCCGGTATTGCCCCAGCTCGTGGTGACGAAGTTCAGGACGGCGGCGATGTCGGCGTCGGAGAGTCCGGAGACCGGCGTCATGACGGCGTTGTAGTCGTTGCCGTTGACGGTGATCCTGCCGGTCTTGCCGTTCAGGATGATGTCGACGAGCTCGCTCCGGTCGTCGGCGGTGGCGCGCGCCATCAGGTAGTCGGCCTTCGCGAGCGGCGGGAATACGCCCTCGAGGCCCTGCCCCTCGGCCTGGTGGCACATGGCGCAGTTGTTGGCGAAGAGCGTCCTGCCGTCGGGCGCGCCGGCGCCGGCCGTCTTCGCCGCCAGCGGCGTCGGATGCTTCTTGCGCAGCGCCGACGCCACCGCCTCGTCGCCGAGGTACATCTCGTCGAGCTCCTTTCCGGAGTAGATCGCGGCCACCTGCTCGCCCTCGGCCTTCAGCATCGCCAGCGCGCCCTTGTTGAACGTGCGCAGCAAGCTGTGGTCGACGAGGAGGTAGGTGCCGTTGGTGTCGAGCTTGAACTCCACGATCGCCGAGCCGCCGGCGGGGATGAGCGTCGTCTGCACGTCGTTCTGCGTCTTCTGCCCGCCTTCGAAGTACACGGTATCGAAGATCTCGCCGATCACGTGGAAGGACGAGACGAGATTGGGCCCGCCGTTGCCGACGAAGATGCGGATGCGGTCGCCGACCTTGGCCTGCAGCGCCTGGTCGCCGACCATCGAGAGCGCCGAGCCGTTGAAGACGACGTAGCTCGGGTGCTCGTCGATCGCCCGCTGCATCGAGAACGCCTGGTGGCCTTTCACGCCGAAAGGCTGGTCGGTGTAGAAGTCGCCCTGGACGACGTAGAACTCGTGGTCGACCGGCGGCAGCGGCTTCTCGGACTGCACGTAGATCAGTCCGTACATGCCGTTGGCGACGTGCATGCCGACCGGCGCCGTGGCGCAGTGGTAGATGTAGAGGCCCGGGTTCAGGGCCTTGAACGTGAAGCGCGACTTGTGCCCCGGCGCCGTGAAGGTGCTCGCGGCGCCGCCGCCCGGGCCGGTGACCGCGTGCAGGTCGATGTTGTGCGGCAGCTTGTTGTCGGGATGGTTGGCGAGGTGGAGCTCGACGGTGTCGCCGACCCGGACGCGGATGAAGCCGCCCGGGACCGTGCCGCCGAACGTCCAGAACGTGTACTCGACCCCGTCGGCGATCATCCCGGGCTTCTCGATGACCTCGAGCTCGACGACGACCCTGGCCGGCGTCGTGCGCGTGATCGGGGGCGGCACGTTGGGCGGCGCAGTGACGATTGCCTTCTCCACCGGCAGGCTCTCCTCCGCGCCCGCCGTCGTCGCCAGCATCCAAATTACGAGCGCCAGACTGCGCGCGAGGATCTTCGTCAATGAACGGTGCTGCATGGTCTCTCCTCTCGATATGAGCTGCATGATGGTTGGAAGCATCCGCCGCAGGCGCCTCCTTCAGAGATCCGGAGTCACGACGGCAACGGCGAGCAGCATCGCGTCCTCCTTGGCAACGTGGGCGCGGAACAGGTCGATCAGCGACTCCGCGGCGGCCACCTGCGACGCGACGCTGCCGTGCGCGAGCGCCTCGGCGAGCTCGCCGAGGCGGGCGCGCGCGGCGCCGTGCTCGGCGACCAGGAGCGGGATCGTGTCCGGTGCCACGTCGGCGCAGGCAGCGAGCTGCGGGAACAATCTCTCCTCCTCGACCGCGAAGTGCTCCTCCATCTCCGCCTCGAAGTACGCGACGAGCTCACGCAGCGGCGCCGCGAGCGCGGCGAGCCGCTCTGCGATCGCGTCGAGGCTCGCCAACGTCTCGTCGTGCTGCCGCAGCAGCGTCGCGACCTCGCCCTTCATATGCCCCACCATGCACGATGACGCCGGGCGCGTTGTATGATTCGCCTCATAGAGGATAGACAGAGCCGGGTGGACGAACTCCCCGGCTTCCGTACGCTGCCCCCGGCCGAGCGGGCATTGGTGAAGGGCGCGGCGCGCGAAGTCGCACTGCCCAAGGGTGCGCTCGTCTTCTCCCAGGGACAGCCGTCCGCCTACGTGTGGGCGGTGCGCGAAGGGCTCGTCCATATCGTCAAGTCCGGACCCGGCGGCCGTGAGATCGTCCTCGAGGTCATCCCTCCCGGAGAGTTCTTCGGGGCCGTCGTCGCCCTCGAGGGCCGCCCGTACCCGGCTTCGGCCCTCGCCATCGAGGCGAGCACGGTCTGGCGCGTACCGTCACAGCTCGTCCGCGAGATCTGCCAGCGCCACCCGACTCTGCGCTCGGCGATCCTGGCCCTGGTGACGCCGCGCCTGCGCAGCGCCCACGAGCGCCTCCAGTCGGTGGCGCTCGAACCCGTCGAGCAGCGCCTGGCGCGCATGCTTCTCGCCCTGGCTCCCAAGATCGGTCGCGCCGAGAACGGCGTGACGGTGCTGCCGATCACGCGCCAGGAGCTCGCCGACATGGTCGGCACCACCGTCGAGACGGCGATCCGCATCACCAGCAAATGGCACAAGAGCGGCTTCGTGCGCTCGCAACGCCACGCCCTCGCGCTCGCGGACCTGGCGGCGCTGCGCGTGCTGGCGGCGGGCGAGGACTGACGCGCAACGCTGCCCCCGTCACAGGAGCGCGGGATCGTACCCGGCGCGCGCCAGCGCCCGGCGCGTGACCTCGAGGATGCGCACGTCCGCGATCGGCGCCCGCACCGGCACCTCGGGTGCGCCGCGGAGCTCGGCGGCGAGCGCCTCGCCGGCGGCGCCGGCGAGCGCTTCACACGCCGCGTAGACGCCGCCCGAGCCTTCTTCCAGAGCGTTGTGGACGCCGAGGATGTGGCGCAGCGCGCCGACGACGGCCGGGGTCGGATAGGGGACGACGAGCGCCGTGAGCGCGCCGTGGTCGCTGCGCAGCCGTGCAGCCTCGGGGAGCGCCGTCCCGCCGCGCAGGCGCTGTGCCGCCGGCAGGAGGATCTTCTCCTCCATGCCGATGTGGCGGAGGAGGCCGCGACGAAATTGGTCGTACGCGACCATGTCGATGGCGGCAGGGTCGGCGATGGTGCGGGCGAGCAGCGCATCGAGCCGCGCGTGGTCGGCTGCCAGATACGCAGCGATCGGGCCGAGCCGATGCTCCGGCGCGGCTGCAGCGCGCGGCACGTGCCCGAGCAGACGCGGTCCGAAGAAGCCGAGCCAGACTCCGGCGCCTGCGACCCAGAGCGCCGACGCCCACCCGAGGTGGCCGAGATAGCGCGGCGAGAAATCGGCGCCGACGCGCACGGATATCGCCAGCACCATGCAGACCGCGAGCACCACGACCGCCGGCGGCCAGCCGGACCCGAGGCTCTCGAGGTCGAGGTGCTCGAGCGCAACGTGGGTCGCAACCGCGAAGCCCAGGAGCGAGAAGCCGCCGATGAAGAGCACGTGCAGCATCGCGATGCGGAAATCGGGCGCCAGTGCCGCACCGGCGAGGCCGACCGGCATGAGCCAGGCAGCAAGCCACACCAGACGGCGGTGCAGCCCCGGTTTCTTTGGCGGACGCGCAGCGCCGCCGCCGAGGACCAGGCCGGCGCCGACGAGCACCGCGCGCAGGAAGGGGCCGCCTCGCATCCAGCCGACCGCTTCCAGCACCATCGACATGCCGAGCGCGCCGCCGAGCAGAGCGTAGGCAGCGAGCTTGCCGCGCTCGCGCGGTGAGCTCCCGAGGTCGGCGGGCGGCGGCGCCCCGCCGATGATGGGGATGACCATGCTGCCGATGCCGATGGCGAGGCAGAGGAACACGCCCTGCTCGACGAAGAGCCGGCCGAGCGCGAGCGCCATCGGCGACGCCGCCAGCGCCATCAGCGACGCGCCGGCGAGCCCGTACACGACCGCGATCGGCACGAGTACGAACGACGCCGGCGGCCGGCGCCCCGACTCCCGACCAAGGAAGCGGCGCACCGCGAACTGCAGCAGCACGAGGAAGAGGGCGGCGTAGGCGAGCTGTGCGAGCGCCGGGCGGCCCGCGATCGCGGCCACCGTCACGCTCACGAGCGCAGCGCCCACGAACACCAGCTCGGACACCGAAGGCGGCGCCGATTTCGTGCGCCGGGGCACGGCCGTCATGAGGAAGCCGGCCGCGAGAGCCATCATGAAGGCCTGCATCATTACCTGGCCGTGGAAGAAGCCGGGGTACGAGGTCGCGACGCCGGTCGCATAGAAGAGCCAGTGGCCGGCGCCGATGGTGCCGAGCAGCACCGCGACCGGGAAGAAAAGACGAAATGGCTCGCGCCGCCACGGCACCTTCTCGGCCGACGGCGCGGGGACGACGGGCATCATCGGAGGTCCGCCACAACGCATGGCAATCGGCGCTGCAGCCGCCGTACCACGCGGCCGTGTAGCCCCGGTCCGCAGCGTCCCATACGGATCTCGAGACCGTCTCTCACATATCGGAACGGAAGCCGCCGCCGATTCCCGCCCCGGCGACTACCGCCGCTTCCCGCCGATGGCGGGGTACTGGCTACAGCAGCGCGTTGCCTGTATAGCGCCGCACGAGCATTGTTCAGTCGGCGGCGGGCGAATCTCCGCCCCCGCTCCCCAACACCGCACGAAGGAGGGCGCCATGGCTGATTTTCTATCCGCATATTCGGTCCAGAAGTGGCTCGAGTCCTGCCCGCAGGGCTATCTCGAGGACACCGTCTACGGCCACAAGCCGGGTGAGCAGGAGACCGAGCTCCTCAAGAGCAATCAGATCCTGCGCGAAGATGCGATCCGCACCACGGTACAGCTGGTCGTCGGCGAGCGCGCGGCGCTCGCGGCGTCCTCCGGGCTCATCAATAGCGCCCCCGACGAAGCGAGCAAGCGCTTCCTCGCGACCCAGACCCTCGACGAAGCTCGCCACGTCGAAATCTTCACCCACCGTCTCTACGATCTCGGCGTCGCCAAGGACGACCTCGAGTCGACCCTCAAGCAGTACGCGAACCCGAACCTCGTGAAGTTCGCCGGCGTGCTGTTGGAGAAGGTCGACAAGAAAGATTTCATCGCCGGCGTCGTCGGTCAGAACATCGTGCTCGAAGGCATGGCCTTCAGCGTCTTCGAGATGATGTACGCGATGAACGAGAACATCAATCCGAAGTTCGCGCACACCCTCTCCGGCACGATCGCCGACGAGCGCCGCCACGTCGGCTTCGGCGAGAACCGCATCGGCTCGCTCATCAAGGAAAATCCCGGCCGCAAGGGCGACATCGAGAAGATGCAGAAGGACATGTCGTACTTCATGCTCGCGACCTTCGCCGACGCCTTCCGGGACACCCAGGCCGTAGACGAGCTCGAGCGCATCGGCCAGGAGCGCAGCCACGCGCGCTTCCACGGCGCCGATCTCGGCGCCATGGATACGAAGGAAATGGAAGATCTGCTCGCGGCGACGGTGCTGAAAGAGTTCAAGACCCGCCTCGGCCGCATCGGCCTCGAGTACCAGTCGCCGCAGCGTCCGTGAGCGACGTCCACGACCTCGATCCCGAGAGCTTCTACGAGGAGGTCCACTCCTTCGAGTTCTGGTTCCAGGCGGTCGAAGGTTATCTCTCCGGAACGACATGGGGGCATCGGCCGGAGACTACCGATGCTCCCATGTCGCCGGAGGACCGTGAGCGCTTGATCACGGTCCTCTGCAACTACTGCGTCGGTGAGTCGGCTGCGCTCGAAGGCGCGAGCGGACTCATCGCGATCGCGCCGAATCGGCTGGCGAAGGTCTTCCTGTCGACGCAGGTCGTCGACGAGGGCCGTCATCTCGAAGTGTTCTACCATCGCATGCGCGACCTCGGCGTCACCGACCCGGAGCGCGAGGTCGAGCGCCGCGCGAGTCGGAGCCTGCAGACGTTCCGGCGCCGGCTCCTCGAGCTGGTCGCGAGCAAGGACTGGGAAGCCGCGATCTTCGCGCAGAACGTGATCCTCGAGTCGCTCGAGTTCGCGGTCTTCCAGGATCACGCCCGCGAGGCCGACTCCGTGACCGCCGAGATCCTGCAGGGCGTCGTCAAGGACGAGCGCCGGCACATGGGCTTCGGCGAGAACGAGCTCGGACGGCGCGTCGCCACCGCACCGCACATCCGCGCCCGCATCGGCCAGGTCAAGAAGGAGCTCGATCACCTCGTCCTCGAGTCGCTAGAGGAAACGGTGCGCACGCTCGGCATGCCGCGCGACGAGAACGAGCGCATCGGCCGCAGCTACATCGAGACGGTCGAGCGCCTGGGGTTCGGATCATGAGCGCGGCGCCGGAAGACGGCCGTCGCACCGGGGAGGAGCGCGCCGGCGGCGCCTGGGCCGAGGCCGTACGCACCGAGCGCGACCTAGCCGCTGCCGTCGCACCCGGCGGCGACGACGGCGCCGCCGCGGAAGGCGAGCCGGTCACGAGCGGCCCGGCGGCGAACGACCCGCGCGGCGAGCGCCAGCGCTTCGTCCTCGAGGACACCGGCTTCGACGAGGTTCCGAAGAAGTACCGGCGGTTCTATCGCAAGTGGAAAGGCGCCGGCGACCGCCTGGCGCCCAACGAGGTGATCTGTCCGGTCTGCAAGGTCGTGATCCGCTCGACCCGAACCCTCCTCCCGGGCGACCGCGTCTACTGCATGCCCTGCATGTCGCGGCTGATCGTCACGCGGAACGAGGTGACCGGCGGGCTGGAGGCCCTGGTCGCGTACTGAAGATCGCGCTGCAGCCGGCGAGCCCGACTCTACTCGACGACGAGCACCCCGACGCCGTCGGCATCACGGACGAGCACCCAGCGTATCGTGTGCAAGGCCGCGACCGAGGGCCGGTGGGCGATCGAGAGCAGCGACGCGCGCGGCAGGCGCTCGCGCAGGATCGCGTACGCCCGCGCCTCCATGGCTTCGTCGAGGGCGTGCGTCGCCTCGTCGAGGAATAGCCAATCGGGAGCCCTGACGAGGATGCGTGCCAGCGACAGCCGCTGCTGCTCGGCGGCCGACAGGCGTACGTGCCATTGTGCGTGCTCGCCCAGCACCGCGGCGAGGGCGCCGAGATCGAAAACCTCGAGCGCTTCGCGGATCGTGTCGTCGTCATAGCGGTCTTCGGGTTCCGGATAGGTGAGTGCGAAGCGCAGGCTGCCGACGGGCAGGTACGGGCGCGACGGCACGAAATGCAGCTGCGCCCCCGTCGGTACCTCGATGCGGCCGACGCCGAACGGCCACAGGCCGGCGAGCGCGCGGAAGAGCGTCGTCTTGCCGCTCCCGGTCGGTCCGACGAGCGCAATCGACTCGCCGGGGCGGATCGCGCCCACGGCGCGGATCAGCGGCCGTCCGTCGGGCTTGTGGAGGACGACGTCGTGCAGCCGCAGCGTACCCTCGTCGCTGCGCGCAACCTCGAGATGCTTCGCCTCCGCGAGCTCGGTCGAGGTGACGGCCATGACGTCGGCGAATGCCGCCAGACGCTGGATACTGGCGCGCCACTGCGCGATCTCCTGGTAGGCGTTCACGAACCAGGTGAGCGCGCCCGACACCTGGCCGTATGCGAACCCGACCTGGGTGATCTTTCCGAGCGTCAGGTGCCCGGCGAAGTACGCAGGCGCCGCGAGCAGCATCGGGACGACGCCGTTCATCTGCCCGAGCCCGAGCGTCAGCAGCGAGAGATCACGCTGAGCGGCGATCAGCCGCCACCAGTTCTCGACGATGCTGCCGAAGCGCCGCAGCAGGCGCCGGCGCTCGATCAGCTCGCCGCGGCTGAATGCGACCGGCTCCACCTGATCGCGGAAGCGCACGAGCCCGTAGCGGAAGTCGGCCTCGTAGCGGAGCTTGTCGAAGTTGAGAGGCACGAGCTTGCGGCCGACGACGTGGGTTATCCACATCGCGAAGGCGGCATAGCCGACCGCGACCCACATGAGGAAGCCGGGCACGTAGATGTCGCCGATCGGCAGCGCCAGCGGCCAACCGCGCGACAGCATCCACAGCATGCCGCCGAACGAGGCCAGCGTGACCAGGCTCGACAGCAGCGACAGCGAGAGCCCGAGCGCGCTGGCGACGTAGTTGCGGATGTCCTCGGCGATGCGCTGGTCGGGGTTGTCCATCGCGGCGCCGTGCAGCTCGATCTGCCAGTACGCCTCCGGCGTCATCCAGCGCCGCAGATACTCGGCGGTCATCTTGCGCCGCCATCGGATCTCGAGGACCTGGCGCACGTAGATGCGAAAGGTCGCGGCGAAGATGGTCGTCAGCATCGCCGCCGCTTGCATCCCGAGGGCTCCGAGGAAGGCGGCGACATTGCGATCCTGGATGACGTCGAATACGGTCGCCTGGGTGCGGGCGACGAGCACGGCGCTGTAGACGGTCGCGAGCTCGAGCGCTATGGCTAGCGCGAGCAGCGCTGCGCCGACCTGGGCCGCCGGCGAGCGCCAGTAGATCATCCCGAGCCGCCAGACATCGCGGAAGAAGGACGAGGAGGCGATGGTCTCGGCGTTCGGCGGCGTCACGTAGGCGATGATCCGCGCGCCTCATATCGCGCTTCTCGCCGGCCGGCCAACGCGCGCCGGAGCCCGGATCAGTCGCAATACGGCGAGCGTATTCGCCTGGCGATGGACTCGGCCTGGGCGCGCGAAAGGGCCACGAATACGGCCCCGTTGATCGTCACCAGATACTCTTGTCCGTTGCGCTCGATCGTGACGCGGCTCGGCAGCCCGTCGGCGTCGCATTCGTGCGTGCGTCCGTTCTCATCGCTGTGGGCAGGTTCGTTCGGCTGGCTCATCGGAAGCATGCCTAGCGAATCGTCCCGTTACCGTAGTCACCCAAATGGTGACGCAGACGTTGGCGCCGCCCCGGCGCCCGTCCGCGGTGCGCCGCCGGCGCGGCGTCCTCCCGAGCAATAGCCTTGCGTGCCGCTAGGCCCTGATCGGCGATGCCGCTCGGCGAAGCGTGCTCGGGCCACGCAGCGACGTTCAGATTGGTGTCGATACCCCACGCCACGACGAGCGATCCTTGCGGGCCGGTCACTAGCTCCCAGTCGATCGGACCCTCCGTCACTACGTCCGGTGTGCCGTCGAGCGTAACGCCGGTCGGGTTCAGGAACGGATGGCGCGCACCGGACCGCCGTGGTTGGCGACGAACGCACCTTCGATGTCGGTCGAGCCGTCAGGCCCGGTGAATGTTCCGGCGTCCGTACTGTTGTAGACGTCGTCGAAATCGATGACGGCGCGTTCGTCGACCTGCACCGGCAGCTGCTCCCAACCGCCGTTGTAGCGAAATGCGACGAGATCGCCCCGCTCCATGCCGACCAGGCTCGGGATGTCGGCGCCGGTCAGGAGAACTGGATCATCAGGCCGGGCGAGCGGTCCGACCGGGTCGAGGATGCAGGCCTGTCGGATATTTCTTGTCGAGCTTGCCGATCGCCTTCGTCACGCAATCGCTGCGTTTTGAGGCGATTGCGCCGTCATGGCCTGGTTCATCTCGCGGCCGACCACGTGCTCACTGCAGTCGCAGTGCCGCCGGTCCGCACAACACGGCTCGAATCAGTTCGCTTTGGCTGGCCACGTCCACCTTGGAAAAGACACGCTTCAAGTGCGTCCTCACGGTGTTCACACTGCTGCCGACCTCGGCCGCGATGCGGGCGACGGCGCGGCCGGCCACCAGGAGCGCCGCTATCCTGGCCTCGGTGCGGGTAAGGCCGTGCAGTGTTCTGAGGGTCGCTTCGCACACCGGGATCTCCACGCCCGGCTGGTGGAGGAAGAGCACGATCTCGGTAGCGCTCGCACCCGGCCGCGCATGCGCATCGACAACCAGGACCGTGAGCTTCGGACGCTGCGAGGAGCAGGCGATTTGCGTCACCCCGCGCACGTGAAAGCCGTCGGCGCTGGCGCGCGGGCACGCTCCGCCGAAGAGCCGTGCTAGGGTCGCAGCGTCCTGGCGGCGGCTAGCCACGATCCGGCCGCTTCGCAGCTCCAGACCATCTCCCGCGGCGAGGATGCGACGCGCCAAGCGATTGGCAGCACGCACCCTCGCCTCCCCGTCCAACCTCACCACCCCCATCGGAAACAGATCCAACAACCGCCCGTCCGTCATGGCCTTGGTAAGACCATGCTCGAAGAGGAGGAGGCATCACCCATCCGGTGACGGCACCGGCCGCTGCTGCCGGACGCGGTCTACAGTACGCCGTTCCTCGTGCGCGACGCGTCCCGGCCCCGCGATCGCGCCGACTGCACGCGGCGGCCCCGGGGGCCGCCGCGCCCGCGGCCGCTTACTTCCCGCCGAGGCTGCGCACCTTCGCGCACAGCGCCTTCACCACCTCCGGCTTCGCCTCGAGATCGGGGTTGGCGGCCATCATCGGGCTCAGGTTGGCCGCCTGTCCACCCTTCACGATCACGAGCTCGATGTGCTTGTCGTCCACCGACGCCTGCCATTTCTTGTCGGTCATGTCGCGCGGCTTCGGGTTGAGCGGCGCCGCCGCCGGTCCGTCCCCCTTGCCGCCGGCGCCGTGGCAGAGCGCACAGCGTGTCGTCCAGATCTGATCGGCTTCGGTGACCGCCGCCGCCGGAATGTTCTCGGCCGCCCATGCGGTACCCGCCAGCGCCAGTACCGCGATCGTCATTCCCAAGATCCGAGCTCGCATTATTCCCTCCGATCGATAGTCCGTGATCCCCCGGCGCCGCCGAGAGACACTCGAAAGTGAGCCGCTACCACGCGGCAGATGTCGGGACGGCCCGAGAGCCCCCCGCAGAGCGCGCGTATCACCAGAGCGGGCCCTGATCCAGCCGCCCTGACGACGTTCTCCGCTCACCAGTCGGTCGGCCGATAGTTCCGCAGGAACTTTCCCCACACGTGAACGCCGGTGTTGAACCCGGCGATGATCGGGTCGACGATGCGCGCCGCCCCGTCGACGATGTCGAGGGGCGGATGGAAGCGGTGCTCGGCCGTCTTCCGGGAAGCGAGCTCGATCGGATCTTCGTCGGTGACCCACCCGGTGTCGACGCTGTTCATATGGATGCCGGCGTTCGCGTAGTCGGTCGCGGACGTCCGGGTCATCATATTGAGGGCGGCCTTCGCCATGTTGGTGTGCGGGTGGCGGGTGGTCTTGAAGCGGCGGTAGAACTGCCCCTCGACGGCCGACACGTTTACGATGTGCTTGTCGCGCTCGGGAGTCCGCAGCATCAGCGCCTTCAGCCGGGCGTTCAGGATGAAGGGCGCCACCGCGTTCACCAGGTGCACCTCCAGGAGCTCGACCGCCGGCACGTCGGCAAGGAGTAGCCGCCAGGAGTTGCGCTCGCGGAGGTCGATCTGCTGCAGATCCTGATCGAGCCGGCCCTCCGGAAAGAGCGCCTGCTGCGCCGCCAGCTCTTCGGGAAGCAGCGGGACCTGCGAGAGCGCCGCCGCGTGCGTGAGTCCGACCGTCTCGGGAAGCGAGCTGTGCCCGGCGGCGGGGAGCCCGATCTCGCCCTCGGGCAGCATGTGGTACCGACGCACCCCTTCGTAGGCGCCGAGAAGGCGGCGGGCTTCGTCCGGCAGCGTTTCGAGCGCCGCCGCTTCGCCCTCCATCATGTGGCGGTAGAAGGCGGGCGGACGCCGCACCGTCTGACAGGCATTGTTGATGATGAAGTCGAGGCGGTCACGGGTCGCCAGAAGGTGGCGGCAGAACGCTTCGACGCTCGGCGTGTGCCGGAGATCGAGGCCGAAGATCTCGAGGCGGTGACTCCACTCGCCGAAATCGGGCTCGCGCGCGTAGCGTCTCGCCGAGTCACGCGGGAAGCGCGTCGTCACGATCACGTGCGCACCGGAGCGCAGGAGCTTGATGCCGGCCTGGTAGCCGATCTTCACCCGCCCGCCGGTCAGTAGCGCGACCCGACCGCCGAGGTCGGCGAGCTCACCGCGCTTCGTCCAGTTGAGCTCGGCGCAGGCCGGGCAGAGCTGGTCGTAGAAGTGATGGAGCCGCGTGTAGCGCTCCTTGCAGACGTAGCAGTGCTTGCGCTCGACGTGCGTCGCCGCCTCGTCGTCGACGTCGTCCTGCACGAAGCCCTGCGGCGGAAACACGTTCGGGGTAGTGAACACGGCCTGGCGGCGGAGCTTACGGATGCCGGTGGCGGCGAGCACGCTCTCCTCGGCCTCGATCCTGGCGCGCCGGCGTTCGCGCCGCGCCGCCTTGGCGGCGTAGCGGCGGACGTGCGCATCCGGACGCGAGACGCGCCCGGCGGCCTCGAGGAGGCGCACCCGCTCCGCCTCGGGAAGACGGGCGAGCTTGCTACGATCGGCGACCAACGCCTCCAGCAGCTCGATCGCCGTGCGCAGGCGATCGGCGGCGACGGCGGAATCGCGAGCCGGCGGACGGGTCATCCGATCGAGTGTATGAGGCCGGCGGTCGGCAGGCCAACCGCAGGCGAAGCGGCGGTGCCGCGGCGGCCATGCCTGCCGCCGGCGACGCTCAGAGCCGCGGCCATGGCGCCGGACCGTTACCAGGATGACGGCGCGTAGCAAG
Source organism: Polyangiaceae bacterium UTPRO1 (assembly GCA_002050235.1). GTDB lineage: Bacteria > Desulfobacterota > Binatia > UTPRO1 > UTPRO1 > UTPRO1. The sequence goes on along the minus strand of MWST01000043.1, from coordinate 185,455 downwards.
CGGCACCCGGTCTCCGGTGCGCGGCCAACGGCAAACCGACGAATTCCGAGGTCGCCGACGCCCGCCCATACGGCATGGCGTTTGCTCGACCTGGAACGTGGCACCCGTGTCCTCCTCCGTACGCAGGCTGTTCCCACCCCGGAACACGGGCGTCCTCCACCTGCCGACCGCCGACCTGGTCGAGATCTCCGCCTGGCTCGATGCCTCGCGCTGCATCTCGGCCGTCTCCCTGGTCACGATCGCGATCGTCGTCGAGCGCACGCTCCTCCCCGGCCTGCCGATCGGCGCGTTCGCCGGTCTCGCGACCGTCGCGGTCCTGACGACCGTTCCTTATAGGCGCTGGCTGCGAAGCCGGCGGCGGCTCGACCTCCTGATCTACACGCAGCTCGCCGCCGACATCGGCCTCTTCACCTACGCACTCGCCCTCGCTCCCGGGCTCGCGCAGGAGTTCCACTTCCTCTACCTGATGGTCATCGTCCCGGGCGCGCTCTTCTCGCCCCTGTGCGGGCTCGTGATGGCGACGCTGGCGACGATCGCTCATCTCTGGCTCTCGCCGGCGCTCACCTGGTCGCTACCGGTGCTGGTCCCGGCCGTCGTGTTCTTCCTGGTAGCGCATCAGAGCCGCTTCTACGGCGACCGCCTCGTCGCCAAGAACCGCGACGCCGAGGCCGCCGCACGCATGGCCGAGGGCCTGCTCGCGGTCGTGCGGGCGCTCGTGGCGACTCCGACGAGCGGTTCGCTCCTCCAGCGCGTCACCGAGATGGCGCGCGACCTCACGGCGAGCGGATGGGCATGCGTGGTCGTACGCGACCCGCAGCGCCGCACCTACCGCGTGATGGGGCTGGCGTCACGAACCGGGACTTTCGACGAGGAGATCCGCAGCATCGACTTCCAGGCGCCGGGACTCGACACGGTCCTGGCGACGCTCGGGTCCGACCGCTGCCTCGCGGTGCGCTCGTCCGCGGAGTCGCCGCTGCCGCCGACGCTGAGAGAGCGCTGGATGGTCGGGCCGTTCTACGGCGCCGTCCTGCGCCGCAGCGACGAGGCGCTGGGGATGCTGCTCCTCGGCCAGGACGACCCGGCGACCGCTTTCCTGCCGGCGACCGCGCAGCTCCTGCTCGGCATCGCGCACCAGACCGTGCTCGCCCTCGACAACGCCCGCCTCGTCGACGAGCTGCGCGCCGCGAGCTCGCTCAAGTCGGAGTTCATCTCGACGATCTCCCACGAGCTGCGCTCGCCGCTCAATGCCATCATCGGCTACGTCGATCTCCTGCGCGACGAGGCGTGCGCCGCCGCTGCGACCAGTCCCGAGGCCGCAGCTCGCGACGCTACGCTCGGCCGCGTCCGCTTCTATGCGCTCCAGCTCCTCGAGATGATCCAGGCGACGCTCGACGTGAGCCGGCTCGAGGCCGGACGCCTGCCGTTGCATCCGCAGCCGGTCGCACTCGCCGACCTCGTCGCCGAGCTGCGCAGCGGCATCCCGGAGTACTGGAGCAAGGACGCGGTCGCGCTCGAGTGGATCGTTCCCGACCACCTGCCGACCGTCGAGCTCGACGCGCCCAAGCTCGTGACCATCGTCCGCAATCTCGTGCACAACGCCCTCAAGTTCACCGAGCGCGGGCGGGTGGAGGTGCAGATCCGTCTCGGCGCCTCCATCGCGGCGCCCGGAGCGCCGCTCTCCGACGCCTTGACGGTGATCGTGGCCGACACCGGCATCGGCATCCCCAGCGCACAGCTCGACGTCGTCTTCCAGATGTTCCGCCAGGCCGACGGCTCCGACAGCCGCCGCCACGGCGGCGTCGGACTCGGCCTCTACATCGTCATGCGTCTCGCGCAGGCGCTCGGCGGCACGGTGCGCGTCGAGAGCGTGCCCGGGAGCGGCAGCACGTTCACCGTGGTGGTTCCGGTGCAGCGGCCGGCGGCGGATGAACCGGCGCCGATCGCGGCAGGCGCCGTCGGCGCCTAGACGCGCCGCTCTCAGGGATCGTGACGGGTCGCCGCGAGCACGGTCCTGGCCGCGCCCGGCGGCGGCGCTCCGCTTCCCGTCAGCGGAGGAGGAAGAGGCGCGCTGCGGGGTTGTCGGTCTCGTCGGCGCAGCGGAAGCCGAGCTCGGCGAGGGCGGCGGCGAGCGCTGCCCGTTCGGTCGCCGGCACCTCGAAACCGCAGAGCACGCGTCCGTATGCCGCTCCGTTGTTGCGGTAGTGGAAGAGCGAGACGTTCCACCGGGATCCGAGGCCGGTGAGGAACTGCACGAGCGCTCCCGGCCGCTCCGGGAACTCGAAGCTGAAGAGCACCTCGTCGTGGGCGAGCGGGCTGCGCCCCCCGACCATGTGGCGCACATGGGTCTTCGCCAGATCGTTCTCGCCGAGGTCGACGCAGGCATAGCCGCGGGCCCGGAGGCGCTCGGCGATCGCCAGCGCCTCCGGGCGCCCGCTCACCTCGATGCCGACGAAGACGCGCGCCGCGGCGCGGGTGGCGAGTCGGTAATTGAACTCGGTGACGCTGCGCTCGCCGAGCGTGCGGCAGAAGTCGAGAAACGAGCCCGGCCGCTCGGGGATCGTCACTGCCAGGATCGCCTCGCGCTGCTCGCCGATCTCGGCCCGTTCGGCGACGTAGCCGAGGCGCGTGAAGTTCATGTTGGCGCCGGACGCGATCACGACCGCGGTGCCGGGCGCCGCCGTTCCGTCGTCGTGGGCGCGCTTCAGGCCGGCGAGCGCGAGCGCGCCCGCGGGCTCGAGCACCGTCCGCGTCTCCTCGAAGACGTCCTCGATCGCGGCGCAGATCTCGTCGGTCGAGACCAGGATCGTGCCGTCGAGGTGGCGGCGGCAGAGATCGAAGGTCAGGGCGCCGACCTGCCGGACCGCGACGCCGTCGGCGAAGCTGCCGACGTGCTCGAGCGAGACGCGCGCCCCGGCAGCTAGCGAACGGGTCATGGCGTCGGAGTCGTCGGGCTCGACGCCGATCACCCGCACGTCCGGGCGCACCGCCTTCACGACGGCGGCGATCCCGGCGGCCAGCCCACCGCCGCCGATCGGCACGAAGATGCTGCCGAGCTGGCGCGGGGCCTGGCGGAGGATCTCGAGGCCGACGGTGCCTTGGCCGGCGATGACGTCGAGGTCGTCGAACGGCGGCACCACGGTCATGCCGGTAGCGGCGGCGACCGTCGCAGCGTGCGCCGCGGCCGCCGCATAGTCGTCGCCGACGAGCTCGACCTCGACGCCGAAGCGGCGCACGGCGGCGACCTTGATGGCGGGGGTGGTGCGCGGCATCACGACGCGGCAGCGGAGTCCGAGCCGCGTCGCTGCGAAAGCCACGCCCTGGGCGTGGTTGCCGGCCGAGGCCGCGATCACTCCCGCCGCGCACTGCGCCGCATCGAGATGCGCGATCCGATTGTACGCGCCGCGGAGTTTGAACGAGAAGATCGGCGTCAGATCCTCGCGCTTGAGCATGACCTCGCGGCCGCAGTGCGCCGCGAGCCCGGGCGCGCGATCGAGCGGCGTCGGCTCCGGCAGCACTTCGGCGACGCGGGCATTGACGACCCGCTTCAGGAGCTCGTGCACCCCGCCAAGGTAGCCGATTTCGCGCCGGGGCGCTGCGGCTCGATTGACGGCGTCGCGACGCGCCGACATAAGGAGTCCCGCAATGGCGCGCCCGCCCCGGCGGAACGCAGCGCGGCGCAACGACGGGGCCGGGCCCCGCGAGGAGGTCGGTATGCGGAGGATGATGGGAATTGTAGCGGCGGCGCTCGTGCTCGCTGTCGGCGCGCAGGTCGCCGCAGCCGGCGACGTTGCGACGATCGGCGCGCCGCAGACGATCGGCGATCAGCTGATCTTTTTCTACGACGCGCGCAGCGGCTACACGACCTTCCTCACGCTGCGCAACGCCAGCGGCAACGAGCTGCGGGTGAGCATCCTCTTCTACGGACCGACCTTCAGCACGCCGCTCTCGGAAGCCGTGACGCTCTCCAGCGGCGCGCTCGAGATCATCGACGTCGGCGCGCTCCGCGGCAAAGGGCTTCCCGGCCAGCCGGGCATCGCCATCGCGACGGCGGTGAACCTCGGCGGCCAACCGATCGTTACCCGCGCGCTCACCGGCAGTTTCACTGTCGCCAATCTTGCGACCGGATCGGCGCTCGGAACGGCGGCGGCGGCGCGCGCCGCGTACAAGGACAACGGCGACCCCGCCCAGCTCGGAGACGTCATCGACGGCTCGGACAAGGCGCGGCTCCAGAACATCCGCCCGCGAACCGCGGTGCTCGCCGCCTACTACGACCCGCTGACGCTCGCACCCATCGAGGAGGGCGGCAATCAGCTCGTCTTCATCAACTTCGAGGACGACTACCATCCGCCCTACGGCGCCACTATCGGCTCGACCACGTGGAACCTCGCGGCCACCCGCAGCAACGGCGCCGGCATCAGTGCAACGAGCTTCGTGGCGACCGGCGTCACCGTGTCCGACCTGGCGTCGGTCGCCGGCACCGGGGTGAACGGCTCGGCCGGCAGCATCACGTTCGTCGCCGAAACCGACACGCCGAACCTGAATCGGCTCGTCTACTTCACCGAGGCGCTCGGGACGTTCGGAACCGGCTACCTGCTCCCGCAGCTCGCACCGCGCTGAGCGCCCGAACCGGAGGTCACATGATCAAGGTCTACGGAGTCCCGATGTCGCGGGCGATGCGCGTCCTCTGGGCGCTGGAGGAGATCGGGCAGCCATACGAGCTCGTCCCCACCCACTTCCTCACCGACGCGCACTCGCCCGAGTATCTGAAGATCAATCCGAACGGCCGTATTCCGGCGCTGCAGGACGGCGACGTCGTGCTCTTCGAGTCGCTGGCGATCAACCTCTACCTGGCGCGCAAATATAGTCCTGCCGGCTGGCCGAAGACGGTGGCCGACGAAGGCCGGACATATCAGTGGACCATCTGGGCCATGACCGAGCTCGAGGAGCCCGTTCTCACCACGCTGATGCACCGCATGTTCCTTCCCGAAGATCAGCGCGATCCCGCGAAGGCGGACGAGGCGGCCGAGCGCTTCAAGAAGCCGCTCGCAGTCCTCGACGGCGCGCTCGCCGGCGAGCAATGGCTCGCCGGCCCCGATTTCACCATCGCCGATCTGAACGTCGCGTCGATCCTGATGCTCGCCCCCATGGCCGGCCTCGATCTGTCGTCGGCGCCGCATGCCGCCGCCTGGCTCGGCCGCTGCACCGCGCGTCCGGCGTTGGCGCGGGCTCAGGCGACCCCGGCGTAGGCGCCTGCGGCGCGAGCGGCGCTCCGGCGCCCCCGCGATCCTCGGGCGCCCGCCCGGGTTGCGTTCCAGCCGCTCCTCGGTTCAAATCGCAGGGTACGCCCAGCAACCGCGATCGTCGCACGAGGAGGATCACGCCATGGCCCAGACCGCACAGCTCCGCCATCTCGAAGTCGTCGAGAACGAAGCGCAACGCATCTTCAAGCTCCAGCGCGCCGCCTACCTGCGCCATCCGTATCCCTCGCTCGACGAGCGCCGCACGAACCTCGACACGGTCGAACGCATCCTCATCGACAACGTCGACGCCATCGCCGAAGCCATCAACGCCGACTTCGGGCACCGCGCCGCCGAGGAATCGAAGCTGCTCGAGCTCTTCAACTGCGTCGACGGCATCCGCAACGCCAAGAAGCAGCTCGCCAAGTGGATGAAGCCGCAGCACCGCCACGTCGGCATCCTCTTCGCGACCGCCAAGAACCGCCTCGTACCGCAGCCGAAGGGCGTGATCGGCCTCGTGTCGCCGTGGAACTACCCGCTCTTCCTCACCATCAGCCCGCTCACCAGCATCCTCGCCGCCGGCAACCGCTGCATGATCAAGATGGCGAGCAACTCGCAGAACCTCTGCCGTCTCCTCGCCGAGAAGTTCCGCCAGCAGTTCCCCGAGGACATGGTCGCGATCCTGCCGGGCGTGAAGCCGCACGACTTCACGACGCTGCCGTTCGACCACATCATCTTCACGGGCTCTGCCGACGCCGGCCGCACCGTCATGCGCTCGGCGGCGGAGAATCTGACGCCGGTCACGCTCGAGCTCGGCGGCAAGTCGCCGACCATCATCGCCCCCGACTACGACGTCGAGACAGCGGCGAGCCGCATCCTCTACGGAAAGTTCGTGAACGCCGGCCAGACCTGCCTTGCACCCGACTACCTCTTCATCCCCGAGGGCAAGGTCGAGACCTTCGTGAAGAGCGCCGAGAAGACGTTGGCCGAGCGCTACCCGGATACCAACGACCGCAGCTACACCTCGATCATCGACGAGAAGTCCTACCGGCGCCTGCGCAACACCCTCGACGACGCCGCGAAGAAGGGCGCCAAGATCGTACCGCTGGTGCCGGGCGCCACTTTCAACGACGAGCTGCGCAAGATCCCGCCGCACCTGGTCCTGAACCCGACCGAGGACATGACGATCATGAAGGAGGAGATCTTCGGCCCGCTCCTCCCGGTCAAGACCTACACCACGATCGACGAAGTGCTCGCGTACGTGAATGCCAAGGACCGCCCGCTCGGCCTCTATCTCTTCACCGACGACAAGGCCGTCGAAGAGAAGGTGCTCTACGGAACGCTCTCGGGCGGCGTCACGATCAACAACTGCATGTTCCACATCGCCCAGCACGACCTGCCGTTCGGCGGCATCGGCGCCAGCGGCATGGGCCACTACCACGGCTGGGAGGGCTTCCAGGAGTTCAGCAAGATGCGCCCGGTGCACACCAACCCCAAGCTCTCCGGCATCCAGATGTTCTACCCGCCGTACACGAAACTCCACAGCCGGCTTCTGGATCTCCTGCTGCGTTTCAAGCGCTAGCGGCGAGCGCCGCGTAGCTTCGCCGTGAGCCACGCGTCGACCTGGCTCCGCAGCACGCCGAGCGAGACCGTGCCGTCGCCGAGCACGACGTCGTGGAATTCGCGGACGTCGAAGGCGGCGCCGAGCGCGGCCTCGGCGCGGCGGCGGAGGGCTCTGATCTCGAGCTCGCCGAGCTTGTAGGCCAGCGCCTGACCCGGCCAGACCGCGTAGCGGTCGACCTCGATGGCGATATCCTCGGGGTCGTGCGCCAGGTGCTCATGCATGTACGCCCGCGCCCGTTGGCGCGACCAGCCGTAGGCGTGGATGCCGGTGTCGACCACGAGTCGCACCGCCCGCAGCATCTCGTCGTTCAAGTTGCCGACCCGCTGCATCGGCGTCCGGTACACCCCCATCTCCCGACCCAGCCACTCCGCGTAGAGCGCCCAGCCCTCGACGAAGGCCGTCGAAGAGAAGATCTTGCGCCGGTACTCGGAGAGCCCGTCCTTCATCTCGAAGACGAGCGCGATCTGGAGGTGGTGCCCGGGCACGGTCTCGTGCAGCGAGAGCGTCGGGACGCGGTCCCTGGCAACGGCGCCGAGGTTCAGGGTGTTCAGGACCAGGCGCCCGCGCGGCACGGTGTCGGTGGGCCCGGAATAGCTCGCCGCCGCCGCCCGCGGGTTGCTCGCGGAGACGATGTCGTAGCCGCTCGCCGGGAGGCGGCGGAACCAGCGCGGCGCCAGCGCTGCCATCTCCGTCTTGACGGCGCCGAACGCTGCGAACATCTCCGCGGCGTCGCCGAAGCGGTTCTCGGGCGCCTGCCGCCAGGAGGCCAGAAAATCGGCGAGCGAGCCGGCGAAGCCGACCTGGCGCCGGATCGCATCGAGCTCGGCGGCGATGCGCGCCACTTCGCGCCGACCGATCTCGTGCACCTCGGCCGCTGCGAGCGGCAGGTCCGTATTGGCGCGAATGGCCCAGGCGTACCACTGGGCACCGTGCGGCACACCGCCGAGCCCGAGCGTGCGGCGACAATGCCGGCGGTACTCGTCGCGCAGGAAAGCGTCGAGCCGCCGATAGCCGGGGACGATCACGGCGGCGATGACGCGCCGGAAGCCGGCGCCGATGCGAGCCTGCTCGTCGGCCGTGATGGTCGCCGGCATCACCGTCATCGGCCGCCAAAAGGGATGCGACGCGTCGGCCGGCGCCAGCGCTGCCGCATAGCTCTTGCGCGCAGCATCGACGATGCCGCACTCCTCGACGATGCCCTCGGCGATGCCGCGTCGGAGGGTCGCGATCTGCCGGTCGACGTACGCCGAGAAGCCCTCGGCCCGCCGCAGGAAGGCCTCGTAGTGCGCGACCGAATCGAACGGAAAGTCGGTGAGCGCGGGATTGGTGTCGTCGAGGAACTGGAGCGCGCGGTTGCCCATCGGCGTGAAGCCCAGGAGATCGGTCGGGAAGGCGAAGCCCGCGAGAGCCACCTCCAGATCCTCGCGGAAGAGCGCGTACGTGAGCCGGTCGTGCGGCGTCAGGCGCTCGGGGCGGACGGCGGCGAGGGCCGCGAGCCCGTCCGTGTACGTCCGCCGCGAGCGTTCGCGCGCGGCCGGGCTCGGGTAGTCGCCGAACTTCGCCAGGTCCTCCTCGATGCCGAAGTAGAACGCCCAGTACGGATCGACGCGCTTGCGCGCCTCGGCGAAGGCGGTGACGACCGCCTCGAGCTGCCGCCCCTCTCCGCTCCCGGCATCGTCCGCCGCCGGGGCGTGCGCAAGGCGCGCGGCGGGCGAGCACGCTGCGAGCAACAGCGCCAGCAGGGCGACCGGCGCAGCGAAGAACGAGGCTCGCATGGGCGAAAGTCCTACCCGCGCGCCGCCGCCGGCGTCACAGCGTCGGCGCGTCCGCACCTCACCGCAGGCGGCGCGGCCTTGACCCTCCCCGAAGTGCGTGGCACTGGCGAGCAATCGTCGCTGCGACGAAGGAGGACCCGCGTGGAAACTCTGTCGGCCAATCCCGCCTTTCGCACCTATGCCTTCTGCACCGCCATCCTGGCCCTGAAGATGGTGTACTCGGCCATCTACACGGCGACGCGCCGCTCGAAGAACCAGAGCTTCATCAACGCCGAGGATGCCGCGGCGTTCGGGACGCCGGGCGCCACGGTGAGCGAGCAAGAACATCCCGAGGTGGCGCACGCGCTCCGCATCCAGCGCAACGACCTCGAGACGATCCCGATCTTCTTCGCCGTCGGTCTCGTCTACGTATTGACCGGCGCCTCGCCCTTCGGCGCCAGGTTCTTCTGCTGGATCTTCACCCTCGCGCGCCTCGCCCACACGTACTGCTACCTGCGCCACATCCAACCGTGGCGCGGAGTGAGCTTCGTCGTCGCGACTTCGGCGCTCGTGCTCATGACACTGCGCGTCCTGTGGACGGCGCTCTAGACACGATGCGCGGGCCTCTGCGGTCAGCGTCCGCTGCTCGCGTCGAGCCGCTGCGCGATGGCGCGCAGCTGGTCGATCTCGCGGGCCAGCGCGTGCTGCAGCGCCGGTTGGTCGGTGCGCACGAGCTCGGCGTCGAGGTGCTCGATGTGGCGCCGGAGATGCGTCGACAACAGTCGCCGCTCGTCGGCGGACAGCTCGAAGGACACGGTCATGGAGGCCTCCTCTTCCCTCCTGCGATAGCACGGCACGGCTCCGAGGTGCAGCGCCGCATGATCATGGTCATGGCCGCGAGGACGGCGAAGCGGCATCCGTTCGTCGTATGACCACCTCCGCCTCGCCATCGGCCGGCTCGGAGCGCCCCTGCCGCTTCATCATCATCGGCGCCGGGATGTCGGGGATCCTCGCCGCGATCGAGCTGCGCAAGGCCGGATTCCACGATTTCACGATCTACGAAAGAGCCGACCGTCTCGGCGGCACCTGGCGCGACAACACCTACCCGGGCCTCGCGTGCGACGTACCCTCGCACCTCTACTGCTACTCGTTCGCCCCCAACCCCGACTGGTCACACCGCTTCGCATCGGGCGCCGAGATCCAGTCCTACTTCGAGGCCGTCGCTCGGCGCTTCGGCATCGACCGGCTGATCCGCTACGGGAAGGAGGTCCGGCGCTGCACGTTCGCGGACGGACGCTGGAAGATCGAGCTGGCCGACGGCTCCGGCGACGCCGGCGATTTCGTCATCGCGGCCACGGGCGTGCTGCGTGATCCCGCGTACCCCGACATCCCGGGGCTGGAGACGTTCGCAGGACCGACGCTCCACACCGCGCGCTGGGACCATGGTGTCGCCACGGCCGGCCGGCGGATCGGCGTCATCGGGACCGGCTCGAGCGCGATCCAGGTGGTCTCGGCGCTCGTGCACGAGGTGTCGGAGCTCGCCCTCTTCCAGCGCACGCCGCAGTGGATCATGGCCCAGGACAATCCGGCCTATACGCCGGTCGAGCAGGCCGAGTTCCGGACGCAACCGGAGAAGATGGCGGCGCTTCGCGCCGACATCTCGCGCGCCTTCGCCGACGGCTTCTCGAATGCCGTCATCGACGCCGATTCGCCGCAGCTCCAAGCCATCCACGACGCCTGCGTCGCCAACCTCGAGACCAGCGTCCGCGATCCCGAGCTGCGCGAGAGGCTCCGCCCTAGCTACCGGGCGGGCTGCAAACGGCTCATCATGTCGGCGGACTTCTACGAGGCGATCCAGCGCCCGAACGCCCGACTGGTCACCGCGGCGATAACCGGCATCGAGCCCGCCGGCGTCCGCACGCAGGACGGACGGCTCCACCCGCTCGACGTGCTCGTCCTCGCCACCGGCTACCAGGTCGACCGCTTCGTGCGTCCGATCGAGGTGGTCGGCCGCAATGGGGTGGCGCTCGACGAGGTCTGGAAGGACGGGCCGTTCGCGTATCTGGCGATCTCGGTCCCCGCATTCCCGAACTTCTTCATGCTGAACGGCCCCAATGGGCCGGTCGGGAACTTCTCGTTGATCGAGGTCGCGGAGCTGCAGATCGGATACATCCTGCAGCTCGTCGAGCACGTGCGCCGCGGCGCGTATCGCGAGGTGAGCGCCGCGCCGGCGGCGATGGAACGCTTCGCAGCCGATCGCCGCGAGGCCGCCCGGACGACGATCTGGCAGAGCGGCTGCCGGAGCTGGTACCTCGACCCCGGCGGTGTCCCGATCGCCTGGCCATGGACGTTCGATCGCTTTCGCGAGGAGATGCGCGCGCCGCAGCTCGCCGACTACGAGCGCCGCTGACGCCGTGTCCGAAGGTCGGGTCACCGCCTCCACACTGCGAGAAGAGAACCCGTGCGGCTGTTCGCCAAGAAGGTCCGCGTCTTGATCATCGGCGACGACGGACCGATCCTCGGCAAGCTCCGTGGCCGAGTAGAGCTGTTCTGGCCCGAGGACGTCCCCATGAAGCTGCGCGCGCTCTTCTGCGGCTGGGCGGACGAGGCCATCGACGGCATCAAGGACTTCCGCCCCGACGTCCTGCTGCTGAACCACGTGTTCCAGCGCGACCAACAGACCGGGGTCGACGTCGCCCGCTGGGTGGATGCGCACTACCGGACGCCCATCCGCGTCGCCGTACACGCCGATTGCTCCGAAGCCGAGCTGCGGCCCCTCTACCGCGACATCGAGTGCGTCGAGCACTTCATCTGCGGCGAGAGCGTGCCCGAGTTCATCCGCGCCTGCACGCAGGAGAAAGATCGGTGAAGCGGCTCACCCGGGCGAGGCGCCCGCGGCGCCGGCGCCGCCGATGCGCTCGGCGAGCCCGGTGGCGGCGCGCGCCGCCAGAGCGTAGATCGTCAGCGACGGGTTGACGCCGAGGCTCGTGGGTACGATCGAGCCGTCGATGACTGCGAGATTGGCGAGGTGGTGATGGCGGCAGTCGATGCCGACGACGGCAGTGCGCGGATCGGGGCCCATGGGGCAGCCGCCGAGGGGATGGGTCGAGTTCAGGTAGACGTTCAGCGGCCGTAGGCGGAGAGTGCCGATCTCGCGCCGCGCCTCGGCCCAGCTGCGGTACGCGCGCGCATCGCTGCACGCGGGGTGCACGCTTTCGGCGCCGGCTGCGAACTGGCACTCGGCCATCGCCAAGTACGATCGCCGCACCCCGTCCCAGACGAAATCGGTGATCGGATAGTCGAGCACCGGACTCCCGTCGCCGCGGAGCCGCACTTCGCCTCCCCGACTGTCGGGCGCGAAGCCGTCGCGGATCTGTGAGACCAGGGTATGAAGGTGCGGCAGGCGGCGCGCGAAGTCGGCGAGCTCGGTACCGATGCCGTTCCATGCGTGCATGCTGACGACCGGCTGCGCACCCGCGGCTTCCATATTGAAGCCCGCGCGCCCGTCGACACCGTCGCGCCAGGTGAACTCGTCGACATAGACGGACTGCTGGGCGCCGAAGAACGGGTCGACGATCTCGGGCATGAAGGCGAGCGAATAGTTGTGGGTCTGGAGGAAGGTGCGCTTGCCGACGAGCCGGTGCGGGTCGGGCACGTCGGAGCGCAGGAGCAGCCCCGGGGTATTGATGGCGGCGCCGGCAGCGATCACCCACGGCGCTCGCAGCGTCACCCGCCGTCCGGTGGGCTTCACGCCACGCTCGTCGAGCGCGAGGCATTCGACCGCGGTCACCCGGTCGGCGCGCAGCCGGAGCCGGTCGGCGCGGACGCGCGTGACCAACACCGCTCCGTGATCGAGCGCGTCGGGGATCGCGGTGACGTCCATGCTCTGCTTGGCGCCCGTCGGGCAGCCGAGGCCGCAGTAGCCGAGATTGGCGCACCCCGAGACATTGCGGCGGATGGGGCCGTGGTGCCAGCCGAGCTTGGCGGCGCCGCGGGCGAGGAGCTGATTGTTGGGGTTCGGGGTCTCCCAGGGGGCGATGTGCAGCCGCTTCTCGATCAGCTCGAACCACGGCGCCAGCTCGGCGGCGGAGAGGCCGGTGATGCCGAGGACTTCGCGCCAGTAACGCAGCGTGGGCTCGGGAGTGCGAAAGCTGCTGGTCCAGTTGACCGCCGTGGAGCCGCCGACGGTGCGGCCTTGGACGACGCCGATGCTGCCGTCGCGCGTCAAGCGGACACCGCCTTCGACGTAGAGCTCGGCGAAGGCCGGAATCTCGCGAGGGACGAAATCCGCCGGCGTGCGATAGGCGCCTTCCTCGACCACGACCACCCGCAGCCCCGCGCGCGCGAGGACGTCGGCGCTGATCGCGCCGCCGGCGCCCGAGCCGATGATCGCGACGTCGCCCTCGAGGACGCGGTCGGTGTCGAGCGTATTGCCGGTGAGGATCGTGCGGGCGCTCATTCGAGGCTCCAGTTCGCCGACGTCCGTTCGACCGGAGGCCCGGGATACCCGATCGCGGGCCACGCTGCGCGTTGATCGAACCACGCCAGGACCGCCAGCGACTGCAGGAACACGAAGATCCGGCGTACCAGATCGAAGCGACTCGATCGCGCCGAACGCAGGAAGGCGGCGACGGTAGCAGGCGGCGTCTCGCTCCAGGGGCGCCAGGTGCCGACCAGCAGCACGCGGGCCGGCAAGAGATCGAGGGTAGCGAAAGCGTCGCCGGCCTCGCGCTGGAGAGCCTCGGGCAGGAAGGCGAGGTACCTGTCGATGGTGTCGAGCCCGATGGCCAGAACCCGTCGGCGCTCCTTCTCGTCGCCGGGCAGCAGCGAACCGAGCACGACGGGGATCACGGCGCCGAGGATCGCTTCGCCCGCCGGCGTCAAGGCCTGACGCTCGCCGCTGCCGGCGGCGGGCCGCGAGGCGGCGTGACGTCCGCCGCAGCCGATCTGGCCGCCGGCCCAGAGGAGCGCCGAGCCGAGCAGACCCGCACGCAGAAGCCCGCGGCGGGTGATGCGCACGGTGTCGTCCACGATGAACGTCTCCCTAGGCGGCGGCCGGCTTGCTGCGGCCCAGGCAGTCGAGCGCAGCGAGCACGAGCGCCTTGGCGTCATCGCCGAGCGCCGCCAGCGTCTCGTCTACGAGCGCACGATAGAATTCCACCTCGCGGCGGAATGCCGTCTCGCCCTTGGGCGTGAGCCGCAGCACGGTCGCGCGCCGGTCCGAGGGATGTGCCTCACGGCGGAGGTACCCCTGCTCTTCGAGCCGATCCACCAACCCGGTCATCGTCGACGGGGTGAGGCCGAGTTGCTGGCCGATCGCCGCGATCGGCCGGCTGCCGGCGATGCCGAGCGATTGGATGACGAGGCGCTGGCGGACGTTGAGATCGAGCGTCGTCCGCTCGGGATGCCCGGCGGTCACCTGATGGATGAGGCGCATCATGGCGCGCGCGTGGGTGTCGTCGGGAGTTCGTGCTCGCTTGCTGGCGGTCGTCTTGGTCGTCATGGGCTCCTCAGCCGTCTGCTGGCGCTGCGCCGTAGAGAGCTTCGATCACGGCGGTGTAGCGTTCCAGGATCCGCTTGCGCCGCGGCTTGCCGGTAGGCGTCAGCTCGTCGCTGCCCGGCGCCCAGGTGTCGGACAGGATGCGGTGGCGCTTGATCTGCTCGACGCGCGACAGCTTCGCGTTCCCGCGCGCCACCGCCTCGTCGACGAGTCGCACGATCTCGGGGTCATCGCCGCCGCGACCGCCGGCCGCCGCAGCGTCCAACACGATCAGCGCCACATTGTACGGGCGCCGGTCGCCCACGGCCACGATCTGAGCGATCAACGGCGTCTCCGACTTGATCGCCGCCTCTATGCTCGCCGGCGCCATGTTCTTGCCGGCCGCGTTGATGATGATGTCTTTCTTGCGGTCGATGATGGTGAGGTAACCGTCGGCATCGAAGCGGCCGAGATCGCCCGTGTGCAGCCAGCCGTCGGCGTCGATAGCCTCGGCGCTCGCCTGCGGGTCGCCGCGATAGCCCTTCATGACGCTCGGACCGCGCACCAGGAGCTCGCCGTCTGCGGCGAGCCGCATCTCGACACCTGGAAGCGGCTTACCGACAGTGCCGGGTCGGACGGCGCCGGGCGGATTGATGGTGCTGTTGCCGGTGCACTCGGACGCACCCCACATCTCGGCGATCTCGATGCCGGCGGCGGCGAAGAAGTCCAGGACCTCGACCGGCATCGGAGCCGCGCCGACACCGAAGAACTCGCACCGGTCGAGCCCGAGCATGGCCCGGAGCTTGGCGAAGACCGCCTCGTCGGCCGCCCGCCAGCGGCGTTCCAGCTCCTCCGACGCACGACCGGTGCGGCGCGCCTGCACCCGCTCCCTGCCGACCGCCAGAGCATCCTCGAACCGCCGGCGGCGCTCGGCGTCGACCGCGAGGCTGCTCTCGATCGCGGCCTTCAGCTTCTCCCAGACGCGCGGCACGCCGCCCCATGCCGTCGGTCGTACTGCCGCCGAACACGCGAAGAGCTGGCTCGCGTCCGCGAGGCAAGTGACCGTCTGGCCGAACAGCATAGGACCGTACTGGTTGTTCCAGCGGTCGGCGATGTGGGCGCGCGGGAGGAAGCTGATGGTGTGGCCACCCGGCGTGAGCGGATAGACGGCATCGAACGCACACAGCTTGGCGAGCATGTTGCGATGGGTGAGCTCCACGCACTTCGGCGTGCCGCTCGATCCCGAGGTGAAGATGAGGGTCAGGATGTCGGCCGGAGCAACCCCCCGCCAGGCGGCGGCGAAGTCGAAGCTCGCGGCGCCCGCCGCCTCGACGTCGCCGATCGAGAGCGTTCCGGCCGGTGCGACGCCGTCGACGACGATCACGTGCGCCAGGGCGTCGACACGTTCGCGCAGCGCCAGAGCGCGCTCCAGGAAAGCGTGCTCGGTGACCAGGACGCGGCTGCCGGCGATGGCGAGCGCGCGCGCCATCTGCTCGAGCGTCGAGGTGTTGTACAAGGACCAGCCGGGCGCGCCGAGATGCATCGCGGCGGTGTCGAAGAGGTGGAACTCGGGGCGGTTCACCAGCAGCGACGCCACCGGGTCACCGTGGCCGACGCCGAGGGCAGACAAGCCGGCGGCGAGGCGGCGCACGGCGCCGGCGTACTCGGCCCACGTCCAGACGCGCGCGTCGCCGTACGCGCGGAGCGCCGGCTTCTCGGCGAGCTCGGCGGCGGTGCGTTGAAACGCTTCGCACATCGTCGCCGCGGTGCGGACGCCGGGTCGGAGAGGGGCGCTCATCGGACGCGCTCCTCGTAAGCGCGCCGCGCCTCGCGGTCGATCTCGGTGAGGACGCGGTCGGTGCGCAACAGGCGCATCAGGCCCTCGCGCGCCTGCCGCGGCAGAAGCTGACCGAGGGCGTACATGCGGCCGGCGGCGGCGGGAACGTGTACCGCGAAGCGCGGCCGCTCGAGCGCCGCGACCGTCGCAGCCGCGACCTCCTCGACGGTCGCCTGGCGCACCCCGCGCGCCGGCGCCAGGCCGGACATCATCTCGGTGAGCACGGGACCCGGCATGAGGCACGTCACCTCGACGCCCGTGCCGCGCAGCTCCTGCCGGACGGCGTCGCTGGCGCCGAGGACGAAGTGCTTGCTGCCGGTGTAGGTGACTCCTCCGGGAGCGGGAACCTTGGCGGCCATCGACGCGACGTTGACGAGATGGCCGCGCCCGTGGGCGACGAAACGCGGGAGCACGATCTTCATGCCGTTCAGCACGCCGTGTACGTTGACGTCGACGATGCGCCGCGTGGCGGTATCGCTCTCCTCGATGAACGGGCCGACCGGCATGATGCCGGCGTTGTTCACCAGCACGTCGAGCGGGCCGAGCCGCCGCTCCACCTCGTCGACGCCGCTCGTGAAAACGTCGCGGTCGGTGACGTCGAGCGCGACCCCGACCGCTCCGATCGCAGCCGCGGTGCGCTCCGCGAGGGCGGCGTCGAGGTCGGCGATGCCAACCTTCGCCCCCCGAGCGACGAGCGCCTGGGCGATGGCGCGGCCGATGCCGCGGCCGCCGCCGGTCACGAGCGCTACCCGTCCGGCGAGAGATCGAAACCGCGTACCCACGTCCGCACCCGTCAGCTCGGCAGCCGCTGGTCGAAGCGTCGCCCGAAGACGGCAGAGGCGATGATCAGCCGCTGGATCTGCAGCGTGCCGCCGGCGATCGGCCAGCCGCGGCTGTCGCGCAGCATGCGCTCGATCGGATACTCGGCGCTGTAGCCGACGGCCCCGAGGATCTCCATCGCCTTGTCGGTGACGTGCTTCGCGGTCTCGTTGGCGAAAAGCTTCGCCATCGAGGTCTCCTTCATACCGGCGAGGCCCGTGCCGGCATTGGCCGCGGCGCGGTAGACGAGCAAGCGCGCAGCGTCTACGCGGGTGGCCATGTCGGCGATCATCTCCTGGACGACGCCGCGCTCGCAGATCGGCCGGCCGAAGGTGCGCCGTTCGCGCGCGTAGCTCGTCGCCACCTCGAGCGCGCCGGCGGCGATGCCGAGCGCCATCGTCGCGTTGCCGCAGCGCTCGATGTTGAAGCAGTCCATGAGGGAGGCGAAGCCCCCGGGCTGGATGACGAGATTCTCCTCCGGGACGACGCAATCCGCGAAGTAGAGCGCGCTGCTCGGAAAACCGCGCAGGCCAAGGTAGCGCTCCTGGGGGCCGAAAGTGAACCCGGGCGTGCCCTTCTCGACCAGGAGCCCGGCGATGCCCTTCGGCCCCGGCCGATCGTTCATCCGGCAGTAGACGAGGTAGGCGCGGCTGTGGCCGCCGCCGGTGCACCACGCCTTGACCCCGTTCAGCCGGTATCCGCCCGAGACCTTCTCCGCCGTAGTGCGCAGATCGGTGAGGGCGCTGCCGGCTTCGGGCTCGCTCATGCCGATCGAGATCTCGGTCTCGCCGCGGCACACTTTCGGGAGCCAGCGGGCCTGCTGCTCCTCGCTGCCGAACCGCTCGATGACGCGGACCGGCCCGACGCTGCTCTCGAACACGCCGGCGGCGCAGAGCGGCGAGACGCGCGCCAGCTGCTCGATCACCAGGACCGCGTCGAGCAATTCGCGACCGCCGCCGCCCCAGCGTTCGGGGAGCGTCATCCCATAGAGCCCCAGGCCGATGAGTTTCTCCTCGAACTCATGGTCGGGGACGCGGTTCTCACGATCCCACGCCGCAGCGAGCGGTGCGCACTCGCGGTCGGCGAAGGCGCGTACCGTGTCCTGCAGCTGCTGTTGCTCGTCGGTCAGGCGGAAGTCCATCGATCACTCTCTCGTAGTAGTTGCGGAATCCGTATAGTACGATAATTAAAATATCAAGGAAGGGGCAGCCATGGAACGGATGGTCATCGTCAATCCGACGAGCGGAGAGGTTCCGCTCCGGCGCACGCCGCGTGCCGCGGTGGCAAACCTGCAGGGCCGGACGGTCGGCTTCTTGAGCAACAGCAAGATGAACGCCGACAAGATCCTCGAAGGCGTCGCCGAGGGGCTGATGGCGCGCTTCGCCATCACGCCGCGCCTCTACGTGAAGCGGGTGCCGTCGATCGGCGCCGACGAAGCCATGCTCGACGAGATCGCCCGCGACTGCACGGCGGCCGTGGTCGCGATGCTCGACTGCGGCTCGTGCGCGTCGTGGGCCTGCGCCGACATGGTGGAGCTCTCACAGCGCGGTCTGGCGGTGTGCGGCATGGCGAGCGATCAATTCGACGCCTTCTCGCGCCAGGTTCTCGCCATCAAGGGCGCCGACGATCTCGGGCTGTCGGTCGTCGAGCATCCCGTCGGCGGCATTCCGCCCGAGACCGCCAAGGCCAAGGTCGTGGCCGCGACTATCGATCAGGTCGTCATCGCGCTCACCGGCGCGCCGGCGGAGCTGCAGTCGACGGTGGCGCAATGAGCGCGCTCCCTCGGCCGGGATCGGACCAGCAGGAGATCGCCCTCGACGGCGACGACGCGCTCGTCGCCGAGCAGCTCTATGCCTGGGGGTGGACCGACGGCCTACCGGTCGTACCGCCTACCCGCGAGCGCGTGGCGCGGTTCTGCGCCGCCGCCCTCCACGACGCCGAGCATTGCCTCGGCGCGATCGCGCCGCGCGGCGCCCCGCTCTCGGTGCGACAGCTCGCGGCCAATGCGGTCATGGCGGGCTGCCTCCCGGCCTACATGCCCATCCTCGAGGCAGCCGTCACGGCGATGAACGTACCGATCTTCAACCTTTACGGCATGCAGATGACGACCCACCCGTGCGCGCTCATGGTGCTCGTGCACGGGCCGGCGGCCGCCGAGGCCGGCATGAACGCGGGCGCCGGCTGCATGGGACAGGGCAACCGCGCCAACGGCACGATCGGGCGCGCGGTGCGCTTGGTGATGATGAACGTCGGCGGCGCCCGTCCGGGTGACGGCGACAGCGAGAGCGCGATCGACCGCGCCACGCAGGGCACGCCGGCAAAGTGGACTTTCTGCTTCGCCGAGAACGAAGCGCGAAGCCCCTGGGAGCCGTTCCGGGTGTCGGTGGGCCTGTCGCCGGAGGACAGCGCCGTGACCGTCGCCGCCGTCGAGGGACCTCACAACATCAATGACCATCAGTCGGACTCCGGCGAAGAGATCCTCTTCACCATCGCCGAGACGATGGCGACGCCCGGCGCCAACACGGTCTACCGCGGCGGCGACCAGTTCGTGGTTCTGGGGCCCGAGCACGCCGAGGTGATCGCGAAGAGCGGCTTCTCGCGACCGGCGGCGCAGGCGTACCTCTTCGAGCACGCGCGCGTCGCCGTCGATCGCATCGGCAAGAAGAAACTCGATGAGGCGAGCACGTGGGGCGGCTACAAGAAGCTTCTCGACGAGTTCGGCGGGCGGATTCCGGTGGCGCGGGCCCCCGAGGACATCCGGATCCTGGTCGCCGGCGGCGCCGGAAAGCACTCGGCATGGCTCCCGACCTTCGGGGCTACATACAGCCAGACGTGCCGCGTCGGGCGCGAGGAACCCGGGCGCATACAGATCGCGCCGGCGCTGGCCAGCAGCACGTGGTCGACGGCCGCGGAGTGACCGGGTGAGCATCTGGGCCAATGTCGCGGCCCCCGATTCCGAAGTGCGCGCCGTCGAGGACGTCGTCATCGTCGGCAGCGGCCCGGCGGGCTACACGGCCGCGCTCTATGCGGGCCGCGCCGCCTTCCGCCCGCTGGTCGTCGAGGGGCTGGCGCCGGGCGGCCTCCTGCAGACGACCGAGCTGGTCGAGAACTTCCCGGGCTATCCGCAGGGAGTACTCGGACCCGCGCTCATGGCCGATCTCCGCGCCCAAGCCGAGCGCTTCGGCACGCGCTTCCTCACCCGGCTGGTCGATCGCGTAGCCTTCGCAACGGCAGCGGGAGCGCCGCATCGCCTGTGGGCCGACGGACGCGAGATCGCGGCGCGGGCCGTCATACTCGCGATGGGAGCGGCGCCCCGCACCCTCGGAGTGCCGGGGGAGCGGGAGCTCGGCGGCGGCCGGGGCGTAGCCTACTGCGCCGTCTGCGAGGCGCCGCTCTACGCGGGCCGCGACACGATCGTGATCGGCGGCGGCGATTCCGCCATGGAGGAAGCGCTCGGGCTGGCGCGCCACGCGCGTTCCGTAGTCCTCGTGCATCGGCGTGCGGCATTCGCCGCCTCACCGATCATGCGGGAGCGCGTCCTCGCCTCGGCGAAGATCCGGGTGCTGACCCCGTACGTCGTCGAGGGCTTCGTCGCCGGCGACGACGGCAAGCTCGGCGCCACGCGTGTACGCCGCGTTACCGACGGCGCCAGCGAAATCATCGCCAGCGCGGGCGCCTTCGTCGCTATCGGCCATACGCCCAGCTCGACGTTGGTGCGCGGCGTGGTGGAGACCGACGCGCGCGGCTACATCGTCTGCCGTCCCGGCAGCCGGGAAACCAACGTGCCGGGAGTCTTCGCGTGCGGCGATCTGGTCGACGCGCGCTACCGCCAGGCGGTAACGGCGGCGGCTTCCGGCTGCGAGGCGGCGCTCGATGCCCAGCGCTATCTCGAGACCCACTGAGGGCCGATCCGTGACACGCACCGGCGGCACCACTCTCGTCACCGGCGCCGCCGGCTTCGTCGGCCGCCATCTGGTGCGGTTGCTGCACGCCCGGGGCACGGCGGTGCGCGCCTCCGATCGCGCCGACGGCAACCGGGAGCTCTTCGACGCGCTCGGCGTCGAGTACGTTGCCGCCGACCTGACGCGGGCGGAGTCGCTCCCGCCGCTCTTCGCGGGCGACGTCGACCGCGTCTTCCACCTCGGCGCCGTCTGCAATTTCTCGACGCCGTACGCCAAGCTCCATCCGATCAACGTCGTCGCCGTGGAGCGCATGACCGAGCTCGCCCTCGCGCACGGCGTCCGCTGCTTCGTGCACGTGAGCTCGACGAGCGTCTACGGGCGCTACCGCGGGACGCCATTCACCGAGGAAAGCCCGCAGGAGCCGCAGGACGACTACGGCCGCAGCAAACGGGCCGGCGAGGCCGTCGTGTGGCGCGCCGTCGACCGCGGCCTGCCCGCCATCGTCTGCCGTCCCTGTACCGTGTACGGCCCCGGGTGCACCGAAGGCGCGGGAAAGGCCTTTTCGCGGCGCACGTCGATTCCCGCGATCCCCGGCTGCGGCCGGCAGAAGCTC
This sequence comes from Polyangiaceae bacterium UTPRO1, assembly GCA_002050235.1. Classification (GTDB taxonomy): domain Bacteria; phylum Desulfobacterota; class Binatia; order UTPRO1; family UTPRO1; genus UTPRO1. The sequence goes on along the minus strand of MWST01000043.1, from coordinate 164,190 downwards.
GCCAACGTGCGCGTGGAGGACGTCGCCCGCGCTCTCGTGCATCTTGCGGAGACGCCCGCAGCCATCGGACAGGCTTTCAACATCGCCGACGCCTCGCAGCCGACGCTCGGCAGGGCGCTGACGCTCGCGGCCGAGGTGTTCGGCGGAACGCCGCCGCGCCTGCACGTGCCGCTCGTCGTCCTCACCGTGCTCGCGCGCCTCCAGGGCGTCATCGCCGCTTACCGCGGCGCGATTCCCGAGCTCGAGTCGGACGCGGTTCGCTATCTCCGCGACGACTACGTCGTCGACGCGTCCAAGATCGAGGCTACGGGATTCGCGCTCCGGTTCCCCGATTTCGAGGCGTCGCTCGCCACGATGGCGACAGAGGGCTGAGCCCGTCCGATCTGCGGCGGGCGGAACGCAACGGACCCCTGGAATCGCAATAGAAAGGACACGTCATGGAAGCGCAGCACGTCGTCATCACCGGGCTCGGACAGGGTATGGGGCGAAGGGCCGCGCTCTTGCTGGCCAAGCGCGGCGCCGCCGTCGCCGGCTTCGATGTCGACGCCGAGGGGATCACGTCGCTCGGACGCGAGCTCGACGCGCTCGGCGCCAGGCACCATCTCCGCTGCATCGACATCACCGACCGGACGGCGATCATGCACTTCAAGGACGCCGTCCTGGCGCGGTTCGGCCACGTCGACACGGTCGTTTCCAACGTCGGCGTCGGTTTCTTCGGCCCCTTCGAGGAGCTCGATCTCGACGCCGCGCTCAAGTGCTTCGAGATCAACGTGATCGGCGCCGCCGCCGTGTTCCAGGCGTTCATACCGTCCATGCGCGAACGCCGCGCCGGCAAGCTCGTCGCCGTCTCGTCGCTGGTCGGGCGCATTCCCTTTCCCTTCGAGTCCATCTACTCGGCGACCAAGTTCGCGCTGAACGGCATGGTGCTGTCCTTCAAGTACGAGCTCGCGCCCTTCGGCATCGAGGTGGCGCTCATCGAGCCGGCGCAGGTATCTACGGGCTTCGCCGCCAAGATCCACAAGCTGCCGCCGGAGGGCTCGCCGTATCGCGACCGGGTGCGGCGCTTCATCGTGCGCGACAACGAGCTGATCGCGTCCGCTCCCGACCCCGATCGCGCTGCGGCGAAATACGTCGAAGTGATCCTGAGCCCGCGCCCGAGAGTCTACACCCAGATCGACTTCACCAGCCGGCTCTTCCTCGCGCTCAACAACGTCCTGCCCGCAGCGCTCCGCGATTGGATCCTGCTGCGGCACATGGACATCGCGGAGGCCGGCCGTCGCAGGGACGCGCCGTAGCCGGCGCGGCGCCGGGCGCCTTCAGCCGGCGACCGGCAGCCACGGCGCCCGCCGGCGCACCAGATCGATCAGCCGCTGCGGCACGAGGCGCATCGCGACCGTGGCGGCGCGGTTGAACGGGCCCGGGACGCACTCGGCCTTGCCGGTGAACATCGCGCGCAGGCCGGCCTCGGCGACCTTGCCGGCGTCCATCATCACGCCGAAGCGGCGGGCGCGCTCCATGTCGACGACCGTCGGGTCATAGAGGCCGGTGTCGGTCGCACCCGGTGCGAGGGTGGTGACCGTGATGCCGTAGGGCGCGAGCTCGCTGCGGAGCGCCGCCGCGAAGGTCCGCAGATAGGTCTTGGTGCTGCCGTAATACGCGATCCCGGGAAACGCGCGCCACGCCGAGATGCTCGACGTCAGCATGATGCGGCCGCGCCGCTGCGCCCGCATGTCGCGAGCGAAGAGCGTACACAGGAGCGACGGCGTCACGACGTGGAGCTGCAGCATCACGTTGGCCTTCCTGGGATCGGCGTCGGCCACCTCGCCGAAGAAGAACATGCCGGCGTTGACGATCAACGCCTCGACGGCGATCCCGAGCGCGTCCACGGCGGCGTGCACCTCGCGCGCCGCCTCGGGGCGAGCGAGGTCGCAGACGATCGGGTGGACCTGCGTGCCGCGGGCGGTAAAGAGCTCCCGCGCGACCGCCTCCAGGCGCTCGCGGTTCTCGCTGACGAGGACGAGCGCGAGATCGCCGCGCGCGGCCAGGCGGCGCGCGATCTCGCGTCCGATGCCGGAGCACGCGCCGGTGACGACGGCGCACGGGAGCGGCGCCGTCACCGGGCGCACCGCCCTACTCGTAGAGCTTCACGACCTTCACCTTGCCGGGGAAGGCCTGCACGCAGAGGTCGCAGAGGGTGCACTCGTCGAGGTTCTCGTCGATGATGCGCAGGCTGCCGTCGTCCTTGGGCGCGAAGATGTTCACGGGGCAGACCTCGGTGAGCTTCTTGGTGACGGCAGCGTCCTTGGCAGCGACGGCATCGACCTCGACCTTGATGAACATCCCGTTCGCCATCGCCGCCCTCAGCGCCCCGCCTCGGCCAGGCGCGCCTTCACGAGCCCCGGGATGTCTTCGATGCGCTCGGCGACCGAGATGCCGGCGGCCTGCATGCGCGCGATCTTGTCGGCGGTGGTGTCGGCCTTGCCCTCGACGATCGTGCCGGCATGGCCGAAGCGCATGCCCGGCATCTCGTCCATGAAGCGGCCGGCCATGAACGCAATGATGGGGAGACGCGACTCGTGCTCGCGCACCCAGTCGGCGAGCTCGGCCTCCATGCGGCCGCCCGGCTCGGAATAGATGGCGATCGCCTTGGTATCGGGATCGGCCTCGAAGAGCGGCATCAGCTCGGCGTAGGTCGAACCGATGATCGCGTCGCCGCCGATCGACACGCACGTGGACTGGCCGAGGCCCGCCGCCGAGAGCGTGTTCGCGATCTCGGTCGTCATGCCGCCCGAGCGCGACATGATGCCTATCGGACCCTTCTTGAACGCCCGCCGCACGTTCACCGCCGGGCCGCCGAGGCCGCCCATCTTGGCCTCGTCCGGAGAGAGCACCCCGAGGCAGTTCGGACCGATGATGCGAGCGCCGCGCAGCTTGGCGAGCTCCACCATCTGCGCCACGTCGGCGCGCGGGATGCGCTCGGTGACGATGACGATGAGCTTCACCCCGGCCTCGATCGCCTCGAAGACGGCGTCCTTGGTGAACTTCGCCGGCACGGTGACGATCGACCCGTCGACGCGCTGCCGCGACGTGATGTCACGCACGCAGTCGTAGACCGGGACGCCATAGACGTCGCGCCCGGCGCGGCCGGGGGTCACGCCGCCGACGATCTTGGTGCCGTAGTCGAGGCCTTCGCGGGTCAGGTTCACCGCCTCGCGACCGGTGATGCCCTGGATGATCACGGTCGTGTCCTTGTTGATGAGAATCGACATGGGAGATCGCGAGACCGGGCGGCGTCCGTGAGGCCGCAGTGAAGTACACGGCGACCTTCCGACCGTCAAGCGCGCGCGCCCGACCGGCGTCGCACACGTCACCTGCCATGCGAGTTCGGACTACGACGCGGCGCCCAACCGGCCGATATACCGTCTGGTGCCCGGGAGGCTGGCAGAGCGGCAGATCGCCGAGCAGGCGCGTCTCAACATGGCCGCGGTGTTGCCGGCGATCGCAGCGATCTATGCGGTAGTCGGCCTGCTGTACGTGATCTCCCCGCCGCTGCATCCGGGATGGCCGTACGCCACCTCCGCGCTCAGTGTCGCCGCGGGCCAGGCGGTGCTCGCAGTCTGGCTTCGCCGCGCGCCGACCGGCTACGCCCACGCGATCGGCTTCGTAGCGGCGCTGCTGAGCGTCGCCCAAGCTCTGTCGTTCGTCGTCCTCACCGGCGACCCGGCGCAGACGGTCATCCTGATCATCGTGCTCCTCGGAGCGTCCTTCGAAACGCTGACGGCTTGGTCGGCGCTGGCGACGATGGCCGTCGGCCTTGCCGCCTGGACCTGGATCGCCCGCGACTTTCCGACGTCCGCCTTCATCCACTGGGCCATGAACCTCACGAGCTCGGCGGCGCTCGGCGTCGTCATCTCCGTGGCCCGGACACGGGCGACGCGGCGCCAGATCGCCGCCGAGATAGCGCTCCGCGAGAGCGAAGAGCGCCACCGCCTCGTCGTCGACGGCGCCTTCGACGCCATCGTAACCGTCGACGGCGAGTGCCGCGTGCTCGGCTGGAACCCGCAAGCCGAGCGCATCTTCGGGTGGACGGCGGCCGAGATCCTCGATCGCCCGATGGCAGCGGACCTGCTCGCTCCGGCGCACCGTGCGAGCTACGGACGCGGAGTCCGCGAATTTCTCGCCGCCGGGGAGAGTCCGATCCTCCATCGCCTGACGGAGGTGACCGCCGTCCGCCGCGACGGCAGCACCTTCACCGCGGAGATGACGACGATTCCGATCCGCAGCGGCAACGGTTGGGTGTTCACCGGCTTCGTGCGCGACATCACCGCCCGCAAGCGCGCCGAGGACGACCTGCTGCGCGCCAAGGAGGCCGCGGAGGCGGGAGCACGCGTCAAGAGCGACTTCCTCGCCACCATGAGCCACGAGATCCGCACGCCGCTGAACGGCATCTTCGGCATGATCGAGCTCGCGCTCGACACCGATGACGACGGCGAGCGCCGCCAGTTCCTGCAGCGGGCGCGCGTCTGCGCCGAGGCGCTGATGAGCATTCTGAACGACGTGCTCGACTTCTCACGCGTCGAGGCGGGGCGCCTCGACCTCGAGCGTATCCCCTTCGATCCCCGCGACGTCGTCGACGGCGTGCTCGACGCACTCGCCGTCGAGGCCGACCGCAAGGGTCTCGAGCTGATCGGCTGCGTCGACGAACGGCTGCCGGCGACCCTGGTCGGCGACGCCGGCCGGCTGCGCCAGATCCTCATCAATCTCGCCGGCAACGCGCTCAAGTTCACCGAGCGCGGCGAGGTCGTGATCCAGCTCGCGCCCGCGCCGGACCCCGACGGCGTCACCGTCGGGACGCCCCCGATCACCGGCGACGGCGGCGCACCCCCCGAGCCCACCCTCTTCGTGACCGTCCGCGACACCGGCATCGGCATCGCCCCCGACAAGCAGCGCTCGATCTTCGAAGCCTTCACCCAGGCCGACTCGTCGATGACCCGCCGCTTCGGCGGCACCGGCCTCGGACTGGCGATCTGCGCCCGCCTGGTCGCCCTCATGGGCGGCGCCATCGGCGTCGACAGCGCCCCCGGCGCCGGCAGCCGCTTCTGGTTCACGGCGCGCTACGACGCCGACGGGCCGCCGATCGCAACGACGCTGCCGACGCTCCGTGGCGCCTGCATCCTTCTCGTCAGCACCAACCCCGCAAGCGCGCGCCACCTCGAGAGCGGATTGCGCGCTGCCGGCGCCCGGTGCGTCACCGCGACGACGATCGTCGGCGCCCTCGCCGAGCTCGGGACAGCGCGCGTCGCGACCGAGCGCTTCGACGCCCTCGTCGTCGATCTCCCGAGCGACGCCCGCGAGGCGCCTTGGCATCTGGCGATGCTGGAGCGCGAGCACAGCGCCCTCCTCCCGCCGCTCCTGGTGCTGGCGCCGACCGCGACGCGCAGTAACCTCCTGCGGCTCACCGATCTGCGACCGGAGCTGCTCTCGAAGCCGATCAAGATGCGGGCGCTGCTCGCGAGGCTCGCCGGCATCCGCCGGGCGGCGCCGGGCGACGCCGACGCCGCCGCCGCCCGGCGCTGACGCCAGGCTCACCCGATCACATGCAGACGCCGTTGACGCAGTTGGGCGCCATCGGCGTGCAGACCATGCCGCAACCGCCGCAATTGTTGGCGTCGGACGCGGCGTCGATCTCGCAACCGTCGGCCGCAACCGCGTTGCAGTCCAGGTGTCCGGCGGTACATACGCAATTTCCCGCCGCGCATTGCGTGTCGACGACGCAGTCGCTGTTGCTCATGCAGCCGCCGCCGAGCGGGCACGGCGAGCAACTGCCGCCGCAGTCGATGCCGGTTTCGCTGCCGTCCTGCATGCCGTTCGAGCAGCTGGCGACGCAGGTGCCGCTGCTGCACGCGAGCGAACAGCACTGAGATGACATTGCGCACGACTGACCGTAGGCTAAGCAGGCCGGAGTGAACGTCGGCACGGGGGTCGGTGTCGGCGGCACGGGGGTCGGCGTCGGCGTCGCGGAGCAGGTGCCGCCGGCGGGATCGAGCGCGCACACCACGGCGTCGACCCAATCGTCGGTCATATCCTCGAGCGCTGCGGTATCGCCGCTCGTCAGGCAGTTGCCGGGCCCGAACTTGGCCTCGAGCTTGGCGAAGCAACCCTTGAAGGGATTGGCGCCGCCGTCGAACTTGTTCTTCGCCTTCTGGAGGCAGGCGGCGAACTTCGCCGGATCGAGGCCCGCGGGCGGCTTCTCGTTCTTGCTATGGCACTTGAGGAGCGCGGCCGCCTTCTTCGCGACACAGAGCTTCTTGGCGGCGGCACACGCGTTCAGCGTCGCGTCTGCCGGCCGGGCGAGGCCGAGGACGGCAAGCGTCCCGGCGGCGACTAGTACGACACGGCTCATGGACAGATCCTCCAACGGCGCCTGTAGCGCACCTGCCCGTTCCGAGGGAAGCAGAAAATGCCGGAGCCGGCGCTGCGTGCTCCGGACGCTGGCTTCGGCTAAGGTGGCCGCCATGGCGAGCCTCGAGAAGATCGCCGAGGAGCTCGGCATAGGATCCACGCGTCGGCACGTCTTTCTCTGCTGCGATCAGACCAAGCCCAAGTGCTGCGACCGCGACGCGGGCCTGGCGTCGTGGGAATTCCTCAAGTCCCGCCTGAAGGAGCTCGGCCTCACCGGCAAGGGCGGCGTCTTTCGCACCAAGGCAAACTGCCTGCAGATCTGCCAGGAGGGCCCGATCGCGGTCGTGTATCCCGACGGCACCTGGTACCGCTCGTGCACGCCCGAGGTGCTGGAGCGCATCATCCAGGAGCACCTGATCGGCGGCCGGCCGGTGGCGGCATACGTCTTCATGACGCACCCGCTCCCCGCGTCGACGCCGTGACGCGCAGGAGCCGGATCTCCCGCACCGCCCTTCACGCGCCGCCGGCGAACCCGGCAGCGAGAGTGCGCGTGAGTTCGGCGGCGCCGACGCGCTCGCCGACACGCGCGCTCTGACCCGCCCACAGCGGCGAGAAGTCGTCCCTGCCGAGGCTCTCGGCCTTCGCCCGCAGCGGCGCCAGAGCGAAAGCGGCGGTCGGAAAGGCGGGGGCCAGTGCGCTCATCGGTCCGAGGTCGCGGATCAGGCGGTTGACGATGGCGCGCGCCGGCCGGCCGGTGAAGAGGTTCGTTACCGCCGTCGTATCGGCGGCGTCGCTCGCGAGCGCGGCGCGATGCAGCGCGCTCGTCGCCGCCTCGGGACACGAGAGATACGCCGTGCCGACCTGGACGCCGGCCGCACCGAGCGCGCGCGCCGCAGCGACGCCCGCCGCATCGGCGATGCCGCCCGCCGCGACTACGGGTACGCGCACCGCGCGCACCACTTGCCGGACGAGCGCCAGCGTCCCCATCTGGAGACTCGGATCCTCCGTGAGGAAGTGGCCGCGATGACCGCCCGCCTCGAGCCCCTGTGCGATCACCACATCGACGCCTCGGGCTTCGAGCCAGCACGCTTCCGCGACGGTCGTCGCCGTCGCCATCACCATGGCGCCCCAGCGGCGCACGCGCGCCAGCAGGTCGTCGGCCGGCAAGCCGAAGTGGAAGCTCACGATCGGCGGCCGGAGATCCGCGAGCCCTGCGGCGATCTCGGCGTCGAAGGGGCGCCGGCCCGGGCCCACGGGAACGGTCGCCGGATCGATGCCGTATTCCGCGAAGTACGGCGCCAGCGCCTGACGCCACGCCGCCTCGCGCGCCGCATCCGGAGCCGGTGTCGCATGGCAGAAGAAGTTGACGTTGAAGGGCTTGGCGGTTGCGGCGCGGATCGCGGCGATCTCATCCCGCATGGCGCCCAAGCCGAGCACGGCGCACGGCAGCGATCCGAGCCCGCCGGCGTCGGCGACGGCGATAGCGAGCGCGCTCCCCTGCGACCCCGCCATCGGCGCCTGGATGACGGGAACGTCGATGCCGAGCAGGGTTTCGAGCCTCATGGCGCGTCCGACCGGACGCTCGACGCTACCTCGCCCGCACTCCCGACACCATGGCGGGAGATCGCCGCAGCGGCGCTCACGCCGCTACCGGCGTGTGATTCCCGCCCTCGGACTCCGGCAGTTCGCAATCGGGACGCAGTACGGCAGCACCGTTCATGCGCCCATCGCGCAGATCGGCGAGCGCGCGGTTGGCGGCGGCGAGCGGGTACTCGACGACGGTCGTCGTCAGCGGCATCGTCGCCGCGAGCGCCAGGAACTCCTCGCCGTCCCGGCGCGTCAGGTTGGCGACCGAGCGCACGGCGCGCTCGCGCCAGAGGATCTCGTAGGGGAAGGACGGGATGTCGCTCATGTGGATTCCGGCACAGACGACGGTTCCGCCGGGCGCCGTGGCGCGCAGCGCTTGCGGCACGAGCGCGCCCACGGGCGCGTAGATGATCGCCGCATCGAGCGCGACCGGCGGCCGCGTGTCGGCGTCGCCCGTCCACGTGACGCCGAGCCCCGCGGCGAAGCGGCGCGCCGCAGTATCGCCCGGGCGCACGAATGCGTACACTCTGCGGCCCTGGTGCAGCGCGACTTGCGCCACGATGTGGGCCGCGGCACCGAAGCCGTAGAGTCCGAGGTGCTCGGCATCGCCCGCCATGCGCAGCGAGCGGTAGCCTATGAGTCCGGCGCAGAGGAGCGGCGCGGTGTGGACATCGTCGAGCCCCTGGGGAAGCGCGAAGCAATAGCGCGCGTCGGCGCGCATCTCCTCGGCATAGCCGCCATCGAGCGTGTAGCCCGTGAAACGCGCCCACTCGCAGAGATTCTCGCGGCCGCTCCGACACCGCCGGCAGGCGCCGCAGGTCCACCCGAGCCAGGGAACGCCGACGCGCGCTCCGATCGCGAAGCGCGTCACGTTGGCGCCGCGCCGCACCACCCTGCCGACCACCTCGTGCCCCGGCACGACCGGCAGGCGCGGTTCGGGGAGCTCGCCGTCGACGACGTGGAGATCGGTCCGGCAGACGCCGCAGGCGGCGACGGCGATCACCACCTCGTCCGGGTCCGGCGCGAGCGGAGCGCGGTCCACCGCGATCAGGGGAGTGCCCGGTCTCTCGAGGCGCATCGCCAGCACGATCGTTCCGAATCTCAGGAGCCCGGCGCGATCCTCACCGGACCTCGAAGACCCGGTACTCCACGCGGCCCGGACCGACGCGCCCCTGGCTCAGGACGAAGGCGCGATTCAGCCACGCATAGCGCGGATCGCCGGTCTCGAAGCGCGGGTTGACGTAGAAATAGGTCTCGCCGAACTCCGTCGGCGGTCCTCCGGCCAACGCCTGCGCGACCGCGTCGGTGAGGTGCAGCATGCCGACGTAGCTCACGTAGAGGTAGGCGCCGTCGTGGGTCTCGATCGTCGCCCGGACATCGAGCCGCCCGACGCCGTCGGCGCCGACCAGCAACCAGTCGGCACCGCTCGGCAGGATGCGGCCGCGCAGCCGCGGCCCCGTCACCTCGCCGCCCGTGACGTCGAAGATCTGCCGCGTGCCGTAGGGGCCGGCGCCGACCACCACGGGCGGCTTCAACGTCGCATAGTATTCGCAGAGCGGCTCGAGCACCGGCAGCCGGCTCATCGTGCTGCCTCGGGCAGGCGCGCACCGGCAGCGCGATCACGGAGCTCGGAGCGGACGGCGTATATCCTCACGCGCGGCGGCCGTTCGCTACTGCATCTTGGCCACGGCCCGCCCCGCCGCTTCGTACATCGAGACGGTGCGGTCGCAGTATTCGACGCCGTACTTCTTCAGGATCTTGAAGCCGTCGTCTTCCCAAGCGCCGGGGATGCGAAAGATCGCGATCGTGTCGGCTGGATCCCGACCCGACTCGACGCAACCCTTGATGACGCCGCGGGCGACGATGTCGACGCGGGTGTTCGACACCACGTTCATCATGACCGCGATCTTCTTAACGCCCGACTTGGAGAGGATGAGCTTGGTCAAGCCGCAGGCCTTCTTGACGCTCGGGTTGCCGCCGATCTCGCAATAGTTGGCGGGCTTGCCGCCGTGCTTGCGGATGGCGTCGAAGAGCGTGAGCGAGCCGCCACCGGCGCCGATCACGAGGCCCAGGTCGCCGTCGAACTCCTTCACGTTGCCGGCGACGCCGCGGTAATCGGAAGCGTCCACCTCGGCGCCGGCGATCTCGAACGGCGTCGGCGGGCGCGCCTCGCGGGTCTCCTCTTTGCCGATCCCGAGCTCGGCGAGGAGCTTGGCGTGCTTGTCGCGGGCATCGCCTTCCATGTCGACGTGGCCGTCGAGCACCAGGAACTTCCCGTCCTGCGTCTTTCCGAGCGGATTGATCTCGGCGAGCGTCAGATCGTAGGCGAGGAAGATCTCGATCAGGGTGGCGACGATCGGCGTCAGCTTGTTCAGGTCATCGCCGGTGACGCCGGTTGCCGCGATCGCCTGCTTGGCGATGTAGGGCGAGAACGGCAGGAGCGTCGAGAAGTGCGTGCGCGAGACGTGTTCCGGATGCTTCTCGGCGACCTCTTCGATGTCGATGCCCCCCATGTCGCTGAAGATCACGACCGGGAGCTTCCTGCGGCCGTCCCACGTGACCGCGGCGTAGTATTCCTTCGCGACCGGCGCACACTCCTCGACCAGCACCCCGCGCGCGCTCTGTCCGTTGATCACGAGCTTCAAGATCGCCTCGGCGTGCTGCTGCGCCTGCTCCGGCGTGTCGGCGAACTTGACGCCGCCCGCCTTCATGCGGCCGCCGGTCAGCACCTGCGACTTGAGCACTACGCTGCCGCCGATCTCGGCGGCGATCGTCCCGGCCTCGGCCGCGGTCCGGGCGACGCGACCTTTCAGGAGCGGGGTCTTGTGCCGGGCGAAGAGGGCCTTGGCCTCGTATTCGTAGAAGCGCATCGGGCGGTCGTACGCCAGGGGTCCGGAAGGGTCAAGGCGAGGAACGCCGTCGCCGTCCGCCGCCGCGCGCCTGACCTCGATACGGCGGAGGATCGCGATCCCCGGGTCCGCGGGCACCGGCATCGACGGCGGCGCGAATCCGCAGCGTGAGGGGATCGGCAGCGATCCCCTCACGTCCGGATTCATCCGCGATATCCGAGGCTATGGCTCAGGAACGCCGTTGGCGGGACCGGTGAAGCAGAGGTTCGCGGCCGACTGCGTAGCGGCGGTGTTGTTCGACCAGGTGTTCGCCGTCGACGGATCATGGCAGTCGTGGTTGGCGCTGCCCGAGATGGCGTTGCCGTCGATCGTGTTGCCGGAGTTCGGGCCGGTTGCGAGCGGATCGTCGACGCGGATGCCGTCCCCGGCGCCGCCCTGTCCGCTATCGAGCACCTTGTTCTTGCTGATCGACGAGCTCACGAGGCTCGGCTCGCCGGTGAAGGAGTCGAGGTAGATGCCGTGGCGGGTGGCGCGATCGATGACGTTCTTGGACACCGACACGCTGCTGCTCGGCCCGCCCGGCGGATAGCCGGGGAAGTAGAAGGCGTCGAAGCGGAGGGCCGTCGTGGCCGCGGTCGTGATCGTGTTGCCGGTGATGGCGAGCCGCGTGTTGTTGCCGCCGATGAAGACCGCCGTGCCGGCGTTGGGATCGGCCGGATTCCCGGTGATCTTGTTCTTCGAGAACGTCGAGTCGACGGTTCCGAGCACGACTGCGAAGGTGGCGTCGTTGGTCGAGCGGTTGCCGGTCACCTTGATGCGATCGTTGGTGTCCGGGGTAAGCTGGTCGATGATGATCCCGGCGGCCACGTTGCTGTCGAAGAAGTAGTTCTTGGCGATCGAGGCGTCGCGGAGCCCGTAGCCGACGCGAACGCCGGTGCCGTTCTGGTGGAAGCAGTTCCCTTTGACGGTGCTCTTCGAGCCTGCGGCCGAATGGAAATAGATACCGTTGGCGTTCGCCGTGAAAACGCTGTTCTTGAGCGCGAAGCGCACATTGGCGGGGTCGGTGCGGATCGCCGTCTCGCCGGCGCCGGTGAAGGCCAGACCCTGGATCGTGACCTTGTCCGCCAGGACGTCGATGCCGATCCCGCCGAGACCGGCTACCGGCGGAGAGGTGAAGATGCTGTCGCGGGTCGGATCGAGAGCGGCGAGCGTATCACAGGTCTTCGGCTTCGGGGCCTTACCGAAGATCTTCAACGGCACGTTGATCACGACCTGGCCGCCGTAGTTGCCCGGACACACCTTGATCTTGTCGCCGGGCGCAGCCGCGGCGACCGCAGCCTGAAGAGTCGTATAGGGAGCGCCAGGGCACTGGACGCCGTCGTCATCGACCTTGAGGGTCGCAGCTCGGGCGGGAAAGACGATGGATACCGAAGCGAGGGCGGCAACGCCGAGCGTCGCCGAGAGGAGTCGTCGCGTCATGGTCAGGAACCTTTCCGTGGTGTGAGGTTTTTTGAGGCGGGTACGGAACCGTCCGCGAACACGCATAGAAGATTGCCTGCGCAGGGACAAGAAGTTTTCGACAGATTGCGCAGGCCTGCCGACCGGACCACGAGCGCCGCTTCCCGCGACCTCAGTCGCGGACCCGCAGCACCACCTTGCCGAAGTTCCGGTTCGCGGCGACGTAGTCGTGCGCCGCGGCGGCGTCGGTGATCGGGTAGACACGGTCGACGATCGGCTGCAGCGCGCCCTTGCGGAAGAGCGGCAGTACTTCGACAGCGAAGGCGTCGGTGATGGCGATCTTCTCGGCCAGCGAACGCGAACGCAGCACGGAGCCGACGATGCGCAGACGCCGTGACACCAGGAGACCGAGGTTCACTTCGGCCTTGACGCCGCCCATGAGGCCGATGACGACGAGCCGGCCGCGCGGCTTCAGGCTCGCGATGTTGGGCTCGAGATAGGAGCCGCCGACACAGTCGAGGATGACGTCGACGCCCTGCTTGCCCGTGAGCGCGGCGATGCGTTCCGCGAAGCTCTCGGTCTTGTAATTGACGCCAGCCTCGGCGCCGAGCGCCACACAGCGCGCAACCTTCTCGTCGCTGCCGGCGGTCACGTACACGACCGCGCCGCGCGCCTTCACGAGCTGGATCGCCGCCGTGCCGACGCCGCTGGCGCCGGCGTGGACGAGCACCCGCTCGCCCCGCGCCAGGCTCCCTTCCTGCACGATGTTCACGAATGCCGTGTAGAAGGCCTCGGGAATCGCCGCCGCCTGCGCGAAGTCGAGCCCGTCCGGAATCGGCAGCGCCATCGCCTCGTGGACGACGACCTGTTCGGCGTAGCCGCCGCCCGCGAGGAGACAGCACACGCGGTCGCCGGGTCGCACCCGCGTCACTCCGGCGCCCACCGCGGCGACGATGCCGGCAGCCTCGAGCCCGAGGATTGCCGACTCGCCCGGCGGCGGCGGATACAGCCCGCGCCGCTGCAACAGGTCGGCGCGATTGACCGCGGTAGCGTGAACGTCGACGAGAACCGTGTCCGAGCCGAGCGCCGGCGCGGGCGCCTCGCCCCACGAAAGATTTCCGGAGCCGTCGGTAGCGATGAGCGTAGCTTTCACTCGACCCTCCCGCGACGACGCGCGCGCCGTCAGACGTAGTGGCTTCGCCGCTTCAGTGCCTGCTCGAGCTCGAGATGGAAGATCTCGATCTTCTCGACCTGATCACCCTCCTTGCGGAACTTGTGGCCGCGCAGCGTCGACGCCAGGAGGCCGAGATCGGGGCGCCCGGGAAAGTCGCGCTTCTCGCGGATCTCGGTCGCCGCGAAAACGGTGTCGCCGGCGAAGATCGGCGCCGTGTGGCGTCCGGTCACGTAGCGGACGTCGGCGAGGGCGTTGTCGGCGATGTCCGCCGAGGCGATGCCGAGGCAGAGATTGAACGGGATGCCGCCGAACACGATCAACTGACCGCCGACGTACCTGTCGGGGCTCTCGGTCACCATCCATTGATTGCAGTGCACCTGCGAGGTGTTGTCGAGGATGCCGGTCAGCATGATGTGGTCGGTCGTGACCACGCGGCCGCGGGTGTGCTCGTAGACGTCGCCCGGGGTGAAGTCCTCGAAGTAGGTGTCGGGGCTGGAGAAGTGCGCGAGCTCCTTGCGGCGCGCATCGTAGCCGGGGATCGTCAGGTCGACCGCGATCTGGCGCGGCTCCGCCTCGCCGTCGGCGAGCTTCGCGCCCGCGTCCTTCTTCCAGACCTGGACTTTGCGCTGGAACGTCAGCACCACCTCGCCGTGCTGATTCCGCCCGGTCGTCTGCACGTGCACGACCCCGAGCGTCGGGTTCTTGGTCGAGCCCTTGACACCGAGCACGAGCGTCTCCGCCTCGAGCGTATCGCCGACGCATACCGGCGCCCCGAAGCGCATGTCGATGTACTCGAGATTCGCGCGCGCGTTCTCCGAGATGTCCTCGACGCTCTGACTGAAGACGACAGCCATGACGATGCCCGGCGGCACGACCAGATCGCGATAGCCGTACGCCTGCGCGTAGCGGCGGCTCTTGGCGAGCGGGTTCGCGGTCATCGAGAAGTCGGTGAAAATCGCGAAGAGCCCTTCGGTGATGGTCTTGCCGCCCTTGTGGCGGAGCAGCGACCCCGGTTGGAAGTCCTCCAGGAAGTGCCCGTGCTGTTTGCGGATGATGGCCATGGAGCCGTTTCTCTATTGGCCGCCTCCGGGAGCGTCAACCGCGCTGGCTCGCAGTGCGCGCATGGTCTAAATGCAGCCGCATGGCGGACGAGATCGAGCTCACCGACGAGATGCGCGCGGCGATCGGCCGGGAATCGCCGCCCTGGACATACGAAGTGACGACGACGAGCGTACGCGCCTTCGCGCGCGGCGTCGGGTACACGGACCCGGTCTACTACGATGTCGCCGCGGCGCAGCGCGCCGGCTACCGACACCTGCCGGCGCCGCCGACCTATCTCGGAACGCCGGTCTTCATCCCCGGCCGCTCGCACGACATCTTCAGCGTCCCGACCGAGGGGCAGCCGAGCGTGAAGCACGGGCTCAAGGGGCTCCTCGACGGCGGCACCGAGACCGAGTACTTCGGCGACATCTGCGCCGGCGACACGCTCACGGTCGTGAGCCGTCTAGAGAACCTCGAAGTCCGCGACAGCAAAGCGCTCGGCAAGATGCTGATCACGACGCAACGCACCACCTACACGAACCAGGACGGCAAGATCGTCGCGGTGCAGACCGGCCAAGCGATCCATTACTGATCCGCCAACGAGTTGCGAGGCAAGCCATGACGGTGACCTGGGATTCGATCAGCGAGGGCGACGCCATCCCCGTGCTCGAGAAGCGGCCGGGCGTGACCCAGCTCGTGAAATACTCGGCCGGTTCGGGCGATTTCAATCCGCTGCACCACGACTTCCGCTTCCCGCAGGCGCAGCAGCTCGGCTCGATCATCGTCCACGGGCGGTTCAAGTACGCGGCTCTCGGCGAGCTGGTCTCGAACTGGCTCGGCCATGCCGGCCGCATCAAGAAGATCTCGTGCCAGTACCGCGGCATGGATTTCCCCGATCGCAAGCTCGTCTGCCGCGGCACGATCAAGCGCAAGTGGGAGGAGAACGGCGAACGCCTGGTCGCGCTCGAGATCTGGACCGAGAGCGACGACGGCAAGAAGACGACTCCCGGCGAGGCAATCGTCGCGCTCCGGCGAAGCTAGACGAGGCCCGGCGAGAGCGGAGCGACGTCCCTAGATACCGAGCCGCGCCGCGACCAGCTCGCGGTTCGCGATGGCGTCGCCGTACATCATGTCCCCCGAGAGCGCCCGCTTGTAGTGGATGTGGAGGTCGTGCTCCCAGGTGAAGCCGATGCCGCCGTGGAGCTGTATGGCCTTGGCGGTGACCCGTCGGAACGCCTCGCCGGCGGTGGCCTTGGCGGTCGCGGCGGCGATCGTCGCGTCGTCGGCGCGCTGATCGACGGCCCACGCGGCGTAGGTCGTCGCCGCCTTCGCGCACTCGACCGCGACCATCATGTCGGCGCACGCGTGCTGCACCGCCTGGAAGGTGCCGATCACGCGGTCGAACTGCCGGCGTGTCTTCACGTAGTCGACGGTCGCCGCCAGCACCCGTTCGGCGCCGCCGCTCATGTCGGCGGCGAGCGCGACCCGCGCCTCGTCCAGCACCGCGGCGAGCGCGCTCTCCGCCGCACCGGCGAGGACGGCGTCCGCTTCGACACGCAGGCCGTCGAGGTCGAGGCGACAGATCTTGCGCGTGCCGTCGACGCTCGGCTGCGCCCGCACGCGCGCCCCTGCGGACTCGACGACGACGAGGACGGGCGCGCCGTCGTCGGCGCGCCGCACGGCGCAGACGATCGCGTCGGCGACGTGGGCGTCGGGCACGAAGAGCTTGGTGCCCGCCAGCACGAAGCCGCCGCCGTCCGGCCGTGCGACGGCGGCGACACCGTCGAAGCTCCAGCGCGCTGCGGCTTCGAGGACCGCGAGCGTCGCGATGCGGCTGCCGTCGCCGATTCCCGGCAGCCAGCGGCGGCGCTGCGCGGCGTCGCCGGCGTGGGCGATCGCACGCCCGCCGATCACCGCCGCCAGGAACGGGCCCGGCATGGCGACCCGCCCCATCTCCGCGAGCACGATCGCGAGCTCGGTGAACCCCAGACCGGCTCCGCCTTCGTCCTCGGAGAAAGTCATCCCGAGCCAGCCGAGCTCGGCGACTCGCCGCCACACGGCGTCGGTAGTACCGCGCGCATCGGCCATCATCGCGCGCACGTGCGTCATCGGAACGAGAGCGGCGAGCGCATCGCGAGAGGCGCGCTGCAGCAGCTCTTGTTCGGGCGTGAAGGCGAAGTCCATCGCGTCGTCTCGGGAATCTCTTCTTGCGACCGCTGGTCGAACTCGTTAAGCGGACGTCATGGCCGATTGCCTTTTCTGTCGAATCGCATCCGGCGAGGCAAGGGCGGATCGCGTGTACGAGGACGACTTCGCGGTCGCGTTTCGCGACATCAACCCGGCGGGTCCGACGCACATATTGATCGTACCGCGCAAGCACATCGCGACGCTGGCCGACCTGACCCCGGAGGACGATGCCTTGGTCGGTCATCTGCACCGCGTCGCCGTCACGGTCGCGCACGCCGATGGCCGGCGCGACTTCCGGCTCGCGGTGAACTGCGGCGCGGATGCGGGGCAGAGCGTATTCCACCTCCACCTGCACGTGATCGGCGGCCGCCCACTAGCCTGGCCGCCGGGCTGAGCGACAGCGACGCCCCGCGCGCCGCCGCGACCGCTGCACACCCTTGACCACGCAAGGCCAAATTCGTAGGTGTAGTCGCGCTCGCAGCGAACTCTCCGCCCACGAGAGCGTCGACCGCGCGGGCATCTTCGGAAGCGGCAGCGAACACCCGAGCGAGGTCGACCATGAACGAACGGAAGCTCAAGCTCGCCGATTTGAAGCAGCGAGCGACCACCGAGACTTCGCTGCTCGCCGTCCGTCTCCCGGGCAAGACCATGAACGAGATCCGCGACGTCGCACGCACCCTCGACATCCGCATGCGACAGCTGGTGCTGGCGCTCTTGAACGAGGGCCTCGACGCCTACGAAGCCTCCGGCTCGGCGGCCAGGAACGGTCGGCGCCGCACCCGTTGAGCGGCGCGGCGCCTAGCCGGCATCGCCGCCGCTTCCAGGCGGCACCGGAGCGCCCCGCATGAAGTCGAGCTTCCGCGCCTCGCTGGTCAACGGCCCGTTCCAGGACTGCGCTCTCTACGTCGCGCTGCGTTGGCAGGGCGACGCGCTGCTGTTCGATCTCGGCCGCCTCGATCGGCTGAGCCCGGCGAGCTGCCTGCGCCTGTCCCACGTGTTCGTGTCGCACACGCACATGGATCACTTCATCGGTTTCGACCATCTGCTGCGGCTCGTGCTGCCGCGCGATCGCGAGCTCACGGTGTGCGGTCCGCCAGGCCTCATCGACAACGTCGCCGGCAAGCTCGCCGGCTACACCTGGAACTTGACCGAGAGCTATCCCTTCCGGTTGTCCGTCGTGGAGCGGCACGAGGCGCACCTGGCGCGCGCCGGCTTCCGAGCGTCGTCGGGATTCGTGCGCGAGCCCCTGCCCGACACGCCGTGCGCCCCGGGAGGGCTCGTGGCGACGCCGGAGTTCCGCGTCGACACCGCGACGCTCGATCACGGCATCCCGTGCCTCGCGTTCGCCGTCGTCGAGCCGCGGCACCTGAACGTGCGCACCGACGCGCTGCAGGCGCACGGCTTTCGTCCCGGTCCCTGGCTGTCACGCCTGAAGGAGGCGATCCGCGCCGGCGACGATGCGGCTCCGATCGTGATCCCGTCGAGCGGCGCGCCGACGACGATCGACGCCGGCACGCTGCGCCGCGAGCTCGTCGTCGACACGCCCGGGCAGCGTATCGCGTACGTCGTCGACACGTCGTTCGAGCCGACGAGCGCCGCCCGCATCGTCGAGCTAGCGCGCGCCGCGAACGTGTTCTACTGCGAAGCGCGATTCCTCGACATCGATCGCGACGAGGCCACGAAACGCCACCACCTGACGGCGCGCCAGGCGGGATTCCTCGCCCGCGCGGCAGGCGTCGGTCGCCTCGAGGTGTTCCACTTCTCGCCGCGCTATCAGGGCATGGCGCACGCCCTCTACACCGAGGCGCGCGCGGAATGGGGCGGCGAGACCCGGCTCGAAGAGGAAGTACCGTGGGCCGCCTCACTCCTCGCCGACGGCGCGGCGACGGCGCCGGTCGTCGCATCGAGGAGCGGCGGCCCCTGATCGCGCGGCGCGTGCGCCGCGCCCGGCATGATGCCGGCGCGGATCGGCAACGGCGAGATCGTTGGCGAGCGCCAACGATCTCACGCCGGAAGGCCGCGCACGATAGTGTCGGCAACGACGCGCAGAGGTCCGGTGCCAAGCATGTAGTGCGCCGGATCGCCGAACACGGCGTCGACGACGCGGGCGATCGCACCGCGCTCCGCGGGACAGAGCCGCAGACGATATTCGAGCGCTGCGATCGCCGGCGAGTCGGCGATGAAGTCGCCGGCAAGGCAGACCTCCTTCAAGAACCGCCCTTGCTCGAGCGCGAAGTGGACCTCGAAGATCCCGGTCTGGATACCGGACGTGCCGACGAGCGGCAGCTCGGGGCGCAGTTGGCGCTCGGTCGTCCAGACGTGGCCTTCACGCGCCGCGAGCGCCGCTACCGCCTGGGTCTCTAGCGCCGAGAGCGGCTCGGGGACGACCACGACCCCGAACTGCTCGGCGAAAGACTCGCGCAGGAGCTCCCCGAGCGCCTCCATCGACGGGGTCTCGCCGATCTCCTCGCGCAGACAAGTTCCGCCTTCGAGCGCAAGGAGGTCGGCCTTGATGACGCCAGCCGCGTCCCAACGATCGAGGAGCTGGGCCACGGCGCCGAGCGGACGGTCGACGGCGAGGATGGCCTCGAAGAGCAGGCGGCCTTCGTCATCGGTCTCGAAGCTCACGGCGGCAATGGGACGGCGGTCGACCGTGACCAGGTCGCGGCCGGGATAGAAGGCCGGAAGCCCGAGCTGCTTCAGGGCCCGCATGAGCCCGCGAACGTACCGGTTCGGCACTTGAAAAGCCGCGAGCGCAAAAGGGTCGTCAGCCACGAGCGCCGACCGATGCGGCAAGAGCAGGGACATGCCGAGATAGCCCTCTCCGAGGGCGAGGGCCCGGCCGCCGGTGAGCCGACGGACGAAGGTCTCGCCGAGCTCGACGGCCGACGCCGGAGCTAGATGCCAGCGTCCCGCGGCGAGGACCTCTCCTGGAAACGTGTATACCCGCAAGACGCCGGGTCGGGCGCGCCGGCCGAGCGTAGCGAGGAGGTAGCGATCGGTCGCGACCCCGATCGAGGGCGCCAGCTCGCGTTGCGGTACGTACCCGAGAGCCGCGACCCGACCGACCGCCGCCTCTTTCATCCGACGCCTCTTAGCACACGATCGGCACGCGGGCAGACGCCGAGGGCCCGGTGACGCCTCGATCCGGGCGGGTGGCGCCGGATTCCGCTTGCGGCAACCAGATCGGCACCGGTGCAAGACATTGTCGGCCCTCCCTGTTTCGTCGCCCTCCGCCTACGACCGAATGTCCCTCGACGGCAGGAAAAATTGCGATGCTGCTTGATCTTCTCGACAGGACGCGGACTTCGCCGACAGCGGCTCCGCGGCATGGCCGTTGCTGTCCGGAAGGTCAGCCATGATAGCGAAGACCTCGGAAGCCCAGCGATCCTCCTTCGACGTCTCCGTGCCCGACGTGCTCTTGCCGGAGCAGTACTTCGATCGTCTGGCGGTACGGAGCTCGGACACGCCCGAGCGGCGGCTGCTCTTCGCCGTGCTGCTCGATGCAGTCATCCAGCTCCAGCGCCGCAACACATCGACGGCGGCCGAAGCCGAGCGCTGGATTCGCAACGAGTCGCGTCCGGAGCTCCCCTTCTCGTTCCGGAACGTGTGCGAGGCTCTCGGTGTCGAGCCGGGCTATCTGCGGCGCGGCCTTCTCGCGTGGCGGCGGAGCGAGCTCGGAGCCATGCCGGGCATTCCGGTCCGTCAGCTGCGCACGTCGCATCGACGGGTGACCCCGCTCGGTCGGCGGCGGCGGCGACGCGCCGCCACGGCCGCGGCAACGCAAAGCGCCGGCGCCATGAGCTGAAGCGAACGCCGCAGCAGCGAGCTCTCCCCGCTTCGCCGGCAGCCATCTTCGGCCGGGCCTCTGGTATCGCGCGCCGCCATATGGCACGGCGTCTGGACCGACCCATGAAGGAGTTCCTGCTCGTATGCGTAGCCGGGGCCGCCGGCACCGGCGTCCGCTTCGCGCTATCGGGCGGCGCCGGCATGCTGTTCGGCACCCGTTTCCCCTACGGCACGATCGCCGTCAACGTGATGGGCTCGTTCCTGATCTCGGCGGTCTCCTATGCCGGCACCCTCAACAACTCGATCGATCCGACGCTGCGAGTCGTGCTGACGACCGGTTTCCTCGGCGGCTTCACGACATACTCGGCCTTCAACCACGAGACGGTCGTCAGCCTGCAGCAGGGGCTCTGGGGGCGCGCCCTCGCCAACCTCGGTGTGACGGTACTCGGATGCCTCGGAGCGGGCTTTGCCGGTACGGCGACCGCCAGGCGCCTACTCGGCGTCTGAGGATGGCAGTACGATCCGCGCCGAAGTAACCGCGAAGCGAGCCGGCCCGGTCGAGCGCCGGGCCGAGAACACGAGATCGTTGTCGGCATCCCGCAGGACGCCCGTGGGGATCGACAGGCGGTACTCGCGCCAACCGATGAAGGGCACGAAACGCGCGAGCCGGCGCCCGTTCAGCGCCACGTCGAGGCGGAGGCACGAGTCATGGCGCTTTTCGGGCCGGGCTGCGAAGACGAGCATCGCCGCCGCCCCGCCGGCGACGCTCCCGGCGACGACGGGCAGCACGAGCGACGCCTCTCCTTCGATCCAGAGGTACGAGCCGAAGGGCGGCTCGATGCCGGGCTCATGCCACTCGCCCCGGCGCGCGGTCGTCATCTCCGGTCCGACATCCACATCGGCAACGGCGGCCTGGCGGGACAGGAGCGGCGACGGCAGGCGTATGCCGGCGTCACCGAGACACGCATCGAACGCGAGCAGCGCGACAGCCAATGCCCCGAGCGCGAGCGGCGCCGCGAGCGGTCGCCGTGCGATCAGCGGCACGGCACCGCCGGCAAGCACGAGAGCGGCGAGCACGCCGCCGACCACGTCCGTCGTCCAGTGGCGGCCGAGCAGCACCCGGCCGCAGACCATCGTCACCGCCGCCGCGGACGCGAGGAGGCACCAGCGCGCGCGATGACGAAAAGGCCAGGCGAGCGCAACGACTGCCAGCGCGGCGAGCAGGCCGTTCATCACGTGCGCACTCGGAAAGCTATAGCCGGTGGCGAGGTCCGGGAGCGCGCTCGGGCGATCGCGCGTGAACACGTGCTTCAGCATCTTGCTCGCGAGCATTCCCAGCGCCCAGGTAGCGAGCCATGGCCACGCCGAGCGGAGGCCTTTCACACGCAGATGCAAGACGCACCCGAAGGCGAGCATGGCGGCGAGCCCGATGGTCGCGACGTCGACTGCCTGCTCGACGATGCCGTCGGTCCTGCACCCGCGAGCCAGCAGCACCCAGCGCCAGACCGCGTCGTCGACGAAAAGCCACCGATCGAGCGACGCCACGAGCGCGCCGAATCCCAGCGCCGCGCCGGCGACGACCGCAATGGCCTCGCGTCCGCAAGCATCGGGCCATACACCGCGCGGGGGGCGATCGTCAGGCACGCGGACCTGCGCCTATCACGCGACGGCGGCGTCGGCACACCGGGCTTGGGAAGAAGTGGTCGCACCAGGGATCGAACCTGGGACCTCCTGCGTGTGAAGCAGGCGCTCTAACCAGCTGAGCTATGCGACCGTTCCGGCGAGATCGCCGCTCGTAGCACAGGCGCCGGCCGCTGGCGAGATCGTGGGGTGCGAGCGCGTAGAGCCGCGCCCGTGGCGCCGCCGCATCACTTGTGCTTGCGCTTCCCCATCGTCCGCAGCCGTTCCTCGAGCTTTCCCGACCGCGTGTCGAGCACGATGTAGCACCAACGCCGGCCGTCCTGATCTCCGGACTGGACCTGGCACGGCACGTCATCCTTCACGAGCACGTAGCGCCCGCTCGGTTCGGGCTGCTTGCCGCCGGCGAAGCGCCACATCACCAACAGCAGCAACGACAGCACGAGGATCCAGCGCCAGCGCTGCTTGGCCCAGATGAGCACGTCGTTGGCGGCAGCCGCTCCTTCGGAACCGGCGTCAGGCAAGGCTCGGGAACCTCCTCGATGGCATGGACACTACAGGCGCGGCACGCTCGGTGCAGGCCGCGGCGGAGACTAGCCCGCATCTCTCGCCAGGTCCACGCCGCCGCAGACGTCGGCTCGGCGCCGGTGAAACCCGAAGAGGTCTCGGCAACCCTCCATGGCACACGATTTTCGATGATCGCGGCGCCGAGCTTCGCGGCCCGCCCGTCCACCCCGGAGAGGTTGCGGCCACCCTCACTGGCGCACGACGTCGCGGCGCAGCGTGAGCCCGCCGTCGACGGTGAGCACCTGTCCGGTCACGTAATTGTCGGGCTCGAGAAAGAAGCGCACGGCGCGGACCAGGTCCTCGGGACGGCCGAAGCGGCGGATCGCCCCGCCATGCACGAAGCGATCGTACTTGCCCGCGCGGATGCTCTTCTCGGCCATGCCTGCCGCAGTCACGCCGGGAGCGACGACGTTCACCCGCACGTCGGTGGGTCCGCCGAGCTCTTTCGCGAGCAGTCGGGCGCCGTGGACGAGCGCCGCTTTCGGTCCGGCATAGCCGAGACTACCTTCGAAGAGCGCCACACCCTGCATCGTCGAAAAAAGCACGATCGCGCCGCCGGTCCCGTTCTGCTCGCATGCTGCCGCGAAACTGCGCGCGAGCAGTATCGGACCCACGTAGTTGTCGCGGAGCGACGCCTCGATCTCCGCCTGGGTGGCGACGCCGCTCGCGGGTCGAGCCGGATCGCCGGCCAGCACGACGAGCCCGTACGGCACACCGAGCTCGCACGCCGCCGTCACGAGCGCAGTGCGCGTCGCCGCGTCCGCGAGATCGCCGCCGACCGTAACCACCGCAGCGCCGCCCGTGGCCCGCAGTGCGACAGCGAGCGCCTCGGCGCGTTCGCGCGCTCGTCGATAACCGAGGACGAGAGGTGCGCCTTCGGCATGGAGTGCGCGGGCGAGAACGGTGCCTATGCCGCCGCTCCCGCCCGCGAGGACGCAGACCCGGCCGGCGAGCGTCGATGGCTCAGACATCGCTGCTGCCGATACGGATCGGCTTACCGTTGCCGAACACGCAGAGCTCTCCCGGCCGGCACGGGTGCCAGGCCTCGTTGTTCGTCAGCGGCCGGGTGGCGACGACCACGACCTTGTCGCCAGGCGTCGTGTGCCGACTGAAGTCGACCTCGAGGTCGGCATCGACGAGTGCCGCGCGCGCGAACGGCGCCCGGCGCTGGAGCCAACAGAGCTTGTTCGTGGAGTACGCGTACAAGTGCCGCGCATCGCACATGAGGAAGTTGAAACGGCCGTACGCGGCGATCTCGCCGGCGAGCGACTCGATCAATCGGTGCAACTTCGCTGGGGACGGCGGCTCGTGAAAGCGGCGGCGCACGGCGTCGAGGATGTAGCAGAAAGCGTGCTCGGAGTCGGTCGTACCGATCGGTGCGTAGAACCGAAGCGGCTTGCGCTTGATGCCGCTCACGTACCCATTGTGCGCGAACACCCATGTCCGACCCCAGAGCTCACGCTGGAAGGGGTGCGTATTCTCGACGCACACGCGCGACCGGGTGCGACGCCGGATATGGGCGATCACGTTCATGCTCTTGATCGGATACTGCTCGACGAAGCGCGCGATCTCACTCGCCACCGACGGCATCACGTCGTGGAACAGTCGCGCCCCCCTACCTTCATAGAAGGCGATCCCCCACCCGTCCCGATGCGGTCCGGTGCGGCCGCCGCGTTGTCGAAAACCCGCGAAAGAGAAATTGATGTCGGTCGGCACGTTGCAGTTCATGCCGAGCAGCTCGCACATGGAAGACTCGTAGATAGTGGATGGCCTCCGGACGCTCAACCCGCAATCGCGCTCCACCTTGGCCGCAGCGCCGTACGCAGAGGTGCAATTGCCTGCCTTCCCGCCCTTTGCTAAGCACTCGCGCTCGTAAATCCGCTGACGACATGTGTCCCAGGAGGTCTTCGATGAATCGTTCCTTCGCTCTTCACGGCTCATTGATCGTGCTCCTCGCGTGGCTCGCCGCTGCCTGTACGAAGTCGGAGGCTCCTACCGCCAAACCGGCCGCGACCGCGGCGGCGGCAGTAGCTGCCGCGACGCCCGTAGCCGCCGCGCCGGCGGACGAAGAGGCCGTCGACGAGCTCTACGTCGATCTCGAGGGGGATCCCGACGAGGGCGCACCTCCCCTGACCGTGAAGTGGACCAGCACCGTGGAAGACGGGACGCCGCCCTACACTTACAAGTGGGATTTCGGCGACGGCTCGCCCGCCTCCTCCGAAGCGAATCCGACCCACGTCTATCAGAAGGAAGGGGAGTTCACGGCGACCCTTTCCGTGACCGATTCCAAGGGCGTGTCGGGCTCCGAGGAGTACGACGTCCTGGTCGAGAAAGAAGAAGAGTAGAGCGCCTCCCCGCCCCGAGCATTGACGTCTTTGACGCGGCGTGTTATACACCGGCACATCGAACGTCAGCGCAGGAGGTAGGAAACCATGGCAGAGTCGAAGACCGACCGGGGCCTGAAAGCCCGCCTCGAGCAAGTGCAGAGCACGCTGAAGCGGGTCCAGGCCGAGAGCGAGCGGGTCGTCGGCCGCATCCGCAAGGACGCGGGCACGCTTTTCAGCAGGGATCGCCAGAAGGCGGTGCAGGATCTCCTGGAGCAAGCTCAAAAACTGCGCGGCGATCTGCAGAAGCGCGCCGAGCGCGCGGTGAAGGACCTCGAGGAACGCGGCCAGCGCGTGGTCGCGCTGATCGAGAAGCAGGCTGAGAAGAGCATCGAGCCGATCATTCGCGGCTTGAATCTTCCGACCCGGGACGACGTCGAAAAGCTCAAGAAGCGGATAGTGCAGCTCGAGAAGCGCCTGGACGAGATCGCAGGCAGCAAAGCCGCCTGACGCGCGTCCGCCACGACAGCGAGCGGGGCCTTCGTACCCGCTCGCCCCTTTTCATGGGAGCGGACGGCGTCGCCGGGACGCGCGCTTGCCGAAGCCGCCGCCGCCCGGCGTCTCGAGGCGGATCGTATCGCCTACCTCGATACGTAGATTCACCTTGCCCGGAAGTGCGCGGACGCGGCCTTTGTGCACGAGCAGATTCCTTCCGCGCTTGCCGGAGCCGCCGCCCGCGAGCCCCCAGGGGGACGAACGCCGCCGTTCGGTCAGCAACGTCGCTTCGGCGGGACAGAGGATCGTGAGCTCACGCACGAGCCCGTCGCCACCGCGATGGCGGCCGTCGCCGCCGCTCCCGCGCCGCACCCGGTAGGAGGTGACGCGAACGGGATAGTACGCCTCGAGGGCCTCGATCGGCGTGTTGAGGGTATTCGTCATATGGGTGTGGATGCCGGCGGCGCCGGCGCCGAGCGGTCCGCCGCCGGCACCGCCGGCGACGGTCTCGTAGTACGAGAACGATCGTGCACGGCTGCGGTCGAAGCCGCCTAGCGCCAGATTGTTCATGGACCCGCAGCTCGCGGCGGGAATGCGATCCGGAGCCGCCGCCGCGAGCGCGCGCAGCATGACGTCGACGATGCGCTGCGAGGTCTCGACGTTGCCGCCGGCGACCGCGGCGGGAAAGCGCGCATTCACGACCGAGCCCGCGGGCGCATGCACCTCGAGCCGGCGCATGACGCCGTCGTTGGCGGGGATGGGCTCGGGCGCCAACGCCAGGAACACGTACATCGCTGCGGAGAGCGTGACCGCGTAGTTGGCGTTGAGGCTCCCCTCCACCTGCGGAGCGGAGCCGGAGAAGTCGATACGGGCCCGGCCGCCCGAGAGCCTGATCGCGACGCGGAGCGGGATCGGCCCGACGCGGATCCCGTCGTCGTCGAGAAAATCGACGGCGCGATAGACGCCGGACGGCAACGCCCGCAGGCTCGCCGCCGTGAGACGCTCGCTGTAGCGCTGCAGCGCCTCCATGCCGCGCGCGAGCCGCAGCGCGCCGAGATCCTCTGCGAGCTCGACGAGGCGCTCGACGCCGACGGCCAGCGCTGCCCGCTGAGCTTCGAGGTCGCCGCAGCGCTCGTCGGGAACGCGGGTGTTGGCGAGGAAGAGCGCCAGCACGTCGGAGTCGAGAGTGCCGGCGCGCACCAGGCGCACGGGCGGCAAACGGAATCCTTCCTGATGGATCTCCCGCGCGAGCGGCATCGAGCCCGGCGTCATGCCTCCCATGTCGGCGTGATGGGCGCGATTGGCAACGAACCCGAGGAGCCGCCGCGAGCGGTCGTGCACGGGCGCCACCAGCGTCAGATCCGGCAGATGAGTGCCGCCCGCGAACGGATCGTTGACGACGACGACGTCGCCGGGCAAGAGCCGGTGCGCTGCGATCGCAGCCCGCACCGAGAGCGGCGTCGACCCGAGGTGCACGGGAATGTGCGCTGCCTGCGCCACGAGACCGCCGCGAGCGTCGAAGAGCGCGCAGGAATAGTCGTGGCGTTCTTTGATGTTCGGCGAAAAGGCGCTCTGCCCCAAGCGTACGCCCATCTCCTCCGCGATCGCCGCCAGGCGGTGATGCAAGACGGCGAGCGCGATCGGATCGAGTCGCGCCCGCATCATCGCCGCTCCAGGAGCAAATGTCGTTCGGCATCGACGCGCCCGCGCCATCCCGGCGGGATGAACGTCGTCGAGCTATATTCCACGATCAGCGCCGGCCCCTCGAGACGCATCCGTGGCGGCAGCACCTCGCGCTGGTAGAGCGGGACGTCGAGCACCCGCTCGCGCCAGACCAGTCGGTGACGTACCGTAGCGGCGACCCGGCGTGAACCCCGACACCGCGCGAGGCGCCTACGACCAGGCACTGCTCCCGTCACTTCGATTCTGAGCGCGAGCACCTCGACCGAGCGGCTCGGGTCGGCGTAGCCGTACGCGTGAGCGTGCGCGGCGTCGAAGCGAGCGCGCACATCGGCTGCAAGCGGCACTGCGATCTCGTGCGTCTGACCGACGTACCGCACGAGCGCGCTCACTTGGCCGGCGATCGCCGCCCGCGGCACACCTTCGCGACGCAGCTCGGTCACGCCGCGTCGCTGCCACGGAGCTGCGAGGCGCGCGAGCCGTGCCGGCGACGGGTCGACTAGACGCACCGTCGTCAGGAAGTCGCGCGAGCGCGGCGCATCGGCCATGCCCTCGGCCGAGAGCACGCCGGGGAGTGCGGGCACCAGCACGCGCTGCATTCCGAGCCCCTCGGCGACCTCGCAGGCATGGAGCGGGGCGGCGCCGCCGAACGCCATCAACGTGAAGGCCCGCGGGTCGTGACCGCGCTCGACCGAGATCACGCGCAGCGCCCGGATCATCGCCGCATTGACGACGCGAACGACACCCTCGGCGGTACGGCGCACGGACAGGCGCAACTGGCGCGCCAGCCGCTCGACCGCAGCCTGCGCGCGCCGGGCATCGAGCATGATGGCACCGCCCAGGAAGCGATCGGCAGCAAGCCGACCGAGCACGAGATTGGCGTCGGTAACGGATGCCAGCGTACCGCGGCCGTAGCACGCGGGCCCGGGATCGGCCCCGACACTCTCGGGTCCGACGCGCAGCGATCCGCCGGCGTCGCAGCGCGCAATCGAGCCGCCGCCGGCGCCGACCGTGTGGATGTCGATCACCGGCACGCGCAGCGGCATGCCGTCGATCGTGAACTCGCTCCGCCGCGGGATGCCTCCGGCAATGAGTGCCACGTCGGTCGACGTCCCGCCCATGTCGATCGTCAGCACCTTGCGGATCCCCAGCCGCTCGGCCAGCGCCGCAGCGCCGACGACGCCGCCCGCGGGACCCGACAGGACGGTGCGCACGGGCTCGCGCGCCGCGGTCTTCGACGTCACAGCGCCGCCGCTCGATTGCATCACGCGCAGAGACCGCCGCCGCAGACCGCAGGCGAGGCGCTCCAGGTGGCGACCCATGAGCGGCGCTACGTAGGCGTTGACGACGCACGTGCTGGTGCGCTCGTACTCGCGATGTTCGCGCACGAGCATGTGCGAGAGAGTTACCGGAACTCCGAGCGCAGCGAGTGCCCTCCCGATACGCCGTTCGTGCTCGGTGCGCGCATACGCATGCAAGAGGACCACCGCGATCGCTTGCGGATGCCGGGAGCGGACGCGATACAGGAGCCGTCGCAGCTCGGCTGCAGTCAGCGGAGTGACGACCTCCCCGGCGTAGGTGGTGCGCTCGCGGACACCCAGGCGATCGGGGCGTCCGACGAGCGGCGGCGGTACGCGCGGCTCGAGCGTGTAGAGCCGCGGCCGCGCTTGGCGTCCGATCTCGAGCACGTCCTCGAATCCAGCAGTGGTGACGAGACAGACGCGGGCTCCGCGCCGTTCGAGCACCGCATTGGTCGCG
This sequence comes from Polyangiaceae bacterium UTPRO1, assembly GCA_002050235.1. Classification (GTDB taxonomy): domain Bacteria; phylum Desulfobacterota; class Binatia; order UTPRO1; family UTPRO1; genus UTPRO1. The sequence goes on along the minus strand of MWST01000043.1, from coordinate 135,241 downwards.
ACGGTGCTCCCGTACGTGACCTCGCCGTCCCAGGCATCGGGAAAGAGCTCGGTGAGGCCCTCCAGGACGGCGCGCGACGGATCGTCCGGAGTCGACAGCACCTTGTGGATGCGAACATCCGTGCCGTCGCGTACCACGAAATCGGTGAACGTGCCGCCGGTATCGATACCGATCCGAACGAATCGAGGCGGGGTCCGGCGGCGCCTCGGCATCAAGAACGAGATCGCCGCCGGATCGCACATGATCCGGCTGCTGAAGAGTCGGACCGGGCGGCGATCAGGCGACCGCGGCCTTTTCGGATTTCGCCGGCTTTGCGGACTTGCCGCTGCTGTCGCCCGCCCCGGCGTCGCTCGCGTCCGCCGCGCCGGCTTTCTTCTTGTCGCCCTTGGCGGCGCCGCCTTCGTTCTTGCGCGCGTAGTCGGTGACGTACCAACCGCTACCCTTCAAGTGGAACGTCGTCGAGGAAATGAGCTTGCTGACCTTGCGGCGGCAGGTAGGGCACTGGGTGAGCGGCTTGTCGCTCATCTTCTGGATCGTCTCGAAGTCGCCGCACTTAGGGCAGTGATACTCGTAAATAGGCATACTGTCTCCGGAATTTCGACCTGGCAACCTCTAGCCACGACGCCCGGCCTTGTCAACGTCGGCGCCCTCCGAGGGGTGCACGACGGCGAGACGGGCCGCGAGATCGGCGCTCGAGCAGCCGTGTACTCGCACGCGCTTGTCGCGGCTGCGCTCACCGTGGACGACCTCGAGGTCGCCGCGTTTCATTCCGAGCTCGCGCGCGAGGAGATCGATAAGAGCGCGGTTGGCCGCACCGTCGACGGGACTGGCCGTGACACGGGCTCGCAACCGGCCGCTCGGGTCGCGCGTCAGTGCGTTCGCACGCGCCCGCGGAACGACTCGCACCTCGAGAACGACGGTCATGCGACGGCCGCTCAATGCATGGTGAACGCCAACTGGCGCAGCGTCTGCACCAGGAATCGCTGCAGGAACATGATCGCGATGAAGACGACGATCGGCGAGAAATCGATGCCGCCCCCGTACACCGGAAGCGCGCGGCGAACCCGGTAGAGAACGGGCTCGGTCATGGCGTAGATGCCGCGCACGATCGGGTTGTAGGGGTCGGCGTTCACCCACGAGATCACGACGCGTGCGATCACGATCCACGAATAGATCTGCAGCACGTAGTCGACGACCAGCGCCAAGGCGTCGAGCAAGTTGGCGACGACGAACATACTCCGCTCCTCCTACCCGCGTCCGAGCTCGCGGCCGCGGCGGGTAGCCGCCGTGACGGCCGCGGCCGCTGCCGCAGCGAACCCGCGCTCGTCGAGCGCGGCCAAGCCCGCGAGCGTCGTGCCGCCAGGCGACGACACCATCGCGCGGAGCTCCTCCGGAGGCTGCCCCGTCTCCTGCAGCATGGCGGCGGCACCCCGCAACGTCTGGTACGTGAGTCGGCGCGCGACCGCGACAGAGAGGCCCGCGGCAACCGCCCCTGCGATCAGGCCCTCGGCGAAGCGATACACGTACGCCGGACCGCTCCCCGAAAGCCCCGTCACCGCATCCATCAGTCCCTCGTCCCTAACACGGACGACCGCGCCGACTCCACCGAAGAGCTCCGCGGCACGCCGCTCGTCGGCGGCGGTCGCGTAGGCTCCGCGGACCACGACAGTCATGCCCTCGCCGACCAACGCCGGAGTGTTGGGCATAGCGCGCACGACACGCGCGCGTCCACCGAGCTCCGCCTCGAGGCGCCGCGTCGCGATGCCCGCCGCGATCGATACGATCAAGTGACGCCGCGTCACGTGCGGTCGAATCTCGGCTAGAACCGCCGACATGATCTGCGGCTTCACCGCAAGCACGACAATCGCGCTGCCGCAGACGAGCGCGGCGTTGTCCGGGGCTCGGCCGATACCGTATGCGCGTACGAGCTTCGCGGTCTGACGCGGCTCGGCATCGCTCGCCCACAGCTCGCGCGCCCGGTACCGCTTCGTCGCCAATAGGCCCTTGACGAGCGCTCCGGCCATGTTGCCGGCCCCGATGAATCCGATCGCGCGCATGCAGCGCGCCGCCGCTTTCTTTTTCATGTCGTCCTTACTCGCGGCCCGAAGAGCGCCGTGCCGACGCGCACGAGCGTCGCGCCCTCCTCGATCGCAACTTCGAAGTCCACGCTCATTCCCATCGAGAGCTCGCACAGGTCGGCGGCGTCGATCTGGAGATCTCGCAGCTCACGGAGCGCGCGGAAACGAGGCCTCAAAGCTTCCGGCTCGGCCGGTGCGGGGATCGTCATGAGCCCCACTGCCCGGAGCCACTCTTGCGCGCGCACCGATCGCAGCAGCGCCGGTAGCTCGGCCGGAGCGACGCCGCTCTTCGTAGCTTCGCCGTCGAGATTCACCTGCAGCAGCACCACAACCGGAGTACCGCGGCGCGCGCCCGCCGCGGCGAGCGCCTGCGCGATCCGCAGGTCGGCGACCGAGTGCACGAGACTCGCCTCGGCGACGACCGCCGCTTTGTTGCGCTGGATGCGGCCTATGAAGTGCCAGTCGATGCCGCCAACGTCGGCGAGCGCCGCGCGCTTCGCGGTCCACTCCTGTACGTAGCTCTCGCCGCAGCAGGAGAGGCCGGCTGCCGCGGCGGCGCGTACGAGCGCCGCGTCTTGCCCCTTGGTCACTCCGACCAGCCGCACGTCCGTCCGCCGGCGCCCGGCGCGAGCGCACGCCGCTGCAATCCGCTGCTCGACCGCTGCCAGGCGCGCGCTCAGAGAATCCGCCATCGCCTGAGCCACGCCGCCACTTCCGGCAGCGGCAATCCGATGACATTGGTGTACGAGCCTTCCACACGATCGACGAGATGGGCGCCCTCGCCCTGGATCGCATACGCCCCGGCGCGATCGAACGGCTCACCGGTCGCGATGTAGGCATCGATCTCCTCGCGCGTCAGGCTGCGAAAGACGACGGACGTACCAACGACTGCGCTCTCGGCGCGCGCACCGCCGGGCGCCAACAGTGCCACGCCGCTGTAGACGACGTGCCGGCGGCCCGCGAGGTCGGTCAACATGCGCGCCGCCTCTGCCGCGTCCTTGGGCTTTCCGAGCACTCTCATATCGAGCGTGACGACGGTGTCGGCGGCGAGGATCCAGGCATCGTCCCGGCGACCTGCCACCTCGACCGCCTTCGCTTCCGCCATGCGTACCGCGAACGCGTCCGGAGCCTCACCGGCACCGGGGATCTCGGGAAGCTCGGGGGCGTCGACGGCGAACTCCAACCCGAGTTTTGCGAGGAGCCAGCGCCGCCGCGGCGACGCGGACGCGAGCACGAATGCGGGCAGCGCCGACTCCGACATCGCGCCCTCGTGCCCAAGCTACCCCTGGGAGTCAAGGCGGCGCCGCCGTTGCGCTGTTCCGGAACGCGCGATAGCCGACAGTCCATGGGCGTGGTTGGGGTCCGTGCGGTGAACATGGCGCTGCTCGCTGCGCTCCTGATCGGCGGCTGCGCGGCGACGACGGCGCGTCCGCCGTCGCGAGCAGCCCGTGCGTACGAGGTCGGCGCGGTCCGCGCAACATTCCTCGACGCCGTTGCCCGCTACGAGCGCGGCGCGCTCGACGAGGCGCGGCCGCTCTTTCGCTCGCTTCTCGCCGTCTACCCGGTGCTCGCGGACTACCACCTCAACTATCTCGCGGCGATCGCCGAGCGCACCCGGGATCTCTCGGAAGCGGCGGCGCTCGACGACCGCCTGCTGCAAACGCAGGCGGCGAGCGTCTGGGCAGCGGCCGCTGCCGCGCGCCGGGCGCGCACCGCCTTGGCGCTCGGCGATGCGCGCACCGCCGAGCTCGCCGAGCGCGCCCGCGACCTCGCCGGCGACGACGCCGACGCCCGCGGCAGCGCTCTCGGAGTTCTGGCATCGCTGCGCGCGGAGACCGACCCGCGCGGAGCGTACGTGCTCTACCAAGAAGTGCGGAGCGGCGGCGGCAACGCGGCCGCAGCCGCCCGCGACGCCGGCGCGCGCCTCGAGGCCGCGCATCCGGAGCTGCTCCGGGAGCCCGACCTCATGCTCGCCGAGGGCCGTGTGCTCACCGCCGAAGGCCGCCTCGACCTCGCTACCGTGCGCCTGCGGACGGCAGCCGCCGGCGCTGCCGGCGGCGAGCGCGTCGTGGCGCTCGAAGCGCTCGCCCGGGTCGAGAAGCAAGCCGGACGAATCGACGACGCCATCGCCGCCTACAGGCGAGCCATCGACCTCACGCCGAGCGGCGGCATGGCGCGCTTCGAGCTCGCAAGCCTCTACTGGAACCGCGACCGCGACGCCGATGCGCGCGCTCTCTTCTCCCAGATCGTCGCCGAGAGTCCACGCCATCCGAAATACGACGCTGCACGCTATGCCCTGGCGCGAATCGCCGAGCAGGAGGGCCGCCCGGAAGAGGCCGACGCCTTGCTTCGGGCGCTCGCCGCCGACACCGGAGAGCTCGCCCGCGAGGCGCGCTGGCGGCTCGCCTGGGCGCCATATCGGCGGGGCGACCTCGAAGCCGCCGCGAAGGCCTTCGCCGCGCTCGGCGCCGGCGACGACAAGGATCGCGTCGCGGCAGCGTACTGGCGCGGACGCATCTTCGCCCGGCAGGGGCGCGCAGAGGAGAGCCGACAAGCGTTCGCAAGCGTCCTGGTCGACGCGCCCGAAAGCTATTACGCCGACCTCGCCGAGCGCGCGCTCGGAATCACGGCGGCGGCGCCGCCGCCGGCGGCGCCCATCGACGCCACCCCACCGGCGGCCGTGACGACGCTGCACGCCTACCACTGGGAGCGCAGCCGCGAGCTCGGCGCAATGGGGATGAACGACGCTGCGACGCGGGAGATCGGCGCGCTCGTCCGCGAGCTTCCCGACGGCGACCCGGGCCAGTCGTTCGCGCTCGCCGCATACAGCAACGTCGAGGCTCCGGGCCGTGCGCTCCGGCTCGCGCAGCGCCTGCAGTCGAGCCTCCCGGCATCGACGTTGGCCGCCTACCAGTTTCCCCGCGCCTACTGGTCGAGCGTCGTTCGGGCGGCAAACGATGCGCGGCTCGACCCCTACGTCGTGCTGGCGGTCATGCGCCAGGAGAGCCTCTTCGAGCGCACGGCCGTCTCGGTCGCGGCGGCGTACGGACTGATGCAGCTGTTGATGCCGACGGCGTCACGCGTCGCCGGGCGGCCGATCGATGCGACGGCGCTCTTCGACTCGACGACCAATATCACCCTGGGCGCCCGCTATCTGCGACAACTGCTCGACCGCTACGACGCCGACCTCGCAAAGGCGCTGGCGGCGTACAACGGCGGCGAAGCAGCGGTCGCCAAATGGGAGCAGCGCGCGCCCGGAGCGGCGAGCGACGAGTTCGTGGAGACGATCAGCTACCGCGAGACCCGCCACTACGTGAAGCAGGTGCTCGCCAATTATCGCCGCTATCGCCGCCTCTACGATGCCGGCGGCGGCAACGAGCCTCAGGACGCCGGCGGGAGCCCGAGCGCCGATACCAGCTTCCCGGCGAGCCCGCCGAATCCGCCGTTCGACATCAGCACCACGACGTCGCCCGACGCCGCCTGAGCGGCGACGCGTGCCGCTATCGCGTCGGCATCCTCGCACGTCTCCGCCGGTACCCCGCGCGCTCCCAGCGTCGCGATCAGCTCCTCGACGGAGAGCCGCTCGTGCTCTGGCAACTGATCGCGGCGATGGATGGCGCCGAAGGTCACGCGGTCGGCGTTCGCGAACGCGTCCGCGAACGCTTCCTGGAACACCCGGCGGCGGGTGGTGTTCGAACGCGGCTCGAAGAGCACCCAGAAACGCCGCCGCGGGTAGCGGGCGCGGAGCGCCGCCAACGTGCCGACAACTGCGGTCGGATGGTGCGCGAAATCGTCGATGACCGTGATCCCACGCCCTTCCGCGATCACCTCCTGGCGGCGCTTGACGCCGCGGAAGGTCGCGAGCGCCGCGGCGACGTCCGTGAGTTGCACTCCCATGGCGTCCGCGAGCGCGGCCACGCCTAGGGCGTTGGCGACGTTGATCGCACCGGGGAGCGGCATGGCAACACGCACCCGCGACCCGCCGGGACCGACGATCGTGAAGCGCGTCGTGCCGCCATCGTCGGCGACGTCCTCCGCCTGCCAGATCGCCCCGGGTTCGCGGCCGAAATAGATCGCGCTGCGTCCGCTCGCCGCCACGACCTTCCGCACCTCGGGGAAGTCCGCGCTCGCCGCGACGACGGCGCTCGGCCGCAGGCGCTCCAGCAGCGTGCGGAACGCGCCTTTCACGTGCTCGAGGTCGCGGTAGATGTCGGCGTGGTCGAACTCGACGGCGTTGATCAGGAGCGCGTCGGGATCGTAGTGCAGGAACTTCGGACCCTTGTCGAAGAACGCGGTGTCGTACTCGTCGCCCTCGGCCACGAACCACGGCCCGGCGCCGAGCCGGAAGTTCCGCGGAAAGTTCCGGCTGGCGCCGCCGACCATGAAGCTCGGGTCGCCGCCCGCCTGGTGCAGAACCCAGGCGAGCATGGCGCTCGTCGTCGTCTTGCCGTGGGTACCGACGACGACGGCGCGCCGCCGCTCGCGCATGAAGAAGCGCATCAGCGCCTCGGGCATGGAGCAGTACGGGATGCCGGACGCGAGCAGCGCCTCCACCTCGGGGTTGCCGCGCGACATGGCGTTGCCGACGACGACCACGTCGGGGCGCGGTTCGAGGTTCTCGGCGCGATATCCTTCGCGCACGGGGATGCCGAGCTGCGCTAGCACGTCGCTCATCGGCGGGTAGACGGCCTGGTCGGAGCCCGTGACCTCGTAGCCGGCGGCGCGGAACATGCCGGCGAGCGACGCCATTCCGACGCCGGCGACGGCGATCAGGTGCACGTGCCGCGGCGCCGCCGGCATCTCCGGGCGCGGCGGCAGCTCAGGCATCGGAGACGGCGCGGATGACGAGGTCATGGATGAGCGGACGGAAGTCGCGGATGAGGTCGTTGTCGCGCGTCGGATGAACGCGATTCGAGAGTACGATCACGTGTACGTGGCGATCGAGGTCGATCCACAACGAGGTCCCGGTAAAACCGACATGGCCGACGGCGTTCCGCGACAGCTCGGTTCCCGCCGTCGATCCTTTGAGCGACGGCGTATCCCAGCCGAGCGCCCACGTCGACGAGCCGACGGGATCGTCGCGACGCCAGAACTCGCTCACGATGCTCGACGGCAGGAACACGTTCTGCCCGAGCCATGACTCGCGGAGCGTCGTCGCCAGGCGGTCGAGGTCGCGGGCGCACGAAAAGAGACCGGAATGGCCGGCGACACCGCCCATGGCATAGGCATTGTCGTCGTGCACCTCGCCGCAGAGGATGCGCTTGCGCCACGGACAGCGCTCGGTCGGCGCGATCATGTCGACGATCGGCTCGAGGCGGCGGGTGCGCAGAAGTGCGAGATCGACGAAGGACGTCGCTCGGAGGCCGAGCGGCTTGAAGATCTTCTCGTGGCAGAAGCGATCGAGCGTGAGGCCGCTCATCTGCTCGATGGCGGCACCGAGCAGCATGAACCCGAGGTCGCTGTAGAGCGTACGCGCGCCCGCCGGCGCTTCCGGCTTCTCGCGCTGGATCGCCTCGTAGACCCACTCCTTCGCCCCCCGGCTCGCCGTGAAGTTGATGCGGCCCCCGCGCTCGATCTTGACGATGTCGCGATAGTACGGCCTCCAGGCGGATAGACCCGAGGTCTGCGCGAGCAAGTGCCGGAAGGTCACGTGCGTCTTTCCGTGCACGCCGAAGTTGTGGAAGAAGCGGGTCACGCGGTCGTCGAGAGAGACGCGCCGATCGCGCACGCAGAGCATCATGGCCGTAGTCGTGGCCAGCGGCTTGGTGAGCGACGCCAGGTCGAAGATCGTGTCCTCGCGCATCGGCGAGGTGTCGTCCGGAGCCAGCGTCCGTCTGCCCGCGGCCCGCAGGAACGCGATCCGGCCGCCGACGTTCACGAGCACGACGACGCCCGGGAACACCCCCCTGGCAACCGCCGCATCCATTGCCTGCTCGACCGGGGCGAAGTTCACGTCGCCAGGGCCTCCACCCAGCCCGAGTCGGCGTCGACGCGCACCGGCAGCCCGAGCATCAGCGGCAGGTTCTCCGACAGATGACCCGCCGGAAACCCGGTCACGACCGGATACGGCGCGCCGGCGAAGAAGTCCGCGAAGACTTCCGCCACCAGGTCGGCGCCGCCGCCGTCGCAGCCGGCGAACGAGCCGAGAACGACGGCCGCGACGGCGTCGAGCTTTCCGGCTAGCCGCAGGTGCGTGAGCATCCGGTCGACGCGGTACGGTCGCTCCGCGACGTCCTCAAGGAAGAGGACGGCGCCGGCCGTCTCGACCGCGTACGGAGTACCGAGAAGCGCCGCCAACGACGAGAGGCAACCGCCGACGAGCCGCCCGGTGGCGACTCCGCCCGAGACGACGCCGGCGATCGGCTCGCGCCATGGCGCGCCCGGCGATCCCAGGAGCTCCACGAAGCGGGTCGCGGCCCGCTCGCTGAGACCCTGCGCCAGGTCGGTCGCCACCATCGGCCCGTGGAGCGCAACGACGCCGCAGCGCTCGATGATCCACCCGAGGAGCGGCGAGACGTCGCTATAGCCGACGACGAGCTTCGGGCGCGACGCCAGGAGCGCCGGGTCGAGGAGCGGCAGGAGATGGCTCGTACCGTATCCCCCGCGCGCGCAGACGACGGCGCCGATCTCCGGGTCGGCGAGCATGGAGGCGAGGTCGGCGCATCGCTTCTCGGCGCTGCCCGCCAGATAGCGCCGGCGCTCCAGGACGTGGGCGCCGAGCCGGACGCGAAAGCCCAGCGCCTCGAGGCCGGCCACGCCTTCCTCCAGGGCGTCGGCCGCTACGGCTCCTCCCGGCGCGACGACTCCGATGGTTCCTCCCGGACGCACCGGCGGCGGCAGGATCATCGCGGCCTCCGACGTACTCAGCCCTCGCCGAAGAATCGGGCGCGATCGGCTTGCATGCGGGCTTCGTAGGCCCGCTGCAGCGCGATGCTCGGAACGTACTCGCGGTCGGTGCGAACGCGGGCGAGCCAGGTCTCGCGTGCGGCGCGGACCAGACCCTGGAGCTGCTCGGGAAAGAGCCCTTGCATGCCGTCCGACTTGGCGACGAGCGGATTCGGATGCGCTTCGACGAGCACGACCGACGCACCCGCCGTGATGCCCGCGAGCGTGAGGGGAAAGACGAGATCCCGGATACCCGTACCGTGCGACGCATCGATGGCGACCGGGAGCCCGGAGAGCTGATAGTGGAAGGCTGCGACGCTGCCGAGATCGAGCGTATTGCGGGTGTAGCGATTGCAGCTGGTGATGCCGCGCTCGCAGAGGATCACGTTCTCCTTGCCGCCCGTCAGCATGCGCTCGACCCAGAGGAGATACGCTTCCGTGTCGAGCGAGTTGCCGCGCTTGTGGATGACGGGAAGCGGCGTTTCGCGCAGCCGGTTCAGCAGCGCCTGATTCTTGCTGTTGGGCTCGCCGATCTGCAGGCAAGCGACCCCCGCATCCTCGTACAGGGGGAGATCCGCCTGATCGAGGATCTCGACGACCGTCGGCAGCTCGAACTCCCGACCGGCGCGGACGATGAGCTCGAGGCCGCGTCGCAAGGAGTCCTGATCCGACGACCCGAGACCTTCCCAGCCGCTGTACGGGCTCGACCGGTACTTGACGACACCGCCGCGCAGACACTGCGCACCCGCCTCCTTCACCACGCGCGCAGCGTCCATGATCTGCGATTCGCTCTCGACCGAGCACGGTCCGGCAATGACCACGAGGTCCGCGCCCCCCGCCGTGACCCCCCCTATGTCGACGGTAACCCGGATGGGCTTCAGCGGATCGCCCTTTTGAGCCACACGCTTGTACGCCCGAGAGATCGGAATCAGCCTCTCGACACCGGGCATCTGTCCGATCTCGTCGACCGGCAGCCGCGAGATGTCGCCATACACCCCGATCAGCGTCACCTGCTCGCCGATCATCTTGCCCGTCGTGTAGCCGAGGTCCCGGACCCGCGCCTCGACCGCCGCGATCTCGCCGGCCGTCGCGACGGTTTGCATCTTGATGATCATGGCAAAATATCGGGGTGGAGCTCGCGGACTCTCGAGCGGAGCGTCGATTGCTCCGCAGACGGCGTCCGCGCTGGCTCGGGACGTCGACGAAAAGGGATAGCGGCAATATTCGGAAGGGTCAATGGAACGCAGGCTTGCGTTGCCGACCGACGCCGTCTACTCGTACCTGACGATGAAGCTTCGCGACGGCGAAATGCAGCGCCTCGCCACGTCGATCCTGGCCCGCCTCGAGCAGGCTGGACTCCTGAAGATCACCGCGAACCGCGCCACCGTCGCCGAGCGCATCGTCGCCGCCTTCCGCGCCAACGTCCGCGCCGAGGAGGAAATCGAGCGGGAGGCGGTGAAGTTCGCCGAATCGCACAGCCGCGAGCTCGTCGGGATGGACAGGCACAAGGTGCTGCAGCTCGTGAAGGAGCGTCTCGCCAAGGAACGGGGATTTACCCTGTGAGCCGCATCTCGGAGGGCCGGATCTCGGCACTGGCGCACCTGGCGCTCGAGGCCATCAAGAAGAGCGGCGAGGTGGCGGAGATCCGCGCCGACCGCCTCGTACTCACCGAGATCAAGGCCGCACTGAGCGAGATCCTGAACGTCGACGACGCGCTCGACGGCAGGGTCCGCCGCAAGATCGCGAGTCTTTCCCGCCGCGTCGTCGAAGGATCGAGCGAGTGGGACGTGCTCTACCGCCAGTACTTCGAAGAAGAGAAGCGAAAGCTCACCCGCTAGCCCGAGAGCGGGAGGGCGCGGTTGACACGGAGCAATCGATGTTTATGGTGCGCCCGGGTTTCATCCCCGTCGCGTATTCGGCCGCCCGCAGAGCGGCCAAAAATTCAGCGTTTTCCATCAGAAGGAAAGGAGACATCGATGAAGATTCGCCCACTTCAGGATCGGGTGATCGTGAAGCGCATCGCCGAGGAGGAAAAGACCAAAGGCGGCATCATCATCCCCGATACGGCGAAGGAGAAGCCCCAGGAGGGGAAGGTCGTCGCGGTCGGTAAGGGCAAGGTCAACGACGACGGCAAGGTCACCGCGCTCGACGTCAAGGTCGGCGACAAGATCCTCTTCGGCAAGTACTCGGGTAGCGAAATCAAGCTCAACGGCGAGGAACACTTGATCATGCGCGAGGACGACATCCTCGGCGTGATCGAGGGCTAAGGAGGACGAAAGAGTCATGGCAGCCAAGCACGTACGATTCGGCCAGGATGCGCGCGATCGCGTCCTGCGTGGAGTGAACATTCTGGCGGACGCCGTCACGGTGACCCTCGGCCCCAAGGGCCGGAACGTGGTCCTGGAGAAGTCGTTCGGCGCCCCCAACATCACCAAGGACGGCGTTACCGTCGCCAAGGAGATCGAGCTCGAAGACAAGTTCGAGAACATGGGCGCACAGATGGTGAAGGAGGTCGCGAGCAAGACCTCGGACGTCGCCGGTGACGGGACGACGACGGCAACCGTCCTCGCCCGGGCGGTGTTCGCCGAGGGCATCAAGATGGTCGCGGCAGGCCACGATCCGATGAGCCTGAAGCGCGGCATCGACCGTGCCGTCGAGAGCATCGTCGGGGAGCTGAAGTCGCTCTCGAAGCCTACCAAGGATCAGAAGGAAATCGCCCAGGTCGGCACCATCTCCGCGAACAACGACACCACCGTGGGCGAGATCATCGCCGAAGCCATGAACAAGGTCGGCAAGGAGGGCGTCATCACCGTCGAGGAGGCGAAAGGCCTCGAGACCACGCTCGAGGTAGTCGAGGGCATGCAGTTCGACCGCGGCTATCTCTCCCCCTACTTCGTGACCGATCCCGAGCGCATGGAGGTCGTACTCGAGGACCCCTACCTGCTCATCCACGAGAAGAAGATCAGCGCCATGAAGGACCTGCTCCCGATCCTGGAGCAGATCGCCAAGACCGGCCGGCCGTTCATCATGATCGCCGAGGACGTCGAAGGCGAGGCGCTCGCGACGCTGGTCGTCAACAAGATCCGCGGTACGCTCCAGTGCGTCGCCGTGAAGGCTCCGGGCTTCGGCGACCGTCGCAAGGCCATGCTCGAGGACATCGCGATCCTGACCGGCGGCAAGGTGATCGCCGAGGAGCTCGGCATCAAGCTCGAAGGCATCACCCTCGCCGACCTCGGCCGCGCCAAGCGGATCGTCGTCGACAAGGACAACTGCACGATCGTCGACGGCGCCGGTAAGCGCGCCGACATCGAGGGCCGCATCAAGCAGATCCGGGCGCAGATCGAGGAGACCACCTCGGACTACGACCGCGAGAAACTCCAGGAGCGGCTCGCCAAGCTCATCGGCGGCGTCGCGGTAATTCGTGTCGGCGCCGCGACCGAGGTCGAGATGAAAGAGAAGAAGGCCCGTGTCGAGGACGCGCTGCACGCGACCCGGGCAGCCGTCGAAGAGGGCATAGTGCCCGGCGGCGGCGTCGCCCTGATCCGCGCCTCGTCGGCCCTCGACGGGCTCAAGGGCGGGAACGACGAGGAGAAAGTCGGCATCAACATCATCCGCCGCGCAGTCGAAGAACCGTGCCGACGGATCGCCCAGAACGCCGGCTGGGAAGGCTCGATCGTCCTCGACAAGGTGCGGAACGGCAAGGGCGCCTTCGGCTTCAATGCCAGCAGCGAGGAGTTCGAAGACCTCATCAAGGCCGGCATCATCGATCCGACCAAGGTGGTGCGAACGGCTCTCCTGAACGCAGCCTCGGTCGCCGGGCTCCTGCTCACCACCGAGGCGACGGTCGCCGAGAAGCCGGAAGAAAAGCCGGCCGCCGGTGGTCCTCCCCCGGGCATGGGCGGCATGGGCGGTATGGGCGGCATGATGTAAGTCGCCCCGACGGGCGGAATAGGTAAGAAACCCCCCGGGCCTCGAGCCCCGGGGGGTTTCTTATTTTCGCGCGCTCTTGTAGGGTTTCGCGTTCCCTTCCGGAATCCATGTTCGACGCCCTGGGTGACAAGCTCGAGCAGGTCTTCAAGCGCCTGCGCGGCCACGGGAAGATCACCGAACGCCACATGAGCGAGGCGCTTCGGGAGGTCCGTATGGCCCTCCTCGAGGCCGACGTCGCGCTTCCGGTAGTCACCAAGTTCACCGAGGCGATCCGCGAGCAGGCGCTCGGTCAAGAGGTGCTGCGCAGCCTCACGCCCGAGCAGCATCTCTTGAAGTTCATCCACCTCGAGCTCGTGCGCACCATGGGCGGACAGGCTGCGACCGTAGACCTCGGGGTGCCGCCGCCGGTCGCGATCATGCTGGTTGGCCTTCAAGGCTCGGGGAAGACGACCAGCGCCGCCAAGCTCGCACGCCATCTCAAAGTGGAGCGCGGCCGGCGTCCGTACCTCGTTCCGGCCGACGTCTACCGCCCGGCTGCCATCGACCAGCTCACGACCCTCGGCAAGCAGCTCGAGCTCCCCGTGCATCCGTCGACGGCTGCCGCCAACCCCGTGGATCTAGCGCGCGCCGGTATGACCGCCGCGCGGACGGCGGGTCACGATACCGTCATCGTCGACACGGCGGGCCGGCTACAGATCGACGAGTCGCTCATGCAGGAGCTCGTCGCCATGAAGGCGGCGATCACGCCGAAGTACGTCTTCCTGGTCGCCGACGCGATGACCGGCCAGGACGCGGTGAACGTCGCCCAGGGCTTCCACGATCGCCTGCGAATCGACGGCGTCGTCCTCACCAAGCTCGACGGCGACGCGCGCGGTGGTGCCGCGCTCTCGCTCCGCGCCGTCACCGGGGCGCCGATCTACTTCGTCGGTACCGGCGAGAAGCCCGAGGCGCTCGAGCCCTTTCATCCCGATCGCATGGCCTCGCGTATCCTCGGTCAGGGCGACGTCCTGTCGCTCATCGAAAAGGTCGAGAAGGCCTACGACCAGAAGCAGGCCGAGGCGCTCGAGAAGAAGCTCCGCAAGAACGAGTTCACCCTCGAAGACTTCCGCGATCAGCTGCAGATGGTGAAGAAACTCGGTTCCATGGGCGACCTGCTCGGCATGATCCCGGGCATGAAGAAGCTCGCCGGCAAAATGGATCCCGGCGTCGCCGACTCCGAGCTCAGACGCATCGAGGCGATCATCAACTCGATGACCAAGGAGGAGCGCCGCAACGACGCCATCCTCAACGGCAGCCGCCGCCGACGCATCGCACTCGGCAGCGGCACCAACGTCGCCGAGGTCAATCGCTTCCTGAAGCAGTACGCCCAGACCAAGAAGATGATGAAGAAGTTCACCAAAATGGGGCCCGGGGGCCTCGGCCGTCTCACCAACCTGCTTCCCGGCTAAGGCCGGGCACGAAAGGAAACACCATGAGCGTCGTCATCCGACTCGCCCGACGCGGGACCAAGAAGCACGCATTCTACCGTATCGTCGTCGCCGACAAGCGGGCGCCGCGCGGCGGACGCACCATCGATCAGGTGGGCACCTACGACCCCCTCCCGAGCCCTCCCGTCGTTGACTTCAAAAAAGAAAAACTTCATGAGTGGATGCGGCGTGGGGCCCTTCCGTCGCAGACGGTCGCCCGGTTGATCAGGCGAGCAGGGGTCGCTCCAGGGGAGACGACATGAAGGAACTGGTGCAGTACCTGGCCCGGTACCTCGTCAACAATCCGGACGCCGTCGAGGTCAAAGAGACGCTGGGAGACACCGCGTCCGTGCTCGAGCTCAAGGTGGCCCGCGAGGATCTGGGACGCATCATCGGCAAACAGGGACGCACCGCCAAGTCCATCCGCACCATCCTGAACGCCGCCGCTTCGCGCACCAATCGCAAAGTGGTCCTGGAGATCATCGAGGACAAGTAGGCGCCGACGGCATGATCTCCTGTCGCACGCACTCCATGCAGCATGAAACACGATATCCACACATCGTCTCCCGGACGGCTGATTCCGCTCGGCGAAATCGTCGGGACACACGGCGTCCGCGGACTACTCCGATTCCACCCCTACGATCCCGCCGCTAGTCCGCCGCCCGTCGGGCGGCGTCTCTACGTCCGTTCTGCTGCGCTCGCCGCCAGCGATCGGGAGGCGTCGCGCGCGCCTACGGTCGTCCTCGAAGACGCCCGACCGCACGGCAACGTAATGCTGCTGCGCATCGCGGGCATAGCGTCGATCGCAGCGGCGGCGACGCTGGTGGGACTGGTGCTGGCGATCCCCGAGGCGGATCTGCCTGCGACCACGCCCGGCGAACTGTACGTCTACCAGCTCGAGGGCCTCGAGGTGTTCGTCGACGCCGGCGAGCGGCTCGGTACGATCGCGAGCTCGTTCTCGAACGGCGCCCACGAGGTCCTGGTCGTCCGCGCTGGGCCGCGCGAGATCCTGATTCCGATGATCGCCGACGTCGTACGGGCCATCGACCTTCCCGGCCGCCGGGTCGTCATCGAGCCGATTCCCGGGTTGCTCGATTCCTGACCATGCGCGTCCACGTCCTCACCATCTTCCCCGAGTTCTTCGCGTCCCCGCTCGCGGTGGGGATCCCGAAACGCGCCCGCGACGCCAGGGTCCTGCACGTATCGCTCGTCGATCTGCGCGAGTACACGCACGACCGCCACCGCACGACCGACGATGCGCCGTACGGCGGCGGCCACGGCATGGTGATGAAGGCGGGACCGATCGTCGAAGCGCTGGACGCCGTCATGGCGGCGGCGCCGAATGCCCACCGCGTCCTGTTGTCACCGCGCGGGCCTGCACTCGACCACCGTAAGGTAATGGATCTGGCGCGCGTCGACGATCTCGTCCTCGTGTGCGGCCGCTACGAAGGGGTCGACGAACGGGTCCGAGATTTCGTCGACGAGGACCTGTCGGTGGGCGACTATGTGCTCTCGGGCGGCGAGCCCGCGGCGCTCGCCGTCATCGATGCGGTCGTGCGGCAGCTCCCCGGCGCCCTCGGCAACGTCGCCTCCGCGGGGTCGGAGTCGTTCGTCGACGATCACCTCGAATACCCCCAGTACACGCGGCCGGAGATCTTCCGCGGCCGCGCCGTCCCGCCCGTCCTGCTGTCGGGCGATCACGCAGCGATCGCCGCCTGGCGCGCGCAGGCATCGCGCGCAGTGACGGCGCGAACCCGCCCCGATCTCCTCGCCAGGGGTGCGGCGAGGAGCGAGTAGCGTGGCTCCTCTATACGTCGCTCTGCTTCACTACCCCGTCTACGACAAGAACCGCCGGGTCGTGACGACGGCCGTGACTCACCTCGACATCCACGACATCGCCCGCAGCGCCTGCACCTTCGGTGTCCGCCGTTTCTACGTGGTGACTCCGGTGCCCGCGCTCCGCGAGCTGTCGGCCCGTATCCTCGCCCATTGGGGGTCGGAGTGGGGGGCGAGCTACAACGCCACCCGCAAGGACGCCTTGGCGTTGGTCGGCCTCACCGAAGACCTGGACCAGACCATCGTCGACGTCGAGCGCGATTCCGGAGAGCCGCCCATGCTGCTCGTCACCTCGGCGCGAACGGAGCACCCGACGATCGGCTGGGCGGAATTGCGCCGGCTCCGGGCCGAGGCGGAACGTCCGCTCCTGCTCCTCTTCGGCACCGGTTGGGGTCTCACCGAAGAAGTGATAGGTCGCGCCGACCACCGGATCCCTGCCGTCCCGGGCACGGGCGAGTACAACCACCTCTCCGTCCGCGGCGCGGCGGCCATCATCCTCGATCGGATGTGCGGACGGCAGGAAGGACCACAGGAGGCACACCCATGAACATCATCGACAGCATCGAGCAACAGCAACTGAAGGAAGGGCAGCCGGCGTTCCGCCCGGGCGACGGCCTGCGCATACATGTCCGCATCGTCGAGGGCGACAAGGAACGCATCCAGCTCTTCGAGGGCGTATGCATCCGGCGTAGCGGCAGCAGCATCCGCGAGACCTTCACGGTTCGGAAGACGTCGTACGGTGTCGGAGTGGAACGCACGTTTCCGCTGCACTCGCCGCGCGTCGACAAGATCGAGGTGGTCTCCTACGGCAAAGTCCGCCGCGCCAAGCTCTACTATCTGCGCGATCTCTCGGGTAAGGCGGCGCGCATCGAAGAGGACACGTCGGCTCGCACCACCAAGAACGGCTAACGCTGGCTGGCCGGCGTGGCCCGTACGCGGTCAGCCGCGTGCGGGCTCGTTCAGCGTGATGTCGCCCTCCTCGTGCAGCATCCGGACATCGCCGTCGAAGAACGCGCCCTCTGCGATCACCAGCGCCCGGGCCTCGATGAGGCCATGGACGCGCGCGCCGGACTGGATCTCGACCCGCTCTGCACCGAGGACCTGCCCGCGCACCTCGCCCGCGACGACGAGGCTCTTGGCCCGAATCGAACCGTGGACCACCCCCGAGGCTCCGACCTCCAGCAAGTCCGTCGCCCTCACCTCGCCGCGCAGGCGGCCCTCGATCCGGGTCGGAGCGCTGAAGCTCAGCTTGCCGTTGACCTGTGTCCCCGCGTCGAGAACGGTCCGCACTTCACGGAAACCGATGAATCCCGCCTCGGGTGCGCGCGCCGGAATCGGGCGCGGCGCCGCCGGCTTCGTCGGTATGCTCCGCCGCGATGGCCAACGCTCCCCCACGCGGCCTTCCTAAATCATTCCGTGGGCGCGGGAAAGACGTGGCACGCGACCGCGTGCCCGCCGGCACCGGCGATCAGAGCCGGCACCTCGGTCCGGCAGCGCGGCTCGACATACGGGCAGCGGGGATGGAATGCGCACCCGCTCGGCGGCTGCAGCGGGCTCGGCACGTCTCCCTGGAGCGGCGTCCGCTTCGGGCGATGGCGCGGATCGGCGACCGGCACGGCCGCCAAGAGCGCCCTCGTATAGGGGTGCCTGGGGTTCGCGTACAGCAACGCGCGCGGCGCGCGCTCCACGATCCGACCGAGATACATGACCGCCACGCGATGGCTGATGTGCTCGACCACTCGTAGGTCGTGCGAGATGAACAGATAGGCGAGTCCCATCTGCTCCTGCAGGTCCATCAATAAATTCAGGACCTGGGCCTGAATGGAGAGATCGAGGGCCGACACCGGCTCGTCGGCGACGATGAAGCGCGGTCCGACCGCGAGCGCCCTTGCAATACCGATGCGCTGGCGCTGGCCGCCGCTGAACTCGTGCGGATACCGATCAGCGTGCTCCGGACCCAGTCCGACCTGATGCAGGAGCTCCTCGACGCGGCGACGCTTCTCGACCCCGCGGGCGAGGCCGTGCACCTCGATGCCCTCGGCGACGATCGCACCCACCCGCATCCGCGGGTTCAAAGACGCGTAAGGATCCTGGAAGATGATCTGCATGGCGCGCCGCATGCGGCGGAGCTCCGCCGCCGGCAGCGCCAGCACGTCGCGGCCGTCGAATCGCACCTCGCCGGCGGTCGGCTCGATCAACCGCAGGAGGCAGCGGCCGAGCGTCGACTTGCCGCATCCCGACTCACCGACGACCCCGAGCGTCTCGCCAGCTCGGATGTCGAGAGCCACGTCTTCGAGCGCCCGCACCACGAGCTTCTCGCGGGAGAAGAACCCCGTAGAGACGGGATAGTGCTTCGTCAGCCCTCGGGCCTCGACGAGCGGCGCCGCGCAGTCGCGTCCGGTCTCTGGGCTCATACCCGAATGCAGGCCACCGTGTGGCCGGGCGCCTTCTCCTCGAGCATGGGATCGACCTCGGCGCATGCGGCTATGGCGCGAGGACAGCGATCACGGAAGCGGCAGCCGCTCGGCCGCCGGAAGAGGCTCGGCACGGTGCCGGGCAGCGCCTCCAGCCGCCGATGCCGTGCGCCGCCGCGTTGGCCGCTCGCCTGCATGAGCGCGATCGCGTACGGGTGGAGAGGGCGCTCGAACACTTCGAGCGCCGACGCGTACTCGACGATCCTGCCGGCGTACATGACCGCGACCGCATCCGCCTGCTCGGCGACGATCCCGAGGTCGTGCGTGATGAGGACCATCGCCATGCCGAGCGAGCTTCGGAGGTTGCGCAGCAGCTCCAGTATCTGGGCCTGGATCGTCACATCGAGCGCCGTCGTCGGCTCGTCCGCGATCAGGAGGCTCGGCTCGCAGGCGAGCGCCATCGCGATCATGGCCCGCTGTCGCATCCCTCCTGAAAGCTCGTGCGGATAGCTCCTGGCGCGCCGCTCCGGCTCCGGGATCTCGACCCGGCGGAGCGCCTCGACCACGCGGGCTCGCACCGCCGAGCGACCGCAGCGCTGGTGAAGGCGGATCGCTTCGCCGATCTGGTTCCCGATCGTGAAAACCGGGTTCAACGAGGTCATGGGCTCCTGGAAGATCATCGCGATCTCACCGCCGCGGACAGCCCGCATCTGACGCTCGGAGCGGCGCAGGAGATCCTCGCCGCGGTACCGGATCTCACCCGCGACCACGCGCCCCGGCGGGGTCACGAGACGTAGGATCGAGAGCGCCGTGACGCTCTTGCCGCATCCGGACTCCCCGAGGATGCCGAGCGTGCGCCCGGCGTCTACCGTGAAGCTGACGCCGTCGACGGCCCGTCCGACGCCCTCGTCGGTCTCGAAGTAGGTGTGCAGGTCCTTCACGGCGAGCAGAGGCATTCGCGACTCGGTCATCCGCCGGCTCCGACGCTCCGTGGATCGAGCGTGTCGCGTAGATAGTCGCCGACGAAGTTGAACGCCATGATCGTTAGGAAGATGAAGACGCCGGGCGACAAGATCCACGGGAACTGCGCGATGCTCTGGACGTTCTGAGCGTCGGCTAGGAGATTTCCCCAACTAGCATCCGGCTCCTGGATACCGAGGCCGAGCAGCGACAAGGCGCTCTCGCCGAGGATGAATCCGGGGATGCTGAGCGTCGCCGCGACGATCGTGTAGCCGAATGTCGCGGGAATCACGTGGCGCAGGATGATCCGCACCCGACCGGCGCCGAGAGCGCGAGCGCTCTGGACGTAGTCGAGCTCGCGGATCGAGCACACCATGCCGCGGATGATGCGGGCGAAGCCGGCCCAGCGGATGAAGCTCATGATGACGACGATCATCAAGAACGTCTGCGCGGAGCCGAGCGAGGACGGAATGACCGCCGCCAACGCCAGCAGAAAATAGAAGGACGGAAGCGACATCAGCACCTCGGTGGTGCGCATGACGACGCCATCGAAGCGTCCGCCGACGTAGCCGGCGACGGCGCCGACCGCGAGCCCGATCGCGAAGCTGATGGCCACCCCGAGGAGCCCCACGGTCAAGCTGATGCGACTGCCGAAGACGATGCGCGAGAAGAGGTCGCGCCCGAGGGCGTCGGTGCCGAACAGGAACACGCGGGCATCCGGATCGCGAGTGGTGAGCAAGCGGCCGCGCGTCAACCAGGCGAGCGGCACCTTCTCCGTCGACTCCACGTAGCGGCGTCCCTGGCCGGGCTCGAGCACGTACGGGTGCGTGTAGAGGATGCCGTCCCCGCCCCAGAGCGCGGGCGGGCTCAGGTGCAGCCGCGACGGCGGACAGTTCGGAAACCCTCGGTTCTGCTCGGCGTAATCGTAGGGGGCGACGAACGGCGCCAGTAGCGCTACGCCGTAGAACAGTCCCAAGAGCGCGACGCTCACGCGGACCGGCCAGCTCATCGACCTGCGGGAGCGAGCCACGTCAACGCACCGTCGTCTCGAGGCGGGAGAAGTCGATGCGGGGGTCGACCATCGTGAGCGCGATGTCTGCGAGCAAGTTGCCGACGAGCAGCAGGATCGAGCTCATCAGGACCGAGCCCATCACGAGATAGAGATCCAGCGAACGGACGGCGTCGAGCATCAACGTCCCGAGGCCCTGCAGGTTCATCACCGCCTCGACGAGCGCAGCGCCTCCGAGCAGCGTCCCGAGCTCGTACCCGGCTAAGGTAACGAACGGGTTCATGGCGTTGCGCAAGATGTGCTTCGAGACGACGAGCCACTCCGGCACGCCCTTGGCGCGCGCAGTCCGCACGTAGTCGGCGCTCTGGATCTCCAGGAGCTGACTGCGCATGAGCCGCATGAGGCTCGCCATTCCACCGGTGCCGAGCACGATGACGGGAAGCACGAGATGCGCGACCCGATCCCCGATCTGCCCGAGCGGCGAGAGGATCGGGTAGTCGAGCGAGGTGGTGCCGCCGACCGGAAACCACCCCGTTTCGAGCGCTGCATACATCAGCAAGAACGCCAGGAAGAAGCTCGGCACCGACATGCCGAAGAAGGCCACGAACGAGAGCGAGCGATCGAGGAGCGTACCGCGCCGCAGCGCCACGATGACGCCGATCGGAATTGCGAGCGCCCAGGTGAACACCATGCTCGCAGCCGCCAGAATCACCGTGTTCATGGCCCGACTGGCGATGAGGTCGAGCACGCCGACGCGGTAGGCGACCGACATGCCGAGATCGAGGTGCGCCACGCGCCAGAGCCAGCGCCCGTAGCGCACCGGAAGCGGCTGTCCGTAGCCGAACTCCACCTTCATCTCGCGGATCATGTCCGGCGAGATCGACGGGTTCATGCTCAGAGTGTCGAAGAAGTCGCCGGGTGCGAGATCTACCACCACGAACGACAAGAACGTGATCCCCACCAGCAGCGGGATCATCTGCGCCACTCGGCGAAGGACGAACCGCAGCATCGTTCAGGGCCGGATCGCGATCCGTTCCGGCTCGAAGAAGCCCCATACGGTCGGCACGAAGTCCACGAGATACGACTTCGCCGCAATGAAGCGCCGCTGGCGCACGAGCTGGATCATCGGCAGCTCGCGATGCAGGATCTCCTGGATCCTCCAATAGTGCGCCACGCGCTTCCGGGGATCGAGCTCGCGGGCGCCGGCTTCGAGCTCGCGATCGATCTCGGCCTCCCACGGAGTCGCCGGTGTCTGCTGATTCGGCTGCCACAGATGGAGATTTCCCGACGAGCGCAAGAGATTCGAGCTTGCATGCGGCTCTATGCTCCCGGTGAAGCCCATGACCATCGCATCCCAGTCGAAGTTCGTCGAGAGCTTCTCTACCAGCGTCGCGAAATCGAGCGGGCGATAGTTCACCTTGAGGCCCAGCTTCGTCCAATCTTCCTTCAAGATCGAGCACAGGCGCTCGCGCACCTGATTGCCCGCGTTGGTGGAGAGCTCGAATTCGAGGGGGTTGCCGTGGACGTCCTCGCGGATGCCGTCGCCGTTGCGGTCGCGATAGCCGCCCTCGTCGAGCAGACGGCGCGCCGCCTCGAGGTCGTACTCGTACGGCGTCAGGTTCGGATCGTAGTACGTCGTGTTCTCGGGCGAGATCGCCGACACGGCGGGCTCGCCGTATCCGAAATAGGTATTCCGGATCATGCTCTGCTTGTCGAAACTGTGCGCGATCGCCCGTACGAACTTCGGATCGGTGAACCAGGCGAGCCGAGGATCGGTCTTCCCGTCCTTCGAGTAGTGGGCTGGATTGCGGTTGAAGCTCACGAAGAGCATGCCGGTTTCGAGGCCGATATCGTCGAGCGTGATCTCGAGATCTTCGCTGCGCTTGCGGAGATCGTCGATCTCCTCCGGACGCGGCCCGTACAAGTGCAGCTGCCGATCGAGGAACTTCAGGTACATCGTGTTCTGATCGGGAACGATCAGGCTCGTGCGCTCGGCGAGGCGCGGCAGCGCGCCCCCGGCCTCGTCGCGCATCCAATATGCGGGGTTGCGCGCGTACTGCAACAGCTGCGCGGGCACGTAGCGCACGAGTCGATACGGTCCGGTGCCGATGATCTTCTCGGGAGGCGTGTCTATGCCCCAGGTCTGCGTAAAGGTCCCGTCCGCGAGCGCTGGCCCGAGGACGTGCCGCGGCAGGATGTCGAAGCCGACGCTGTTAAGGAACGGCGCGAACGGCTCGGCCATCATGACCTTGATGGTGTGGGGGTCGACGACCTCCGTGCGCATCGGCTGTCCACCGACCATGAGGACGTGCTTGGCGCTGTTCGGCACCTTCTGATCGAATACCGCCGCAAAGGTGAACGCGACGTCGTCGGCGGTGAACGGAGCCCCGTCGTGCCAAGTGACGCCCTCGCGCAGATGGAAGGTCCACGTCGTCCCGGCGTCGTCATGTTCCCAGGACGTGGCCAGCATGGGCTCGGGTAGCTGGGTCTTGGGATTCAGGCGCACGAGGCCCTCGAACACCTCGCTGACCGCGTCGCTCGACGCCGAATCCACCGCCAGGAGCGGATTGAAGGTCTTCGGGTCGCTGATCGTCGCCGTGACCAGGCGGTCGCCGCGGCGCAGGCGCTCCTCGCCGCCCTTGCGGCACCCGAGAGAGCCCGCGAACACCGCCACGGCGCACAGAGCCAGCAGCCACCGTCGTTTCATAACCCACCCCCGGCCGCGTATTGGTCCAACGCCAGCTCCTCGAGGCCCGGCCGCGGCGGAACGCTGAAGAGGTCGTCCGCGATCGCGGTGTTTAGCGACGGCGCTGCGTAGCGTACGTGCACCACGTGACCGCCCGGCTCGGCCCGCATGTCGATCGCATGGGGAAACCGCAGCGATCCGATCGTCTGGTACGATCCGAACGCAACTCGCAGGCGTCCGCCGTTTGCGAGCGGCGTCTCGCTAGCAACCGGCAGAAGCGTCTCCGGCTCGAGCCATACGAGCGCGCGCCCGTCGGCCGTGGGCGCGACGAGCTTGAAGGCACCGGCCGCCTCGTCGCGCACGACCGATGCGGGTCCGGTGGACTGCCGCTGCGGCGGCATCCCGAGGAGCACCGACGTGACGTCGCCGACCTCGATCGACACCCGCGCATAGGCGCCGACGCTCGCGGCAGTCGCGGGACCGCGGTAGATCTTCGCTTCCCGGCGGGCGTAGACGACGAGCTCGCGGGCATCGCTGGCGACCACGGCGAGGGCTCCGAACGGCGACAGCACCTCCAGTCGGAAGTGGTCGGGGCTGCGCGCGAGGACGGCGTGCCGAGCGCCGACGTCCCCGTCGCCGGTTTCGTACGCCACCTGCGCGAATCCCCGAAGTGACCGGACGGCCTCCCGGCGCGCCGCCAAGGACGCGAGACATTGCGCCGCGGACGGCGTTGCCTCCGGCAAGCGCGGCTGCAGTCGTCCCGGCCGACACGCCGCGGCGAGAAGCGCGGCGACCGCCACTGCCGCGATCCGCACGCGCCCGTTACAGCTCCGTCGCACCTGCTCGGTTCCCGGCCCCGAGAGCGCGCAGCTTGCCCTTCAGCCGATCGATCTGTTCGTGCTCTTTCGCCTTGCCGAGCGCCTCCTGGTACACGCGGATGGCGTCGCGGGTCTTGCCCGTCTTCTCGTACGCGTCACCGAGGTGCTCGGTGACGGTCGGATCGTCCCCCGCGTGCTCGATGGCGCGCTCGAGCTGCTCGACGGCGCGCGGATAGTCGCCGCGCATGTAGTACACCCACCCCAGCGAATCGATGTAGAAACCGTCGTCGGGCTCGATCGCCAGGGCTCGCCGGATCAACTTCTCCGCCTCGTCGAGGCGCTCCCCGAGCTCGGCATAGGTGTAGCCGAGGTAGTTCAGCGCCGGCGCGTTCTGAGGATTGATGGCGATCGCCCGCTGCATCATCTCGATCGCCTTCGGCTTGTTCTTCGCCTCGTCGTAGGCCGCGCCGAGCGAGAAGAGATACTGGTCGTTGTCGGGCTCGAGATTCACCACCTGCTCGAGTGCCGCGACCGCCTGCGGGTACTGCTCCTCCTCGCGATGGAGCGCCGCGAGATAGGCCAGCAGCTCGACGTTCTTCGCCTTCACCTGCAGCGCCTGCTGGATCTCCTTGATGGCGGCCGGCGTCTTGTTCTGGCGCTGGTACACGGCTGCGAGTTGGATCCGCGCGTCGACGTAGTACTCCGAGTCGGAATCGATGCGCTCGAGCTGCTCGACGGCTTTCCCCCACTCCTGCGTCTGCGCGTAGACCGAACCGAGATAGTAGTGGACGCGCTGGTTCTCAGGCTCCGCCGCCAGGACGAGATTGAGCTCCGTCGCCGCGCGATCGTATTCGCCCTTCTCGAAGTAGATGAGGGCGATCTTGATCCTCGTCTCTTCGGGATCGTTCTCTATCTTCTCGAGCGCGTGGTACTGGAGCAGCGCCTCGTCGAGCTTCTTCTGACCGATGTAGAGACCGCCGAGCCGCTTGCGGACGAGCGCGCTGCCGGGATTCTGGGCGAGGACCTGCTGGTAGAGCTCGATGGCGCGCGGATAGTCCTTGCGGATCTCGTACAGGGTCGCGAGATCCATCAGGATCAGCTCGGACTGGGGATTTCGCGCCAGCGCCTCGCGAAAATAATGCTCGGCGCGGTCGAGCTGCCCCGCCGAGGTGTAGACGCGGCCCAGATAGTAGTAGCCGAGAACCGAGCGCGGATTGATCTCGATGAGCTTCGTCAGCGTCGCGAGCGCCTGCTCGTACTTCCTCTCCTTGCCGTAGAGCGCACCGAGATAGAGATAGGCTTCTTGATTCTTCGGCTCGACCTCGATCACGTGGCGGTACTGCGCGACCGCCTCGTCCTGGCGGTTCAACGCCGACAGAATGCCCGCGTACAGGAGGCGCGCCTCGGTATTCCCGGGCTCGATGCGGACGACCTCCTCGCAATGCTCGAGGGCTTCGGGCAGCATACCTTTGCGCACCAGCAGCATCGCCAGCCGTTGGCGCAGCAGCGGACTTTCGGGGTCGTGCGCGACCGCGGCGCGAAACGCCTTGAGGCCGACGTCGTAATTGCCGTCGTTGAGCGCGACTTCGCCCACCACGAAGTCGCCCATCGCCGCCGTCTTGGGATCGATCTGCGTCTGGCGTACGAGCGGTCGATCGCCCTTCGGATTCCAGGCGAGGCCAGCGGGCGACCCCGACGCCGCACGCCGGACAGGTCCGCATCCGGCAGCGAGCGCGAGCCCCGCGATCATCAAGCCGACGCGGACGGAGCGAGACATGGCGACAGTCGGCTAAGCTATCACGCTGGTCGAAAAACGGTCAACGCGACTTCCGACGATTCCAGCGTATCCGCGGGCGCCGAACGCGCCTCAGGCGCTGTCGCCGATCATCTGAATGCGCTCGATGACCTGATCCATTAGCCACCCGGGCGTCGAGGCGCCGGCGGTCACACCGACGTTGTTGCATCCCTTGACCCAGGCCGGATCGAGCTCGTCGGCATCCTCGATGTGATGGGCGATCGCGCCCTCCTCGCGGCAGACCGCGGCGAGGTGACGGGTATTGGAGCTGTTCTTGCCGCCGACGACGATCACCACCTCGACCTCGCGCGCGAGCTCGCGCGCCGCCTCCTGGCGCTCGATCGTGGGGTTGCAGATGGTGTTGAAGATCTTGAGCTCCTTACAGCGCGGCGTCAGCTCGGCGAGGAACGAAGCGAGCAGCTCGATCTCCTGCGTCGTCTGCACGACGACCCCGACCCGCTTTGGAAACGATGCCTTGGCCACGTCCTCGGGGCGCTCGATCACGGTCGCTTTGCCGCCGGCGTGGCCGATGGTGCCGATCACCTCGGGGTGCTTCGGATTTCCGAAGATGACGAGGTGGTAGCCTTCCTGCACCAGTTGCTTCGCCTTGTTCTGCACCAGGGTGACCAGCGGACAGGTAGCGTCGACGACGTTGAGGCCCTGCGCCCGCGCTTGCTCGTAGGTCTCCGGCGGGACGCCATGGGTGCGGATGATCATGGTGTCGCCGCTGGCGAGCTGGTCGAGTCCGCTCACGTGCTGCACACCCTTTTCCTCGAGCGATTGCACCACGTGGGAGTTGTGAATGATCGGGCCGAGCGTCCTGACGGTCTCGCTGGGATGCGCCGCCGCCGTGTCGGTCACGATATCGAGAGCACGCTCGACCCCCCAGCAATAACCCGCGTGCACCGCCTTCCTGATATTCATTTCATCCTCATACGGTTGCGCCGTGCGCGTGACACGGTCCGACCCAATGTTCGCCGCCCCGGTAGAATTCCTTCTTCCAGATCGGCACCGTCGCCTTCAGCGTGTCGATGCCGTAGCGACAGGCCGCGAATGCCTCTTCGCGGTGCGCCGCCGATATCGCGACGGCAACGCTAGCCTGGCCGATCGGCACGACCCCTACCCTGTGCACCATGGAGACCGCGATCACCCGCCAGCGCCGCGCGATCTCCTCGCCGATGCGGCGCATCTCCTCGAGAGCCATCGACTCGTAGACCTCGTACTCGAGCCGCTCGACGATGCGCCCTTCGTTTTCGTTGCGGGTCGTACCCACGAAGAGCGTCGTAGCGCCCGCCGCGGCGTTGCCGACTTCGCTGAGTAGAGCCTCCGTGTCGATGCCGTCCGACGTTACGCGATACGACGATTTCGTCATTGGGTTCCGCCACTTACAGGTGGGATCAGCGCGAATTCGTCATTGTCGTGGAGGGGATGCCCCTTGTCAACGTAGACGCGGTTGACAGCGAACCGCGGCGGCGCCGCCGGCAGCGCCGGAAAGCGCGTCACGAGGCGGCTCCAGAGCTCGTCGACCGAGGCGCCCTCCGGCAGCTCGACGTCGGCCTCGCGCACGCCGCAGCGCTCGCGGAGGTAGGCGAAGAAGAGGACGCGGATCCTCACGGTCGTGCCCCACCGGAGAGCAGTCCGACGATGTGCCCGATCTCGGCAAGGAGCAAGCGGCGGAGGGCCAGCTCGCACGCCGCCGGCGACCCCGGCAGAAGCGCCACGAACGTGTCGCCGATAACCCCCGCGGCCGCGCGGCTCAGGAAAGCAGCGGCTCCGATCTCGGCAAAGCTCAGCGCCCGGAAGAGCTCGCCGAAGCCGGGGAGCTGCTTCGTCCACGCCCCTTCGAGGCTCTCGATCGTGACGTCGCGCGGCGCAATGCCGGTACCGCCGGTGGCGATCACGGCATCGACGTCCGTTCGCTCGGCCGCAGCGAGCACAGCGGCGCGGATGGCTGCCCGTTCGTCGGCGACGATCGTCGTGTCGACGACGGTGTGGCCGGCCTCGAGCAAGGCGGCCTTGATGACCGCGCTGCTCCGGTCGTCGCTCGGGCGCCGCGTGTCGCTGACGGTCACGACGACGCAGCCGACGCGACGCGCATCGTTCGCGTGATGGTGCGGCATGCGTCGCCGGATTTATCGGAGCGGTGCGCTCTAATCAAAAACGGGAGCGCAGGCTACTCGCCGGAGGTCTTGCCGAGAGAACCCCTCTGGGGGCGACGTCCCCGGGTGCCGTGTCCGTGAGCGCCGCCCCCAAGAGAGAAGGAGGATAAGCCATGAGCACTTGGTGTTCTGGAAAAGGCATTGAGGAATGCCCGAACCCAACTCCCCACGACGCGGCCTGTTATTCCGCGACTGTGAAATTATGTAAATGCCCTGTTTCCCTATCCCCTAGGGAAATTTTCCCTAGGTCAGCGAGTCGCTTGCCGAGGGCCGCTTTCCGCAACCTTCCAGGAAGGAAATTTCAGCGTCCGGACAACAACTTACTCGGAGTCCGGGGTTACGCCTTCGCGCACAGCAAACTTCACGAGCTCTGCTGTGCGCCGACAATGCAGTTTCTGCATCAAACGGTCGCGATGCTGACCGACGGTCTTCGGGCTGATGCTGAGCGCCGTCGCGATCTCCTTGTAGCTGTTCCCCTCGGCGATCAGTTGCAGCACCTCGCGTTCGCGCGGGGTCAGAACCGAGAGCTTCTCGACCGTCGCCGCCTTGCTGGTCTCCAGGTAGCCCTCGACGATCATCCGCGACACCGGAGCGCTGAAATAGCTGCCGCCGTTGCGCACGCTCTCCAGCGCCGCGACCAGCTCGCTGCCGGCCGCGCTCTTGAGGAGATATCCCGCAGCCCCCGCCTCGAGCGCCTGGCGGACGTACGATTCGAGGAGATGCATCGACAGCATCACGACCTGCGTGTTCGGGAAGCGGCTGCGGATCTGCCGCGTCGCTTCGATGCCGTTCAGCCCCTTCATCGCGATGTCCATGACGACCACGTCGGGATGCAGCTCCTCGACCAGCGTCACGCCGCGGCGACCGTCTTCGGCCTCGCCCACTACTCGGAACTCGCCGTGCTTCTCGAGCAACGTACGCAGCCCCTGGCGGAAGAGAGTGTGATCGTCAACGAGGAGGACACGCACGCACGACCTCGGGAGAACTGCGAGCCGACACCACCGGTTGCGAACCGTACTGCCCTTCGTTTCGGAGTGTCAAGGTACGCGCCGCATCGTGTCGCATCGCTCCCGCCGCCATCGCGCAGCGCTCGGGCCGCCGCGCGGCATCGCCTGCATGCGCTCGTCGTACTCGCGCAGCACGCGCGCCGCCGTGAACTGCGGCACGATCGTCCGCAGCGCGCGCTTCACGCGCGCCAGCCACCGTACCGGGAGGCCGCCGGGGAGCGCTGCGCCTTCAGCGTACGAATTGCGGCGGCGGCGGGCGCTCGATCTTGGTACCGCACGTGCTCGCGCAGCGCGCGCACACGTACTCGAACTTGTCGCCCTCGGGGAGCACGAGCAGCAAGCGCTTGCGCACGGGCACGGCGACCCGACAGCGCGGGCAGAGGAGGAGCGTCGCCTCCATGTCGCGGAATTGGCGTCGTGGATCGTCGTCGGGGTGCCGGTG
The DNA here is from genome assembly GCA_002050235.1 of Polyangiaceae bacterium UTPRO1. Taxonomy (GTDB): domain Bacteria; phylum Desulfobacterota; class Binatia; order UTPRO1; family UTPRO1; genus UTPRO1. Next base: position 105,756 of record MWST01000043.1, on the reverse strand, counting down.
CACGCGACCCCTCTAGCACACCCGGCGCAGCGTTGCGCGTTGCCGTCCCCGAGGGCCATGGCTATAGTCCCGCCCCCGTGGCTCCCGCCATCTACCTCGAGACCTACGGGTGTCAGATGAACTTCGCCGATACCGAGATGATCCTCGGCCACGTCGGCGACTCGGGCTACGTCCGCACGGTCGATCCCACGCTGGCGGACGTCATCCTCCTGAACACCTGCGCCATCCGGGAGCACGCCGAGGAACGCGTGATCGGGCGCCTCACCGACCTGGCGCGGCTGAAGGCGGCACGGCCGGGCATGGTGCTCGGGATGGCGGGATGCATGGCCCAGCATCATCGCAGCGCCGTCACCAGGCGCGTGCCCATGCTCGACTTCGTCGTCGGACCCGACGCCTATCGCCGCCTGCCGGCGCTGCTCGACGTGATCCGCAGCGCGCGCACGCGAACCACGGACTTCCGCGCCGCCGCCGACGACGACCCGAACTCCACGCCGGCGCAGCGCGGCGCCCGCATCGCGACCGACGTCCGCCTCGACCCGAGCGAGGACTACGCCGATCTCCGGAGCGCCCGCACGCCCGGCGCAGTGCGCGCCTGGGTCACCGTCATCCGCGGCTGCGACAAGTTCTGCACCTTCTGCGTGGTGCCGTACGTGCGCGGACGGGAGCGCAGCCTGCCCGTCGACGCCGTCCTGCGCCAAGTGCGCGCAGCCGTCGCCGACGGCGCGAGCGAAGTCGTGTTCCTCGGCCAGACGGTGAACGCGTATCGAGACGGCGCCTGCGACTTCGCCGAGCTGCTGCAACGCGCCGCTGCGACCCCGGGACTCGCACGCCTCCGGTTCACCTCGCCGCATCCCGCCGACGTCACCCCGGCGCTGATCGACGTCATGCGCGACGTGCCGGTCATCGCGCCGCAACTGCACCTGCCCGTGCAATCGGGCTCGGACGCCGTCCTCGCACGCATGGCGCGCGGCTACACCGTCGCCGCCTTCCGCGATCTCGTCGCGCGCGTGCGCGACACGGTGCCGGACGTGGCGCTCTCGACCGACGTCATCGTCGGCTTCCCGGGCGAGACCGGCGCCGACTACGACGCCACCTACCGCCTCCTCGAGGAGCTGCGCTTCGATCAGGCCTATCTCTACAAGTATTCGCCGCGTTCGCTCACGCGCGCCGCCACCTGGGAGGACTCCGTCCCCGACGCCGAGAAGAGCCGCCGGCTATCGGCGGTGATCGCGCTCCAGGAACGCATCGCCGCCGAGCGCAACCGCGCCTGGATCGGCCGCAGCGTCGAAGTTCTGGTCGAGGGGCCGGCACGCCGGCCCGCGGGGCACGTGGCGGGGAAGACGCCGCAGTATACGACCGCGGTCGTGAACGGCGACGCCGCCCCCGGCACGATCGTGCGCGGCACGGTGATCGCAGCGACGGGACACACGCTGATCGCGAGCGCCGACGCTCCTGCCGCGGCTCTCGATCTCGCCGGCTGACTCAAGCAAGCGAGCGCAGGAACGCGATCAGCCGGGCGTTGAAGCCCGCGGGATCCTGGTGGAAGAGTGCGTGCACGCCGCCCGGTACGATCTCGAGCCTGGAGCCGGGGATGCGTCGGCTGATGATCACCGATCCGCCGACGCCCAGGAAATCCTTGTCGCCGACGACGATGAACGTCGGACACCGCAGGCGCTCGAGCTCGGACGTGAGCGGAGCGTGATGCAAGCCGCCCATGGCCCGCGCGATACGCGCGAAGCCGCGCGCCTCGGGCGCGGCGTCGGCGGCGTCGCGCGAGCCGAGCTTCTTCAAGACCGCTGCGCCGCCCTCGGCCTCGGCGGTGACGGCGAGCCCTTCGTACCAGGAGTGCGCCTTGGCGTTGCACTCACTCGCGGTGCCGACGAGCACGAGACTACGCACCAGATCCGGATGATCGAGGGCGCAGCGCATCGTCACCACACCCCCCGCCGAATGGCCGAGTGCGTGTGCCGGACCGTCGGCGGCACGCACCACCGCCGCGAGATCCTCGCCGAGGGCCGCGATCGTGATCGCCTCGTCGGGCGATCCGGAGCGGCCGTGGGCGCGAAGATCCCACGTCAGCACCCGGTAGCCGGCGGCGACGAGCGCCGGAACCTGGTGGCGCCAGGTCTCGGCGGTCGCCCCGAAGCCGTGCGTGAGCGCCACGAGCTCGGGGCCGCCGCCCGCAACCTCGTAGCGAAGCGTCCACCCGCCGCGATCGAGCTCAGGCATCGTCGTCCGTGGCGACGCGGAACGGCGTTTCGACGAAGTCCTGCGCGGCTTCGTCCCAAGCGAAGACCTTCCGGTCGCGGACGATCCGGTCGCGGACCGAGATCACGAGGTAGGCGACGCCGGGAAACGCGGGACCGAGCTCGATGTCGCCGCCGAAGAGAGCCCGCACCCTGTCGGTCTCCGAGAAGTAGGCGTCGTGCTGCGGGTGCGAGTGATAGAAGAGCAGGATCCGCCAGCCGGGCGCGTCGCCTCGGCGCGCCACCTCGAGGAGCTCGGTGGCATCGAACTGGTAGGCGGTGCGGGCGTCGCGCGGGTTGGCTACCGGGTCGGCCGCGTGCAGCACGTTCTGGACGTTCGTCATGCGCCGCACGACCTGCCCGCTCGGACCCACGAGCACTACGCCGCACACTTCCTCCGGGAACCCCTCGGCCGCGTGCGCCTGCATCGTCGCCAGCGCGTGTGCTGCGATCGCGATCATGCTCGTCCCCGGCCCTCCGCCCGGCGCTCTCGAAACCGCATCAGGCGCGTCATCGTGGCGTTCACCGGCGTCGGGATACCCGCCGCGCGACCGTAGCGCCAGATGCACCCGTTGATCGCTTCGATCTCGGTCCGCCGACCGCGCTCGAGATCCTGGAGCATGGACGAGCGATGATCCGCCGTAGCCGGTACGAGCCGCCCGTAGAAGAGCTGCCGATAGGCGTCGGCATCCGGGACGAGCGGCTCGACGCCGCGCGCTCTCGCCACCGCGAAGCACTCGTCGATGACCGCGTCCATGACGGCGCGACCATCCTCGTCGGCCGCGAGCGCGCCGTACGGCCGTTCGAGGAGCGCCCCGAGAGGATTCAGCGCCGCGTTGTAGAAGACCTTGGTCCAGAGGTGCGACTGCAGGGCGGCGGTGTACTCGGTCGGCACGTCGGCGGTCGCGAAGAGAGCCGCCCAGGCGCGCGCCAGCTCCTCGGCGCGGGCGACGCCGGCTACCGCCGCACCGAGCGCGATCGGGTCGGCGCAGACGGTCACGCGCACGACTCCGGGCTCGGGGACGACCGCACCGAAGATGACCCGGCCGCCGAGCGCTCGCCCCGCACCCACGGCCGCCGCCACCTGCTCGACGTTGCCGAGCCCGTTCTGGAGCGCGATCACGCAACCGTCGGCGGCGAGGAGCGGGGCAACGGCAGCGAGCATCGGCGCGGTGTCGTAGGACTTCACGGTCAGCAGGATGGCGTCGTAGGGTCCCGCGAGCTCCTCGCCGACGGCGACTGCGGCGAGCCTCGTTATCCGGTGCTCGCCCCAGAGTCCCGTGATAACCAGCCCGCGAGCCGCGATCGCCTCGAGGTGGGGACGACGACCGAGGAGCGTGACTTCGTGGCCGGCGCCGGCCAAGAAGCCCCCTACGACCGAGCCCACGGCCCCGGCACCCGCGACGAGCACGCGACGACCCATCGCCCGACCATATAGGGGTCCACGGCGACCCCCAACCGCACGCGGGGCGCCGATTGGAACCGGTGCCCGGTGTGCTAAGATGCGCGGCTTTCAGAATCGCCGCTTCCATTCCGCAAGACACACCGCGAGGAAAGGTCGACCTCATGCCAGACAATCGTGCCGCGACGTCACCGAGCACCGCCCCGACGACGAACCCCAAGCTCCTGGCCTGGGTCGAAGAGATGGCTCGGCTCACCAAGCCGGATCGGATCGTCTGGTGCGACGGCTCCGAGGAGGAGAGGCAGCGCCTCATAAAGGACGCCGTCGACCAGGGCGTCCTGATCCCGCTCAACCAGGAGAAGCGGCCGGGCTGCTATCTCCATCGCTCGAATCCGAACGACGTCGCGCGCACGGAGCACCTCACCTTCGTCTGCACCCGCACCAAGGCCGCTGCCGGCCCGAACAACAACTGGATGGATCCGCAGGAGGCCTACGCCAAGCTCGGCAAGCTCTACGACGGCTCGATGCAGGGTCGCACCATGTACGTGGTCCCCTACCTCATGGGCCCTGCCGGCTCGCCGTTCTCGAAAGTCGGCATCGAGATCACCGACAGCCTCTACGTCGTCCTGAACATGCAGATCATGACCCGCATGGGGCGCGTGGCGCTCGACACGCTCGGCCCCTCCAGCGACGGCTTCAACCGCGGTCTGCACTGCACGCTCGACCTCGACCCGGAGAAGCGCTTCATCTGCCACTTCCCCGAGGACAACACGATCTGGTCGATCGGGAGCGGCTACGGCGGCAACGCCCTCCTCGGCAAGAAGTGCCTGGCGCTCCGCATCGCCTCCTTCCTCGGCAAGGAGGAGGGCTGGCTCGCCGAGCACATGTTGATCCTCGGCGCGGAGAGCCCGACGGGAAAGAAGCACTACGTGGTCGCGGCCTTCCCGAGCGCCTGCGGGAAGACGAACTTCGCGATGATGGTGCCGCCCCCGGCGCTCAAGGGCTGGAAGATCACCACGATCGGCGACGACATCGCCTGGCTCCGCATCGGCAAGGACGGGCGACTCTGGGCGGTGAATCCCGAGAACGGCTACTTCGGCGTCGCCCCGGGCACCAACAAGAAGACGAACCCGAATGCCATGGCTTGCGTCGAGCGCAACGCCATCTTCACCAACGTCGCGCTGACCAAGGACGGCGACGTCTGGTGGGAGGGCATGGACGGCCAGCCTCCGGCCGAGCTCACCGACTGGCGCGGGCAGCCGTGGACACCGGAGACGAAGACACCAGCCGCACACCCGAACTCGCGCTTCACTGCCCCCATGCGCAACAACCCGATCCTCGACGCCAAGGTCGACGACGCCGAAGGTGTGCCGATCTCGGCGATCATCTTCGGCGGTCGCCGCGCCGGCACCGTCCCGCTCGTGCTGCAGAGCTTCAACTGGGCGCACGGCGTCTACCTCGGCGCGACGATGGGCTCGGAGACGACCGCCGCGGCGACCGGCCAGGCGGGCGTCGTGCGCCGCGATCCGATGGCCATGCTGCCCTTCTGCGGCTACGACATGGGCGACTACTTCGGCCACTGGCTGAAGATCCAGGCCCGCCTGGCCGATCCGCCGCCGATCTTCCTCGTGAACTGGTTCCGCAAGGACGCGGGCGGCAAGTTCCTCTGGCCCGGCTACGGCGAGAACATGCGCGTGCTCACCTGGATCCTGGCCCGCGCCGAGGGCACGACCGGCGCCACCGAGACACCGCTCGGCTGGGTGCCGCGACCGGGTGATCTCGATACCACCGGGCTCGACGTCACCGCCGAGCAAGTGCGCAAAGCAACCAGCATCGACCTTGCCGACTGGGGTCCGGAGCTCGAGTCGCAGGGCGAGCTCTTCACCAAGCTGGAGCGCACGCTGCCGGCGCCGATCCGGCTCGAACGCGAGCTCGCGATGGCGCGCATCTCACGCTGACGGTTACGGCGGCGGGACGATCGTCACCGCCGCAAAACGTCACCGCGTTCTCCCTGGCGAAAGCCGTCCGCACGCACGGTGACAAAATTCGGCGTCGAGCGTCACCCGGAGTGCGGTCGGACGCTGTACACCTCCGGAAGACACTCGAAAATTTCGTGTGCCGGGACGCGGCTCGGCCATGGAAAACGAAGTCCGGGGCTGGTGGCATCGGCTTTGCTGGGTCTCTCGGGCATGGCAACGCGCTCCGACACCGGGTTCACGCTGCTCGAGCTGCTGGTGGTCGTCTCGATCGTCGGCATCCTCGCGAGCATCGCCATTCCACAATACGCTTCGTATCGAGCCCGCGGTTTCGACTCGATCGTCGAGTCTCAGGTCCGCCACGTCGCCACCGGCCAGGAAGCGTACTTCGCCAGTAAGGCTACCTATGCGAGCGACGTCGGCGAGCTCGACGGCATGGTCATCGACGAAGGCGTCCTGCTCTCGATCAGTCCGGGCAACAGCGGCGACCTCGCGAGCTCCTTCAAGATCCACGGCAGTCATCCGCAGGCAGCGCACGAGTACGACTGGGTGAGCGATCCCCTACCGGGCGAGCCGAATTTCATCATCACCGACTGAGCTGCTTCTCCCCCCGCTCCACCACCACCCCCACGACGCCGGTACGCCGTAAGGCTACCGGCGTCCACCGTCCGCGTCCCTCGCCCTCCGCCGCCATTCTGCGGCAGCAGCTCGGCGAGGTGCTGCTCCAGAGCCGGGACGCGCGCCGCCGCGGGCTTCCTGCTGCAAAAGCGCCTGTATATAGAGTGCGGCGTATGACGAACGGTGTTTCACGAGAGCGACTGACCGCACTCTTCCTCGATCTCGTCCGTATCGACAGCCTATCGCGGCAGGAGCACCTGATCGCCGCACGTCTCAGCCGCGAGCTCGCCGCGCTCGGCGCCGAAGTGTGGACCGACGACGCCGGCACCAAGGTCGGCGGCACGACCGGCAACGTGCTCGCCCGGCTCCGCGGCACGGCCGCCGTCGCCCCGCTCCTCCTGTGCGCGCACATGGACACCGTGATCCCCGGCACAGGCGTGCAGCCGATCGTCGACGACGACGTGATCCGCAGCGACGGGCGCACGGTTCTCGGCGGCGACGACAAGTCGGGGTGCGCGATCATCTGCGAAGCGCTGCGCGTGCTTTACGACGAGGGCATCCCCCACGGCGACGTCGAGGTCGCGTTCACCATCTGCGAAGAGGTCGGTCTCCTCGGCGCCAAGCACCTCGACACGAGCCGGCTCGCCGCCCGCGCCGGACTCGTGCTCGACAGCGACGCTCCGGGCCATCTCTTCACCAGGGCGCCCGCCGCCAACCGCCTGATCTTCACCGTGCACGGTCTGGCGGCGCACGCCGGCATGGCGCCCGAGCGCGGCATCAACGCGATCCAGGTGGCCGCCGAGGGCGTCGCCGCCATGCAGCTCGGCCGCATCGACGCCGAGACCACCGCCAACATCGGTATCGTCAGCGGCGGCGACGCGGTGAACGTGATTCCGGAGCGCGTGCGCCTCGAGGGCGAAGCCCGCAGTCACGACGCGGCGAAGCTCGCCGCGCAGTGCCGGAACATGCGCGCTGCGCTCGAGAGCGCAGCGGCGCGCCACGCGGTCACGGTCGGAGGCGAGCTCCGGTGCGCCCGCGTCGAGTCGGTGGTCGAGCCGAGCTACGAGGCCATGAACGTCCCCGACGCGGCGCCGATCGTACAGCTCGTGCTACAGGCCGCAGCAGCGCTCGGTCACGGCGTGGAGAGCGCCTCCATGGGCGGCGGCTGCGACGCCAATATCCTGAACGGGCGCGGCTTTCAGGTGGCGAACCTCGGGACCGGCATGCGCGAGATCCACACCGTCCGGGAGTGGCTGCGCGTCAGCGACATGGTCCGGACCGCGGCGGTGATCGTCGAGATGCTGCGCCGGCACGCGGCCGGCGCCGCCCGCGCCTGACGCCGGCGGCGCGCCGCGGCGTCAGGCGCCGCCGCCGATGCCAAAGCCCGGCGGTAGTGCCGACGCCGTCCGAGAGCGGCCGCCGCCGCCGGCTCACTCGGCGTCGCGCAGCGCCGGCAAGCGCGCGCCGCTCGCCAGGAACACGACGCCGCCGATCAGGCTGTTGGTGACGATCACGAACAGCCAGAGGACGCCGTAGGCGACGGCGCTCGGCTGATCGACGCCGAGCTTGGTGAGGAAGTAGAGATAGCCGCCTTCCCGCAGGCCGATGCCCGAGAAGGTGACCGGGATCGACGCCACCGCGCTCACCAGCGGATGGTAGACCGCGATATACGAGAGCGGCACCTCGACGCCGATCGCGCGGCTCACGACCCACTGGGCGGCGATCTGCACCAGGTGGAAGGCGAACGACACGGCGGACGCGGCGAGCAGCATGCGCCGGTCGGTCCAGAACGGTCCGAGGTCGACCTCGACGAAGTGGCGAATCCGGTGGTCGGGCGGCAACAGCACCCGCACGAGCCACGGCGCCAGCAGCCAGCCGGCGAGCAAGGCGCTTCCGAACGCTACCGTGATCCAGAACATGATGGAGAACTCCGGCGCCAGGGTGCGATAGCGCGGGAAGACGAGAAAGGCTGCCGCCCCGATCGCCACCAGGACCACCAGGCCGTTCAAGCGATCGAACAGCACCGAGTTGAAGGCGCGCCCCCGTCGCCCGCCGCCCTCCGCCAGGTACAGGCCGCGCACGAAGTCCCCCCCTAGCGTGCTCGGCCCGAACGACATGAAGAACATGCCGATGAAGTAGTAGCGGACGTAGTCGGTGATGCGGCCGCCGAGGCCGACCGAGCGACCGATCAGCCACCAGCGGAACGCGCTCATGAACTGGCCGACCACGTACATCCAGACGGCGAGCACCACCCAACCGACGTGCGCGGCGCCGAGGATGGTCGCGGTGGCGCGGAGATCCACGACGCGCGCGATGAGCACGACCGCCGCCGCCGTGACTCCGACCTGCAGCAGGCGCCGCACTCCGCCGCCCTTCCCTTCGGTCTCCGCCATCCGGACGGAGAGTCTGCTCCCGCTCGGCGAAAAGCAAGCGTGTCAAGCCCGATTGCGTTCCCGTCAGCCTGCGCCACAATGCCCGGCACCAAGCGAAAGCGTTCACGGTATCGATACCGTCGTTTTCAAGGAGGAACGTATGAAAACCGAAGTACGCGTGCGGCCCTGGCACCTCGCCGTCATCAGCCTGAGCGGCGGAGCGATCGGGGCGCTGGTCTTCGCGGCGCTGACGCCGGCGAGGATCGAGTCGCAGATGGACGATGCCATCCCGTCCTTCGCCCCGCTCGCGCAGCAAGTGATGCCGGCGGTCGTCAACATCAACACGACGAAGAACATCCCCGCCCGCACCCAGCGGCGGCAGTTTCCCCGCGGTCAGGATCCCTTCGAGCAGTTCTTCGGCGAGGACTTCTGGGAACGGTTCGGCGGCGGACGCAGCGGCCCCTCCAAGCAGCGCAGCCTCGGCTCCGGCTTCGTGATCGACGAGACCGGCTACATCGTCACCAACCGCCACGTCGTCGAAGGCGCCGACGACATCGACGTGCAGTTCTCGACCGGCAAGTCCTACAAGGCGAAGCTCGTCGGCGACGACGCCAAGACCGATGTCGCGCTCCTGAAGATCAAGCCCGAGGGTCGGATCCCGACAGTGCCGCTCGGCGACTCCGACAAGCTACAGGTCGGCGACTGGGTGCTCGCGGCCGGCAACCCGTTCGGGCTCTCGCACACCCTGACGGCCGGCATCGTCTCGGCGCGCGACCGCGTCATCGGCGCCGGTCCCTACGACGACTTCATCCAGACCGACGCGTCCATCAACCCGGGCAACTCCGGCGGTCCGCTCTTCGACCAGCACGGACGCGTCGTCGGCATCAACACGGCGATCTTCAGTCAGAGCGGGGGCAACATCGGCATCGGCTTCGCGACCCCGATCAACCTGGCGCGCGCCGTCGTCGATCAGCTGCGCGCCACCGGCAAGGTGACGCGCGGCTGGCTCGGCGTCAGCATCCAGCCGCTCGGTCCGGACCTGCGGCAAGCTCTCGGCCTCGGCGACACCGAGGGAGCGCTGATCGCCGACGTGATCCCCAAGAGCCCCGCCGACGCAGCGGGCCTGAAGCGCGGCGACGTCGTGATCGGCATGGACGGGAAGCCGATCAGCGAGCCCGGGCAGCTGTCGCGCACGATCGCGACCCTGCCGCCCGACAGCACGGCGCGGCTGCGGATCGTCCGCGACGGCAAGGAGCGCACGCTCGAGGTCAAGATCGGAACCCAACCCGAGGACATCGTGCGCGGACGCGGCGGCTCTCCCGCCGAAGGGGAGGACGAAGGCGGCAAGGTCTCGGCGGGGAGTCTCGGCCTGCAGCTCGACGACCTTACCGACGCCGCCCGCCGCCAGCTCGGCTATGGTCGCAGTGTCGTCGGCGCCCTCGTTTCCGGCGTCGCCAACGGCAGCCCCGCCGAGGAGGCTGGCATGCGGCCGGGCGACCTGATCCTGCAGGTCGACCGGCGCGACGTTCAGTCGGCGCGCGCGGCCGCCGCGGCGCTCGCGAAGGCGACGCCGCCGATCCTGCTGCTGGTGCGGCGCGGCGAGAGCACGGTGTTCCTGACGCTCTCTCCGGAACGCTGAGCCTGCAGGAGGCGGCGGGCGCGCCCCGGCGCGGGAGGAGGCCATCGTACGGCCGCCTCCCGCGCCGGCACCGCCGCCTCAGCGCGCTGCGGCGCCGCCGGCGCGGACTAGGATCTGCTCCACGCGCTCGTTCCCCGGATCGCGCCGCAACGCCTCGCGCCATTGTGCGAGCGCATCGTCCCGCCGGTCCAAGGACCAGTACGTGAGCCCGAGGTCGACACGGGCGTCGATGTTTCCCGGATCGAGAGCAAGGGCGCGGCGGAACGCCCGCACCGCCTCATCGGCTAGTCCGATACTGCGCAACATGGTGCCATAGGCGCGTTGGCGCCAGACCTCGGCGACCGGCGCCGAGAGCGCGCGGCGCCAGGCGTTCGGCGGCTCTGGATCCGGCGCGGCCAGGCGCGCCCGGCGCATCTCGGCGAACGCGGTCGAAGCGCGCTCGCGTGTCGTGCGGTGCGCCTCGTCGGTCGGCACGAACACCGACGCGATCTCGTCGTAGTAGACCATCGTCCACCCGTGTCCGCGCGCGAGATAACTCACGAGCGGCAGCCGATTCGACCAGCCGTGGTACAGGAGCGCATAGTCGAGCCCGTAGGGCGCGACGTTGAGCGGCCACGTCTCCGGCCGCTCCATCACCGCGAAGTAGCGCCGGAAGACGGCTTCCGGAAAAGCTTCGAGACGCCCGTCGACGAAGACCGTGGCCTGCGGTCGGCTCCATTCGAGATAGCCGCCCATGGCAAGGCAATTGAATGCGCGCCCGGTGACGTCCATGCGGTCCATGAAGGCGATCGCATCGGCCGGGAAGCGCGCCCGCGATACTCCGAGGCCGAACTCGCGCTCGATCGCCATGGCGCGGGAGTACTGGTTGGTGATCACGGCGCCGATCAGAAAGAAGATGCCCCCGAGCACGGCGCCGGCGAGCGCCGAGCGCAGCGCCGGCGCCAAGGTGCGCCGCGCGAGCCACGGTCCGGCGTTCGCCGCGATCGCCGGTACTGCGATCCAGCCGAAGAAGGCCATGTTGCGGAGCGACTGCGTCGACAAGTAGCCGAACGCGACCACCGCCAGCAGGCGTCCGAGGTGCCAGCGGCGTGCGTTGAGCGCGAAGGAGACGGCGGTGACCGCGAGCAGTCCGACCCACGTGGCGACGAGCGGCGGCGCGTATCCGGACCCGAGCGGCGGCTGGAATTCGCCGATCCGCGTCGAGAAGAGCGAGCTGCCGGTCACCCGCGGCAGCAACTGCAGCGGAAAAAGCGCGCCCTCGACGCCCCACGGATTGACGAGGCAGCCGAGCGTCGCCAGCGCCAGGACGGCGGTGAGCCGCCGCCAGGCGGCGGGATCGAGCCCGCTCGCCGCGCGCCAGCCGCGCGGCAGCGGCAGGAGGGCGAGCGTCGCGCCGAGCCAGTAGCATCCGATCAACGCGATCCCGACCGCGAAGATGCCCTGCGTGTTCACCCACAGGATCTGGAGCGGCACGAGGAAGAACACGGCGCGGCCGTTCCGGGGTTGGCCCTCCAGCAGCACCAGGTAGAGAGCGAAGTACAGGAACGAGAGCAGCTCCGGACGCGGCACGAAGCGCGGCGACGAGATCACGAGCGCTACGGCCAGGAGAAGAGCGGCGAGCGCCGGCGGGGCGAAGCGCCGGGCGACCCCGTAGAGCACGTAGGTCGTAGCGCCCATGAGCGTCGCCGCGAGCACGATCGTGCCGTCGACGCCGCCGACCGTCCAGGCAGCGTAGAGGAGCAACTGGAAGATCCAGTGCAGGTCGATCCAGGGATAGTCGGGCGCCGTCAACGAGAACGTGTTCGTCGCCGGCCAGGTGCCGGTCGCGAGCATGAGCCGCCCTGCCGCGAGATGGTACCAGGTGTCGAAGTCCTCGAGGCGGTGCACCGAGAACGCGACCGCGAGGAGCACTACCGCAGCCGCCGCGACCCGGCTCCCGCGCCCGGCTACCGGCCGCGCGCCCATGGCGCGCGCCTCCAGCCGGCCGGCCGCGGTGCGCAAGGCCGCCGCGAGGCTCGCCCCGTCATCCCGCCGACGTGCGCAACGACGGCGCCCCCACGACGGAGCGGGTTACGCGCTGCTCGCCGGCGAGGGCGCGATAGGCGCGATAGTACGCCGTGAACGCGCCGGCGAGTGCGGCGCCGTGCCCGGGCGCCAGCACCGCCGGTTGCGCCGTTTCGATGCGGTCGAGGGCACGGTGCAGGTAGGAGTCGGGCGGCACGCCGTAGAACGTCCTGTAGAGCTCCGCCGAGAGCGCCGCGCGGTCGTCGCGGACCAGCGCTTCGCCGCGCCCCGGCTGAATGAAGAGATCCGCGGTGAATGCCACCCGCGTGCGCTCGTCGACGACCACGATGCCGTCCCACGCGTGCACGTAGGGCGCCTCCAGCATGCGCAGTCCGTGCGTGCCGAGGTCCAGCACCTCACCATCGCCGACGCCGCGCGGTGAGCGCACTGCCGCATCCGCGAGCGACGAAACGACCGTGCGCATCGATGCGAGCGGCGTCGCGTTCGGCGCCCGCAGCAGGATCTCGTTCAGCGCCCCGCACTCGTCCGCCTCGTAGTGGAGCACGACGACATGGCGGATCTTGGTCGGATCGAGGAGCTGCGCGAGGCCGGCCCAGGTGTCCTCGAAACGCTCGCGCAGGCCCGTCGAGATCAGCACCGGCTCCTCGTCGAGGATCAGGTACTGATTCACGGTGCTGCGCCAGGGCTCGTGGTAAGTGGTGATGCGATAGGTGTCGGCGGCGATCTCCGACACGAACGCCCGGTCCCGCATGCGATCGATCCTCCCTCGTGGACGCGGCGACCTCTAGCACGCCGCCGCCGGCACCGGGAACCACCGAAGCTCACGAGCGAGCGTACCGCCCGCGATTCGGCAAGCGCCTGCCGGTGTGCTACGAGCCGCCCTCGGCGTGATGAAGGGCTCGCCATCGACCGCCGTTCCCGGGACCGTGCTCTCGCTGCTCGACGCCGCCGTCGCTCGCGGCGGAACGCGGCGCGCGGTCGCCGACGAGACCGCGACGATCGACTACGCGACGCTGGCGCAGCGGGTCGCTGCCGCAGCCGCCGTGCTCGCCGCCAACGGCCTCGGCGCCGGCGACTGCGTGGCGATCGCGCTGCCGAGCTCGGTAGCCTTCGTCGAGAGCTTCCTCGGCGTCCTCGCTGCCGGCGCCGCGGCTTTCCCCGTCCCGCCGACCGCGCGCCCGGATGAGCTCCGCCGGCTCTTCGCCGGCACGCGCGTCGCCGCGATCATCGGGCGCGGCGACGGCGAGCGGACGCTCGCCGCGATGCGCTTCGCGGCCGATGGCGGCGGCCTGCGCCTCGTCGCAGCGCGTGCGGCGGCTCGATCGGCGCGCCCCCCGGCACCGCCGCACCCGGCGGATCCGGCGCTCCTGGCCGCGACCTCGGGCACGCTCGCGCACCCGCACCGGGTCGTGCGTACGCATGCCAATCTCTGGTGGGAAGCCGAGAACTTCCATGCCGCGGCGCGCCTCGACGCTGCCGACGTCGTGCTCGGCGCCGTCCCCCTCTCGCACGCGCACGGGCTCGGGAACGCGCTCCTCGCGGCGCTGCGCGCCGGCGCCAGCTTGATCGTGCGGCCGCGCTTCCTCCGCCGCCAGGTGCTCGAGCTCCTGGCGCGCGAGCACGTCACCGTCTTTCCGGCCGTACCTTTCATGCTGCGCATGCTGGCGGCGACCGATCGCCGCCGGCACATCGACCTCGCGGCGCTCCGCCTCTGCATCAGCGCCGGCGCGCCTCTGCCCCCCGAGGTCTGCACCGCCTTCCGCGCCCGCTTCGGCATCGCCGTGCGGCAGCTCTACGGCCTCACCGAAGCCGGCAGCGTCGCCTGCGATCTCGCTCCCGAGCCGGAAGTCGACCCGGCGACCGTCGGCCGACCCCTCGGCAACGTCATCGTGACCATCGAGGACGAGCGCGGGCGGCCGCTTCCCGCCGGCGCGCGCGGCGAGATCGTGGTGCGCAGCCCCGCTGCCGCCGGCGGCCCGGCGACGCCGCTGCGCACCCGCGATCTCGGCTGGCTCGACGCCGCCGGACGGCTGAGCGTCAGCGGCCGCACGAGCCTCTTCATCAACACCGCCGGCAACAAGGTCGATCCCGCCGAGGTGGAGGCGGCGCTGCGCGCCCACCCCGCCGTCGCCGACGTCGCGGTGTTCGGCCTCGCCGCCGCCCACGACGAGCAGATCGTCGCCGCCGCCGTCGTGCTCGCTAGCGCGGCCACGGCCGACCAGCTCCGCGCCCACTGCCGCGAGCGCCTGGCCGCCCACAAGGTGCCGCGCGTCGTCGGCTTCCGCGAATCTCTGCCGCGCTCGCCGCTCGGCAAGGTCTTGATCGGCCGGCTGCTCGCCGAGGCCTGATTTGACAGCGTGCTCGACCCATTGTTGAGTCCGCCCACGTGGGTGTTCGATCTCCTCGCGTCGCACCGGTCGCTCCGGCCGAGACGTTCGTGTCGCCGACGGTGCTCGCGGGACGCCGGGCCCTCGTGACCGGCGGCACGCGCGGTATCGGCCGCGCCATCGCCCTGGCGCTCGCCGCGGCCGGCGCCGAGGTGACCGTCACCTGGACGCACACCGCCGGCGATGCCGAACGCATGCGCGCCGAGCTCGCCGCCGGCGGCGACCGGCACGAAGTATCGCGGTGCGACGTGGCGAGTCGCGAAGCGGTCGCCGACTTCTTCCGTAGCCGCACCGGCGACCGCGCCTTCGAGATCCTGGTGAACAACGCCGCCGTCACCCGCGACGGCCACCTGATGATGCTCTCCGACGACGCCTGGAACGACGTGCTGGCAACGAACCTGACGGGCCCGTTCCTGTGCCTGCGGCCGGCGCTGCGCGGCATGATCGCCCGCGGCTTCGGCCGCATCGTGAACGTGGTCTCGCCGGCCGGAATCATGGGCAAAGCCGGGGCGGCGAGCTACGCGGCGTCAAAGGGCGGCATGATCGCGCTCACGCGCTCGCTCGCGGCCGAGGTCGCCGGCTTCGGCATCACGGTGAACGCCCTCTGCCCGGGCGTCGTCGACACGGCGATGACCGCCGGCATCGCCAAGGAGGCGCGCGACGCGATGACGGCGCGCATTCCCGCGGGCCGCCTCGGGCGTCCGGAGGAGATAGCGCACGCGGCGCTCTTCCTGGTGCTGCCGCACGCCGCGTACATCACGGGAGCGACGCTCGCCGTCGACGGAGGATTGGTGACCGCATGACGATGGATCGCGAGACGCTGAAGCAGAAGCTCAAGGAGATCCTGGTCTCGGGACTTCGCCTGCAAGACACCGACCCGGCGAGCATCGCCGACGACCAGCCCATCTTCGTGGAAGGCCTCGGGCTCGACTCCATCGACGCGCTGGAGCTGGTGGTCCTGATCGAGGAGCACTTCGGCATCGCCATCCCCGACGAGGAGGTCGGAAAGAGCGCCTTCGCGTCGATCGCCGCACTCGCGGAGTACATCGGCGCCGAGCGGGACCGTGCGGGGTGAAGCGACGGCCCGAGGCGGCGCCGTCGTCACCGGTCTCGGCACGGTGAACGCGCTCGCGTCCTCGGTCGACGGCTTCGCCGCGGCGCTGCGCGCCGGCAGGTGCGCGATCGGGCCGGTCACCGGCTTCGACGCCACAGGCTATCGCAGCCGGATCGCCGCCGAGGTGAAGGATCTGCCGGTGCCGCCGTCGCTGCCGCCGCCGCTGCGGCGGCGCGCCTCGCGCTCCGACCTCTTCGCGCTCGCCGCCGCCGCCGAAGCGCTCGCCGCGAGCAGGCTCGATGTCGCCGCCGCGCCGGCGCGCGTCGGCATCGTCCTCGGCGCCACCACCGCCGGCATGATGGCGGCGGAGACCGCGTTCCGGGAGCACATCGACAACCCGTCCCGGCGCTACCGGCGAAGCCGCTTCGTCGCCACCCCGATGGCGACCAGCGCCGACCTGGTCGCACACCACTTCGGCGTCGGCGGTCCGCGCCTGGCGCTCAGCACGGCATGCTCGTCGAGCGGCACGGCGCTCGGCATCGCGCTCGACTGGATCCGGCTCGGACGCGTCGATGCCGTACTGGCCGGCGGCACGGAGTCGATGTGCCGGACGATCTTCGCCGGCTTCAACGCGCTGAAGGCGCTGTCGCTGGAACCCTGCCGGCCGTTCGACCGGCGACGCTCGGGCCTGAGCCTCGGCGAAGGCGCGGCGATCCTGGTGATCGAGAGTGCGG
The DNA here is from genome assembly GCA_002050235.1 of Polyangiaceae bacterium UTPRO1. Taxonomy (GTDB): domain Bacteria; phylum Desulfobacterota; class Binatia; order UTPRO1; family UTPRO1; genus UTPRO1. The sequence goes on along the minus strand of MWST01000043.1, from coordinate 89,303 downwards.
AGCACGCGGCGCGCCGGCGCGCCTGCGTGCACGCGGCCATCCTCGGCTACGGCATGAGCGCCGACGCGCATCACCTCACGGCGCCGCACCCCGAGGGGGTGGGCGCGGCCTTGGCGATGGAGCGCGCCTTGGCGCGCGCCGGCGTCGCCGCTGCCGAGGTCGGATACGTGAACGCCCACGGCACCGGAACGCCGCTCAACGACGGCATCGAAGCCGCCGCCATCGAGCGCGTCTTCGGCACCGCGGCGGCGCGGCTCGCGGTGAGCTCCACGAAGTCGGCGGTCGGCCACACCCTCGGCGCCGCCGGCGCCATCGAGGGGCTCGCGACCGTCCTGGCCCTCCGCGACGGCTTCTTGCCGCCGACCCTGAACCTCGACGAGCCCGACCCTTCGTGCCGGCTCGACTTCGTGCCGCGCGCGAGTCGGCCGGCAACGCTTCGCTACGCGCTCTCGAACTCCTACGGCTTCGGCGGCAACAACACGACGGTGGTCTTCGGCCGTGCCTGAAGAGGTCGTGGTGACGGGCGTCGGGGTAGTGAGCCCGCTCGGCTCGCAGCCAGCGTTCTGGCGTCGGCTCTGCGCCGGCGAGAGCGGCGTCGCGCCAGTTGCCGGCGCCGACACAGCGGCGCCGCCGCCGCGTCTCGAAGCGCGCGCCCGCGGCTGGAGCGTCCGCGACCACGTGCGCACGCCGCTGCTCCGCCGCATGGACCGCTGCTCGCAGATGATCGTCTCGGCCTGCCGCATGGCGCTCGCCGACGCCGCGCTCGCCCTCGAGGGCAGTGCCGCCGAGGCGGCGGGAATGGTCCTCGGCACCGCGTTCGGAAATCTCAGCGAGTCGGAGGCTTTCCTGCGCGGGCTCTTCGCGAAGGGCCCGGCGCTCGCGAATCCGCTCACGTTTCCGAACCTCGTGCTGAACGCGCCGGCCGGCTATGCGGCGATCGATCTCGGGCTGCGCGGCCCGAACCTCACGGTGGTGCGCGGCGAAGCCTCGGGGGAGGCGGCGCTCGCGCAGGCGTACGATACCATCGTGACCGGCCAGGCGGACGTCCTGCTGGCGGGCGGCGGCGACGAGCTGGCGCCCGTGCTGCGGGCGATCTACAGCGACGCCGGCCTGCTCTCGCCGGACGACGGCGGCAAGGAGTGGACGAGTCCGTTCGATCGCCGCCGGAACGGTTTCGTCATGGGCGAGGGAGCGGCAGTGATGGTGCTCGAGAGCGGGCACCACGCGGCGGCACGCGGGGCCCGCGTGCTCGCCGAATTCGCCGGGCACGTCGAGGAGAGCCTGGCGGCGAGCCCGCACGATTGGCCGCGCCCGGAGGCAGCCCGCGACGCCGCGGCGTCGCGCCGCGGACTCGCGGCCCTCGGCTTTCCGCCACCGCGCGCCGCCGGCGCGCTGCTCGCGGTCTCCTGCGCCAACTCGACGGCCCGGCTCGACGCCACCGACGCTACCCGCCTCGCCGCGATCCTCGGCCCGGAGGTGGCGCGCACGCTGGTCACGTCGCTCAAAGGCGCGGTCGGCGAATGGGGAGCGGCGGGAGCGCTCGGCGCCGTCGCGGCGGTGCTGGCGCTCGCGACCGGCGACGTGCCGCGCCTGGGAGAGCTCGGCGCCCCCGATCCCGCCTGCACTCCCGGCCCCGGCGGCGGGCTCCGGCTCGCCGACCTGCGGACGCCGGCGCCGCCCGCCGGCTTCGCGGCAGCGCTCGTCTCCGCCACCCCGCGCGGCGGCGGCGCTCTGACCCTGCTCTTCCGGCGCCCATGACTACCCGCACGACCGGTGCGCGCGTGGCCGCGCTGCTCTTCGCCGCCTGGGTGGCGGCGCAACCCGTTGCCGCCGCCTCGGAGAGCGCCGCACCGACGCTCGCAGCCCGCGCCGCGCGCTTTCCCAGGATCGAGCGCGCCACCGCCGAGTTCGTCCAGGAGCGCCAGGTGTCCCTGGTCGACGAGGTGCTGCGCGCCCGCGGCGCGCTCGCGCTCGCTGCTCCGGCGTCCTTCCGCCTCGACCTCACCGAGCCCGAGCCGATGACGCTCGTCGCCGCCGGCGCCGCTCTGACGGTCGTCGACGCCGCCGGCAAGGTCATTCCGGTACCGGTCGAGTTCGCGGGGTTCGCCGCCTTCGCGCGCACGCTCACGGACCTGCTGCTCGGCACCCGCGCGCCGCAGGGCTTCAGCGAAACGTGGCGCGATGCCGATACGGTCGTCTTGACACCGGCGGCCGAGGCTGCGAGCCCGTTCTCAGAGATCGTGCTGCACTTCCGCCCCGACGCTCCCTTCCCCGAGACCATCACCCTGCGCGAACGCGGCGGCGATCGCACTACCATCCACCTCGAGCGCACGGCCCTGAATCCCGCCCTCGATCCGGCGCGCTTCACGCTGCCGGCGGCGCCAGGCTCCTGACGCCATGTCGAGCGACCGCCTCGCGAGCCCCGGTGATCCGGCGGCGGCGTTCCTGCCGCACACGCCGCCCTTCCTCCTCCTCGACCGCATCGTCGCCATCGACGGCCCCTCGGGGCGCTTCATCAAGCAGGTGACGGCCGCGGATCCCCTGGTGGGACCCGCGGGCCTCCTGTCGCCGCTGCTCCTCGTCGAGGCGATGGCGCAGGGCGCCGGGATCGTGATCGGCCGCCAGGAACCCGCCCTCCGCGCCCGCGGCGCCGTCCTCGCGGCCATCGATCGCTGCGCGATCACGGGCACCGCGGCGGTCGGCGATGCGCTCGAGATCGAGATCGCCGTCGTCCGCCGTTACGCAGGCATGGCGCGCATCAAGGCGCGCGCCGGCGTCGGCGCGCGCACGTGTGCGACCGCGGCGCTCACCCTCGCGTTCCCGCCGGACACGAGCGCGGCGCCGGAGTGAGCGGCGCCGCACCGCGCGCTGCGCGCCACGACACGACCGGCGGTGCGCCAACGCCGCGTCGTAGACGCGGCGCCATGGCGGCGTGCCTCCTCGCCGTCGCGGTCGGATCGGGATGTGCGCGCCTCGTCGCCCGACCGCAACGGCCGGCGCCGCCGGCCGCCGCCGCGATCGTCGCCGCCGGCGCTGCCCGCGAGCGCACCCTCGCGGGGCTCCGCCTCTCGCTCTCGGTGCGCGCGACCACGGGACCAGCGGCGGCGCGGCTCGCCGCCCCGGCCTACCTGGCGATCGACGATCCCGAGCACCTGCGCCTGCAGGTACTGTCGCCCTTCGGCCCGACCGTCCTGGACCTGACGACCGCGGGCGACGCCTTCACCCTGGCCCTGCCGCTGCGGGGCGAGACCCGCCGCGGCACCATCGATCTCGATGCGCTCGCCGCCGGCGCCGCCCCCGAGGACGAGCGCCTGGTCGTCGCCCTCGCCCTGCTGTTCCGTCCGAAGATGGCGCCCGATCGCTGCCGCACCGCCGGCCCGGCGGCGGTGCGCTGCGCCCTTGCGGCCGACTTGAGCGTCACGACGACCGTCGACGCGCTGGTCCGCCCGGTGCGCGAGGACTACCTCGGGCCCGGCGGCCGGCCGCTCTTCACGGCGCTGATGGAGGACTACGAGGGTAGCGGCCCGGCGGCGCTGCCAAGGCGCATCACGATCGCCGCCGCCGACGGTGACGGCGCACTCGTGATCCGGGTCGTCAAAGTCCGCCGCCCGGCGGCGACCGCCGCCTGACCCGCGCCGCCGCACGTGTGCAGCGACACCTGAAAAATCGCCTTTTTGCCTTTCGTAGATCGGGCTTCCCGCGCTAGTCTCGAGACCTCATGCCTGCTGCTCGAGCCGCCGCTCCGCCCCGGCGATCCCGCCTGTCGCCAGCCGGCCTCCTCGCCGCTGCGCTCGCGGCTCTGCTGCTCGCGGACGGCGCCGCCGGAGCCGCGGCAGGACTGCCGCCGGTCGGTCCTCGCATCGTGAACGGCGTCGCCACCACCGACCATCCGTCGGTCGGGGCGCTCCTGCGCGGCAGCGACGCCGACCAGGCCGGAACCTGGTGCTCGGGGACGCTGATCGGCTGCTCGACGTTCCTCACCGCCGCCCACTGCGTCGAGGGGCGGGTGCCGCCGGAGCTCTTCGTCTACTTGCCGAATGCCGGGATCTTTCCGGTGACGAGCATTGCCCAGCACCCGGCCTACGATTTCCCGGCCGCCGATGTCGCCGTGCTGAAGCTCGGCGCTGCCGTCGAGGGCATCGCGCCGAGCGTGATCGAGAGCGTGTCGGCGCCGCCCTTCGGGACGCCGGGAACGATCGTCGGTTATGGGCGCGCGGGCGACCCGCTCTACGACTACGGGCTCAAGCGCGCCGGCAGCGTGGTTACGGCCCCGTGCACCACGATCCCGTCGCCGGGATCGGACCTCACCTCGGTGTGCTGGAACTTCAGCGCCCCGAAAGGCGACCCGGGAACGAATTCGAACACGTGCAACGCCGACTCCGGCGGACCGCTGTTCGTCGACCGCGGCGCCGGCGTGCGCATCGCCGGCATTACCTCGGGCGGCTCGAGCTCGAGCTGCCAGCCGAACGACCACAGCTACGACGCCAGCGTCTTCACCTACCGCAGCTTCATCCAGAGCGCGGGCGGCGCCGACCTCGCCAGCACCCGCTGCGGCCCCGGCCCGCAGCTCGGTGAGGACGGCGCCCTGGCGCTGGCATTCGCGGGTACGGTGAACGGTGCCGTCCCCGACGCGGTCCACGGCTTCGCCGTCGTCGACGGGACGACGACGCTGCGCGTGGCGATGAACGCCAGCGACGACGGCAGCAGCGACTTCGACCTCTACGTCAAAGCCGGCTCGCCGCCGACGCCGAGCGATTTCGATTGCGCGCGGTTCGGCGCCGGCCAGTACGGCGTCTGCACTATTACAGCGCCCGAGTCCGGGACCTGGTACGCGCTGGTGCACCGCTACTCGGGCGCCGGCGCCTACCAGGTGACGGTGACGCAACTCGGTACGGCATGCTCGCAGCCCGGGAGCGACGGCAACCCCTGCGACGACGGCAACCCGTGCACCAGCGCGGATGTCTGCGTCGACGGCACCTGCGCCGGTGTGGCGGCGGAGGACGGTGCACCGTGCGACGACGGCAACGCCTGTACCGGTCCCGACACCTGCCAGAGCGGCGCGTGCACCACGGCGGTCCTCGCCGACGGCACGCCGTGCGACGACGGCGACCCGTGCAGCCAGCCCGACACCTGCGAGGCCGGCGTCTGCGCCGGCGTCTCGCCGGCGCCGACGTGCAAGATCGCCGGCGCAGGAGCCGCGCTCCTCGCCATCGACGACCGTACTCCCGACAACCGCGATCGTCTGGCATGGACGTGGCGCAAGGGCGCGGCGACGAGCCGCGGCGACTTCGGCAACCCGCGCGCCACCACCGCGTACGCGCTCTGCGTCTACGACACGGTCGACGGCGTCCCGCAGCGCCGCTTGACCAAGGTGATCCCGCCGAGCTCGCGCTGGCGGGCAACCGCGCGCGGTTTCCGTTTCTACGATCGCGGCCCTTCGACCGGGGGCATCCAATCCGTCGTGTTGACCGCGGGTGTCGCCGGCAAGTCCTCCATCCAGGTGCGAGGCCGGGGACAGGCGCTCGGACTTCCGGGACTGCCGTTCGCTAAGGAGCCGAGCGTGATCGTGCAGTTGCTGAACGACACGACCTGCTGGACGTCCACGCACTCGACGGCGAGGACCAACAAGACGACCCAGTTCCGGGCCAAGAGCCCGTAGGACGCCGCCCCGGCGTCCTACGGTTGTCGGACTCCGGACCGTCGTGTAGACGCCTCTCGATGCCTGGCTTGCGCGTGGCCATCGTCGGCGCCGGACCCGCGGGCGCAGCGCTCGCGACCCTCCTCGCCGAGGACGGCCACGACGTCGTCCTCTTCGACGACGAGCGCCGCCCCGAGCTCGTCGTCGGAGAATCGTTGATCCCCGCCGGCATCCCGCCGCTGCGCCGGCTCGGCATCGAGACCGCGGTCGCCGCGATCGGAATGCGGAAGCCGGGAGCGACGCTCACCTGGTCGGCGCAGAACCGCTTCTCTTTCCGCTTCGCCCGCTACAGCTCGTGGATGGTGCCGTACGCCTACAACGTGCCGCGCCGGGAATTCGATGCGCTCCTGCTCGCGCGCGCCGAGGCGGTGGGCGCCCGCCGCTCGACCATGCACGTCGGATTCGCACGCCGCAGCGCCGCGGCGACGCCCGGCAGCAACGGCACGGCCGGGGACGGCGCCGAGCTCGCGCTCGCACCCGACGCCGTCGCCGCGACCGGCTGGCCGGCGCCCGATCTCGTCGTCGACGCGAGCGGACGAGCGCGCGCCGCGGCGCGGCTCCTCGGAATTCCCGCGTCGACCGGTCCCCGCAACGATGTCGCCCACTTCGCGCACTTCACGGGCTACCAGTGGAGCGACGAGCCCGGGCAGGTGCTGATCGACCGCCTCGACGGCGGCTGGAGCTGGCGCATCCCGTTGAACGAGCGCCTCTCTCTCGGCGTCGTCCTGAACCGTGCCGCGGCCGCCAGCCTCGGCGCCACGCCTGCGGAGCGCCTCACGGCCGCGATCGCCACCAGCGACGCCCTCACCGCGACGATCGCCGGCGCGCAGCGCCGCACCGATGTCGTCACCTACAGCAACTACCAGTTGATCTCGTCGCGCGGCGTCGGCCCCGGGTGGGTGGCGATCGGCGACGCTTTCGGCTTCGTCGACCCGATGCTGTCGCCGGGGGTCACGGTGGCGATGCGCTCGGCGGAAATGCTGGCGGCGTGCCTGGCGCCCTGGCGACGGTCGCGCGCCGGCGCCACGCCCGCGGCGCTGGCGACGGCCCTCCAGCCCTATGCCCGCGAGCTCACCGGCCTCCTCTCCGCGTGGATGGAAGTGGTCGGCTACCTCTACGACGGGCGGATGCTGGCGCTCATCCGCGCCGGCTCCGACATGATGGCCGAGCGCAGCGGACGCTTCGCCCGAGCGCTGCAGGACCACATCGAGGCCAACATCGCCGGGCTCGCCTCCGGCACCTCGATCACGTCGCGCTACAGCCTCGGACTCCTGCGCTTCCTCGGACGCCACGGCCTGCGTGGCGTCTCGCCGGCGACGCTCGCGATCCAGTGAGGGCATGGCGCCGCCTGCCGTCGAGGCCGTGACCGCTGCGATCGTCGGCTTCCTGAACACCGAGATCATGGCGCCGAGCCATCCGATCGCAGCCGACGACGTGCTCGCCGACGCCGGCGTCGATTCCATGGCGCTCCTCAAGGTGCTGGTGTTCATCGAGCGCGAGGTCGGCGTCTGGGTGCCCGACGAGGATCTCACGGACGAGATCCTGCGCTCGCCGCGCTCGCTCGCGACCTACGTCTGCGGGCGCGCGGCGTCGTGAGCCCGCCGCGCACGCTCGAGCTGCGCGGCGCCGACGTCATCCTGCTGGCGATGGAGACGCGCGCGGCGGGCGGCTTCGCGAGCAGCAACGCGGTGCTGGCGCTCGAGCTCGACGCGCCGATCGCCGCCGCACGGGTCGCGGCGGCGGTGGCGCGCTTCCTGCCGCTCTGCCCCTGGCTCGGCGCCCGCCTGCACCGGCCCTTGCCGTGGGGCGCGCTTTGCTGGCGCCTGCCGCGCGACGGTCCGACGGCGATTCCGCTGGCGACGCCGGCCATCGGAAAAGGCGGCCTCGCGGACCTCGTCGACCGCGAGCTGGCGACGCCGATCGACCCGCGCCGCGAGCCGCCGCTCCGCATCAGCGTTGCCGCCGGCGGCGCGGGAGCAGCTCTGGTCCTCACGTGGGCCCACGCCCTCATGGACCCGCACGGCGCCGAGCACCTGGTGCGCCTCCTCGCTGCGCTCGATGCGACGCCGGCGCCGCACCACCCGTGGGCGGTGCCGCCGCTCTTGACGACGCCGCCCGACCCCCGCCCGCTGCGCGAGCGCGGCGCCCTCGCGAGGCGCGGCGCCCGCGTGCTCGGATCGCTGGCGCCGACCCCGCCGCGCTCGCTCGCCGCCGCTGCCCCGGGGCGCGGCGCCGCCGCGCCTCGCCACTGGCGCTTCCCCTTCGCTGCCGCCGCCGACCGCAGGCGGCGCAGCATGCCCTGGCGCCTGGCCGCCGTCGCCGCGGCGATGACCACCGTCTTTCGCCGTCGCGGCATACCGCTCGACGCGCCGTTCCTCGTGCCGGTATCGGTCGAGCGCCGCGCCCGCGGCGAGTACGGCCCCGTGCTCGGCAACCAGCTCGCCTTCCACTTCGCTTCCTTCCCGCCGCCCGACGGCGACGATCCGGCGCCGCTCGCCGCTGCGATCCGCGACCGTCTGGCCGAGGCGGTGCGCCACGACGAGATCGCAGCCATCGCCGCCGGCATGGACTTCGCGCGCCTGCGACCGCTGCGCAGCATGTTCCGCGAGCTTCCCTGGGCGCGCCGCGGCGACTTCTGCTCCTTCCACTTCGCCGATACCGGCGCCCTCCTCCCCGACCTGGCGCAGCTCTTCGGCGCTTCGCTAACGGGCGGCTACCACGTCGCCGCCGTGCCCGTTCGTCCCGGCGCCGGCGTCTTCTTCAGCCGCCGCGGCGACACGGAAACCCTGGTCGTCGCCGCCGCCGGCGGCGCGCTCGACGACGCCGACGCTGCCGCGATCGCCGACTCGGTGGGCGCGGCGATGGACTGGGCTGCGGCCCGGCCGCCGGTCACGGCGGGGTTGACGGCGGGTCCCGGTCCTAGAATGTGAGATCCCCGAGGAGCCCCACCATCATGTTCGAGCGCGATACCCTGTACATCGGCGGTGCCCATGAGAAGCCGGCGTCGAGCCGCACCATCGAGGTGCGCTCGCCGTTCACGGAAGAACTGGTCGGGCGCGTGCCCGAAGCCACCAGCGCCGACGTCGATCGCGCCGTCGCCGCGGCGCGCGCCGCCTTCGAGCAGGGGCCGTGGGCCCGCATGACCGCCGCCGAGCGCGCCGACGTCCTCGATCGGCTGCTGCTCGGCCTGCAGATGCGCGCCGCCGACATCGCGGCGACGGTGACGCTGGAGATGGGCTGCCCGATCAGCTTCGGTCACGCCGGACAGGCGTTCGCCACCACCATGGTGCTGCAGTTCTACGCCGAGCTCGCCCGGAGCTTCCCCTTCGAGGAGACGCGGCCGTCGATGGTCGGTTCGGCCCTCGTCCGCCAGGAGCCGGTCGGCGTCGCCGCCGCGATCGTGCCCTGGAACGTGCCCCTCTTCACGATCATGCTGAAGCTCGCGCCGGCGCTCACGGCCGGCTGCTCGATGGTCATCAAGCCGGCGCCCGAGACGCCGCTCGACGCCTACATCCTCGCCGATGCGCTCGACGAGGCCGGCGTGCCGAAGGGCGTGGTCAGCATCGTCCCCGGCGACCGCGAGCTCGGCGAGTACCTCGTCACCCACCCCGGCATCGACAAGGTCGCTTTCACCGGCAGCACCGCCGCCGGCCGGCGCATCGCCGCCCTCTGCGGCGAGCGCCTGAAGCGGGTCACGCTCGAGCTCGGCGGCAAGTCGGCGGCGATCGTCTGCGACGACGCCGACCTCGCCGCCGTGATCCCGCTCGTGGTCGGAGCCGGGACCATGAACAACGGCCAGGCGTGCGTCGCCCAGACGCGCATCCTGCTGCCGCGCTCTCGCTACCAGGACGGCGTCGAAGCGCTCGCGGCCGCGGTCGGCGGCTTGAAGGTGGGTGATCCGAGCGACCCGGCGACCGAGATCGGGCCGCTCGCCGCCGCGCGGCAGCGCGACCGCGTCCTCGGCTACGTCGCCAAGGGCAAGGAGGAGGGCGCTCGCTGCGTCGTCGGCGGCGGCCGTCCTCAGGGACTCGAGCGCGGCTACTTCGTCGCGCCGACGCTCTTCGCCGACGTCGACAACAGGATGACGATCGCGCGCGAGGAGATCTTCGGACCGGTTCTCTGCGCCATCCCCTACGACGACGAAGCGGACGCCGTGCGCATCGCCAACGACTCCGAGTACGGGCTCTCGGGCTCGGTGTGGACCAACGACGCGAAGCGCGGCATCGACATCGCGCGCCGGATCCGTACCGGCACCCACAACGTCAACTTCTTCATGATGGCGATGACGAGCCCGTTCGGCGGCTTCAAGAGCTCGGGCGTCGGCCGCGAGCTCGGTCCGGAAGGACTGCGCGCCTACCTGGAGCCGAAGACGATCTGCCTGGCGCCGGGCATCGAGCCCTGAGCGGGCGCGCCGCCGGCCGACCATGCCGCGCGGCGGGCGTCAGCGATACGCCGCCTGCAGGGATGCGAGCGCCGCGGCGCCGGGACAGAGCTCCTCGTACGCGACCGCGGCGAGCGGACCGGACACGGTGCAATTGACCTCGTGCATGTCGCGGCCGCACGGATCGAGATAGAGGAGCCCCGTCGGGATCGCCCCCGCGCTCTGCTGCGCGCGGAGGTAGGCGACCACCGCATCGCGGTCGCCGGGATCGTAGCCTGCCGGGATCTTGGTGAAGCGCACGACGCTGCCGTCGTGCATCTGCACCTCGGCGGCGGTTCCCGCGGCGTAGTCGGCGGTGATCTCGGACGCAGCCGGCACCCAGTCCGCCTCGACCACCGACTCGCGGTGGCCGCGCGTGTAGCGGTAGCTCTTGGTCGAGCCTTCGTGATCGTTGAAGGTGACGCACGGCGAGATCACGTCGACGAGCGCGAAGCCGCGGTGGCGCAGCCCCGCCTTCAGGATCGGCACCAGCTGCGCCTTGTCGCCGGAGAAGCTCCGGGCGACGAAGGTCGCGCCGAGGCCGAGCCCCAGCATCACCGGGTCGATCGGCTGCTGCGTGTTCGGCGCGCCGCGCTTCGACGTCGAGCCGGGATCGGCCGACGCCGAGAACTGTCCCTTGGTGAGCCCGTAGACGCCGTTGTTCTCGAGGACGTAGAGCGCGTTCACGTTGCGGCGGATGGCATGGCTCATCTGCCCGAGGCCGATCGAGAGCGAGTCGCCGTCGCCGCTCACGCCGATGTACATGAGGTCGCGGTTCGCCGCCGCGGCGCCGGTCAGGATCGCCGGCATGCGGCCGTGCGCCGAGTTGAAGCCGTGGGCGCCGGAGAGGAAGTAGGTCGGGGTCTTCGACGAGCAGCCGATGCCTGAGAGCTTCGCGACCATGTGCGGCGCCACGTCGAGCTCGTAGAAGGCGCGGGTGATCGCGGCCGTGATCGAGTCGTGGCCGCAGCCGGCGCAGAGGGTCGACATCGCGCCCTCGTAGTCGCGCACGGTGAGGCCGAGCGCGTTCGGCCGCAGCGACGGGTTCCTGGCGACGGGCTTCTTGATGTAGCTCATGCCGACCGCACCGCCTGCTCCGTCTCCCGGAGCTGGCGCAGGATGCTGCGCACCACCTGACCGGCCTGGAGCGGCAGGCCGCCGTAGGCGCGCACCGAGAAGAGCCGCGATTTGGCGGCGCCGGTCTCGAGCGTGAGCAGCGAGCGCATCTGGCCATCGCGGTTCTGCTCGACCACGAAGGTGCGGTCGTGGCGGCGGAGGAACGACTCGACCTCGGGTCCGAACGGAAAGCCGCGCACTCGCATGTAGTCACCGGCGAGACCGTTGGCCGCGAGCTCGGAGAGCGCCTCGCGCACGGCGAGATCGCAGCTCCCGACCGTGATGACGCCGAAGCTCGCCCCCGGCCGCGTCTCGACGACCGCGGGAGGGACGAAGTTCCGCGCCGTCCAATGCTTGCGCGCGAGACGGTCCATGACCTCCTGGTATTCGTCCGGGAGCTCGGTGTAGCCGCCGAGCTTGTTGTGTCCGGAGCCGCGGGTGAAGAAGGCGCCCTTCGGACTCGTGCCCGGGAGCGTACGCGCGGCGACGCCCTGCCAATCCTCCGGCGAGTAGCGGTAGTACCGCGGCAGCGCTTCCAGCTCCTCCTTCGAGAGCACGCGGCCGCGGTCGGGACGATAGGCATCGTCCCAGGTGAGGCGCGGCACCACCCAGTCGTTCATGCCGATGTCGAGGTCCGAGAGCATGAAGACCGGCGTCTGGAAGCGCTCGGCGAGATCGAAGGCGCGCACCATGAAGTGGAAGCACTCTCCCGGATCCCCCGGGAAGAGCAGGACGTGCTTGGTGTCGCCGTGCGAGGCGTAGGCGCAGAGGAGGATGTCGCCCTGCTGCGTGCGTGTCGGCATGCCGGTCGACGGCCCGACGCGCTGCACGTCGACGATCACCGCCGGGATCTCCGCGTAGTACGCGAGCCCGATGAGCTCCGTCATCAGGGAGATGCCGGGCCCCGAGGTCGCCGTGAACGCCCGCGCCCCGGCCCAGGCGGCGCCGATCACCATGCCGATCGCCGCCAGCTCGTCCTCGGCCTGGATGATGCAGCAGCGCCGCTCCTTGGTCTCGGGGTCGACGCGATATTCCTCGCAGAGCTCGGTGAAGGCATCGAGGATGCTCGTCGACGGCGTGATCGGATACCAGGCCGCGACCGTGGCTCCGGCGTAGAGAGCCCCGAGCGCGGTCGCCGTATTGCCGGTGATCAGGATCGCGTCGGCTGCCGCGCGCGCCCGCGCCTCGGGGCCCATCGCCTCGAGACGGATCGGCAGCGGGCAGGAGAAGTGCGCTTGCGCATACTCGTAACCGAGGCGGATCGCCTTGGTGTTCGATGCCTCGAGCTTCGGCTTGGCCGCGAACTTCTCGGCAAGCATGCCCTCGATCACGTCCATGTCGATATCGAGGAGGGCGGCCAGCGTCCCGACGTAGACGATGTTCTTCATGAGCGTGCGCTCGCGCACGCCGCCGAAGCTCTCGGCGCAGATCGCGGCGTACGGCACGCCGAGGAAGGTCACGTCGCTGCGGAGCAGCGTCGGCTTGAGCGGCCACGAAGAATCGAAGAGCACCCAGCCGCCCGGCTGCACCTCGTCGATGTCCCGGGCGTAGGTCTCGGCGTTCATCGCCACCATGAGGTCGAAGCGATCGGTGCGCGCGGTACGGCCGTCGCGGTCGACGCGGATCTCGTACCAGGTCGGCAGGCCCTGGATGTTCGACGGGAAGAGGTTCTTCCCCGAGACCGGGATACCCATCCGGAAGATCGCCTGCATGAGGAGGCCGTTGGCGGAGGCGGAGCCGGTGCCGTTGACGTTGGCGAGCTTGAACGCGAAGCGGTTGACGCTGTCGCGGCGGGCGGCGGCGGACGTCTCCCCTAGCGGGTCGTGGAGCATGCGCGCTTTCCCGCGTACGGGATCAGGAGCTCGAACTTCTGCATGTCCCACGCCGCCGTCGGGCAGCGCTCGGCGCACAGGCCGCAGTGCACGCAGAGATCCTCGTCCTTCACCATGACGCGTCCGGTCTGGGGCAGCGGATTCGAGGCGAACAGGTCTTGTTCCGGGTTGAGCGCCGGAGCGCTGAGCCGCGAGCGCAGGTCGTCCTCGGCGCCGCCGGCGGTGATCGTCAGGCAGAGCACCGGACAGATGTCGATGCAGGCGTCGCACTCGATGCACAGCCGGTCGCTGAACACCGTCTGGACGTCGCAGTTGAGGCAGCGCTCGACCTCGCGCGCCGCCTGCTCCGGGCTGAAGCCGAGCTCGACCTCGACGTCGAGCTCGGTGAAGCGCTGCGCCAGATCGACGTGCACCATCTTCTCCCGCTTCCCGGGATCGTAGTCGTTGGCGTACGCCCACTCGTGGAGCCCCATCTTGGCGCTCGCCAGGGTCATGCCGTACGGCGGCCGCTCCCCGACCGGCACGCCCTGACAATGGTTGTGGATCGAGATCGCCGCTTGATGGCCGTGCTCGACGGCCCAGATGATGTTCTTCGGACCGAACGCCGCATCGCCGCCGAAGAAGACGCCGGGGCGCGTCGACTGGAACGTCGCCGCATCGACCACCGGCCGGCCCCGGGCGTCGATCGCCACCCCGAGGTCGCGCTCGATCCACGGAAAGGCGTTCTCCTGCCCGAGCGCCAGGATGACGTCGTCGGCGGGGACGAAGACGACGTCGAGCGGCTTCTGCACGAGTCGGCCGTCGGCGTCATGCGACGACTCGTAGCGCTGGAGCTCCATGCCGGTGAGCCTGCCGTCGGCGACTACGAACGCCCTCGGCTCGTGGTCGACGACGATCTCGATCCGCTCCTCCTCGGCATCTTCGAGCTCCCAGGGCGACGCTTTGAAGTACCGGCGCGGCTTGCGCGCCATCACCTTGATGGAGGCGGCGCCGAGGCGCGCGGCGCTCCGGCAGCAGTCCATCGCCGTGTTGCCGACGCCGATCACGAGGACGCCGGCGCCGACGGCGCTCACGTGTCCGAAGGCGATCGCCTGCAGCCAGTCGATACCGATGTGGACGTTCGCCGCCGCTTCCTTGCGGCCCGGGACGTCGAGGTCCTTGCCGCGCGGCGCGCCGGTGCCGACGAAGACGGCGTCGTAGCCCTCGGCGAGAAGCGCGCGCAGGCTCTCGATGCGCGTCCCGTAGCGGACGTCGACGCCCATACCGAGGATGGCGTCGATCTCCTCGTCGAGGACGCGCTCCGGGAGGCGGAAGGCCGGAATGTTGGAGCGCATGAGGCCGCCCGGCGCCGGCAGCGCCTCGAACATCGTGATCTCGTAGCCGAGAGGCATGAGGTCGTTCGCGACCACGAGCGACGCCGGCCCGGACCCGACGAGGGCTACGCGCTTGCCGTTCTTCACCGCCGGCGCCCGCGGCAGCCGCCCGCTCACGTCGCCGCGGAGATCGGCGGCGACGCGCTTCAAGCGGCAGATCGCAACCGGCTTCTCCTCGACCCGTCCGCGCCGGCAGGCCGGCTCGCACGGGCGGTCGCACGTGCGTCCGAGGATCCCCGGGAACACGTTCGACTGCCGATTCAGCATGTAGGCGTCGGCGTAGCGCCCCTGGGCGATGAGGCGGATGTACTCCGGTACGTTGGTGTGCGCCGGACACGCCCACTGACAGTCGACGACCTTGTGGAAGTACTCGAGGTTCTGGACGTTGGTGAGGGGCACGGAACGGAGCGCGGCTGTCGGGCAGCGGATATACAGGGGTCATGACCCGGTTGCCAGAGGCCGGGCGACGTTCGCGGCGCCGCCGCGCACCGTGCTAGCAGCGAGGGTGCGATGCGCGAGCGGCAGTACGACGTGGTCGTGGTCGGTGGCGGCATGGCGGGCATCGCCGCCGGCATCGCGGCGGCGCGCGCCGGGGCGCGGACGCTCCTCCTCGAGCGTTACGGCTTCCTCGGCGGCATGGCCACGGCCGGCATGGTCGGGACCATCTGCGGCCTCTACCTCGCCGGCGCCGACGGCGGCGCCGAGCGCCTGAACGGCGGCCTCGCCGGCGAGCTCGCGGACGCGATCGAGCGCCTGCCGGGTAGCGCCCCGCCGCGCCGCTGCGGCCGCACGGTGGTCGTCCCCTACTTGGCGCACGAGCTCGCCGCCCTCGCCGACGACCTCGTCGCCGCCGAGCGCCGCCTCGATGCGCATCTGCACGCGCACGTGGACGGCGTCGAGCGCGACGGCGTGCGCGTCGCCGCGGTGCGCTTCGCGACCGCGGACGGCATGCGCAGCGTCGCCTGCAGCGCCGCGGTCGACGCCAGCGGCGATGCCGTCGCCGCGCTCGCCGCCGGAGCTCCCACCGAGACGCCGCCGCCGGACGAGCGCCAGCTCTGCTCGCTGATCTTCACGCTCCAGGGCGTCGACGTCGCTGCGCTCGGCGGTGCCGCCGGCCTCGCCCTGCGGCGCCGTCTCGCGGCGGCGGAAGCGGCAGCGCTGCTGCCCGCCGGCGCCAGCGACGTCGCCTGGCGGCCGACCGGGCGTCCGGGCGAGGTCGCCGTCAAGCTCGCGCTGCGCGCGGTCGGCGGCGGCGCCCGGGAGGATTTTCGGAGCGCCGCCGAGCGCGCCGGACGGCGGCGCCTGCGCGCGCTCGTCGACTTCCTGCGCGCCGACGCGCCGGCTTTCGCCGCCGCCTTCGTCTCCCAGGTGGCCCCTCAGGTCGGCGTCCGCGAGAGCCGGCGCATCATCGGGCGGGCGCGGCTGACGCGCGCCGACGTGCTCGGCGGCCGCCGCTTCCCCGATGCGATCGCGCGCGCCGCCTGGCCGATCGAGCTCTGGCGCCACGGCGCGGCCGGCGCCCGCTTCGAGTACCTCGCCGACGGCGCCTGGTACGAGATCCCCCTCGCCTGCCTGCACGCCGCCGGCGTGCCGAACCTCTTCGCCGCCGGCCGCTGCATCAGCGGCACCTCGGAAGCCCTGGGCTCGGCGCGGGTGATCGGCACCTGCCTCGCGACCGGTGCTGCCGCCGGCACCGCCGCGGCGCGCGTCGCCGGCGGCGCTGCGGCCGCGGGCGACGCGCCGCCCGCGGCGGACCGAGAGCCGACGCCCGCCGCCGGCGCGACGGCGCGCGACGAGAGCAGCGGGTGAGGCTCTCCGACCTGCTCGCCGCGAGCGCCGCGCGCCACCCTGCAAGACCGGCGCTCACCGACACCGCGACCGGCCGCACGCTCGACTACGCCGCCCTCGCGACCGACGCGGCCGCGGTCGCGGCAGCGCTCGGCGCCGCCGGCGTCGCTGCGCCGCAACGCATCGCGCTCCTCGGCACGGGCTCGCTCGCCTACATCGGCGCCGCCTTCGGCATCCTCGCCGCCGGCGGCTGCCTGGTGCCGATCGCCGCCAACCTCCGCCCCGGCGAACGCGACGCGATCCTGCGCACCATCGACGTGAACGGCGTCGTCTCCGTCCCCGACGACGGCGGCGAGTGGACCTTCACCTGGGTGGATCGCCACCGCCGTCCACCCGACGGTCTCGCCGCCCTCGACCCCGCCTTCGTCCGCTTCAGCTCGGGCACGACGGCAGACGCCAAGGGCGTCGTGCTCTCGCACGCAGCGACGCTGGCGCGCATCGCCGCCGCCGACGCCGTCCTGCGCCTCGGCCCGGAAGATCGCATCCTCTGGACGCTGCCGCTCGCCTATCACTTCGCGGTCACGATCCCCGCCTACATCGGCGCCGGCGCGCACGTAGTGCTGGCATCGGAGTCGACGCCGGCGGCCATGGCGGCGGCGCTCGCCGCGCACGCGGCGACGCTGCTCTACGCCTCCCCGGTGCAGCTCGCGCGCCTCGCCGCGGTGGCGACGCCGCCGCGACTTCCGACGCTCAGACTCGCCCTCTCCACCGCCGCCCCCCTCGATGCCGCGGTAGCGGCGCGCTTCGAAGCCGCGTACGGCGTGCCGCTCGGGCAGGCCTACGGCGTCATCGAGGCCGGCCTCGCCTGCATCAACACCCGCCGCGGCCCCGATCGCGACCTCCCGGCGACCGCGGTCGGCCGCCCCGTACCCGGCTACGAGGTCACGATCTCGGCCGCGGACGAGGTCGGCATCCGCGGGCCCGGCCTCTTCGACGCCTACTACGCGCCCTGGCGGCCGCGCGCCGCCGTCCTGCAGGACGGCTGGTTCATGACCGGCGACGTCGGCGTCGTCGACGCCGGCGGCGCGCTCACGCTGCGCGGCCGGCGCAAATCGACGATCGTCGTTGCCGGCCTGAAGCTCTTTCCCGAGGAGGTGGAGGCGGTACTAACCGCCTTCCCGACGGTCGCCGAAGCGCGCGTGGTGGCGCGGCCGCACCGCGCCCTCGGCGAGCTGCCGCACGCCGAGATCGTGC
Organism: Polyangiaceae bacterium UTPRO1; assembly: GCA_002050235.1. Taxonomy (GTDB): domain Bacteria; phylum Desulfobacterota; class Binatia; order UTPRO1; family UTPRO1; genus UTPRO1. The sequence goes on along the minus strand of MWST01000043.1, from coordinate 71,822 downwards.
TGCGCCCGGGCGCAGCGCTCGATTGCGCGGCGCTCGCACGCCACTGCTCCGAGCGCCTCGCGGCGTGGAAGATGCCGGTCTCCTACACCGCCGTCGCCGCGATCCCGAAGACCGCGGGCGGCAAGATCGCGCGGCGCTGAGGGCTCGGCAGCAGCGCCGTCCGGAGCGCCGCCGCGGCACGCTCAGCCGCGCACGGCGTGGATGAAGCGCAGCGGCATGCCGACATCATCGCCGAGCACCCGGAAGCCGGCGGCGGCGAGCCACGCGGACACGTCGCGGCGGTGCCAGCCGCCGACGAACGGCTCGTACACCCACCACGCCATGAGCGCGAAGTAGGCGCCGCGCCAGCCGTGGCGGCGCAGGAAGCGGCGCCGGTCGCGGACGCGGAACTGCGTCGGCGAGGGCTCCGCGATCACCAGGTGGCCGCCGGGCGCTAGGATGCGGTGGATCTCGGCGAGCACGGCATCGGCGGCCGGCGCCGGGAGCTCGTGGAAGAGGAAGCAGGCGCCGACGCCGTCGAAGCGGCCGGCGGGAAAGCCCGTGCGTTCCGCGAGGCCCTGCACGAAGCGCACGCCCGGCAGGCGGTGCGCGGCGATCCGCAGGAGGTACGGGGAGGCATCGAGCCCCCAGACCTCGGGGATTCCGGAGGCCAGCATCGCCGCCGCGAGCCCGCCGCTGCCGCAGCCGAGATCGAGCGTGGCGCGACAGTCGGCCAGCGCCGCGGCGAGCCGCGCCCGCGCCTCCAGGGTATGGCCGAGCATGACTCGATCGAACCAGTGCGCGTACGCCTCCGCCTGGCGCTTCGAGTAGACGCCGTTCGGCAGGTTGTGGAATTCTTGTCGGAGATACGCGGGCAGCCATTCGGCGCCGGGCAGATCGCGCGGCACCACGACCTGGCGGCGCCTCCCGAGCCATCCGCGCAAGTAGGCGACGACGTGCGTCGGCCGCCGGAGATCGAGCTCGTCGGGCCAAGCGTCGGGAAGCGGAATGCGGCTCCAGTCGACGGTGATCGGGTCGCTCACGATGACTGCGGCGGCGCGCACGGCGTTGGCATCGCGGCGCCGGGTGCGGTTCTACGGACTGAGTGCGATGTATGTCAATCGCCGCCCGGGCGAGCGAGCGGACGGCGCGGCGGCACGCGCCGCCGCTCCCGGCGTCGATTGACGCTCCCGACGGCTCACGTTAACACCCTCGCGATGGACGACTTCCGGCTCGACGACAACGCCGTCCGCGAGCTGCTGGAGCGCGCCCGCACCAGGGCCGGCGACGACGGCGCCGCCGCCGCGCTCGCTCGCGCCGGGGCCGGCAGCCCCCTCGATGCCGAGGACGCCGCCGTCCTCTGGTATGCGCGCGCGATCGCCACCGACACCATCGTCGCCCTCGCACGCCGGGCGCGCGGCGCCCGCACCAAGGAGCTCGATACCTTCTCGCCGCTCTACCTGACCAACACCTGCGACGCCGCGTGCCGCATGTGCGGCATGCGCCGCGACAACACCGCGCTCGTGCGCGAGACCGCCGAGCTCGACGTCATCGAGGCGCAGCTGGTGACCCTGCTCGGTCGCGGCATGCGCGCCGTGGCCCTCTTGACCGGCGAGTACGGCGCCGAGCGGCGGCCGTGGGCGATGCGCTACGTGAACGCGGCGCTGCGAGCGGCTCTCCGTCTCGGCTTCGATCACGTGCTGCTGAACGTCGGCTCGGTCGGCGACGACGAGCTGCCGGTGCTGCTCGCGGACGTCGAGCGCGGCGCCGACGGCGCGCTACCGGCGAAGCTCACGATGTGCACGTTCCAGGAGACATACGACCGCCGGACTTACGGGAAGTTCATGGGCCGCGACCCGCAGAATCCGCGCAGCGACTACGACCGCCGCCTCGCCAACTTCGACCGCGCCCGCCGCGCCGGCTTTCGCCTCGCCAATCCGGGCGTGCTCCTCGGACTCTGTCCCGACGTCGCCTTCGAGATGATCGCCGCCATCCGTCACGTCGAGCACCTGCGCGCCGCCGGCATGGAGGTGTACCTCTCGGTGCCGCGTCTCCGCCGCATCGCCGGCGGCGGCGCCGGCCGCGAGGTCGGCGACGATGACTTCGCGCGCCTCGTGGCCCTCCTGGCGCTGGCGCTCCCCGACGCGAAGCTCGTCCTCACGACGCGCGAGCCGCGCCCCATCCAACGACGGCTCACCGCCCTCGTGGGCGCGCTCTCGGCGGGCTCCTCGGCGGTCGCCCCGTACACCGAGGACGGCGCCCGCTTCCCGTTCGCTGCGAGCCAGTTCGAGGTCCTCGACCAGCGGCCCTTCGAGGCGGTGCTCGAGGAACACCTCGACGCCGGCGTCACCATCACCAACTTCCGCGACGCCCGCTGCCACTGAGCGCCCGGCGCTATCGGTTCTGGCGCGCTTTCTTGGCTTCGGCGAGGAGCTGCATCTTCACCAGGTCGACGGAGATGAAGAGTCCCTCGGCGTCGGCGGTGAGGATGTCGCCGTCGTAGAGGCGGCCTTCGGCGAAGATCTTGCGACCTTCGACGCGGCGGACGGTGGCTTCGAAGCGCAGATCGGTATCGAGCGGCGTCGGCTTGCGGTAGCGGATCGTGAGCGTCGCCGTCATGCCCGGCTGGCCGGTCGTCGACTGCACGAAGCCCAGCACCTCGTCGAAGGCCGCGGCGACGAACCCGCCGTGCACGTGTCCCGGGGGTCCTTCGTACGCGGCGCCGAAGCGCACGCGCCCGTGCACGACCTGCCCTTCCACTTCGAGCACGATCGGCGGCGCCAGCGGATTCGAGAGGCCGATGAGCGGGCTGTAGTCGAAGAAGGCGGCGACGTCCCCGGCGTTGGCGCTCTCCCCGAAGCCGAGCGGCAGGGTGCGGCGCGGGTGCGACGCTAGGCGGGCCGCGTAGCGGTCGAGGGCATCGGCGGCGGCGCGCAGCTCCTCTTCGGGAGCATCGCTCGTCGTCAGACGGTCGATGACCTGGCGCATCGCCGCGGCGAGCCGGCGGCGCTCCGCCCAGGCGCCGGTCACGGCCGAGCCCGCCGCCGACCAGAAGGAGAAGACACGCTCGCCGCGGCTGCGCTCGTCGTCGCTCATCGGGCGATGAACTAGCGGAGGTGCGGCGGCGCCGCCAGCCGCGCCGTCATGGCGTCGGCGAGGCGGTAGGGCTCGGCGCCGGGTCCTCGATCGCGAAGGTATCGAACGTGACGCCGTCCGCATCTATGCCGGCGCACGAGAGCGTCGGGTCGGCGAGCGTGCAGAACGCGAAGCTGTAGCGCGCGCCGGTCGAGCAGTAGCCGGTACCGTCGTAGCTGCAGCCGGCGGCAACGAAGGGCACGGTGTCGCCGCCGCCCGGCGCGCAGAGCCCGCCGTTCTGATCGACCGGCTGACCGGACAGGGGCCCGGAAGCCGCCAGACGCGCGCCGCCGTCGAGCCCGGCACCACCGCCGCCGACCGTCAGGTAGCGCGTGCCGAGGCCGTCGCCGTTCGGGCTGTTGGTCTGCGGATCGTTCGCCAGGCTCGCCCCGTCGAAGTCGTCGAGCCAGCGCGAGCGCTCCCAGAAATGCTCGTGCCCCCAGAACGAGAGCTGCACGCCGAAGGCCTCGAAGAGCGGGCTGAAGCGCAGGCGGGCGTTCCAGACGCTCGATCCCGAGGCGCCGAGCCGGCACGTCCCGCCGTCGCAGTCGGCGTCCGCTCCGCAGCCGCGGCCCTCCTTGGCGCCGCCTGCGCAGCGCCCGTTGGCGCACGAGTACGGAGTATGGTGGCCGGCGGCGAGCTTCCATTTGCGGCTCGCACCCGGCTGCAGGCGGTTCCAGAGCCAGACCTTCTGCTGGTCGCCGGAGGTCCAGTCCTGCACCTGCGTCGGCTGGAAGTTCGAGTTGACGACGAGGAACGTCGCCGGTCCGGTGTCGAGCGCATACCAGGCCCCTTCGCGGGCGCCGCCGGGGCTGCCGTTCACCGGCGCAGCGAAGATCGTACGCTGCGGGTGGGCGGCGGTCCACTCGGTGAGATCGGAGTCGTGAAAGCCGCCGGAGTCGCGCAGGTCGTGATTGCCGAGCGCCAGGAACATGGGTGCCGTCGCCAGCACGGGGCGGTACGGCACGAGAACCTTTTGCTCCCAGTCGAGAAGCCGCGTCGCCAGTCCCTCGTAGGCGTTGTCGCCGACCGCGAGCACGAGGTCGGGGCGCTTGGCGGCGATCTGGTCCGCGATCTTGAACGACGGACAGCCGTCGGGATAGCACTGCGTGCCCGCGGGGTAGGCACCGAAGTCGCCGACGACGGCGAAGGTCAGCGGCGCGCTGTCGCCGGCGGCGCGGAGGGCACGGAAGCTGATCGCGGCCGATGCCTCCTGCACCACCGTGCCATTCGTAGTCAGCCGGTAGAAGTACTCGGCGCCGGGGCTCAAGCCGCCGAGGTCGACGCGATGGCACGTGCCGGCAGCGCCGACCGCACACGTTGCCGGCTCGGCCGCAGTTGCGGTGTGTCCGAGTGCCAGCGTCGTCCCGTAGTCGACGCGCGCATCGCCGGCTTCGTTCGTCCACCAGAGCAGCGTCATCGTCGTCGGATCGTTCAGCGGATTCTGGACGATGGGGCCACAGCCCGACGCCCCGGAGGGACAGCCGAGGACCACCGGGCCCGGCGACGGCGACGCGGTCGGGGTCGGGGTCGGCGTAGCTGTCCGGCTGGGAGTCGGGGTCGGAGTCGGCGATGTGCTGGGCGACGGCGTCGCACTCGGCGTCGGGGTCGGGGTCATGGTCCGCGTAGCTGTCCGGCTGGGAGTCGCGGTCGGAGTCGCGGTCGGGGTCGGCGACGGAGTCGCACTCGGCGGCGACGTCGGGGTCATGGTCCACGTAGCTGTCCGGCTAGGAGTCGGGGTCGGAGTCGCGGTTGGGGTTAGAGTCGCGGTCAGGGTCACTGTCCGGGTCGGGGTCGGCGACAAAACCGGCGTCGCGGTCACCGTCGGCGATGTGCTGGGCGACGGCGTCGCGCTCGGCGTCGCCGTCAGGGTCATGGTCCGCGTAGCTGTCCCGCTAGGAGTCGGGGTCGCGGTCGGGGTCGCTGTCCAGGTCGGGGTCGGCGACAAAACCGGCGCTGCGGTCGCCGTCGGCGATGTGCTGGGCACGGGCGGCGGCGTCCACGCAGCCGTCGGAGTTGGCGTGGGTGGCGGTGTCGGGGTCGCGGACGGCTCCGTACAGAAGTCGCTCACGAGGGTGACGTCGGCGGTCGCCAGCAGCGCCGCGGCGCGCGGCATGGCGAACGCGACCGCCTCCTCGACCCTGCAGCGCGCGTTCCGCCGCGCGCATTCAGCGAAGTCGCCGGCATCTACCGGCAGATGGAGAAGGCGCCCGCACTCGTCGTCCAGGAGCTCCAGATTCGCTCCCGTGACCGAGCTCAGGACGGCGAACGGCACCGCCGTCTCGGCGCACTTCCTGGCGACCATGGCGTCGAGCTTGGCGTCGGCTCGCGCCCGGTTCGTCACCCCGAGCGCGCACTTCCGGCGCGCTCTCTCCCGGCAGGCGTAGCTGAACGGCTGTAGCTGGACGCAAGCGAAGACAGCGTCGAAACAGGTGGCGAAGCTCTTGAAGGTAGTGGCGCTATAGCTCGCCACGGCGGCCGTCGTAGCTTTCTGGCAGGCCTGCACTGCCTTCGCGGCGGCGGCATCGAGGGCAGCGTGCGCCGGCAGGCTCGAAAGCTCGAGCGCCATGGCGAGCAACACCGGCGCAAGAAAACCGCTGCAGCGCGTGGAAGACATCGGCGGGAAGAGGAACGAGCCGCCACCCTACGAGCGCACTCCGGCACGGTCAATGACCGGCCGGCAGCGCCGGAGCCATCTGCCCGGCGGCGGCTCGACGTGGACGCATCGAGCGATGCCGGCTAGATGTCCTCTGCACGATGAGGGCGCTCCGCTGAACGCTTGGATACGCGGCATCCTCTCGGCGGCGCTCGTCGGCATCGCCGGGCGCTGGAACGGGCCTACGGTCTTCATCCTCGCACTCGCTGCCGGGCTCTCGTTCTTCGACCTCGGCCGCCGCGACCGCGAGGAGCGTGGCGACGGCACCGCGAACGGCACGACCCCCGGCGATGCCTTCCGGCCCGAGCCTTGGGGCATGGCGATGCAGCTCGCCTTCCTCGCGATCCTCGCCGCCGGCGCCTGGGACAACCGCATTCCCGAGCGCACCTGGCAGCATCCCGGGCTCCTCGGGCTCACGGGCTGCGTCGTCGTCGGACTCGGCGTGGCGCTGCGCCGCGCCGCCGCCGTCGCCCTCGGCCGCCAGTTCACGGTCGGCCTCTCGGTTCTGGCCGATCACGTCCTGGTGACGACCGGCCCCTATCGCTGGATTCGCCATCCGAACTACGCGGGCCTACTCCTCGTTGCGCTCGGCACGGCGATGATGGTGTCGAGCCCGACGGCCGCCGTCGTGGGCCTGGTCGTCTGGCTGCCGCTAGCGCTCCTGCGCATCCGCCTCGAAGAGCGCACCCTGCTTCGCCACCTCGGCGCCGCCTACGCGGACTATCGCCGCGACCGCTGGTGTCTCGTACCCGGCGTGTACTGATCTGATTGCCGGCGGCGACCGCGCCGCCGGCACCGGCGCCCTGTAGCAGCCACCCCGGCCACTTGTCAGAAGGGCCGTGCCCTCGTCCGGTAGCGACCGTCGCCACCGCCTTGCCACAGTTGCCGCAGCGGCCGACCCTCGCGCCGAGGACGCGATCGCCTACTGCGTGAGCACCGCCCAGTGGTCGACGACGGCGTCGCCGCGGACGACCAGGATGTCGCCGAACTGCAGCATGACGGCCTCGCTCTGGGTCGGCCGCAGGAACACGTAGTCGTCGACTCCCAGCGCTACCCGCGCCGATCCGTTCAGCATCTCCTGGTTCGAGCTGCGTCCGAAGAGCGGGTTGGTGTGCAAGCCGGCCGGGGCCACGGGTCGCGCCATCCAGTACCCGCCGTAGACGAAGAAGGTGCGCGCCAGGTTCGGGTTCCACCAGTCGAGGAGGCGCGAAAGCCAGTCGAGACCGGGAAGCTGCGTTGCCGCGCCCGCCTTCAGGACCGGGGTGGCGATGAAGAGCGCCGGCACGTGCGCTTCCAGAGTGTCGATGTCGAAGTCGGTCGGCTTGACGAGCGCCGAACCGAGCGCGAGATCGTTCAGGAGCGTGTCGTCCTCGTAGAGGCGATACGTCGGACTTCCGGCGCCGTTCAGCGTCATCCCGTCGCGCCAGAGTTGCGGGTAGCGCGCCCGCGCGAACTCGACGTAGCCGCGATAGGCCGCGCGCACTTCCGCGATCAGCGACGCCCGCCGCCGCGCCCACCCGGGCACCTTGACGACGTGCGGGTCGTAGCCCATGAAGCCCGCGAGCTCGAGGCGGTCGGGATGCGCGGCGATCACCGCCAGCAGCCGGTCCAGAGTGCTGGTGTCGGCGACGCCGCCGCGGTGCAGGCCGACGTCGATCTCGACGTTGATCAGCATCTTCTGCTGCAGGCGCTCGGCGAGCGCCAGGTATTCGTCGAGCCGTTCGGGGGTGTCGACGAGCCACTGCAACTGGCGGCTCGGGTCGAAGTTGCCGCGGAGCGCGGCGTAGAACGCCGCCGCCGACCGCACCGGCAGCGGCTTCCCGAGCAGGATGTCGCTGTCCGCGAGCTGCTCCGCCACCTGGTTCAGAAACGGCTGGTGGAACGACATCACCCGCTTCGTGCCGGTGCGCTCGCAGACGTAGCGCAGCAACGGGATCGAAGGCAGCGACTTGGCGACGACCCGGAAGTGCTTGGGCGGACGGATCGAGCGGCGCACGACGTCGAGGTTGCGATCGAGGCGGTCGAGATCGAGGATCAGGACCGGGCGCGCCGGACCCTCGCGCTTGAGCAGGTCGTTAAGGGCCCGGAAGTAGGGATCGTAGCCGCCGCCGTCGTCGCGCGGCCGGAGCGCCAGCGCCGCCACGGCAGCGATCCCGAGGGCGACGACGGCGAGAACGCCGAGCTTCATGTCGCCGGGGTCACTATCGCCTAACGACGGCAACGTCGAGCAGCCTGGACCGCAGCACTCGCCCGGCGTCCGCAGGACATGGACCTGGTGCCGACACCGGGCTAGGGAAGCGCTCACCGAGGAGGCGATCATGGACTGCGATCTCAAGCTCGCGGGCGGCACCGTCGTCGACGGCAGCGGCGCTCCGGCGCGGCGCGCCGACGTCGCCATCAACGGCGAGCGCATCACCGCCGTCGGCGACCTCGACGGCCTCGCCGCCGCCCGCACCGTCGACTGCAGCGGCAAGACGATCACACCGGGGTTCATCGACATCCACTCGCACTCCGATTGGCTGCTCCCGGGCGCCGACCACGGTGCCCTCGTCGAGCCGTTCGTGCGCCAGGGCATGACCACGCTCGTCGGCGGCAATTGCGGCTTCAGCCCGGCGCCGATCAGCGCCCACAACCGCGGCGCCGCCCACGACGCGAGCCGCCTCATCGTCGACGAGGCGATCGACCTCGCGTGGACGTCGATGGGTGACTTCCTCGACCGGCTCGAGGAGAGCGGCGTAGCGCTCAACTGTGCCGAGCTCGTCGGCCACGGCGCCGTGCGAGCGGCGGTGACCGGCCCGCTCAACCCCGCACCGCCTACCGCCGACGAGCTGCGCGCGATGGAAGGCCTCGTGCGTGACGCGCTCGCCGCCGGCTGTGTCGGCGTCTCGACCGGACTCGGCTATCCCCCCGGCATCTTCGCGCACGAGGACGAGCTCGCGCACTTCGCCGGCTGGGCGGCGCGCGAAGGCAAGCTCTTCACCTCGCACCTCAAAGCCTACAGCTGGATGAGCGGCGCCCTCGCTACCGACCCCATGAGCGAACCGCACAACCTCGCCGCCCTCGACGAGATCCTGCGCGTCGGCGAGCGCAGCGGTGCGCGCGTGCAGGTGAGCCACCTCATATTCGTCGGCCGCCAGACCTGGCCGAGCTACCCGCAGGCGCTGGCGCGCATCGACGCTGCGCGCCGACGCGGCGTCGACGTCGCCTGCGACGCCTTCCCCTACACGGCCGGCAACACGACCGCGAGCGTCATCTTCCCCGCCCATGTCGTGCCGCGCCTCGAAGCAGTCCTGGCCGACGCCGACGAGCTCGCGAGCCTGCGCAGCTTCGCAACTTTCGCCTTCGAGGCGCTCGGCTTCGGCCTCCCCGACATCCAGATCATGCGCGCCAACGCCCCGGCGTTGAACCAGTACGACGGCCTCCGCATCACCGAAGCAGCAGCCCGCGCCGACATGGAGCCGTTCGACTTCTACTGCCGCCTAGTCCTCGAGAGCGGACGGCAGGCGCGCGTCCTCATCCACACCTACAGCGGCGACGGCGGCGAGGAGGAGGCGCTCCGCGCCGTGCTCGCGCACCCGCAGTGCACGATCGAAACCGACACCTTCGTAACCCGCGAAGGACACCAGAACCCGGCGAGCTACGGCACCTTCCCGCGCGTCCTCAGCACCTATGTAAAGGAAGGACTGTTCTCGTTCGCCGAGGCGGTGCGCAAGATGACCGGCGCCGCCGCCGAGCGCCTGGGCTGGAAGGACCGCGGCTGGGTACGCCCCGGCTGCGCCGCCGACCTCGTCGTCCTCGATACAGCGACCCTCCAGGACACCGCTACCTTCGATGCACCCGCCCGCTTCCCGCGCGGCATCGAGCGCGTCTTGATCAACGGCCGCACGGTCCTCGAAGACGGCCGCTACGACGCCGGGGCGCGCGCCGGGCGGGTGCTGCGCTAGGTCGTGGCTCAATGGAGATTTGCCATACGGGTCACGAGTCGCCCTCCATCTCGTCCCACGTCTTGCCGGCCTCGACCGCGGCGAGGTTGAAGCGGGCGCCCTGGTTGTCGCTCGGGTTGAGCCACAGCATCTTCGTGAAGACCGCCTTGGCTACGCGCAGGTCACCGAGACGCCACGCGCAGAGGCCGACGCCGTGCAGACACCGCAGGAACGGGCGGTTGTCGATGAGGCCCCACGCGAGCACGCCGTCGAAGTCCTTCCCGAGCGAGGCGCCACCGATGGTGGTGCCCATCTCGTAGTGCCGAAGCGCCTGCTTGGGGTTGCGCTCGAATTCGAGGTTGCCGAGGTGGGCGTGCGCGTCGAGGCAGCGAAGATCCTTCGCGAGCAGGTTCATCAGCAGGTCGTATGCGCCCCTCTCATCGCCTGCCGCGCGCAGCTCCGCGGCTTCGAGAATCGGGTCGGAATCGAAGTCCTCGGGATCGGCGCCGGGGATGACCTTCTCCAACTCGAACATCGGCCGTTTGCCGCGTGCGATGATCGGCTTGGCCCAGTCGTCGACCGGTTCCTCTTCCTCGCCCCAGTACTCGTCGTCCGGGTCCCAGTCGCCTTGCTCGTGGAGGGCGAGCGGCGTCAGACCGAGCGCGAACACGTCTGAACGAATCGAGCCGATGGAGCCCGAGATGTAGGGATGCCGAGCGTGTGTCCACTCTTTCGTCGGCGTGACGGTGATGATCGACCCGGGCACCTCGTCGCGGACCGCTGTGCGCAGCGTGACCTCGCGAGACGTACCGAGCAGTCGACAGCGGAGCGCGTTCGACTTGCAGGCGAGCACGACGAGATCCACGGCCTTTCCGATGACGATGTCCTCGCTCGCCATCTTGTGCGGACGCGGAGCGGCAGCCGTCTGGCTGCTCGCCGATGGAAGTCCAAGCCAGGCACGGTACCTAGACACGAACTGCGCGGCAGGGCTACCCGACGCGAACGTCACGTCCGCCAAGCCGACTTCGTAGGTGTTCTCGCCTCGCTGACACGTGACCAAGAGCCCGACGTGCGGCAGTCCAGGGTCGCGGAGCGCAGTCACCGTGACGGGCTCGCCGATCACGTGGGCGTCGGCAGGCAGCCGGAGGTCGGTGCGGGCCTGTGCTTCGAAGTCTCCGAGGCGAGCCACGGGGTCTTTCGCGTGGCGCCCGGCGACTCCTTCCACGAGGGCGATGCGGTCTGCGCTGCGTGCGTCACCGGCAGCGCGGCCGACCTTCGCTTTCGGCTTGGAGGTCTTCTTCGGCGGCGTCTTCATGGCGGGCTCTTCTCGTCGTTGTCGGACGCCGCGGCGTAGGCTTGGTTCGGGTGGGTCGGCTCGTCGGGGAACAGGCGGCGCAGGCGCCCCTCGGCGACCTTCGCAGCGGCCGCGAGGTCGAGCGGGGGCTCCGGTCGATCGGCCTCCGACTCCGGTCGATCGGGCTCGGACCCCGGTCGATCCGCTTCCAACCCCTGTGCATCGAGTGAGCCCCTCGCCGTCACATGCCCCTCGAGTGACCTCACGGCGCGCCTCCGCGTTTGGTCGAAAGCCGGGCCCTGCCCGCGTCGGTGAGTCGGTACTTCTGCAAGCGGCTGCTCGGCTTGTCAGGGACGGTCATCTCGATGAGCCGCTCCGCAAGCGCAGGTTTGAGGTAGTTCTCCTTGAACGTCGGTCGGTGCTTCAGTCCCAGAGCCTTTTGAAGTTGCGCCGTAGCGAGCGGGCCTCTTTCGAGCGCGCCTAGGAGACGATCGACTGGGTCACCGACTGAGTCGCCGACTAGGTCGATGCCATGGGACGGCTTGGTCCCGGCTTGCTCCGCTTCACGTCCCGGACGGATCTCTGCGTGGAAGGTGACCGTCGTGACGCCCATCTCGACCTTGAACGTCGGAACGTCGATGCCCCAAGCGCGGCACGCCTCGATGACACGGTTGGTGCCACGGCCCCAGACCTCGATGGCGCCCGTGCGATGGAAGGCGCCTGCGAGATCCGGGTTGCGCGGCTTCGACGGGTGCTCCTCTGAGAGCTGCTCGGCGCGTAGACCGAACGGCAGCTCGCCGACGCTCCGCACCTCGATGCGATCGTCGAAGACCGCGATGGCGACGTAGCCGCTCGCGAGGCTCAAGTCGCGATGGATCACCGCGTTGATGATCGTCTCGCGCAGCGCCTCAGCCGGCACTGGCTGGCGGTCCTCCCGGAAGATGCTGCCTTTGGGAAAGCGTGCTGCTAGCGGCAGCGTGCGATCGAGCCACGCGATCGCCTCGCGCACCATCGCGAAGGCGTGCAGGTGGAGCTGCTGGTTGTCGAGGATGTCGCCGGTGATCTTCGTGCCGCGAAAGCGCCCGAGCTTGAGCAGCGCCTGGGGGTAACGCGGCAGGAACTTCGTGCCATAGAGCATCTGCGCGGCGTTGGTGAGCTGCCCGTCGATGCGCAGGCCAAGGCGGTCGAGGATGTCAGCGGCGTCCATGCTGGTGCTCGCCGACAGGCGCCGATGCTCGATGGCGCTCGCCCGGGTGCGGAGGATCTCCTCGTGGTCGAGGTCTTCCAGGCGCACGCCCTCGGCGGGCTGGTTCTCCCAGCGGTGGCGCGCGTGGTTGCGGTCAAGCAGCAGCCGCATGTACTCGTCCTGCGACATGGTCGTCGCCGTCGAGCCGACGCGCTTGTACGGCTTGTCGTCGTAGACGAAAGGCACGAACGCCCGTGACGACGGCGCAGAGAACACGATGACCTCGAGCCCGTTCCCAAGCGCGACGCGGTCCAGCTCGATGCGCGCGGAGGGCTCGATCTTCTCGAGCGTCGCGGCGATGTCGCGCAGAGTGATGTCGGCGACTTGTTGGCCGACGAGCTGCCCCTTGGGCCCCACGCCGACCAGCACCTGCCCGCCGTCGCCGTTCACGAAAGCGCACAGTGTCTCGCCCGCGCGCCGCAGCTCCGCCGTCGAGCGCTTGAACTCAAGCGTCTCGGACTCGCCGAGGGCGATGAGCGCCTGGAGGGCAGCGAGGGTGGTCATGGCGCTCTCCGACCTCGCACGCCCGCGACCGCGAAAGTCCTTCCGGCAGTGTGTCCCTCAGAACCCATACTTCTGCCTCCGGAGCTCGAACGCGCGGCGCCCGCCCTCGAGAACCTCCTCGACCAGCTCGCGAACGCCGCGCGAGTCGATGGCACCCATGTGCTTCGCGGTGAGCGCGCCGTTCCCGTCATTGCGCGCGGCAAGACCGACGATCAGTTCAGCGTCGCCGAGCACCGGGATGTTCGCGTTGTGCGTGGCGAAGACGAACTGGCGCCGCCGCTTCTCCTCACGCATCTTCGGCACGATGCTCTCGGTGATGAAGCGGTTGTCGAGGTCGTCCTCGGGCTGGTCGACCACCAGCGGCGCGTCGGACTCGAGGAGCAATAGGAGCAAGACCGCCGTGGCCTTCTGCCCCGTGGAGAGGTCGTCGAGCTTCCGCCAGACGGCATCCTCTCCCTCGGGCGCCGTGTTCAGCTCGATGGTGGTCGTCGCCGGCAGATCGAGTTCCTCGACCTCCATCCACACGGACTCGGTCGCTTGCGCCAGCTTCTCGGCCTGCGCGGGGAGCAGGCTGTACTTCGTGACGAGCGCGTCCTTGCCGCTTCGCCCTGCGGTTGCGAGCTCGCTAAGGGAGAGCTGGTCGACGGTGCGCAAGGTCTCGAGTGCCTCGGAGAGGCGGCCGCCGACCTTCTCCTTCAGCAGCGCGATGAGCTGATCACGAACGGCGGCGAAGCTGACGCGCACCCGGACGCGCCCCTCGAGCTGCTTCGTGACCTTCTTGGCAGCCTTCTCGAGCGAACGGAACTGCTCGGCCTTTGCGTTCTCCCACTCGACCAGTTTCGTGCGGCGGACCTCTCGCTCGCCGGCGAGCCGCTTCTCGAGCACCGTTCGCTGATCGCGCAACGGGCGCAACTCTTCGATCTGCTTTTTTAGGCGAACGAACTCCTCGCCATCGATCTTCGCCTTCTGCAGCTCCCGAAGGGTCTTCTCGTAGGTCTCCTCGACGGTCTTCTTGTGCGCGTCCCAGCCGGTCTGGAACGCGACCCGCTCCGCGTCGACGACACTCACGGCGTCGTCGATCGACTTCGCAGCCTGCTCTACGGCGAGTTGTAGGGTTGCGAAGGTCGCCTTCAGCCGTCGCAGCTTCTCCGCGCTGGGGAGAGCGTCGGAGATGGTGTCGAGGAACGCGACGTCGAGGGGCGTTGCTGCGCGCAGGGTGCTGGCGAGCTGCCGAACGCGTCCAACGACCCCATCGGCCTGCTTCAAGAGCTGCTCCTCGCGGATGAGGAGGCTCTTGTCCTTCATCTTCTCTTCGAGACCAGCCTCTTGGAACCGCTTCAGTGTCTCCTCGAGTTTCGGCAATGCAGCCAGCTTCTCATCAAACTTGGTCAGCTTGTCGGCAGCGTCCGCTACCAGCTTCCTCGAGTCAGCGAGGCCTTGCTTCTTCTCGCCCTTGTTCACCTGGGCGGCGTCGTCGCTGGCGATAAACCGATCGAGGAGCCGGGTAAGCTTTTCGCCGTCCTTCGTCAGCTCGGAGATCTCGTGCTGGCCGAAGACCTGCGCTCGCGGGATGACGTCGGCGGGCTTGTACGGAAGGGGCTGATCTGCCGAGTCCTTCACGACCGGCGCGTTCGGGACGGTGCGCTCGATGACGTACTCGCGGCGGGCAGGGTGGTGCACACGCACCGACAGAGCGATCCGCGTCCCGCTCTTGAGAACGTGCTTCACGATGCCCTCGTGTGCCTTCTTCGCATCCTCACCGAGCGGATCGAGCCCGAGCACGTAACGTAGGCTCTCGATGACGGTCGACTTGCCGGTGCCGCGCCCGCCGATGAGTACGTTCAGGTTCTCGTTGAACGAGACGGCGCGTCCGTCCAGGAATCCCCCCTGCCACGCGAGCCCAACAAATTCGGCGTGCGCCTCGGGTACAGGGTCGCTGGCGAGGCGAATGCGAGAGACGGGATCGAGGAAGGCCTGTCTGAGCCCTTCAAGCGATGGCTCGGTCATCTTCACCCAGCATGTCGAGGTCGCCAGGTCGAGATCTTCGGGCTTGGCGACGTCACCAGCGTTCACGATGGCGAGCGCCGTGGTGGCGTCGGGGCCGACCTCGCGCTTGTAGTCGGCGTTCTGGTTCTTCAGGATCGGCCGCTTGTCGTCGGGCGCTTCCTCGACCGATCCGGGGATCTGCACGCACAGCAGGTTCGAATCACGCCAGGCCTGAACGCGCGCCTGCCCGTGGAGCGTGTTGAGCAGCCCCTTGTCCTGCGTGATGTGCGCGGCGATGGTGAGGCCGCCCTGCGTCCGGACGCACTCCAAGAGGTCAGCGAAGGACTTCTTGCTCAGCGACGAAGATGGCTCGGCCGTGGTGATGCCGATCTCGCCGAGGTAGCGCTGCAAGGCGGCGTCGGTTGCGTCGGGCGGGTAGATGCAGAGGACGTGGACCCCCTCGCTGGAGGCTACTTCGAAGCCGGGAAAGACGGTGATGTTCCGGGGTTTCGCCTCCTCGCGAAACAGGGCGATCGAGCCGGCGTCGTTGTGGTCCGTGACGGCGATGACCTCGATGTCCAGTTCCACGCACTTGTCGAGGAGCTTCTGGACGTAGGTGCGCTCGTCCAACCCATGACCGTTCCCCCTGAACTTCGCTGCGTAGCTCGCAGGGTTCACTTGGAACGCGCAGCGATAGAACTTCGCGCCGTTCGGGAGCGCGCGAGCTTCTCGAAGCGGCGCATTCGTCTCGGTCATCGTGGCTACTTCCCCTCCTCGGGCGCGGCGAACGTGAACTGCTTGGCGAGCCCGTCGAGGGTCATGTTGTCGGCGATGGCGTCGTGCGGGATGAGCAGGTAGCGCCACGGCTTGCCGTGATTCGCCTTCTCGTGCGCGCTGGCGTGCTTGCACCAGGTCGCCGCCGCGCGGGCCTTGGCGAGGACGACCGGGTCCTGCATGCGGTCGGCGCCCTTGGGCTCGCAGATCAGCTTCTCGGTCGCGGCCTCGACGACGAAGTCGGGCTCGTAGTCGGCGTCGTTCGAGTAGCGGATCTGGAAGACGCCCTTGCCGGGCTTGAACCACTTGATGACGGTCTTGTCCTTCTCGATGACGACGGTGAAGCGGCGCTCCGTGTCCGAGTCGAACTTCTGCGTCGGATAGAGGCACTTCTTGAAGCCGCCGAAGAGCATCTTGCGGATGTCGACCTTGCTGTCGATCGGCGTGTCGTACTGGCGCACGACCTCGCCTGCAGGCGCCGCGAAGGCCTGCGCGCGCACGTCGGAGAAGCCCTGGCTCACCACGGTCTCGTAGGACGATGCCTCCTCCCACGCGTGCGGCTGCATCTGCGTGTGAACGAGGTCGGCGATCTGCTTCGCGTGAAAGATGAGGACGTTGCGAACCTCGTCGTCGTCCTTGAGGTACGAGCGGAGGTGCGTGACGACCTCGTCGGCAAGCTTGTAGAGCAGGTCGGCCTGCTCGTCGTAGTTTACGTCGTCGAAGTCGATGAGGCCGCGCACGACGTAATCCTCGAGCCGCGCTTCCTCGACGCCTCCTTCGAGCGCGCCGATGACGTGCTCGGCACCGCTCTCGAGATGCCGGACGAGGATCTCCTGCGAGACCGGCTGGAGCCGGAACGACGAAAGATCCAGGGAGAAGTCGCGGAAGCCCGCCCGCACGACGCCCTTGGGCAGCACGATGACGCGCGGGATGGCGATGGTGAGCGCGTTGTAGACGGCGGTCGCCTCGCGCACGACCCGCACGAGCTGGGCGTCGGTCAGCTTGCCGATGTCCGGATACATCGTGGGCTGGCCGCCCGAGAGCTTGTCCTTCACGACCTCGACGAGCATCGATTGCACCTCGTCGCTCTCGAGCGCCTTGGGCGTCGGAGCGAGCTCGGGATCGCGCACGACCTTCGCGATGGCCTCGATGGTCGCTTTGGCCGCCGCGATCTCCTCGGGCTTCGTGAACTTCGGCGGTGCGGCAGGTGTGGGCGCTGCAGGCTTCACGCCGGGGCTCGGGGCCGCCAGGGTGGGCGTCGACTCGGGCGCCACCGGGGTGATGCCGAGCGCGGTCTCGAACGAGGGAGCGACCACGACGGTCTGCTTCGGCATCTCGTCGACGTCGGTGCCGATGTTCACCGTGCTGAACGAGTAGCCGCCCTTCTTCGCTTCGTCGACGATGTCCTGGAAGCGGTCGTGCGCGACGATGGTCAGGCGGTCGACGGCGGCGACGCCGGTGCGCTTGCCATACGGAAGGCGCAGGCCACGGCCGATCGACTGCTCGACCAGCGTGCGCGCGGCGGCCGTGCGAAGAGGGACGATGGTGTAGAGGTTGGTGACGTCCCAGCCCTCCTTGAGCATGTTGACGTGGACGACGATCTCCGTCTCCGAGTCCGTGCGCTCGACCGAGAGCAACTTCTCGATGTTCTCGTCCTTCTCCGCGCCCTTCTGCCCGGAGTGGACCTGAATGACGCGGCCCCTGTAGCGGCCGTCGAAGAACGTCTCGCCCTCGATGAGCTTCACCAGCTCGTTCGCGTGGTCGGTGTTCTCCGCGATGACCAGCATGAACGGCTTGACCTTCCGCACACCGTTCTGCTGCGCGTAGACGTCGAGGTCGACCTTTACCGACTCGTGGACGCGCACGCCGTCTTCGAGCTTGAGCAGCTCGAGCGCCTCCTTGCTCATCGACTTCGGGTCGAAGTTCGCGCGCGTCGCGACGGCAGGCTCCTTCACGTAGCCGTCCTGCATCGCCTTCGCGAGCGGGTAGTCGTAGATGACGTTCTTGAAGCGCGACGACTTCTTGCCAGCCTCGATCTGCGGAGTCGCCGTGAGCTCGATGCCGAGCACGGGCTTCAGCTCCTCGATCGACTTTGCGCTGGTGTCGGCGCGATAGCGGTGCGCCTCGTCCATGATGAGCACGAGGTCGTCGAGACCCGCGAGGTAGTCGAAATACGACTGTCCGAGAAACTCGGAGAGCCGACGCACCTTGAGCGTCTTCTTGCCCTCCTCGTCGGCGCTCTTCGTCTTCTCGTTGAACTTCGCGATGTTGAAGATGTTGACCACGACGTCGTCGCGCTCGAACAGGTCCAGCACCTGCGGCTTCTGCTCGAAGTTCTCGCCGGTCACCAGCGTCGGGGCCTTCACCGCGAACTCGGCGATCCCCTGGAACACGTACTTCGGGGTGTTCGGCGTGAAGTCGGCGAGGAGCTTGTTGTAGATGGTGAGGTTCGGCGCCAACACGAAGAAGTGCCGGATGCCGTGCGCGAGGTGCAGGTACGTGATGAACGCGCCCATGAGCCGCGTCTTGCCGACGCCGGTAGCGAGGGCGAAGCACAGGCTCGGGAACGCGTGCTCGAAGTCCTCCACCGACGGAAACTTCGAGCGGATGACATCGAGCGCCGACTTGAGGTCACCACCCGCCTTCTTCAACTTGTGCGGCCGGGCGATCTCCATGACGCGGTCGAGGATCTCGAGAGATCTCCGCTGTGGGGAGCGAAGAGAGAGACGCCCGGCGATGCTGCTCACGTGACGGCTGGTCATCCCTTGCTCGGCGTTCCTGTCGAGGGCTCGATCCCGGCGAACAGCGAGAGTGCTTGCACCGGCGTGGCCTTCTTGCGGCGCCCGCCGGCCTTGGTCTTCGTGCCGTTGCCGGACGACGCCGCGGCCTTCGCCTCTTCCACGGCAACGACGGGCGCCTGCTCGCGCACGTTCAGGCTGTAGTCGTCTCGGCCCCACTCGCAGCGGGTGAGCACGGCCTGGGGGATCTTCTTCACCGTGAGGTTCGGGAAGTCGGGCTTGCCGCGGAAGGCACCGCAGCAGATGAGCAGCGTGCGCTCGGGGCCGACCTGGTCGCTGAGGAAGCGGAGCTGGTCGTAGCTCAGGTTTTGGGTGGTGACGTAGATGAAGTCCCGCTCGGTCGAGTGGCCGTGGTTCCAGAACGCCTCGCGGTCCGGTGCGTAGCGGAAGCCTTCGAGCTTGCACATCGCCTCGGCGAGCATCTCGGGGTTGTACTGCTTGCTGACGATCCAGTTGCCCCACTTGTCCTTCTCGAGGAGCGAGGGCGCGAGCTTGAAGAAGCGGAAGCCGCCACCGCCCTTCCAGCCAACCGCCTCGGTGATACCGCCCGGATCTTCGCCCCCTACGACCTTCTTGAGGCGCGGTGCGCAGTGCGTGGTGGCGTGGTCGCCGACCTCGATGCCGATCCAGCGTCTTCCCATCTTGTGAGCGACGGCAGCAGTCGTACCGGAGCCGAGGAACGAGTCGAGCACAAGGTCGCCGGGGTTCGTCGCGATGTGAAGAACGCGCTGAAGTAAGCGCTCGGGTTTCGGCGTGTCGAACGCGTTGTCCTTACCGAACAGCGTGTGGATCTCCTTCTTGGACTCGTCGGTGTGGCCAACCTCGTCGTGCGGCCACCAAGTCCACGGTACGAGGCCTTCTACCTCCGAGAAGTAGCGAAGGAGCCCTGGCTGGGAGTCCCCATTTTTGCCAAAGAAGACTTTACCCTGAGCCACAAGGTCGAGGAACTTCGGCTCCAGGACGCTCCAATGCCGCCCCTCGGGCGGGTAAATGACCTTGCCACTCGGCGTCGTCACGGCGTACTGCTGATTCGTGCGTAGCCCCGCTCCCGTCATCGGAACCAGGCGCCATGGCCCTCGCGGATCATTGTTCGGGTTCCGGTACGCCGACGCCGTTTTGGCATCAGGTGCCACGAGATTCCGATTCGCCTTGAAGCGCTCGGGGTCGATGGCATAGCAAATCACGTAGTCATGAACGTCGCCGATCGCGGAGTTGTTGTCTCGCGAGTAGCGCTTTTGCCAGACGTTCTGCGCGACAAACGACGGGCGACCGAAGACCTCGTCGAGCAGTACTCGAAGATACGGCATTTCCCGATCGTCGATCGTGATCCAGATCGAACCGTCGGGCGCCAACAGCGCGCGGAGCAGTTCCAGACGATCACGCATCAACGAAAGCCAGATCGAGTGCTCAAGACCATCGTCGTAGTGCTCGAACGCGCTGCCCGTGTTGTACGGAGGGTCGATGAAGACGCACTTCACCTTGCCGGTGAACTCCTGCTCCAGCGCCTTCAGCGCGAGCAGGTTGTCGCCGTGGATCAGCCGGTTATCAAAAATGTCTTCGTCCGAGACGCGCTTCGCGTAGGAAAATTCCGGCTGCTCGAGCAAAATGCGCGGCTCGAGGCGGGGCCGGTCTTCCTTGCCAATCCAGGTCAGCTCCAGTCGTCTCAGTCGGTTCGTCACTGCTTCTTCCCCAAAGGCAGTCGCTTCACCGCCGCAGAGGATAGGAGCGAGCGCACCTGCACGATCGCGATCGCGTTGAGCTGCTGGAGGCGCTCGCTCGCGGGCAGCCCCTGCTGGATGAGCACCGAGTTGAGGCTCTCGAGGTTCGAGAGCACGACGAGCTGCTCGAGCGTGGCGTGATCGCGCATGTTGCCGGGGAGCTTCGGGTTCTCCTTGCGCCATTCCGCAGCAGTCTTTCCGAACAGGGCGACGTTCAAGAGGTCCGCCTCGGAGGCGTAGACGAACTGGATCTGCGCCTTTGTCAGCTCACGCGGGATCAGGTGCTCCTGGATGGCGTCGGTGTGGATGCGGTAGTTCACCTTTGCCAGCGTGCGCTGGAAGCTCCACTCGCGAGACTCGCGCGCGGCCTCCTCCGTCTTCAGACGACGGAACTCCTGCACCAGATAGACCTTGAACTCCGGGCTGATCCACATCGCGAACTCGAACGCGATGTCGGGGTGTGCGTAGGTGCCGCCGTAGCGGCCTGCGCTCGCCCGCAGGCCGATGGCGCCGGTCTTCTCGACCCAGTCCTTGACGCTCAGCTTGTAGCTGTTCAGCCCGACCTGGCCCGCAATTGTGGCGAATCCGCCATAATTAAAGTCCGGATTGTGAACGCGCTCCCAAACACCAAGGAATTCCACGGTGTTGCGGTTGCGGAGCCAGTCGGCGATGAAGAAATCGCCGTCCTTGGCCTTCAGCATGTCGGTAATAGAGATGAAGTCGTCCTCCCCTCGCCGCGTGACGCCGACCGTGGTGCCCTGAACGACGATACTGCGGCTCTTCGGCTGGCTCATGCCCCCTCCAAATGTGGAAACTTCGCCATATCTGCTGCATCGCTCGTCAGCGTCCACCGCAGCGTAAAGACCTTTACTACGCTGGTCTTGGTCTGGAGCTGCTGCTCGATCTCCTCGATGAGCGCGTCGCGCCGCTTGGCCACTTCATCCTGCGCATCGAAGAGCTGGCGGCGCTTCGTGTTGCGCTTCGCCTCGAGCGCCTTGACCGTCTTCTGGGCTTCGAGCTTCTCCGCGAGGGCAACCACGGACTTTGAGGCCTTCTTGGCCGCCTTGATCTGCGTGTCGAGCTCGCGCAGCTCGCGCTCGAGCCCGAACTTCACGTCCTCGGCCCATCGGTCGAGCTTGTCCTCCTCCTCGTGGAAGAACTCCTCGTTGCGCCCTTGAAGATCCTGCACGCAGAAGTCGCGCAGCTCATCACGGATCCCGGTCAAGACGCTGGGCACCTCGCTCGGCTCCGTGCCCGAGACGCGGCCCGAGAGCAAGAACAGCTTCGCGGCGATGTCCGGCGCGAGGTGCTTGCCCTCGGCGTCGCAGGCTGCGAGGAGCAAGAACTCGTCGCTCCGGCCCACGGCCTCGGCCGTGAGCTTGCTGACCTCCAGCCAACCGGACGTCCCTCGGTAGCGTTCGAGGGCGCTCGCGTGCGGCTCGTAGTCGAAGACCACCTCGGCAACCGGTGTGTCCTGCGCTGCCGCCTTCTCGATCAGCTCGTGGGCGAGCGGGTGGTCCACGCGGAAGAAGGCGTCACCCAGCGCCTCGGCGCGCTGCCACTCGAGGTGGTAGCGCTGCGCCTCCGGTGTGCCATCAGGCTTCACCCAGAAGCGCGGCTCGTGTTCGTCGAACGTCGCGCGGCCATCGAGGCCGAATTTGGCGAGATCGAGCAGCATGCGCTGCCGCTGATCGAGCGACTGCTTGGCCGCGTCTTTGTGGACACGGAGCCGCTCGTGGACCTCGGCGTCGAAGTTCTCCAAGAACGCACGCCGGGCCGAGCTGAGGCCCGCCTGGATCTTCTCATCGAACTCGAGCTGGAGGGCATCGAATGCGGCCCTGATCTGCTCAGGGGTGCGGCAGTCTTGGTAGATGGCGGCGATGCGCATCTCCAAGTCAACCCCGCTCTCGACGGCGCCAAGCACATCATCGCTCGCGCCGAAGACGCCCTTGAACAGGTTGAACTTCTGATCGAGCAGCTCGAATACGCGCTTGTCGGCTTCGTTCTTCCGGTTGAGGAAGTTCACGACCAGGACATCGCTCTTTTGCCCGTAGCGATGGCAACGACCGATGCGCTGCTCGATGCGCTGCGGGTTCCATGGCAGGTCGTAGTTGATGACGATGGAGCAGAACTGGAGGTTCACGCCTTCGGCCGCCGACTCGGTCGCGAGGAGCAATGTGCCCCGCTCGCGGAACTCGTCGACGATGGCGGCCTTCATGTCGGCGCTCTTCGAGCCCGACGATACGTCGTCCCAGCGGTGGGCGTTGCGCGCCTTCCACTCGGCGTAGATGCGCTTGGAAGTCTCGTCGTTGTTTGAGCCGTTCATCAGCACGATCTGGCCGGCGTAGCCGCTGTCCGAGAGCAGCTTGAACAGGTACTCCTGCGTCTTCACCGACTCGGTGAAGAGGACGGCTTTCTTCGCGGCACCCTTCTCCTGCGCGAGCCTGAACGCGGTCGGCAGCACCTCGACGAGCTTCGTCGCCTTCGAGTCGCGCTCGACCGATTGCGCGAGCTGCACGAACCGCTGGAGATCAGCCAGCTCGCTTGCAGCCTCGGGGCTCGTCGCCGTCGCGGTCTCGGGCGTCTGTGGCGGGTCGTCGCCGGTCCACTCCTCGTCGATCTCAGCCATCGACTCGAAGTCCTCCGCCAGCGACTCCTCGACCGGCAGCGGGAGCTTCTGCTGGTCCGAGAGCCGCTCGACGAACTTCGCGAGCGTCGCGCCGATGGCGGCGGACGACGACGCGAGCAGCTTGCGCATGATGAGCGTGATCAGCTTGCGGCGAGCGTTCGGCAGGGCGACGAGCACCTCGCGCTGCAGGTACGCCGAGACCTCTTCGTAGAGCTGCTCCTCGGCCTTCGACGGGATGAAGTCCGCGGTGTGGGTGAAGCGGTTGGTGAAGGGGACGTACTCGAGCACCTGCCGACGCAGAGTGCGCTTGCAGACGTGCAGGAGCCGCTTGCGCAGATCGGCATCGCGCTTCTCCACGTCGTCGGTCGCGAGGAACTGCGCTTGGAACGCCTCTTGGCTGCCGAACAGCTCCGGGTCGAGGATGCCCACGAGGCCGTAGAGCTCGAGTAGCGAGTTCTGGAGAGGCGTCGCGGTGAGCAGCAGCTTCCGCGCGGGCCGGATCGCGTCGACGATGCCCACGGCGGTCTTGGTGTCCTTGTAGATGCTGCGGAGGCGGTGCGCCTCGTCGACAACTACGAGGTCCCAGTTCACCTGCCGGACCAGATCGCGCTTGGCGAACACGAACTGGTACGACGCAACGACGATCTTGTCGTCGACCTCGAACGGGTTCGTGATGCCCTTCTTGGCGAGGGCGTTCGCCGCGCGCGCTTCGAGGATGAGCGAGGGCAGGAAGAACTTGTCCTCAAGCTCGACCTGCCACTGCTTGCGCAAGGTCGCAGGAACGATGAGCAGGATGCGACGTCGGCGCTCGGCCCATTTCTGCGCGAGGATCAGCGAGGCCTCGATGGTCTTGCCGAGGCCGACCTCGTCCGCGAGCAACACGCCCTTCGAGTACGGCGAGCGCAGGGCGAAAAGCGCGGCGTCTACCTGGTGCGGGTTGAGGTCCACGCGCGCGTTGCCGATGGAGCGCAAGATGGCGTCCACGCCGTCGTGGCGCGCGAGGCGAAGGCTGTGCGCCCAGTACTTGGCGTGGAACGGCGTCGTCACTTCGACTCCCCGTCCCGCGATGCGGCCTTCTGGTCCTCGATCCACTGGTCCAGGTCGGCGCGCTTGATGCGCCACTGGCCCCGGATCTTGAAAGCCGGAATCTCACCGGCCTGCGCCATGGCGTAGACGGTCTTCTCCGCGAGTTTGAGCAGCGCAGCGACCTCCTTGATGGTCAGGACCTCGTCAGGCATCCGGGCTCCAGGTTGGGTGGCGTGTAGGGCTAGCGGCGGCATCAGACTCCAAGGGGCGCCATTCTCTGCCGCGGCCTCGACCGGCTCAACGCCTGTTCAGGCCGCGGTGCTGATTTCCCGCTTCAGCCCCTCCCACCGCCGCCGCTGCTCCTGCCAGTCGATCGTGCCGAGCACCGCCTCGCGCAGGCCGCGCTCGCTCACCGGCTGGGCGCCCTTCGCGACGTGCTCGCCCTCGGTGCGGAGCGCCGCGCAGGCGCGAAACCGCCGCTCGAGGTCCTCGCGGAAGCAAAGGCGCTGCAGGACGACGCCGAGAGTGCCCGGGCGGCTCGCGAAGATCGGCTGCGCGGGCTCGGCTTCGAGGAGCCCTCTCCCGAACAGCGCAAGGCGAACCTTGCGCTCAACGTCGCGCTCCGTAAGTGGCCGAAGAATTGACCGACGATGTCCACAGCGTTCGATGCCAGCACGATCGAGCGGCACGGCTGGCGACAAGGCGCCGTGCTGGAGGCGAGCCTCGCCGCCGAGGCGCGCAAGTGTGCACCGAGCGGTCGAAGATGAAAGACCGGACCGGTCTGCTCGAGGCCCAGAGCCAGTGGGTGCAGGGGATCTACCTGAGACTCAGCACGCAGGCCGAGCTCGGCGACGACAAGCCGTACAAGGTCCACCTGATCGTGGCGGTCCGTGCCGCGTCGACCAAAGACCCGGCGTGGGCGAAGAAGAAGCCGCACGTGGCCGACATGCGAGAGTGAGCCGTCGGAGAGATCTCGCCCTGTTACCGCCGTGATCCTTGATCGTCACACCCGGCCCGGTTCATCTTCGCGGGCGCCAACTGGCATCGCTCTTCACTCGAATGGGGATCAAATATGACTTCTCGGTCGCGCTCTCGAAGGACTGCAGCCTGGAATGGGTCGCCGAGTGCTGCGGCACGTCGGTGGAACAGATCGAGAAGAGCTCCGGCAAGTTCATCGCCGATGATGGCGCAGCGCCGCTGATCCGCTCGCTCGGAGAGGCAAAAACGCAAACCCACCCGCAAACCTTTGCGGTGGCCGCCTCTAACTATCGGGAAAGAAAAGTGGTCCCGGGGGCATCGAACCCTCCGGTCCTCCTCCGACCGTCCGCTCTGGCGATCACGCCGACTAGCGACGCTCGTCGCGGCGTAGCGGGCCGGTCTGGGTGCGGACTGCTGCGGGAGCTTGCGGCGCCGGGAGACGGTAGAGGTAGTGCAGGTCGGTGGCGGCTACGAGCGGATCCTTCCGGTACTCCTCGACGGCGCGGAAGACGTTCGCGTCGGGGGCGATGCGCAGGATGTAGGCGCCTTTCAGGTCGGCGACCTTGATCAGCTGGGTGGCGCGATACTTGGCGTTCAGACGGTCGAGCGAGGGAACGCCGAAGCGCAGCTTGGTGGGCGGCTTCGCGACCACCGCCGCCACGGCGCGCTCGCCCTCGGGGGTGAAGGCGATCAGGAGCTCGCCCTCGATGTAGCCGTGCGTGCTCTGCGGCGCCGCCGTCAGGGCGTTGCCGCCGACGGTGACGGAGCGCGGCCCGCCGGTCTCGATGGTCTGCGTCGCGCACGCGGCGAGCGCGACGCAGGCGAGGGTCGCGACGAGCGGGCGCGCGCCGGTCACGAGGGCACTCGGCGGGAGCCGCTCAGCCCTTCTTGCCTTTCGCTTTCAGCTCGGCGTCGATCTGGGCCTTGAAGCCGTCGAGCGTGCGGTTCTGGACGATCTTGCCGTCCACGAAGAAGCTCGGCGTTCCGCGGACGTCGCTCCTGGAGCCGAGCGCCAGATCCTCCTCGACCTGCTTCTTCACCGCGTCCGAGTTCCAGTCGGCCTCGAACTTCTTCATGTCGAGGCCGATCTTCTCGGCGATGCCCTTGATGGTCTCGGGGGTGAGGTTGCGGCCGTTCTTGTAGAGGTCGTCGTGCATCTCCCAGAACTTGCCCTGCTCGCCGGCGGCGAGGGCGGCGCGCGCGGCCGAGTCCGCGTTCGGGTGGATCTGCCGGAGCGGGAACTGCTTCATCACGAAGTTGACGTCGTTGGGATACGCCGCCAGCACCTGATCGACCACCGGCGCCGCCTGGGCGCAGAACGGACACTGGAAGTCCGAGAACATCGTGATCGTGACGGGAGCGTCCTTCGGGCCGCGCACCGCCGAGTCGCCGACCGGGAGCGGATAAACCTTGTTCGGGTCGATCTGCGGGCGCGCCGCCGCCGCCGGGGCGGCCGGCCGCGCGGCGATGTCCTTCTCGAGCTTCTCGAGCTTGGCCAGGATCTCCTTTTGCGTCGTCTGCACCGCTTCGATGTCGCTCTTCTGCGCACAGCCCGGCGCGGCCATCGCTAGAGCCAGCATCGCGATCACGTAGGTATGACGAATCATCGTTGCAAATCCTCCTTCGGCGGTCAGGGTTGGCGCTGCTGCGTTTCCGCCAGCCGCGCCGCGATCGCCGCGCGCACGCGGTCGCGGAGCGTATTGCGGTCCTCGTAGCCGAGATCGGCAGTGCGGATCGGCGGCTCGATGTACACGTCGACGTCGCCGGGGACGATGGAAAGATAGCCGCCCTTCGGCATGACCGCGCTCGTGCCGCAGCACACCACGGGCACGATCGGCAGCTTCAAGTGGATGGCGGCGATGAAGGGCCCCTTCTTGAAGGGCAGGAGCTGGCCGTCGCGGCTCCGCGTCCCTTCGGGGAAGATGACGAGCGACGAGCCCGCGGCGGCGGCTTCGTTCAGGCGCTCGATCGCGTCGAGCGGGTTGTCGCGGTCGACCGGAATCATGCCCATGGTGCGGAGCACGGTGCCGAGCACGGGCTCGGCGAAGAGCTCCTTCTTGGCGACGAAGCGATTCTGGCCCGGCAGGTGGCCGAGCAGTGCGGCGATGTCGAAGTTGCTCTGGTGGTTGGGGGCGAAGATCCATGGTCCCGGGCCGTCGAGGTGCTCGAGGCCGTGGACGTGGACGCGGACGCCGCAGAGCCGCGCCAGGTTGCGCGCCGAGAGGCGCGCGAAGGCCCAGGCGACGTTCTTCCAGGGAAGGACCCGGTGCAGGATCACCGCGATCGTGCCCATCGAGAAGAGCATGCCGCGAAAGATCCAACGGTTGAGGAGCGCACGCGCGCGCCAGTGCTCGGCCTCGAAGGTTTGCGTTTCGCTGAGCGGGCCCATGGCGCGCGACACTACAGCGGGCGCGGCGCGCCTGACAAGCACGGTGCTGCGACCTTGCTCTCGCCGAGACTGCGGACTACTAGGGGCCTCCCGATGCGGATCTACCTAGTCTCGCCGACGCACTACGATGGCAGCGGCGCCCTCCACAAGACGACTCGGTACTGGACGAGCGGGATCACGCTTCCTTACCTGAAAGCGATCACGCCGAAGGGACACGACGTCGAGCTCGTCGACGAGCTCATGTACGACGTCGACCTCGACCGCGAGTGCGACGTCGTCGGCATAACGGCGATGGGCCCGCAGATCGTGCGTGCCTACGATCTCGCGCGCGAGTTCCGGTCGCGCGGCCGCCGCGTCGTGCTCGGCGGCACCTGGGCGACGCTCACGGCCGAGGAGTCGTTGCGACACGCCGACGCGGTCGTCGCCGGCGAGGCCGAGGACGTCTGGCCCGAGCTGCTCGCCGACTTCTCCGAGGGGCGCACGAAGGGCATCTACCGGGCGCGGGGCGGCTGGCGCTCTCTCGCCGGCCTGGCGCCGATCGACTACGAGACGCTGCCGCTCCTCAAGCTCCAGGCGTTTCGCGAGAGCGCGCTCTACCGGATGTACTTCCACTGGCCGGTGATCTTCTCGCGCGGCTGTCCGCATCCCTGCGAGTACTGCGCCGTGCAGACCTACTACCAGCGCTCCTATCGGACGCGGCCGGTCGACGACGTCCTCGAGGACATGCAGCGCATCAAGGCGCTCGGCGGCAACCGCATCCTCTTCCTCGACGACAACCCGATCGCGCGTCCCGACGCCGCCAAGGAGCTCTTCCGGCGCATGATCCCGCTGGGGTTGAAATGGGCGTCGCAGTCGACCGTCAACATGGCGCGCGACCCCGAGCTCCTCGATCTCGCGGCGCGCAGCGGCTGCGTGAGCCTCTCGATCGGCTTCGAGAGCATCAACCCGGAGAGCCTCCACGGCATCAAGAAGGACTTCAACCAGGCCGGGCGTTTCCGCGAGGACATCGCCGCCCTCCGCGCCAAGGGCATCCAGGTGATCGCGCTCATAATGGTAGGGCTCGACGGCGACACGCCGGAGACCTTCGGGCGCACCCTGCAGTTCCTGCTCGACAACAAGGTGTCGTTCCTGAAGCTCTTCACGCCGTGCCCGTATCCAGGCACCAAGTTCCACGACGACCTCGTGCGCGCCGGCCGCATCCTCGACGGCAACTGGGCGCGCTACGATTACGGATCGCCGTTGATCGAGCCGACCGGCATGACGACCGGGCAGATGATGGACGGCTTCAAGCACATCTACGAGAGCTTCTACTCGCTCAAGAACATCGCCAGGCGCTTCAGTCCCCCGCCGAAAGGGCAGCTCCTGGAGAGCCTCGCTTACGTCGTCGCCAATCTGAAGGTGAACCGCTACCTGCGCTCGCACGAGCGCGCCTGGGCGACGATCTCCTAGCGCGGCAACTGGATGAGCTCGATCCGGTAGCCGTCGGGGTCTTCGACGAAGGCGATCTCAGTGGTGCCGTGCTGCATCGGCCCGGGCTCGCGGACGATCCTGACACCCTTGGCGCGGAGGTCGTCACAGGTGCGGTGCAGGTCGTCGACGCCGAGCGCCAGGTGGCCGAAGCCGGTGCCGAGATCGTAGCGGTCGGTGTCCCAATTGTGGGTGAGCTCGACGACCGTGTGGTCGGCCTCGTCGCCGTATCCGACGAAAGCGAGCGTGAAGCGGCCGCCAGGATAGTCCTTCTTGCGCAGGAGCTTCATCCCGAGCAGTCCGGTATAGAAGGCGAGGGAACGATCGAGGTCGCCCACGCGCAGCATCGTGTGCAGCATCTTCATCGGCGAGGTCTCCCGACCTCGTGCTTGCCACAGGCGACTCGGCGATGCCATGCGATGCGAGCGGGAGGAACGTAGTGGATCGACCGAGTGCGAAGCAGGTGACCGTCTTCAACCGAGAAGCGCTGGAGGAGGCGACCAAGGCGCAGGTGGCCTGGGCCGATCGCGTGTTCCGCCATCGCTTGATCGTCAGCACGAGCTTCGGGATCCAGAGCGCCGTCATCCTCCACCTGGTGAGCCGCATGCTGCCCGGGATCCCGATCGTGTTCGTCGACACCGGCTACCTGATGCCGGAGACTCATGACTACGCCGCCGAGCTGGCGGCGCTCTTGCGGCTCAACGTCAAGCGCTATGCCGGCGCGGTGACGCCCGCTGCGATGGAGGCGCAGTACGGAAAGCTCTGGGAAACCGACCTCGACGAGTACCACCGCATCCGCAAGGTCGAGCCGATGCGCCGCGCGATCGCCGAGCTCGACGCCCATGCCTGGATCGCGGGCCTCCGCGCCGACCAGACGACGTTCCGCGCCACGCTCGACCCGGTGACCTTTCAGGACGGCATCTTCAAGGTGCACCCGATCCTGCGTTGGCGGTCGCAGGACGTGTACTACTACATGGAACACTACCGGCTGCCGCAGCACCCGCTCTGGGAGAAGGGTTTCACCCGCGTCGGCGACTGGCACTCGACCAGCCCCGCCGGCGACGACCGGAGCGCGCGCTTCGACGGACGGGTCGAGGAGTGCGGGCTGCACACGTCGGGCGTCGCCGACGAGTAGGCGGGGCGCTCTCTAGGAAGCGGGCGGCAGCGGCGGCGTCTCCCCGCAGCCGCGCAGGGCGGCGCGGAACTCCTCCGGGATGCGCCGCGGCTTGCCGTCCTCGCCGATCACCGCGTGCGTCGTCGATCCGGCGACGCGCAGCTCGCCGTCCGGGCCGCGGATCTCGTAGCCGATCGTCACGCGGGCGCCGCGGGTCTCGGTCACGGCGGCGTAGATGACGAGGTCGTCGTCGTAGCGCGACGGGCGGTGGTAGCGGCAGGTCGTCGCGATGACGCCGAGGTAGAGGCCGCGCGCGATGTAGGTCGCGAACGGATGACCGAGGCGGCGGAAGAGCTCGGCGCGGCCGATCTCGAAGAGGCGGAAGTAGTTCCCGTAGTAGACGATCCGCATCGGATCGCAGTCGCCGAAGATCACGCGGTAGCGTGCGACCTCGATCACGGGCGAGGCGCTAGCACGCGACCGGGAGCTTGACAACGCGCGCCGCGGCTGGCGTCGTGCGCGATCACTGCCACCGCATGGGGAGGAGGAGAGCATGAAGCACTTCGATGGACGTTGGCTCGTAGTGGGCGGCTGTGCGCTAGCGCTCGTCGGCTGCGCCGGACGCGCGACGCGCCCGAGCGAGCCCGGCGCGACGCGGCCGCCCGCGGAGGAGCGCAAGCAGGAAGCCGCGGCCGATGCCCCGACGCCGCCGCCGGCGACGAGTCCGCTCGCCAAGGTGACCAAGGGCATGGCCATGAGCGAGGTGGTGAGGATCCTCGGCGAGCCGACGGACCGCAATCAATACGTTACCGGCAAGGCCTTCATCCCCTGGTACTTCGGCGACGACGTGACCCGCATCGAATGGCACTACAAAGGGCTCGGGCGCGTCGTCTTCACCGGCGGCGGCGCCTGGGGCCAGCGGGGCGGCAACGTCGAGTGGGTCGACTACGACCCGCAGGAGACGGGCTTCCGGAAGTAGCGGCGCTCCGTCGCCGTCCCGGGGCGCGCCGCGCGGAAGCCCCGCGCCGTGGCGCCCGGAGCATATGCAGCGCGGGGACCGCGGCGTCGGCCACGGTCCCCGCGCTCATGGTGCGGCTGCTGCTACCAGACCGTCAGCGGACCGAGGCCAGCCGCGCCGCGATCTGCTTGGTGGCGTCGTTCATCGCCGCGCGCTGCGCCTGGCCGAGCGCGCTCGCGGCGTACGCGGTGTCGGCGCCGCCGATGCCGAACACCGAAAAGCCGCTCGTCGCCGCCTCGGAGGTGAAGGTGCCGGCGCAGACTGCGGTGCCGACGATGCGGCCGTTGCGCGGGTCGAGGATCTGCAGGTCCATGCCGACCGAGCCGGTGCGGCGCAGCCTAGTGTTGTTGTAGCTCGGATTGGCGAGCGCGAGGCTCGAGCCGGCGAGCGTCGCCGGCGTATTGCCGGCGATCGCACCGCCGATCGCCACCCCGGCGCCGACCCAGCCGAGGCTCCCGCCCCGGGCGCTGCCTTGCGCCTCGGCGACCTCGTTGAACTCGGTGATGTTGCCCTTGATCACGAGCGGTCCGACCTCGCCCTTCTTCACCAGGACGCCGGGCTTACCCTTGTTGGCGAGGAAGTAGTCGTAGTCGATGATCTGGATGTTGCCGACGTTGCCGAGCGCGCTCACGAGCTGCGCCGAGACGCCGCGCCCGACGCGGTCCGACATCCCCTGTGTCGGCGGATTGTACGCCTCCGCCTGCGGGCCCTCGGGCAGCAGGCCGTAGCCCCACGGTCCCCAGCCGTAGCGGCGGCCGGGCGGCGGCGGCGGCGCGCTCGGCGAGCCGTCGACGGCCACCTGCAGCGGCGCCACGGTGACGACGTACGTGGGCAGGTTCGGATCGTAGGGGATGCGCAGCACGTCGACCTGCGTCGATTCGGTCTGCCCTTCGGTCGCGCGGACGCCGCGCTTGTCGACCGTGGCCGGTGCGCAGCCGGCGACGATCGCGCACGCCGCTGCCAGGAACACGAACTTTCTCATGAAGCGATGTCCTCCTTGGGACGAGTTTGCGACGCGGCTACCACGCCGGTTCCACTGCGGCAAGGCGATGGCCAGAACGGCGCGAACTGGAACCACTGCTCCGGATGGCGGTGGACGAGACGCTCGAACTCGGCGACGATGTCGGCGAGGATGCGGTCCATCTCCTCGACGGTGGCGTGGCGCGCGACGCGGTGCTCGGTGCCGAGCACGATGCGGTAGTGCCGCGGTCCGACCCGCACCGAGAACACCGGGAAGATCGGAGCCCCGGTCAGACGCGCGAGCCGGATCGGCCCGGCCTGGAACCAGGCCGGGGCGCCGAAGAAGTCGGCAAAGCGCGCGCCGTCGCCGCCGAGCGGCCGATCGAGCTGCAGCGCCACGATCTCGTTGCGCTTGAGGGCGCGCAGCATGTTGAACGAGCCGTAGACGGAGCTGTCGGAGAGGAGCACGCGCACCCCGGCGTCCTCGCGCGCCTTCTGCACGTAGGCGGCGGTGGTCTCGTTCGCTTCGCGCGCCATCACCAGATTGAACGGACAGCCGAAGCGCGCCAGCGTCCGCGCCCCGATGTCCCAGTTGCCGAAGTGGCAGGTGACGAGCACCGCGCCGCGGCCGCGGCCGAGCGCGGCCGCGATCGGATCCTCCGGCGGCTCGTCGACGCGCACCGGCTGCGGCCGCGGGCCGAAGTATTCGAGCGTCTCGTTCACGCAGTGCGCGAAGGCGATGAACACGTCGAGCGCCGCGAGGTGGTCGCGAAACCAGCCGCGCCGTCCGAGCACGCGGCGCACGTTGGCGAGCGCGCCGCGGCGGTTGCGGCCGACGCAGAGGAAGATGATCGCTGCGATCCACGGGGGCGAGTAGCGCTTCCACCACTCCGGGCCGTAGACGCTGCCGAGATAGGCGAACTTCCGCCACCACAAGCCGTCGAAGCGGAGCGCGCGAACGAGGGAGCCTAGGGTCACGGCGCCGCGGCCAGGGACGAGTCGGACGGGAGCGCAGCGGCGGCGTCGCGTCCGGCGCGCCGCGCCCGCGCGCCGGCGACGTACTTGCGGGCATAGCCGAGGAAGCGCAGCAGGTAGCTCGGCTGCGCGCAGAGGGCGCGCGCCAGGCCCCAGAGCACGCGCGGGCGGGTGTAGAAAGCGCGATAGCAGCGGGCGAAGTAGTCCTCGAGGATGTCTTCGCTGAGGCCGTTCGGGATGAAGGTGAAGTTCATCGCATTCATCCGCTCCCAGTTCTCGGTGAAGGTGCCGTACTCGTGGATCGTCGCGTAGGCGGGCGTGCCGGGATAGGGCGTGAACTTGGTCACCTGCGCGACGTCGAGATCGACGTCCTCGAGGAACGCCCGCGTCTCCTCGAGGCTCGCGAGCGTCTCCGTCGGATGTCCGAGCATGAGGTAGCCCTTGGCGCGAATGCCCGCCTGCCGCGTCAGCCGCAGCGTCTCGCGCAGGCGCGGCAGCTTGACCTCGTGCTTGACGACGTCCAGGACCCGCTGCGAGCCCGACTCGACGCCGTAGGCGATCTGCCAGCAGCCGGCGCGCTTCATCAGCTTCATGGTCGCGAAGTCGAGGAGGTTCGGGTGGCTGTTGCAGCTCCACGTGAACGGGAGCTCGGCGCGGATCATCGCCTCGCAGAGCTCGACGACGCGCTTCCTCTTCACCGTGAAGAGATCGTCGTAGAACATGACGTGCCGGGCGCCGCGCGCCGCCAGCATGCGGCACATCTCCATCACGTACTCGACGCCGTGGTAGCGGCCGAGCTTCCCTGACGTCGAGCGGTCGCAGAAGGTGCACGAGAAGGGGCAGCCGCGCGAGGAGACGAGCGTCGCCACCGGCGTGCGCCGGTAGTTGAATATCGACGGGCCGAAGCGGTGCGGGAAGGCGTCGCCGAGCACGTCCCAGGCAGGGAACGGGAGGGCGTCGAGGTCGTCGATGTAGGGCGCCCGGCAATTGGCGCGGACCGCGCCGTCGCCGCCGCGAACGACGACGCCCGGGAGGTCGTGGATCGCGGCGCCGCTCGCCAGGGCATCGAGCAGCGCGAAGAACGCGACTTCGCCCTCGCCGGCCACGCCGTAGTCGAAGGCGGGAAAGGCCGCCAGAGTCGCCTGCGGCACCGCGCTCACGTGCGGGCCGCCGACGACCGTCGTCACCTGCGGCAGCTTCTCCTTTACCGCCGCCGCGATCCGGGCGCCGTTGTGGACCGAGATCGTCGTCGCCGACACGCCGAGCACGTCGGGGGCGAGAGCCGTGATCTCGGCGACGGCTGCGGCGAGGGTGCTGCCGCCGCTCTTGCGGTCGACGATCGCGACCTCGTGGCCGCGCTTCTTCGCCACCGCGGCGAGCACCAGCACTCCCCAGCCGGTGACGCTCTCCTCGCCGTCGCGGATCCGGTCCATCGCTCGATCCCAGAAGACATACGGGGGCTCGAGCAGGACGATCCGCTGCGGCATGCGGCGGACCCTAGCAGAGCGCTCCGCAGCCGGCGAGAGTTCGCGGCGCGCGCGGCGACGCAGCAACTCGCGCCGCGTCGCAGGGGCTGCTAGTGCCGCTGTTTGCCGAGAAGCCGAGGGATGCCTATGCCCTACCCGACGAGGTCGTCCGTGGATTGCGAGCATCGTGCACTGGAGAGCCCGGGGCGTGCCGGCGAGCGGTGGCGGAACGCGGTCGCTGAGACCCGGACCGACGCCGGCACCGCCGCAACGCGCCGCCGTCGGCGCGCCGCAGCGACCCTCGCCGGCTGCGTAGCGACGGCGGTCATCGCCGCGGCTCCCGGGTGTCTGCGCCGCAGTGCTTTCACGGCGCCGCCGCCGCCCGAGCCGCTCGTCGGCGTGACGGCGGCGGACACGGCGGCGCCCGAGGCGCCGCTCACGCTCGACGCGGCGGTGCGGCTGGCGCTGGTGCGCAATCCGGATCTGCGCGCCGCGGCGCAGCGGATCGAGGCGGCGCGTGCGGTCTGGGCGGGGCGCGGCGCCGCCTTCCTGCCGCAGGTGCGCGGCGAGGTCGCGTACATGGCGGGCGACGCGCCGTCGGCCTATCTCATGGCGCGGATCGACGCCCGGGCGTTGCCCGCGGCCGCCGACTTCAATCATCCGGGGCAGTTCACCAACGCCGAAGCCGGGGTCGGCCTGCGCTGGAACCTCTGGAACGGCGGCCGCGACCTGCTCGGCCGCTGGGCGGCGGAGGCGGCCGTCGCCGCTGCGAGCGCGGAGCGGGACGCCGGTCGCAACGCGCTCGTCGCCGCCGTCGCCGCGACCTACCTCGAAGCGCGCGCCGCCGCCGAGATGGCGACCGCCGACGCCGCGAGTGTGCGGGCAGTGGACGCCCAGGTCGCGGCGGCGCGCGTGCGCGTCGCCGGCGGCGCCGCGCTCCGCGCCGACCTGCTCTCGCTCGAGGTCCGGCTGGCCGAGGCGCGCCAGCGCGAGCTCGCCACCCGCGTCGGCGAGCGGCTGGCGCTGGCGATGCTCCGCGAGCTCATGGCGCTGGATCCGGCGGCGCCGCTCGAGCTGGCGCCGGAGCCGGCTATGGGGCGGCACCTGCCCGCGACCGCGGTCGAAGCCCTGGCCGAGGCCTACCGACGGCGGCCGGAGGCGCGCGCCGCGCGCGCGGCGATCGAGCGCGGCCGCCTCGAGCTCGCCGCCGCCCGGCGCGCCTACATGCCGCGACTCGACCTCGGCGCTCGCCTCTATGCCGACGACGCCGGCCTCCGCGCCGACCCCGGCGATCCCAACTGGACGGTCGCCGTAGCGCTCTCGGTGGATCTCTTCGACGGCGGCAGCCGCGCCGCCGCGATCCGGCAGGCGCACGCGGCGCTGGCAGCGCTCGGCGAGGCCGACCGTGATGTCCTGGCAACTCTGGCGCGCGAGATCGAGGCCGCCTACCTGCGCCTCGACGAGGCGCGGGCGCGGCGCGCCGTGGCGGCGCAGGCGGTAGGCGCCGCCGAGGAGGCGCTCGCGGCAGTCGCCGTCCAGTTCCGCGGCGGCGCGGCGCCGGTGACCCGCTATCTCGAAGCCGAGGCGGCGGCGGCCCGCGCCCGCGCCCAGGACGTCCAGGCGCGGCTCGACGTTGCCCGCACCGAGGTCGAAGCCGCGCGCGCCATCGGCGGCCTCGGCGCCGAGGCCACGAGTGGAGGAGACGGATGATGCGCGATGACGGACGGCGGCGGCTGCTCGGGCGCGGCACCGTGGCGGTGCTGGTCGCCGGCGTGATCGCCTGGGCGGCGGGTCTCTTCGGCGGCTCTCGAGTGGAGCCCGGCAAGCTGCCGGCCCCGCCGGGACTGGCGGCGCCGGCGCTCACCGCCACCGCGATCCGCGCCGCGGCGCCGATCGAGGAGGAAGTGGTCGGCACCGTCGCGGCGCGCCGGCGCGTGGTCATCGCGGCGCAGGTTGCCGCCCGCGTCACCGACGTGGCCGCGCAGGTGGGCGATGCCGTGCGCACGGGGGCGCTGCTCGTGGCGCTCGACGATCGCGATGCCGCCGCTCGCTACGAAGAGGCTCGCGCCCGCCACGCGCGCGTGCAAGGCTTCCTCGCGCGGCAAGCGGCGACGGCGGAGCAGATGGAAGCGGCCGAGAGCGCCTTCACGCAGGCGCGGGTCGCGCTCGAGCACCTGCGGCTCCTGGCGCCGATAGCCGGCGTCGTCGCGGAGCGGCTGGTCGAGCCGGGCGACATGGCGCTGCCGGGTCGACCGCTCGTCGTCGTCTTCGACCCGGAGGCGCTGCGGCTCGAGGCTACCGCACGCGAAGGGCTCGCCGGAGCGCTCGCTACCGGCAGCGCCGTCGAGGTGGAGGTGCCGGCCACCGGAGCGCGGGTGCCGGCGGTGGTCGGCGAGGTCCTGCCCGCGGCCGATCCGCGCAGCCGCACCATCGAGGTGCGCGTGCCGTTCACGGCGCCCGGCGCGCGGCCGGGCATGTTCGGACGCCTGCGCGTGAAGCTCGGCGAGCGGGCGACGGTGCGAGTGCCGGCGGCGGCGGTCGTGCGCGTCGGCCAGCTCGAAACCGTAGTGTTGCAGACCGACGGCGAGTGGGTGCGCCGGCTCGTGACCACGGGCGCCGCCTTCGCGGACGGCAGCGTCGAGATCCTCTCCGGTCTCGCGGGCGGCGAGATCGTGGGCGTGGCGGCGAGCGGGCGATGACGAACGAATCCGGCAGCGGCGAAGGGCTACTCCTGCGCATCGTCCGCGTGTTCGTGACCGGACCGCTCGCGCCCCTGCTGCTGATCGTGGCGGCGGCGGTCGGCGCCTACACCGTGCTCGTCACGCCCCGCGAAGAGGACCCGCAGATCGTCGTCCCCATGGCCGACGTCCTCGTCAGCTTTCCGGGCGCCAGCGCCGCCGAGGTCGAGCAGCTCGTGGCGACGCCGCTCGAGAAGCTGCTGTGGCAGGAGCGCGGCGTCGAGCACGTCTACTCGATCTCGCGCCGCGACGGGGCGCTGGTGACGGCGCGCTTCTTCGTCGGCGAGGATCGCGAGCGGGCCCTCGTGCGCCTGCAGAGCCGAATCGACGCGCACCGCAGCGAAGCGCCGCCGGGGGTCACCGGCTGGGTGGTGCAGCCGGTGGACATCGACGACGTGCCGATCCTGACGCTCACGCTCTGGTCCGCCACCGCCGACGACGCGGCGCTGCGGCGGGTTGCGGAGGAGCTGGCGGCGCGGCTCGCGTCGACCCCCGATCTCTCGCGCACGGAGATCGTCGGCGGCCGGCGCCGCGAGGTCCGCGTCGAGATCGACCCGGAGGCGCTCGCGGCGCGGGAGCTCGCCCCGCTCGCCGTTGCGGAAACGCTCACCGCTGCGGACGTGGCGCTCGCTGCCGGGGCCTTCGACCGCCTCGACCGGCACGTGCCGGTGGTGGCGGGACCGTTCATCGAGCACCCCGACGACGTCGGCGGGCTCGCGGTCGGGGCGAGCGCCGAGCGGCCGGTGTACGTGCGCGACGTCGCCCGCGTCGTCGACGGTCCGGAAGAGACCGATGCCCTGGTGCGCGTGACCTTCGGCGCCGAGCACACGCCCGCGGGCGTGCAACGCGGCGAGCGCGTGGCGGCGGTCACCCTGGGCTTCGCCAAGAAGCGCGGCACCAACGCGGTGCGCGTCGCCGAGGACGTGCTGGCGCGCGCCGCGGCGCTGGCGCCGACGGTGCTGCCGACGGACGTCCACATGCTCGTCACCCGCAACTACGGCGAGACGGCGAACGAGAAGGTGAACGAGCTGCTGCGCGAGCTCGGCTTCGCGATCGTCACCGTCACCGGCCTGGTGGCGCTAGCGCTCGGGTGGCGCGAAGGGCTCATCGTGGCGGCGGCGGTGCCGATCACGTTCGCCCTGACGCTCTTCGTCAACGAGCTGGCCGGCTACACCATCAACCGGGTCACGCTCTTCGCCCTGGTGCTCGTGCTCGGCCTCGTCTGCGACGATCCGATCGTCGACGTCGAGAACATCCACCGCCACTTCGCTCTGCGCCACCGCTCGCCGCTCGACGCCGTGCTGATCGCGGTCAACGAGGTCCGGCCGCCGGTCATCGTGGCGACGCTCGCGGTCATCCTCTCGTTCCTGCCGATGTTCTTCATCACCGGCATGATGGGGCCGTACATGCGGCCGATGGCGCTGAACGTGCCGGTCGCGATGGCCATGAGCCTGGTGGTCGCGTTCACGATCACGCCGTGGATGGCCTATCACGGGCTGCGGCGCGAGTACGACGCCGCCGCGGCGGCGCCGGCGCCGGCCGCGTCGCGGCTCCTGCGCGCCTACAGGACGCTCCTCGGAAGACTCCTCGCGTCGCGGCGCGCGCGCCGGGCGCTGTGGGCCGGGCTCCTCGTGCTCGCCGGTCTGGCGCTGCTGCTGCTGGGCTCGGGCGCGATCCCGCTAAAGATGCTGCCCTACGACAACAAGAGCGAGCTGCAGCTCGTCCTCGACCTGCCCGACGGGTCGACGCTCGCCGCCACCGACGCGCTGGTCGCCGACGTCGAGCGCTACCTGCAGACGGTGCCGGAGATGACCGAGGCCACGAGCTACGCCGGCACGGCGAGCCCGATCGACTTCAACGGCCTGGTGCGCCGCTACGGCTTCCGCCAGGCGCCGCAGCTGGCCGACGTGCGCATCAACCTCGTCGCCAAGGAGCGCCGCGCGCAGCAGAGCCATGCGATCGGGCTCAGGGTGCGCAGCGATCTGGAGGCGATCGCGCGGCGGCACGGGGCGGTGCTGAAGATCGTGGAAGTACCGCCCGGACCGCCCGTCCTGGGAACGCTCACTGCCGAGGTGCGCGGCCCGGAGACCCTCGACCACGCGGCCCTGGTGGGCGCGGCGCGGGCGCTCGCGGCGCGGCTCGCGGCGGCGCCGCGGATCGTCGACGTCGATGTCCTCGCGGAACGGCCGCACGAACGCCTCGAGTTCAGGCTCGACAAGGAGAAAGCGGCGCTCCACGGGGTGACGACGGCAGAGGCGGCGCGCACGCTGCAGCTAGCACTCGCCGGATTCCCGGCCGCGACCGTGCACGCGGCAGCGGAGCGGACGCCGCTGCGGGTGGTGGTGCGACTCGATCGCGCGCACCGCAGCGGGGCCGAGGAGCTCGGCCGCTTGCGCGTGGCCGGACGCGGCGGCGCCCTCGTGCCCGTGGCCGAGCTCGGCTCGTTCGCGGTCCGCACGCAGGAGCCGTCGATCTACCACAAGGACCTCGACCGCGTCGTCTACGTGGTGGCCGACGTCGCGGGACGGGCCCCGGCCGACGCCGTCTTCGCGCTCGAGCGCGAGCTCGCGGCGGCGCCGCTGCCGGACGGCGCCTGGGCCGATTGGAGCGGCGAAGGCGAGTGGAGCATCACCGTCGACGTGTTCCGCGACCTCGGCATCGCCTTCGCGGCGGCGCTGCTCGGGATCTACGTGCTGCTGGTCGCCGAGACCCGCTCGTTTCGCCTGCCGCTCATCATCATGCTCGCCATCCCGCTCGGACTCGTCGGCATCGCGCCCGGCTTCTGGCTTCTGAACCTCGTCGCCGGCGACCGGGTGGGCGGCTTCCCCGATCCGGTGTGGTTCACGGCGACGGCGATGATCGGGATGATCGCGCTCGCCGGCATCGTCGTGCGCAACGCCATCATCCTCATCGACTTCATCCGCGCCCGCCGCGCGGAAGGCGGCGCACTCGCCGAAGCCGTGATCGAAGCGGGGGAGGAGCGCCTGCGGCCGATCGCCCTCACGGCGGGCGCGGCGATGCTCGGCGCCTGGCCGATCACTCTCGATCCGATCTTCTCCGGCCTGGCGTGGAGCCTGATCTTCGGGCTCGTCGCCTCGACGGTCTTCACGCTCGTGGTCGTGCCCGTCGCCTATCACGGCATGGAAGCCGGGGAGGGTGCGTAGGCGTGGCGGCGGACGCGGCGGCGAGCTCGTCGGGCGCGACGCGCCGAGCGCCGGCGTGGCCGCCATGATTCGCGGTTGCAGGCTTAGGGCGGCGGTCGCCGCCGTCGGGCTCGGCCTGGCCGCGGTCGCGGCGGCGGCGCCTGCCACACCGCCGCCGGCGGCGCCCGCCTACGTGGTCGAAGCCGCGCTCGATCCGCTGGCGCGCACCCTCGCCGGCACGGTGGAGATCCGCTTCACGAATACCGGCGCGGCGCCGCTCGCCGACGTCG
This sequence comes from Polyangiaceae bacterium UTPRO1, assembly GCA_002050235.1. Classification (GTDB taxonomy): domain Bacteria; phylum Desulfobacterota; class Binatia; order UTPRO1; family UTPRO1; genus UTPRO1. The sequence goes on along the minus strand of MWST01000043.1, from coordinate 31,616 downwards.
CCCTCGTGCTCTACCCGAACCGCTTCGCCCAGCCCGATCCGGCGCTCGACGATGTCGTTCGCCCTTTCGTCTATCCGCGCGAGGTCTTCGTCGCCGGCGGCATCACCGTCGCGGGGATCGAGCTGGCGGCGGCGACCGCACCGGGGGCGGGCTGGACCGCGCTCGGCGCCGGGCGGCTCGAAGCCATCGACGGCTTTCCGGCGACGCTGCTCCGCGCCGCGCTGCCGGCGCCGCTGCCTCCCGGCGCCGCGGCGACCCTGCGGGCGCGCTTCACTACCGTGCTCCCCGAGCGCTACGGGGTCTTCGGCGTCGCCGAAGGGCGCGTTACCGCGCTGGACGGCTGGTTCCCGGCGCTACCCGCGCTCGGCGCCGACGGCCGCTGGGATCCGACGGTTCCCGTGCCTCCGCCCGGCGTGCGCGGCCGCCTGGAGGTGCCGGCACCCTACCAGGCGCTGATCGGCGAGACGCTCGGTCCGGAGCCGCCGTCGACCGCCGTCGACTTCGCCGTGCCGGCGGGCTCGCCGCCGGCGCTCTTCGCGGCCGCGGACTTCGCCTTCCACCATCGCGAGGTCGACCATGCGACCGTCGCCTACGTCGAGCTGCCGGCCCGGCGGGAGCTGGCGCTGCTGGCGGGCGAGCCGCACCATGCGCGCGTGCAGGGCGCCGTCGAGCGCATCCTGCGCCAGCGGCCCGCGGGCGTGCCGCTTCCTTATAAAGCGATCTTCCTCGTCGAGGCGCCGCTTCGCCTCGAGCTCACCGCGCCCGGCGGCCCGAGCCTGGCCGTCGTCTCCGACCGCATGCTGCGCGTGCACCGGCTGCTGCGCGACTTCCACGAGCGCGCGCTCGCCCAGGCGCTCTACGCCGCGATCCTCTGGAGCGAGATCGCGAAGCGCGAGGCGCCGGCGGACGCGCCGTGGGTGATCGAGGGCGTGAGCGCGGCGCTGGCCGACCGCTGGCTCGCGGCCGCGCACCCGCACCACCGCACCGTCTACGACTGGATCGGGCTCTTCGACGTGTTCGCGATCGTCGACCGCTTCGAGTCGGCGCCGAAGCTGCCGTTCACCGCCGCCTTCTTTCCCGAGGCGCGCCACGCCTCGCTCCTGCGCGCCGATCGCGAGGGCCTCGGCCGCGACCGACCGCCGGGCCGCACCATATTCACCAAGCTGCGCAACGACATCGGCGCCCCGGCCTTCGAGCGCGCGCTCGACGACTATCTCGCCGCCGCCGACGGGACGACGTTTCGCGCTGCGGTCGCAGCCGCCGCCGGCCGTCCCGTGGATCGGCTCTTCGCCGACTGGACGGCGCCCTACCCCGAGCCGCTCGCCTACGCCCTCACCGACGTCGAGCTGAACGTACCGGGTGCGGCCGCCGCGGAGATTGCGGAGGCGGCGCCGGGTGCGGCCGGAGAACCGGGAACTCCGGCGCGCTGGACGCAGCGCTTCAGCGTCCTCCGCGACTCGGGACGCCCGGTCCATGAAGCGGTCGAGGTCGAGGTGCGCGGCCGCGGCGGCGAGCGCGCGCGCCGCGTCTGGAACGACGCCGGCCGCCGCGCCGACCTCTCGATCGCGACCCCGTGGCGGGCGCGGCGCGTCGTCCTCGACCCCGATCGCAAGCTCCTCGAGGACGAGCGCAGCGACCATGCCGTGCCGGGCTTTCCCCAGGTCGTCCTCGACAGCGCCGACGTCACGGTGACGTCGAGCGAGTTCGGCCTCTCCGGGCTCTTCGTCGCCCGCCGGCGCTACGACTACACGAAGGACCTGGGCCTGGTCGCGTACTTCTCGGACCGCAGCGTCGGCTTGCACGTCGGTCCGCGCCTGCACTTCGGCCCGCGCAACGACGCCACCACCTACCGGCACAACCTCTACGGCTACTACACCTACGCGGGGCTGCGCGGCGACTTCCGCGACGATTCGCGGCCGGGTCGCGGCGACGACGGCGCCCTCGCCGGGCTCGGGTTCCGCTACGACTACACGGACGAGTACGCCTGGGACAATCCCACCGACCAGACCAAGCTGCGGCTCTTCGGCGACTGGTTCGCGAGCGGTCTCGGCAGCTCCTATGACTACGTCGACTGGGGGATCCGGTTCAGCACCGTGAAGCAGCTGGCGACGCCGCGCACGCTCGTCGCCGTCGAGCTCATGAACGCATGGAGTGCGCCGATCGACTCGCGGGTACCTAACCAGGGTCGCTACGCGCTCGGCGGCGATCTCGGCGTGCGCGCGGTGCCGGTCGACGAGAGGCTCGGCGAGAGCATCGCGCTGGCGCGCCTCGAGCTCCGACAGACGATCTATCCCGAGGTCGACCTGAACCTCTTCGACTGGGTGACCTTCCGCCACGGCCAGCTGCGGCTCTTCCTCGATGCCGGACGTGTCGAGGATCGCCGCAGCTCGCTCTATCGCGCCAGCGACTTCGCGCTCGGCGTCGGCGTCGGGGTGGCCGGGATGTACGACTTCATGGGCTTCTTCCCGTCCGTGGCCTACCTCGCCGTGGCCCAGCGCATAGACGACGTCGGCGCGAGCGGACCGCAGTTCCTGTTCGGGACCCGCCAGGCGTTCTGAGCGCCGGTCGCCGCTGCGGCGCCGTACCCGGCGCGGCAGCGGCGCTGCGCGAGTGTGATAGAGGCGTCGCGGGATGGAGGCGCGGAGCAGCGCGGGGATCGCGCGGGACGCGGTGCGCGGCGGAGGGCTCCTCGGGCTGCGCCAGGTCTTCGCACAGGCGCTCAATCTCGCCGGCTACGCGCTCGTCGCCCGCCTGCTCGGCCCGGCCGAGCTCGGCGTCCTCGGCATCGCGCTTTTCGTCCTCGGCTTCCTCGGTACGTGCGGCGGCGCCGGCTTGCAGGCAAGCCTCATCCGGCTTCCCGACGAGCCGACGGCCAAGGAGTATCGCGCCGTCTTCACGCTGCAGGAGGCGGTAATGGGCGTGATCGCACTCGGTGCGATCGTCGCGGCGCCCGGGCTCGCCGCACTCTACGGCCGCCCGCCCGCAGAGGCGTGGCTCTTCCGGATGGTCGGCGTGACGCTCGTCGTGAGCTCTTTCCAGGCCATTCCGGCGGCCATGCTCGAGCGCCGACTCGCCTTCGGGAAAGTCGCCCTGGTGGAGATCGCGCAGGCGCTCGCCTACAACGTCGTCCTGGTGGCGCTGGTGTGGGCGGGCTTCGGCACCGCGAGCTTCGGCGCCGCGCTCCTGGCGCGCGCCGCGACCGGGGCGCTCCTGGCGACGCTCGCGAGCCCGTGGCCGGCGCGGCCGCTCTGGGACTGGCAGCGGGCGCGCGGCTTTCTCCGCGTCGGCGCGCCGCTCCAGGGCACGGTTCTCGTCGGCCAGCTCAAGGACTCGATTACGCCGATCTTCATCGGTCTCGCCGCGGGCGCGGCGGCGGTCGGCTACGTGCAGTGGGCCCAGACTCTCGCCGCCGGCCCGCTCTGGGCATCGATGGTGCTGAACCGTGTCTACCTGCCGACCTTCGCGGCGGTGCAGCGCGAGCCCGCGACCCTCGCCCGCTTCGCCGCCGTCGCCGTGCGCGCGACGCATGCCCTGGTGGCGCCCGGAGCGATCCTCCTCTTGGCGCTCGCCGAGCCGGTCACGCGCCTCGTCTTCGGACCGCAGTGGCTGCCGGCGCTACCGATCTTTCGCCTCCTCTGGCTCGCGAACCTCGTCGCGCCGACGACGACCGTCGTCCTGGCGCTCCTCGCAGCGCTCGGCGACACGCGCACGAGCCTGCGCTTCGCCTTCGTCTGGCTGGTCGCGACCTGGGTCTTCGGGGTGCCGCTCGTGCTCCTCGCGGGCGGCCTCGGCTACGCTCTCGCCAACACCGCGGTGCTGACGACCAACGTCTTCCTCTTCCGCCTGGCGCGCGCGCGCGTAGCTCTCCACCTGGCAGCGGCGACCGTGCCGGTCTGGCTCTGGGCGGCGGCGGTCGGCGTCGTCGTCCACCTGGCGGAGCGCCTGCGGCCGTGCACCGACTTGGGATGGCTCGCGGCCTATCTCGCCGCCGGCGGCATCCTCTACCTGGCCGGTCTCGCACTCCTCGCGCCGCGCGAGCTCGCCCGGGTGTGGCAGTGGGCGCAGGGGCGCGGCTGAGCCTCCGGAAAGCGGTCGGTCGCCGCCGCGGCGAGCGCCGGCAGGGCGGCTACCAGACGAACGGCAGCAGCCGGCTCGGGGTCGCAGCGGCGTAGGCGTCGTAGCCGGCGCCGAACACGGCCCGGAGCTCGGCCTCGTCCTGGAGGCAGCGCCGCGCCATCGCGATGACGACGGTTGCAAAGCTCACCCACGTGAGCGGCGCCGCCGCGGCGACCGCGGGGCCGAGCGCCAGGACCACCACGCCGAGTGCCAGCGGGTGGCGGACGACCGCGAACGGTCCCTGGGTCACGAGCGCCGACGGCGGCGCCGCGGGGTCGCGGACGCCGCCGGCAGCGGCCAGCGTCCGCCGCCCGAGCGCCCAGAACGCCAGGCCGACGAGGAAGATCAGCATGCCGATCGCGAGGTGCGCGGGCGCGAGCGCGTCGGGATCGGCGCCGGCGATGGCAAGCTCCGCGAGCGTCACGTGCACCGCAATCGCGAGCACGGCGTTCCACATCGCTCGCCGCTCACCGGGCTCGGCGTGACGGCGGCGCGCGTGGAAGCGCTCGCTGCGGAACACGAAGACCGGCAGCCAGCCGGCCGCGAAGAGCACGATCGCCGCCGTCGTCAGCACCGGCGCGTCACCCGCCCCGACGCCGGCCCGGAGCGCTCGCGAGGCAGGCGAGCCCGACCAGGATCGCTAGCGTCTCGGCGAGCCGGATGGCGACGGCGACGGCGAGCCCGGTCGCGAGCGGCTCGCCGCCGACGGTGAAGAGTCCGACCTGCGTCGCTTCGAGAGTGCCGAGGGACGCCGTGACCGGCACGGCGTGCGCGACGCCGATGCCCATCGAGCTCAGCAGGAGGAGCGGCAGCGGCGCGGCGACGGCAAAGACGGCGAAGAGCGCCGCGAGCTCGGCGACGTGGAGCGCCTCGATCACCAGCGACATGCCGACGCCCGCGGGGACGAGTCGCGGGTGGGCGGCCACGAGCGCGTGCATGGCGGCGTCGACGCGCGCGGCCTGCTCGCGGACCCGTGCCCGCCGCTGCTGCGGCAGAAGCCGCAGCAGCGGCGCGCAGAGGACCGCCAGCGCCGGCCGGCCGCGGACGCCGCGCGCGTAGATCGCCGCCAGCATGGTCAGGCCGGTGAGCGCGCTCGCGGCCGTGATCAGCATGACCGTGCCCGAGCCGGCGCCGAGCGCGATCGCGCCCCCGATGCAGAGCGGGCCGACGATCATGTTGCCGGCGAGCTCGAGCGTGCGGTCGAGGGCGACGGCGCCGGCAGCGCGTGCGGCGGGCGTTCCGCTCGCCGCGAGGAGCTGGGCGCGTACCGGCTCGCCGCCGAGCGTCGCCGACGGCACCAGCGCGCCGACGGCGCGGCCGGCGAGCCAGAGGCGCGCGAGGCGGCCGAGCGGCAGGCGCGTGCCGAGGCGCGCCAGCACCATCTGCCAGCGCAGCGCGTGCAGGAGCACGGTCGCGAGCCAGAGTGCCAGCCAGAGCGGGATCGCCGCGACCACGATGCGCGGCGGCATCGCGCTCGTCGTCGCGAGCCGCCAGAGCACCCAGGCGGCGCCGGCGCCGGCGAGCGCCGGCAGCGCCAGCCGGAGCGGCGAGCGGCCGGCGGCCGCGGCCGCCGACGCACCGGCTTCAGGCGGCCAGCTCGTGGACGTAGACTTCACGGATCGGCCGGAAGGTGAAGGTCGCGAGCAGACGCGTGAGCGCGGGCAGCGTGCGGGCGCGGCCGAGCTGCTTCCAGAGGCGTACGTAGCGCGGCGTTCCCGGCAGCGTCCGCACCTCGGGGTCGAGCTCCCACGGATGGCAGTAGACGACCGCCGGGCCGACCGCCGCTTCGTGTGCGCGCAGGGCCTGCTCGACGACGCGATAGGGAAGGAAGCGCAGGAGCGGGCCGCCGCCGGCGTACGGCAGATTCCAGCCGCCGAAGCGCTCGGCGAAAGGCAGCGGAAACTCCCATACGCCGCACTGGTGCCGATAGGGGACGCGCGGGATGTCGCGCCCGAGGTACGGCATCCAGCGTACGGGCACGTAGCTGGAGTCGTAACGGAGGCCGAGCTCGGCGAGCACTTCGATCGCCCAGAGGTCGCGGGCGCGGCGCAGGAAGTACGGTGCCCGATAACCGGTCACGGCGGCGCCGATGCAGTCGCTGAGCACGGCTAGCGAAGCGTCCACGTCGGCCGTGAATTGGACGCGGCTCTGCGTCGGCACCGGCCGGTGCGTATCGCCGTGGCTCGCGATCTCGTGGCCGGCGGCGGCGATGCGCCGCACCAGCTCCGGCTTCCGGCGCGCCACGTCGCCGAGCACGAAGAAAGTCGCGCGCGCCCCGGCGCGCGCCAGGAGGTCGAGCACGAGGAGGACGTCGTCGACGACCGTGCTCGGGAGATCGTTCCAGTCGGCGCCGCGATCGGAACGCCAGTCGTCGTGGAACCACTCCTCGACGTCGATGGTGAGCGCGTGCGCGGGAGCCATGCGTGGGCGCCGAGCTTACGTCATCGTCGTCGGGTGCGAAACGCGGCGGCGCGGCGGCGTTGCCAGACCGACTCCGGCGCCGCGGTTGTCGGTATGCATCGAAGCGGCTAAGGCATGGCCCCCGTGGGCTCATACTGCCACCTCGTCATGAGCGGAGGCCGTCCCGCGGGACCGGCGGCCGGCGTCGATCGCCATTCGGCGCGCAGCTCCGTCACTGCGGCGGAGTGATGCGGAGCGTGCGCACGTGACGCCCGAGCGCTGGACGCTCGTCCGCGACGCGGTCGAGCGCGCCCGCAAGAGCCGCTGGTACGGACGGACGCTCGCGGCGGCGCGGTTGGAGGAGCCCGGAGACTTCGCGGCGCTGCCGTTCACGAGCAAGCAGGACGTCATGGCGGCGAGCCCCTTCGAGCTCCTCGCGGTGCCGCCGGCGCACGCCTGGCACTACCACGAGTCGAGCGGCACTACCGGGAAGCCGGTGGCCACGTGGTGCGGACTCACCGAGCTGGCGCGCATGGCCTCGATCATCATCGACGCCGTCCCGGAGCTCGGCGCCGACGAGGCGATGCTCCTGAACCGCTTCCCGTCCTTCGCGCCGGTCCACTTCCTGATGGAGGAGGTGCTACGGCGGACGGGGCGCTGCCATATCGCCGCCGGCAGCATGAGCTGGGACGTTCCGTTCGGCCGCGCCCTCGAGTTCATGCGCCAGCTACCGGTGTCGGTGCTGGCGACCCTCCCCTTCGAGATGGTGCTGCTCCGCGAAGCCGGACGCGAGCTCGGCGTCGATGTCACCCGCGAGTGCCGGCACCTGAAGGCGGTGCTGCTCGGCGGCGCCGTCCTGCCGCCGACGTTCAAGAAGTGGATCGCCGACGCGTGGCAGGTGCGGGTCGTCGAGATCTACGGCTCCAACGAAACCATGCTGCTCGCGATCAGCTGTCCGCAGGGCGGCTTGCACGTGGCGACCGATCTCTTCGAGCACGAGATCCTCGACCCGGTCTCCATGCAGCCCGTGCCCGCCGGCAGTCCGGGCCTCCTCACGATCACCTCGCTCGTGCACGAGGTGATGCCGCTGGTGCGCTACGTGACCGGCGACTTGGTCGAGCGCTCGCCGACGCCGTGTCCGTGCGGACGCAAGTCGCCGACGATCCGCGTCCTCGGTCGCGCCAGCGAGGTGATCGAGATGCGCGGGCGGACGCTCGCCGCGGGCACCGCGCTCACGCCCGCCGCACTCGTCGATGCCTGCTACGAGTTCATCGCCGCGGTCGGCGCCCGCATCTTCTTCGCCGTCATCCTGAAGCGCGGCATCGAGCTGCTGGTCGAGACGACGCCCGAGAAGCCGGCCACGACGGCGCTCGAGGAGGTGCGGCTCGCGGAGCGCCTCGGCGTGCCGGTCACCGTGCGCTGGCTGCCCGACGGCGACGTCTTCGATCGGGCGGCACTCTTCCGGACGCCCAAGATCTACAAGCCGGGGCAGGTGAGCGACTGGCGCGGCGACGGCCGCAAGACCATCACGGTCATGGAGGCGCTCCTCGAGTGGCCGAAGTTCGGCCTCGGCACCCTCGGCGGCATCGTCAAGCGCGAGATCAAGAACGCGCGCCGGCGCAAGAAGCTCGCCGCCACCGACCGCTGAGGCGCCGGCGCTCGGCGGCGGGCGGGCGCGCCGCCCGCGGCGGTCGGCGCCGCGGGCGCAGCGGCTCGGGGAACGGTCCGCTAGCCGGCGCGGTACGCCCAGCCGCCGTCGATCTTGATGACCGCGCCGCTCGTGTACGACGACGCGTCCGAGGCGAGATAGAGCGCGGCGCCGACGATCTCGTCGGGCTCGCCGCAGCGGCCCATCGGGATCTGGCGCTCCATCATGCTGCGCATCTCGGGCGGCCAGGCCTTGCTGATGTCGGTGAGGAACGCTCCCGGCATGATGACGTTGACGCGCACGCGGCCGGCGTAGTCGTGGGCCATGGCGGCAGCCATCGTGTGCAGCGCCGACTTCGCCATCGCGTACGGCAGCTCGCCGACGGTCGGCTGCACGGCGCCGACGCTGCTCACGTTGATGATGCTGCCGCCGCGATCCTGCTGCGCCATGCGCTCGGCGGCGAGCGCAGCGAGCCGAAACGGCCCCTTGAGATTCACCGCCAGCACTTTGTCCCAGAGCTCTTCGCTGATGCCCGAGAGGGACGGGTAGAGGGGCGACATGCCGGCGTTGTTGACGAGCACGTCGATGCGGCCGAGGGCGGCGTGCGCGGCATCGAGGAGGCGCTCGCAGTCGCTCCACTTGCCGGCATGGAAGGCGACGCCGAGAGCGCGCCGGCCGGTGCGGGCGCCGATCTCGGCGGCGGCGCGCTCGCAGGCGTCGCCCTTGCGACTCGCGATCACCACGTCGGCGCCGTGCTCGGCGAAGGCGCGCGCCATCGCCAAGCCGAGGCCGCGGCTGCCTCCGGTCACTATGGCTACGCGATCGGTCAAGTCGAAGCGTGAGGTCATGGCGTCTCCATCTCTGTCGTCAGCCGCTCCGGGCGTGCGCAGCCCGCCGGCGGCGGCGGCGGCGGAGCGCCCGCAGCTCGATCCGCGCCGTCGTCAGCAGGAGGAAGAGGGCGGCGAGCGGCGTCACGACGACGCGCTCCACGGCCCAGCGGACCAGGGCGCCGACGCTCGCCTGGCCGCTCACGTGCTGCGCCAGCGACGGCAGGCGCGACCACTTGAGCGGGAAGTAGTCGAAGTTCTCGTTGAAGAGAAAGAAGTTCCGTGTGCGCAGGAGGTACGGCAGCAGGCGGAAGGCGCGGCTTCCGCTCCTGCTCAGCACCACCGCGATCACATCGTAGCGCTCGGCGCGGAGCGCGCGCAGGATGCCGAGACGGTCCTCCCAGCGGACCGGGGTCACGTGCGCGAAGACCTCCGGGCCGATGCGGACGACGTCGTCGTCGCGGACGACGCCGTCGATGCGGGCGCCCGGAAAGTCGGCGTGCAGCTTGGCGGCGACGCCGAGCGCCGCGTCGATCGAGCCGGTCTGCATCACCAGGATGCGGCGGATGCGGGTGTAGTCGACGCGCCGGAGGAGTGCCAGCGGGTTCGCCATCAGAGTGCCTCCGCGGCCGTCGCCGGCGGCGCCGGGAGGGCAGGCGCGGTCGCCGGCGCCAGCGCTTTCTCGTAGGCGCGGACGAGGTCGGCGGCGATGATGTCCCAGTCGAAGCGGCTCTCGACGTGGGCGCGGGCGCGGCGTGCGATCGCCACGCTCTCCTCGGGGTCTTCGAGGAGCCGCACGATCGCCGCGGCCATGCTCGCCGCATCGTCCGCGAGCACCAGCTCGGCGCCGGAGCTGGTATCGAGCCCCTCGGCGCCGATCGTCGTCGCCACCACCGGACAGCCGCTCGCCATCGCTTCGAGGATCTTGAGGCGCGTTCCCGACCCCTGCAGGACCGGGGCTACGAACACGGCGCTCGAGCGGTAGTAGGCGGCGATGTCGTCGACCCTGCCGGTCACCTCGATCGCCGGATCGTCGGCGAGGCGGCGGATCACCTCCGGCGGGTAGGCGCCGACGATGCGGAAGCGCACCGCCGGGACGCGGGCGCGGACGCGCGGCAGCACCTCGCGGCAGAAGTAGCGCACCGCCTCGACGTTGGGCTCGTGGCGGAAGAAGCCGACGAAGAGGATCGAGGCCGGATCGCGGCCCTCGGCGGCGAACGGGAAGGCGCGGCAATCGACGCCGTTCGGAATCGGCACGACGTGGTCGGTGTCGACGTAGCGGTCGAGGAGGTCGCGGTCGGTAGCACTCATGGTGAGGACGAGGTCGGCGTCGGCAACCGCGGCGAGCTCGTAGCGCAGCATCCGCATCCAGTCGAAGCCGAAGGCGATGCGGGCCGCGGCCGTGGCGGCGGTGGCGCGGGCGCGGCCGAGCGAGACGAAGCTCACGTCGTGCTCGACGAGCACGCGCAGGAGGCCCGGTACGGCCGCCGGCATCAGATGCGCGAGGTGCGTGTACTCGATCTGCACGACATCGAAGTCCTCGCGGTCGAGCCAGTACTCGATCTCGTCGCGCATGAGCGACGAACAGAAGCCGCGCGTCTTGTTGGGGAAGAGGATGCCGCCGACGGCGGTGGTGTCGCGCTCGATCACGACCACCTTGTCGCAGATGCGCTTCAGCTCGGCCGTGCTGCGCGGGTCGAGCTCGGCCTGGGTGTCGGCGTAGGCGAGCAACGTCACGTCGGCTTCCGGAGCCAGCCGCCGCAACAGCGCCAGGATGCGGACGGCGCCGCCGTGGACCGGCGGGTAGGGGCTGTACGGGCTCACTATCAGCACCCGCGGCCGGGCGCCGGCCGGCCGCGGCGGCCGGCGCCCGAGCTTACCGCGATAGGCGTGGCGGTAGCGCGAGACATGGAAGATGGTGGCGTCGTCGAGCGCGCGGGCGATCCGCCCCTCGCGCCGGCGCGCCCGCGCCAGCACCGGGAGCTGCCGCCACATCCCGAGCCAGGTGTAGAGCGCGACCCGCCAGTTGGCCTGGCGCCGGAGCCGCAGCGGCAGCAGCAGCAGTCCGAGAACGTGGCGCGCCAGCAGCCGCGGGTCCTCGACGTTCTTCCAGGCGAGCGCCGCCAGGTTCTTGACGAAGAAGCTGTAGATCTCGTCCTCGCTCCAGCGCCGGCGCGTCGTGCTGCGGTGGCGGTGGTGAACGCGGCTCCCGGGGGCGAAGAGCGACGGCCAGCCGCGCTTCCAGGCGCGATAGCCGAGCTCGACGTCCTCGATGTAGACGGGCGCGAAGACCGCTTCGTCGAAGCCGTCGAGAGCCAGGAACTTGGCGCGGTCGTACGCCGACGCACCGCCGCCGGCGAAGAAGATCGGGTAGAGGTTGTCGTCGTACCAGTGGTCGAGGTGGAAGAGATGGATGGCGCCGAAGGCCCACTCGGCGTGGACCTTGCCCGTCTCCCAACGCGGCTTGCTCTTGTCGATGAAGTCGATCTGGCAGGAGATGCCGAAGGCGTCGGGCTCCTCGTCCATCGCCTCCAGGAGCGGGCGGATGAAGTCGGGCTCGACGACCATGTCGTTGTTGAGAAGGATGAGCGTCGGGTGCCGGCTGTCGCGGGCGCCGCGGTTGCTGGCGCCAGCGAAGCCCTCGTTGGTGGGAAGCGCGATCACCCGCACTGCGGGAAAGTGCGTCGCCAACCACGCCCGCGTGTCGTCCTCGCTGCCGTTGTCGACGACGATGATCTCGCCGCCCGGGGCGTGACGGGCGAGCGCGGCAACGAGCGGCGGCAGGCTCATCTCCAGGAGCTCGCGGCCGTTCCAGGTCGGGATCACGATCGAGACCGGCTGGGCGACGCGGCGCGAAAGTCCAGCCGGGTCGGTGCGCGGCAGCGGCGCCGCCGCGCGGCGGCCGTGCGCGAGCCGGTTCACCGCATCGGTCACGATCAGCATCACGCCGACGGCGAGAGCCAGCGGCACGCTCGCGAGCGTGAGCCCGAGAGCGATCGCGAAGCTCACCGAGCGCCGCGCGAAGCGGTTGGCCGCGTGCGCGAGACGACCCATGAGGCGGGCGGCGCGGAGCGCGCGCGGCGAGGTCTCGGCCTCGCGGCGCTCGGCCTCGGCGAGCCGGTCGGCGAGCGCCGCGAGCTCGCGTTGCGTCGTCGCCAGCGTCGTTGCCGTGCGGGCGAGCTCGACCCGGAGCCCGTCGGCGTCGAGGGGCGCGCCGACGGCGTCGCTGGGCACGAGTGCCGCGGCAGCGTCGTCCGCGTCCGCGGCCGCAAGCGCGGCGACGCCCGGCACCGTCACGTCGCTTAGCGTCGTGTTGTGGAGGAAGAGGAAGGCCTCGTCGGGAATCGGCAGCGCCTCGACCAAGCCCTTCACCAGATAGTGGACGATCATTGCCGGCGACGAGGTCTCGGCGGTCGCCGGTTTGCAGAGCCACAGCGCCACGCCCGAGGCGATCGTCCCCGGCGCCGCGAACGTCACCCGATAGCGGCGGCCGCGCGAGTTCGCGATCGGCCGGAACTCGAAGCGCTGCCACTGATCGTGCGGAAGCTGCCGCAGGGCGGCGGCGACGCGAGCGACGCGCACCGGCGTCGGACCTTCGTCCCAGAGGCTGAAGACGATGTCGGCCTGCGGCCGCTCGCCGATCAGGTGCGGCAGGACGTCGACGCGGCAGAGGCCGTCGTAGGCGGCGGTGAAGCACTGCTCGGCGGCGTAGTAGCGGCCGAGCGCCGGCGAGAGCTCGCGCGCCGGCGCCAGGAACTCCTCGGCGACGAGCGCCGTCTCCTTGCGCACGATGCGCCCGGGCGGCGTCTCCTCGGCGACCCATGCGCCCCCGCTCGCCTTGTCGGCAGCGAAGCGGGGAGCGCGGCAGAACTCGCGGATCGGCTCGACGACGCGGGCCCACGAGAACTCTTCCCGGAGTGCGGCGAAGCGCGCCGCCCGCTCGGGCGTCGCCGGGGCGTCGATCATGGCTGCGAGCGCGGCGGCCGTCGCCGCGACGTCGCCGTGCGGCACCGTGAGCCCCAGGCCTTCGCGCTCGATGCGCTCGGCGAGCTCGTCGCCGCGGCCGAGCACCATCGGCACGTCCGCCCACAGATAATCGAGGATGCGGGTGCGGAATGCGAACTGGGCCTCGATCCCGGGGCGGTGCAGGCTCACGCCGACGTCGGCGTCGAGGAGGTAGTTCTGGCGCTCGCCGTACGGCACCCAGTCGATGAAGAAGACGCCGCGATCGATGAGATCGAGCTCGCGCGCCCGCGCGCGGGCGCGCGCGGCGATCGCCATCGTGCCGATATCGGGGTTCGGATGCCGGACGCCGAGGAAGAGGCCCTTCACCTCCGGACGCGTAGCGCGGAGGCGAGCCAGGGCCTCGACGAGCGTCAGCGGGTCGAACCAGTTCCAGAGACCGCCCGCCCACAGCACCAGCTTGTCGTCGTCGGCGATCCCCGGGATCACGCCCTTCACGGCGCGCGCCGTGCGCTCCGGGGTAGCGGTGGCGACGCCGAACGGCACGATGGCGAGCAGCCGAGCGAGCTCGCGGTCGGCGGCGTAGTTGGCGTGGTTCACGCGGCCGGCGGCCGCCAGCATCCCGAGCCAGAAGCGGCGCTGGGCTTCACTCGCGCAGACGAAGAAGTCGCCGTTTTCGAGGTGGTGCTGCAACCAGCGCAGAGCCAGGAGCGGCCGGCCGCCGGCAGCGTCGAAGCCCTCGCCGTAGAACTCGAGATCGGAAAGGATGAAGGGATCGTAGAGATCGACGATGAGCGGCTTGCGGATCGCGGTCATGAGCTCGGAGCGACCTGCGATCATCACGCAGTCGGCGGCGGCGACGAGCTCCGGCAGCGTCGCCTCGGTCGGCACCCGCACGCTGCGCGCCGCCGACACCACCGGCTCCCCGTCCGCGGGCACGGCGATGGTGACGTCGAAGTCGCGGGCCAGCATGCTCGCGATCTCGACCGAGCGGATGGCGGAGCCCGCCATGAGCGGCCCCGTCTTGTCGGGGCAGATGACGAGGATGCGCGTCACGCGGCCGCGCCGGACACGGGCGCGGTGCGCCGGCACGGGCGTAGAGTCCGGGAAATCACGAGCCAGATCGCTGCGGGACGGCGCACGAGGGGCCTCTCTTGCGCATGGCCCGGAGGCGGTCAAGGTGCGGGGAGACCACGATCTCGCCGCCGCATCCTTAGAGTATCTCCGGCCCGCTCGCCGGCCGTCGCTCCGCCACCGCCGGCAGCAGCCCGGCCAGCAAACCGATCGCCGGCAGCACGGAACACACGCGATAGACGAAGCCGATGCTGGTGGCGTCGGCGAGCTCTCCCAGCACCGCAGCGCCGATGCCGCCCAAGCCGAAGGCGAGACCGAAGAAGAGCCCGGCGACGGTGCCGACCCGCGACGGCATCAGCTCCTGGGCGTAGACCACGATGGCCGGGAATGCGGAGGCGAGAATGAAGCCGATCGGTATGCTCAGCGCCCCGGTCCAGGCGAGGTTCACGTACGGCAACGCCAGAGTGAAGGGCAGCACGCCGACGATCGAGAGCCAGATGACCTTCTTGCGGCCGATGCGGTCGCCGATCCAGCCGCCGGCGATGGTCCCGGCGGCGGTCGCGGCGAGGAACACGAACAGGTGCAGTTGCGCGCTGCGAACGGAGACCTGGAAGGTGCTCATCAGATAGAAGGTGAAGTAGCTCGTCATGCTCGCCATGTAGAAGAACTTCGAGAAGATGAGCGCGATCAGGACCGCGATCGCCTGCGTCACCCGCCGGCGCGAGAGCCGCGCCTCGGCCGTCTGCGCGGCGCCGCCGCGTATGCGCGCCAGCCCCTTCCCCCTGTACCAGTGTCCGACCCGGACCAGCAGGAAGATGCCGAGCAGCGCGGCCAGCGAAAACCAGGCGACGCTCGTCTGGCCATGGCGGAGGACGATGAAGGCCGCGAGCAGGGGGCCGGTCGCCGAGCCGGCGTTGCCGCCGACCTGGAACAGCGACTGTGCGAGCCCGTGCCGCCGCCCGGCCGCCATGCGCGCCACGCGCGAGGACTCCGGGTGGAAGACCGAGGAGCCGATGCCGACCAGGGCGGCCGCCGCGAGCAGCACGGCGAACGTGTGGGCGTAGGCCAGGAGTACGAGCCCGGTCAGCGTGCTCCCCATCCCTGCGGCGAGCGAATAGGGCTTCGGCCGGTGATCGATATAGAGACCTACCAACGGCTGCAGCACCGAGGCCGTGACCTGGTAGGTGAAGGTCAGGAGTCCGATCTGCGAGAAATCGAGGCCGTAGTTGTCCTTCAAGATCGGGTAGATGGCCGGCAACAACGACTGCATCATGTCGTTCAGCAGGTGGCAGACGCTGATCGCGGCGAGGACGCCGAAGGCCGTGCCTTCGATGGCGGTGTCGGCGGGGCGCGAGAAGGTCGTGTTCACGTGCGGAGTGCGGGCGCGTACGGATCGGCGCCCGGCCGAGTCGCGCGTGCCCGCATCTCTTACGACAGCCCCGGCCCTCTCGCCAGTTGACCCCGTCGCCCGGCCGCGCACCAGCTGCAACGGCACGGCGCCACTGCGAGAGTCCGGGGAAGTGTCATCGCCGGATCGCCGCAAGCCTCGGCCGCGGGGCTCGCGGCCGGACCAAGAGGAGTGGCCGGCGACGTGAGGTCCACTGTGTGGAGCTCACCTATGACGCGCCGGCCGTGCCGTGGTGGAGGGCTTTGTCATGCGGCGCGTTCTAGCGCCGTCAAAGTCCAAAGCTCGGCTTCACGGGCCACCCCGCACCGCGCGGACGAAGCCGTAATTCGTCTTGCTGTAGACGATTGCGCCCACGCCGCCATCGTTGAAGAACACGTACCACGCGCTCGCCGGGGTGGGCGCGAGCGTAGAGGACGACCAGTGGAGGCCGGACATCGTGCAGCTACAGGTCAGGACCGTACATGACGCCGTGCAGTCCGTGTTGAACGCCGGCGAGACGGCGGGGTTGCTGTTCTCGTAGTTCACGATGCTCTGCAGCTCCTTCACGTTCGGCACCCGCCAGTCCGTGTGGCCCGCAAAACCGCCCCCGCTGTTGAGCGTCGCCACCTTCACCGCGAACGCCTCGGCCCAGGTGTAAGAGTTGTCCTTGTCGTGGATGCCGCCGTCGTCCGAGAGCTTTTCCCACATGAGCTTGGTCACGTTGTCCGTGACCGTCCCGTCCCCGTTGTCCGTGTAGGCGAGCGCGGTCCCATTGCGCACGTCACCGTCCTGGCCCGTGCCGGCACAAGAAATCACCGCGCCCGCAGCATCCCAGCACGTCGTCTGACCGGTGGCGGGAAAACGGCCGCGAGCCTCGCATGCCGCCAGGTCGACGCCGCACATGGCGACATCGTCCAGCGCCGTCACCAGATCCACACTGCACGTGGCGAGATTGCCGAGCGGCCCGCCGCCCAGCGCCACCGCCAGATTGGTGCTCTCGGCATCCACCGAGCTCTGCACAGCCGTCTGGTCCCCCGTAGTCGGACACGCGCCGCCGGCCTTCGTCTCCAGCGCTACCCACTTCTTCGCGTACTTGGCCTGGCACTTCGCCAGCGCCGCCGCGTACTTCGCCGTATTCCCCGTCTGCGCGAACTTACCCTCCGCCTTCTGCCGGCAGTAGCCGTACTCGCCCGCTGTCCCGTTCTTGCCCGCCTGGCACTTCTGCGCCGGCGTCGGGGCCGCAGCCACCGCCGCCGCGGCCAGCAATACCGCCCCACCGGCCAGCGACACCGTCCATCCTCGCACTGTCGTCATCTTCGCCTCCTGTAGATGGGAGTACCGCCACGCCGGCCCATAGCCGGAGCCGGCGCACAACTGTGGCACTACTATCGTCAGAGCCGACCGAAATGATTAGCGACCCCTTCGGGCGCGGTAAGGGTCACCGCGCGTGCGCGCACGTGGAACGCTCCCCGCGCTGATAGGTGCGGGCGCCAATGATCGATCATGAGCCGCCGCGCACGGCACGAACGTAGTCGTAGTTGCTCTTGCCGCTCGCGTCCATGTAGCCGGCGGAGAAGTCCACTTCCCACGCGCTGTCGGGACTGCTCTGGGACGTAGTGGACGACCAGTAGTAGCTCGATTGCGTACAACTACACGTCGTTACCGTGCAGCCTCCCATACAACCCGTATTGAAAGCAGGGTCCACCGACGGGACCACGTTCTCCAAATCCAACAGACTTTCCAGTTCGAATCGATTCGGGATCCGCCAATCGGTGTGTCCCGCGAAACCGCCGCCGCTGTTCAGCGCTGCCAAGAACTCCGTCACTATGGTCCCGTCCATCGTGTACGGGCTCAACTCCACGCCCCAGGTGTAGATGTTGTCCTTGTCGTGGATGGAATCGTCGTCGCTCTTCTTCTCCCACATGAGCCCGGTCACGTTGTCGGTGATCGTGCCGTCGCCGTTGTCGGCGTAGGAACGCACGGTGCCCTTCTGGAGATCGCCGTCACTGCCGGCGCCGTAGCTCGTGGTCTGGCCTGTGTTCAGCAGCCCGCCGCCCGTGCCACCAGTGAACACACCGGTGACTCCGAAGATCTCGACGCCGCTCTTGATGTTGCCGGGCACGAGATCGGTGTCGCCGGCTACCGTCCCGCTACCGTCATGGTAGCCGGCGGCGATCGTCTGGGCGCTGGTCGTCGGAACGATGCTCACCGCGCCGTTGTTCGGCATCGTCCCCGTCACGCCGAGCCCGGCGGTGCTCGAGAAGGTCTTGCCGGCGAGCACGTCGCCAGCGACGGCCGTGCCGGCATTGACCGTCGCAAGATCGGCGCTGCAATCCGTAAGACCGCCGCCGGCGAGGGCGGTCGCGACGTTGGTCGTAGCCTCGTCGATCACCGTCTGGAAGTCGTCGACCACGAGCGGCGCATCGAGGCACGTCGCGTTTGCCTTGGCGGCCTTGTCGATCGCCTTCTTCCACGCCTTCGTGAACTTGCTCGCGCACTTGTCGAGGGCGGCCGTGTACTTCGTCATGTCGCCGCCGGCCGCAAACTTCGCCTCCGCGTTCTGGCGGCAGGCGGCGTACTGGCCGGCGGTCTTGTTCTTGGCGGCCCGGCACTTCTGCTCGGGCGTGGCGGCGGCGCCGGCGATGGAGGCCGCAGCGCCGAGCGCGGCAGCGAGGACGAGGACAGTCGTAAGCGGACGAAACGGCATGGGACAGATCCTCCTTTCGGATGCTGGCCGACGTGGCCGGAAACGCACGCCACGGAAGAAATTTCTCGTGTCGCGGACACCGGGGCGGTTGCGGTTCCTCCAGAAGCGCGCCGCCCATGGTTGCGGTCTTTCAAATGACGGTCTGCACCCACGAAGCACCCGCCATGCCAAAATCAAACGCTAGTGAAATAGTAACCTTCTATGGACGGGCACCGTCACGCGTGCGCCGCGCGTCATCACGTCGACACCCGATTCGTCGATCGCGATGCTGCGAACCCCTGATCGTATCACGATCGGTGCCATGCGGCTTGCATTGCTTCGTCGTACTCGCGATCGGCCACGGAACGCCGATATCCACAGAGGAGCATGACCGACATCGCTCTATCGCGCTCACGGCTAGGTCGCAGCGAACGCCAGAAGGTTCGACCCGTCGCGTGATCGGGTGGGCGTTGGCCGATCACAATCGTTCTTAGCGACCTACAAAATCGAGCTGATCGATCGGGCCTCGTGGCCTACGCGCACGGCCGTGCGTACCGCGACGGTCCGATGGATCGAGGCCGTCTATAACCGGCAACGCCGTCACTCAGCCATCGACATGCTGAGTCCGGTCGATTACGAGGACCGCTTCTACAACCGCCGCGCAGCGGCTTAACTCAGGTGTCTGCGCAACCGGGGCAAGACCAAGGCGGTCAAGTGCTTCCGAGCATCCTTATTCGAAGCGGCGCGACGTCGGGACCCGATGAAAGCAACGGAGAAAGTCATGGCGAAGGCGAGGAACAGGTCGAAAGCCACGAAGAACGACGGCGCCACCGTCGGCTACGAAGCCGAGCTCTGGCGGATGGCCGACGCGCTCCGCGGCAACATGGACGCCGCCGAGTACAAGCACGTCGTCCTCGGCCTGATTTTTCTCAAGTACATCTCCGACGCCTTCGAGGAGCAGCACGCGAAACTCGTCGCCGAGCAGGCGGCAGGCGCCGACCCCGAGGATCCCGACGAGTACCGGGCGCAGAACATCTTCTGGGTGCCGCCCGAGGCGCGCTGGGCGTATCTGAAGGCGCAGGCGAAGCAGCCCATCATCGGCCAGCTCGTGGACGACGCGATGACCGGCATCGAGCGCGACAACCCGGCGCTCAAGGGCGTGCTACCGAAAGACTACGCGCGGCCCGCGCTCGACAAGACGCGTCTCGGCCAGCTCATCGACCTGATCAGCAACATCCGGGTCGGCGACGAGGCCAGTCGCGCCAAGGACGTGCTCGGCCGCGTCTACGAGTACTTCCTGTCGCAGTTCGCGAGCGCCGAGGGCAAGAAGGGCGGCGAATTCTACACGCCCCGCTGCGTGGTCAAGCTGCTGGTCGAGATGCTCGAGCCCTACCGCGGCCGCGTCTACGACCCCTGCTGCGGCTCGTCGGGCATGTTCGTCCAGTCGATCGAGTTCATCCGCGCGCACGCCAGCGGCAACGGGAACGGCGGCAAGGTGGGCGGCAGCAAAGCGAAGGCCGACATCTCGATCTACGGCCAGGAGTCGAACTACACCACCTGGCGGCTCGCCAAGATGAACCTCGCCATCCGCGGCATCGACGGCCAGATCGCCTACGGCGACACCTTCCACGACGACTGCCACCCCGACTTGAAGGCCGACTTCATCCTCGCCAACCCGCCCTTCAACATCTCCGACTGGGGCGGTGAGCGCCTCGCCGGCGACCAGCGCTGGCAGTACGGCACCCCGCCCAAGGGCAACGCCAACTTCGCCTGGGTGCAGCACATCGTGCATCACCTGGCGCCGGCTGGTGTGGCCGGCTTCGTGCTCGCCAACGGCAGCATGAGCTCCAACCAGGCCGGCGAGGGCGAGATCCGCAAGAACCTGATCGAAGCCGACCTCGTGGACTGCATGGTCGCGCTGCCCGGCCAGCTCTTCTACTCGACGCAGATCCCGGCCTGCCTGTGGTTCCTCGCGCGCGACCGCAGGAACGGCACGCGAGCCGGAAGCGAGCCACGCTTCCGCGATCGCCGCGGCGAGATCCTCTTCATCGACGCCCGCAAGCTCGGCCGCATGGTCGACCGCACCCACCGCGAGCTGACCGACGCGGACATCGCCCGCATCGCCGACACCTACCACGCCTGGCGCGGGGAACAGGAAGCGGGCGAGTACGCCGACGTGCCCGGCTTCTGCAAGAGCGCAGCCCTGGAGGAGGTGCGCAAGCACGGCCACGTGCTCACCCCCGGCCGCTACGTCGGCGCCGAGGCCCAGGAGGACGACGGTGAGCCGTTCGACGAGAAGATGAGGCGCCTCACCGCGACGCTGCGCGAGCAGCAGGCCGAGGCCGCCAAGCTCGACGCCACCATCGTCGCCAACCTGAGGGAGCTTGGCTTCTGGAGCGAATCGCGATGACCCCGGATGCGCTTCGCACGCTGATCGACGGTGGTGAAACCCTGACCGTGGAGTTCAAAGGCGAAGAACGCACGCCGCTCGGCGATCGTGACCTGGTCGAGACGATCGTCTGCCTGGCCAATCGAGTCGGGGACGGACCCGCACACCTTCTGATCGGTGTGGAGGATGACGGCCGGATCACCGGTGCCCGGCCCCGGCATGGCGAGACGACCGACCCCGCCAGGATTGCCACCCTGATTGGCAACCGCACGCGCCCGTCGATCGCCGCACGAGCAGAGTGCGTGACGATCGACCGTAAGCCGGTGCTAGTCGTCGAAGTGCCGGCGCAACGCCATCCGGTGGCTACCAGCGAGGGTCTCTTTCTCAGGCGCACGCTGGGCGGTGACGGCAGACCGGCCTGTGTGCCGATGGATGCCTACGCGATGCAGTCGCTGCAGGCCGACCGAGGGCTACTCGACCCCTCGGCGCAGATCGTCGCTGAGGCACGCTGGGAGCACCTCGACCCGCTGGAGTTCGAGCGCTTCCGGCGCAGCGTGCGCGAGCGGCGCGGGAGAAGCGACGAATCGCTGATCGATCTGCCGGATCTGGATCTCGCCAAAGCGCTGGGCGTGGTCGACGCCAATGGCGGCGTACGCGGCGTGCGGCTCGCCGCGCTGCTTCTCTTTGCCAAGGAAGATGCGTTGCAGCGCTTCATACCCACGCACGAGGTCGCCTTCCAGGTGCTGCGCGGACTCGACGTGGAGATCAACGATATCTTCCGCTGGCCTCTACTGCGCGTGATGGAGGAGTGCGAGGCGCGCATCCGTACCCGCAACCGCGAGCAGGAGCTGATGGTGGGCCTACTCCGCGTGGGTGTGCCCGACTACCCCGAACGCGCATTGCGCGAGGCGCTGGCCAACGCGCTGATCCATCGCGACTACCAGCGACTGGGGGCCGTGCACTTCCAGTGGCAGACCGACCAGATCGAGATCACCAGCCCGGGCGGTTTTCCCGAAGGTGTGCGGCTCGACAACCTGCTCGTCACCGCGCCGCGGCCGCGCAATCCGCTGCTGGCCGACGCGTTCAAGCGCGCGGGGATCGTCGAACGCACGGCGCGCGGCATCGACACCATCTTCTTCGAGCAACTGCGCAACGGCCGCCCCGCACCTTCCTACGAACTCAGCAACGAAGCCACGGTGAGCGTCATCGTCCCCGGGGGTGCGGCCAACCTCGACTTCGTGCGTCTGCTGGTGACCGAGGCGCAGCAGGGACGCGCTCTCGCGCTCGACGAGCTGCTCATCCTCAACGCGCTCTGGCAGACGCGCAGCATCACCACCGATGGCGCCGCCCAACTCGTGCAGAAGCCCGAAGCGCAGACACGCGCCGCACTGCACCGCCTAGTCGAAGCCGGGCTCGTCGAGGAGCGCGGCCAGAAACGGGGCCGGAGCTGGCACCTCTCCGCGGCGACGTACCGGCTGCTCGGCGACAAGGCCGGCTACGTACGCCAGCGCGGATTCGAGCCTTTGCAGCAGGAACAGATGGTGCTGCAGTACGTGGAAAAGCACGGCCGGATCACGCGGCGCGAAGCGGCCGAATTGTGCCGGATTACGGGCCCGCAGGCCTACCGATTGCTCGATCGACTGGCCAAACAGGGGTTTATCGAGCGCGAAGGCGAGCGCGGGCGGCGCGTCGGCTACCGGAGGGCAGCCCGGTGAGCGAGCAGAACGCACGGAAATGCACGGTAAATGCACGCGTGCATTTGTCGGCGCGCCGCGCGCATTTCGCGGTTGGGGCAGCCTGTAGGCAGGCCGAGGCCAAGAAGCTCGACGCCGCCATCACCGCAAACCTGAAGGAGCTTCGGTATGTCGGCTAGCGACTCGGACACGACCCGAGCGGCCGAAATCGGTGACGTGCCCCAGCAATGGGTTGTGGCGCCGCTCAGCCTCTTTATCTCGCGCGTAACCTACGGATTCACGAATCCAATGCCGACGACGGACGAGGGTCCGTTCTTGGTCACCGCCAAAGACGTTCATGATGGCCGCATCGACTACTCGACCGCACGGCGCACCTCATGGGATGCGTACAGAAACGCCGTCACGGACAAGAGCCGGCCCCGCGTCGGAGACATTTTGCTAACGAAGGATGGGAGCATCGGTCGAGTTGCCGTCTGCGATAGACCCGGCGTCTGTATCAATCAGTCAGTCGCGCTTATCCAGCCCAACGAACGGACAGACTCGCGCTTTTTGAAGTACCTGCTTGAAGCTCCGCACTACCAAGACCGAATGGAGGGTGACTCTGATGGCACGACCATTAAGCACATCTACATCACGCGTGTAGACAAGATGCAGGTTGCGGTTCCGCCGCTGGAAGAGCAACGCGCCATCGCCCACATCCTCGGCACGCTGGACGACAAGATCGAGCTGAACCGGCGGATGAGCGAGACGCTGGAGGCGATGGCGCGGACGCTTTTCAAGTCGTGGTTCGTGGACTTCGACCCCGTCCGCGCCAAAGCCGAAGGCCGCGACCCCGGCCTCCCCAAACCCCTCGCCGACCTCTTCCCCGCCCGCCTCGTCGACTCCGAACTCGGCGAGATTCCGGAGGGGTGGGAGGTGGGAACGCTCGAATCGCTCGCGTCGATCCAGGGCGGGAAGCAGTTGCCGACCGAGGAATGCGAACGGCAAGGACCCTACCCAGTGTATGGTGCCAACGGAATTATGGGGTTTGCCGAGAGAACCACTCACGGCGGGTTCGTCATTGCCTTTGGCAGAGTCGGAGCATACTGCGGGTCGGTACACTGGACGTACGGAGGCGCTTGGATCAACAACAACGCAAGTTCTGTCGTACCCGCACGTTGGCCAGAGTTTGTGTTGCAAGCGATGTTGACTGTGGGTTTCGAAGGGATGCGTACCGGCTCTGCCCAGCCGTTTATTCCGAGCAGTTCTCTCGCTTCCATGGGTGTGATCCGCCCAGGCGAGGCGGTTCTCGATAGCTTCTGTTCCATCGCCGCGCCGCTGCGGCGTCGAGAACAAGCAGCAATTGTGGAATCCCGCACCCTCGCCGCCCTGCGCGACACGCTCCTGCCCAAGCTCATCTCCGGCGAGCTGCGCGTGAAGGACGCGGAGCGTTTCCTGAAGGAACGCGGGCTGTGAGATACGACCCCGAACGCCACCAGCGCCGCTCCATCCGGCTCAGGGGTTACGATTACGCCCGGGCCGGCGGCTATTTCGTCACCGTATGCACCCATCAGCGCGCCTGCCTGTTCGGGGCCATCAGCGACGGGCAAATGCGCCTGAATGCTGTCGGACAGGTGGCCACCCAATGCTGGCGGGCCATCCCCGACCATTTCCCCGACGTTCGCTGCGACGAATTCGTGGTGATGCCGAACCATATTCACGGAATTCTGTGGATCGTCACCCCAAACCCGTCCGGCGTGGTAGTGGTAGTGGTAGTAGGGGCGAATCATTATTCGCCCCTACGTCCACCCCAATGTCCGCCCCAACCCGGACCGTCAAACCAGGCGCCGCCCCGCGGCACATCGAAAACGATCGGTTCCGTTGTCCGCGGTTTCAAAATCGGTGTCACCCTATGGATGCGGGGAAATGATTTCGACGGCCCCGTCTGGCAACGCGGCTACTATGAACACATCATTCGCAAGGAAGAATCCCTGAACCGTATTCGGCAATACATCCTCGACAATCCGGCGCGCTGGGCAACGGCCAACAACAACCTCACTGTCGGCGACATCAGAACGGCTCTCCCGTGGCTCGTCTGACCGAATCCGACGTCGAAGGCGCTGCCCTCGACTGGCTGGAAGCGACCGGCTGGCGGATCGCCCACGGTCCCGACCGCGCACCCGACATGCCCGCGACCGCGCGTCCAATCCCATTGCACCGAGTCCCACGACCGCAGTCCCTCGAATCCTGCATCCAGCCGACCCTCGAACCGACGATCGGCCGCCCATGAACTAGCGTTCAGCCGAACGCGTAACTTGCGTTCAGCCGTTGGGGACACGTATCGTGCAGCATGCCTCGCGTACGATCGTTCCCGCGGTTCCTCGCCCCGCGTCTGCGTGAAGCGCTGCGGGATACGCCGGCGGTGCTCGTCCATGGGCCACGACAAAGCGGCAAGACAACCCTGGCCCGAACGGTCGGAGAGGCCCGCGGCTACCGCTACGTTTCCTTCGACGACGACGCCATCCGCGCCGCCGCGAAGGCCGATCCCATCGGCTTCGTCGCGCGGCTACCGGCAAAATCCATTCTCGATGAGGTACAGCGGGTCCCCGAGATCTTCACCGCGCTCAAGTCCGCGATCGATCGCCGCAGGACAGCAGGGCGGTTCATCGTCACGGGCTCGGCCAACGTGCTCCTGATCCCGGAGCTCGCGGACTCGCTGGCCGGACGCATTGGGATCCTCCGACTGCATCCGCTCTCACAATGCGAGATCGCCCGCTCGCGACCGCGATTCCTGGACCGACTGCTGCACGGGCAATTCGCTACCGCGCTCTGCGAGCCGCTGGGCCGCGACCTGGCGCGCCGCATCGCCGACGGTGGCTACCCCGCGGCGCTCGCACGGCGGGCACCGGCCCGGCGACGAGCTTGGTATCGCGACTACATCGAGACGCAGATCCAGCGCGACGTCCGCGACCTGAGCCGCCTGCGCTCCCTCGATACGCTCCCCAAGCTCCTGCGCCTTGCGGCCACGCACACCGCGCGCCTCATGAATGTGGCCGAGCTTGCGGCGCCGTTCGAGCTGACGCGCCAGACCATACACGAACACATCACGCTGCTCGAGCGTCTGTTCCTGGTCGAACGCCTGCCACCGTGGCACACGAACCAGTTGAGCCGACTCGTCAAGCGACCCAAACTGCACGTGGGCGACACGGGCGTTGCGTGCGCCCTGATGGGTCTCGATGCCGCCCGGCTGGACGCCGATCGCCCCACGCTCGGCTGCCTGCTGGAAACCTTCGTGCTTCAGGAGCTGCGACGCCAGGCTGGTTGGCGCCCGGATCCGATCGACTTCTTCCACTTCCGGGATCGCGACGATTTCGAGGTCGATATCGTGATCGAAGCCGAGGGCGTCGTCTGCGGCGTCGAGGTCAAGGCCGCGGCGACGGTCCACGAATCGGATCTGCGCGGGCTGCGCAAGCTTCAGAGTGCCGCGGACGGCCGTTTCGGCGCCGGCGTCGTCCTGTACGACGGCGGCGCGATAATCCGCTTCGGGGACTCACTGTTCGCCGTACCGGTGCGCACGCTCTGGGAGGCGCCGCAGTGACCCCGTCCTTCACCGAATCCGTTGTCGAAGACGCCGCGCTCTCCTGGCTGGAGGCCGGCGGCTGGAAGATCGCGCACGGACCGGAAATCGCTCCCGACATGCCCGGAGCCGAGCGGACGGACTACAGCGAAGTCGTCCTCGAACAGCGTCTGCGCGACGCACTTGCCCGTCTCAATCCGGATCTCCCCGCCGAGGCGATCGAGGACGCCTTCCGCAAGCTCACTCGGCCCGAGGGTGCGGAGCTCATACAGCGCAACCGCGCGCTGCACCGACTGCTGGTGGATGGCGTCACGGTCGAATACCGCGACGTCGAGGGCACGATCCGCGGCGCGCAGGCGCGAGTGGTCGACTTCGACGATCCGAGTGCGAACGACTTGCTGGCGGTCAATCAGTTCACTGTCACCGAGAACAAGCGCACACGCCGGCCGGACATCGTCCTCTTCGTGAACGGTCTGCCGCTCGCGGTATTCGAGCTCAAGAATGCGGCCGACGAAAACGCCAGCATCTGGTCCGCGTTCCAGCAACTCCAGACCTACAAGACCGAAGTCCCGGCGCTGTTCGCGGCCAACGCCGTGCTCGTCGTGTCCGACGGCGTCGAGGCGCGCGCCGGCACGCTCACCGCCGGGCGCGAGTGGTTCAAACCCTGGCGAACCATCACCGGCGAGACGCTGGCCGACGCGCACATGCCCGAACTACAAGTGGTGATCGAGGGGCTGCTGGCGCCACGCCGCTTCCTCGACCTGGTGCGCGACTTCATCGTCTTCGAGGACAACGGCGGCGGGCGCATCGCCAAGAAGATGGCCGGCTACCACCAGTTCCACGCCGTGCAGGTAGCGGTGGGCGAGACGCTGCGTGCGGCGGAGCTGGTTCGCGCGGACCGGATCGCCGAGGCCGACGGACGCTACGAGGCGGGGCGCCAGCCCGGCGGCAAGCCCGGCGACCGGCGCGTCGGCGTCGTCTGGCACACGCAGGGCTCGGGCAAGAGCCTGACGATGGCTTTCTACGCGGGTCGCATCGTCCGCGAGCCGGCGATGGAGAACCCGACCTTGGTCGTGCTCACCGACCGTAACGACCTCGACGACCAGCTCTTCGGCACCTTCTCGCGCTGCGCCGAGCTCCTGCGCCAGCCGCCGGTACAGGCCGAGTCGCGCGCCCACCTGCGCGAGCTCCTGTCCGTGGCGGCCGGCGGAGTGGTGTTCACGACCATCCACAAGTTCTTCCCGGAAGAGAAAGGAGACCGGCACCCGACGCTCTCCGAGCGGCGCAACATCGTGGTGATTGCCGACGAGGCGCACCGCAGCCAGTACGACTTCGTCGACGGCTACGCGCGGCACATGCGCGACGCCCTGCCGCACGCGTCGTTCATCGGCTTCACCGGCACGCCGATCGAGCTCCGGGACGCCAACACGCGCGCCGTCTTCGGGGACTACATCAGCGTCTACGACATCCAGCGCGCCGTCGAGGACGGCGCCACGGTGCCGATCTACTACGAGAGTCGCCTCGCGAAGCTCGCGCTCGACGAGTCGGAACGGCCGAGGATCGACCCGGACTTCGAGGAGGCCACGGAGGGCGAAGAGGTCGAGCGCAAGGAGAAGCTGAAGACCAAGTGGGCGCAGCTCGAGGCGGTGGTGGGCTCACAGAAGCGGCTGGAGATCGTGGCGCGCGACATCGTCGAGCACTTCGAGAAGCGCCTCGAAGTACTCGACGGCAAGGCCATGGTCGTGTGCATGAGCCGGCGCATCTGCGTCGAGCTGTACGAACTGCTCCTCAAGCTGCGGCCCGAATGGGCGGGCGACGGGGACGATCAGGGCGCGATCAAGGTCGTGATGACCGGCTCGGCCTCCGATCCCGCGGACTGGCAGCAGCACATCCGCAACAAGCCCCGGCGCGAGGCGCTGGCCAACCGATTTCGCGATCCCGCGGACCCGCTTCGCGTGGTCCTCGTGCGCGACATGTGGCTCACCGGCTTCGACGCGCCGAGCCTCTCCACGATGTACGTGGACAAGCCGATGCACGGCCACGGACTGATGCAGGCGATCGCGCGCGTGAACCGCGTGTTTCGCGACAAGCCCGGCGGGCTGGTCGTGGACTACCTGGGCCTCGCCCACGAGCTCAAGGCCGCGCTCGCGACGTATACGGAAAGCGGCGGCACGGGGCGCACGGCGCTCGACCAGGACGAGGCGGTGGCCGTGATGCTCGAGAAGTACGAGATCTGCTGCGGGCTGTTCCACGGCTTCGACCGGTCGAAGTGGACAACGGGGATGCCGCAGGAGCGGCTTAGTCTGCTTCCTCGGGCGCAGGAGCACATCCTCGCCCAGGAGCACGGCAAGGATCGCTGCCTGCGTGCCGTCCGCGAGCTGTCGCAGGCCTTCGCGCTGGCAGTGCCGCACGAGGAGGCACTGCGCATCCGGGACGACGTGGCCTTCTACCAAGCCGTGCAGGCCGTGCTCGCCAAGCGGGCGCCGGGCGAGGCCCGGTCGGAGGAGGAGCTCGACCACGCGGTCCGCCAGATCATCGCGCGCGCCGTGGCGCCCGAGGGCGTGGTCGACATCTTCGCCGCGGCCGGGCTCCGGAAACCGGACATCTCGATCCTGTCCGAGGAGTTTCTAGCCGAAGTGCGCGGCATGCCGCAGCGCAACCTCGCGGTCGAGCTGCTCCACAAACTGCTCAAGGGCGAACTGGCAAGTCGCCGCCGCAAGAACGTCGTGCAGGCCCGCTCGTTCGCCGAGATGCTGGAGCAGACGATCCGGCGCTACCAGAACCGGGCGATCGAGGCCGCCCAGGTGATCGAGGAGTTGATTCAGCTCGCGCGAGAGATGAGGGAGGCAAACGCGCGCGGCGAGGCGCTCGGGCTCTCCGAGGACGAGTTCGCCTTCTACGACGCGCTGGAGACCAACGACAGCGCCGTCAAAGTGCTCGGCGATGCGACCCTGCGCGGCATCGCACGGGAACTGGTCGAAACCGTGCGCAACAACGTGACCATCGACTGGACGCTGCGCGAGAACGTACGGGCGCATCTCCGTGTTCTCGTCAAGCGCATCCTGCGCAAGCACGGCTACCCGCCCGACAAGCAGGAGAAGGCGACGCAAACGGTGCTGGAGCAGGCCGCGCTCCTGTCGGCGGAATGGGCGGCAGGGTGAAAGAGGCGTCCAACAACAGCAGTCGGCGGACGGCGGCAAGCAAGATGACGCAAAGCGACTGCCACCGGCCGAGATCGTGGTGAGTTTGACGCGGATCCGGCTCGCTGCGTAGCAAGAAGCACACGAAGACGAGCATGGGATCCTTTCTGCGCGGAGTACTGTTGGGTGTCCTGGCAACGGCGTCCCTCATGGGCGTTGCCCTTTACGCACTGCGTGGCGTTCTGCCCATGATCCTACCCGGACCCTTGCCGGACATTCCCGAAG
The DNA here is from genome assembly GCA_002050235.1 of Polyangiaceae bacterium UTPRO1. Taxonomy (GTDB): domain Bacteria; phylum Desulfobacterota; class Binatia; order UTPRO1; family UTPRO1; genus UTPRO1. The sequence continues at coordinate 2,451 of MWST01000043.1, read as the reverse complement.
ATCGCCCATCCGAAGCGACAGAGTCCACCAAAGCCTTGCGTGAAAAAATCCTGTCCGAGCTTCCCTTCTCGCAGCGGCAGGATTTCGAGTTCGCGCAGCGCAATTTCATCGCCTCACTGGAAGATCCGAAAATCACCGGCGCCAACGGCGAGCTCGTGTTCGACCTGGATTCATATTCGTTTCTCGGCAAGGACGCGCCCGACACGGTCAATCCGAGCCTCTGGCGCCAAGCGCAACTCATCACGCGCCACGGCCTGTTCCAGGTACATGACCGGATCTACCAGGTGCGCGGTTTCGATGTATCCAACGCTACCTTCATCCTGACCGACGCAGGCTACGTCGTCGTCGATCCACTGACCACGGCGGAGACGGCGCGGGCCGCGTTGGGACTGGTCCGCAAGCATGTCGGCGACCGACCCGTCGTCGCGGTGATCTATTCCCACAGCCACGTGGATCACTTCGGCGGTGTCACCGGTGTCACGTCCGAAGAAGAGGTGCGTGCCGGCCGCGTGAGGATAATCGCACCGGAGACATTCCTGGAGCATGCCGTCTCCGAAAACATCCTCGTCGGCGTCGCCATGGCCCGCCGGGCCCGCTTTCAATTCGGCACCACGCTGCCACGCAGTCCCGAGGGCGAGCTCACTTCAGGTCTCGGTCCAGGCATTCCACGCGGTTCGATCACGCTGATTGCACCCACCGAGACGATCTCCAAGACGGGCCAGGAGTTGCAGATCGGCGGTGTCACCTTCTCGTTCCAGGTTACACCCGGAACGGAAGCGCCGGCGGAGATGAACTTCTACCTGCCGCAGTTCCGTGTCCTGTTCATGGCGGAAAATGCCAATGCCACGATGCACAACCTCCTCCCCGCCCGTGGTTCGCTCGTGCGCGATGCAAAGGCCTGGGCTGACTACCTGACTGAATCGATCCGCCTGTTCGCCGACCGCTCCGATGTCGTGTTCGCAGCACACGGAATCCCGCGCTGGGGAACGGACGTCCTCAAGGACTTCCTCGTGAAACAGCGGGACGCCTACAAATTCCTGCACGACCAGACGGTGCGCCTCATGAACGCAGGATTGACGGGGACCGAAATCGCCGAGAACCTGCGCTTGCCCGACCCCCTGGCCCGAGAGTGGTTCAACCGCGGTTACTACGGAACGATGAGCCATAATTCGAAGGCGGTCTACCAGCGATACATGGGCTGGTACGATGCCAATCCGGCATCCCTGGAACCGCTACCGCCGGTGGCGGCCGCAACACACTATGTCGAGGCAATCGGTGGCGCGCAGGCGGTCCTTTCCAGGGCACAGTCGGCAGTCCGGGCAGGGGAATACCGTTGGGCTTCAATGTTGCTGAATCACCTCGTCTTTGCCGATCCCGACAACCGTGCCGCCCGCGAGCTCCTTGCCGACGTTTACACGCAGCTCGGCTACCGCACCGAAGCCGGGACCTGGCGCAACATTTACCTGACGGGAGCGCAGGAGCTGCGTCACGGCGTGCTGGCACTGCCGCTGCAACGCCTCAGCATGGATCTCGTGCGTGCTACACCGACCTCGATGATGCTCGACTTTGCTGCCGTGCGTCTCAATCCCGAACGTGCTGCCGGCAAGCGGATCGTCCTGAACATCCGTCTCAGCGACACGAATGAACGCCATCTCATCACCGTACAGAACAGCGTGCTCGTGCATGAAAAAGACGTCACCGACGATACGGCCGATGCGACGGTCACGATGGAGCGCAACGATCTGCTGCAGACATTGCTCGCCGGCGTTCCCGTCGGGCTGAAGACGGCCACTGGCGCGATCCGGAGGGAAGGCAGCACGGATGCGTACGCGAAACTCGTCGAGTTGATCGATCCCCTCGATCCAAACTTTCCGATCGTCACTCCGTGAGTCGGAAAAGATCACGGCGAACCGTGCCGTCTGGCCCGACGAGGACACGGATGACGAGATTCGGTGAGCCACCGCCTCGCACGACACGCACCTCGATTGCGTTCGTCATGTACGACCTCCTCGGCGTGGCGATGACGGCTGCGGCCGGGCCAGCCGAGGACCTGGTGGGAAGCCCAACGCAAGTCGCAACCCCGGTGTAGGCACTCGCGCAGGAGCTTCTCGAGGATCTGGCGCGACCGGAAGCAGACGCAGGCCGCGTTGGGGCCCGCGAAGTCGGCGCGGCGGGCGTCGGCTATCGGCATGGGGTGCGCCCGCGTACGCTAACGACGAGCCTGGGACCGACGACGTTCGCGATGCCTCGCGCGCGGGTCCGCGGGTCCGACGGCACCACGGAGTGGCGCAGTCAGTTGCTCGGGCGCTACGAGCGGCGCACTCAACGCGTCGATGAAGCGCTGCTCGGCGTTTACCTGAGCGGCAGCAACACACGGCGCATCTGCGGCGTCTTGGCGCCGTTGCTGCGCGGGGCGCCGCTCTCGAAGGACGCGATCTCGCGCTTGGTGGG
>MWST01000037.1 GCA_002050235.1 Polyangiaceae bacterium UTPRO1 | reverse complement strand
CACGAGATCAAGAATCCGCTCGGCGGCATCAAGGGTGCCGCCCAGCTCCTCGCCGGCGCGCTCGCAGCCGATGCCGAAAGCCGCCGCTTCACGTCGCTCATCACTCGCGAGGTCGATAGGGTATCGGCGCTCCTCGAGCAGCTCCTCGAGCTCACACGACCGCCGCGCCTCCGCCTCGGCGCCGTCAACATCCACCGGGTGCTGCAGGACGTGCTGGCGCTCGAGCGCGCAGCAGCGGGCCCTGCCCTCACGGTGCGGTTGAACTTCGACCCGAGTTTGCCCGACGTCTGGGCGGACGAGGCGCGAATACGCCAGGTATTCTTGAACCTGGTCAAGAATGCGCTCGAGGCGATGCAGCGTCGCGGCACGCTGGCGATCACCACCCGCATGGAGACCGACTTCCGCGTCCGCGCAGTCGGCCAGGAACGAAATCGCCGCTATCTGTCGGTCGACGTCGAGGACAGCGGACCGGGGATCGAGCCCGAGGATCATGAACGCATCTTTGCGCCGTTCTTCACGACCAAGAACGATGGCACCGGCCTCGGGCTCTCCGTGAGCCACCATCTGGTGGCGCAACACGGCGGCCTCCTGCGCGTCGAGAGCGAGCCCGGACGCTGGACCCGCTTTCGCGTGAGTCTTCCGGTCGCCGTGACCACGGGAGCTGGCTGATGGCGCGCATACTGGTCGCCGACGACGAAGAGTCGATTCGTCTGGTGCTGGCGACGGCGTTGACCCAGGCAGGCCACGCCGTCGAGGTCGCGAGTACCGGCAGCGAAGCGCTCGCACGACTGATCGACCGCACCTTCGACGTCGCCATCCTCGATATCCGCATGCCGGACCTGAGCGGACTCGACGTGCTGGCGCGGGTGCGGGAGGCCGGGGCGCCGGTAGTCGTGATCGTGATCACCGCGCAGAACACGATGGCCAACGCCATCGAGGCGATGAAGCGCGGCGCTTTCAACTACCTCACCAAGCCCTTCGACCTCGACGAGGTGCGGGCGCTGGTGGCACGAGCATCGGAGATGCGCAGGCTTCGAGACACCGTCGGCCGCATCCGCACCGAGCTGGTAGGTCGCTACGAGCCCGGCGTCACCCTGATCGGCACCAGCCCGGCGATGCAGGATATCTTCAAGACCATCGGCAGGCTCGCGAGCAGCGATGCCACTATCCTCATCGAGGGCGAGAGCGGCACCGGCAAGGAGCTCATCGCGCGCGCGATCCACGCGCACTCGCCGCGCTGGAGCGGTCCGTTCATCGCGCTCAATTGCGCGGCGCTCCCGCGCGACCTCCTCGAAAGCGAGCTCTTCGGCCACGAGCGCGGCGCATTCACCGGCGCCAACGAGCGGCGCATCGGTCGTTTCGAGGCCGCCGGCGGCGGCACGCTCTTCCTCGACGAGATCGGCGACATGCCGCTGGATCTGCAAGTGAAGCTCCTGCGCGTCCTGCAGGAGCGCGAGTTCAGCCGGGTCGGCAGTACGACCACGATCGCAACCGACGCCCGCATGATCGCCGCGACCAACCAGATACTCGAGCGCGCCGTCCGCGACGGCCGATTTCGCGAGGATCTCTACTTCCGCTTGAAGGTCGTCCCGATCGTAGTGCCGCCGCTGCGCGAGCGCCGCGGCGACATCCCGCAATTGATCCGTCATTTCCTCGCCAAGGCGAATGCGGAGATGGGCACGGACATCAACAGCATCACGCCGGAAGCCGAGGCCCTGTTGGTGCGCCACCCGTGGCCAGGCAACGTCCGCGAGCTCGAAAACATGCTCGTGCGCGCCGCGGTGCTGGCTCCCGGAGAGACGCTCACCGAAGCCGACCTGCAGCTCCCCGAGGCGGCGCCGCCACCCGCGCTCGCGGGTTCGCTCGCGGAAACGCTGCACAGCGCCGTCGCGGCGCTCGTGAACGATCCGAACCGCCCCGGCAAAGACCTGCACGCGGCGGTGGTTGCTGCGGTCGAGCGACCGCTGCTCGAGTTCGTCCTCGCACAGACCGGCGGCAACCAGCTGCGCGCGGCGGACCTGCTCGGCATCAATCGCAACACGCTCCGGAAGAAGTTGACCGTGCTCGGCATTCCGATTCCGCGCGGGGCCGCGTGACCCTCCCCTCGCGCCTGTACGCGATCGTCGATCCGCTCGATACCGGGCGAGATCCGCTCGTGCTCGCGCGCGCCATGTTGGCCGGCGGGGCGCGCTTGCTGCAGCTTCGTCTCAAGACGGCCGCAACCGGCGAGCTGCTGGCGACGGCGGCGGCGCTGCGCGAGCTCACCGCCGCTGCCGGCGCGACCTTCATCGTCAACGACCGCGCCGACATCGCCCGTGCATGCGGCGCCGACGGCGTACATCTCGGACAGGAGGATCTGCCGGTGGAGGCGGCGCGCCCGATCGCCGGTCCGACCGCGATCATCGGCTTCTCGACCCATAGCGAGAAGCAGTTGGCGAGCGCCCGCTCCACGACAGCTGACTACTTCGCTTTCGGTCCGATTTTCGCGACGACCAGCAAGATCAAGGCGGATCCGGTACTCGGTTGCGCCGAGCTGCGCGCCGCGCGCGCGCTCACGACCGCACCCTTGGTCGCTATCGGCGGTATCTCCGCCGCCAGCGCCCCGGCCGTGCTCGCGGCGGGCGCCGACGCCGTCGCCGTCATCGCCGCGCTGGTGCGCGCCCCCGACGTCGAGCGCGCCACCGCCGAGTTCCTCGCGATCGTCGGCCACTGAGGAAGACCCACGCTCCGCAGGACAGCGCCAGCCCGAGCGCGCCGGCCGAGCCGCCGGACGGCGTTCGCGGTTTCCCCGACTCCACGCGTTCTATAATCTATCCCGGGTCGAGCGATGCGAATCGGCATAATCACATCGTGGATGCGGCTCGGCTGGGGCGTCGACCTCACGCTGCACTTCACCGCATCTGCTTTGACCGCCCTCGGCAACGAGGTGCGGTTGTATACTGCCGAGCACGACGGCTCCTTCGCCGCCGCTCCGTACACGATCGTCCACAGACCGCTCGCAGCGGATGCGCTCTTTCCGCGATTGGAGTGGCGCGCGCGCAAGCACGTCCGTTATTTCGCCGACGAGCCGAATGACGCCTATCTCATCGCCACCCAGCCATACTTCTATTATCCCTGGCTATTACCGCAGCCGACCGTGAATTATGAGTTCGGGATCGTTCCGACTACGGGTTTTCCGTGGAGCAGGAAATTCATGTGGTCGTATATGAAAGCGACCCAGTTCTATCTCTACCACCCGGGAGCCGCCGCGATCGTCAGCAATTCGGATTTCACCAGACGCGAGCTGCCGTCGTTCCTGCAGACCAAGACCCGCACGATCTATCACGGAGTCGAGCACTACGATCCGCTCCATCCCGACCACGATTTCCTGTTTCCCTCTCCCCTGCTCGTACCCGACCCCCGAAATCCCCGCTGTCCGGTAGCTGCACCCGTAGACCGGCGAAGCAACAGGGAGCTCCGCGAAGAATTCCGGCGGGAGAACGATTTCGCCGATTCCGACGTCGTCGGACTCTACGTCGGCCGCATCAACCCCGTCGCACAACCGTACAAAGGCGTCGCCGAATTGTTCGCGACCATCCCTAAAGTAATGAAAGACGAGAAGCGGCTCAAATGGGTCATGGTCGGTCTGGGAGGGGAAGCGGACGCAAACATGTGCCGCGCCGCGGGAATGATACCTCTGCTCAATCTCCCCGATTGGCAGATGCGCAAGATCTTCGTGGGCTGTGACTTCTATGCGTCAGCGAGCAAGTGGGAGGGTTTCAATCTACCGATAATGGAGGCGCAATATTTCGGCAGGCCGGTTGTCGCCTACAACCGCGCCGCCCATCCGGAAGTCGTCAAAGCACCGACGAGCGGCTATCTCGTCAATGACGCGAGGGAATTCGAGCGGGCGATCCGAGAGCTGACGGCGAACGAAAAGGCGCGCGCGGACCTGGGGCGGGAAGGGGCCAGGTACGCGGCTGGATTCACGTGGCGCCGATGTGCGACCGCGTTCGAGGAGTTGTTTCACGATATCGTACAGGGATGGGAGTCGGCGGGTCGGAGAACAAGCGTTGTCAATGATATTGACGAGGATTCCGGGCGGACGTACGGCCCGCCGCATGCACATCCGGATCATTGCCGCTCTCCTGGCCCTGACACTCGCCGCCTGCAGCCGCCATGCGGAAACAGCCGCGGTCCTGGCGTCGGCGGCGACCAACCCTGACCCGGCCGCACCTGCGGAAGACGGGGCGATCCACGTGCCGGCCGCGTCGCTCCCGTACCTCACGGTCGAGACGATCGCGGCGAACGACGGACGGGCCGCCGTACACGCGCCCGGCAAGGTGGGCTTCCGGGATGGGGCCGTGGCCTCGGTCGGACCGCCGACGGTCGGACGCGTGGCTCTCGTGCACGTCCAGGTCGGCGACCGCGTCGCCGCCGGCGACGCGCTGGTCACGCTCTCCAGCCCCTCTGCCTCCAAGGTCCGCGCCGAGCTGGCGCGCGCGGCCGCCATGATGACCGCCGCCGCTGACCACCTCCGACGCCAGACCGAGATGATGTCCCGCGGCATCGGCCTCGAGGTGGAGCGCGTCGAGGCCAAGGCCAAGTACGATCAGGCTACCGCCGAGCTCACACGGGCGACCGAAGCGGCTCGCTTCCTCGGGGAGGGCGAAGGCGACACGGTAGTCGTGCGAGCGCCGCTCGCGGGAACGGTGCTGCAGCGGAACGCGACCGTCGGGGCGTCGGTCGAGCAGGGAACCCCGCTCGTCGAAGTAGGCGATCCGAATGACCTCTGGATCGTGGCCGAGGTGTACGAAGGAGACCTGGCGACGGTGCAGGTGGGTGCGCCGGCGAGCGTCACCCTCGCCACCAGCCCGGCGCCGGTCGCGGGACGCGTCACGGCGGTGGGCGCTGCCCTCGAGCAGGGCCTCCGCCGGGCCCCCGTGTACATCGCCGTCGATGCCGGTGCGGCAGCGACGCTCCTGCCGAACACGTACGCCAGAGTCGCCATCATGGGGAACGGAGCGCCAGCCGTGACCGTACCGGTAGGGGCCGTGTTGATCGCGGGCGGCAGGCGCTCGATCGTCTACGTCGAGCAGGCCGAGGGCACGTTCGCCCGGCGTGAAGTCGTGGTCGGCTCCGCGACCGACGGCGATCACGTGCAGGTGTCGGCCGGTCTGACCCCGGGGGAGCGCATCGTTACGCACGGAGCGCTCCTGCTCGACCGTACCGCCGAACAACTCCTCTGATCATGCTCGAGCAGCTGATCGCGCGCTGCGTCCACCGTCGTATGGCGGCAGTGCTCGTGGCCCTGGCCGTCGCGGCCGTCGGTCTCCGCGCCTATCTGGCGACGCCCATCGAAGCCTATCCCGACGTCACCAACGCCCAGGTCACGGTGATCGCGAAGATGCCGGGCTACGCGCCGGAGGAGGTGGAACGCCAGGTTACGGTGCCCCTGGAGCGCGTGCTGAACGGAACGCCCGGCATGGTCCTCCTGCGCAGCGAGAGCCTCTTCGGCCTCTCCCTCGTCACCCTCACGTTCGACGACGGGCTCGACGCGCTCGTGTCGCGCACGCACGTTTCTCAGCGCATCGCCACCGCCGACCTCCCGCCGGGCGTCGTACCCGAGCTCGCCCCCGACGATACGCCGCTCGGCGAGATCTATCAGTTCACGGTCCAGAGCGACCGCCACGATCTCTATGAGCTCCGCTCCGAGCTCGAATGGAACATCGCGCGCCTCCTCGAGCAGGTGCCTGGCGTCGCCGATGTCGTGAACTTCGGCGGCCTCCTGAAGGAACTGCATGCCGAAGTCGATCCGCTCCGGCTGGAAGCGCACGGTTTGACGCTGCCCGAGGTGACCGACGCCCTCTCGCACTCGAACCTGAACGTCGGCGGCGGCTTCCTGACGCACGGCGAGCAGGAGATGGCGGTCCGCGGCGTCGGCTACCTGCGCACGGCAGACGACGTGAAGAACGTGGTGCTGCGCAGCGGCGACGGCATTCCGGTCACCGTCGGCGACGTCGCGACCGTCGTGCAGTCGTACCAGCCGCGACGCGGCACCGTCGGCCTCGGGACCTCGCGCGAGGCAGTCGAGGGTTTCGCTCTCCTGCGCCGCGGCGAGAACCCGACCGAGGTGCTCGACGCGATCCACCGGAAGGTGCGGGAGATCAACGACAGCATCCTGCCGGCGGGCATGACGATCGTGCCCTTCGCCGACCGCTCGACGCTCGTCGAGCAGACGCTGCATACCGTGCACCATAATCTGCTCGTCGGCTTCCTGCTCGTCGTCGGTGTCGTCTGGCTCTTCCTGCGGAGCGTCCGCGGATCATTGATCGTAGCGGCGGTGATTCCGCTCGCCATCCTGACGGCGTTCATCGGCCTCTCGCTCTGCCGCCTGCCGGCGAACCTGATCTCGCTCGGCGCCGTCGACTTCGGCATCCTGCTCGACGGCGCAGTGGTGCTGGTCGAGAGCGTCGTCCACCGGCTGCACACCGAGAAACCGCGCCGCCGCCGCGAGATATCGGCCGTCGTCATCCGCTCCGCACTCGACGTCGCGCGTCCGACCTTCTACGCGATGACGATCGTGATCGCGGCCCTGGTGCCGGTCTTCGCGCTCGAGCGCGTCGAGGGGCGGATCTTCCGGCCGCTCTCATTGACCTACACGTTCGCGCTCGTAGGTGCGCTGGTGTTCTCGCTGACGGTGGTCCCGGCGCTCTGCGCACTGGTGCTGCAGCCTCGAGACGGCGAGAGGGGCGAGCCGCACTTCGTCGCCTGGCTGCGCGCCGCCCATGGCCGCATCCTCGACGCGTTCCTCGCGCACCGGCGCCTGGTCGTCGGCGGGGCGCTCGCGCTCGCGGCGGGGGTCGGGCTCATCGCCGTGCGGCTCGGTACCGAGTTCCTGCCCGAGCTCGACGAGGGCGACCTCGTGATCTTCGTCGAGATGCCGCCGAGCATCTCGCTCGGCGAAGGGCGCGACCTGCTCCTCGACGTGCGCCGCCGCCTCCTCGCATTCCCCGAGGTCATCGACGTGCTCAGCGAGCAGGGACGGCCGGAGGACGGCACCGACGACGAGGGCGTCAACATGAGTGAGACCTTCGTGCGGCTGAAGCCGAAGGGCGACTGGCCGGCGAGCGTGGGGAAGGAGGAGCTCGTCGAGGCGATGCGCGCTTCGCTGACGGAGATTCCCGGCGTGCGTTTCAACTTCTCGCAGCCGATCAAGGACAACGTCGAGGAAGCGATGAGCGGCGTCCGCGGCAAGGTCGTGCTCAAGATCTTCGGACCCGATCTCGACGCCATGCGGACGACGCTGGAACGGGCCCAGAGCGCCCTCCGCACTGTCGCCGGCATCACCGACCTCGAGCTCTACCGCGACGCCGCCGTGCCGCAGCTGCAGATCGAGCTCGACCGCCACGCCCTCGCACGCAACGGCGTCCAGGTGCAGGCGGCCGACGACATCGTCGAGACGGCGCTCGCGGGCAAGGTGGCGACGACGATGTGGGAGGGCGAGCGCCCGGTGCCGCTCAGAGTGATGCTCCCGGCCGGCGCCCGCTCCAGCGCCGCAGAGATCGGGGATATCGCGGTGCCGACGAGCGGGGGAGCCCACGTGCCGCTCCGCGATCTCGCGGCGATCCGCATCGCGAGCGGCCGGGCATCGATCAACCGCGAAGCCAACAGCCGCTACCAGGCGCTCAAGTTCAATGTCGAGAACCGCGACCTCGGATCGGCTGTGGCGGAGGCGCAGCGCGTGGTCGCCGCCGCCGTGCAGCCGCCCGCCGGACACTATTTCGTGTGGGGCGGTGAGTTCGAGAACCAGCAACGGGCGATGGCGCGCCTGCGCGTGATCGTACCGGTAGCGCTCGGACTGGTGCTGGCGCTCCTCTACGGCGCCCTCAGCTCGGGCCGGAGCGCGGCCGCGATCCTCGCCGCCGCACCGTTCGCGCTCACCGGCGGCGTCCTTGCCGTCGCGCTCGCCGGCATCCCGCTCTCGGTGAGCGCAACGATCGGCTTCATCGCGCTCCTCGGCCAGGTTTCGCTCATGGGCCTCCTCGTACTGAGCGCGATCGAACGCCGCCGGCGCGACGGCGAGGCTCTCGAGCCGGCCGTGCGCGCGGGAGCGTGCGAACGGGTTCGGGCGGTCACGATGGCATCGCTGCTCGCGCTCCTCGGCCTCCTGCCGATGGCGCTGTCGTCGGCGCCGGGCAGTGAGATCCAGCAGCCGTTCGCAGTCGTGATCGTCGGCGGCATGCTGACGACGCCGTTCGTGGCGCTCCTGGTCCTGCCGATACTCTACACTTTCATCACGCCGGCGGAGCTGCACACGCCGGAGGAGCTCGACGAAGAATGGCCGCTCGCCACCGCTTCCTGACCCTCGCTGGCATCGCTGCGACTCTCCTGTTCGTGTCGGGTTCCGCGTCTGCCGCCGAACCGGCGGCAGCGATCGAATCCGACACCCCGCCCGACGCCGTCACCGTCGCGGACGTGCTGCATCTGCTCCGCTCGGCGAGCCCGCGGCTGGCGGCGGAGCGCCCGCAGATCGCCGCCGCTCGCGCCGACCTGGCGGCGGCGCGCCTGCTGCCGAATCCGACGATCGCCTACGGCGGCGGCACGCTCGTCGACGGGGCCAACGTGAACGGGGTGTGGCAGCACCAGGCCACGGCAAGCGCGCCGCTGCCGATCACCGGGATTCGTGGCGTCCGCATCGCGGCGGCGCAGAAGCGAGTGGAGATCGCGGAAGGACAGGCGCGCGCCCGCTACGAGGAGATCGCGCTCGCCGCGCGAAAGCTCTTCGTCTCCATCCTCGCCGCCGAGGAGCGCGAACGCATCCTCCAGGATGCCCACCGCGATGCGCTCCACCTCCGCGAGATCGTCGCGGGCCGCGCCCGTGAAGGCGTAGCCCGCGAGTACGACGGTTTGCGGGTCGCCACCGAGGCCGAGCTCATCGAGCAGAAAGCGGCGGACGCGCGCGCCGCGGCACTCGACCAGGCTGGGGAGCTCGGCAAGCTCCTGGGGTTTCCGAACTGGCGCCCCCATCCGCTGGGTACGCTGCAGCCGCTCGGGGCGGCGGTCGACGCCTACGCCGACCCGAAAATGATGGAAGAGTCGCGCGCCTCCCTGGCCGTGGCGCGCAACAGCGAGCAAGCCGCCGTCGCCGCCGTCGAAGTAGTCCGGCGGGAGCGTTGGCCGCTTCCCATCGTGAACCTCGGCGTCGCCGAGACACGACGCCAGCAGAGCACGTCCCTCGTCGCCGGCCTGGCTATCGAGGTGCCGCTGTTCGATCGCGGCCAGGGCAAGGTGGAGCGGAGCCTCGCCGAGGCCGAGGCGGCGGCCGCCGAACGTCGGCTCGCGATCGCAGAGGCCGGCGCCGAGCTCGGGCGCGCGACGCGCGTCCTCGCCGAGCGGCGTACGGCGCTCGCCAACTTCAGTCACGACGTCGTCAGCCACCTGCCGACGCTCCGGCGAATGGCAGAGGACGCCTATAGATTCGGCCAAGGCAGCATCGTCGAATTGCTCGATGCGGGGCAGGCGCGGACCGAAGCGGAGCTCGCGCACATCGAGCTCGTTGCCAGCGTCGCCCAGGCGGAAATCGACGTCCTCGGCGCCGCTGGCGCAGTGGACCAGCTGACGCCCTGAGGCAGCGCTGCTCCTAGGACCGCGACTTGCATCGGCCGCGGTCGCGCGCTGCGCGCTCGGATCACATCTCCGGCATGTCGTAGTCGCGTTCGCTGAACGGCGAATCGTGCTCGTAGGCCTCGTCGCTCGGGAGGGCGCGGTCGGCGAAGCGCATGTACTCTTTCCTGAAGGTCACGTTCACCGTGCCGGTCGGGCCGTTGCGCTGCTTGCCGATGATGATCTCGGCCTCGCGCTCTTCTTCGGGGCCGAGCTCCTTGTTGTAGGCCGCTTCGCGGTAGACGAAGAGGATGACGTCGGCGTCCTGCTCGATGGCGCCCGATTCGCGCAGGTTCGCCATCACCGGCCGCCGATCGGCACCCCGCTCCTCGACGCGCCGGTTCAACTGCGAGAGCGCGATGATCGGCAGCTCCATCTGCTTCGCGAGCGCCTTCAAGGAGCGCGAGATCTCCGAGATCTCCTGCTCGCGCGAGTCGGTGCGGCCGGAGCCGCGCATCAGCTGCATGTAGTCTATGACGATGAGGCCGAGGCGGCCGCCGCGCGCATGGATCTCGCGCTTCAGGCGGCGCGCCTTGGCGCGCAGCTCCAGCACCGAGAGGCCGGCGGCGTCGTCGATGTAGATCACCGACTGGTGGAGCGCTCCGGCGGCGCGCGCGAGCTTGGCGAAGTCCTTCTCGTGGAGGCGCCCCGAGCGGACGTCCTGATAGTTCACGAGCGCCTCGGAGCAGAGCATGCGCAGCACCAGCTGCTCCTTCGACATTTCGAGCGAGAAGACGGCTACGCCGATGCTGGCCTGTTGCGCCGCCGTCGTCGCGATGTTGAGCGCGAGCGCGGTCTTCCCCATGCCGGGACGGCCGGCGACGATGATGAGGTCGCCGGCGTGCATGCCGGCGGTCATCCTGTCGAGGTCGTGGAAACCGGTCGGCACGCCGGTCACCATGTCCTTGCGGTTGAAGAGCTTCTCGATCTCCTTGATGGCGGGCTGCAGCAGGTCGCCGATCACGAAGAACTCGGTGGTGACCTTCTGCTCGGCGATCGCGAAGATCTTCGACTCGGCGACGTCGACGAATCTGTCGACGTCGGTCTGATTGCCGTAGGCCTCGGTCGCGATCTCGGTGGCGGTCGAGATGAGGCCGCGCAGGAGCGCCTTCTCGCGCACGATCTTGGCATAGTACTCGGCGTTGGCGGCGGTCGGGACGCGGTTGGCGAGCTCGGCGATGAAGGTGGCGCCGCCGACGTCCTGGAGCTGTCCGCGCTGCCGCAGCGCTTCGGTGAGGGTGATGATGTCGACCGGCGCCCCGCTCTCGTTCAGGGAGATCATCGCCGTGAAGATCTTGCGATGCGCCTCGCGGTAGAAGTGCTCCGACCGCAGAATCGGCAGGACGATATTGCAGGCGTGGTTGTCGAGGAGGATGCCGCCGAGGACGGATTCCTCGGCCTCGAGGTTCTGCGGCGGAATCTTGCGGAGGTTTTCCTCGATCGAAGCCATCGTCACGTGTGCCGGGGGGAGGAGCTTATAGACCTCGCCCGGGTGAAAGTCATCACGAATCGCGACGCGCGGACGCGACGGCGGAACGGCCGTGCCGACCGCGTCAGCGCTCGCGACCGGCGGCGTTGCGTTCGCGGAGGATGTGCTCGAGCGCCGCCTTCTCGTCGCTCGTTATCTCGGCGGGGCCTTCCCCGTCGTGATCCTCGTCGACCGCAGACGGAGCGCGCGCCTCCGGCTGGCTCGCTGCCGGCCCCGGCGCCTCGGTGCGGCGCGCCGCGAGCCACCACCCGAGCAGACCCGCCGTCAGAGCCGCTGCAGCGAGCGCCCACCACGTCGCTCCGCTGCGCCTCCGTGCCCGGCGGCTCACGGCCGCGAGCTCGGGTCGTGCACGCTCGCCTGCACGACGTTCCAGCCGCGGCGGCGCGCCTCGCGCCGCAGTCGCGGATCGGGGTTCACGACCTCGGGGTGTCCGACGATCTCGAGCATCGGCAGATCGGTCACCGAATCAGTATAGAACCAGCTCGCACCGAGGTCGACGTCGTGCTCGGCGGCGAACCGTCGCGCCCAATGGATCTTTCCGGCACCGTAGCAGATGGGGCGATGCACCTCTCCCGTGAAGCGGCCGTCTTCGACCACGAGGCGCGAGACCAGCATGTGCTCGATGCCGAGCTCCTCGGCAAGCGGGGTCGCCAAGTAGGGAGTCGAGCTCGACAGCAGCGCCACGACGTGCCCGGCAGCTCGGTGCTCGCGGACGCGTCGCACTATCGCCGGCTGCAGGTATTGGCGCACCATGTCGCGGTACCACACGCGGCAGTGGGCGGCGACGGCCTGCTCGTCGCGGCCGCGGATCCAGCCGCTCGAGCTCGCCACCGCGCGCTCGATGTCGAGCAGCCCGAGCTTGTACCGAAGGTAGAGGTAGATCGTCCGCGCTGCGTCACGCCGCCGGATCTCTCCGCGGCGGCGGAGGAACCGCATGTACAGCGGCCCGGTGTTCTTCGCGATCAGCGTACCGTCGATATCGAAGAACGCCGCGACCGCCACGGACCGCTCGCTGCGGGCGCCTCAGCGCTCGATGATCATGGCGATCCCCTGCCCGCCGCCGATGCAGAGCGAGGCGAGGCCGAGCTTGGCGTCGCGGCTCTTCATCGCGTGGATCAGGGTGACGAGGATGCGGGCGCCGCTCGCCCCGATCGGGTGGCCGAGGGCGATGGCGCCGCCGTTCACGTTGACGCGATTCTTCGGGATGCGGAGCTCGCGCAGCACGCCGAGCGACTGCGCCGCGAAGGCCTCGTTGAGCTCCCAGAGGTCTATATCTTCCTTGCGGAGACCCGCCTTTCCGAGCGCTTTCTCGGAGGCCGGCCACGGACCCATGCCCATGATCGCCGGATCGACTCCCGCCGCCGCCGTGGCGCGGACGCTCGCGAGGATCGGCAGACCGAGCTTCTTCGCCCGCTCTTCCGACATGACGACGACCGCGGCAGCGCCGTCGTTGATGCCCGACGCGCTGGCCGCCGTCACCGTGCCGTCCTTCTTGAACGCCGGCTTCAGCGCCGCGACCTTGTCGGGCGCGCTCTCGCGCGGGTGCTCGTCGGTCGAGAACTTGACGGGATCGCCCTTCTTCGCCGGGATCTCGACGGCGACGATCTCCTCCTTGAACCGGCCCGCCTTGATGGCAGCCGCCGCCTTCGCCTGGCTCTCGATCGCGAACTCGTCCTGCTCGGCGCGGGTGATCTCGTACTTCGCCGCGACGTTCTCGGCGGTGATGCCCATGTGGGTGAAAGTGATCGGGCAAGTGAGGCCGTCGCTGATCATCGAGTCGATGATCTGGTCGTGTCCCATGCGGTATCCGGTGCGCGCCTTGGTGAGGAGGTAGGGAGCCGCGCTCATGTTCTCCATGCCGCCCGCGACCACGATCTCGGCGTCGCCCGCCGCGACCGACTGCGCCGCGAGCGCCACCGCCTTCAGCCCCGAGCCGCACGCCTTGTTGATGGTGTAGCCCGGAACCTCCTTGGGAATGCCCGCCTTCAGGTACGCTACCCGCGCCGGGTTCAACCCTAGGCCGGCGGTGAGCACGTTCCCGAGGATCACCTCGTCGATGACGTCGCCGGGGAGGTTGCCGGCGCGCCGCAACGCCTCGCGGATGACGACGGCGCCGAGCTCCGGCGCGGGGGTCTGGGCGAGGGTGCCGCCGAACGTTCCGATGGCCGTCCGGGTGGCGGCGACGATCACGGGCTTGTGCATGTGGATCTCCTCCGAAGCGTGGGGGTTGGCGATTGGCGAGGGTCTTTAATGCCCGACGCCTGGCCGCCAGGCAACCGGCGACTGGCCGCCGCGGCGCCGCACGTGCAGGCCTGAGGCCGCGGCGCGAGACCGCGTCCGAGCGCCCGTCACACGGCGCCGCGGCGCCCGAGCGACCAGCGCACGGCGGTGCGCAACGCCTCCCAGCCGCTGCGCCGATCCCAGCCGTCGACGCCGTTGTACCAGCGCAGGCCGACCTCCTGGGCGCCCTTCCAGCGCGCCGCAATTCCCAGCCACAGCCGCGCTCCCGGACCGTAGAACATGGTCGCTGCCTGCTCGAGCCGGCGCAGCTTGCGGCCTACCCAGCCGCGGCGAAACCGTTCTTCAGCCGCGGCGAAAGCGTAGTCGCGGCGACGGAGCGCAGCGGCGATCTCGGCTGCCGCCCAGAGGCCGTATTCGAGCGCGAACGAGATCCCCTCGCCCATCAGCGGCTCGACGCCGGCAGCGTCGCCGACCAGCAGCACGTGCGGAGCCGTGAACGCCGCCGCACCGAAGCAGCGGATCGGCGCCGCCCGGTGCTCGACCGGCGCTCCGCCGAGCTCGCCCTGGAGCTCGCGCAGCAGCGCCACGAGATCGACTCCGGTCCGCCGCCAGGCATAGACGCCTGCGTTCACGTGCGGCGCGCCGTCGATGAGGCACGGGAACGCCCACGCATAGCCGGCGAGACCGCGCACAACCGCGCGGAAGTCGAAATCGTAGCGGGCGCGCGCATGCCCGTCCCAGGAGCTGGCGCCGGCACCGAGGCGCAGGTCGGCCATGATCGCTCGCGGCACTTCGCCGTGTCCCCGCTCCGGGCCGTCGACGAGCCGGCGCCGGACGAGGCTTCCCGAGCCGTCGGCGCCGACGAGGATCGGCGTCGTGTAGGTGTCGCGGGTGGTGGTGATCTCGATGCCGCCGGTGACGCGCGCCAGCGCCGTCACCTTCTCGTCCTCGCGCACCTCGACGCCGCGCGCCCGCACCGCTGCGACCAGGGAGGCGTCGAGCTCATCCCGCCGCACCACCGCACAGAAACGGCTGCCCTCGACTTCGACCCTGGCGCCGGGCACGTCGACGCGGGCGCGATCGACCATCACGTGCGGCACGACGAGGCCGACGCCGAGCGTATCGAGAGTCGCGAGCGCGTGCGGAATAAGACCGCCGGCGCAGACCTTGGGGCGCGGATGGCGGGCCTTCTCGAGGACCACGATGCGGCCGGCGATCCCCGGATCGGCACCCACCAGCGCAAGGGCGGTCGCGGCGCCGGCGGGTCCGCTGCCGACGATGATCACGTCACGCCGTTCCACCGGCGCCGGAAGCTAAGAGAAGGCCGCCCGGCGCGCAACTTCCCGAGCCGCCGGCACGGCGCGCGCGACTCGGTCTGCGTGTGGTCACGCGGCACAGACGAAGTCGTGGAGCTCCCGGAAACCCATCGTCGCCAGCGCGGCGCGGATGAGCCGCCGCGGCTCGTGGCGCGCCACCGAGACGACGATCGCAGCCGGAGCCAGCGCCGGCAACGCTTCGGGAGCGATGACTGCCGCCCCGTGGATGGTGTTCCCGATCCGGCGCGGGTGCACCTCGATCACGTGGGTAGGATACTTCTCGCGGGCCGCGAGCGCGCGGCGCAGCGCCCGCCCCGTAGCTCCGTACCCCCAGAGCACGTAGCGATCGGAGGCGGCGAGGAAACCCTCGGCCAGGAAGGCTGCTTTGATGGCAGTGAAGCGCGACAGCGCGTAGGCCGCACCGGTGCGGGAGAGCCGCTCGGGGCGATCGCGCCACGCGTGCAGGCGGCGCGGCACGATGCCGATCTCGAAGCCGCGCGCGAGCGCCCGCAGCACGAGGTCGTAGTCCTCGGGCCAGCCGACGTCGCGGTATCCGAGCGCTACGAGCGCCGGACGCCGGAAAGTCAACGTCGGGTGCACGACCGGACACTCGACCAACGCCTCCGCGCGCACGTCGGCCGCCGAGGCGATCCCGTTCACCCAACGTTCGTACGCTCGCCACCCGGCGGCGAGACGAGCGCGGGGAAAGATGCGGACGTGGGAGGCGACCGCCGCCAGCTCGGGCGCCGCCGCCAGGTGCGCAAGCTGCGCCGCGAGACGATCGCGGTGCATCAGGTCGTCGCCGTCCATGCGCGCCACGAACGCGCCCCGGCAGCGCTCGAGACCGGCCTGCAACGCCGCGACGAGGCCCGATCGCGGTCTCGGCACCACGACGAAGCGCCGATCCTGGGCCGCGAAGCCCTCGGCGACGGCGCAGGTAGCGTCGACCGATCCGTCGTCGACGACGACGCACTCCCAGTCGCGCCAGCGCTGCCGGCGGACGCTCGCGAGGCTCGCCGCGAGCGTCGCCGCCGCGTCGCGCACGGGCAAGAGCACGGAGACGAGCGGCGCCGGCATCGCCACCGCTCGCAGCTCAGCCGATCGCCTGGGGAGCCTGCGGCATCAGCGTCCACGCCTCGGGATCGTGGCCGTAGACGATGCGCGTGCCCACCGCGGCGAGCGCGCGCAGGCGCTGCAGCGACGACAACATGGCGCCGGCATCGTGGGCGAAGGAGGGGAGCTTCAGCTCGTCGAGCGTCTCGCGCAGGTAGCAGGCGTCGGCGGCGAGCACGGTGTCGCCGCTGTCGAGGCGTACCAGCAGCGACTGATGGCCGGGCGTGTGGCCGTAGGTCGGCAGGCAGACGACGCGGCCGTCGCCGAAGAGGTCGTGCTCGCCGTCCACCTCCAAGCGCGGCTGTCCGGTATCGAAATCCGCCGGCACGTAGCCGTTGGCGGCGATGCTCGCGTCATCGTGCGCCGCTTGCCACTCGCGCCGCTGCACGACGACGGTCGCGTTCGCGACGGCGACGTTGCCGCCGGCATGATCGAAGTGCAGGTGCGAGTTGACGAGCCAGCGCACCCCGCCGATATCGAAGCCCGCCGCTGCGAGTCGCGCCGCAACGTCGTCGCCGGGATCGAAGTGGGTCGTGAACAGAGCCGCCGTGGCCCCGAGCCGTGCCGCCGGATCGTCTTGCAACTGACGATGGAGCCCGCTGTCGAAGAGAACGAGCCCGCGGGGATGGTCGATCACGAAGACGGGCACCGGCACACGCAGGCTCCCCACCGCCCCCTCGACGAAGAGCGCCCGCGGCGCCGTGAGCCAGCCGCACGTGAGCGCGTAGAGGCGAACCGCCATGCCGATCGCATAGCGGTCGCGCGCCGACCTGACAAACCTGGTGTCGGCGCGCTAGGAAGCCTCCTTCACGGCCGCTTCCGACTCCGAAGCGCGATGCAGCCGCGCGGCGACGGCCGTGCGCACGAAAGGACCGACAGCATGCAGGCAGTCACGTTCCGGGCCCCGGGAGAGGTGCGCGTCGAGACGTGTCCGGACCCGGCGCTCGCCGCTGCCGACGACGCGATCGTCAGCGTCGAGGCGACCGGCATCTGCGGCTCCGACCTCCATCTCTACCACGGCCGTATTCCGCTCGAGCCGGGCTTCATCCTCGGTCACGAGTTCGTCGGTACCGTGACCGCCGCCGGCCCCGACGTGACCGACGTGGCTGTCGGCGACCGCGTCCTCGGCTGCTTCGTTACCGCGTGCGGCCGCTGCTTCTTCTGCCGCCGCCGCGACTTCCACAAGTGCGTCGAAGCCCGCGTGTTCGGCCACGGGAAGACGCTCGGCGGACTCCCCGGCGCGCAGGCCGAGCAGGTCCTCGTGCCGCACGCCGATCTCACGCTCCGCCGCGTGCCGCCGGGCCTCTCGGCGGATGCCGCGCTGTTCGCGGGTGACGTCATGGGCACCGGCTTCCATGCCATCCGCAGCGCCGACATGGCGCCGGGCGACGTCGTCGCCGTGCTCGGTCTCGGGCCCGTCGGACTCTGTGCTGTCCAGGCGGCGCGCGCGCTCGGCGCCGGTCACGTGATCGCCGTCGATGACGTGCCGCAGCGCCTCGCCATGGCCGAGCGCTTCGGTGCCGAAGCCGTGCACCGCGGCGAACAGGATCCGAAGGCCGCGGTCCGCAAGGCAACGGCCGGGCGCGGCGCCGACGTCTGCATCGACGCGGTAGGACACCCCGACGCCCTCGACCTGGCATGCCGCCTCGCCCGGAACGCCGGCACGATCGCCGTGACCGGCGTCTACTCCGAACGGTGCCAGGTCCACATGGGCATCGTCTGGATCAAGGCCCTGACGCTGAAGACGGGCCAGGCCAACGTCATCGCCCACGTCGATCCCGTGCTCGCCATGATGACGGCGGGGCTCCTCGACCCGACGCCGCTCGTGAGTCGCCACGTACCGCTGGCGGAAGCTCCGCAAGCTTACGCTGCCTATGCGCGGCGCGAAGCGCTGAAGATCGTTCTCACGCCTTGAGACTTGCCGCAACAGTTTCCGCGACACTTGCCGCGGCTTGCTTGCACGCTCGCAGGGGGCGGCGGCGATCGCGCGCAACTGCCTGGCGAGCGGCGAACAGCGGCAGCTTCCCATCCGCCTCAGCACGCAAAACGAAAAACGCCGGCGGGGCGCGGCGATCGCGCCACGGCGCCGCCGCAGCGTCTTTCCGGTCCTCGGCGGTCCCGAGCTTGCTTCGCACCACGGCGAACGGAGGATCACCCCATGAGCGCTACCGTCCTCATCGTCGACGACTGCATCGACATCGCGCGCATCAGCGCCCACTACCTGGAAACCGCCGGCTATCGGACGATCACCGCAACGAGCGCCCTCCAGGCATGCCAGATCCTCGGCCGCACGACGCCCGATTGCATCGTCCTCGACATCATGATGCCGGGCATGACCGGCACCGAGTTTCTGCACGGCCTGCGCAAGGATCCGATCTGCCGTAGCGTGCCGGTAGTGCTGGTGAGCGCGCGCATCGGCTTCCACGGCTCGCATTTCGGCATAGCCATGGAGGCCGACTACTCCGTCGGAAAACCCTTCACGCGCCAGCAGCTGGTGCAGGCGGTGCGCACGGTGCTCGCGAAGAAGGCCGGCGACACCGCGACACCGCCGGCCGCAGCGCGCACCGATCTGCCCGCAGCGCTGCCCGCGCCCTGCTGACCGCGGCGCCCGCGCGATCAGCCGGCGCCGCCCCCCACCAGACGCTCGGTCAGGAGCTGTGAGCCCCTGCAGGCAATGACCGCCCGGACGCTTCCGCAACCGCCTCGTCTGCACGCCCCTCGCGAGCCTCGCGACCGTGACGGCTTTCGACGATCCCGGCGGGAGCGTCCCTGATGCGCAGCGGAACCGACCAGGACGTCCACCGACTCGGTTCGGGCCGAGCTATCCTGCCAGCTACGACCGCGGGCGCACGTTCTCCCGCACCCAGGCGACGATCCGATCGGTCGTCGCTCCAGGCGTGAAGATCTCGCGCACTCCCGCCTGCTTCAACGCCGGGATGTCCTCCTCCGGAATGATCCCGCCGCCGAAGATCGTGATGTCGTCGCCGCCCTTCTCGCGGATCAGCTCGATGACCGCCGGAAAGAGCGTGTTGTGGGCGCCGGAGAGGATCGAGAGTCCGATCGCGTCGACGTCCTCCTGGATGGCCGCCTCGGCGATCATCTCCGGCGTCTGGTGCAGACCCGTATAGATCACTTCGATACCCGCGTCGCGGAGGGCGCGGGCGATGATCTTGGCGCCGCGGTCGTGCCCGTCGAGGCCCGGCTTGGCGACGAGTATACGGAGGCGAGGTGCGTCGGTCATCGATCTATAGCCACGCCGGGTCGCGGTAGACGCCGAACTCGTCGCGGTAGACGTCGCAGATCTCGCCGAGCGTGACGCCGTCCCGCACCGCGTCGATGAGGAAAGGCATCAGATTTCGGCCGTCCCGGCACGCGGCGCGCACGTCGCCGACGCGCGCTGCCACGCGCGCCTGGTCGCGGGCGGCCTTGAACGCCCTCACACGTGCCGCCTGCTTCTCCTCGACTTCGTGATGGATGCGCAGGATGTCGATCGTCGGCTTCTCGTCGGCCTGGTAGCGGTTGACGCCGACCATGACCTTCTCGCCGCGGTCGAGCTGCTGCTGGAAGCGATAAGCGGCTTCCGCGATCTCCTTCTGCGGAAAGCCGAGCTCGATCGCGCGCACGATGCCGCCCATGCGGTCGATCCGCTCGATGTAGTCGAGAGCCTCGGCCTCGATGCGGTCGGTGAGTGCCTCGATCGCCCAGCTGCCGCCGAGCGGATCCACGGTGTTCGTGACGCCGCTCTCCTCGGCGATGATCTGCTGCGTGCGCAGCGCCACCATGACCGCCTGCTCGCTCGGGAGCGCCAGCGTTTCGTCCATCGAGTTCGTGTGCAGCGACTGCACGCCGCCGAGCACGCCGGCGAGCGCCTGGATCGCTACCCGCACGATGTTGTTGAGCGGTTGCTGCGCGGTGAGCGAGCAGCCCGCGGTCTGCGCGTGCGTCCGCAGCATCAACGACCGCGGGTTCTCGGCGCCGAAGCGGTCGCGGACGAGGCGCGCCCAGAGGCGGCGCGCGGCGCGGAGCTTCGCGATCTCCTCGAGAAAATCGTTGTGGACATTGAAGAAGAACGAGAGCCGCGGCGCGAAGGCGTCGACGTCGAGCCCGCGCTCGACGGCGGCCTGCACGTAGCCGATGCCGTCGGCGAGCGTGAAGGCCACCTCCTGCACCGCCGTCGAGCCCGCCTCGCGGATGTGGTAGCCGCTGATCGACACCGGATGGAAGCGCGGCGCGTGCCGGGTGCAGAACTCGATCATGTCGACGATGATGCGCACCGATGGCGCCGGCGGCGAGATCCACTCCTTCTGGGCGATGAACTCCTTCAGCATGTCGTTCTGGATGGTGCCGCCGAGCTTCGTCATCGGAATGCCGCGGCGCTCGGCGACGGCGAAGTACATGGCGAGGATGACGCTCGCCGAGCAGTTGACGGTCATCGAGGTGGTGACCTCGTCGAGCGCGATACCGTCGAAGAGCTCGGCCATGTCGTCGATGGTCGACACCGCCGTACCCTCGCGACCGACCTCGCCGAGCGCGCGCTCGTGGTCGGCGTCGTAACCCATGAGGGTCGGCATATCGAAAGCGGTGGAGAGGCCGGTCTGCCCCTGAGCGAGCAGGAACTTGAAGCGCTCGTTGGTGTCGCGCGGCGTCCCGAAGCCGGCGAACTGCCGCATCGTCCATGCCCGACCGCGGTACATCGTCGGGTAGATGCCGCGCGTATAGGGAAACGCGCCGGGCCGGCCGATCGCGAGCGCCGGATCGCGGCCGTCCAGATCCTCGATCCCGTAGCACTCCTTGATCTCCATGTCGGAGACCGTCGAGAAGCGCCGCACCGGACCCTTGGACGACGGCGGCGGGACCAATCGTGGTTGTGCGCTCATGGCAGTCTCCGGGCTCGCGTGGACCGTCTTATCGCGATCGACGCCGCCAGTGCGAGCGGCGTTTCGTCAGGGCTCGCTCGTCCGGGCGCCGCGCGCCCCGGGCTCCACCCGACGTCGCCGGCGGAAGTCGACGTCGATCACGCGGGGACGCGGCAGGCGGGAACGCGGCGGCGTGCGATGCGAGATGAGCTTCACTGCCACCGGCGCCCATTCCTCGGGGACCAGGATACGGATCGTGCCGAGGCTGCCGGTGCGCACCGGATCCATGTCGAAGCGCTGGTTCTCCAGCAGGCAAGGGATGCCCCGGTGCTCGAGGAATCCTTTGACGAGGTGCGCTTCGGGCTCGAATGCCGTGGCGTGGCAGACTCTCCAGGGCATGACGGGGCTCTCGGTATAGATGATCGCCCTATACCTGCCAAGACCGAACGCCTCGCGGCCACGGTCTCGGCGACCTCCCTTGACCGTGGCGCCGATCGCGGGCAAGCGAGAACACACTCAACCCAGAGGAGGCAACGCATGACCCGACTGGCACCGCGTGTCGCAATGGCCGGCTTGCTCGTCGTGGCGAGCGCCAACTTGGCCCTCGCCCAGAGCGAAGACGCCCTGATCAAGTATTTCCGCAAGAAGAACAACCTCCCCCCCACCGCCAACGTCACGATCGAAGGGCTCAAAGAGTCGGCCCACTTCAAGGGCTCCAAGGAGGGCACGCTCAACATCGCGGGGCCGCAAGGCACCAGAGCTATGACCTTCGTCGCGTCGCCGGACCTCAAGTACGTAGTCGTGGGCGAGGTCGTGGATACGACCATCGACCCGGCCAAGGCAGTGATGGCCAAGATCGACCTCAAGGGCGAGCCCTTCAAGGGCGCCAAGGACGCCCAGGTCACGATCGTCGAGTACTCGGAGTTCCAGTGTCCGTTCTGCAAGCGTGGCTTCGACACCATCGAGAACCAGGTGCTGAAGCAGTACGAGGGCAAGGTGAAGTTCTATTTCCGGAGCTTCCCCCTGCCCTTCCACCCGTGGGCGATGCCGGCATCGATCGCCGCCGAGTGCGCGAAGGTCCAGAAGCCCGACGCGTTCTGGAAGATCTACGAGTCGTTCTTCACGCATCAGGCGGAGATCAACCCCCAGAACGTCAAGGAGAAGGCGACGGAGTTTCTGAAGGACACCGGCATCGACATGGCGAAGTGGAACTCCTGCTACGACAACAAGGAGACGGCGGCGCAGGTGAACAAGCAGCACGACGAAGGCGCAGCGCTCGGCGTGACCGGCACGCCGGCCTTCTTCATCAACGGCCGCATGCTCGTAGGCGCGCAGCCCTTCGAGCAGTTCAAGAACGTGATCGACGACGAGCTCGCGTCGGCGAAGTAACCTTCGGCCTCGACGCCTCGAGGCGCCGCCTGCGCGCGCGGGCGGCGCCTCTTTTTTTGGCTCATCGAGAATCCCCAGACGGCCGGATGCGGCCAACGACACATCCCACAAGGAGGATCCGCATGCCCACTACTCGCGAGCTAGACGTCAGGCCCATTTCACCCCCCGAGCGGGATCCCGAGATCTTCGGCGCCTTCGACGCCCTGAAAGCCGACGAAGCCTTCGTGCTCGTCACCGACCATGATCCGAGGCCTCTGCTCTCTCGGTTCCAGGCCGAGCGCCCCGCCTCCTTCGAATGGAACGTGCTCGAGGCGGGACCGGCGCGCTTCCGGATCGAGATTCGTCGCCGCGCTACCGAGGGCGCACCGACGGTGAGCGACCACCTCGAACGCGACCACAAACGTCTCGACGCCATCGTCGCAAGAGTTCAGGAATTGCTGGCTGCCGGCTCGTTCCCGGACGCGAGCGAGCGGTTCGCCGAATTCACGTGCGGTCTCGGTCGCCACATCGACGCAGAAGAGCAGGTGCTATTCCCGGCATTCGAGGAGTTGACCGGCATGACCAGCGGCGGGCCCACCTTCGTGATGCGAGGCGAGCACGTCGAGATCCGTCGCTTGATGGACGCGGCGACGGGCGCGCTCCGAGGAGCCGACGCCGCCGAGGCCGAAGAAACCCTCCACGGCCTCGTAGCGATCCTCGGCACCCACAATATGAAGGAGGAACGGATGCTCTATCCGATGGCCGATCGAGCGGCCGGCAGCGACAGCGCCCGGAGCGATCTCGTGAAGCGTATCCAGGCGTTCTGACGCCCGAGGCCTGCGGAGCGCAGCCGAGGGGAGCGCCGCGTCTCCCCTTCGCTGCGCTCAGCCGGCGGTGGCTGCCTCCGCTTTCGCCATCTGCTCGAGCGCGAGCGCGGAGTGAGCATAGGCCCCTCCAGCGCGCATCTCGGCAGCTACCCAGATAGCCTCCATCAGCTCCGCCTCGCTGGCGCCATGGCGCAATGCCGCTTTGGTATGCCCCTTGATGCAATACGGGCACTGAGTGACGTGCGCGACCGCTACTGCAATCAGCTGCTTCACTTTGACCGGCAATGCGCCTTCGGAAAAAACTTTCTGGCTGAACGCCAGAAAAGCGGCTTCGGTTTCGGGCGTGAGCTGGCGGCGCTTCTTCGCGAGCTCACCGGTAGCAGTGGGATACATGCCTTCGGACATTGGCTACTCTCCTTTGTGGCTACGATCGCTCCGACAGCGAGAATCGTAGGCCTCACGCTCGAGCGACACAATGCCGCCGGATGCTACCTCGCGGCGATCAGGAGGAGATGCGCACCGACGCTCACTCCACGTTCCACGTGATGCCATCCGCAGAGCGGTCGACGATCAGGTCGCCGCCGACGGCGACGTACGAGTCGGCACCGAACGCCACCCCGGAAAGCTGACGGCTCGTGCGCGAGATCTGCTGCGTCAATACGTCGCCGTTCGGCGTCGTTACGATCGTACCGGCGAACCCGACGATCACGAACTGATCGCGCGCGAACACGAGGTCGAGGAGCGCCGCGTAGTTCTGGAAGTTCTCCCGGCGGGCACTCCATGCCAGGCCGTCGTCGGAGACGGCGACGGTGCCGACGAAACCGACGGCAACGAAGCGGCTGGCGCCGTAACGAACGCGGACGAGCGCGTTGCCGGTGGGCGAGCCGACCGGCGACCACGTCTCGCCGTCGGACGACGTGAGGATGAGCCCGGAATCACCGACTGCAACCAGCCGGCCTTCGCCCGCGGCGATGCTGCGCAGCGCCGTCGTCGTGCCGGAGTCGACAGGTGTCCAGAGGCGCGTGTCAGCCGAGGTGAGGATGGTTCCTACGTAGCCGACGGCGAGATAGCGGCCGTCCACGAAGATCACGTCCTGGAGCGACACCGTGGTCGGGACCGCTTCGATCGTCCAGGCAAAGGCGTCGGTGGAGGTGAGGATCGCCCCGGAGTCGCCGACTGCTACATAGCGCCCGTCGGCGAAGGCCACGCCGTTCAGGGTCGCGTCGACGCCCGATTCGACGCGCTGGAACTTTCCGCCATTCGCCGCCACCGACAGGATGCCGTTCGTCCCGACGGCGACGTAGCCGGCACTGCCGAAGGCGACGCTCCGGAAGCCTTCCGTGTTGTTGTCGTTGCCGCCCCCGCCGCCTCCACAGGCCACCAACACCGCCGTCGCCAGCGCGAGCACCGTCCAGCCCGCCGCGAGCGCCACGCGTCCCCGCAAACCTCGACCCATCCGGAATCTCCTTTCGTCCGGATCACAGAGCACATGTCGCGATCCATGGCTAGCGAAACACCGGCCCAACAGCGCCTGCGGCTACCGTTGCCGACGCCGCGGCGCGCACCGCCCGGAGCTGCACGTCGCGCCCCTCCACCGCTCGCAGCCGCTCCCGCGCAACCATGCGTTTGCAGGCCCGACTCCCTGTGGTACGTTGTCCGCTATTTTGCGAGTCGTAGCATGCGCGAACGCGAACTGAAGCATTTCCAGTCCCTGCTGAACGAGAAACTCGAGGAGTTGCTCGCCGAGGCGGATCGCACCGTCGACGGAATGACGGATGCGAAAGCCGAGAACTTCCCCGACCCGACGGATCGTGCTTCGCTTGAGTCGAACCGCAACTTCACGCTGCGGATCCGCGACCGCGAACGCAAACTTATTGCCAAGATCAAGGAAGCCTTGGCCCGCATCGACGACGGCAGCTACGGCAAGTGCGAGGAGTGCGGCGAGAACATCGGCCGCGAGCGTCTGGAGGCGCGCCCGGTTACCACGCTGTGCATCGACTGCAAGTCGATGCAGGAAGTGCAGGAACGGCGGCTCCGAGGCAGTTGATCGGCAGCGGCGCCGGCCTCAGCCGGCGAGCACCGTCCCGTCCGGAATCCGGAGCTGCGCGGCGCCGTCGTTGACGACGCTGACCGTGCCGCGCGCGACGACACCGCGACCGAAGCGGACGTCGCCGATGACCTCGAATTTCTCGCACCCCACGAGCGAGGGCGGCCCATCGGGAAAGCGCGCCTCCAGCTGGTCGATGAAGCCATAGAAGCGGTCGTCGAGATTCACGATCAACGCTCCGAGCTCTCGCGCGGGATTGGGAACGATCCGATTGTCGTCGGTGAGCACGAAGGCGTCGGAGCGGATTCCCAGCAGGTCGCCGGTCTTCTTCACCGCCGCAAAACGGAGGCGCGGCACGCGCACGGCCGCGGCGTCGGCAAAAAGCTCGATCGCCGCGCCCATTGCCGTCTCGAGCTGGTACACCACCGGCGACGTCGGATCGCGCGGATCGATGGTCTTGGTGTTGCGGATCATCGGCAGGCGCACGAGCCCGCCATTGGCGTCGAGGAACTCCTGCAAGCGCGCGAGGCTCAGCCAGATGTTGTTGGTATTGAAGTAACGGTGCCGCGCCACGTCCTGAAACGCGTTCTGCTCGTCGACGGGGCACTGCGCCGACTCGCGCAGGACCAAGCGTCCGTCGCGATGGCGCGCGAGGTGACCGCCTTTCTTGTCGGCCTCGGTACGATCGGTGACCTCCATCATGAAAGCGTGCCCCTGTTCCGCGAAGTAGCCGAGGATCGCGGGGTCGATCACCGCGCCGAGATTATCGACGTTGGAGACGAAAGCGTGCTCATAGCCGCCGGCCAGCAGGCGGTCGAGGGCGCCGCTCGTGGCCAGCGCGGCGTAGAGGTTGCCGTGTCCCGGCGGGCACCATTCGAGCTGTGGATCCTTCGGCCACACTCCCGGCGCCAGACCGTCCCGCGCGACCTTGGGAATCTTGTGCTGCTCGAAGGCGATCACGAGGTCGGCGCGCGACTGCGGATGCCTGGCGACCGCGGCGAGGGTCGCTGCATGCGTGCTGAAGCTGTCCATCAACACCAGCGGGATGCGGTGCGTCTCCGCCTGCCGCATCACGACGTCAAGGAACGTCAGGCCGTTCTTGACCGTGAGGAGAGCTTTCGGACCCGTAAGCCCCATGCTGGTAGCGAGCCCGCCGTTCAGCTTGACGAGGACCGTCTTGGCGAGCGCGCGCCGACCGCGCTCGGCGAGGTCCGAGCCGAACGTCGTCGTGTCCGGTAGCGTGTCGACGGGCTCGATCTCACGCTCCGAGATCAGCCCGGTGGCTCCGACCTCGAGCTGCGCGTAGTAGTGTGCGAACGTCGCAATGGCGAGCTCGGGAAGGCCTGCGGCGCGCATGCGTGCCGCGAAGAACGGCAATTGTTCGCTGGCGTTCATCGCGATTCTTGTAGCAGCTGTGTCCGGCCCCGAGAATCTCGAGCCTCCGGCATTCGGATCCGCGCTCCACGGTTGCCATGGGCGGCGGTCGCCGATCGGCGCCTGTCCTCGCGGCCGGAAGCGAGCGGGCGCTAGTGCTCAACTTGAAGCGGTCGTCGACCGCTGCTAGGTTGCCGCTTTCGCAGCGGTCCGGGGCAGTAGCTCAGCTGGGAGAGCACCACGTTCGCAACGTGGGGGTCGAGGGTTCGAGCCCCTTCTGCTCCACTATCCGATTTCGGTCGCGAGCGGCCGAGCCGCCGCTGCACCGCGGCGCCCAGAGCCCACCTGGGCGCCGCGCGGGCTACCACCCGATCCGCTCGCTACACTGACGGGCTTCTGCGTTCGCAGAACCGTCGTCGACACCGTCCGCTCGGCCATAGACCTCGCTCCTGGCGATCTTGAGGCGCCGGGTCGCAGGTATCGGGGCTCCGATATCGAGCCCATTTACGACGGCGACGAGCTCCGGCTCCCAAGGCGTACCCGTGCGGCGGACGAATGTCGCCATGGATTCTCCACGCTTGCTGGCGGCGAGCCGCAGGCGTTGTTCCCGGATCCGCGTGCGCTCTTCGGCGCCGAGTCGACCGAATGTCTCGGCGATCGCGCGCAGCCGCGGGCGCGCCTCCGCCTCCAGCCCCGCCGGTGCTATGCCCGTCACCTGGAAGATCCGGCCGTCGAGAGCGATCCAGTGCAGCTCGATAGCGAAGCGCCGGCCACCGGCCTCGGCACCGGCGGCGATGCGCACGGCCGGGAGCCTGCCGATGGTCTCGCGCGCGACCGTTCCTCCGATCGGTCGACGCAGACCCTTTTCGAAGGCACGTACGCCGTCCATCGGATCGTCGCTCGCCGCCGCTTTCGTCAATACGACGCCGACGCGGCCGTCGGGAGAGCCGGCGGCGAGCCAGCCCCTGGTGTTCTCGGTCTTCCATTCGGGCGGAAAGCGCATGTGGAAGCCGAGTACGGGGTGGAGGAACGTCGTTCCGTCGAAAACGCCCCGCGCCGCCCCCGACCCGACGACGAGCCCGTCGAGCCGCGCCAGGAATGCATCCGCCGAGGCAGGAGATGCCGGCATCGTCACCGGTCCGAGGTGGAACGCGCGAGCCGCGGCGACGCGAACGCGCTCCGGTGTCGACGGGTGCGAGTCGAGGAAGCCCGGCCGGCGCTCCCCGGCGTCTGCCAGGGCGTCGTAACGCGCCAGGCTCGTCAGGACGCGCACCAAGGCCGCGGGATCGAAGCCGGCACGCGCCACAATCTCCTGCCCGATGCGATCCGCCTCGCGCTCTTGTTCGCGACCGTACGGTGCCATGAGCGCCTCGGTCGCAAACGCGCCGCCAGCCTCGAAGAGGCTTCCGAGCACTGGGCTGGCGATCCCGGTCACCCCCGACACGACCCCCGTGAGCAGCCCCGCCGGCAGCGCCCGCGACAGGCGCCGCACCGCGTGGCGGGCAGCGATGTGGCCGACCTCGTGCGCAAGCACGACGGCGAGCTCGTCTTCGTCGTTCATCAGCGCAAGAAGCCCGCGGGTGACGTAGACGTGACCCGGAACAGCGAAAGCGTTCGGCCGCGGCACGTCGACCACGTGGAAAGCGTAGGCCACGTCGCGTCGAGGCGAGCTCGCTGCCACGCGCTCGCCGAGCTGACGCACGTAGGCGACGAGGTCGTCATCGGCAACCAAGCCCATCTCGCGGGCGACGACCCTCGCCTGCTCCGTGCCGAGCTCGAGCTCGGTCGCCTGCGACACGATGGCGAGCTCGGGGCGGCGCGTCACGGGGTTGACGGCGCAACCGAACGTAAAACCGGCGACGGCCGCCGACGCGACGACGAGAGGAGCGCGCACGCGTTCAGCATCCTAGTGGAGGCCGTCCGGGGCGCAAAGCCAACCCGCCGGAGAACGTGGCCGCACCGCTTCCGCCGACGATGCGCTCGTCGCTGAACGACGCGCGACCGTCGCTCAAAACGACGCGAAAAAAATCGCCCCCTCCCGTCGGGGCGGGATTGCAATGCGAGCAACATCGCCTCTACGCTGCAAGCGTTCCGGCACTCCCACCTGCTGCGAGGTAGATCATGTTTCACGCGCGGATCGTTTCTCCACGCGGATCGCTCTACGTGGCTGCCGAGGTGACGCTCTACGACCTGGAGAATCTCCGGACGCACGTATACGACCTCCGCACCGCCGTGAGCACCGACACGCGGGTCGAGCTCCGCATCGACCGGCCGAGCTCGACCGCCGCCCGCCACCGCCTATCGAGCTTCCTGCAACAGCTCGAGGCCGAAGGCGTACGAACGAGCTTCAGCTCATCCCCCCCACCGGAATCGAGCCCGGGACGCGGAGACACAGCCGGCTCGAACGGCGCCGCTCCACGCAAGTCGCCGCGCTGAAGCCGGCCCGATCACGGTACCGCCGCAGCCGCCCTATCGTCGACCCGCCTCGGCACGTCGTTGCGACCTCGCAGCGCTTCCGGGAAGCGCACTCCGAGGCTACAGTCCGGCGCCATGGACATCGATCCTGAGCTAGTTGCCGCCGCCCGCGCCGCGTTCCCGGCCGCAGGGAAAACCATCGTCCTCGGTGCCCCCACGCACGCGGGCGTGTGCCATCCGGAGCCGCTCGTTCAGGTCCCGATCGCGATGCTGAATCGTCACGGTCTCATCGCCGGAGCGACCGGAACCGGGAAGACCAAGACGCTGCAGCTCATGGCCGAGCAGATCGCAGCGGCCGGTACACCGGTCTTCGTGGCCGATCTGAAGGGCGACCTGTCTGGCCTCGGCGCGCCGGGCGAGCCGAGCGAGCGCATCGCTGCGCGCGCACGCGAGACCGGCTATGCGTGGCATGCCGCCGCATTTCCGATCGAGCTCGTAAGCCTGAGCGGTACGCGCGGCGCCCAGCTCCGTGCCACGGTGTCGTCGTTCGGCCCGCTCCTCCTGGCGAAAGTACTCGGCTTGAACGAGACCCAGACGAGCATCCTCGCGATGGTCTTCAAGTATTGTGACGACCGCGACCTCCTGCTGCTCGACTTCTCCGATCTCCGAGCCGTGCTCCAACACCTGACCGGCAGTGGCGCCAACGACCTGAAGGACTACGGCGGCATGTCGAAGGCCAGTGTCGGCGTCCTGCTGCGCGAGATGGTAACGCTCGAAGCTCAGGGGGCGCTGGCATTCTTCGGCGAGCCCGAGTTCGAGCTCGGCGATCTGTTGCAGGAGCGCGACGGCCGCGGGCTCGTCACCGTGCTCGAGCTCGCCGACGTCCAGGACAAGCCTGCCCTCTTCTCGACCTTCATGATGTGGATGCTGGCCCGACTCTATTCGACGCTTCCCGAGGTCGGCGACCTCGATCAACCGAAGCTCGTGTTCTTCTTCGATGAAGCTCACCTGCTCTTCGCCGGCGCCAGCAAGGCTTTTCTGGATCAGGTGCAGCAGGTGGTGCGACTCGTACGCTCCAAGGGAGTAGGCGTCTTCTTCGTGACCCAGAGCCCGAAGGACGTGCCGGCGGATGTGCTCGCGCAGCTCGGACATCGCGTGCAACACGCGCTCCGCGCCTTCACTCCGGACGACGAAAAAGCCCTGAGGGCGGCGGCACGGACCTTCCCGAAGACGAGCTTCTACGATGTCGAAGAGACGCTGACGACGCTCGGAATCGGCGAGGCGTTGATCACCGTGCTCGGCGCAAACGGGGTACCGACCCAACCATTCGCCACTCGGATGATTCCGCCGGCGTCGCGCATGGGACCGCTCAGCGCCGCCGAGCTCGCACCGCATCTCGACACTGCGCAGATCAAGAAGTACGCGCTGGCGGTGGATCGCGAGAGCGCCCGCGAAGCGCTCTCCGTACATGCGGGCGAGCCGACGCCGTCGAACGCCGACGCCGCGCCCGGCCGAGCACGGCGACCCCAGGCAGAATCGAGTGCCCTGGAGAAGATCCTGAAGTCGCCGCTCACACGGTCGGTTGCAACCCAGGTGACGCGAAGCCTTATGGGTGCTCTGTTCGGACCGACACGCCGCCGGCGCTACTGACGCCCGGCGAGAGCCGAGCACGACCGCGGTCGCCGCGGATCGCGGACCCGAAGGCATGGGCAACGCCCTTGCCGATCCGGCAGAGCACGAATGCCGCGACGCGAGTCCCCGCTCCTGCGCCGAGCTTCAAAAACTCGCAACATCCTGGCATATGGTGGCATGGCTTCGGACCGGCGGAGCGGCGGGTGGCGTGGGTGGTCGGGATTCTTCCTGGTCCCCGTGGTCTTGGTGAGTGCGTTCGCGGGCTGCGGTCTATTCGGCGGTCCCGAAGTGCCGCCTCCGGCTCCGATCCCGCAGGCGACGCCCACGCCGGAGCCGTATCTCCTGCTGCGCCTGAAAGAGCGCCGCCTCTATCTCGTTGAAAACGAGGCCAAGAAGCCGCCGGACGGCTACCGCGTCGCTATCGGGCAAACGAAGTGGCCGACGCCGACGGGCCGTTTCCAGGTCAACGAGCTGATCGAGAACCCGGACTTCCTGGCCTTCGACTTCAACGATCCGAAGAAGCCCGACCGCGGACGCATCCCGCCCGGGCCCAACAACCCGCTCGGCTTGCGCTGGATCGGCTTTGCCAACGCCCACGGCTGGCAGGTCGGCTTCCACGGTACCGCCAAAACGCAAGTTCTCGGACAGGCGGTAAGCCACGGCTGCGTTCGCATGGCGAATCCCGACATCGTCGATCTCTTTCCGCACGTGAAGCTCGGCACGATGGTCGTCGTCGAGGAATGACGGCGCCATCCGTCCGCGGGATCAGGGGCGCACGATGACCGGGGTGCCGAGCTCGACTTCGCCGTAGACGCGAATCACGTCGACGTTCCGCATACGAACGCAGCCGCCGCTGACGGCGCGGCCGAGGAGCTCGGGATGAGGCGTCCCGTGGATCCCTACCGTCCAGCCGTCACCGTGGGCGAAGCCGATCCAGCGCCGACCGAGCGGATTCGCGGGGCCGGGCGGAACGCGCTCGAGGAGGCGCGTCGAGTCTTCGGGATCGAAGCGGGGAAAGTCCGGGTCGACGATCATCTCCTCGACGGCGAAGCGGCCGGTCGGCGTCTCGTGTCCGGCGCGGCCCACCGCGATCGGAAACGATAGAACCGGTGCTGCGATATCAGCCCTCATGAGGTCGAGTCGCCGGTCGGCGACTCGAATGACGAGGTACGTCGAGCCGTGCACCGGCGCCGATGTCGGGGCGACCCGCGGCGCCGCAGTCTCGCGACCCGGCTTTGCATCCAGACGACCGCAGCCGCCGGCTCCCGCAGGCGCAAACACCACCGCAGCGACAAGCCCGGCCACGCGACACAGCCACGTGCGGCGTCGTCGAGCGGAGCGTGAACCACGGCTCGGTCGCGACACTCGGTCACTTCCGCCGAAACGAAAACGGGCGGCGAGACCGCTCGGGATCCCGCCGCCCGTCCTGAAACCTCATCCGTTCACTTCGAAGCGACTGCGTTCAGCTCACCCACCGCGGCGCTGAGTGACCGGCGGCGGCGGTGGTGGTGGTGGCGGCGGCGGCGGTGGCGCCGGCGGTGGCGGCGGCGGCACGTAGGCCGGCTCTTCCTCCGGCTGGAACACGTGCTGCACCGTTAGCCCCGTCGACGCCCACTGGCGTGCAACGTCGGAGCCCGGTCGCGCCACCATGTTGGCGTAGTCGTAGCGTCCGAACCACCCGAGCGTCGTATTCGGCGCCACCTCGAAGGCGATGCCGCCGCCGGCGTTGAAACCGACGCCATCATCGCTCATGAAGCCGCTCATGTCGCGGTAATAGCCGCCCTTGGCCTCGACGTACGTTTCGACCGGACCCGTCAGCAGCGAAAAACGCGGACCGAACGTAAGCGAGAAGACACTCGCCAAATCGTCGTCGGCCGAGTGTCGGCCGCAGCAATGACGCTCACCGTCATAGAGAAAGAACTGCGGATTTCCGATGATCGAAAGCGCAAAATTGTCGGTGAGGTTGAAGCGATAACCACCTTCGATGCCGACCGTACCACCGATGTCCGGATCGATCGTGCGGCGGTATTTCGACAACGGAAAAGCCATACCGGCGTTCACGCCGACTTCAGGGCCGTCGGCGTAGACGCTACTGCCGAGGCCGACGATGGCGGCACACAAAGCCACCGCGAGACCTCTCTTCGTAGCACTCCCCATAGTGTCCTCCTTTGCCGTTCTACTCGTTGGTGCTTCTACAAACGATTTGACGCTCTGCGACGCGACCCCATGATGGCGAAACGGTACGTCCAGGACAAGTGGGGGACTAATACGTTCGATTACGCTTGGTTGAAGCGTCAGGCCCCCTCCGGACGATGCCCGCGGCGCTCCCCGATAATCGGTATATCGCCAACGCCGGTTGCGGATGTGCCCGTCCTCGACTGCATCGCCGACGCCGCCCGGGCACCGTGCAAGCCGGTCCCCCGCAGGCGCCGTCTGCGCTCATGTGCCACGCTCCTGGAACGGTGGCCTCCGGAGGCGCCGCGCACTTCCGCCTCGGCCGCTCGCGGCGTGCCGCCGTCACAGCGATTCGGAGGCACTCCCGCATTTCACATTACATGGCATGGACCGACAATCACGCCGCCGCCGGGGGCAGCCTCACGACTCAAATAGTCGTCGACACTTCAAGTCACGACAACCATCGACTTTCTACACGTTGTTCACGACCGATATCGTCATCTGATTACACACCGGTCATACCCCTCACGATATAGAGGTTGCGCGTATCCACGCCCATTGGTATCGAGGGTACGCATTTTTATAGATCATCCATTGCAATGGGGGTGAGATATGGCAACGAAAAAACGAGCCGTTCGTTCCCGCAGCGCATCGACCGGAACATTGGCGGTCTTGCGCCGGCGCGCCGAAGCGATGATGGGCCGCCTGCGACGAGCGGGCATGCAGCAGGTACGGGCGATCGAGCGCCAGATCGATCGCCTGAACCAGCAGCGGCAGGCGCTCCTCGCCGAGATCGACGGGGCGGCGGGCGCCGGGAGCGGGCGTCGCGGCCCGGGTCGCCGCGAAGACGGCAGCCGGCGGGGGCGCGTCGATTGGGACGAAGTTTTCGCGAAGCTGCCCAAGACCTCGTTCAAGGCGAGCGATGTCCGAGTGCTCGCCCCCGGCATTGCGGCCGGAACCTTGTCCCAGCGCCTCACCGGGTGGGTAAACGAGAAGAAACTGAAGCGAACGGGAACCCGGCGCGGAACCCGATACATCCGCGCTTCCTGAGCCGGCAGCAAGCGGCGAAAGCGCGCGCTGTCGGCGTTCCCGCGCCCGCTCCCGCCGCCCGGTTCGGCCCGCCGCCCTGCCGTGAGCAGCGTCAGGCAGCCGCCTGACATCCGCGTCGTCTATAGCATCGAGAAGTCGACCGCCCCGAGTTGACAGCCAATTTTCACCCCTCTAAGGTCTCCCGGTCTACGCTCCAGTTTCGACACCTTCGAGGCTCCGACCATGCGAATGATTCTTCCGAGCGTGCGTGCGCGACGCGATGTCGACCGCGCATTGCGCAATTTCTTTATCACCCATCGCCACGCGGAATTTCGTCGCTTCGTCGTCACGATTTGTCGCTTTTATGCAGTCAAACAACCGACGATTGAATGGTACGAGTACCTCGATTGGGGCAAAGGTGCAGGGCGGACGTGGGACGACGGCAAGATCGGGTTGGTGCATCCCGAGAACTGGAAGCGCGGGCGGAAATACAACAGCATGCGCCAGTGGATCCACACGGTACACCACGAGTTCGGCCACTACCTCTTCTGGACCGACGCCGAACGTAAAGCCGACATTTTCGCCGACAACATGATGTCGGGGGTGAGCGCTGCTCGGCCGCGGCTGCCCCACAAGCCCGCGACGCGCGTCCGTATGACGGGGCAGCAGCGTAGTGTCGGGCGACGGCGCGCCGCGGTCGGCTGAGCCACGGGGCGCAGCGCCGTCGCCGCTGCCGGCGCGCTTCAGGACGCGGCGCCCTCGCCGCCGTCGACGCCGATCACCGTCCCGGTGATCCATTGCGCATCGTCGCCGGCGAGCATGGCGATCACACGCGCGACGTCCGCCGTTTCCGTCATCCGTCCGCTCGGGTTGCGGGCCCTCACCTGTTCCGCCATGAAGTCGGAGCCGGGGATCTTACGAAAAGCCGGCGTGTCGGTGACGCCGGCGCGGATGGCGTTCACGGTGATTCCCGTCGGACCGAGCTCGACGGCGAGCTGGCGCACGTGCGCCTCGAGCGCTGCTTTCGCCGCCGATACCGCGCCGTATCCCGGCCACACGCGCGTCGACCCGGCGCTGGTCATGGCGACGACGCGGCTGCCACGGACGAGAAGTCCGCGAGCGACGGCATCCTGCACCCAATACACGAGGCTGTGCGCCATGACGTTCGCCGTCATCTCGATCTGGGCCGGGGTCGCGACGCGTGCCGGCTCGGCGCCGATGAATGGCGTGAGGCTGCCGAACGCGAGCGAGTGCATGAGGACGCGGACCGCGCCGCCGCTCTCGACAAGGCGCTGCTCCAAAGCGTCCAGCACCCGCCGGCGCTTGTCGTGATCGGCGGCGTTGACGTTGAGGAAGAGCGCTTCGCGCCCGGCAGCGCGGATGGCGGCGGTGATGTCGTCGACGCGCCCCATGCCGGCACGCCGATCTAGATGGACGCCGCACACGTCCATGCCGCGCTCCGCCAGCAGACGCGCGGTCGCCTCGCCGAAGCCGCTCGAAGCCCCGAGAACGAGAGCCCACGATCGCGCCGTGCCCGCCATGCGGACGGACCATAAAGAAATCGCAACTGATCGGCAACTCGCTGGATTTCTTGCGTTTCCTCTCTCTCGGCTGATAGGGTGGACAGTCGTGACGAGAGTCTCGTGTACGCGCTCGATCGGGCTCGGGGCATGCAGCACCTTACCGACGTGAGTCTGCAATTGCGCGCCGCAGCACACCCGGCGACGAACGCATGGCGCCCGCTTCACCGCTCCCCCGCTCACTCCGCCCCAGCGCCCGAGATCGAGCACATCGAGCGCCGCCTTCCCCTTCCCCCCAGTGCGCGGGGCGTGGTAGTGGACTCCGGCCGTTCGGTCCGCTTCGTCATCACGGGTGATCCCGTCGGCGAGCGCGTACTCGAATTTACGCTTGGCGAGGCTTCATCGTTCGACTGTTGGATCCGGGAAGATTGGGTGCGCGAAGGGCTCGTTCGCGACCTCGATGATGCGCTCGGTCGAGCACGGCGAATCATCGCCGAGCTCCTCGACCCACAGCCGCACGCCGACAACCAGACTAGCGCATGAGCGCGTAAGGAGGGGGGTTCACGACATGACTCAGCCAGGGCACGAAGCGGAAGAAGTCAAGGACGTCGTTTGGACGTATGCAGGCTGGACCGTCATCATCCTCATCTGTATCGGCGCGGGGGTCTTCATCGGCTATACGCTGTGGGGCAACGCGAGCTCACTGCAGCGAGAGCTCTCGGCAGCGACCGAGCAGGTGAACTCGTTGAAGAACGAGCGCGAGACCCTGAAGAGCCAGCTCGCGCTTTGCACCCGCGACAAAGACGTCTGCCAGAAGCAGCTCGCCGCCGCGGGCGGCGGCACCCGCGACTGACCTCGACTGCGAGCAGATCGCCGAACGCCGGCGGTCTGCTCCCTCCGGTGCGGATACCCGCGCCGCCTATTTCTCTTCTTGATCTTTCTGCTCGGCCAGCTGACGCTTCCAGTCGAGGACGCGTGCCTTGGCTCCCTCGGCCTCGGCTTCGGCAATCATCCCTTTGCGCTGGTAGAACATCGACAGGCTCGTGTGCGCGAGCGTGTCGTCCGGCGTCAGCTCGACGAGCCGCTTGGCCTGCTCGATCGCCTCGTCAAACCGCTTCGCGTCCGCATACGCCATCGCCAGCCCGAGGATGGCATCGGTGAACGTGGGATCCGCGGCGATGGCTTCGCGATACGTAGCGATCGCCTCGTCGAGGCGCCCTTCGGCCACGTGATCGACGGCGAGATCGTATAGCTCTTCCGCACTCGGCATGACTGCGAACCCTAACGAATCGGCTCCGGCGCGACAAGTGTCGGCGCGTTGACAGGCCGCGGATACGACCCTATTGCTGGCCCCTGCGCGTCGACGGCTTCGATCGCGGCCACGAGCGTCAGCGGCACTCCGACCGCGCCGCGGTCGCGCGAGAACCACACCTGCGAACCGGCGAACCAGTGCTCGCGAACGACGAGCTCCCGGCCATTGACGAACCGCACCCGCACGTCGGCCGCCGCCGGCGGCACTGAAACCAACGTGAACCAGACGAGCAACGACACCGCGACGACCACCGCCTCTATCGACGTCGGTCTGCGCACGCGCGTACTGAACTTCATTGCCGCACCCTCCGACGACGATTTTGACGGTCTCGCGCTCGCAATCCATCGCTACCAGTACCTGGCGAACCCAGTGTACCGTCGGTTCTCGGATCGCCTCGGTGGCGCGGCGCCGGGCACATGGCGCGACATCCCGGCCGTCCCGGCGGAGGCGTTCCGGATGAGCGTGCTCGCGTGCGGACCGGCCGAACGCGTCTACCGTAGCAGCGGCACGACCGCCGGCGCCGATCGGTGCGCCGTGCACCACGTTCCCGACGCCGGCATCTATCGCGCCGCGGCGCTCGCGGGATTCGCGCGCGCGGTCTTGCCGTCGGGCTCGCGCCGGCGTCTGGTCGTCGCCGCTCCCGAGCGGGCCACGCACCCCTTCTCGTCCCTCGGCGAAATGGTGACGTGGGTGCGCACCGCCTACGACGTCGACTGCATACCGTCGTGCCTGGACGCGAACGGGGTCGACGTCGAGCGCCTCGCGCACACGCTCGATAGCGTCGCCGGCGGCGAAGCGATCGTGCTGCTGGCGGTGACGTCGGCGTTGCTGCGCCTCGCCGATTGGGCCGAAGCGCGCCAGCACCGCTTCTCCC
This sequence comes from Polyangiaceae bacterium UTPRO1, assembly GCA_002050235.1. Lineage (GTDB taxonomy): Bacteria > Desulfobacterota > Binatia > UTPRO1 > UTPRO1 > UTPRO1. The sequence goes on along the minus strand of MWST01000037.1, from coordinate 16,479 downwards.
TGCCGGCCGGGAGCCTGATCGTCGACACCGGAGGGTGCAAGGGCTACGAGCGCGACTTCGAGCGCGTCGAGGTGCTCGCGCGTTATCGCCGCATCGTCGACGTGCCGCCCGAGCGGATCGTGAACGAATACGGCATGACCGAGCTGGCCTCGCAGCTCTACGCGACGGGCAACGGTCCGCTGTATCCGCCGCCTTGGCTGCGGGTTCTCGTCTGCGACCTGACGACCGGCCGCGAGCTGCCGCCCGGGACGGTCGGATGCCTCCGCTTCTTCGATCTCGCAAACCTCGGCTCGGTGCTGGCCATCCAGACGGAAGACGTCGGCCGCGTCCGCGACGGCGGCATCGAGATCCTCGGCCGCGCCCCGGGAGCCGTCGCACGCGGCTGCTCGCTTCTCGCCAACGAGGTAGCCGGGTGATCGGGCTCGATGCGCGCCTGGTGCCGACCCGGACGCCGCTCGTACCCGCGCGCGTACGAACGCTCGCGCATACTCTGCGAGCCGGAGCGACGAGCCTTCGGAGCCTGCCGATAGCGGCCCGCATAGCGGCGATCGATCGCCTCGCGGCCGCCTGGCTCTCCGGCGATTCACCATGGCGCGCCCGCGCCCGCAGCGAGCTGGCCATGTCGACCGGCCACCCGGGTGCGGTCATCGACATCGCCCTCGAACATCTATGGGGCGCGCTCCGCGGGCCCGATCTCGAAGCGGCCGTCGCGAGCGAGCTCGGCGGCGCCGATTCTTGCCGTCTCCCCGGGGTAGCGCTGCACGTGCTCGCCGGCAATGTGCCCGGCGTCGGCGTGTTCGGCATCCTGGCAGCCCTCCTCGCGGGCGTTCCGAGCCTCGTCAAACCAGCGGCGCGCGAGCCCTTCTTGCCGGCGTTGCTCGTCGAGTCGATCGCCGCCGTCGCTCCCGAGCTCGGCCGTGCCATCACGGTCGCGCCGTGGCGCGGCGGCAGCGAAGCGCTCGATGCGGCGGCTTGCGGCGCCGTCGACCTCGTCCTCGCCTACGGTCGCGACGTCACGCTCGCCCGCATCGCCGCTCGGCGGCCGGTGCGCCTGCTCCGCTACGGCGACCGCACCAGTGTAGCGCTCGTAGCCGCCACGACGCTCGACTCGGGCACCGCCCGCGCTCTCGCCTACCAGACCGCGCTCTACGACCAGCAGGGATGCCTGTCGCCCCGGGTCGTATTCGTCGAGGACAGAGGTCGCCGCGAGATCGATGACTTCGCCGCCCGCGTCGCGGTCGAGCTGGAGGAGCTGGAACGCCGACTGCCGCGCGTGCCCCCGTCGCTCGGCGAGCGCGCCAGCGTCTGGCGGTGGCTGGAACGCCAACGGTGGCGTGCGCAGGAAGGTGCGGACGTGCGCGTCCACGGCGGCGACGACGGCGCTGGCAGCGTGGTCTGCGACCGTACGCCCGACTGGTCGACGGGTCCGAGCTTCCGCCACCTCGTCCTCGTGCCGGTTGCCACGCTCGCTGCGGCCGCCGAGCCGCTGCGCCGGCTCGCGGGAACACTCGAAGCGGTCGGCTACGCGGGTCCCGTCGAGCGGTTAGCGGATGCGGCGGCCGTCGCTGCCGCATCCGGCGCCCATCGCTTCTGTCCGCTCGAGCGGCTCCAGGCGCCGCCGTTCGCATGGCGGCAGAGCGGACATCGCCGCCTCGCCAGCCTGCTCGCCGCCGCCCCCGCGAGCATGCCCCCATCCGCATGACCGGCCGTCACGAACGCGGGCGCTCCCGTTGGCTCGGCATGCGCGCCGGCACCGCGCTGACTCGAGATTTTCGTCTGCACGTAGCCCAGACCTCGACGGCGCCGCTCGGTATCGTCGTGGCAGCGGCGCGCGGCGCGTGGATCACGGACGCCGGCGGCCGGCGCTACCTCGACCTGCTCTCGGGCATGGGAGTCGTGAACCTCGGCCACGGCAATCGCGCCGTAGCCCGCGCCTGTCGCGCCCAGCTCCGCCGCCATCTCCACGTCATGGTGTACGGAGAATACGTGGTGCCGATGCAAGTGGAGCTCGCGACTCGCCTCGCAGCTCTCGCCGGTCCGCCGTACGAAAGCTGCTATTTCACCAACAGCGGCGCGGAAGCCATCGAAGGCGCGCTCAAGACCGCGCGCAAGCATACCGGACGAAGCAAGCTCGTGGGGTTCGCGCTCGGCTTCCACGGCGACACGCTCGGAGCCCTCTCGATCGGCGGCAACCCGGTCTATCGCGATCCCTTCCTGCCGCTGCTCCCCGGCGCCACCATCCTCCCGTGGCAAGAGCCGGCGGCGCTCCGCGCCATCGATCGCCGGACCGCCGCCGTCGTGATCGAGCCGGTGCAGGCGGAGGGCGGCGTCCGGATCGCCGATCCGGCCTATCTGCGGCTCCTGCGTGCCCGCTGCGACGAGGTCGGAGCGCTCCTCGTGTTCGACGAGGTCGTGACCGGCATGGGCCGTACGGGGTCGCTCTTCGCTTTCCAGCGTTGCGGCATCCGCCCCGACCTTCTCGTGCTCGCAAAGGCGCTCGGCGGCGGGCTGCCGCTCGGAGCCTTCCTCGGCTCGCGCCGCATCCTCGGCACGCTCGCCGAGCAGCCCGCGCTCGCCCACGTGACCACCTTCGGCGGCCATCCGCTCTCGTGTGCAGCGGGGCTCGCGGCGCTCGAGGAAACGGTCCGCCGCGACCTCCCGGGCCGCGCCGCGACCCGCGGCGCGCTATTCCTGCGCGGCCTCCAGGATCTCGCCGCCCGCCATCCGGTTATCCGAGCAGTGCGCGGCACCGGTCTGCTGCTCGCCGTCGAGCTCGCGTCGCCGGCCGCGACTCGCCGCTTCGCGGCCGCCTGCCTCGCTCGCGGCCTCATCGTCAACTGGACGCTCCACCGCGACACCGTGATCCGGCTCGCCCCGCCCCTCGTGATCAGCCGCGCCGAGATCACGTTCGCACTGGGCGTCATGGAAGCGGCGCTCGGCGAGCTGCGGCGTCGGCACCGTCGACGCCGCCGCGCCGATCGTGCAGGGCGCTCCTAGCTCGCGGTGCCGCCGATCTTCGACAACAGGTACGCCTGGATGAACTTGTCCAGGTCGCCGTCGAGGACGGCGTCGGTATTGCCCACCTCGCAGCCGGTCCGGTGGTCCTTCACCATCCGGTACGGGTGCAGCACGTAGGAGCGGATCTGGCTCCCGAAGCCGATCTCCTTCTTGGTCTTGCTGAAGGCGTCGAGCTTCTCCTTCTGCTTCTCCATCTCGAGGTCATAGAGCTTGGCGCGCAGGATCTTCATCGCCATCGCCTTGTTCTTGTGCTGCGAGCGCTCGTTCTGGCAAGCGACGACGATGCCCGTAGGCATGTGGGTCAAGCGGACGGCAGAGTCGGTCTTGTTGACGTGCTGCCCGCCGGCGCCGCTCGAACGGTAGGTATCGATGCGGAGATCGGCTTCGTTGATCTCTACCGCGATGTCGTCCTCGATCTCCGGATACACGAACACCGATGCGAACGACGTCTGCCGACGGGCATTGGCGTCGAACGGCGAGATGCGGACCAGCCGATGGACGCCGCCCTCGGCGTGAAGGTAGCCGTAGGCGTATTCGCCTTCAATCGTTATCGTGGCGCTCTTGATGCCGGCACCCTCGCCCTCCTGCTGCTCGAGGATCTCGACCTTGTATCCCTTCCGTTCGCACCAGCGCAGGTACATCCGCAGGAGCATCTCGGCCCAATCCTGGGCCTCGAGACCGCCGGCTCCCGGGTGGATGCTCAAGATGGCATTGCCGGCATCGTGTTCGCCTCCGAGCATCTGTCGCATCTCGAGGTTGCCCATGCCCGCGTCGACGGCGTCCGCCTTGGCGATGCCTTCGGCGAGCGCCTCCGGATCGCCCTCGAGCGCGAGCTCGAGGAATACACCGGCGTCATCGAGCTCGCCGCGCTGCTTGCGCCAGCCGTCGAGCGCCGACGTCAGCTGCGCACGCTCGCGCTGGACCTTCTGGGCACGCTCGTGGTCGTTCCAGAAGTCGGGTCGCCCGACCTCCTCGTCGAGCGCGCACAGCCGCGCTTCGATCCCGGGAACGTCAAAGATGCCCCCGTAGCGTCTCCAGCCGCCGCTCGAGCGACTGGAGTCGCTCCTTGAGCTCATTGGTAGTGATCTCCATCGTCGTGTTCATGTCTCCTCCCTGGCGGCGTGCGGACGGCGGCTCCCGCCGACGATCGTGACGAGTACGAGCAGGGCGATGCACGCGTATGCGAAGACGTCGCCGAAGCGGGTGTAGAACGTCCGCAACCCGACCCAGCCGACGCTGTCGACGCGCCACGCCGACTCGAAGAGCCCGGTGCGCCAGCGAATCGTGCCGTCGGCATCGACCATAGCAGATATGCCGGTGTTCGCCACGCGCACGAGCGGCACGCGGTTCTCGATCGCCCGCAGCGTCGCCATCGCCAGATGCTGGTACGGGGCCGACGTACGGCCGAACCAGGCGTCGTTGGTGATGTTCACGAGAAAGTCGGCGCCGCCCGCCACGAAGCGGCGGGTCAGTCCGGGAAAGATGTCTTCGTAGCAGATGAGGACTCCGAAGTTGCCGCGCGCCGTCCGCAACACGACCGGCGTGCCGCCGGCCCGGAAGTCGCCGACGCCCTCCACGACCTTGTCGACGAAGAAGAAGAGCGGCTTGAGCGGCACGTACTCCCCGAACGGCACCAGCTGCATCTTGTCGTAGTACTGGTCGGCGGCGCCGTCGGAGTCGACGAGGTACACGCGATTGTGCAGTACGAGGGCGCCGTTCTCGTAGGTGAACGCCGGGCTGCCGACGACGAGCGCCACGTGCAGCTCCCGTGCGAGGTCGAGGATGCGCTCGCGGAGCTCGCTCTCCTCCTGGAAGAAGAACGGCGCCGCGGTCTCCGGCCAGACGACGAGCTCGGCGCCGTCCGCTACCGCCTCCCGCGTGAGCGCCTCGTAGTGGGCGATCGTGGCCGCCTGATAGGCCGGATCCCACTTCACGTCCTGCGCCACGTTGCCCTGGATGAACCCGACCCGCACCGCGCCCACGACCGGCAGCGAAGCGATCTTCCGGACACGCCAGTACCCCCAGCCGACCAGTACGACCAGCAGCATCGTCACGGCGAGCATCGCCCGGCTGCTCGGCGCCTCGCCGGCGAGCCAGCGGCGCACGGCCCCGTAGACGACGGCGTTCACCAACACGACGAGCGCCGAGAGTCCGTAGACGCCCGTCACTTCCACGAACTGCACGAGATACGTGGCGCGGTACTGCGAGTAGCCGAGGCTCACCCAAGGAAAGCCTCCGAGGACATAGGTGCGGATCCATTCGACGACGACCCAGGACAGGGGCGCCACAAGGGCGATCTCGATGCCGCGGCGGCGCGCCCACTCGCACGCGGCGGTGACGAGGCCGAAGCCGAGGGCGAGGAACCCGCAGAGCAACAGGAGCGGACCGACGCTCACCAGGGGCGAGAGATTCGTGTAGGTGCCGATCGTGAGGACGAGCCAGTAGAGCGTCGCCAGGTAGAAGACGAGGCCCGCGACCCACCCGGCGAGGAACGCCGCCCGCGGCCCGCGCTCGAGCGCTGCCAGCAGGAGCGGCACCAGGGCGACCCAGGCTACCGATCCCCAGTCGACGATCGGAAACGCGAGCGCGAGAAGGGCGCCGCTCGCTGCGGCAAGCGTGAGCGCGCTGCGTCCCGTGAAGAGCGGCGCCCGGCGCTCGACCGCGGCCGGGCGCACGCCCGCAGGGCTGCCGTTCGCTATCACCCGCGCCCCGTCCGTATCGCCGGCGGTCGCGATCGCGACGCGCAAGCCACGCGTCTGTCAGCGGCGGCCGCTCGGCGCCGGGTCGCCGCGGGACCCCGCAGCGGCGGTGCCAGTGGCCCGATCGCCTTCCGCACCGCCCGCGCCCGGCGCGCCATGCGGCGAGCCTCGGCCGGCGAGCGCTCGTGGTCGTAGCCGAGGAGATGCAGGACGCCGTGGATCACGAGCTCGTCGAGCACTGCCGCTAGCGGGCGCCGGCGCTCGCGCGCCGCCAGGATCGCCGTGTCGAGCGAGATCACGACGTCGCCGAGGCTCGCGACCCCGGCCGCCACCGGGGGGGCGTGGAGCGGAAACGCGAGCACGTCGGTCGGCCGGTCCTGACCGCGATAGTCGCGGTTCAGCCGCTGCATCTCGGCATCACCCACGAGCGCCATGCTGAGCTCGCTCCGGCGGACGTCGAGCGCGCGCAGCACCTGCCGGCCGCGGGCGGCGAGATACCGGCTCCAGCCGACGCCGGCGGGGACGCGGCACGTGAACGCTACCGGCATGGGGACGCCGCCCGCCGCTCAGGATTCGTTCCGGGTCGACGTGTCCCCGGCTCGTTCGTACGCGGTGATGATCTCCTGCACCAGCCGATGGCGGACGACGTCGCGTTCGCTGAAGTGTACGAACTTGATGCCGTCGATGCCCTTCAAGACGTGCTGCGCCTCCTTCAAACCGGAGATCTTGCCGGCCGGCAGATCGGTCTGCGTGACGTCGCCCGTGACTATCGCCTTCGACCCGTAACCGAGTCGGGTGAGGAACATCTTCATCTGCTCGGGCGTCGTGTTCTGGGCCTCGTCGAGGATCACGAACGAATCGTTCAACGTGCGTCCGCGCATGAAAGCCAGCGGCGCCACCTCGATCGTGCCGCGATCGAGCATCTTGCGGGCGCGGTCGAAGTCGACCATGTCGTGGAGGGCGTCGTACAGCGGCCGCAGGTACGGGTTCACCTTCTCCGCCAGGTCTCCGGGCAGGAACCCGAGCTTCTCGCCGGCTTCGACCGCCGGCCGCGTGAGCACGATGCGCGTGAACTCCTGCTTGAGCACGGCGGCGACGCCCATCGCCATCGCCAGGTACGTCTTGCCCGTGCCGGCCGGTCCGATCGCGAAGACGATGTCGTGGGTGCGGATCGAGTCGATGTAGGCCTTCTGCATCACGCTCTTCGGCGTGATCACCCGCTTCTGCGCCGCGATGTACACGGTATCGAGAAAGATGTCGCGAACATTGGCGGCATGGTCGCTCCCGAGGATGCGGAGCGCATAGTCGACGTCGCTCGCGTAGACCGGAAAGCCGCGCTCGAGCACGCCGTAGAGCTGCGTCATCACGCGGCTCGCGAGCTCGCGCTCCAGCGGATCGCCGCTGATGGTCACGGTCTTGCCGGCGACGCCGATGCGCACCCCGAGCGACTTCTCGATCGCCTTCACGTGCTCGTCGTGCCGCCCCAGGAGCTCGTGGAAGAGGCGATGGTCCGGGAACTCGAGCCTCACGGCGTCGGGATCGGTCGCGAGCGTTCCGCGCCGCTCGGCGCTCGCACCCGCGGGCTGGTCGGCCGACGCCAGGGAAGCACCGGTGCGCACGGACGGCGGCGAGTGCTTCATGCGACCAGCTCGGGAACCATCGCCAGTGCCTCGTCGAGGCGGCCCGCATCCCTACCGCCCGCCTGCGCGAAATCCGCCCGCCCGCCGCCGTTGCCGCCGACGACGGGCGCGATCCGCTTGATGAGGTTGCCGGCGTGGACCCGCTTGGTGAGATCCTTGCTGACGGCCGCGACCAGGCTCACCTTGCCGTCCTGGGCGGCGCCGAGCGCCACGACGCCGCTGCCGAGCTCTTCCTTCAGGCGGTCGGCGAGCTCGCGCAGCGCCTTGTCGTCGAGGTCGTCGACGCGCGCCGCCAGCACTTTCATGCCGTTCCGCTCGACCGCCCGCGCCAGCAGATCGCCGCTGCGTGCCTTTGCCCGATCGCGCTGCATCTTCTCGATGCGGCGCTCGAGCTCGCGGCTCTGCGCCAGCAGCCGCTCGAGACGCTCGACCGCTTCTTCCTCGGAAGCCTTGAGCGCGGCGCCGATCCGCTGCAGGCGCTCCTCGCGCTCCTGCACCCAATCGAGCGCGTCGCCGCCGGTCATTGCCTCGATGCGCCGCACCCCCGCGGCGACGCCGCCCTCGCTGCGGAACTTGAAGAGGCCGATGTCCCCGGTCCGCTGGACGTGGGTGCCGCCGCAGAGCTCGATCGAAAACGCCCCCATCTGCAGCACCCGCACGCGGTCGCCGTACTTGTCGCCGAAGAAGGCGAGCGCTCCGCGTTTCATCGCGTCCTCGTACGACATCTCCTCGCTCACGCACTCGACGTTGGCGCGGATGCGGGCGTTGATCTCGTCCTCCATCGCGTCGAGGTCCGCGGGCGAGATCGTACCGGTATGGCTGAAATCGAAGCGGAGGCGATCGGGAGCCACGAGCGATCCCGCCTGCCGTACGTGCGCGCCTAGGCGCTCCCGCAGGACGCCGTGCATCAGGTGCGTAGCGGAATGGTTCAGGCGGATGCGCTCACGGCGCGCCGCATCGATCGTGAGCCGCACGCGATCCCCGGGTGCGATGCCGCCGGCGAGCACGCGGACACGATGGACGACGAGCTCGGGGCCGTGGCGAACCGTATCGAGCACCTCGAGCTCGTCGCCGCGCTCGCTCGTGATCTTCCCGACGTCGCCTACCTGGCCGCCCGACTCGCCGTAGAACGGAGTCTCCTCGGTGACGAGCTCTCCGACCTCGCCGGCGCGGATGCCGCCCGGCTGTTCGCCGGCGGCGGTCGCAACCGCCGTGACCGTCGACTCCCAGGCGTAGATGCGGTCGCCGACGAAGCGCGAGCGCCGATCGCCGCTCGCCGCGCTCTGCGCCACGAACTTCTTGTGCTCGCGGCCGCGGGCGCGCTGCTCCTCCATAGCCCGGCGGAAACCGGCGTCGTCGACCGCATGGCCGCGGCCGCGCACGATGTCCTCGGTGAGATCGAGCGGGAATCCGTAGGTGTCGTAGAGCTTGAAGGCGACGTCGCCCGGCAGCACGCCGCCAGTCGCGGGCAATGTCACGATCTCGCTTTCGAGGAGGCCTAGGCCCTTGTCGAGCGTCTCCGCGAAGCGGCTCTCCTCGGTCGCGACGACCTCGGCGATGAACGCCTGGCGCTCGCGCAGCTCCGGATACGCGCCGCCGAGGATCTCGGCCACGGCGCCGACGAGACGGGTCAGGAACGGGCCGTCGAGGCCGAGCATCTTCCCGTGGCGCGCCGCGCGGCGCAGCACGCGACGGAGCACGTAGCCGCGGCCTTCGTTGGCCGGCAGCACGTGGTCGGCGATCATGACGCTCACCGCGCGCGCATGGTCGGCGATCACCCGGAAGGAGACGTCCGCCTCGGGATCGGCTCCGTAGCGCCGGCGCGCCAGGGTCTCGGTGGCTGCGATGATCCCGCGGAAGAGATCGGTATCGTAGTTGCTCAGCACGTTTTGCAAGACCGCGGTGACGCGCTCGAGCCCCATGCCGGTGTCGACGTGCTTCGACGGCAGCTCGCGCAGACTCTGGTCGGGTTCGCGGTTGTACTGGATGAAGACCAGATTCCAGAGCTCGATGTAGCGGGCGCAGTCGCCGTTCACCCGGCAGGCGTGGGCGACGCCCTGGCGATCACAGGCCGCCGGTCCGCGGTCGAGATGGATCTCCGAGCAGGGGCCGCACGGCCCGGTCTCGCCCATCTCCCAGAAGTTCTCGCGCTCGAAGCGCAGCACTCGCTCGGCCGGCAACGGCGTGAGCCGCCGCCAGAGCTGCTCGGCCTCGTCATCGGTCGTATGGACCGTCGCCCAGAGCTTGGCCTGGGGAAGCTCCCACTCCTTCACCAGGAGCTCCCAGGCCCACTCGATCGCCTCGGCCTTGTAGTAGTCGCCGAAGGACCAGTTCCCCAGCATCTCGAAAAGCGTGTGGTGGTAGGTGTCGCGGCCCACCTGCTCGAGGTCGTTGTGCTTTCCCGAAAGCCGCAGGCACTTCTGGGCGTCGGCGACGCGGGGATGGCTCGGGGCCGCTTGCCCGAGGAAGATCTGCTTGAACTGCACCATCCCGGCGTTGGTGAACAGCAGGGACGGGTCGCCCTCGGGAACGATCGGTGCGCTGCGTACCACCCGGTGATCACGGGCCGCGAAGAAGTCGAGGAAGCCCGCTCGAATCTCTCTGCCGGTCGGCACTTGGCGCTAGTCGTCCTCTCCTAGTATCTCGCTCACGATGTCCGGTGGATGCCCGCGACCGACGAGGAAACGATAGGCTCTCGCTCGCTCGGTCGGCGATGCCGGCACCGCCTCGCCGAACCGCCGGCCGAGCGCCGCTCGCCCGAGCGCGACCTCGCTCCGGCCTTCGAGGACTCCGGCAATCGCACCAGCGATGACGCTATCGGCGAGGCCCCTGCGAGTCAATTCGTGGGCGACCTTCAGGCGGCCGGCGCCCCGCCGCAACAGGAGATCCTCGGCGCGGCGCTCGGCGAGAGCGGCGTCGTCGACATAGCCGCGCTCGGCGAGCCGCACCATGGTCGCGGCCACGATCCCGGCATCGACCCCGCGCGCCGCCAGGTGCGCTGCGACCTCGGAGCACGACCGGGCCGCCCGCGCCAGGAACGCGACGGCGGCCGCGAACGCCGCCTCGCGGGCGTCGGGCGGCGCTGCTGCGGGCTCAGAACCGGTCGATCTTGAAGGCAGCGCCCTGGGAGCCCTCGGCGGGCTCGCCCTTGTCGAATTGGTCCCAGCGGGCGTCGCTGGTGGAGGCAATGCCGCGGATCTTGAGGGCGAAATCGTCGGGGTTCGTCGCTTGCGCAAGAGCCTCCTCGTACGTGATCAGGTCCTCGCGGAAAAGCGCCATCAGCGACTGGTCGAACGTCTGCATGCCGTAGGTCGCGTGCCCGCGCGCGATCGCGTCGGTGAGCTCGTGCGTCCGCTCCTTCTGCGCGATGCACTCGCGGACGAGCGCGGTCGACAACAGCACCTCGACCGCCGGCACCATGCCCTTCCCGTCGGCGCGCTTCACCAGCCGCTGGCTGATGATGCCCTTGATGACCGAAGCCAGGATCAAGCGGATCTGGTCGCGCTGGTGCTCGGGGAAAGCGGAGATGGCGCGCGTCACCGTCTCGCGCGCGTCCAGGGTGTGCAGCGTGCTCATGACCAGATGACCGGTCTCGGCGGCGAGGATCGCAGTCTCGATGGTCTCGAGGTCGCGCATCTCGCCGACCAGGATCACGTCCGGATCCTGGCGCAGCGCGCCGCGCAGCCCGTCGGCGAAAGTCCGGCAGTCGTAGCCGATCTCGCGCTGGTTGATGATGCAGAGCTCGTCGGCATGAGTGTACTCGATCGGGTCTTCGATGGTGATGATGTGCCGATCCCGGGTGATGTTCACGTGGTGGATCATCGAGGCGAGCGTGGTGCTCTTGCCGCTGCCGGTAGTCCCGGTGACGAGGATGAGGCCGCGGTGCTCGAGGGCGATCTGCTCGACGATCGGCGGCAGCTTCAAGTCGCGAATGGTGCGAACCTGGGGCGGGATCACCCGCAGCGCGATCGAGATCTCGCCGCGTTGACGGAAGACGTTGACGCGGAATCGGCCGTTGCCGGGGCTAGCGTACGCCAGGTCGGCCTGCAAGCGCTCCCGGAGCTGCGCCTCGTGGTGCTCGTCGAGCAAGCGGGCGAGGAAGCCGCTCAGATCCTCCCGACCGAGGGCGGTCGCGCCTTCCATCGGAACGAGCCGCCCATGGGCTCTGAACATGGGCGGCCGCTCTATTTTCAGATGAACGTCGGAAGCCTGGATCGCCAGGCCGTGCCCGAGAATCGCATCAAGTTCCATGCGGTACTTCCGGTCAGTCCGCAGCCCCTCCGTCTCCGGCGCCAGCCGGCATTGCGAGGCCGCACTTCTCCCGGATCCTCCGCTCGATGACATCGGCCGTTTCGCGCTTCTCCTTTAGGAACTCCTTCGTGTTCTCACGGCCCTGACCGATCCGCTCGCCCTCGAAGGAGTACCAGGCCCCGCTTTTCTCGACGATTCCGAGCTCCGCGCCGATGTCGACGAGCTCGCCCTCCTTGGAGATGCCGGTACCGTAGAGGATGTCGAACTCGGCCTCGCGGAAGGGCGGCGCCACCTTGTTCTTGACGACCTTCACCTTGGTGCGGTTGCCGACGATCTGGTCGGCCTGCTTGATCGCGGCGATACGGCGAATGTCGAGCCGCACCGACGAGTAGAACTTGAGCGCGTTGCCTCCCGTCGTGGTCTCCGGGTTTCCGAACATCACGCCGATCTTCATGCGGATCTGGTTGATGAAGATGACGATGGTGTTCGATTTGGCGATGGTGCCGGTGAGCTTGCGCAGCGCTTGCGACATGAGACGCGCCTGCAGGCCCATCTGCGGCTCGCCCATCTCGCCCTCGATCTCGGCGCGCGGCACGAGCGCAGCCACCGAGTCGACCACGAGCACGTCGATGGCGCCGCTGCGGACCAGCGTCTCGGCGATCTCGAGCGCCTGCTCGCCGTGGTCGGGCTGGGCGATCAGGAGGTCTTCCGTCTTCACGCCGAGCTTCCGCGCGTAGACGACGTCGAGCGCGTGCTCGGCATCGATGAAGGCGCAGATGCCGCCCTTCTTCTGCGACTGCGCGATGACCTGGAGCGCCAGCGTCGTCTTGCCCGACGACTCCGGTCCGTAGATCTCGACGACGCGGCCGCGCGGCAGCCCGCCCACGCCGAGCGCCAGATCGAGCCCGAGCGACCCCGTCGAGATGGTCTCGACGTCGCGGATGAGCGCGTCCTCGCCGAGCTTCATGATGGCGCCCTTGCCGAACTGCTTCTCGATCTGGCTGACGGCGAGATCGATGGCGCGATCGCGGTTCACTTCTGCTGCCATGGTTGCCATACCCCCTCCCTTTTCGACTCGAGTTGCGGTGGAACGCGGCTCTCGTTCTCCCGACGTGTCCGTGGTCTTAATCGCTCGTGGGCTCCTCGTATACCGGGAGTCACGGCTGCGAATATCCGTCCGGCAACCGCTGTCGGCGACGCCCGCGGCGTCGCCTCCACGACCCGCCCATAGCGGGCGAAAATTAAGCGAACGAAGGGCTACGGTCAAGGAAATCCGGCGCCGCCGCCGAGCGGAAAGGTAGCGAGCGGCGAGTGGCGGGCGCCGCCGGCGCCGAGCTGGCTCCGATAGAGGACCACGCGCTCGATCTCCGCGGTGCCGAAGTCGCGCTCCCCGTCGCGCGCGAGGAGCGCCAGGTCCGAACCGACGCGACGCGTCCGCACCCGGCCGATCGTCACGTGCGGCCGAAACCGCCGGTCGTCGTGCGGCAAGCCGGCCGCTATGCACGCGCCCCGGACCGCGGCCGCGAGCCCGCCGACGGCCGGCGCCTCCACCCCGACCCAGAGCACCTGCGGGCGGACGAGGCTCGGGAACGCGCCGACGCCGACCACCCGCGCGGCAAAGCGCTCGCTGCGCGCGAGCGCGGTGGCGAGCCGCAGGCGCAGATCCGGGATGACGGGCACCGGGACGTCCCCGAGGAAGGCTAGGGTCAAGTGCAGGGACTCGGGGCGCGTCCAGGCGACTCCGGACACGGTCGGCCGGAGCTCGCGGAGATAGCGGATGACGGCCGCCCGCGCCGGATCCGGCAGGTCGACGGCGACGAAGCAGCGCCAGCGCTCCGCCGCCGGATCAGTCCGGCTCGACACTCTCGGTCTTCACGCTCGCCGGTTCCGCCCGATTCCGGCCGAGATCGAGCAGCGGCGCGCCGAGCACGTGCCGCCGCACCCAATCGAGGGCGATCTGCGACGACAAGAGCTTCACCCACTCGCGATTTCCCCATAGCTGATAGCGGCGCGTGACGGTCGGACCGTCTGCCGCCGCGAGGCCGAAGCACACGGTTCCGACCGGCTTCTCGGCCGTGCCGCCGTCCGGACCGGCGATGCCCGTGACCCCGACGGCGATGTCGGTCCCGAGGACGCGCCGCGCGCCCTCGGCCATCGCCCCCGCGACTTCCTCGCTCACCGCGCCGTGCGCCGCCAGGATGGCCGCGGGCACTCCGAGGACGCGCTCCTTCACGTCGTTCGCGTAGGCGTTGACAGCGCCGCGATAGTACGCGGAACAGCCCGGCACGTTGGTGATCCGGTGCGTGACCAGGCCGCCGGTACACGACTCGCCGAAGCCGACCGTGAGCTTTCGCGCCGTCAGCAGCTCGCCGACGACGCGCTCCATGCTCGTGTCGCCTTCACCGTAGATGTACTGTCCGAGGCGCGCGTACACCTCGCGCCCGAAGTCCTCGAGCCTGGCCTCGACGTCGCCGCCGCGCACTACTACGCGCGCCGAGACCTCGGGGAAATTGGCGCGAAAGGACCAGCGGCCCTCGCCTGGAATGCCGGCGATGACCTCGTCGAGGCGCGACTCGCTGATGCCGAACGTCTGGAAGGTCCGGTGCCCGACGCGGGCCGCGCCCGAGAGCTCGGCGAGCCACGGCAGCACCGTCGCGGTGAGCATCGGCTGCATCTCGCGCGGGACGCCGGGGAGCACGACGAGGTAGCGGCGATCGTCGGCAGGCCCGACCTCGATGCGATACCCGGGCGCCGTGCCGAGATCGTTGGGGACGATCACGGCACCTTCGGGGAAGGCCGCCTGCTTCATGTTGTTCTCCGGCATCGGCCGGTTGAAGAGGCGGAAGAACTCGCGGATGCGCTCGGCGACCTGCTCGTCGTGCACGATGCGCCGAGCGAGGAGCGTGGCGACGGTCTCGGTCGTCAGGTCGTCCGCCGTCGGCCCCAGACCCCCGGTCGAGATCACGACCTGTGCCAACCGCAACGCCTCGCTCCACACCCAGCGCAGGCGTTCGGGATGGTCGCCGACGGTCAGCATGGCGACGACGTCGATGCCGAGCTCGAACAGGCGATCGGCGATGAAGCCGGCGTTGGTGTCGGTCGTACGCCCGCAGGTGAGCTCGTCTCCCGTACTGATGATGGCTGCCCGGATCATGTCAGCAGTCGTACCACCAGTTGCGCGTAGATGCCCGCGACGAGATCGTCGGCGACCACGCCGATGCCGTTCTTGAGGTGGCGATCGAGGTACCCGGCGGGGAAGACCTTGACGACGTCGAAGAAGCGAAAGGCGGCGAACGCGATCGCGAGCGACCGCACGGTCGGCGGCACGAGGGCGCCGGCGATCAACATGCCGCACACCTCGTCGAGCACGATTCGCGGGCTGTCGACCTGGCCGTAGATGCGCCCGGCGCGCGCGCAGATCGGCATCGCTCCGAGACTCGCGAGCGCAATCCCGGCGACCACCAACCACGCCGGCAGGCCCGCGTACCCGATGCCCACGAGGAGCGGCAGGGCCAGCAGGGAGCCGAGCGTGCCCGGCGCCACCGGCACATGGCCGACGTGGGCGCCGCTCGCGAGGAAGAGCACGACCCGATCCACGACGGATCCGGTCGTGTCACGCAATCAGGGCGTCGCGCAACCCGCGGTGGTGATCGGCAGCGAGGGAGCGAAGGCCGGCAGCAAGTCGGCTGCGCGCGGCGCGATCGCCCGCAGGAGATCGTCCGCGGCGCACTCGTGGTCGAGGCGCAGCGCCCTCTCATAGCTCCCGAGATCTGCGAGCGCCCCGGTGCCGCGCAGCCGCGCCGCCAGTGCTCCCAGGTTGGCGCCGGGCTGCGGCAGCAGCTCCCGATCGAAGTCGAGCCCGGCGCACTTCTTGTCGATCGCCGGGCCGACCTTGTTGCCGGCCGCCACGATCTTCGCCTTCTCCTTGGCGCAAGCGGCGTCCGCCTTGGCGAGGCACGCGGCGTCGCCGCTCTTGGTCTGAACGCACGCGAACACCTTGTCGACGCACTTGGTGAAGCTCGCGAGCTTCTTGGTGAGGAGCCCGCTCGCGGCCTTGCTGATCGCGGCAGTGCACGCCGCCAGCGCCTTTCCTTGGGCGACGTCGCCGACATCCTCGCCGCCGCCGCCGTAATCGGGCAGACAGGAATCCCCGGGGGCGCCCGCGATGCGCCGCAGCTCGCCGGCACGCGGCGCTGCGGTCGCGTAGATGTCACTGGCGCTGCACGCGTAGCGCTGCGCCACGCACTCCGCGACGTCGGCGACCTTCTGCGGCTCATCTCCGAGGACGGCCTCACAGTCGGAGCTACCGTAGCCGAGCCCGGTCGCACCCATCAGGTTCTCCGGACTCACCAGCGAGGCACCGCACTTTGCCGCTACCGCCGCCAGCAGCTTGGCGCGAGCAGCAGCCGCCGCAGTCGCGAGCGCCGTGCACTTCGCCCCCGCCTTGGCGATACACGCCGGATCGTTCGGCTTGGTCTGGATGCACTTGAAGACACCGCCGGTGCAGGCGTCGAGCTGCTTCAGGCGCGCTGCCAGGAAAGCAACTCCGGCCTTGCCGATCGCCTGCTGGCACTTGGTCGCGTTCTTGGCGGCGGCGGCGTCGCCGAGCCCGTCGAGCACGGTCATGGTCGGCGTCGGCAGCGGCGTCGGCGCGATGGTGCCGGTCGCAGCCGCCGAGGCACTGGGAGTAGCCGCCGGGGGGTCGCTCGGCGTCACGCTCGGAGCCGCCGTGCCCGACGGCGAGGCCGTCGCCGTCATCGCCACGGTGGCGCTCGCCGTCGGCGTGGGCGTAGCGCTCGCCGTCGGCGTCACAGTCGGCGTCGGCATCACGGTCGGCGTCGACGTCACGGTCGGCGTCGGCGTCACGGTCG
>MWST01000032.1 GCA_002050235.1 Polyangiaceae bacterium UTPRO1 | reverse complement strand
TACACGACGCCGGTGATCTATCTCGCGTTCGACCGCCTGGCGGAGCGCTTCGCGTGGCGGTCGGGCGGCGCGCCGGAGTCGCCTGACGACGGTGTCGGAGTCGTGCCGTCCCTCGGCCTGGAGCCGGATTGAACCTCTCCGCGATCTTCATCCGTCGCCCGGTCGCGACCTCGCTGGCGACGGTGGCGATCGCGCTCGCCGGCGCGCTGTCGTTCCAGCACCTCCCCGTCGCACCCTTGCCGCAAGTGGAGTTCCCGACCATCCAGGTATCGGCGAGCCTGCCGGGGGCGAGCCCCGAGACCATGGCGTCGGCGGTGGCGATGCCGCTCGAGCGCATGTTCGGCCGCATCGCCGGCGTCACCGAGATGACGTCGACGAGCGGGTTCGGCTCGACGCAGGTGACGCTCCAGTTCGACCTCGGCCGCAGCATCGACTCCGCGGCCCGCGACGTGCAGGCGGCGATCAACGCCGCGCGCGGGCAGTTGCCGACGGCGCTGCCCAACAATCCGAACTACCGCAAGGTCAACCCCGCCGACGCGCCGATTGCCGTCCTGAGCCTCACCTCCGACACCTTGCCGCGCAGCCGCCTCTACGACGCCGCGGCGTCGATCCTGCAGCAGGAGCTGTCGCAGGTCGAAGGGGTGGGCCAGGTCTTCATCGGCGGCAGCTCGTTGCCGGCGGTCCGGATCGAGCTGAACCCGACGGCGCTCACCAAGTACGGCATCGGCTTCGACGAGGTGCGCGAGGCTATCGCTGCCGCCAACAGCAACCGGCCGACCGGCGAGATCTCGGCGCCGGCCGAGTCGTGGAGTCTCGACAGCAACGGTCAGTTGAAGACCGCGGCGGCGTACCGGCCGCTGGTCATCCGCTACCGCGACGGGGCGGTAGTCCGCATCGGCGACGTCGCCGCCGTCGTGGACTCGGTCGAGGACGTGCGCACCGCCGGCGTCGCCAACGGCAAGCCCGCCGTCATGGCGGTCATCTTCCGCAAGCCCGGGGCCAATATCATCGACACCATCGACCGCGTGCGCGACCGGCTGCCGTATCTGCGGGCGGCGATTCCGCGAGCCATCGACCTGGACGTCGTCATCGACCGTAGCACCTCGATCCGCGCTTCCGTCCACGACGTCGAGCTGGCGATGACGATCGCCGTCGCGCTCGTGATCCTGGTCGTGTTCCTCTTCCTGCGCGACCTCCGGGCGACGGTGATCCCGAGCGTCGTCGTGCCGCTGTCGCTGATCGGCACCTTCGGCGCCATGTATCTCCTCGACTACAGCATCGACAACCTGTCGCTGATGGCGCTCACCATCTCGACGGGGTTCGTGGTCGATGACGCCATCGTCGTGCTCGAGAACGTCATGCGCCACCTCGAGCGCGGCACGCCGCCGCGCGCGGCCGCGCTCCGGGGCGCGCGCGAGATCGCCTTCACCGTGCTGTCGATGAGCGCCTCGCTGATCGCCGTCTTCATCCCCATCCTGCTCATGGGCGGCATCGTCGGCCGCCTCTTCCGCGAGTTCGCGGTGGTGCTGTCGGTGGCGGTCATGGTGTCGCTGGCGGTGTCGCTGACGACGACGCCGATGATGTGCGCGCAGCTCCTGCGCCGCGCCGCCGCCGCGTCCCGGCCGGGGCGGCTGGCCGGCGGCGCCGAGCGGGCCTTCGCCGGTCTGCACCGCGCCTATGAGAGGAGCCTGGCGTGGATGCTGGCGCGGCCGCGCTTCACGCTCCTCGTCGCCGCGCTCACGGCCGCGCTCAACGTGTATCTCTACGGCATCGTACCCAAGGGTTTCTTCCCGCAGCAGGACACCGGGCGGCTCGTCGGCAACGTGCAGACCGATCAAGCGGCGTCGTTCCAGGCGATGGAGAGGAAGCTCGGCGAGCTCGTCGACATCGTGCGCGGCGATCCGGCGGTGGAGACCGTCGTCGCCTTCACCGGCGGTTCGCAGGGCGCGAGCACGGGGCGCATGTTCGTCGCGCTCAAGCCGCTCGCGGAGCGCAAGGTGAAGGGTGACGTGATCGCGGCGCGCTTGCGGCCGCGGCTCGCGGCCGTTGCCGGCGCGAGCCTGTTTCTGCAGCCGGTGCAGGACATCCGGATCGGCGGCCGGCCGAGCGGCGCGCTCTACCAGTTCACGCTCCAGGGGGACGACCTCGGCGATCTCGACGCCGCGGCGCCGAAGGTGCTGGCCCGGCTGCGGGCCATGCCGCTGCTGACCGACGTCAACAGCGATCAGATGAACGCCGGCCTCCAGACCACGCTCGCGATCGACCGTGACACCGCCGCCAGGCTCGGCGTCACGACCCGGATGATCGACGACGCCCTCTACGACGCCTTCGGGCAGCGCCAGGTGTCGACGATCTACACGGCGCTGAACCAGTACCACGTCGTCATGGGCGTAGCGCCGAGCTTCTGGGAGCGCCCCGAGACCCTCCACGACCTGTACGTGCGCTCGACGAGCGGCGCTCAGGTTCCGCTCGCCGCTTTCGCGCGCATCGAGCCCGGCACGACCGCGCTCGCGGTGACGCACCAGGGGCAGTTCCCGGCGGTGACGCTGTCGTTCAACCTGGCGCCGGGTGTGGCGCTCGGCGAGGCGGTCGACGCGATCACGGCGGCGGTGCGCGATCTCGACATGCCGCCGGGTGTGCGGGCGACCTTCGCCGGCACGGCGCAGGCGTTCCAGGCGTCGCTCGCGAGCCAGCCGCTCCTGATCCTGGCGGCGCTGGTGACGGTGTACATAGTGCTCGGCATTCTCTACGAGAGCTACGTCCATCCGTTGACGATACTCTCGACGCTGCCGTCGGCGGGGGTGGGGGCGATCCTGGCCCTGCTGCTCACGGGCGGCGAGCTCGACGTGATCGCGTTGATCGGGATCATCCTGCTGATCGGCATCGTCAAGAAGAACGCCATCATGATGATCGACTTCGCGCTCGAGGCGGAGCGCCGCGGCGGCAGGACGCCGCAAGAGGCCATCTACGAGGCCTGTCTGCTGCGCTTCCGGCCGATCATGATGACGACGATGGCGGCGCTCCTCGGCGGGCTGCCGCTGGCGCTCGGCAGCGGCATGGGCTCGGAGCTCCGCCGCCCGCTCGGCATCACGATCGTCGGCGGCCTCCTCGTGAGCCAGTTGCTGACGCTCTACACGACGCCGGTGATCTATCTGTATCTCGATCGACTGAGCCTGTGGTGGAGGCATGATGTCGCGGCCGGGCTCCGTCACGTTCGCCGGTTGCGCCGCGGACGGACGCGGGCGACAGTAGCGTGATGGACTCGCTGACGCCGGTCGGGCACTTCCCGCCCTTGCCGACGATGTCGCGCCTGTTGCTGGCGCTGGCGGTAGGGCTGTTCGTCGGACTGGAACGCGAGCACCGCGGCAAGGAGGCCGGGTTGCGGACCTTCGGGTTCGCCGCCTTGCTCGGGAGCCTCGGCGGCCTCCTCGGCGAGTCCTACGCGCTGATGAGCCTGGCGTTCCTCGGTGTCCTCATCATCTTCTTGAACTTGCAGGCGCTGCGCGCCGAGCAGAGCGCCGAGCTGACGACCTCGATCGCGCTCCTCGTGACCGGGGTCGGAGGGGTGTTCTGCGGGCTCGGCCATACCTTCACCCCCGTCGCGGTGGCGGTGATGACGGCGGCGCTGCTGGCGTGGAAGGAGCCGCTGGCCGGATTCAGCCTCGGGCTCACGGAAGCGGAGCTGCGTTCGGCGATCCTGCTCGCGATCCTGGCCTTCGTCGTCTACCCCGTACTGCCGAGCGCGGCCGTGGATCCCTGGGATCTGATCGCTCCCCAGTCGGCGTGGGCGACGGTCATCCTGATCGCCGGTGTCGGCTTCGCGAGCTATGTCCTGCTCAAGATCTACGGGGCGCGCGGACTCGAGGTTACGGGGTTCTTCGGAGGACTCGTGAACAGCTCGGTGACCGTCGCCGACCTGGCGCACCGCGCCCACGAAACCAACGGCCAGCTCGCCGAAGCCGCCTATCGCGGCATGCTGTTCGCGACCGCGGCGATGGTCGTGCGCAACGCCCTGCTGCTCGGTCTCCTGGCGACCGCGGCGCTGGCGCACGCGATCCTGCCGCTCGGCGGCATGCTGCTCGCGACCATCGGCCTCGCTTTGGCGGGGCGGCGGCGCTATGCGACCGCGGCACAGGCTCCCCTGCAGTTGGACTCGCCGTTCTCGCTCGCCACGACGCTGCGTTACGGCGTCTTGTTCCTGGCCCTGCAGGTTGCCGGCACTCTCGCCCAGCGCGCCTTCGGCGAGCTCGGATTCTACGCCGTGAGCGCGTTCGGGGGCCTGGTGTCGAGCGCTTCGACGGTGGCGTCGGCGGCGATGCTGGCGACGCACGCGACGATCTCGCCGACCACCGCCGGCATCGGCGCCGTGATCGCCTCGTTGACGAGCGTGGCGGTGACGCTGCCGCTGGTGTTTCGCACCCCGCGCGAGCCGCGGCTGACCGCGCGCGTCGGGCCGGCGTTCGCGATCATCATGGCCGTCGGCGTCTTCGGGGCGGCGGTCCAGCTCATGGTCCCGACCCTGCGCTTCGACCTGCCGCGAGCCTCCGGCAGCACGCCGGAGATTCCCTAGAACGAGACCTCGACCTCGAGGCCGGGAGTCGGGCTCGAGGCGGCGAGATCCCCGTCCACGAGCTCTTCGCCCGCGAGCTGACTGAAGGTGCACGTCGCGCCGTCGGTGACGAGGCCGTCCGGATCTCCCTGGAACCTGAGGGTCAAGGTGCCGTTGCCGTCGTCCGTGGCCTGCGGGTCGACGCTGTCGCCTTCGCAGGCGACGGCACTGCCGCCGAAGCTGCCTTTCTGCGGCGGATAGGTGACGATGACCGTGAAGTCGGCGGTGAAGCCGTCGGCCTCGGTCGACACGTCGATGGTGACCGCGATCTCCTCCGGCGCCGGCGTCGGCGTCGGCGAGGGCTCGGCGACGGATGCGGTCGGACCGGTGGCGGTCGGCGTGGCCGCGGTGCCGGTAGCGGTCGGGGTCGACGTCGGCGTCGGCGTCGGGGTGGCGGCAGGCGTGCCGGCCGGCCGCGAGCCGTCGCACTCGAAGCGCATGTCGAGCGCCTGCGTTGCCGGGTCCGCCGGGAAGCAGCGGCGCTGTGCGCTGTCGACCTTGCGCGTGCAGACGAGCGCCGCGTGGCACCATCCGTCGGCGCCGTTCGGACAGAAGCTCGGCTGCCGCGCGCCCGCGGGGATGTCGGCGCCGGCGGCGTTGCAGGGGCCGTCGGAGTCGCCGCACTGCTCGCAGAGGTTGCCGTTCGAGCTGCCGCCGCCACCGCCGCCGCAGCTCGTTGCCGTTATCGAGACAGCGGCGATGAGGAGCATCGCCGGAACGAGCCTGCGAAGAGATCGTCGCTTGCGCATGCGCGCCGGCTATCAATCCGCCGCCATGGTCGCAAGCGATGGCGTGGTCCGGGAGCGGCAGCGATGCGCCGTCGTCGCGGCGCTAGGCCGCGAGGGCGTTGGGCGGCGAGTGGCCGCGCCCGATCGGCAAGAGATCGAGGCGCCAGGCGGCGACGCGGTCCCAGGTCCTGGCGGGCGCCGTCAAGAGGGCGCCGGCGCCGCGCGCCGCGGTGTCCGCGGCGCGGCGCGCGGCGGCGGCGAACGAGCGTGCGGTCGCTGCCGCCGCCGCGGCGCGGCGAGCGACCAAGCAGCCGTGCTCGCGGACGACGACGTATGCAGCGGCGAGCCAGAGCACGGTCAGCACCACGTTCACGACGATCAACACCGCGGTCGCGTGGCCGCCGAGATGGGTGCTCGCGAGCACGGTGAGCGCCGCGAGGCCGTCGCCGAGCCGCACGCACAGCGAGTCGACGGCGGGCTTGGCGACGATCTTGGTCTCGGCGTCAGCGGGGAGCCAGAGCACCTGGCGCGCGGTGTGGTTCAGCGAATGGTCGGCCGCCTGCTCGGCGATCTTCACCCACTTGAGGATCGCCAGCACCGGGGCGAGCGCCGCGATCGCCGAGGCGAGGAGGGCGAGGAGCGGCAACACGAAGATGATCGCCGCGAGGCCGCCGCGCTTCAGGAGGCGCGAGGCGACGAGTAGCTGGGCGGCGAGCGCTCCGAGGTTCGTCCACAGGTAGAAGTCGCCGTAGAAGGCCGTGGTCGCGGCGCGCGCTCGGGCGAGGGCTGCAACGTCGCCGCCGGCGCTCATCGTCCTGGCGATGCCGTCCTGCACGATCTGGAAGAGCAGGTTTTCGCCGTTCGTCGCCGCCCAACTGAGCAGGAGGGCGAGGAGGCCGGCTGCGAGCACGAAGCGATCGCCGGCGAGGCGGCGGAGGCTCGCGGCGCTGCCGCGGCCCGCTCCGCAGTGGCGCCCGACGCGCCCGCGCGCGGCCGTCGGCGCCAACCCGGCGGCGGCGAGGAGCGGCGCCACGGCGCCGAGCAGGATGACATGGGCACTGCCGGGACCGAGCCCGGCGAGCACGCCGTAGAGCCAGGATCCGACCGCCGCACCTGCCGTTCCGCCGACCGCGACCAGCGGCAGCAGGCGGCGGCCGTGGTCGTCGGCGTAGAGATCGGTGGCGATGGTCCAGCACTGTGCGACGACGAAGACGCCGAACAGGCCGACCCAGAGGTAGAAGACGATGCCGAGTCCGGGCACCGCCACGAAGAGGAAATCGGGCTGCGCGATCCAGAACGCCAGCAGGGCCGCCGCGCACGCGCACGCCGAACGGCGCAGGAGCGCGCGCGCCGTGCAGCGGGCGGCGAGCCGCGCGTAGGCGCCGACGAGCGCGAGCAGGAGCAGGCTCTGCACGAGGCTCGAGTAGGCCTTGATCTCGAGGCGCGACAGGCCGCCGATCGCCGACACGGCGATCCAGCCTTCGCGTAGCGGCTTCACCATGTAGTAGGCGCACATGATGAAGAACACGGCGGCGAACATGCGCGCCGCCGTACGACCTTCGCCGGGGCGGAGAGCGAAGGATGCCGGGCGGCGGCAGGAGCGGGGAGCGGCGGCGGCGCGCATGACCAGCGCCATACCGAGCAAGCCATGGACCAGTTCATGGCGCTTGCCGTATCGCGTCGCGGCGCGCGCGCTCGGCCACCTATGGCATCATCGCGCGCCAACTCTGACGACGGCCGCGCTGCCGCGTGCCGCCGCTGGCACATGCCGACGCCGCGCCCGTCGCCGCGGCGACGGGCGCGGCCGCCGCTTCACTCCGGGAACGCCGCCGGTGCGGTGTCCGCGTAGCCCTCGCCGGAAAGGGCCTCCATGAACTTCACCAAAGCCTGCACTTCCGGCTGGCTGAGACCGAGCTTGTGGATGCGAGCCGAGAGCTGCGGGTTCGGGTTGCCGCCCTTGTTGTAGTGCTCGACCACCGCCTCGAGCGTCGCCAGCGAGCCGTCGTGCATGTATGGCGGATGCTTCGCGACCTCGCGTAGGCCGGGCGTCTTGAAGGCGCCGCGATCCTCGTCCTTCTTGCTGATCGCATAGCGTCCGACGTCCTTGAACTCCTGCTTCTGCGGGTCCCAGCCGATGCCGAGGTTGTGGAAGAGGCTGTCGGTGAAGTTCTCGCCGATGTGGCAGAGGCCGCACTCGGCCTTGCCGAAGAAGAGCTGCCAGCCCTGCTTCACCTCGGCCGAGACGGCGCTCTCGTCCTTGCCGATCTGCCACCTGTCGACCGGGCTGTTGCCGCTCATACGGGTCCGTTCGTAGTCGGCGATGGCGTGGACGACGCGCTCCTGGGTGATCTCATCCGCGCCGAAGGCTTCCTTGAAGTACGGCGCGTACCCTCGTGTCTGGCACGTCTTCACCATCGCCGCGTGCGTCGAGCCCATCTCGATCGGGTTGGCGATCGGACCGAGCGCCTGCTCCTCGAGCGACGCTGCCCGGCCGTCCCAGAAGAAGTGCGGAAAGATCGTCCAGGCGAGGTTCACGAAGCTCGGCGCCTTGCGCGCGCCTTGCTGCCCGCGGATGCCGGTCGAGTGCGGCGTGAGCTCCGAGAAGGCGTGCTCGGGCTGGTGGCACGACGCGCACGAGAGCGTGTTGTCGGCGGAGAGGCGCTTGTCGAAGAAGAGCCAGCGCCCGAGCCGAACGCGCTCCGGCGTCGGCGGCGTCGGCAGCGTCTCGAACTTGGAATGGATGCCGAGCGGCGGCGCCGGCAGCGGCTTGATCGGGTTCGCCGCTTCCCAGGGCGGGACGGCCCAGGCGTCGAGAGTGGAGACGACGAGCAAAGCGAAGGCGAGCAGCATCGCGGCGATCGGACGACGACCCATAATCGAACCTCCTTGCGCGAGAGGGGCAGTACGGCATTCGCTGCGGGCTGTCGAGGGCGGATGCAGGCCGGGCGGCTCGCCGCGGCGGCGGGGCGTGCCGAAGGCGCCGGCTTGCGCTAGACGGATCCCATGCCCGTGAGCCCGCTCGCCGGAAAACCGGCCCCCGTCTCCATCCTCACCGACCTCCCGAAGCTGGTGACCGCATATTACACCGAGCGCCCCGACCCGGCGGTGGCGAGCCAGCGGGTCGCCTTCGGCACTTCCGGTCATCGCGGCTCGTCGCTCGACGCCTCGTTCAACGAGGCACACATCCTCGCCATCACCCAGGCCATCTGCGAATACCGCACGGAGCAGGGCACCGACGGTCCGCTCTTCATCGGCAGCGACAGCCACGCGCTCTCGGAGCCGGCCTTCGCGAGCGCCCTCGAGGTGCTGGCCGCGAACGGCGTCGAGACGATGATCGACGCGCGCGGCGGCTACGTCCCGACCCCGGTCGTCTCGCACGCCATCCTCACCTACAACCGCGGCCGGACGCGCGGCCGCGCCGACGGCATCGTGGTGACGCCGTCCCACAATCCGCCGCGCTCGGGCGGCTTCAAGTACAACCCGCCGCACGGCGGCCCGGCGGACAGCGCGGCCACTGCCTGGATCGAGCGCCGGGCGAACGCTCTGATCGCCGACGGCCCGGGCGGCGTTCCGAGGACGCCCTATCCGCGCGCGCGCGCCGCCGCGACCACCCACCGCCACGACTATCTCGACGCCTACGTTGCCGACCTCCCCGCCGTCGTCGATCTCGCGGCGATCCGCGATGCCGAGGTCCGCATCGGCGTCGATCCCCTCGGCGGCGCGAGCCTCGCCTTCTGGCAGGCGATCGGCGAACGGCATGGACTCGATCTCGAGATCGTCAACGACGTCATCGACGCGACCTTCCGCTTCATGGCGGTCGACTGGGACGGCCAGATCCGCATGGACCCGTCGTCGCCCTACGTCATGGCTCCGATGGTCGGCTTGAAGGATCGCTTCGACGTCGCCTGCGCCTGCGACGCCGACGCCGACCGCCACGGCATCGTGACGCGCAGCCGCGGCCTCCTCGAGCCCAATCAGTACCTGGCCGTCGCCGTCGCCTACCTCTTCGCCGAGCGGCCGCGATGGCCGGCGACCGCCGCCGTGGGCAAGACCGTGGTCAGCAGCAGCCTGATCGATCGCGTCGCCGCGCGGCTCGGACGCACGCTCGTCGAGGTGCCGGTCGGCTTCAAGTGGTTCGTCGACGGCCTCGTCGACGGCGCCATCGGCTTCGGCGGCGAGGAGAGCGCCGGGGCCTCGTTCCTGCGCATGGACGGGAGCGTCTGGACGACCGACAAGGACGGCATCGTCCCGAGCCTCCTCGCCGCCGAGATCACGGCCCGCACCGGCCGCGATCCCGGGGAGCATTTCGCCGCGCTCGCCCGCGAGCTCGGCATGCCGCGCTCCACCCGCATCGATGCCCCGGCGACGCCGGCGCAGAAGGCGCGCCTCGCCAAGCTCGAGCCCGCGGCCGTCGCCGCCGCCACCCTCGCCGGCGAGCCCATCGTCGCCAAGCTGACGCAGGCGCCGGGCAACGGCGCCGCGATCGGCGGGCTCAAAGTCGTCACCGCCGAGGGCTGGTTCGCCGCCCGCCCGTCGGGGACCGAAGACATATACAAGATCTACGCCGAGAGCTTCCGTGACCAGCGCCATCTGGAGGCGATCGTCGCCGAGGCCCGGACGATCGTGGCCGCGGTGCTCGGCTGAGCCGGGCGCACCGGCGTTCGTACGTTGCTCACGGAGGGAGCCGATGACCGATACCGACGAGCGTGATCGCGAGCTGCCGCTCTTCCTCTACGGAACCCTGCGCAAAGGGGCATCCGGCGAGGACGTGCTGGCGAAGGACGTGGTCCGGCGGGCGCCGGCGCGGGCGCGGGCGCGCCTGCTCGATCTCAAGGCGCCGTATCCGGGGGCGGTGTTCGGGCCCGACGAAGGCTGGCTCGACGGCGAGATCGTGTGGCTGGCGCCGGCGCGTTTCCGGGCCGCGCTCGACCGTGTCGACGAGTACGAGAACGTGCCGTTCCTCTTCCGCCGGATCGTCGTCGACGTGGAGACGGAAGGCCGGACGGTCGCGGCCTGGGCTTTCAGCTACACGCACGGATCGCACACCATCCGTTGAGCGCACCGGGAGGAGAGCCGATGTCCCGCCTGACCAAGCTGAGCCGCTCGATCGCCGGCCGTGCGGCGCTCGTGACCGGCGCTGCCAGCGGCATAGGTCGCGCGACGGCGCAGCTCTTCGCCGACGAGGGCGCGCACGTCGCGGTCACCGACCGCTCGGCGGCGGCGGTTGCGGACGTCGTGCGGGAGATCATCGCCGCCGGCGGCAGCGCCCACGGATGGACGATGGACGTCAGCGACGGCGCGCGCGTGGGCGCCGTCGTCGACGAGGTGGCGACGCGCTTCGGACGCCTCGACATCCTGGTCAACAACGCCGGGCTGGCGCTCGTAGGAGCGATCGACGCGCCCGACTACGAGCAGATCTGGACGGCGTCGATCGACGTGCTGCTGACCGCGCACACACGCACCGTGCGGGCCGCCCTACCGCATCTCCGCCGCTCCAATGCCGCCCGCATCGTCAATGTGTCGTCGACCGAGGGGCTCGGCGCGACGCGCTTCGCCAGCGCCTACACCGCCGCGAAGCACGGCGTCATCGGGCTCACGCGGGCGCTCGCGGTCGAACTCGGCCGCGAGGGCATCACCGTGAACGCGGTCTGCCCCGGTCCGATCCGCACCGGCATCACCGCGGCCATACCGGAGGAGGCGAAGCGGGAGTTCGCGCGCCGACGCACCGTCCTCGGGCGCTACGGCGAGCCGGAGGAAGTGGCGCACGCGACGCTGGCCCTGGTGCTGCCCGCCGCCGCGTACATCACCGGCGCCCATCTCGTCGTCGACGGCGGGGTCACGGCGCGCAACGCCTGAACCGCCGCAACCGCGAGTGGCGGCCGCAGCGCCGCTGCGCTCCGGCCGCCACTCGCGTCGAGATCCTTCAGCGTTTGTGGCAGGGCGGGGTGGCGTCTCGCCCGGCCGGGGCAGCCTTGCCGTCCTTGGCGTCCTTGCCCTTTGCGTACGGGCAGTACGGACAGCTCCCCGGTCCACCGCCCCAGCCGTGATGACCCCAGCAGCCGGGAGCTCCGCAGGGCCCCTGGTCCACGCACCCGCTGGCTTCGACCCAGCGGCCGTTGCTGCACGCCTGGCATACGCCGTCGTTGGAGCTCACGGCGCCGTTCGAGAAACAGCGGCCCTTGTAGACGCACCCATCGGTGCTGCAGCTTTGCGCCATGGCGATGTGCGGGCGGCCTTGAGATCCACCGGGGCCTCCGGGACGCCGCGGAGCGCATCCCAACGCCAGGAGCGCGAGCACGGGAACGACGATCAGCATCTTCGGGAATCGCATCGGTTCCTCCTTATGGCGCGGCAGACTACGAGAGCGCGGGGTCGGATGCTACCCGGCTTCCGGCACCCGGGGCGCGGCGAGGACGCCGCGCGTCTCGGGCAGCCAGGCGAAGACGGCGGCGGCCGCGAGCACGCCGGCGCTCGATCCGATTGCGAGTGCGACGTCGATGCCGCCGGCGGCGCGAGCCAGGGCCCCCGCTGCCGCGAGCCCGCCCATGCCGCCGGCCGCGCCCGCGGCGGTGAGCCACCCCGCGGCGGCGCCGCGAAAGCTGGTCGGGAAGAGCTCGGCGGCCCAGGCGCGGATGATCGTCATCTTGCCGCCCTGGAAGAAGACCATGGCCGCGAAGCCCGGCCAGAGCGCGCGCCGCCCGCCGAGGAAGAACAGCAGCTCGGCGGCGGTGAGCCCGAGCAGGAAGATCACGGCGATCGGCCGGCGACCGTAGCGGTCGGCGAGCAAGCCGCCCACCGACCATCCCGGCAGGCCGCACGCGCCGGCGCCGATGAACATCGCGCTCACCTGGGCGGCGCTCCAACCGTGGCGGGCGACGGGAACGTAGGTCGCGAACGCGAATGCGGCGACGTCGTAGCTCATCGCCAGCGCGACCACGACGAGCGTCGCGGCGACGCGCCCGCGCCAGGCCCGCGGCGGGAAGGCGACGCGCGGTCCGCTGTGTGTGAGCCAGTGGCGGCTTTCCGGTACGTGGCGGTGGAGCAGCGGAGCGAGCGCGAGCGGCGCCAGGCTGACGCAGGCGAGCCCGCGCCAGCCGCCGGGCACGACGCCGATGGCGGCGAGGAGGAGCGCGGCGAAGGCGGCGCCGAGCGCGTTCACCGTCCCGAGCCAGCCCTGCGCCGCGGCGCGGCTCGGCGGCGACGCTTCCTCGGCGGCCAGCACGGCGGCGGTGAAGAGCGCGCTCTCCTGAAAGACCCGCGCCGTGAGCTGCCAGGCGACGAGCCCGGCGAGCGACGTCGCGAGAGCCGTACCGGCACCGAAGAGCGCGAAGAGCATGATGCTCGCGAGCAGTAGCCGGCGGCGCCCGAGGCGGTCGGCGACCGGACCGAGCGCCAGCACGCCGAAAGAGCCGAGTGCGATCGTGGCGAGCGCGTAGGAGAGCGCGTCGGGCGCTGCCCCGAGATCGGTGCCGATGAAGGCGAGGGCCACGGGTACGAGCATGCGCCCGTAGCCCTCGAAGAAGATCGCGAGCCCGAGGACGGCGACTAGGCGGCGGTCGGCGGCGGTCACGCCCGCCGTTGCTAGCGGCTGCGCCGGGGTGCGGACAACGGCTGCGCGTAGCGGCCCGCGCCGCCGGCGTCGCCGCGCATCATCGGCGCGTTCGCGGCTTGCCGCCGATCGGGGACTTCGAGCGCGCGCCGGTGAAGCCCGACCTGGCGGAGCGCGCGAGCGAAGGGGATGTCGATCATGCGGTAGAACTGCACGGTCTCCGGCTGGTAGGGCGCTTCGCGGAGCAGGATGCGCGCGTAGCCTCGACCCTCGCGCGCGTCGCGGCCGCTGAAGCGGGCTTCGTGGGCGTCGTGAAAGACGCCCTGGTCTCCTTGCCACTGGAGATCGCCGCCGTAGAGCCAGTCGTAGAAGGCCCGGCGCTCGTTCTTCACCCGCAGGCGATCCGGCTTCCCGGCGATCAGCGAGTAGGCGATGAAGTAGCGTACGCCCATCACCTCGGGCACGAGGTCGCCGTCGATGTCGAAGACGTCGTAATGCTCGGAGCGGGTGAGGAAGACCTCGACGTCGTACAGGCGGTTGCCGTCGGCGGGAAGGATCTGGCGGAGCTCGGCGATGTGGCCGGTGTTCAGATGCGTGCAGCCGTGCGACATGGGGCCGCGGGAGAGCAGCCAGAGCTTCGTGAACGGCGCGCCGTCGCGGCTGCCGTCGGCCACCTGCCGCCACGACGCGGGAAGGAACCCGGCGTCGCCCGGACCCATCTTCCACCACGGCGTGTGGATGGCGTTGTGCATCGTCGGCGTCACGTGCATGTACGGCAGCCACGGCGACCAGCTGTACGAGTCCTCGACCGGGATGTGGTCGGCGACCAGGGAGCGCTGATGGGTGGTGAGGGCGCGCCGGCCCGGCGTCGGATACAGCGGGATCGTCCGGCCCCGCCACGTCGTGTACGCGGCGACGGTACCGACCGGGTAGATCGCCGTGAACTCCGCGAAGCGCACGACGCCGTCCCGGACCGGATAGCGGCCGCCGCCGACGCGCGCGAGGAGGGCGCCGTAGGCGGGTACGAGGGCGTCGACAGCGGCCGTATCACCGGCATCGGCGGGGGCGCGACGGACGAGATCGTCGAGAGCGGCGGCGGCGTCGGCCGGGAGGTCGGCGAGCCA
Organism: Polyangiaceae bacterium UTPRO1; assembly: GCA_002050235.1. GTDB lineage: Bacteria > Desulfobacterota > Binatia > UTPRO1 > UTPRO1 > UTPRO1. The sequence goes on along the minus strand of MWST01000032.1, from coordinate 52,123 downwards.
GAGGCGCGTCGGCAGGAGCGCGTTCGCGAGGTCGAGCCTGCGGCCTGCGTCGAGACGCGCGCGGGCGCCGCCGGTGATGCGGTCGAGCTCGCCGATCCAGCGGGCGGCGAGCTTCCGCACCGGGATCGCGATCCGGAAGACGCGTCCGGGATTCAGCGTCTCGATGAGGTCGAGGTTGCGGGCGCGGAGCGCGTCGGGCGCCAGCGCTCCTTCCGCGCTCGCCAGGTCGTCGAGGCCGAGGGCGTCGAGCCGGCGTTCGAACGCCTCGAAGGCGGTGTTCTGCGTCAGCTGCAGCCGGCCGGAGTCGACGAGCGCGCGGTAGGTGCGGCGGCGCTCGGCGAGGTCGCGCGCGTACTCGTCGACGACCGCGTCCGACAGCACTTCGGTCACCCGCAGCTGGTTGCCGCGCCCGAGATGGATGTGGAGAGCGGCGGGGTCCTGCGTGCGCGGGGCGAAGCCGGTGTAGAACGACGGCTCCGGAGCGTCGTAGAAGACGCCGTAGCGCGGCGGCTCCTCGACCATGAGCCCGGGCGCGGCGCGATCGCCGGCGAGCCGGGGGGCGGCGAAGTCCTTGGCCGCCGCCGTGCCGGGCATCCAGGAAAACAGCGCCAGTGCTGCGATGATGCTGGTCGTCGTGCGCATGGGATCTCCTTGGCGGCAGGTCGTCAGCGCAGCAGCAGGCGCGAGCGCTCGAGGACGTGTCCGGCGCCGACCTTGCGCAACTCCCGGTTGAGCTCGACTCCGGCAGCGCTGTCCGGAGCCGCCTTGCTACGGAAGAACTGTATCTGCTCGGGCTGGTACTTGGCTTCGTAGAGCGGCAGGTCGCGGAGCACCGCGCGCTCCGCCGCCTTCTTGCCGGCGAAGCGGCAGACCGGCACCTCTTGGAGGCGGGCCGCACCGACCGGTCCGAGAACGACGTTGTTGCCGTAGAGCCAGCGGTAGAAGGGTTCGCGCCGGTTGCTCACCCAGGCCTTCACCGGCGTGTGCTCGTTGCTGCGGTACGCGAGGTAGTACTGGACGCCCATCACTTCGGGGGCGCCGTCGCCGTCGATGTCGAAGACGTCGTAGCAGCCGGGCAGATCGCGATAGGTCTTCACCTGGAGGAGCGCGTCCGACTCCGACGGCACGATCTGGCGGAGCTCGCTCATGTGGCCTGACGGCAGCCGCGTGCAGCCGTGCGACGTCGGACCGCGGCCGACGATCCAGAGGTTCTCGTACGGCTTGCCGCTGCGCTCGCCGGCGACCTGTCGCCAGGCGCTCGGCAGGAACGGCGTGCCGTTCAACTGGCAGCGCACGCCGGCATTGTGGAAGGCGTTGTAGGTGATGCCGCCGGCGTACTGGTAGGGCAGCATGGGGATGAAGCCGTAGCCGGGATTCGGCGACAGGTAGTCGACCATCCCGAGAATGCCGCGGCCATTGGTGCGGCGGATGAGCGGCCAGACGCCGGTGACCCCGAAGTCCGGCAGCTTCTCGCCCCTGTAGGTCGTCGAGCCCTCGACCGTGCCGGCGGGGTAGATGGCGGTAAACTCGTGGGCGACGACGGCGCCGTCGACGACGCGGTAGCGGCGCGCGCTCGCGGTCTCGATGAAGTCCTTGACGCAGAGCTCGTAAGCGGGCTTCGCGCTTTCTGGGCCGCGCGCCGGATCGAGGCAGCGATCGAGCGCGGCGCCGAGCGGCGGTGTCAGCTCTTCGAGCACGATGCGACCCGGCAGCGCGGCGTTGGCGGCGTCGAGGCGCTCTATCGGATCGCTGCCGTCGAGGCGTGCCAGCAGCGGCCGCCAGCGAGCGGCGACCGCGGCGAGCGGCATAGCGATCCGGAACACGCGCCCGGGGTTCAGCGCCGTCATCACCGCGAGGCTCCGCGCCCGCCAGGCCTCGGGCTTCGTCTCCGCCCGCGCCGCCAGCGCCGCCGCGACGCCGGCATCGTCGAGGGCGCTGGTGAAGCGCTCCCAGGCGCGGTTGGTGCTGAGGGTGATGATCCGGCTGTCGACGAGCTCCTGGACGACCGCGCGTCGCGCCTGGAGGTCGCCCAGGTAGGCGTCGAGCTCGGCGTCGCCGAGGACGACCGTTACCCGCACCTGGTTGCCGCGCCCGAGCTCGATGTGGAGACGACTCGGATCCTGGGTGCGGGGCGCGAAGCCGGCGTAGAAGGACGGCTCGTACCAGTGGAAGTAGACCCCGGGCGGCGGCTCGCTGCCGTCCCAGGCGGTGTCGCCGCCGGCGTCGAGGGCCGCGCTCGCGACGCGGAGCGTGACGAACGTGAGAGCGGCCGCGGCGGCGGCGAGCAGACGCCAAAGCCGCCCGCCGCCGCGCCGGGTGTGCGCCGTCACCGCAGCACCTGCGCGAGCGAGAGTCGCTGCGCCCGCGTCCCGCTCGGCGTACTGTCCAGTGCTGCCAGCGCCGGGATGTTGCGGAGCTCGTCGTTGCCGAGGAACGGGCGGCACTGGAAGAGCCAGAGCTTGCCGCCGGTGAAGCCGAACTCGATGTCCCAGGGCTTCGGTTTTCCCGCGGCGTCGCGGACCGGCTGCAGCTCGGCGCCGATCTTCTTGCCGGCGGCGACCAGTTGCGTGAGCTCCGCCGGCTCGAGCACGGTGTCGCGGCCGGTCGACGGAACTATCTTGCTGCCGCCCTCGGCGTCGAGTGCGGTCCGCCACGGCGACTTGAAGAGCGTGACCAGCTCGACGCCCTGCGGCGACCAGAGCAGGGTCTCGGCCGAGGTGCCGTCGACGGCGCCGCCGACGCCTTCCGAGGTCGCGACCAGCATCTTTCCGGGGGCGCCGTCGTTGACGTCGGCGGTGACCAGCACGCCGGACTTCTCCGACGGCACCGACTCCAGGATCACGACCGACGACAGCACCCAGACCGGGTCGTCGATCAGCGTCTGCCGCCACGAGAACGAGCGGAACTGGAAAGGCGAGGCCCACACCTCGGCCAGGCCGGAATAGATGTCGTCGAGCGTGCGGCGGTTGAAGAGGGTGAGATTCAGACCGGCGCCGTTGAAATTGTCGAGATCCTCGACGTTGGTGTCGCTGCGCACGAAGCAGCCGGCGGTGTCGTCGCCGCCGCGCAGGAGCCCGTTCTTCGCCAGTCCGTCGCGGATCGCTTGGCGCAGGGCCGGATCGAGCGGTGTCTGGCGGATGGTGTGGCGGACGACGGCGAGGCGCGGCTCGATCCAGGCGGAGAGCTCGCGCTCGCTCTTTCCCGACGGGACGAGCTCGGCGAAGAACGTATGGTAGGTGCGCTCGACGAAGGCCGAGAGAGGCTCACCGGGAACGGCGACGTTATCGCCGCGCAGCTCTGCGGGCACGATCACTGCCGCCCGCGAGTAGTGCGCGTGGTAGGCGCCGAACGGCACCACGATCCCGCGCGCCACGTGGTCGGGAAAGATCGACTTCAGCTCGCCGAGGAATGCCGCTTTGGGGCCGCAGAACACGCCCGAGTCCTTGCGGCGCACGTCTCTGAGGTCGATGGGGAGCTTCGGGCCGAGGTCGATCTTGGCGCGATCGATGTGGAGGCGTCCGGCGCCGCCGCCGAGCGCGCCGGCGGTGCGGCGGGTCTCGTTGCGCGTGTACTCGGCGTAGGCCTCGCGGATCTCGGGCGACAGGCGCGAAGCTTCCTCGAGGACGACCCGGCCGCCGGGGGTCACGACCAGCACCACCGCCTTGCCGTCGTGCATGCGCAGGACGTCGAACGCCCGCGAGCCGAGCACGACGTTGGGGATGCCGAGGGCGCGAGCCAGGAGCTGGACGTGCGAGAGCACGTTGCCCTCGCCCTGCGTCAGGATGCCCGCTGCCGGCTCGAGGTCGGCGGGCGTCTCCGTGAGCGCCACGATGTCGTCGCGCGTGTAGCCGTGGTCCTTGGGGCCGACGCGCAGTCGACCGTAGGCGAGGCCGGGATTCAGCGCCCGGACGTCGCCCTCGACGGCGGTGCCGAAGAAGCGATGCTTCGGCCGCTCGCCGCCGGCGGCGAAGTCGTCGAGCCGGTTCACGACCTCGGCGTAGAGGATGAGCGGCGACCCGCGCAGCACGTCGTCGCGGATGCCGGCGACGTCGGGGAGGAGGAAGGTCCAGGGCGCCATCACCTCGGCGAAGGCGAGCTCGGCGTTGCCCTGGGCCCACTCGACGACGCGCTTCGCCACGCGCAGGCGGCGCGCGAAGTCGGCGCGATCGGGCTCGGCGTCGGCGCCGAGCTCGCGGATCGCCGTGCTCGCCGCTTCGTACTCGCGCGCGTTCAGGAGCCCGGCGCCGTAGGCGGCCGCGGAGAGCGCCCCCAGCACTGCGACGTGCTGTTGCGCCGTCGTGCCGGGGCCGGCGAGAGCGGCGCTGCCGCGCTGCTGCAGCACCTGCGCGGCGGTGATGTCGAGGTCGACGAGGCGGCGTCTGTCGGCGGGCGCGGTCGTGCTCTCGCCGACGGCGCGCCGCGCCGTCGCCATCATCGTCCCGAGCGCGGTCGCCGCTTCGACGGGCGGCGTCGACGGGTTCGGCAGGAGCTTCGTCAGCGCCGCGCGCACGGCCGGATCGGCGATCGCACCGACCTGCGGCGCGAGCGCGCTCTCGTCGAGGCTCGTGAGCTTGCGGATCTCGCCGACGAGATCGTCGAGCTGATCGCGGGTCGCGCCGGCAGGCAGCTTGGCGCGGTAGGCGACGAGGCTCGGGATCAGGCCCGCCGAGACCTGGTTGTGGACGGCGTCCTTCAGCGGCTTGAAGTCGGCCTTGGCGCGCTCGATCCGTACTGCCAGGTCGCGGATCTTCTGCACCTGGCCGACGTCGTCGCGCGCGAAGTAGCGGCGCTGCAGCTCGTAGGCGAGGAGGAAGTGGCGGTCGCCGTCGAATTCGTCGCCGCCGAGATATTTCTCGAAGAACGCGAGCGCTGCCGGAAGCTCTTCCTCGGCGCTGGAAAGTCCGCGGTACTGCTTCATCTGCGCGAGCTTGTGGGTGGGGTGCGTCTCGACGAAGTACTTCTCGAGCACGTAGCCGCGGACGAGGTCGTGGTGGTTCGGGAACGTCGACCAGAGATGCTCGTCGCGAGAGAAGATGTTGGCGATGTACATGCGCTCATGGGCGAGGGCCTCGGCCCAGGGAGCGCGGTAGGCGGCGCAGAACAGCGGGTTCGGACAGGGGATGCGCACCGCGCCGTTCGGCCCTTGGACAGGGAGCTTGCGCCCGTCGCGGCAGAGGCAGAAGTTCTCGGTATAGGGCCCTTTCAGCTTGCCGAGACAGAGCGCGAAGTTCTGCTTCAGGGTCTTCTGCTGTCCCGGCGACAGCGCCGGCGCCTCGAATGCCGCCGCGGCGCCGCCCGCGGCGAGCATTCCCGAGAATACGACCACCGCCAGCACGCGTCGCCGCCGCTCCATCGCAAATCCCTCCATGAGCGGCCGGGTTGTACCGGAATTCGCCGGCCCGAGATACCGCTGGCGCCGCTGACGTGCGGTGCGCTTCCGGCTATGGTGCGGAGCTGCATGCGCTCTTGGTCGCGGATGGCGGTGGTGCTGCTGGTCGTCGGGTGCGCGCGGGGCGCGGCGGCGGCGCCGCCGCCGCCGGCCGCGGCGGCACGCCAATGGCTGGCGACGATCCGGCCCGCCTCCGAGCTGCAGACCTTCCTCGAGCGGACGATGGCGACGCTGGCCGACTTCGACCCGGCGCTGCGGCGCGCCGCAGTCGGCGTCGCACTCCTCGACCTTCCGAGCGACGGGCCGCCACGGCTCGCGCACGCCGGCGGCGATCGGCCGATCTATCCGGCGAGCGTCGTCAAGTTCGTCTACCTGATGGCGGCGTATCGCTGGCAGGAGGAAGGGCGGCTGGTCATCGATCCCGGGCTCGATGCCGAGCTCGAGGCGATGATCCGCGAGAGCAGCAATCGAGCGACGCAGAAGGTCTTCGCCCGGCTGACCGACACCGCGCCGGGTCCGGAGCTGCCGCCCGGCGAGTACGCGCGCTACCGCGAGCGCCGGCAGGTGGTGAAGCGCTGGCTCCAGAGCCTCGGCATCGACGACCTCCACTGCGTCAATCCGACCTACGACGGCGGCGGCGATCTCGTCGGTCGCGATCGGCAGTTCCTCCGCGACCATGGCGTCGCCGGCGGTCTCGTCAGCGCCGACGGCGAGTATCCGAACCGCCAGGCGATGACGGCGATCGGTACGGCGAAGTTGCTGGGGCTCCTCGCCACCGATCGCGCGCTCACGCCCGAGGACTCCGCCGCCGTCCGCCGCCGCATGAAGCGTGATCCGAAGCAGCAGCCGCACCTGGCGCGCCGGATCGCCGGCGGCGCGGCGCGCATTCCGGGCCTCGAGGTCTACGCGAAGAGCGGCACCTGGGGTCCCGACTACGCCGACGCCGGTATCGTCCGCGCTCCCGACGGCCACCAGTTCGCGCTCGCGGTATTCACCGAGGCGACGCCGGCCTACCGCGGCGAGCTGATCGCGCAGCTCGCCCATCGCGCCGCCGAGCATCTATTCGGACCGCAGCGGCAGGCCGGCAAGGCGCTGCCGCGCAACTGGCCGATGGCGCCGTCGGTGCTCGATCTGAAGCTCGCCCTCGACGACTTCGAGATCAGCGAGGTGAAGCGCGCCGGCGCCGGCGTCACCGGGGCGTCGCGGTTCACGGTGCGCTTCGCCGACGGCCGGAGCATGAAGGTCAAGTGGAAGCCGTTCCCGAGGCCGACGCTCGACGGCTGGAACAACTCGCCGCGCAAAGAGGTCGCCGCCTACGCCATACAACGCTGGATCTTCGACGAGGACGACTACGTCGTGCCGACGACGGTCCCGCGCTGCATCCCCGTCGACGTCTACCGCGTCTTGAAGGACGCGAAGCCGACTCTCCCCGGCAGCCGCTGCGTCCTCGGGCTCTTCGCCGCGTGGATGGAGGACGTGGCGGTCGCCGACGACCTGAACGACGACATCGACGAGCGCGTCGAGCGCGATCCGCACTACGGCGCGCACCTCGCGGACATGAACCTGCTCACCTATCTCATCGACCATCGCGACGGCCGCGACGGCAATTTCCTGATCTCCACCGACCCCGAGGATCCGCGCGTATTCTCGATCGACAACGGCATCGCCTTCGAAGGGTTCCCGTGGAACTTCTTCGTACGCAACTGGAACACGCTCCGCGTCCCCTGGCTCCGCGCCGATCCCGTAGCCCGGCTCCGCGCCCTGCCGCCGGAGGAGGTCGAGCGCCTGTCGACGCTCTTCGACATGGACGTCGACGCGGCCGGCATCTTCCGGCTCGGGCGCCGCACCGCTCCTCTGGATCCGGCCAAAGGGGTTCGTATCGCCCGCGGCAAGATCCAGCTCGGCCTCACCGCCGGGGAGATCGGACGGCTGCAGCAGCGCATCGCCGCGCTCCTCGCCGACGTCGACGCCGGGAGAGTCCGGGTCCGCTAGAAGCGGCTCTGCGGCGATCCCGGAGCCGCCGCCGCGTCGGCGCGCTCGTCGAGGAGCTCGCGAATGCGGCGGCCGAGCGTCTGGCAGATGGCGACCGCTATGGCCGGGTGCTCCTCCATGACCTCGAAGAGGTCGTGGCGATCGAGGCGGAGGAGGTGCACGGGGCCGTCGGCGGTCACCGACGCCGAGCGTTGCTCGCCGTCGAGCACGGCGATCTCGCCGAAGAACTCGCCCGGGCCGAGAGCCGATACCGCCGCGCCCTCCCTGGTGACCCGCACCGCGCCGGCGACGATGAAGTACATCTGCGTGGCCGGCTCGCCCTCGCGCACGATCGTCTCGCCCGCCGCGACCCGGCACTCGGCGACGACCCGCGCCAGCTCGGAGAGCTGCCGGGTCGTCAGCCCCGCGAAGAGGTCGAGCCGGCGGAGCGCCAGGATCATGTCGACGTGGGTCATACGCTGGTCCGGCCGCTCGTATGTCACGTCGCCGCCGAGGTCCGCCAGCGTCGGCGCCGGCAGGGTGCCGCGCAGGAGATCCCGACCGAGCCCGTCGCCGGAGGCGAGCACCTCGGCAACCGCCTCCGCGAACGTCGGCAGCGGCCGCCCGAGCGCCTCCATGGCGCGACGTGCGCGAGCTCCCGGATTGGCGTCATCGAGCAGCGGCAGCAGGCGCTCGCGCTCGCGCTGCGGTAGGAGCGCTTCGAGGGCCTCGAGCACGAGGGCGCGGTCGCGCGTGCCGTGCGTTCGCCCGAGGAGGCGGCCGATGCGCGCCAGACGCTCGTCGTCCTGCGCCGTCGCGATCAGCACTACCGCCGTGTGGGAGCTCTCGTCGAGCTGCTCGTGGAGGCGTTGCAGCACCGCGTCTGCGACTCCGCCGACGCGCAGCGCTTCGGTGCGGAGGATCAGGCGGCGCATGACCTCGACCTCGCGGTCGAGGAGCACCCGCAGGCGCTCGGGATCGATCGGCAGGCCGACGAGGATCGATCGCACCGCTTCGCGGGCGCGGAAACGGCCGCAGCGGAGCGTGTGCAGGAGGACGTCGACGGCGTCGGCACCGAGGGCGCGCAGCGCCGCGCACGCCGCCGCCGCTTCGCGCGGGTCGGCGGCGGTCAGATGATCGACGAGGCTCTCCGCCGCTTCGAGGAGCCGGGCGCGGCCGATGACGTCGAGCACGGCGATGCGGACGGCGGGATCGTCGTCGCGGCGATGGACGAGGATGCGCGCCGCGTGCGGACGGAGGCGCGCGCCGTGGACGGCTGCGGCCGCGGCCAGGGTCGCGGCGGCGTGGGCGCGGTCCGCGGGCGCTTCGAGGCGGGCCAGCAACTGCTCGAGCCGGACCGCCCACGCCGCGCCGTCCGCTGCCGGCCGGCGGAGCTCGATGCCGAGCTCTTCGCCCGCGATCCGGCGCACGTCGGCGTCAGGGTGCGCGAACGCAGCGGAGAGGGCGGCGTCGAGCGCCGTGTTCGCGGCGGCGCCGGCCCGGGCGAGGGCCGCCTGCGCCGCGAGCGCGACCGCGGGATGCGGGTCGGCGAGCGCCGTGCGCAGCGCCGGCGACTGCGCGGCGGCGGCGCCGAGGAGGCGCCCGTAGGCCTGCACGAGGTGGGCGCGATCGAGGGCGCCGAGGCCCGCGGGCGCGGCCAGGAGCGCCGCCAGCAGGCGCGCGCTCTCGTCGTGAACGAGCGCCGCGGCAGAGTCCTCGCCGAGCACGCGCTGCAGGGCGGCGACGAGGAGCGGCCGATGCGCTGCCGGTGCGGCGCCGAGCGCGCGGGCGAGCGCGCGCACGGCGCGGCGCGGAGCCGCCTCGACGACGACGTCGCAGGCGGCGCGGCAGCGCTCGAGGTCGCTGCCGCCGAGGCTCTGCTCGAGGAGCCGCACCGTGCCGCCGTCGAGCAACTCGGTGAGGGGCGGCGGTTCCTCGAAGTCGCTGCGCCGCGCGGTCGCTACCTGCAGGAGCAGGGCCGGGTAGAGGCGCCAGAGGACGAGCGCCGCCGCCAGCCACGCCGCCGCGATCGGCAGGCCGGCGTAGCCGACCCAGGCGGGAGTACCGACGGCCAGGGCAATGATGATGACGACGTTTCCGATCAGGCCGCCGGCCCGCTTCACGGGGCCGTCGATCAGCGTCGTCACGGCGGCGCGCACGCGCTCGGGGAATAGGGTCACCAGGATGCGCTGCGCGGGATCGTAGACGGCGTGGTCCTGCAGGTTGGCGCCGGCGACCGCGGCGATGCCGGCGGCGAGGCTCAGCCGCACGCTCAGCCCGACGAGTCCGAGGAGGTAGATCACGGGCGAGAGGGCCGCCGCCAGCGGCACGCCGAGGCGGCGAAAGACTGCGGACGTACCGGTCACCTGGATCACCATGACGCCGACGTTCAGCCAGCCGCGGAAGAGCGCGTAGAGGTCGAGGAGGCGCTGCTCGCCGCCGTGGCCGGAGGTGGCCCGGTCGGCGACGTAGGCGAGCTCGAAATAGAGCATCGGGCCGAGGATGCCGGCCAGGAGCGAGGTCAGCGCGAGGACGCGGAAGAGGGCGCTGGTGCGCCACAGCGGGCCGAACCGCCGGCCGGCGACGTCGGCGAGCGCGTGGACGGGCGCGGGGCGGTAGTAGCGCGGGCGCCGCAGGCGCAGCAGCGGCGCAGCCGCTGCTGCGGCGAGCGCCATGGTGATGCCCGCCAACGGCAGGAGCGTCGCGATGCCGAACGTTCGGCCGAGCCAGCCCGAGGCGAAGCTGCCGGCGACAGCTCCGAACGTGCCGCCGGCGCTGATCGGCGCGAAGAGCCGCTTGCCCTGGCGCGCGCTCACCAGGCTTCCGACGGCGGTCCAGAAGACGACGAGCGCGATCGCGTCGAGCTGCTTCGCCGCCAGCACGAGCAGCACGAAGGCGCTGCCGACGTCGGCGGCGACCAGCAGCCAGAGCGGCACCAGCGCCAGCCCGAGTCCCGCGAGCGTCGCCACGAGCAGCGTGCGCGACTCCCAGCGGACCGCGAGGCGTCCGACCGCGAAGGTCGTGAAGGTGAGGAGCACGGAGTTCCCGAGGAAGACCCAGGGCAGGCGATCGACGCCGATGCGTTTCAAGAAGAGCGTGTCGGCGACGTTGGCGACCGAGATCGAGGCCCACGAGACGGCGAAGAGGACCAGGGCGCTCCAGCCGAGGACGCGCCCCTCGCCGGGCTCGACCGAGAGCGGCCGGGTGACGGGTGCGGCCGAGCGCGCCACGACCGGTCAGGCAGCCGCGGTGCCGGAGCGCGCCGCGACCAGCCGCCGATGCTCGCGGACGATGCCCGCCGCCATCACCAACCACAGGAGCACGAGCGCCACGGTCACGTAGAAGAAATGCCGCGTCGAGAGGTGCAGGACCTGTACGCCCACCAGCACCGTGAGGGCGGCGCAGCCGTCGCCCAAGCGTACGAACAGCGAGTCGACCACCGGCTTCGCCTTGTACTTCATGGCGGCGGTCGTCGGTAGCCAGAGCACCTGTCGGGCGGTGTTGTTGATGGAGTAGTCGACGCTGTTGTCGGCGATCTTCATGAGCCGCACCATCCATAGCAGCGGGATGATCGCCATGGAGGAGTAGGAGACGAGGGCGATCGTGGGCAGCATGAGGAAGATCACGCCGAAGCCGCCGTACTTGAGGAGGCGCGACGCTACGATCGCCTGCAGCACGAGGGCGCTCACGTTCACCCAGAAGTAATAGTCGCCGTAGAAAGCGGCGGTGCCGGCGCGGACGAAGCCGATCGTCGCCGCCGGATCGGTGATGCCTTTGGCCTGGCGCTCTTGCTCGAGGCCCTCCTGGACGACGCGGAAGAGGAGGTTCTCGCCGTTGGTGTTCACCCAGCTGGTGAGGAGGGCGACCAGCGCGGCGGCGAAGAGGTAGCGGTGCCGCAGCACGAAGACCAGAGCTCCGTGGCCGTCGGCGGCGGCCGGGGCCGTCGGCCGAACGCGCTCGTGCTTGGGCGTGCCGAGCGGGCCGCGGGCATCGGCGATCCGGGTGAGCGCGATCGAGAGTGCGAGCGGAGCGTTGGCGAGGAGCAGCAGCATGCCGCTATCGACCCAGCGGCTGCGGACGAGCTGCTCGGTCAAGAACGAGCCCGCCGCGGCGCCTGCGGTCGCACCGATGCCGATCAGCGGCAGTAGCCGCTGGCCGCGCTCGTCGGCGTAGAGGTCCGCCGCGAAGGCCCAGAACTGGGCGACGATGAAGACGCCGAACATGCCGACCCAGAGATAGAAGGCGATGCCCGAGCCCGGCAGGTTGGCGAGGATGAACCCCGGTTGGAGCATCCAGAAGACGACGAGGCAGGCCATGCAGGCCAGCGTCGCGCGCGTGATCAGCGTCCGGCGCGGCCACCGCGCCGAGAGGCGGCCGTAGTACGAGACGATCCCGGCGAGCAGCAGGCTCTGTCCGAAGCTCGAGTAGGCCTTGACCTCCATCTTGGAGAGCCCGCGTATGTCCGACACGGCGATCCAGCTCTCGCGCAGCGGCTTGATGAAATAATAGGCGCAGAGGATCAGGAAGACGTTGGCGAAGAGCGCCAGGCTCGTCGGCCCTTCGCCGGCGCGGATGTCCGTGAAGATGCGCAGCACCCGTTCGAGCGCCGAAAGCCGTGATCGTCGTTCCGCGTGCACACCACCTCCCGTCACGGCGCGGCCGCTCGACGCGCTCGGCCCGAGATTCCCCCGATCAGCTCCTGCGGTCTCTTATGACGGCGGCGCGGTGCTGACAAAGGGCCGGCGTTCGGTTGTGACCGCGGGAGCGCGGTGCTACCGTGCGCGCCGGTCGTCGTCGCGGTTGCGAGCTCCGACGTCCCCGCGGCAAGCGCTGCGAGCTTCGCGAAGGAAGGTAACTCCATGGGTGGTAAGTCACGGACCTCCGTCACCAAGCGCCAGAGAGAACAAGCTCGGCAGCAGCGCCGCATGAACAAGGAGATGCGCCGAGAGCAGCGGGCCGCCGAGAAGGAGACGCGTTCTCCGGGCGTGGCGGGCGAGGATCCGGACATTGCCGGCATCGTGCCGGGCCCCCAGCCGCATCCCTTCCTCACCGAGGAAGAGATCGAGGAAGAGAAGCAGGAGTCATAGCTCACTGCCGCTGCGCCGGCCCTCCGAGTCCGCCGGCGCTCCCGCACTGCGGTCCGGGAGGCGCACGATGAACGAGGTGCCGGCGCCGGGCTCGCTGGTGACGTCGACGCTGCCGCCGAGGAGATCGGTGAAGCGCTTCACGATGTGCAGCCCGAGCCCGACGCCGCCGTAGCGACGAGTGCTCGAGCCGTCGCACTGGCGGAACATGTCGAAGATGTGCGGCAACTCCTCCGGCCGCATGCCGATCCCGGTATCACGCACTTCGAGGACCACGTCGTGGCCCTCGCTGCGGGCGCCGATCTCGACGATGCCGGTGTCGGTGAACTTGAGGGCGTTGCCGACGAGGTTGCGGACGATCGTCTTGAGCTTCACGCGGTCGAGGCAGGGTCGACGGCTGCCGAGATCGCAGCGCGTGCGCAGCGTGACGCCGGCCGGCACGAGGGGCGCGAACGCGGCGCTGACCTCGTCGCAGAGCGCGCGCACGTCGACGGCCTCGCGGAGCTCGTTCTCCCTCCCGGCGTCGAGGCGGCCGATCGCGAGCGTGCCGTCGATCAGCTCGAGGAGCTGGAGGGCGCTGGCGCGGATCCGGTCGAGCGTGTCGAGCTGCTCGTCGTTGACCGGGCCCATGCCGGCGTCGTGCAGGATGTCGACGTAGCCGAGAACGATGTTGAGCGGCGTCCGCAGCTCGTGCGACATGGTGGCGACGAACTCCGACTTCGCGCGCACCGATTCGAGCGCCGCGGTGCGGGCGAGGTCGAGCTCGACGGCTTGCCGCGCCAGGGCGAAGGCGCGCTCCTCGGACTGGCGGCGGGCGCGCTGGACCTCGGCGAACGACCGTTCGAGTGTGCGGGTCGCGGCGCGCTGCGCGGCGGCGGCGCGCTCGCGCTCGGTGACGTCGCGGGCGATGCACTGCAGGATCGGGCGACCGTCGACGACTGCGGCGCTGGTCGTCACCTCGACCGGGACGGAGCGGCCGTCGGCGCGGCGTAGGCCGATGCCGCTCACCACGGCGTGACCGTGCGCGGGCTGCTCGACGACGTTCGGCGGCTGGCCCGCGAGATCCTCGCAGCGCATGAAGCGCTCGGCGGCGCGCCCGATGAGGTCGGCTACCGGGACGCCGATGAGGTCGCCGGCGCGGCGGTTGGCGTCGACGATCCGGCCGCTGGCGGCGTCGACGACGAAGATCGCGTCGCCCGCGGTTTCGAGCAGATGGTGGTAGCGCTCCTCGCCGCGCTGCATGCGGCGAAGCAGCAACCACGAGATCGTCATGCCGACGGTCACGAGCGCCAACGCCATGCCGTCGATGGCGAGCCGGAGGAGGCGGCGGAGCATGCGGGCGCCGGTTCCGAGGGTCGCCGAGAAGGCCTCCTCGACGGGCGTGAGCTTCCGATTCAGGGAGGCGACGCGGCGGAGCTCGGGCGCGAAGTCGGTGTCGCCGGCCAAGACCTTGGCGTGCACTCTGTCGCCGGCGTGCACGAGCTTCCAGAGGTAGCGGTCGGCCTCGCTCCAGGCCGCGATCGCGTGCGCCATGTACGACACGCCGCCGAAGCGGCGGTAGAGCATGATCATGTCGTCGATGTCTTCGGGATGATTGCGCCCGGCGCGCAGGCCGGCGCGGGCGGCGTCGAGGTCGGGCGCGCGCTTCGCGAGCTCAACGCGGGCGCGGTGGTCGCCGAGCGGCACCGCGATCGCGGCGCGGAAGCGCTTCCAGTCGGCGGCGTCGCGCGAGGCCGCGTAGCTCCGGAGGTGGAAGACCGCGTCCTTCTGTCCCTTCGACCAGTAGCTCTCACCCTCGGCGTAGGCGCGGACGCTCGCCATGATGGCCATCTCTGCGTTCACGAGCACGACGAGAACGGCTACGATGCCGGCGAATACGGTCACGATGACCGCGAGCCGGCGCGCCGCCGGTACGAGGCCGAGGCGATGTCGGAACGCAGCGCTACCGATCGCGTCCACGTCGTTTTCGCAAGCAACCGGCATACCAGGATGAGTCGCATGACAACTGCGGTCTGCATTGCGGTGATCGCCGGTCGCGGCCGGCAGGGGCGCGGCCGGCAGGTGCCGCCGGAGCGGCGCCGGGGTAACGGATCGGCTCGCCGGCAGGCCGGAGTGACGGATGGCTGACGCACCCCGGTTGCACGTCGAGGCCGAGGGGGCGGGTCCGGTCGTGGTGCTCGGCCACGGCTTCGGCGGCAGCGCTCGCAACTTCCGCGGCCAGGCGCGCGCCCTCGCGGCTCGCTACCGGGTCGTGCGCTTCGATGCCCGCGGCCACGCGCGCAGCGAGGCGCCGCTCGATCCCGCTGCGTACACGCCCGAAGCGTTGGTCGCCGACGTCGGGCGCGTGCTCGACCGGGTCGGAGTGTCGGCTGCCGTGGTCGGCGGCCTGTCGATGGGCGCAGGCATCGCTCTGCGCTTCGCGCTCGCTCACCCGGAGCGGACCCGCGCCCTCGTCTTGGCGGCGTTCCCGGCGGGCGGCGATCGGCCCGGGAGCTACACGGCGCTCGCCGAGCGCTTCGCCGCTCGCATCGAGCGGGACGGACTCGAGGCCGCCGGCGCCGAGTTCGTGTGGGGCCCGTCGTCCGGCCTCGCACCCGAGGGGGCGGCGCTCGTGCGCTGCGGCTTCCTCGAACATCGACCGTACGCGCTGGCGCACGTCTTGCGCGGCGTGATCGCGGTGCAGCCGGACGCGGCGACGCTGGCGGCGCGCGCGGCGCGTCTGCGAACGCCGACGCTCGTCGTCGTGGGGGCGCGCGATCGGCTCTCGCTCGACGCGAGCCGCGCCCTCGCCGGTGCGATCCCGAGCGCCGAGCTCGTCGAGATAGCGGACGCCGGGCATCTGGTGAACCTGGCGCGTCCGGCAGAGTTCAATGCCGCGGTCGCGGCGTTCCTCGACGCCCGTGTCGCCGCCGCGTGAGGAGAGCGCGCGGCCCTACGGACGGAAAGCGTACGACCAGGTCTCGGTCAGGGTCTCGCTGGCCTTGTCGAGATAGGCGCGGAGCTCGATCGGCGCGCTCGTCTTCGGGCGGAGCCGGAAGGTGAGTCGCCAGCCGCCGGTCACCGGATTCTTGGCGACGTGCTGGTCGACGATCTCGGCGGTGTCCTCGCCGCTCGCGACGGTGACGTCGCCGCGGAGGATCTGGTCGCCGGGCACGTCCTCCAACGCCTTGCCGGCGAAGTCGACTACGAAGCGCTTCGTGCCCTCGAAGTCGTCCCGGCGTGTCGCCGTGACGCGGCCGAGGGGCGGCCGGCCGGGATCGTCGCCGTACCACGAGAGCGTGTAGCCGAAGTCGTAGGGGGCTCCGACCTTCGGCTGCTGATCGGGCACCCACATGGCGACGATGTTGTCGTTGGCGTCGGACTTGGTGGGGATCTCGATCAGCTCGACGTGGCCGGATCCCCAGTCGCCGCCGGGCACGATCCACGCGCTCGGCCGCAGGTCGGGACGGGTCTCGAGATCTTCGTAGCTCCGGAAGTCGCGGTCGCGCTGGATCAAGCCGAAGCCGCGGAGCTCCGGAGTGCGGAAGGAGCTGATCTCGAGCCTCTCGGGATTGTCGAGCGGCCGCCACAGCCACTCGCCGTTGCCGCTGGCGACGAGGAGGCCGTCCGAGTCGTGCACCTCGGGGCGGAAGTCGTCGAAGCACCGCGTCGTGTTCTTGCCGTGAAAGAACATGGAGGTAAGGGGCGCGAAGCCGATCTTCTGCGGCGCTCTGCGTAGGTAGAGGCGGCCGCGCGTCTCGACGACCGTCTGTTCGCCCGGCGTGATCGTGAACTCGTAGGCTCCGGTCAGGCTCGGGCTGTCGAGGAGAGCGTAGACGACTGCGTGCTTGTCCTTGCCCGCCGGCGTCTTCAGCCAGAACTCGCGGAAGTAGGGGAACTCTTCGCCCGACGAAAGCCCGGTGTCGATGGCGATGCCGCGTGCGGAAAGACCGAAGACCTGGTCGCGGCCGACGGCGCGGAAATAGGAGGCGCCGAGGAACACGATCACCTCGTCGTAGTACTTCGGCGTCTTGAACGGCGCATGCAGCCGGAGGCCGGCGTAGCCGAGGCTCTGCGGCACCTTGCTCGCGAAATCGTTGCGGCCGTAGTCGAACTGGCTCGGCGAAAAGGTGAGCGGCTTCGCCTTGCTGCCGTCGATGACGTTGACCGCGACGGTGCGGTCGTAGAAGAGGCCGGGGTGGAAGAACTGCACCTGGAAGGGCCGCATCGGATCGCGCCAGAGCGTCTGGTCGGTGCGAAAGCGGATGTCGCGCCACTGATCGTAATTGATCTTGGTTAGCCACTCGGGAACCTGCGGCGGCGCCTTGAAGGGCTCGGTCGCGAGCTGTTTCGCCCTGGCGGCGACGTTGGCGAAGCCGAAGGTCGGCGGCGGCGACGGTTGCGGGGATCGCTTCGGCGGCGGGGCGGCCGACGCGAGCGTTGCGGCGAGCGTCAGGAGCGCGATCGCGGTCGTCGCGCCGGCACAGCCCCCGCGGAGGGAGGCCGTCGCATGCTGATCGGCTGGCACGTTGGCCGCTCCTATTGGTACAGGGCGCCGAATCGGTCAAGCGCGCCGTGCTGCGCCCGTCATTCCCGGCGGTGCACGGCGCCGCGATCGCCGCTAGAGTGTAGGCCCCATGCGATGGCGCCAAGGCTCCGGCTCGGGGCTGCTGGTAGCGGTGGTCGGCGCGGCGCTGGCTGCCGCCGGAGGCTGCCGCGCCGCCTCCGACGCCGACGTCCTCGAGTTCTGGGCCATGGGCCGCGAGGGCGAGGTCGTGCAGCAGCTGGTGCCGGAGTTCGAGCGGCGCCATCCCGGGGTCCGCGTCCGCGTGCAACAGATCCCGTGGGGCGCGGCGCACGAGAAGCTGCTGACGGCGTACGTCGGGGAGGCGATGCCGGACGTGGTACAGGTCGGGAATACCTGGCTCGCCGAGCTGGTGGCGCTCGGCGCACTGGCGCCGGTCGCCGCCGACCTCGCCGCGGCGAGCGACGAGTTCCCCGGTGTGGTCGCGGCGACGGCGATCGACGGCGAGCGCTTCGGAGTGCCGTGGTACGTCGACACGCGCGTCCTCTTCTACCGCCGCGATCTGCTGCGTGCTGTCGGCGTCGACGCGCCGCCGCCGACCTGGGACGGCTGGGTGGCGGCCATGGAGCAGCTGGTGCGCGGCGGCGAGCGCTACGCCGTGCTCCTGCCGCTGGCCGAGTGGGAGACGCCGGTGATCCTGGCGCTGCAGCATGGCGCGGCGCTGCTGCGCGACGGCGACCGCTTCGGCGACTTCCGGAGCCCGGCGTTCGGCGCCGCGATCGCTTTCTACCGCTCGCTCTTCCGGCGCGGGCTGGCGCCGGGCGCAGGCGCGGCGCAGTCGGCGAACGTCTACCAGGACTTCGCGTCGGGGTGGTTCGCCATGTTCCTCAGCGGCCCATGGAACCTCGGCGAGATGAGCCGCCGCCTGCCGGCGCTCGCCGACGCCTGGACGACGACGCCGCTGCCGACCTTCACGGGCGCCGGTCCGGGCGTGTCGCTCGCCGGCGGCGCCAGCCTCGCGGTCGTCCGCACCACCCCGCGCGCCGATCTGGCGTGGCGCTGGATCGCGTTCCTCGCCGAGCCGGCGCAGCAGCTGGCGTTCTGGCGCTTGACGGGCGACCTGCCGGCGCGGCCGAGCGCCTGGCATGCGGCCGGCCTCGCGGAGGCGCCGCGTACGGCCGCGTTCTGGCGCCAACTAGCCCGCGTCCAAGCGCCGCCGACGGTTCCCGAGTGGGAGCGCATCGCCGCCAAGATCACGGAGCACGTCGAGGCCGTGGTGCGCGGCGGCGTCGCCCTCGACGACGGGCTCGCCGCGCTCGACCGCGACGTCGACTCGATCCTGGAGAAGCGGCGCTGGATGCTCGATCGTGCGGAGGCCGGACGCTCGTGAGGCGTGGCGGACGCCTCGCGACGGCCGGCGCGGCGCCGGGCCTCCTCTTCGCAGCGCCGGCGCTCGCTGCCATCGCGCTCTTCTTCTTCGTGCCGGTGGCGGCGGCGATCGCGCTCAGCGGCACGGACTTCGACATCTACGCGGTCGCGAGCCGCGCCAATCTCCGCAGCGTCGGACTCGGCAACTACTACCGCCTCGCCGGCGATCCGCTGTTTCGGACGGCCGTCCGCAACACCCTCTATTTCGTGGTCGTCGCGGCGCCGCTCTCGATCGCCGCCTCGCTCGGCGCCGCACTGCTGCTGAGCGCTTCCCTGACGCGCTGGAAGCCGGCCTTCCGCGCCGCGCTCTTCCTGCCGGTGGTGACGACGCTCGTCGCCGTGGCCGTGGTCTGGCGCTACGCCTTCCATCCCCGGATCGGGCTCCTGAACGCGTTGCTGGCGCCGCTGGGGATCGGCCCGATCGACTGGCTCGGCGAGCCGCGCTTCGCGATGCCCGCGATCGTCATCATGACCGTGTGGAAGAACTTCGGCTTCAACATGGTGATCCTGATCGCCGGGCTGCAGAGCATCCCGGAGCGCCTCTACGAAGCGGCGCGCGTCGACGGCGCCCGCGCCCGCGCGCGCTTGCTTCACGTGACGCTTCCGATGCTGCGGCCGACGCTCGTGTTCGTGACCGTGATGACGCTGATCGGCGACCTCCAGCTCTTCGCCGAGCCCTACGTCATGACCCAGGGCGGGCCGGCGCATGCGACCCTCTCGGTGGTGCTGCTGATGTACCTCGAGGGCTTCCGCTGGTGGAACATGGGCTACGCGGCGGCGATCGCCTTCGCGCTCTTCCTCGCCATGCTGGTGCCGAGTCTCGTCGTGCGCGCCATGGGCGCACGCGGGGAGGTCGCGTGAGAGCCGGGGTCGCCGCCGCCGGCGCCGCTGCACCCCGCGTCCGGGCGCTGCGGCGCCGGCTCGCGATCGCGCTCGTGCACGCCGCCCTCGTCGCCGCGACGATCCTGACGCTGCTGCCGCTCCTCTGGATGGTGTCGGCGTCGCTGATGCCGGCGGGCGAGGCGAGCATGGTGCCACCGCGCTGGCTGCCGAGCGCACCGACCCTCGAGCACTACCGCGCGCTCTTCGCGCGCCTGGACCTGGCGCGCGCCTTCGCCAACAGCCTCGGCATCGCCGTCGCCACGACGGTGGTGTCGGTAACGCTGAACGGGCTCGCCGGCTATGCGTTCGCGCGCTTCCGCTTCCCCGGCCGCGACCGCATCTTCGCCATCCTGCTCCTGGCGCTGGTCATTCCCGGACAGCTCGGCATGCTGCCGCTCTTCCTCATGCTGCGCGGGCTCGGGCTCGTGAACACCTATCTCGGCGTCGTCGTTCCCGGCCTGGCGAGCATCTTCGGCATCTTCCTCGTCCGCCAGTACGCGCTCGGGATTCCGCAGAGCCTCCTCGACGCAGCCCGCGTCGACGGCGCCGGGGAGCTCCGCATCTTCTGGTCGGTGGTGGTGCCGCTCTGCCGGCCCGTCCTCGTCACCCTGGCGCTCTTCACCTTCATGGGGACGTGGAACGACTTCCTCTGGCCGCTCGTCGTGCTGAGCGACAGCCGCCTGCAGACGCTGCCGGTGGCGCTCGCGAACCTCCTCGGCGAGCACGTCCAGGACACCGAATTGATGATGGCCGGAGCGGTGCTCACCGTGCTACCCGTGGTCGTGGTGTTCCTGGCGCTGCAGCGCTCGTACATCGAAGGCATCGCCAGCGGCAGCGTGAAGCAATGAAAGGGGGAGGAGCGGGCGTGCGGAGGCGGCTGTTGCGAGCGGCGCTCGTTCTCCTGTGCCTCGGAGCGCAAGCGGCGCGGGCCGGCACCCAGGTGCTCGACGAGTTCGAGAGCGTCCAGGGCTGGACGGCCCAGGCGTCCTCCGGTGCGAGCCTGGAGATCGCGCAGGACGCCGGCCGCACCGGCAACGCGATGCGCCTCGACTTCGACTTCCGGGGCGGCGGCGGGTTCGTCATCGCGCGCAAGGCCTTCCCGCTCACGCTCCCCGGCAACTTCGCCTTCACCTTCGACGTCCGCGGCGACGCGCCGCCGAACACGCTCGAGTTCAAGCTCATCGAGCCCGCCAACGACAACGTCTGGTGGCGAGTGTACCGCGACTACGCCTTCCAGAAGGAGTGGCAGCACGTCGTCGTCAAGAAGTCGCGCCTCGAATACGCCTGGGGCCAGCGCCGCGCGGCCGCACCGCGGAAGGTCGCGTTCATCGAGATCGCGATCACGACCGGCGCCGGCGGCAAGGGCTCGGTGTGGATCGACGACCTGCGGCTCGAGGAGCGGCCGGCGGCGAGTCGCGCCGATCTGCCGCCGCTGGTGACGGCGTCGACGTTCGCGCCCGGCCACGAGCCCCGCCTCGTCCTCGACCAGGATCCGCAGACGAGCTGGCGCAGCGGCGAGCTCGCCGCCGAGCAATGGCTGCAGCTCGATTTCGGGCGGCCGCGCGAGTACGGCGGGCTCATCGTCGATTGGGATCCCGAGCACTACGCGACGAGC
This sequence comes from Polyangiaceae bacterium UTPRO1, assembly GCA_002050235.1. Taxonomy (GTDB): domain Bacteria; phylum Desulfobacterota; class Binatia; order UTPRO1; family UTPRO1; genus UTPRO1. The sequence goes on along the minus strand of MWST01000032.1, from coordinate 31,250 downwards.
TATCGCGTCGAGGTCTCGGACGACGCCGAGACGTGGACCCCGGCCTACACGAGCTCGGCCGGGAGCGGCGGGCGGAGCTACGTCTACCTCCCCGACGGCGAGTCCCGCTACATCCGCCTCGAGCTGCTGCAGAGCAGCCAGGGCAAGGGCTACGAGATCCGCAGCCTGGCGGTGCAACCGATCGCCTTCTCCGCCTCGCCGAACCAGTTCTTCGAGGCGATTGCGGCGGGCGCCTTCCGCGGCACGTACCCCAAGTACTTCACCGGTCGGCAATCGTACTGGACCGTCGTCGGCGTGCCGGGCGGCGACCGCAAGGCTCTGGTCAGCGAGGAGGGCATCGTCGAGGTCGACAAGGGCGCCTTCACGATCGAGCCGTTCCTCTACGTCGACGGCGCGCTCGTGACCTGGAGCGACGTGCAGCCGACGCAGGCGCTCGCCGACCGGGCGCTGCCGATCCCGTCGGTGACCTGGCGCTACGGGGACCTGCGGCTGCGCATCGAGGCCTTCGCTGCCGGGCCCGCGGAGTCGGCGGTGCTCTACGTGCGCTACGATCTCGAGAACCGCGGCGACCGCGGTCGCGACGTCGACCTCTTTCTGGCGCTGCGGCCCTTCCAGGTGCTGCCGCCGTGGCAGTCGCTGAACATGGTGGGTGGAGTCACGCCGATACGCACCCTGGCGCTCGACGGCCGGACGGTGTGGGTGAACGGCGATCGCGCCGTGGTGTCGCTGACGATGCCCGACCGCTTCGGGGCGGCGACTTTCGAGCAGGGGCTCGTCGGCCCCTATCTATTGAAAGGCAAGGTTCCGCCCGAGACCGGCATCGCCGATGCGCTCGGCTGGGCGTCGGGCGCGCTCGCGTATCGGCTGACGGTGGCGCCAGGGGCGCCGGGCACCGTCCAGGTGGCCGTGCCCTTCCACGACCCGGGACCGGTGATCGCGCGCGCGCCGACGATGAGCATGGCCGACGTCGAGGCCGAGCGCGCCCGCGTCGTCCGCGATTGGACCGAGCAGGTGAGCCGCGTCGAGGTGACGCTGCCGGAAGACGCTCGCGGCCTCGTCGACACGCTCCGCTCGACGATCGCCTACATCCTCGTCAACCGCGACGGTCCAGCGATCCAGCCCGGTGCCCGCACCTACGCGCGCTCGTGGATTCGCGACGGCGCGCTCACCTCCGATGTGCTCTTGAAGACTGGCCACGTGGAGGCGGTGCGGGACTTCCTCGCCTGGTATGCGCCGTTTCAGCTGCCGGACGGCCGGGTGCCGTGCTGCGTCGACCGGCGCGGCGCCGACCCGGTGCCCGAGCACGACAGCAACGGCGAGCTGCTCTACGCGATCGCCGAGTACTACCGCTTCACCCGCGACGTCGGCTTCGTGCACGCGCTCTGGCCGGTAGTCACGCGCGCCGTCGACTGGATCGCCAACGCCCGCGCCGCCCGCACGACCGACGCCTATCGCGAGCCCGGGCGGCAGATCTTCTTCGGCCTCCTCCCGGAGTCGATCAGCCACGAGGGCTACAGCTCGCATCCGGTGCACTCGTACTGGGACGACTTCTTCGCCCTCCGCGGCGTCGCCGATGCGGCCGAGCTGGCGCGGGCCGTCGGCGACGGTGCGCGCGCCGCCGGCTGGGTCGAGCTGCGCGACGCGTTCCGCGCCGACATCGTGGCCTCGATCGCCCGGGTCATGGAGACGCGGACGACCGACTATCTCCCGGCCTCGGCCGAGCTCGCCGACTTCGACCCCACCTCGAGCGCGATCGCGGTCACCATCGCCGACCTGACGCCGCATCTCCCGCGCGCCGCCATCGACCGGACCTTCGAGCGCTACTGGGACACCGTCGCGGAGCGCGTCGAGGGACGGGGGACCAGCAGCGGCTACAGCCCGTACGAGCTCCGCAACGTCGAAGCCATGGTGCGCCTCGGCGAGCGTGGACGCGCCCACGACATCCTCGCGGCGCTGCTCCGCGACCAGCGGCCGGCGGCGTGGAACCAGTGGGCCGAGATCGTCTGGCACGATCCGAATGCGCCGCGCTTCATCGGCGACATGCCGCACACCTGGGTCGGCTCGAGCTTCGTGCGCGCTTTCAGGACGATGCTCGCGTACGAGCGCGAGAGCGACCAGGCCCTCGTCCTCGCCGCCGGCGTGCCCGCGAGCTGGCTCGCGGCACCGGGGGTCGAGGTGAAGCGCCTGCCCACATACTGGGGGGTGCTCTCCTACACGCTCACCGCCGAGGGCGAGCACGCGCTCGTCTTCCGCATCGACGGTGATCTCACCGTGCCGGCCGGCGGCATCGTCCTGCAGCCGCCGCTTCCGGGACCGGTCGCGCGCGTCACCGTGAACGGCGCCCCCGCTGCCGGCAGCGGCGAGCACGAGGTGACTATACGGACCTTTCCGGCCGAGGTGCGCCTCGGGCTCTGAGAGCTGCGGATGCGGCTGTTCGCCGGGCGCACGCCGCTACGCGAGCGCCCGGCCGTCGCGATCGAAGACGTAGACGCGCCCGGGGTCGACGGCGAGCGCGAGCGGCGCGCCGGCGGCGAGCGGGTGCATGCCGGGCAGGCGGGCCACCACCTGCGCGCCGTCCGCTCCCGCCGCCGCCCGCAAGTGCGCGAGGGTCTCGTGGCCGAGCCACTCGACGTGCTCGACGACGAAGCGCAGCGCGTTCGCCGCGCCGTCCTCGACGCGGACCAGGGCTTCGGGGCGGATACCGGCGGTGACTTCGTCGCCTCCGGCCGGCTCGCGCCCCGCGAGCGCCGCGGGCGCCAGCCGCAGGGTCCCGCCGGCGACGGCGACCCGGGTCTCGCCGCCGTCCGCCACCAGCCGACCCGGCAGCAGGTTCATCGGCGGGTTGCCGATGAAGCCGGCTACGAACGCGCTCGCCGGGTGCTCGTAGAGCTCGCGCGGCGACGCGACCTGTTGGAGCCGGCCGGCGTTCAGGACGGCGACGCGCTCGCCGAGCGTCATCGCTTCGACCTGGTCGTGGGTCACGTAGAGCATCGTGGTCCGGGTGCGTTCCTGGAGCGCCGCGATCTCGGCGCGCACCTCTACCCGGAGCTTGGCGTCGAGGTTCGAGAGCGGCTCGTCGAGGAGCGACACGGCCGGCTCGCGGACGAGCGCGCGGCCCATGGCGACGCGCTGGCGCTGGCCGCCGGAGAGCTGTTTCGGGAGGCGGTCGAGCACGGCGTCGAGCTCGAGCTGGCGCGCCACCGCGGCGACGCGGCGGTCGATCTCGGTGCGGGCGGCACCGCGCATGCGCAACGGGAACTCGAGGTTGCGCCGCACCGTCATGTGCGGGTAGAGCGCGTAGTCCTGGAACACCATGGCGACGTTGCGCTCCTGCGGCGGCAGGTCGTTGACGACGACGCCGCCGATGCGGATCTCGCCGCTCGTCGCCTCCTCGAGGCCGGCGACCAGGCGCAGCACCGTCGACTTGCCGCACCCCGACGGCCCGACCAGCACGAGGAGCTCGCCGTCGGCGGCCTCGAGCGTGACGTCGTCGAGCGCCCGCACGTCGTTGCCGTAGACTTTACCTAAGTGGACGAGGGCGACCCGAGCCATCGCCGGGTCTTCTACTCGAAGAAACGCTCGTCGCCGAGGATCGCGAGGGCGTGCCTGACGGCCGCGTCCGTGGCCAGGAGGTTCGGGATCACGGCAGGCCGCAGATGGTTGGCGATGGCCACCAGCGTCATCGCCTGGTCGAGCGCGAGATAGGTGCGTGCGACCTGGCCGGTCGCCGGATCGACGGCGTCGTAGAGGCCGTAGTCGCCGTAGATCTCGTAGCGCTCGGCGAGGCGGCGCAGGTTGGCGGTCGCCTCGGCGGGCGTCACGGTGAGGGCGAGGGCGCTCGCGTGCGGGGTCACGATGCCGGCACCGTAGCCGCGCATGCCGAGCGGGCGCACGCCGAACTCCCGGTAGCCGCCGCCGGGGATGGCGGCGGGCGACAGGCCCCAGACGGGGTAGCCGAGGGTTTCGAGCGCGTAGCGGCGCTGCACGACGGCGTGGGTGACGTCGTTGGCTCCGAGGCTAGCCGGCGCGGCGCGCTGTTCGTCGATGACGAGCGTCGGCATCAGGGCTTCGAACATGCTGCCGCCCCACGACGGCACGTAGCGTTCGCCCTGCCACTCGTACCAGCCGCCCCACACCCCGTGGCCGCGCACCACCTTGTGGACGGCGGCGACCGGCGTCTGGTTCTGGCCGAGGCAGTCGGCGGGGTAGGTCCGCACCATGCGGAACCAGGTCGCTTCGGGGACATCGCCCTTGCCGATGGCAATCAGCGCTCCGAGGCGCGCCTCGGTGTAGAGCACCGCATAATGGTAGCGCGAGCGCGCGCGACGATGGACGAAGTAGCCGTGCGAGAGCAGGCCCAGCTTCTGGTCGTAGAAGAAGCGGTAGTCCATACGGCCGAGGAGTGCGGTCGTGCGCGCCGCGAGCGGCGGGAGCGCGGCGCGCGCGATCATGAGGCCGGCGGTCAGCCACGACGAGTCGACGAACGAGATGAAGTTGCTCGTCCGCTCGAGCGAGGTGGTGTCGTAGTAGTTGAAGAAGAAGCCCGCGTGCGTTTCGAGGCGATCGAGGGTATCGAGCGTGCGCTCGATAGAGGCTACGACCTCCGCTGCGGAGACGAGTCCGAGCGCCTGTGCGGCGACGGCCGCGATCAGGTGCATGCCGACATTGGTGATGTTGGTGTAGTCGCCGACGACGCCCGCCGGCGCGCCGCCGCCATCGGGCTCGAGGCGGACGTGGTCGACCGGGAGACCGTTCTCGCGGTCGGTGAAAGCGTCGAGTCCGCGCCAGGTGTCGCGCGCGAGCTGCTCGAGGAAGGCGCGGTCGTCGCCGGGCAGTGCGGCGCGATCCCGGAGCGCGAGCGCTGGCCAGCCTTGCAAGCGGGCGCGCACGGCCGGCCGGGCGGCGACCCGACCGCCGAGCGAGTCTTCCCACGCCGTCTTCCTCGGCGTCAGCACCGGGTCGTCTTCCCAGACGGGGATGTCGCCGTCGTTGCGCACGATGGATTCGAGTGGGCACACGGGGCGCGGCAGCCCGTCGTCCGCCGCGGCGTCGGCCGCGCGGGCTTGCGGACGCCAGGCCGACACGAGCAGCAGCGCCGCGACGGCCGCGAGCCACGGGAGGACCGAAGTGCGCGCGCGCCGCCGGTGCATGTGCGCCCCATTGTGCCAGACGGGCGCCTGGTCGTCTGCTCGGTCTCTGCGTCGGCACTTGACGCCGGACACGGCGCCTCCCATACCTGCCGGGTGCCCCCGCGACCGGCCTCCGTCGATGCCTTTCCCGACGGCTTCGTTTGGGGCGCCGCCACGGCTGCTCACCAGGTAGAGGGAGGCAACTGGAACAACGACTGGTGGGCCTGGGAGCACGGCGCCGACACTCCGTGCCGCGAGCCGAGCGGCGACGCCTGCGATCACTACCACCGCTATCCCGACGATCTCGACCTGCTTGCCGGACTCGGCTTCGGCGCCTATCGCTTCTCGCTCGAGTGGAGCCGCATCGAGCCCGAAGACGGCGAGTTCTCGGCCGCGGCGCTCGATCATTACCGCCGCATGTGCGAGGCCTGCCTGGCGCGCGGACTCACGCCGATCCTCACCTTCCACCACTTCACGACGCCGCGTTGGGTGGCCGCGCGCGGCGGCTGGGCGGAGCCGGCGACGGCCGACCTCTTCGCGCGCTTCGCGGCGCGCGCGGCGGTCCGGCTCGGCGACGTCGTCGCCCGGATGTGCACGATCAACGAGCCGAACATCGTCGCCGATGCCGGCTATCGCTGGGGGCTCTTTCCGCCCGGACATCGCGATCCGGCGCTGCGCCGGCGCGTCAACGACATCCTGATCACGGCGCATCGCCGCGCCGTCGAAGCGATCCGCGGCGGCCCGGGCCGGGCGCCGATCGGCCTCACGCTCGCCATGCAGGACTGGCAGGCCGTCGACGGCGGCGAGAGCGTCCGCGACCAGGAGCGCCGCGACATGGAAGACGTGTTCCTCGAAGCCGCGCGCGGCGACGACTTCCTCGGCGTCCAGGTCTACACGCGCGCGCTCGTCGGCCCGGACGGACCGCGGCGGCCGGCTCCGTCGGCGCGCTGCACCCAGATGGGCTGGGAGTTCTATCCCGAGGCTCTGGAGGCTTGCATCCGTCGCGCCGCGGCGCGCACCGGTGCGCCGATCGTCGTCACCGAGAACGGCGTCGCCGTCGACGACGATCGCGAGCGCATCGAGTACGTCGAGCGGGCGCTCCGCGGCGTGCTCGCCTGCCTTGCCGACGGAATTCCGGTCGGCGGCTACCTCTACTGGAGCCTGCTCGACAACTTCGAGTGGGCATTCGGCTACGCTCCGCGCTTCGGCATCGTCGCCGTCGACCGCGCCACGCAGCGGCGGACTCCGCGCCCTAGCGCCCATTGGCTGGGCGCCGTGGCGCGTGCCAACCGACTGCTCCCCGTGCCATGATGGCGCTCCGTTGCCCTCGTTGAGCCGATGGACAAACGTCTCGAGCCACTGGCCGATCCGGTCCTGCACGTGACCGCCGACGGCCCGACCGATCCCGGTCGCCTGCGCCTCGACGGGCCGGGGCACCGCCTGCTCCAGGATTGGCGGCTGGCCCACGTGCGGGCCGTGGCCTACCTGGCGGCGCTCGGCGTCGCCGCCGCCGAGCGCGACGGGCTCGCCCGCGAGGCCGTGGGGCTGGCGATGAGCGAGCCCTGGGAGGAGGGCAACGACGCGGTCGACGTGACCTTGGCCCAGCTCCGCACGCTCCTCTTGCGGCAGCGCCCCGTGCCGCCGCGACCCTGGGACGGGGGCATCGAGCCTTTCCTCGCGTGGCGGCTCGGGACCGGTGTCGTCGGCGCATCCGGAGCGCTGCGCACGGCGCCGGTGAGCGGCGGCCGCTTCGACTCGATGCCGCCGCTCCAGCGCACGTCGATGGCGCCGGAGCCGATGGAGCGCCGCCTCCTGTATCGTTGGTTCGGGCGGTTGCGCGGCCGCGTCTCGGGCGCGGCGGCGCGGAAGGCGTTCCGCCGTCGGCGGCGCGCGCTCGCGTGGACGCGCGTCGCCCACCGCCGCCGCCTCCTTCTCTCCGTCCTCGTGCTGCTGCCGACCGTCGTCGCGAGCGGCTTCATGGTCAGCGTGCTGCCGCGGGGAGGCGGCACTTGGCTCGAGGTCGCGATCGTCGTCGTCTTCGGGGTGCTCTTCGGATGGATCTCGATCGGATTCTGGGCGGCGCTCATGGGCTTCTGGTGTCTGGTGCGCGGCGATCGTTTCGCGATCTCGCGCGCTCCCGGTACGAGCGTGCCGTTTCCGGGCGCCGCGCCCGATCCCGCCGTCACGGGGCGTCCCACCGCGATCGTCATGCCGATCTGCAACGAGCCGGTCGACCGCGTCTTCGCCGGCCTGCGCGCGATCGAGGAGTCGCTGGCGGGGATCGGCGCCGCCGACCAGTTCCACTTCTTCGTGCTGAGCGACACCGCCGACGCCGAAACCATCGTCCGCGAGGAGGAGGCATGGGCGGCGTGGGCGCGCGACGTCGACGGCTTCGACCGCATCTTCTATCGGCGCCGGCGCGTACGGCTGCGCCGCAAGAGCGGCAACGTCGCCGACTTCTGTCGGCGCTGGGGGGCGCGCTACCCGTTCATGGTGATGCTCGACGCCGACAGCGTCATGCAGGGATCGACCCTGGTGCGGCTCGTCGAGCTCATGCGCCGCCACCCCGACGTCGGTATCATCCAGACAGTGCCGATCGCGGTACAGCGGCGCTCGCTGTTCGCGCGCGTGCAGCAGTTCTCCAGCCGCGCCTACGGGCCGATGTTCTCGGCGGGGCTGCACTTCTGGCAGCTCGGCGACGGCCAGTACTGGGGCCACAACGCCATCATCCGCACGGCGCCGTTCATCGAGCACTGCGCGCTGCCGCGCCTGCCCGGGAAGCCGCCGCTCGGCGGCGAGATCCTGAGCCACGATTTCGTCGAGGCGGCGCTCATGGGGCGCGCCGGCTGGACCACCTGGCTCGCCTACGACCTCGGCGGCTCGTGGGAGGAGGTGCCGTCGACGCTGCTCGAGGAGATGAGCCGCGATCGCCGCTGGTGCCAGGGCAACCTCCAGCACCTGCGCCTCCTCTTCACCGAGGGTCTCTTCGGCGCCCACCGCACGCTCTTCCTGAACGGTGCGCTCTCGTACGTGTCGGCGCTGCTGTGGGCGACGTTCCTCCTGCTCAGCACCTGGGAGGCCGTCGCCAACGTCTTCTTCGAGCCCGACTACTTCCCGTCGGGGCCGAGCCTCTTTCCCGAGTGGCCGATCTGGCGTCCCAACTGGGCGCTCGCGCTCCTCGCCGTCACCGGCATGATCCTCTTCGTGCCGAAGATCCTGAGCGTGTTGCTCATCGCCGTCCAAGGCCAGGCGCGCGCCTTCGGCGGCATCCTGCGGCTCCTCGCCAGCGTCGTCCTCGACGTGCTGCTCTCGAGCCTCCTGGCGCCGATCCGCATGGCCTTCCACAGCCGCTTCGTCTTCACCAACCTCATCGGGCGCACCGTGGTGTGGCGCTCGCAGACTCGGGAAGATGCCGAGACCTCGTGGGGCGACGCGATCCGCGCCCACGGCTTCGACACGCTCTTCGCGAGCGCCTGGGGCGCGCTCCTGTATTGGCTGAACCCCGAGTACTTCTGGTGGGTCCTGCCGATCATCGGGGCGCTGGTGCTGGCGATCCCCGTGTCGGTGCTGGCGAGCCGCGTCGCGGCGGGGGCGCGGGCTCGCGACCTCGGCTTCTTCCTCACGCCCGAGGAGACGGACCCGCCGCCCGAGGTCCGCGCCGTGGCGGCGCGCCTGGCCGCAGCGCCACCCGGACGCGACGACGTGTTCGTCGCGACGGCGGTCGATCCGTACGTGAACGCGCTCCACAAGGCGCTCCTGCGGCCGGGCCGGAAGCTGCGCGCCAGCATCCGCTCCGCGCACGCGGCGCTGCTCGACGAGGTCGTGCACAAGGGCCCGGCCGAGATCGATGCCGAACATCGCCGGATGCTGCTGCGCCACCCCGACCTGGTTGCCGAGCTGCACCGGCGCGTCTGGGACGAGGACGACCCCGAGATCGCCGCGCTCTGGGATCTGCCGGTGGCGCCCCCGAGCACGCGCGGGGGCGCCAAGCGGACGTAGCGGCGCCGGCAGCCCGTTCAAAACGGCGCACGTGGCGGATGCCCCGCATGAAGTAGAGTGCGGTCCGCATGGCCCGGCGGCGGCGTGGACTCTCAGCCGAGCGGTAGCTGGTGCTGCAGCGGATCGACGCCGGCTAGCACCGCGGCGCCGTGCACGCCGGCGCGCTCGCACGCGTCTTTCAGCGGTAGCCCCGCGACCAGATACCAGGTGAGAGCGCCGGCGAAGCTGTCGCCGGCGCCGTAGGAGCCGACGATGCGCGGCGGCGGGGGTGGCGCAGCGAAGGCCTCGCTTCCGGCGGCGGTCATGATCCGCCCCCCGCGCCGGCCGTCGGTAAGCACGACCGCGCGCGGCGGTGCGGGATAGGCGTTCGCCGATTCGCGCGGATCGTTCACGCTGCCGACGACGACATCCGCCGCGACGGCCGCTGCCGCCAGTACCGCGGCGCGCCGCGCCGTCACGACCAGCAGACGCGCGGCTCGCGCCGCCCGCAGGAGGGCCGAGTCGTCGCCGGTGAAGAAGACCGCGTCGCAGTCCGCGAACACGTTCCACGGCAGCGGGTCGCCGATCTTCGGGTGCAGCGGCGGCTGCATGACGATGATCGTGCGCTCGCCGTCGGGAGTGACGAGGACGAGGTCGCGGTGGTGGGCGCGGGAGCGATGCGCGACATGGACGGTTCCGCCGGCAACGCGGAGCGCGCCCTCGACCTCGACGCCGGCGGCGTCGGTGCCGAGAGCGGTGAAGAAGTGCACCTCCGCCGGGCTGCGCACCAGCTGAAAGAACGTGATCGCACCACCGCCGCCGGCGATGACCGTCGGCCGCTCGAGATGGAGGATCTCGCCCGGGGCCGGCAGCGCCGGCACCGCGGCGAGCGTGACGTGCTGGGCATGGCCGACGACGGCGATACGCAGCCGCCTGGCGCTCATGCCGCGACTCCGAGTCCGGGCGCCGCCGCAGCGGCAGTGCAGATGGCATGCGGCATCGGCGGTCCTCCTAGCATCGACCGACACGCGCACGCCACGGCTTCGACGGTGGCGGCGGTGACGTGCCGCTCCCTTGCGGGCGCCGGCGTCGGAGCACGGGCGTTTTTCGTCCCGGGCGGATGGCGTGTGTCTTGCAGCAGCGTCTGCCGACCGCGAACGCCGGCGTTGAACGAAAGGGGATCTCCGAATGCCGACCATGGAACAGCTGCTTCGTGAAACCGTCGAGAAGAACGCCTCCGACCTGCATCTCAGCGCCGGACAGCCGCCGCGCCTGCGCGTCGACGGCGACCTGGCGCCGCTCGGCCACCCGGTCCAGAGCGCCGAGGACGTCATGGCGTGCGTCGAGACGGCGCTCACTCCGGAGCAGAAAGCGCGCTTCGAGCACGAGCACGAGCTCGATCTTGCTTACGCCCTCGAGGGCGTCGGCCGCTTCCGCGTCAACGTCTTCATGCAGAGCCGCGGCCCGGGTGCGGTGCTGCGCCGTATCCCGACGGTGATCCCGACGATGGAGCAACTCGGCCTGCCGCCCATCTTTCAACAGCTCTGCGAGAAGGATCGCGGCCTCGTGCTCGTGACCGGTCCGACCGGCTCGGGCAAGTCGACGACGCTCGCCGCCATGGTCGACTACATCAACGATACCTGCGATGCGCACATCCTGACGGTCGAGGATCCGATCGAGTTCGTGCACCCGTCGAAGCGCTGCCTCGTGAACCAGCGCGAAGTCGGCCCGCACACGGGCTCCTTCTCGGCGGCGCTCAAGAGCGCTCTGCGCGAGGATCCCGACGTCATCCTGGTCGGCGAGATGCGCGACCTCGAGACCATCTCGCTCGCCCTGACGGCGGCCGAGACCGGCCACCTGGTGTTCGGCACGCTGCACACCTCGAGCGCGGCGAAGACGATCGACCGCATCATCGACGTCTTCCCCGCGGGCCAGCAGGGCCAGATCCGCACCATGCTCTCTGAGTCGCTCGAAGCGGTGATCGCGCAGAAGCTCCTGAAGAAGATGGGGGGCGGGCGAGTGGCTGCGCACGAGATCCTGGTCGGGATTCCCGCGGTTCGCAACCTCATCCGCGAGGCCAAGCTGCACCAGATCCCCTCGGCGATGCAGACCGGGCAGTCGCACGGCATGCAGACCATGGACGCGGCGATCGCGGAGCTGACCAAGAAGGGGCTCCTCGAGCGCCCGGCGGCGACGCTGAAGCCGGCGGCGGCGGGCGGCGCGCACTGAGGCGCGGCGCTCGGGCGCGGTCGGCGCCGACCGGAGACGGTGCCGATCCGCCTGCATAGCCGCCGCCGTGGCCGTGCCCGGGCAACCGGGCTCCGGGATCCCCGCGCACTGCCGGGGTGTGCTACGGAGCGGACGTGGCGGCAACGGCGAGCGCGGGGGCGGACGAGCGCGGTCGCGATCCGCGCGATCGGCTGGCGCGCGAGTTCGGGACGTACGACACCACCATGCTGGTGGTGTCGTCGGTGATCGGCTCGGGCATCTTCCTCACCCCGGCCGCCATCGCCAGGCTGCTCCCGAATCCGGGGCTGGTGCTCGCCGCCTGGATCGCCGGCGGCCTGCTCTCGCTGGCCGGCGCGCTAGCCAACGCCGAGCTCGGCGCCATGTTCCCGCGGGCCGGGGGCGACTACGTGTATCTGCGGGAAGGGTGGCATCCTGCCGCCGGCTTCCTCGTCGGCTGGCTCAGCTTCTTCGTGATCTATGCGGGCACGGTGGCATCGCTCGCGGTGGCGTTCGGCGAGGCCGTGGCGGCGCACCTCGGGCTCGGGGCTCCGGGCGTGCTCGTCCTCGCAGTGGCGGCGACGGTCGGGACCTCGGCGATCAACTACGTCGGCGTCCGCCGCGGCGTACAGGTCAACAATCTCGGCGGCTGGTTGAAGCTCGTCGGCGCGGCGCTCTTCGTCGGCGCCGCGTTGGTCCTGGGCGGCGGCGACGCTGCGCGCCTGCGGCCGCTCGTCGCCGGCGCCGCCGCGGCGGCACCACTCTCGGCGTTCGGTCTGGCGCTCTCGCCGGTGCTCTTCACCTATCTCGGATGGAACGCGCCGGTGTACGTCGCCAGCGAGATCCGCGATCCGGAACGGACGCTGCCGCGCGCTCTCTTCCTCGGGCTCGGCCTCTGCATGCTGGCGTACCTGGCGCTGAACGCCGTCTATCTCTACGCCCTGCCGCTGTCCGCGCTCGCCGTCGAGCCGGATGCCGGAACGGCAGCCGCGACCGCGCTCTTCGGCGCGGCGGCCGGCCGCTGCGTGGGCTTCTTCGTGATCGGGTCCATCCTCGGCACTCTGCACGCCACTATCCTCGTCGGCCCGCGCATCGCCTACGCGATGGCGCTCGACGGGCTCTTCATCGGCGGCGCCTCCGCAGTGCACCCCGAGTACAGGACGCCGCACCGCGCGATCGTCGCCCAGGCGCTGGCGGCGATGGCGCTGCTCCTCGTACTGCGCCGCTTCCCGAGCGTCCTCGACTACACGACCTTCGCCATCGTGCTCGCGACCATGGCCGATACCGCCGTGCTCTATCGGCTGCGCCGGCGCCGTCCCGAGCTCCATCGTCCGTATCGCGCCTGGGGCTATCCGTGGATTCCGGGGCTCTATCTGATCGCCAATGCCGGCGTCGCCGCGGCCATGCTCGTCGGCCGCCCGCTCGAGTGCGCGATCGGCCTCGGCGTGCTGCTCGCTGGATGGCCGTTCTACCTCTGGCTGCGCCGGTCCGGCCGTATATCGTGACATGGGCGCGGGCTGCCGCCCCGGCTCATCCGGCAACGGGCTCGCTCGAGCCGTCGAGTGCGGGCGCAGTGCGCAGCGGCGCCCGGCGCAGCCGGCCGCGGGCGTTTTCGAGCACCAGATACGCTGCGGGCACGACGAAGATCGTCAGCACCGTCGCGAATACCATGCCGCCGGCAACGGCGACGCCGAGAGGTGCCCGCAGCTCGCCGCCGGCACCCGAACCGACCGCGATCGGCAGGATGCCGACGACGGTGGCGATCGCGGTCATGAGGATCGGGCGGAAGCGGGTCACCGACGCCTCGAAGATGGCGGACGCGAGATCGCGGCCCTGCTCGCGGAGCTGGTTGGCGAACTCGACGATCAGGATCGAGTTCTTGGTCACCAGGCCGATCAACATGACGAGGCCGATCTGGCTGAAGAGATTGAGGGTGTTGCCGGTGAGCGCGAGCGTCGCCAGTGCGCCGGTGAACGACAGCGCCACCGCGATCATGAGCACGGCCGGATGCCACACGCTCTCGAACTGCGCGGCAAGCACCAGGTAGATGATCACGACCGCGAGGAGATAGGCGAAGGCGAGGGCATTCCCGGATTCGTAGAAGTCCTCGGACTCACCGGAGAAGGCGAGACGGTAGCCGGGAGCGTCACCGATCACGTCGGCCGCGATCGTGCGAATGCGATCGAGCGCGGTGCCGAGGGGGACGCCGGGAAGCAGCGTCGCCGAGAGCGTCGCGGCGCGCAGGCGGTCGAAGTGCGGCAGGCCGCGCGGCGCGGTCGACTCGCGGATGCGCACGACCGACTGCAGCGGTATCAGATCTTGGTTCTTGCCGCGGACGTAGAGCTCGAGGAGCTCTCCCGGCCGGCGCCGGAACGCCTCTTCGAGCTGCACCATCACCTTGTAGGTCTCGCCCTCGAGCTTGAAGGTCGAGAGATCGAGGCCGCCGAGGAGGATCTGCAGCGTCGAGGCGATGGTGCGCACCGACACCCCGAGGTCGGCGGCGCGGTTGCGGTCGATGGCGACGACTATCTGCGGTTTGTTGAGGACGAGATCGCTGCGCACGTTGACGAATCCCGGCAGCGCCTTCGTGCGGCGCACCACTTCGTCGGCGAAGGCAGCGAGCTGGCGCACGTCCGGCCCCTGCACGACCAGCGATACCGGCGTGGCGTCGAAGCTCGTCCCCAGCGACGGCGGGCTGATCGGGAACGCCAGCATGCCGGCGACGCGGTGCAGCCGCGGGAACAGCCCGGTGATGATGCTCTGCTGCGAGTGCGCGCGCTCTTCCCAGGGATCGAGGGTCACGAACATGGCCCCCTGGTTGACGTTGCCCGGGCCGGTGTTGCCGAGCGCCACCACCGAGAAGCCCTTGGCGACGTTCGGCGCCGAGAGCACGATGTCCTCGACCTGGCGCTGGTAATGGTCGGTATCGCCGATCGTGCTGCCTTCGGGCGACTCGGTGATGACGAGGATGTTGCCGCGGTCGGCGGTCGGGACGAACTCGCGCGGCGCCGTCTGCAGGAGCCAGAGCCCGAACACGAACCAGGCGACGCCGGCGGCGACGCAAGCGCGCCGCCACGCCAAGGCGATGCCGAGCAGGCGCCGGTAGGCGTCGATCAGGAGATCGAGGCCGCGCTCGAGCCGGCGCTTCAGACCGTGCGCGGCGGTCGCGGGTCGCACCAGTCGGGCGCACATCATCGGCGCCAGCGTCAGCGCCACGAAGCCCGAGATCGCGACCGCCGCCGCCACCGTCACTCCGAACTCGCGGAAGAGGCGGCCGGTCTGGTCGGTGAGGAAGGCCAGGGGCAGGAACACGGCGATCACCGAGATCGTCGTCGCCAGCACGGCGAACGAGATCTCCCGCATGCCGCGATGGGCGGCCTCGCGCGGCGGCGTGCCGGCTTCGACCCAGCGCGTGACGTTCTCGAGCACGACGATGGCGTCGTCGACGACGAGGCCGATCGCGAGCGTCAGGCCCATGAGGGTCAGCGTGTTGATGGAGAAGCCGAGGGCGTAGAGGAACGCGAAGGTGCCGACTACCGACACCGGGATCGCGACCGCCGGCACCAGGGTCGCCCGCAGGCTGCGGAGGAAGAGATAGATGACGCCGACGACCAGCAGCACCGCTTCGAAGATGGTGCGGGTCACATCGGCGACCGAGCGACGGATGAAGGTGGACTGGTCGTAGGCCACGTCGAGCGAGACGCCGGCGGGAAGCTCCCGCCTGAGCATCGCGACTTCCCGTAGCACTGCGTCAGCGACCGCGACGGTGTTCGCCTTCGACTGGCGGACGACGCCCAGGGCCACCGACGGCTTCTTGTCGAAGCGGACGTAGTTGCGGTCGTCCTCGGGGCCGACCTCGACGCGCGCGACGTCGCCGAGGCGGATCGGCTCGCCGGCCCGCTCGGCAACGACGAGGGCGCGGAAATCCTCGGCGCTGGCGACCTCCCCGAGAGTGCGCACCGTGAATTCGCGGCGCGCACCCTCGACGCGTCCGGAGGGCAGGTCGACGTTCTCGCGCGCCAGCGCCTCGGCGATCTCGGCGACGGTGAGGTTGGCGGCCGTGAGGCGGACGTTGTCGACCCAGACCCGCATCGCGTGGCGCCGCTCGCCGGCGATGATGATGGTCGCGACCCCGGGGAGCTTGGAGAGGCGGTCCTTCAAGCGGGTCTCGGCCATGGTCGAGAGCTCGAGCTGCCCGT
The DNA here is from genome assembly GCA_002050235.1 of Polyangiaceae bacterium UTPRO1. Classification (GTDB taxonomy): domain Bacteria; phylum Desulfobacterota; class Binatia; order UTPRO1; family UTPRO1; genus UTPRO1. The sequence continues at coordinate 15,718 of MWST01000032.1, read as the reverse complement.
AGCGGTCGCTCGCCAGCGCCATCCAGATGATGGGGCTGGCGTCGGCGTCGCTCTTGGCGACCACCGGATCCTTGACCTCGTCGGGGAGGGTGCCGCGGACGCGAGCGACGCGATCGCGCACGTCGTTGGCGGCCTCGTCGACGTTGCGGTCGAGATCGAACTCGATCGTGATCTCCGAGACCTGCTCGCGGCTGAGCGAGGTGAGGTGGCGGATGCCGTCGATGCCGATGAGCTCGTCCTCGAGCGGCTGGGTGACCGACGTCTCCACGACCTCGGGAGCGGCGCCGGTGTAGATGGTCGACACCGAGACGACCGGCGGATCGACGTCGGGGAGCTCGCGGTTCGAAAGCCGCGGCAGCGCGATCGCGCCGGCGAGCACGATCACCAGCGACATCACGGACGCGAGGACGGGGCGCTCGATGCAGTGGTCGGAGATCCTCAGGAGCGCGCTCCCGGACTCGCGGTCGGCTCGGGGGCGGCGGTCACGGCCTCCACGGCGATGCCCGGCGCGAGCTTGTTGGTTCCCGCGACGACGACGACGTCGCCCGCCTGCAAGCCGCGCGTCACTTCGACGATGCCGTCGCGGCGGGCGCCGAGCGCGACGTCGGCCGGGGCCACCTTCTGCGCCGCGTCGACTTTCCAGACGAAGGTGCCGTTGCTGCCGTAGACGACGGCGCTGTCCGGCACCGCCAGGACGTTCTCGCGGGCGCCGAGGCGGGCCTCGACGGTGGCGAAGAGGCCGGGTCGGAGCGTCAAGTCGGCGTTCGGGATCCGCGCCTTCACCAGCAAGCGGCGGTTCTGCGGGTTCAAGCTCGGCGCCACGAAGGAGATGGCGCCGGAGAACACGCGGTCCGGATAGGGCGCGACGCGAATGTCGACCGGCACACCGACCCGGGCGAGCGGCAGCGCCAGCTCGGGGAGCTGGAAGGCGAGCTCGAGGTCGGCGATCGACTCCACCGTGACGAGGTCGTTCTCCGGCTCGATACGGGCGCCTACGGAGACCATGCGGTGTCCGACGTAGCCGTCGAAGGGCGCCGTGATGCGCGTGCGGTCGACCGCCACGCGTGCGACCTCGAGCCGCGCCCGCGCCGCCTCGAACTGCGCGGTGGCATCGTCGAGCTGCGACGGAGCGACGATGCCGTCGCGTGAGAGGTCCTGGATGCGGCGGTGGTTGGCGGCGGCGAGACGCACGGCCGTCTCGGCTTCGTGCAAGCGCGCTACCTGCTCGTCGTCGCGGAGGCGAAAGAGCACCTGACCCAGGCGGACGGCCTGGCCCTCGTCGAACTCGATCGCCGCGATGATGCCGGGGACCTCGGAGCGCACTGCCACCTGCTGGACGGCGTTCAACTGGCCGAGGAGGGCGGCTTCGTCGACGAGCGTCCGGGGTACGACGGCGGCGACCTCGACGACGGGTGGCGGCGGCCCGGTCGGAGCGGTTTCGCCGGAACGGCTACAGCCCGCGAGCGCCAACAACAGTCCCGAGACCGCCGCCGCGGCATGGCGGTGCAGTCTCATTGTCGACGCTACTTAGCCGCTGGTCGGTACGCCGCCAAGTCGGGACCGCGCGCGTGCCGTGGTGGCCGCGCTCGGCGCCGGGCGGTACCCGCCAGCGCTGTAGCTACGGCTGCGTCGTTCGCGAGGCGTTCGAGCGTCAAGCCGGGTCGCCGGCTCCAACTCGGGTACCGGTCGAGGGCGACGCCGGGGAGGTTCACGGGATCGACGGCGCCGGCGAGGTCGTCGAAGGCGATGCCGACGAGGGCGCTCGGCGTGCGGCAGAGGAAGGCGTGGACGGCGCCGCGAAAGGCGGGGTCGGCGCCGTCGGCGGGGCGGTCCGTGGGCCACAGTCCGGCGTCGACGAGCAGCGCCCGCAACATGGCGACGGCGCGATGGCGCTCCCGGCGCGCGGCGGCGAGCGCGCGGGCGTCGGGCAGCTGGCCGTGGGTGCGCCGGAGCACGAGATCGCGGCCCGCCGTCCAGCCCGCGAGCGGCGCCATGTCGTGAGTGTTGGCGCTCACCAGGGACCGGTGCGGATAGCTCGGCGCCGGCATGAAGGCGCCGCGTCGATCGCGCGAGAAGAGCAGCACCCGGGTCGAGAGCACTCCGGCGGCGCGCAGACGCTCGGGGAGACCGGGCGGGACGGTGCCGAGATCCTCGCCGATCACGAGCGCGCCGGCGCGCTCGCTCTCCAGGGCGAGGACGCCGAGGAGGTCGTCGGTCGGGAACTCGATGTACGCGCCCTCGCAGCCCGGGCGGCCGGGCGGGATCCAGAATTGCCGGAAGAGCCCGAGTACGTGGTCGATGCGGAGCGCTCCGGCGTGGCGGAAAGCCGATCGCAGGAGGCGAGCCCAATATGCGTAGCCGCCGCGGCGGAGCGCGTGCGGATCGAGCGGCGGCAGTCCCCAGTTCTGTCCGGCCGGCGCCAGGCCGTCGGGCGGCGCGCCGAGGCTGGTGCCGTCGAGCACGAACTGTCCGGGAAACGCCCAGGCATCCGCTCCGCGCGCCGCCGAGCCGAGCGCCAGATCCGGATAGACGCCGATGGCGAGGCCAGCGCGGCGGGCGCGCGCGGCGATCCCTGCCAGCTGGCGGTCGAGCTCGAACTGCACCCACTGGGCGCGGTCGACGTCCCGGGCATGGCGGCGACGGAACTCGGCGACGGCCGCCGAGCCGGGATCGCGGAGAGCGCGCGGCCAGCGCCGCCAATCGCGTCCCGCCGCCGGCGCCAGGTGCTCTTCGAGCGCTACGTAGGTCGCGAAGTCGCGGAGCGCCGTTCCTTCCTCGCGGCAGTAGCGGCGGTAGGCGCGTCCGCGCGCCGTGTCCGCATCGCCGTGGCGGCGCACGAAGGCGCGGTGCAGGGCCGCAATGATCGGGGTCTTGAGCGCCATGACGCCGGCATAGTCGAGCCGCGGACCGGCGCGGAGTGCTTCGAGGTCCGCGGCCAGCGTGCGGCAGCGGAGCCGGCGAGCCATCGTCGGGGAGTCGGCGCTCTCCGGCACCGCCTCGATGTCGAGATAGAGAGGATTGCGGTAGAGCCGGCTCACGGGGCTGTACGGACTGATTTCGCGCCGCGTGTTGCGGAGGGCGTGCAGCGGGTTCACGCCGACGAATGCGGCGCCGGCGGCGCCTGCGAAGTCCACGATCGTGCCGAGGTCGCCGAAGTCGCCGGCTCCCCAGTTGCGCGCGCTCTCGACGGCGTAGAGGTTCACGAGCAGTCCGAAGACGCCGCGGGCCCCGAGGCGCCGGCGCGGTGTCGGGCAGCGCGCCGGCACGACGATCAGCCGTTGGTCGACCGTGACCTCGGGAGCGCCGCGGGCGATCAGGGTGAGCCGCAGGCGGTGGTAGCCGCGATCCGGTGTGAAGGGCAGGGTGATCTGCGGCTCGCGGCGGCGTTCGCGCAGACTCGCCGCGGCGGTGCGGCGCTCGCCGTGCTCGTCGAGAAGCTCGATCAGCCACTCGCCGCCGCTGCGGTGCGCGGCAGGGAGAGCGATGGGGACGTGGCGCGCCGCCGCGGGAGTCGCCACCCGAGTCGGCGCGATCGGGCCGGCATCGGCCGCGGCGACGAGGTGGGCGGCGCGCGCCGCCGCCGCCTCGGTCGAGGCGTCGTAGCCGAGCGCCGCCGCGAGCGCTTCGATGGTGCGGTGCGAGGCGACGCGCACGGTGCCGCCGGCGTCTGCGTAGCGCGGCAGGATGCCGAGCCGGGCAGCGAGTCGCCGCAACGCCGGGCGCGATACGGCCTTGGCGCTCATGCGGGGGAAAGCACGAGCGCCGCCAGCGGCGGCAGCGTGAGTACGAGCGACTGCGGCTGTCCCTGCCATGGCAGCGGCTCGGCCGCGAATGCTTCGGCTCGCAGCCGACCGGAGCCGCCGAAGAAGACGGCGTCGCTGTCGAGCCGGAGGGCGTAGCGGCCCGCGCTCGGGACGCCGACGCGATAGTCGGGCCGCGGTACCGGCGTCAGGTTCAAGATGACGACCGCGTGGGCGTCGCCGCAGCGGCGCTGGTAGCTCACGATCGACGACTCGCGGTCGCTGCAATCGATCCAGGCGAAGGAATCGTCGTCGGGGTCCCCCCGCCAGAAGCAAGGGGTGTTCCGGTAGAGCGCGCCGAGCGCTGCGAGGAAGCGCGCCAGGCTCCGGCGCGAGGGCTCCTCTCCGAGGCGCCAATCGAGGCTCGCGTCGTGATTCCATTCCTGGCGCGGAGCCAGCTCGGTGCCCATGAAGAGCAGCTTCTTGCCGGGCCGCGTGTACTGATACGCAAGCAGGAGGCGCAGGTTCGCGAGCTGCTGCCACTCGTCGCCCGGCATCTTCTCGAGCAGCGAGCGCTTCCCGTGCACGACCTCGTCGTGCGAGAGCGGGTTCACGAAGCGCTCGCGGTGCTCGTAGAGCATCGCGAAGGTGAGCTCGTCGTGATGGAAGCGGCGATGGATCGGCTGGCGGGCGAAGTAGCCGAGCGTGTCGTGCATCCAACCCATGTTCCATTTGAACGTGAAGCCGAGCCCGCCCGCGGCGGTCGGGTGCGTGACGCCGGGCCACGCCGTCGACTCCTCGGCGATCGTGCAGCAGCCCGGATGCTCGGCGGCGATCGTGTCGTTGAGGTCGCGGAGGAAGGCGATGGCTTCGAGGTTCTCGCGCCCGCCGTATCGGTTCGGCAGCCACTCGCCGTCGCGGCGGCTGTAGTCGAGGTAGAGCATGGATGCGACCGCGTCGATGCGCAGGCCGTCGACGTGGAACTCGTCGAGCCAGTAGAGCGCGTTCGCGATCAGGAAATTGGCGACCTCGCGCCGCCCGTAGTTGAAGATGAGAGTGCCCCAGTCGGGATGCTCGCCGAGCCGCGGATCGTCGTGCTCGTAGAGGGCGGTGCCGTCGAAGCGTCGGAGCGCGTAGTCGTCGCGGGGGAAGTGCGCCGGCACCCAGTCGAGGATGACGCCGAGGCCGTGCTGGTGGCAGGTGTCGACGAAGAAGCGGAAGTCGTCCGGCGTGCCCCAGCGCGCCGTCGGCGCGTAGTAGCCGGTCACCTGGTATCCCCACGAGCCCGCGAACGGGTGCTCCATGATCGGGAGCAGCTCGACGTGCGTGAAGCCGAGCCCGCGGACGTGGGCGGCGAGGCGGGGTGCGATCTCGCGGTAGCCGAGCGCGCGGTCGCCTTCGTGGGCGGCGCGCGCCCACGAGCCGAGGTGGACCTCGTAGGCCGCCATCGGGCTCCGCAGCGGATCGTGGAGGCGGCGCGCCTGTATCCAGGCGCCGTCGCCCCACCCGTACGCGCTCGCGGCGACCACCAGCGAGGCGGTGCCCGGCTCGCGCTCCATCGCCGCCGCGTACGGGTCGGTCTTGAGACGTAGCTCGCCCTCGGGGGTGACGATCTCGTACTTGTAGAGCGCTCCCGGGCGGACCTCGGGGACGAACAGCTCGAAGACGCCCGAGGCGCCGAGCTGGCGCATGGGGAAGAGGCGGCCGTCCCAGCCGCAGAAGTCTCCTACCACCGACACGCGCTGGGCGTTCGGTGCCCAGACCGCGAAGGCGACGCCGTCGCTGTCGTCGACGCGGCGGGGATGCGCACCGAGATGCCGCCACAGGCGGCGATGCGTGCCTTCGCCGAAGAGATGCAGGTCGAGGTCGCCGAGGGTCGGCAGGAAGCGGTAGGGGTCGTCGCGCTCCCAGGTGCGGCCGTCGGCGAAACGGAAGCGCAGGCGGTAGGGGAACGGCGGCGTGGCGCCGGCAAGGAAGGCGGTGAAGACGCCGTTGCCGCTCGCTGCGGCCGCCGTCGCTCGTCTGCGGTCGTCGACGACCTCGACCGCGATCGCATCGGGGTGGAACGCACGCACGACCGTGCCCGTGACGCCGCCGACCGCGGCGATGTGGGCGCCGAGGATGTCGTGGGGGGTCGCGTGCCGCCCGGCGGCGAGGCGGCGCTCCGCCGCTGCGATCGCGTCGCTCACCCGCGATCCTCGTAGCGCAGGAGCACGAGCGAGTGGCCGACCAGGTTGACGACATCGGCCTTGATGGTCTTGGTCGTGTTGCGGGCGGTGTGCACGAGCTCGTGCCAATCGCCGGGCCGGCCGAGGCGCGGCAGCGTGAACGCGCGTGGTCGGTTGCCGCCGTTGGCGAGGAGCAGGAGCGTTTGGCCGACCACCGGCCGGCCGCGATCGTCCTTCTCGTCGGTCGCCCGGCCGTGGATCAGCATGCCGAGGACGTGCCCCGCGCGCTCGTGCCAGTCGGCTTCCTCGAGCTCACGGCCGTCGGGGCGCAGCCAGGCGACGTCCTTCAGGCCGGTGCCCGAGATTTCGCCGCCGTGGAAGAAGCTCCGCCGCCGGAGCACGGGATTGGCGGCGCGGATCGCGAATACGCGACGCGTGAAGGCGAGGAGGTCGCGCGCCGCCTGGTCGAGATTCCAGTCTATCCAGCTGAGCTCGGAATCCTGGCAGTAGGCGTTGTTGTTGCCGCGCTGCGAGTGGTGCATCTCGTCGCCGGCCAAGAGCATCGGCACGCCCTGCGAGAAAGCGAGCGTCGCCAGGAGATTGCGCTCGGTGTTGCCGCGCAGGCGCAAGACCTCGACCGCCGCCGTCGGTCCCTCGACGCCCCAGTTGCGGCTCCAGTTCTCGTTGCTGCCGTCGCGGTTGTCCTCGCCGTTCGCTTCGTTGTGCTTGTGCTCGTAGCTCACGAGGTCGCGCATCGTGAAGCCGTCGTGGCAGGTCACGAAGTTGATGCTGGCATCGGCGTTGCGCCCGCTCGGCGCGAAGAGGTCGCTGGATCCGGAGAGCCGCGATGCGAAGTCGGCGACGCGGCCGGAGTCGCCGCGCCAGAAGCGGCGGACGCCGTCGCGGAACCGGCCGTTCCACTCCGACCACCCGGCCGGGAACGCCCCGCCCCAGTCGCCGCCGGCTCCGAGGTCCCACGGCTCGGCGATGAGCTTCACGCGCGACAGTACGGGATCCTGCCGCAGGGTCTCGAAGAAGGCGTCGCTGCGCCTGTCGATGGCGGCGCCGCGCCCGAGCACCGGAGCGAGATCGAAGCGGAAGCCGTCGACGTGCATCTCCTCGACCCAGTAGCGCAGGCTGTCGAGTACGAGCTGGGTCACGCGGGGATGCGGCAGATTCAGCGTGTTGCCGCATCCGGTCACGTCGGCGTAGTAGCGCGGCCGGCTGGGGTCGAGGCGGTAGTAGACGGCGTTGTCGATGCCGCGCAGCGACAGCGTCGGTCCGCGCTGGTCGCCTTCGGCGGTGTGGTTGTAGACGACGTCGAGGATCACCTCGAGGCCGGCACGGTGCAGCCGCTTCACCATGGTCTTGAACTCGGCGACCTGGGCGCCGCCGCCCGCCGTGGCGAAGCGTACGTCGGGCGCGAAGAAGGCGATCGTGTTGTAGCCCCAGTAGTTCGTGAGGCCGCGCGCGAAGAGGTAGCGGTCGACCATGGCCTGGTGGATCGGCAGGAGCTCGATGGTGGTGACGCCGAGGCCGAGGAGGTGCTGGATCACGGGGTCGGTGGCGAGGCCGAGGTAGGTCCCGCGCAGGTGCGCCGGGACGTCGGGGTGGCGCGCCGTCAGGCCCTTCACGTGGCACTCGTAGATCACGGTGCGGCTCCACGGGATGCGCGGCGGACGATCGTCGCCCCACGTGAATGCGGACTCGATGACGACGCCCTTCGGCGCCGCGTCGGCGCTGTCGAGCTCGCTCGCGACGAGGTCATCCTCGGGCTCGGCGGGTGCGAAGCCGAAGAGCGACGGCCCGAAGCGGCCGCCGTCGCTGAGCGCGCGCGCATAGGGGTCGACCAGGAGCTTCCGCGGGTTGAAGCGGTGCCCGCGCTCGGGGTCGTACGGACCATGGACCCGATAGCCGTAGCGCTGGCCGGGGCGGACGTCCGGCAGATATGCGTGCCAGACGCCCTGGTCGCGTTCGACCAGCGGCACGCGCGCGCTCTCGCGGCCGTCGTCGCCGAAGAGGCAGAGCTCGATCGCGGTCGCGTGGGCGGAGAAGATCGCGAAGTTCACGCCTTCGCCGTCCCAGGTGGCGCCGAGCGGCCGCGGGGCGCCGGGCCATACGCGCACGTCGCCGGCGCTCATCCGAGGCCGCCCGGACGGTGGAGGCGGAAGACGTGGCCCACGCGCTCCGTCGGATCGAGTCGGACGTAGTTGCGCCGGCCGCGCCACGCGTAGCGCCCGCCGTCGAGGCACTCCTCGACTTCGAACGCGGCATCTTCTCCGATTCCGAGGATCTCCAAAGGCACCTCGACCATGGCTTCGCGGGCGTGGTGCGGGTCGAGGTTCACGGCGACGAGCAGGGTGTCTTCGGGTCTGTCCCCGCGCTTCGAATACCACAGCAGGTGGTCGTTCCCGGCGTCATGGAAAGCGACGTTGGTAGCGAGCTGGAGCGCGCGGTAGCGCCGCCGGAGCGCGTTCAGCGCCCGCAGATCGTCATTGAGGTTGTCGGGGGCGGTGTAGTCGCGCTGGCGGAGCTGGAACTTCTCGGAGTCCAGGTACTCCTCGCTGCCGGCGTTGAGCGCCGCCGCTTCGCAGAGCTCGTAGCCGCTGTAGATACCGTAGAGCGGGGAGAGTGTCGCGGCGAGGAGCAGGCGGATGCGAAAGGCGGCACGGCCGCCGCTCTGGAGATAGGCGTGCAGGACGTCGGGGGTCGTCGGGAAGAACGCCGGGCGCAGGATCTCGGCGAGCTCGCTGCGCGTGAGCTCGGTTACGTAGGTGCGCAGCTCCGCCGCCGTCGTTCGCCATATGAAATAGGTGTACGACTGGCTGAAACCGAGCGCGGCAAGCGCGCGGACCGTCTTCGGGCGCGTGAACGCCTCGGCGAGGAAGATGACGTCGGGATGAGCCCGGGTGACGTCCGCGATCAGGCCCTCCCAGAAGGCGAAGGGCTTGGTATGCGGGTTGTCGACGCGGAAGGTGCGGATACCGCGGGCGATCCAGAAGAGCAATACATCCCGCCATGCCGTCCAGAGCGCCGCGCGGTCGGCGCACCAGAAGTCGACCGGGACGATGTCTTCGAAGGTGTACGGGGGATTCTCCGCGCACCTGACGGAGCCGTCGGCGCGACGGTCGAACCAATCCGGGTGCTCGCGGATCCACGGATGGTCCGGCGAGCAGTGCGGCGCGAAGTCGAGCGCAATCTCCAATCCGAGGCCCGCGGCGACGGCGACGAAGTGGTCGAAATCGGCGAGCGTGCCGAGCGCCGGCTCGATGGCGGTATGGCCGCCGGCGTCGCTGCCGATCGCCCACGGGCTTCCCGGATCGTCCGGCCCGGCGCTCGGAGCGCCGTTGCGACCTTTCCGGTGCGTGCGTCCGACCGGGTGTACCGGCGGTAGGTAGACGACGTCGAATCCCAGCGCGGCCACCGCCGGGAGGCGTTCGGCGGCGTCGCGGAGCGTGCCGTGGCGGCCGGGTACGGGACTGCACGAGCGCGGGAACAGCTCGTACCAGGCGGCGAAGCGGGCGCGCTCGCGATCGACGATCACCACCAGCTCGGACGTGTGGCGGGTGCGGTCTGGTGCGGGGAGGTGGGCGGCGACGAGCGCCGGAAGCTCGGCGTCCAGCGCCGCGGCGGCGCGCGCGGCGGTCGTAACGTCCGTACGGGCGAGCGTGGCGGCGACAGCCGCGAGCCTGGCGGCGGCGTCGTGCGGGGCATGTGCCGCGGCTTCGTGCAGGAGTGCGGCGCCGTCGAGGAGATCGGCACCGACGTCGCGCTGTGCGTCGATCCGGGCTGCGAGCGCCTGCCGCCAGGTCGCGAAACGGTCCGTCCAGGCTTCGACGGTATAGGTCCAACGACCGAGCCGGTCGGGAAGGAAACTCCCGTGCCAGCGATCGTCGCCGTAGTCGTAGGCGAGGGTCGCGTAGCGCCAGGCGGCTTCGTCGGGGGCGCGGAAGGCGATGCGGCCGCCGAGGACGGCATGCCCGTCGCGCAAGATGTCGACGGCGACGGGGCAGGGCTCGCCGAGGATGCGCTTGATCGGGTAGCGCCCGCCGTCGATCGTCGGTGCGACGTGCTCGATCACGAATCGCAGCGGCTGGATGTCCGCTCCGATCGCAGCCTCCTCGCTCCCCGTCGCTCCCATGCCTGAGCCGCCGAGGACTGTAACAGCCGCGCTGCGGACCGGGAAGCTCTGCGCCGCCGGCTTGCGATCGTCCGCTGCGAAGCTCCCGGTGACGCCGGCCGACGCCGCCTTGCACGGGGCTGTCGGGTGATCCCCGAGCATCGCCAGCGCACCGGGGGGATGATATGGCCCGGGTCCATGGAGCTCCGTGAGATCGGCAACGACGTGTATGCGTGTCTGACCCCGGATCGGGGTCTCGGCTGGAGCAACTCCGGCCTGGTGCGGCGCGGCGGCGGGCTCGTCGTCGACACCTTCTGGGATCTTCCCCATACGCGGGCGCTGATGGACCTCTACCGGCGCGTGCTTCCTACCCCGGCGCAGCGCGTGGTCAATACCCACCACAACGGTGACCACTGCTGGGGAAACCAGCTGTTCCACGGCGCCGAGATCATCGGCCACCGTCGCTGCGCCGAGGCGTTCACCAAGGATCCGACGCCGGCCGGGCTCGAGATGCTGCGCGGCGCCGGCGCCGGCGCCGGTTCCGATCCGACGCTGGCGGCGTTCGCGGCGATGCTGGCGGACTGGGACTTCACCGGCATCGAGCTGACGCCGCCGACGACCCTGGTCGACGAACGCCTCGACCTCGACCTCGACGGCCTCCGCGTCGAGCTGCTCTACGTCGGCCCGGCGCACTCCATCGGTGATCTGATCGTGCACCTGCCGGCCGAGCGGGTGGTTTTCGCCGGTGACGTCCTCTTCCGGCTCTGCACGCCGATCGGCTGGGAAGGGACCTATGCCCAGTGGCTAGCAGCGCTCGACACGATCATCGCCCTCGCGCCGGAGGTCGTCGTGCCGGGACACGGGCCGCTCTCCGGCCTCGAAGGTCCGCGCGAGATGCGCGCCTATCTGGTGTACATACGCGAGGAGTCGCGACGGCATTTCGACGCCGGGCTCTCGGAGGTCGAGGCTGCGAAGCGCATCGACCTCGGGCCCTACGCGGGGTGGACGGAGCCCGAGCGTCTGATCTTCAACGTCGAGCGGGCATACCGGGAGTTTCGCGGGCTGCCGCTGGACGCACCCATCGACGTGCTGACCACGTTTCGCGGTATGTATGAGCTGCGGACGCACTTCGCCGCACACGCGCGTTGATCGAGCATCGCTCCGGGAGGCGGCTGCGGCGGCAAACGGCGTGGGCGCGGTGAGCGCAACGCCGCCCGTCGAGCCCGCACCGAGCCGCTACGTCATGCCGTCGGCCGCCTCGGCGCCCGGCCACGGTTGCCTTGCCGCCGGCGGCGATCTCGCGCCGGGCACCATCCTCGCAGCCTATCGTCAGGGAATATTCCCGTGGCCGGCTCCCGACGGGCGGCTCCTCTGGTGGTCCCCCGACCCCCGGGCGATCCTGCCGCTCGACGGACTCCACGTCTCGCACAGCCTGGCGCGATTGCGGCGCCAGGAGCGCTACCGGATCACGCGCGACCGTGATTGCGCCGGCGTCATCGCCGGCTGTGCGGAGCGGACGGAGGGCACGTGGATCACGCCGGCGATGCGGCGGGCCTACGAACGGCTGCACGCGCTCGGGTGGGTGCACAGCGTCGAGGCGTGGGATGCCGCGGGCAGGCTCGTCGGCGGCGTCTATGGCGTCGCGATCGGGCGGTTCTTCGCGGCCGAATCGAAGTTCCATCGGGCGTCCAACGCATCGAAGCTCGCGCTCGCGGCACTCGTGGAATGGCTCGCACGCGAGGGGTTCGAGCTTCTCGACGTGCAGCTTGCGACCGACCACCTGCGTTCGCTCGGCGTGATCGAGATCCCGCGTGCGGAGTATCTGCAGCGGCTCGGTGCGGCGATCGGAACCGGCTGAAGCCGCCGGCTGCAGTGCCGGCGCCGGGGACGCGTCCTTGTTCCGTCCGGGGGCGCTTGCTAGTGCGGAGTCGTCCCGTCCGCGAAAGGAATCTCCATGACTGCTTCCCGCAGCGTACAGACCGTGACCGGCAGCGTCGCCCCGGAGGCGCTCGGCCGGACGCTCATCCACGAACACGTCCTCGTCGGCTACCCGGGCTGGAACCTCGACGCCTTGGCGCCCCGCTTCGTCCGCGCCGAGGTGATGGCGCGCGCCGTCGACCAGATGCAGGAGCTGCGTGATCTCGGTGTTCGCACGTTCGTGGATCCCTGTCCCATGGATCTCGGACGCGACGTCGAGTTCCTGGCCGAGCTGGCGCTAAAGAGCGGGATGCAGATCGTGTGTACGACCGGCGCCTATTTCGAAGCCGAGGGCATCACCCATACGTTTCGCCATCTTCCGATCGAGGAGATCACCGCGATCTATATAAAGGAGATCACCGAAGGCGTCGGCGACACCGGTATCCGGGCTGGGGCCGTGAAGATCGCGACCGGCGCGCAGCAGGTGTCCGAGTACGAGCGGAAGCTCGTCCAGGCCGGAGCCCGGGCGGCGCGCGAGACCGGGGTTCCCCTGATCTCGCACACGCAGGAGGCTTCCTGCGGGCACGAGCAGATCGACCTGGTCACGGGGGAGGGCGTCCCGGCCAACCGGCTGGTCGTCGGCCACTCGGACGGGATCGACGACCATGACTACCACCGCGGGCTCGCCGAGCGCGGCGCCTTCGTCGGCTTCGATCGCTTCGGCATAGCCCTCATCTTGCCGGACGAGGTGCGGGTCAAGAACGTCCTCAAGCTGGCGCGAGCCGGCTACACGCAAAACATCCTGCTGTCCCACGATTCGATAGTGTGCTGGCAGGGCCGCCCCGTGCCTTTCGCCAATCGACACGAGGAGATCCTGGCGGCGCTCCCTGACTGGCGGCCGACAATGATCTTCAGGAAGGTCGTGCCCGAGCTGCGCGCCGGCGGCCTCGGCGAGGAAGACATCGCGACGATCCTGGTCGACAATCCACGGCGTTTGTTCGCAGGCGCATAGCGAGCGCGCCAGGGGCGCCGGCCGACTCAGGAGCCGCGCTGCTCGGCGCGCGCCAACGCCCGCTCGAGTCCTTGCCAGAAGTACGGGTCGGGCCTGAGGGCCTTGGCGCGCGCGAGCTCCGCCCGGGCAGCAGCGACGTCGCCGGCGAGGAGATGGGCGCGCGCCAGGTTCAGGCGGGCGAAGAAGGACGGCGGCTCGAGTGCGACCGCGCGCCGCAGCATGCGGAGGGCGTCGTCGCTGCGGCCGAGGCGGAGATACGTACGGCCGAGGTTCAGGGCGATCACCGGGTCGTCCGGAGCACGCGCTTGCGCGCGTTCAAAGGAGGCCAGGGCGTCGTTCAGGCGGCCGTCCTCGAAGGCGAGGCCGCCGAGGTTGTTGTGGAGAACGGCGCGATCCGGGTGCTGCCGCAGGGCGGCGGCGAGGAGGCGCTTTTCCTCGGTGCGCGGACCGGGGCCGTAAGGTTGATCGGCGGTGATGTAGGGAGCACGAAGTCCCATGTCCGCCCAGAGCGCGAGCGGGTCGTGGAAGACGGGCACGCGTGCAGCCGTGAGGGCGGTGAGGCCGACGCTGAGGGCGCCGACCACGAGAGGAGCGCTACTGGCCGCACCGACGGCGGCGAGTGCGCGTCCACCGAGATCCAGGAGCGGCACCAGTGCTCCAAGGAGCGGAACGTACAGGTAGCGATCGTTCATGAGCGCGGGAAACGGCACGAGGTTCAGCATCGGAGCCAGGGTGATGCCGAACCACCCGAGCCAGAAACCTTCCGGCCGGCCGCGCACCGCGCACCAGACGGTGAGTGCGGCGAGCGCGACGATGAGCGCGACGGACGCGGCGACGGTCGGATCGAGCCATGACGCGCGCAACGTCACCGGGTAGTAGGTCATGAGATCGAAGGGGGCGACGATGTTCAGGAGGTAGCGCGGAATGGTAGTGGCGCTCGTCCGTAGGGTCACCGCGAGGCTGCCGCCGTGGTAGGCGGCGCCGTGGCTCGGGTTGTCGTGGAGGTTGGCCCACGCGATGACGACGCCGCAGGCGAGCAGCGGCAGCGCACGTCCGAGATCTCCCGCGCGCAGCCGGCGCCGCATCGTGATCTCATACCAGAGCAGCACGGCGGGGAGGACGATGGTATTAACCTTCGAGAGCAGAGCCGCGACGTAGAGCCCGAGGAGTACGGCGTAGCGTCCGGCGGTGGGGCGATCGCCGAGGTCGAGATGCATGTGGAACGCGAGGAGGAAGAAGAACGTCGAGAGGACGTTCTTGCGCTCGCTGATCCAGGCGACCGACTCGACCTGCACCGGGTGCAATGACCAGAGGATGGCCGCTGCCGTCGCCAGCCCGCGCGCGCCGTGGAGCCGTGCCACGAACCAGTAGATCGCGGCGGCGTTGGCGAGGTGGAAGATCAGGTTCGTCAGATGGAAGCCGCGAGGGTCGGGACCCCAGAGCCGATAGTCGATGGCGAGCGACAGGAAGCTGAGCGGGATGTAGTTCGTGCCGTCGGTACGCGAGGTGAACAGAGTGCGGAGATTCTCGAAGGTGAGCGCACGGAGCGTCGTGTTCTCGGCGATAGCCGTGATGTCGTCCGAGACCCAGGTGCCGGCGAAGCTGTGAGCGTACGCCAGCGTGGTGGCGGCGATGATCAGGCCGAGGGCTAGCAGGTCCTCTCTGGCAGCGCCGCGTCGGGACACGGCACGGGCTCGTACCGCCGGCGGTTGCCGGCCGCAAGCTGCGCGCGGCTGCGGTAGGACACGGGTTGCGACGCTGCGGGAACGGCGGCGCTTTGCGCGCCATCCGTGCTTTGGTGTAGCACCAGTGACGGCGCGCGCGCCGCGCGCCCTCGCATCCCGCGCGCGAGAGTGGCGGAACTGGTAGACGCACTAGACTTAGGATCTAGCCCGCTCGTCGGCATGGGGGTTCGAGTCTCTCCTCGCCCACCATACACACGAGCGCCGACATGCGCTCGTGTGTATATTTCGGAGCGACTGCGCATCTCTCTTTTACGTACCCAACCTGCAAACACGTCTCTCTGTATGACCGGAGAGGAGGGCGGCCTTGCCAATATATTCATTCGCGGGAATGGTTTCATAGGCTCCTCACCCTCTGACTCGCATTTTGCTATACTCCTTCGTATATGGAACGACTGAATATCCCGGTATTGCTTGGTACAGCCCGTGAAGGACGCGCGAGCGAAGGGCCGGCAAAATATATCCACCGCCTTCTCTTGGAAAAAGACGTGGAGAGCGCGCTCATCGATCCGCGCGATTATCATGAAAAAAAGACCTTCGAAAAAGAGCGTGTTCAACCCTGGGCAGATATCATGAAGCGCGCGGACGGGCTCGTTATTGTAACGCCGGAATACAATCACGGATATCCGGGTCCGCTCAAAGAAATGCTGGATGCCCTCTATGAAGAATTTGCGCGCAAGCCCGTGGCTGTCTGCGGCGTATCCGCCGGCATGCTGGGTGGCGCGCGCGTTGTGGAACAGGTGAAACTCGTGGCCATCGAGCTCCACATGTGTCCCATCCGCGAATCCGTGTATTTTTCGGATGTACGAAATCTCTTCAATGAGAAAGGCGACATAACGGATCCCGGCTTCGATGCGCGATGCGCTCAAATGTTCGAAGAGCTTTTCTGGTTTGCCCGCGCGCTCAAAGCCGGACGCGAGGGAGTTGTCCGGGAATAAAGCGAAGGGGTACGGTTTGGGGAAATTATCGCTGGGAGCTTTTGGCAATTGGGAATTGGGAATTGGGAAAAGAGGGCAAAG
>MWST01000007.1 GCA_002050235.1 Polyangiaceae bacterium UTPRO1 | reverse complement strand
GCGCCAGCTCGACGCCGAGGTGCCGGTCATCGTGTTGACGGCCTACGGCACCGTGCAGACGGCCGTCGAAGCGATGAAGCACGGCGCGTTCGACTTCATCCTGAAGCCTTTCGACCTCGACGCGGTCGAGATCGTCATCCGCAACGCCCTCGATCTGACGCGCTATCGCACCGAGAACCGCTACCTGCGCGAGCGCTATGACGTGCCCGCCGCCTTCGAGAACCTCGTCGGCGCCTCGCCGGCGATGCAGCGCATCTTCGATCTCGTGCAGCGGATCGCGCCGACCAGGAGCGCGGTGCTGATCACCGGCGAAACGGGTACCGGCAAGGAGCTGGTCGCGCGCGCCATCCACAACCGGAGCCCGCGGGCCGCGAAGCTATTCGTGCCGCTCAACTGTGCCGCCATCCCTGGAGAACTCCTCGAGAGCGAGCTTTTCGGCCATGCCCGCGGCGCCTTCACCGGCGCCCAGGCGGCGCGCGTCGGCAAGTTCGAGATCGCCGACGGCGGCACCCTCTTCCTCGACGAGATCGGCGACATGCCCTACCCGCTCCAGGCGAAGCTCCTGCGGGTCCTCCAGGAAGGCATCATCGAGCCGGTCGGCAGCAATCGCCGCATGCCCGTCGACGTGCGGGTCGTGAGCTCATCCAATCGCGACCTCACGGCCGGCATTCGGGCCGGAACATTTCGCGAGGACCTCTACTATCGCTTGAACGTCTTCCTCGTGGAGATGCCGCCGCTGCGCGCCCGCCGCAACGACCTGCGCCCGCTCTTCGAGTCCTTCCTCCGCCGCTTCGCCGCCGAGCTCGGCAAGGGCAATCTCCGGCTCACGGCGGACGCATTCCAGGTGCTCGAAGGCTACGACTGGCCGGGCAACGTCCGCGAGCTACAGAATTTCGTCGAGCGCGCGGTCGTGTTGAGCACGAGGTCCGAGATCGACGGCGACTTCGTCCGCTCGCTCCTGCCGGCGACCGCGGCGCCGGCTGCAGAGGAGCCGGCGCTCGACGAGGGCGGGCTCGAGGGTGCGGTGGCGCAGCTAGAGCGCAAGCTCATCCTGCGAGCGCTGTCCGAGAGCAGCGACAACAAGGCAGAAGCGGCGCGGCGGCTCGGCGTCAGCGAGCGCACCCTCTGGTACAAGCTCAAGAAGCACCGGTTGTAGAGCCCGGTCCCGCCGGCGCCGGCCAGGGCCGGCGGGCGGTGGCTGCCGCTACTTGGTCCGTGGAACCAATAGGTCTTCCAGGAAGAAGGCGGCGAGATCGCGGCGGCCTTCGAGGCCGGCTTTGGCGTAGAGAGCCCGGGCCTGCTGGCGAACGGTCGCTTCGCTGACGTTGCGGATGGTGCCGATCTCCTTGTGGCTCAGGCCCTTGAGGAGCAGGAGGGCGACCTCCTTCTCCGCCGGCGACAGCGCCCAACGGTCGAGCTGCCGGTCGATGGCATCGCCGAGGCCGGCGATCAGGTCGCCGGCCTCTTGACGCCAGTGCGCCGCTTCCTGCTCGGAATCGACGAGGCGGCGGGCGAGGTGATCGGCACGTACCGCGAGGGCGCGGTGTTCGGCCGCAAGGGTGCGCACCCGCGCCGCCATCCAGAAGCTCCCGGCGAGGCCGATCACGACCACGGCGCCCTCGACCGCCAGATGCGCCCTGCCCACCTCCGCCCCGGCGTCGCCGACGATGTCCACGGCGGCGAGGAACGCCATGGAGGCGAACAGCACTGCGAGGATCGCCGCGAAGCGCCGCTCGCCTCCGCCGGGCGTCGAAGTCACCACGGCGAACCCTTGGAAATCTCTCGCATACGACATCCGTTCAATGGACGACCGCACCGTGGCGGGCGCAAGCTCGGCACATCTCGAATCAGGAGGTTCGTAACATGAGTGCTCTTTTCTTTCACCCCAAGGTGGTCCACTTGCCGATCGCGCTCGCGGTGCTGATGCCGCTCGTATCGGGCGGACTCCTCGCGGCGTGGTGGGCTGACGTCCTGCCTCGCCGCACCTGGATGGTCGCCGTCGCCCTGCAGCTGGTCCTCGTCGCCAGTAGCGTCGTAGCACTGCGGAGCGGCGAGCGCGAAGAGGATCGCGTCGAGCGCGTCGTCGCCGAGAAGGTCATCGAGGCGCACGAGGAGGCCGCGGAGGCCTTCACCTGGGCCGCGGGGGCCATCCTCTTCCTGCACATTGCCGCCGCGGCGGTTCGGCGCGAGACGACCGCGCGCGCCGCAGCGGCGGTCGCGGTCGCGGGCACGCTCGTCGTGCTCTTCCTCGGCTATCGCACCGGGGAAGCCGGCGGCCGGCTCGTCTACGAGCACGGCGCGGCGAGCGCCTACACGTCGACGCCGGGGACGGGCGCCGCCGCGCACCACACCAAGCACGACGACGACTGAGCGCGTCCCTGCAGGAGGGAGCGGCGCCCGACGGAGCTCGCGGGACGAACCGGGCCGCGTTCCGATCCGCTCCCCGACGTGGAATACCATGAGCCATGGACGTCACGGCGGGAGAGATCGCCGCCGGCGCTGCCCCCGGCGCCGGCCTCACGAGTCGCGAGGCCGAGGCGCGTCTGCAGCGATACGGACCGAACGCCGCTCCGCGCACACCACCCCATCCGCTGCAGTCGTTTCTCGGCAAGCTCTGGGGCCCGGTGCCATGGATGCTCGAGCTCGCGCTGGCACTGCAGCTCGTGCTCGCCAAGCACGTCGACGCGATCGTCATCGGCGCGCTCCTGCTGCTGAACGCCGCTCTAGCCTTCGTCCAGGAGCGCCGCGCCGAGCGCGCCTTAGACTCGGTCAGAGACCGGATAACGTCGTTCGCACGCGTACAACGCGACGGCCGCTGGCAGCTGCGTCCGGCCGCGGAGCTGGTGCCCGGCGACCGCGTCCGTCTCCGCGCCGGCGATCTGGTGCCCGCCGACGTCCGCGCGCTCGACGGGCAGGTGGCGATCGACCAGTCGGCGTTGACGGGCGAGTCGATCCCGGTCGAGGTCGAGTCCCCGGGCACGGTGCCGGCGGGAACCGTAGTCACCCGCGGCGAAGTGACCGGCGAGGTCGCCGCGACCGGCGTACGCACGATCTTCGGCAGGACCGTCGAGCTCGTGCAGACCACCAAGACGGCGAGCCACCTCGAGCAGCTCATCCTCAAGATCGTCCGCTATCTGATCGCGCTCGACGCCGTGCTGGTAGCGGCGGTCATCGCCTATGCGCCGCTCGCCGGCCTGCCGTTCGCCGAGGTCCTGCCTTTCGCCCTCATCCTCCTCGTAGCGTCGGTACCGATCTCGCTCCCTGCCACCTTCACGCTCGCGGAGGCCGTGGGCGCGCTCGACCTCGCCGGCGACGGGGTTCTCGTGACCCGCCTCTCGGCCATCGAGGAGGCCGCCGCCATGGACGTCCTCTGCAGCGACAAGACGGGGACGATCACGAAGAACGAGCTGCGCGTCGCCATGGTGCATGCCGAGGCGCCGGCCGCTGCCGACGACGTCCTGCGGCTCGCGGCCTTCACCTGCGACGAAGCGACGCAGGATCCGATCGATCTCGCCATACTGCGCGCGGTGCGCGAACGCGGCGTCGCCGTCGATCCCGGCGCCCGTCGGCGCTTCGTGCCCTTCGATCCGTCGACGAAGCGCTCGGAGGCAGTGGTCGCCGCCGGCGGCGGCGACGTGCGCGTGCTCAAGGGTACGCCGGCGGTGCTCGCGACCTTGTGCGTACCGGGCCACGACCTGGACCCGGAAGTGGAGCGCATGGCCGAAGGCGGCTGCCGCGTCGTCGCCGTCGCCGCGGGAGCGCACGAGCGGATCGTTCCCGTCGGCCTGATCGGACTGGCCGACCCGCCGCGCGACGATTCGCCGGCCGTGATCCGCCGCCTGCAAGCGCTCGGGATTCGCGTGCTCATGCTCACGGGCGACACCGTCGCCACCGCCCGCGCCGTCGGCGCCGCGGTCGGACTCGGTAACCGCGCCTGTCCGAGCACGGTCCTCGAGGAGGCCGGCGGCGCGCACGTCCTCGACTGCGACGTCTTCGCCGGCATCTATCCGGAAGAGAAGCTGCGCCTCGTTGCCGCCCTGCAGCGCACCGGACACACCGTCGGCATGACCGGCGACGGCGTCAACGACGCCCCGGCGTTGAAGCAGGCCGAGGTCGGCATCGCGGTCGCGAACGCCACCGACGTCGCCAAGGCCGCCGCCGGCATCGTCCTCACCAATCCGGGGCTCGGCGACGCCCTCACGGCAGTCGAGACCGGACGGCGCATCTACCAGCGCATGCTCACCTACACGCTGAACAAGATCGTGAAGACCCTGACGATCGGGATGTCGCTGAGCCTGGGGCTGCTCACCACGGGCATCTTCGTGACTACGCCCCATCTAGTGGTGTTGCTGCTCTTCACCAACGACTTCGTCACCATGTCGCTCGCCACCGACCGCGTCGCTGCGTCCGCGCGGCCCGAACATTGGCGGGTGGAGGCGTTGGTCGCAGCCGCCTTTATACTGGCGGTCGGGTGGCTGTCGTTCGGTATCGCGGCGTTCGTCGTCGCCCGCCGCTACCTCGGGCTCGACGTGCCGCAGCTGCAGACGCTGACGTTCCTCTTCCTGGTCTTCGGCGGCCAGGCCACCATCTACCTCGTCCGCGAGCGCCGCCGCTGCTGGGCGTCGGCGCCCGGACGCTGGGTGGTCACGACGTCGATCGCCGACGTGGTGGTGGTGAGCGCCCTCGCCGGATGGGGGATCCTCATGCGCCCCCTGCCCGCATGGCTCATCGGAGCCATGCTGCTCGCCGTCGTCCTCTACGCGATTCCGCTCGACATCGTGAAGACGCGGCTCTTCCGTCGACTCGGGATGCGCTGACGAGCGTCCGCTACGGCATCGCGCCGAGCGCCGCCAGGACGTCGGCGCGGAGCGCTGCCGGCATCGCCAGCCCCGCACCGCCGTAGATCGTCGGCGTACCGTCCCAGGCGCAGAAGCAGCCCCCCGCTTCCTCGACGATCGGCTTCACCGCCGCCGCGTCCCACGGGTTGAGGACCGGATCCAGCATCACCTCGGCGCGCCCGGTGGCGACGAGGGCGTAGCCGTAGCAGTCGCCCCAGCCGCGATGGCGCGCCGCCGCCCGCAGCAGGCGCTCGAAGCCGGCATAGCGGCCGCCGAAGTGGCGCGGGCTGGCGTCGCTCGTACAAACGGTGGCGTCGGCGAGCGCGGTGGGTGCGACGCGCGCCGGCGCACCGTTCACGAACGCGCCCTGCCCGCGCACTGCCCAGAGGGTCTCGTCGAGCGCCGGCAGCGCAACGACACCGAGCACGCACTCGCCGTGATCCTCGAGCGCCACGAGCACGCCCCACAGGGGCACGCCGCGGATGAACGACTGCGTACCGTCGATCGGGTCGATGATCCAGCGCCGGCCGCTGGCGCCGTCCGTCCGGCCGAGCTCCTCGCCGAGGATGCCGTCGGCGGGAAACGCGGCGCCGAGCACGCGGCGCAGGCGCTCTTCGGCGCCGCGGTCGGCGATCGTCACCGGGCTGCCGTCGGCCTTCGCCTCGACGGCGAGGCGCGTCTTGAAATGGTCGAGAGCGAAGCGGCCGGCCTCGGCGGCGGCGCGGCGCGCAACCGCGAGCTCGTCGGCGTACGCATTCGGCATCGGCGCCAGGGCATAGCACGCGGTTGCATCATCCCGCGAGGCCGCCCAGAGTGCCGGTCATGACGGAGCCGACGCCACCGCTCGGAAGCGGCGCCCACGGGCGCACCTTTCCGGTCCTCGCCCCGGAGAAGCGCGACGCGATCATCGAGCGCTTCAACGCCAGCAACCGCAGCTACTTCTCCGGAACCATGGGCTTCCTCGCCGTCGACCTGCGCGAGGGCTATGCCCGGCTCACCGCGGAGAATACGACGGCGCATCAGCAGCCCGCGGGCGTCATGCACGGCGGCGCCAGCTTCGGCCTCGCCGACACCGCCGTCGCCGCCGCGCTCTACACGATCTACGACTTCGAGCAGCTGCTGCTGACGATCGAGATGAAGATCAACTACCTCGAACCGATCCCGCCGGGCGAAGTGAGCGCTGAAGCCTATGTCCTGCGCGCGAGTCGCCGCAGCGCCTACGCCGAGGTCGACATCTGGTCGCAGGGCAAGCTCGCGGCCCGCGCCAGCACGACCTACATGATCAAGCCCATGCCGTCCCGGGTGAACGAGCGGGGTTGAGCGGCGGGACTCCCCCTGCTGCGCGCTCGATCCGGCCGGTAAGGGCGTGGTTCCGGCCGGGGCGAAAACGGATACCGGGGCACGAGCGAACAGGCTCGTACGTTACACCGGCGACGGTTCTCCCCAGCGCCGGAAGGCCAGGCACGCATTGGCACCGCCGAAACCGAACGAGTTCGATATCGCGACCGTAACCTCGGTGACCCGCGCCGCGTTCGGCACGTAGTCGAGGTCGCAGGAGGGATCCGGCTCTTCGTAGTTGATCGTCGGCGGCAACCGGCCGCGTTCGAGCGCGAGCACGGTGTAGATGGCCTCGATACCTCCGGCGGCGCCGAGGGTGTGCCCGGTCATCGACTTCGTCGAGCTCACCGCGAGCCGGTCGGCGTGCGCACCGAAGACCTCGCGTATGGCTTCGGTCTCGCTCGCGTCGTTGTACGCGGTCGAGGTGCCGTGGGCGTTGACGTAGCCGACCTCGGTGGGCGCGACGCCGGCGTCGGCCAGCGCCTGGCGCATGCAGCGTGCGGCGCCCTCGCCGCCCGGCGCCGGCGCGGTGATGTGGAAGGCGTCGGCGTTGGCGCCGTAGCCGATGATCTCGCCGAGGATGCGAGCGCCGCGCGCGCGCGCGTGCGCCAGCGACTCGAGCACGAGGATACCGGCGCCCTCGGCGACAACGAAGCCGTCGCGCCCGCGGTCGAAGGGGCGACTCGCGCGCTCGGGAGCGTCGTTGCGGGTCGAGAGAGCGCGCATGGCAACGAAGCCGCCGACGCCGAGCCCGCAGAGCGCCGCCTCGGCGCCGCCGGCGATCACCGCGTCCTGGTAGCCGTCGCGGATGTTCCGGAACGCCTCGCCGATCGCGTTCGCGCCCGACGCGCAGGCGCTCGTCGGCGTGTAATTGACACCTTTGGCGCCGAAGCGGATCGAGATCTGTCCGGGGGCGAGGTTGGCGATCACCTTGGCGACGAAGAACGGCGACACACGGCGCAGACGGCTCTCGCGATAGAGCGTATGGAACTGCTCGATCGACTGGATGCCGCCCATGCCGACGCCGACGATCGTGCCGACGCGATCGGCTTCCTCGGGAGCGATCTTCCAGCCCGCCTGGTCCATCGCCATCTGCGCGGCAGCGACGGCGTACTGGATGAACGCGTCCATCTTCTTGATCTCGCGCCGCTCGATCCAGTCTTCGGCGACGAAGTCCCGGACCTCGCCGGCGATGCGGGACGGAAAGTCGGCGCACTCGAAGCGCGTGATCGGCCCGATGCCGGAGCGCCCCGACATGAGCGCCGCCCAGTTCTTCTCGACGCCGGTGCCGAGAGGCGTGACGAGGCCCATCCCCGTCACAACGACCCGTCGCGCGTCGTCCTGTGCGCGATTCCCCACGAGTCGCGGCATGCTAGGAAGCACCTGTCAGGGAGTCAAGTTAACGGAGGCGGACGTGTCGCGAGAACCGACCAGCAGCGAAGCGACGATCGGCGGATGCCGGCTCGCCCTCGTCCAGGGCGACATCACGCTCGCTGCGGTCGACGCGATCGTGAACGCCGCCAACCGTTCGCTGCTCGGCGGCGGCGGCGTCGACGGCGCCATCCACCGTCGCGGCGGTCCCGAGATCCTCGCCGAGTGCAAGCGCATCCGCGCGCAGCGCTATCCCGAGGGTCTGCCGACCGGAGAGGCCGTGCTCACAGCCGCCGGGCGCCTACCCGCACGTTACGTCATCCACACCGTCGGTCCCGTGTACAGCCGCAGGCCCGAGGTGCCAGGCCTGCTGGCGGCCTGCCACCGCAACAGCCTGGCGCTCGCGGTCGACGCCGGCATCCGGACGATCGCCTTCCCCGCCATCTCGACCGGCGTCTACGGCTACCCGGTAGAGCTGGCGGCGCCGATCGCCCTCGCCGCCGCGAAAGCCCACCTCGAAGCGCACCCGAGCGCTCATGCGGAGGTGCGTTTCGTGCTCTTCGACGCGGCGACGCTCGCTGCCTTCGCCGCCGCCCTGGCGGCAGTCGTCGCCGCCTAGACGGGCCGCCGCCTGCCGCTCTGCGCTACGGCAGCCGCCCGGAACCTCAGTAGGTGAAGGTCACCCCGGCGCAGAAGATGTTGGTGTTGAGACCGGGGTTCACCCGGTCCTGTCCGGCGTTCGAGATGTGGCGGAACCGGTAGCCGGTCGTAATCCCGATACGGTCGCTCACCGGCAGCTCGACGCCGACCGCGCCGTTCGTCGAAAAGAGTACGCGCGAGCTCAGGGAGAAGTGCTTCAGATCGTTGTACAGCATCCCCACCCCGACCTCGGCGTAGGGCTGCAGCCAGGGCCGCACCCAGCGCCAGCGGAGATACGGCCCGCCGCCGAGCTCCATGGCGCTGTTGGTTTCGTGGAAGTGCGTGAAGAGGCCCTCGATACCGAAGCTCACGATTCCCGGCGCCCCGCTTGCGCTCGCCCACACCACGCGGCCGGCGCGCGGCATGAACGTCACCGCCTGGGCATTGTTGGTCATGCCGAAGAGGTAGCCGGCCTGGAGTCCCAGGTCCCAGTCGCCGGGCCGCGGTAGTTCGGCGGCATGCGTGCAGGTCGCTCCCGCGGCCAACAACAGTACGGCGAACACGGAGCGGCGCCAGATCGACGACATCGGCATGGCGCGCCTCTCTACAATAACTTCAGCGCTCTGCTCTACCCCCGAGGATGGGGACGCAATCGTCGGCGCAGGCACGAGCAGGATCGGGCGCCGTCGCCGGCCTGTGCAGCATCGCCTTCGTCGGAACGACGCGCACCCCACGCTTGCCGTCACCGGGAGCGACCGTGGCCGTCCCGTCCATGATCAGGCTGTACCCGCCGAGAACGCGGGGCGGGTAGACCAACGCCACCTCGGGATGGAGGGTGGCGTTCGCGGCGGAGCGGGTCCCGATCTCGGCCACCAGCGCTCCTTCCTCCCAGACCGGTGCGACGTACACCGCGTGCGGCCGTGAATCCTCGCCTACGGTCACCAGATAGCCGCCGTCGTACTCGGCAGCCGCCTGCTGCAATCGCTCGAGGGGAACCGAAACACTCATGGAGTCTCCTTGGGAGCCGGTCGATGTCTACGGCAATTCGAAGCACGTCCTGCTCGCGATCGCCAGCGGCGGCCGCACAGCGGCAGCCGCATGCCGTCACCCGGGCGTCGGCGTCTCCGCCGGCGTCGGGCTCTCGGTGGACGTCGGGGTTTCCGTGCTCGTCTCCGCTGGTATCGGACTCGGAGTCGGGGTCTGCGTCGCGATCGGGGTCGGCGTCAGCGTCCGAGTCGGGGTCGGCGTCAGGGTGCGCGTCGGGGTCAACGTCGGCGTCCGTGTCGGTGTCAACGTGCGCGTCGGGGTCAACGTCGGCGTCCGTGTCGGTGTCAACGTGCGCGTCGACG
>MWST01000025.1 GCA_002050235.1 Polyangiaceae bacterium UTPRO1 | reverse complement strand
GTCACCGTCACGTGCGGCGGCGTTTCGTACGCCGCGACCGAGTGCGGCGCGTTCTTGGCGAGATCGACGACGATGCGCGCCTTTCCGGGTGCGGGCTGTCCGGTGCGGATCTGCTGCACGAGGCCGTCGTCGACCCGGACCGGTCCGGCGGCCTCGGGAGCGATGACCGTCTCCTCGAAGTCCAGTACGAGGCGCCGGGCGCTCCGGCGCGCCTCCTCGCCGCCGAGGACGCTGACATGGAAGGGGAGGGGGCGCGACAGCATGATGATGACTTTGCTCGCCGCCGCCTCGGTCTTGAAGGTGATGCGTTCGATTCGCCCCGGCGGCTCGGCGCCGGCCGCAGAGTGCGCTGCGGGCGCCGCCAGTGCCGCCAGCGCCAGCAGTGTCAGGACGCTACGGAGGCGTCCGGCTCGTTCGCTTGCCTGCATGCGCATCTCCGCTCCCCGTCCTCATCCTTGCGCCCGCGGTTAGCGGGTGCAGCTCAGTCGCAGCGCTACGGGCGGCGCCGGTCTCGAGACCGGCGCCGCCCGTGCGGACAACCATGAGCCGGAGGCGCGAGCGCCGCTCCGGCCGTCTGCGCTCAGCCGCCCCGGCGCGGTGTCGGCGGCCGGCTCTTGCAGAACACGTCGCGCGCGAACTGCTGCATCTTCGGCGTGTTGCCGAGGATCTCCCGCGCCTCGACCGAGCGGCATTCGGGCGTGATCTTCGCGAGCTCGGCATTGATCTCGCGGCCGTGGTCGCAATCCGCGAGCGAGACCACGTGCAGGCAGGTGCCGGGCTTCGCCGCCACGAGCGCGCGCGCCGCGGCGATGGGGTCGCCGCCGGTGTTGGAGCCGCCATCGGTGACGACGATCACCGCGGTCCGGCCCTTGGCGCCGCTCACCACCGGCGTCAGCTCCTCGAATCCCTTGGCCATCGGCGTCAGACGCAGCGAGACCGGCTGCCGGTCCGGAATCCATCCGATGCGCGTCGCCAGCGAGTTCTGATCATGAACGTAGGGGGCCTTCACTTCCGCGAACGGCGCGAACAGATAGAGCGCCGAATCGAGGCAGCAGAACTTCGACGGCACCTCTTGGTTCAGCTCGAGGAGTGTCTGCTTGGCGAGTACTTCCTTCACCTCGCCCGCCTCGGCGTGTGATTTGTACATCGAGCCCGACTGGTCGACGAAGAGGACGAAGTTGTCGACCTTCGGCAGGTCGCAGCCCGCCAGCTCGGCCTCGGCGACTCGCGGCGTCGCCCCGGTGGCGAGCGCCACTGCGAGGATGCCTGCACACCACACCATTCCCTTCATTTACGATCTTCCTTTCTCCAGGCCGTGCGGCCTGTATCTCGCGGTCCATGGTCTTCCGGCCGGTCGTTGGCTCGGGCCGGCGCCCGGGGGGCGGTGCTGCACCCAGTAGTTTACGGACGGGGTGGCCGCAAGCGCCACCCCGGAAGTGCCGGCGGCGGGAAACGGCCGGATGCCCGGGTCCCGGACCGGGTATCCGGCCGCACGGCGGCGGCGGTCAGAAGCCCGCGGCGGTCACCGTCATCCGATTGGTGATGGCGCCCGGGCCGGGGAGGCCGCCCACGGCGTTCACGGCGGCCGCGTACGCGCGTCAGGGCGGTACGATGTCGCTCCAAGTCTCGGTCAGTACGTCCTTGCCGTGGCGCAGGAAGCCGCGCAGCTCGGTCGGCTGGCCCGGCTGCAGTTGCCGCACCCGCACCATCATGCGCCACATGCCGGTCGCCTCGACGCGGTAGGCGTTGCTCTCGAGGATCTCGCCGTTCAACGGCGCGGTGACGACCGCCTGCACGGGCGCAGTCGCGGGCAGGGCGGCGAGCGCCGGGCCGGTGAAGTCGACGACGAACTGCCGCTCGTCGGCGCCGAGCTCCGCGAAGCCGCGGCCGGTGCGGGTCTGCACCACCCAGCCCCCCGGCGGATGCTGCAGGTCGGCGCCCTGCCAGTGCAGGCGATAGGCGAAGTCGAGCGGCGCGCCGACCGGCGGCGCCTCCTTCGGCACCCAGTAGGCGACCGAGTTGTCGTTGGTCTCGTCGGCGGTGTGCAGCTGTACGAGCTCGACGCGCCCGGGCCCCCACGATCCGCTCGGTTCCACCCAGGCGCTCGGACGGAGCTCGTAGCGGGCTTCGCTGTCTTCGTAGCTCGCGAAGTTGCGATCGCGCTGCATGAGACCGAAGCCGCGGAGGTCGCGCATCGCGAACGACGTGGTGAAGGTGCGGTCCGGGTTCAGGAGCGGCCGCCACAGCCACTCGCCGTCGCCGGTCGCCACCGAGAGCCCGTCGGAATCGTGCACCTCGGGCCGGAAGTCGGTGCGATGCGGCTGGTTCTCGCCGAAGAAGTACATGCTGGTGAGCGGCGCCAGCCCGAGCGTGGCGACGGGCGCGCGCAGGAAGATCCGGGCGCGGACGTCGATCACGGTTGCGGCGCCGGGGTGGACCTCGAAGCGGTAGGCGCCGCTCGCCCGCGGCGAGTCGAGGAGCGCGTAGATGGTGAGCGTCCGCGCGTCGGCGGTCGGGCGCACGAGCCAGAATTCGGTGAAGTCCGGGAACTCCTCGCCCTGGCCGCCGACGGTGTCGAGCGCCAGTCCGCGCGCCGAGAGGCCGTAGCGGAGCCCGCTACCGAGGGCGCGGAAGTAGCTGGCGCCGAGGAAGACGACGAGCTCGTCCTTGTAGGCGGGAGCGTTCAGCGCGTAGTGGACGCGGAAGCCGGCGAAGCCGAGGTCGCCCCACGCGGCGGGCGAGAGCTTGTTCTTGCCGTAGTCGAAGTCGGCGCGATCGTAGGGGATGTGGCGGACGCCGTCGGGAGCCACCTCGTTGATGCGTACCGGTACGGTCTGGAACTTGCCGAGGTGGAAGAACATCACCTCGAACGGCAGCTTCTGGGCGCGCCACAGCGCGTGATCGGGACGGTAGCGGATGTCGCGGTACTGGTCGTAGCTGAGGGCCGCGAGCTCCTTGGGCGCCGGCCGGGCATCGCGATGGTAAGGGCGCTGCGCCTGCGCCTCGGCGCGGGCCGCGACGTCGTCGAAATCGAAGGCCGCCGCCGGCGCCGCCGCCGCCAATGTCGCCAACGCCGCCAGTGCCGCCAGGACGGGGCCGCGCCGGCGGCGGCGCCGCGCCGCGCCCGGCGCCGCCCCGCTGCCGGCGCTCATCGGCGCTCTACCTGGCTCACGTCGCGGACGGCGCCCATGGCGGCGCTCGTCGTCATCGCCGCGTAGGCGCGGAGCGCTTCGGATACCTGGCGCTGGCGCTGCGGGCGGTAGCCGGCGGCGCCGCGGGCGCGCATCGCTTGGCGCCGCTGCGACAGGACCTCGTCGCTCACCAGCAAGTCGATCGTGCGCGCCGGGATGTCGATGCGGATGCGATCGCCCTCCTCGACGAGCGCGATGTCGCCGCCCTCGGCGGCCTCGGGCGACACGTGGCCGATCGAGAGCCCGCTCGTGCCGCCGCTGAAGCGGCCGTCGGTCACGAGCGCGCACACCTCGCCGAGGCCCCGCCCCTTCAGGAACGACGTCGGGTAGAGCATCTCCTGCATCCCCGGGCCGCCCTTCGGACCTTCATAGATGATGAAGACGACGTCCCCCGCTTTGATCTTGCCGCCGAGGATGGCTTCGCACGCGGTCTCCTGGGAGTGGAAGATGCGCGCCGTGCCCTCGAACTTCCAGATGCGCTCGTCGACGCCGGCGGTCTTCACGATGCAGCCGTCGCGCGCGATGTTGCCGTGGAGGACGGCGAGGCCGCCGTCGCTCGAGTAGGCGTGGGCGACGTCGCGGATGCAGCCGCCGGCAGCGTCGTCGTCACGGCTCGCGAAGTAGGTGTCCTGCGAGAAGGCGACCGTGGTGCGGACGCCTCCGGGTGCAGCGAGGGTGCGTGCCCGCGCCTCGGCGCTTGCCGTCGCCCGCCGCACGTCGTTCTCGTCGATCGCCTCGCCGAGGGTGCGCGCGTGGACCGTGCCGGCTTCGCGGTGGATCAGGCCGGCGCGGTCGAGCTCGCCGAGGATGGTGAAGATGCCGCCGGCGCGGTGCACGTCCTCGACGTGGTACTCCGACGACGGCGCTACCTTCGCGAGCGTCGGGACGCGGCGCGACAGCGCGTCGATGTGCGGCATGCGGAAGTCGACGCCGGCTTCGCGCGCGATGGCGAGGATGTGGAGCACGGTGTTGGTCGAGCCGCCCATCGTGATGTCGAGCGCCATCGCGTTCTCGAAGGCGGCGAAGGTGGCGATGCGGCGGGGAGTGATCGAGTCGTCGCCCTCGAGGTAGCGCTGCTTCGCCATGGCGACGATGCGCTTCGCTGCCGCCTCGAAGAGCTCCCAGCGCCGCACGTGGGTCGCGAGCAGCGTGCCGTTCCCCGGCAGTGCCAGGCCGAGAGCCTCGGCGAGGCAGTTCATGCTGTTGGCGGTGAACATGCCCGAGCACGAGCCGCAGGTCGGGCACGCCGAGCGCTCCATCTGCTCGAGCTCGGCGTCGCTCACCGTTTCGTCGCCGGCCGCGATCATGGGGTCGATGAGGTCGAGCGCCCGGGCCGCGAGCGGCTTGCCGTCGCGGTCGTGCGTGCCCGCGAGCTTGCCGGCTTCCATCGGGCCTCCCGAGACGAAGATGGCCGGGACGTCGAGGCGCATGGCCGCCATCAGCATGCCGGGGGTGATCTTGTCGCAGTTGGAGATGCAGATGAGCGCGTCGGCGCAGTGGGCGTTCACCATGTACTCGACGCTGTCGGCGATCAGGTCGCGGCTCGGCAGCGAGTAGAGCATGCCGCCGTGGCCCATGGCGATGCCGTCGTCGACGGCGATGGTGTTGAACTCGACGCCCCAGCCGCCGGCCGCGTCGATGACCTTCTTCACGCGCTGGCCGACCTCGTGGAGGTGGACGTGGCCGGGGACGAACTGGGTGAAGCTGTTGGCGATGGCAATGATCGGTTTCTGGAAGTCGGCGTCCGTCATGCCGGTGGCGCGCCAGAGGGCTCGCGCTCCGGCCATGTTGCGGCCCGCGGTCGAGGTGCGGCTGCGATATCCGGGCTTGTTCATGGGCGCGACTCTACATGGAAATCGCCGGCCGGCCCACTGCTGCGGCGGCCGCGCCGCGGCGCACCTGGCCATCCGGGCCGCGGCCCGCTAGCACTCCCTCTCCACGATGGGCGACACGGGATCGGCATCGACGCGGCGCGTGCTCCTCGCGAGCCTCGTCGGCACGGCGGTCGAGTTCTACGACTTCTACATCTACGGCACTGCCGCGAGCCTCGTCTTCGGCGCCCTCTTCTTCCCGGCCGTGAGCCCTTCGGCGCAGCTGCTTTCGGCGTACGCGACCTTCACGGTCGCGTTCGTCGCGCGTCCGGTCGGCGCGGTGGCGTTCGGGCACTTCGGCGACCGCATCGGTAGGAAGTCGACGCTCGTCGCCTCGCTCCTCCTGATGGGGCTCTCCACCTTCGCGATCGCCTTCCTGCCGTCGTACCAGCAGGCGGGGTGGATCGCGCCGGCGCTGCTCTGTGGCCTCCGCTTCGGCCAGGGCTTCGGGCTCGGCGGCGAATGGGGCGGCGCCGCGCTCCTCGCGGTCGAGCACGCGCCGCCGGGATGGCGGGCCCGCTACGGCATGTTCCCGCAGCTCGGCGCTCCGGTCGGTTTCATCGCCGCCAACGGCTTGTTCCTGCTCCTCGGCCTGGCGCTCACGCCGGAGCAGTTCGCTGCCTGGGGCTGGCGCCTGCCGTTCGTCGCCAGCGTCGTACTGATCGGGCTCGGGCTCTGGGTGCGCCTGCGGCTCGGTGAGACGCCGGCCTTCCGGCGGGCGCTGCGCGCGGCGCCGCCGCCGCGCGTCCCCCTAGCCGAGGTGCTGCGCGGCCATCTCCTGCCGGTGCTCGGCGGCACGGGCGCGGTCGTCTGCTGCTTCGCGCTCTTCTATCTGACGACGGTCTTCGCGCTCGGCTACGGGACGCGCATCCTCGGCTACCGGCGCGAGGCCTTCCTGGCGCTCCAGCTCGGTGCGATCCTCTTCATGGCCGCGGGCACGATCGTCGCCGGCTGGTGGTCCGACGCCGCGAGCCCGCGCCGCGTGCTCATGACCGGGTGCGTTCTCGCCGTCGGCGCCGGCGCCCTGCTGGCGCCCCTCTTCGGGGCGCGCTCGCCGGCTCTCGTCTTCGTCTTCCTCGCCGGAGGGCTCTTCGTGATGGGCCTCGTCTATGGGCCGCTCGGCGCCTTCCTGCCGGGCCTCTTCCCGGCGCGGGTCCGTTACACCGGGGTGTCGATCGCCTTCAACGTCGGCGGCATCATCGGCGGCGGCCTGGCGCCGATGCTCGCCCAGGTGCTCGCCGACGCGGGCGGCCTCTGGCTCGTCGGCCTCTATCTAGCGGCAACGAGCGTCGTGAGCTTCGCGGCGCTCGCCATGCTCGGGCGGCCGCCGGTCGATTGAGCGCCGGCTCGGTAGGGCGGCGCGGCGGCCGCGGGCGTCACGCCGGCACCGGGCCGCGCAGGCGGATCGCCTCGTTGGCGAGGAAGTCGCAGCGCTCGTTTTCGACGTGGCCGTCGTGGCCGCGCACCCAGTGCCAGCGCAGCGTGTGCCGGCCGGCCTCGGCGTCGAGCGCCTCCCAGAGGTCGGCGTTCTTCACCGCCTTCCTGTCGGCGGTGCGCCAGCCGTTGCGCTTCCACTTGGCGAGCCAGCTCTGCATGCCGTTTCGCAGGTACTGCGAGTCGGTGTAGAGGTCGACCTCGCAGGGCTGCTTCAGGTGGCGCAGCCCTTCGAGCGCCGCTTGCAGCTCCATGCGGTTGTTGGTGGTCTCGGGCGCGTAGCCGGTGATCTCGCGGCGGTGCGGTCCCGAGACGAGGATCGCCGCCCAGCCGCCGGGCCCGGGGTTTCCCCGGCACGCGCCGTCGGTGAAGATGTCGACGCGAGTCATCGCCGCGCCACCGCCCTCAGCTCCGTACAGCGGCGCCCCAGTAGTTGAACGTGAGGAGCCTCGGTCCCGGGAGGTAGAGGGTCGAGAGCTCCGGCAGCGTGAATCCCGCGGCCTCGAGCAGCTCCGGAATCCGGCGGTTCAGGTTGCAGCCGCCGGCCAGGCGTCGCCAGAGCGGATTCAGGCGGTCCTGCCAGCGCGCGACGTCGGCATCCGGGGCGCGGCCGTGCTCGGAGAAGAGGAGGGTGCCGCTCGGGCGCAGCACGCGCCGCATCTCGGCGAGAGCGGCGGCGACGTCGGGGATGGTGCAGAGCGTGTACGTGACCACGATGCTGTCGATCGAGTCCTCGGGAAGCGGGATCGCCTCGCCCGACACCGGTAGGAACTCGATCGGCAGCTCGGTGGCGGCGGCGCGCTGGCGCGCCAGCTGCTGCAGTCCGAGCGCGGGGTCGAGGGCGTAGAGCTTGGCGACGCGGGTGCGATCGTAGTGCGGCAGGTTCAGTCCGGAGCCGACTCCGATCTCGAGCACCTGCCCGCGCGCCCGGGGCACGATCTTCTCGCGCTGCCGACGGATCGGCTTCTGCCGCATCGCCCAGTCGAGGAGGGCGGGGAAGACGTAGGTAGCGTAGAGGCCCATGCCGATCACCGTTCGCGGATGCGGGCGAATGTACGCCTCGATTGCGGTGCGCTGTCAATCGCAGCGGCGGCGGCGTGCCGGCGGCCGCGGTGGCTGCGGCGGGAAATGTCGAGTAGTCCGGGGAGAGCCATGGCGGACGCAGCCGGACGCGGCATCGATCTCTCGTGGCTCGTGACGCTCCGCTGGGGGGCGCTCGCGGGCCAGCTGGCCACGATCCTCGCCGTCGACCTGATCATGGGCATAGCGCTGCCGCTGGCGCCGCTGGCGGGGGTGCTGGCGATCGGGGCCGCGAGCAACCTCGGGATCGCGGCGTGGCGGCGCAGCGCCGCCGTCGAGGACGGGATGCTGGCGGCGGTCATGCTGCTCGACGTCGCACTGCTGACGGCGATCCTCTATCTCACCGGCGGTCCCTTCAATCCCTTTAGCTTCCTCTACCTCGTGAACATCGCGCTCGCGGCGGTGATCCTGCCGGCGGGCTCGGCCTGGGCCATAGCCGGAGTCTCGCTGGCGCTCTTCGGCGGCCTCTTCTTCGCGTACGTGCCGCTGCCGCTCGCCGGCCACGGCCTGGGGCACGACCATGCGGTGGGCGGCGAGCACCCGATCTCCATGCACGTCCAGGGGATGTGGGTGGCGTTCGGGGTGGCGGCCGCGTTCATCGTCTATTTCATCCAGCGCGTGCGCCGAGCCCTGGCGGTGCGCGACGCCGAGCTCGCCGAGCTCCAGCGGGACGCTGACCGCCACGAGAAGCTCGCCTCGCTGGCGACGCTCGCGGCCGGTGCGGCGCACGAGCTGGCGACGCCGCTGTCGACTATCGCCGTCGTCGCCAAGGAGCTCGAACGTGCCCTCGGTGGCGGCGCCAGCGACGCCGCCGCGGCGGCCGACGCGCGCCTGATCCGCGAACAGGTGCAGCGCTGCC
Organism: Polyangiaceae bacterium UTPRO1; assembly: GCA_002050235.1. GTDB lineage: Bacteria > Desulfobacterota > Binatia > UTPRO1 > UTPRO1 > UTPRO1. The sequence goes on along the minus strand of MWST01000025.1, from coordinate 129,764 downwards.
GCGACATCCTCGAGCAGATGGCCGCCGACGCCGGCGAGAGCTCCGGTGAAGCGCCGGCGACGACGACGGTGGCGGCGCTCGTCGCCGCCGCGGTCGCTGCCCTGCCGGAGCGCGCGCGCATCGACAGCGATGCCGCCGCCGTCGCGGCGTGGACCTGCGGGCCGCCGCGCGCCGTCGCCCAGGCGCTGCGCGGCGTCATCAAGAACGCCCTCGAGGCCTCGACCGGCACCGTACGCGTCACCGTCCGCGCCGGCGCCGCGGCGTCCGGGGGCGGCGGCAGCTGGCTCGTCGCCGTCAGCGACGGCGGCGCCGGGATGCCGCCGGAAGTCCTGGCGCGCGCCGGCGAGCCCTTCTTTACCACCAAGAACAGCGGCGGCGGCGCGCGCGGCATGGGCCTCGGGCTCTTCCTGGCGCGGGTGGTGCTCGAGGGGCTCGGCGGCGGGCTCGAGATCGCCTCCGAGCTCGGGCGCGGCACCACGGTGACGCTCGTCCTCCCCGCTGCCGGCGGCGCGGCGGAGCGCCGCGTTGACAGCGGCGCCGCACCCGGCATGGTGGAGGACCCCGGGCGCCGCACCCCATGACCGACGACCGTGTCTCCGCCGGCGCTGGCGCGCCCTCGCTCCTGATCGTCGACGACGACGACGTGTTCCGCACGCGTCTCGCGCGCGCGTTCAGCGAGCGGGGCTACGACGTCCGCGCCGCCGCCGGCTACGCCGAGGCGCTCGGGCTCGCGCGCGAGGACTCGCCCGAGATGGCCGTCGTCGACCTGCGCATGCCCGGACCGTCGGGGCTCGAGCTGGTGCGCGACTTGAAGGCGCTCGACCCGAGCACGCGCGTCCTCGTCCTCACCGGCTACGGCTCGATCGCGACCGCGATCGAGGCGATGCGGATCGGCGCCACCTACTACCTCCAGAAGCCCGCCGACGTCGACGACATCATGGCGGCGTTCGCGCGCGGCGAAGCCCCGCCCCTCGATCCGCCGCCGGCGGCGTACACTGCGCCGTCGCTGGCGCGCGCCGAGTGGGAGCACATCAGCCGCGTGCTCTCCGACTGCGGCGGCAGCATCTCGGAAGCGGCGCGCCGCCTGGGACTCCACCGCCGCTCGCTGCAGCGAAAGCTCCAGAAGTACCCGCCGCGGCACTGAGTACGTCCCCCGAACGCTGCCAGCAGACCTGCTCCGCAGCGAAAGCTCCGGAAGTATCCGCCGCGGCTCCGAGGGCGGAACGGCGCCGCCGCCGCGGTCGCGGCGTCGATCGGGGCCGCCGGCAGCGGAGCCGTCGGCGGCGGCCGGCGCGGTTGCACCGCCCCGGCCGCGATGCCATGAGACGCCCATGCCAGCCATCCAGCGGAGGTCGGCGCCGTGAAGCGGAGGAGCTTCGCTTGAAGGTGCGCCGGTCGCGAGTACGACGTACCGCGTGCGCGGCGGTGCTGGCGGCGACTCTGATCGGCGCGGCCGCGGCGGCTGCCGATATTCAGTCGGACGAGCGCGGGCAGGTTGCCGTGCTCCCGGCGGCGCCGGGTCCGCACTGGCTGTGGGTGCCGGACCGCGTGCTCCGCCACGCCGCGCTCTTCGACGGCGACAGCGGCGCCATGATCGGCGTCGTCGACGGCGCCTTCAGCGTCAGCGGCCCGGCGCCGATCCTGGCCCCGAAGCGCGGCGAGATCTACGTCGTCGACGCGGTCTACGCGCGCGCCTACCGCGGCGAGCGCAAGGACTACGTCACCATCTACGATGCGACGACGCTGGCGGTGCGCGGCGAGATCGAGATCCCGCCGCGTTCGGCGAGCATCAGCCACGGCTGCCAGCTCGCCGCCGTGCTCGACGACGAGCGCTTCCTCGTGGTCTTCAATCAGGATCCGGCGAACTCGGTGTCGATCGTCGACCTCGAGGCGCGGCGGTTCGTCGACGAGATCATGATCGCCGGCTGCGCCCTCGTCTATCCGACGGGCGGCAGCCGGTTCGCCGCGCTCTGCGGCAACGGCACCGCGGTCGAGGTCGAGCTCGACGCGACCGGCCACCAGAAGCGCGTGGCGCGGAGCGCCAAGTTCTTCGACGTCGTCGCCGACCCGGTGACGGAGAAGGGCGTGCGCGACGGCTCCCGGTGGCTCTTCGCGTCCTTCGCGGGGCAGGTCCACGCCGTCGATTTCTCCGGCGAGCAGCCGGTCGCGGCCCCGGCCTGGTCGCTGTTCACGGAAGCCGAGCGCGCCGCCGGGTGGCGCATCGGCGGGACGCAGCACCTGGCGCTCCACCGCGCCACGCACCGCCTCTACTCGCTCGTCCACCAGGGCGGCCCCGGCTCGCACAAGGATCCGGGCGCGGCGGTCTGGGTCTACGACGTCGGGCAGGAGAAGCGCGTCCAGGAGATCGCGGTGCCGAGCCTTTTGCCGGCGTTCGCTCGGCCGCTGCTCGAGCTCGAGCGCGGCGGCTGGGGCGATTGGCTCCTGCGCCGGCTGGCGCCGAATCCGGGCGTGCACTCGATCGCCGTGACCCAGGACGCCGCCCCCGTGCTCTTCGTGCGCCACGAGGAGATCGGTGCGGTCGGCGTCATCGACGCCCTCTCGGGGGCGCTGCGGCGGGAGATCGACGAGGCCGGCGTCTCGGGGCCGACGCTGATCGTCCCGGGGCCCTGAGGCGATGTTCGATCCGGTCGTGACGCTCGCGATCCGCGCCGGCTTCGCGCTGCTCTTCGCGACCGCCGCCGCACACAAGCTCCGCGATCGCGCCGGCTTCAGCGCCGTCCTGGCGGCGTACCGCGTGCTACCCGCGGGCGCCGTCGGAGCGGCAGCGGCGGTGATCGCGGTCGCCGAGCTCGCGACCGCGCTCGCGTGGCTGCTTCCGGGGGCCGTCGCCGGCGCCGCCGCGGCGACGGTCGGGCTCCTTGCCCTCTACGCGCTCGCGATCGGCGTCAACCTCGGGCGCGGCCGGCGCGCGATCGACTGCGGCTGCGGCATAGGCGGCGTCGCGCAGCCGCTCGGGGAGGGGCTCCTGGCGCGGAACGCGCTCCTTGCCGCCCTGGCGCTGGCGGCGCTCCGTCCGCTGCCGGCGCGCCCGCTCGGCTGGGTCGACGGCGTCACGGCGGCAGGCGTGGTGGCGGTCGCCGCCGGCATCTGGACCGCGGCGCACGGGCTCGCGGCCGCGGCGGCGCGGGTGCGCGCCGCGAACGCGCGCCGGGCCGTGGCACTCGCAGCGGAGGATCGCCGCTACCTGCCGCTCGAGAGGGCGCCGCGGTGACCGCGCTCCTGGTCTCGAACGCGCTCCTGTGGATCGCGGTCGTCGTCCTCTCCGTGGTGATCGTGGCGCTGGTGCGGCAGATCGGCGTGCTCCACGAGCGCGTCTTCCCGGTCGGCGCGCTGGTGCTGCCGAGCGGGCCGAAAGTCGGTGCGGCGGCGCCGTCCCTCGCGGTCACCGACATTGCCGGCCGCGCCGTCGCCATCGGCGGTGTCGATGCTGCCGGGCGGCGGACGCTCCTCTTCTTCGTCTCGCCGACGTGTCCGATCTGCAAGACGCTCCTCCCGGTGGTGCGCGCTCTCGTCGCCGCGGCGCAGCCGCCGACCCGGCTCGTGCTGGCGAGCGACGGCGACGTCGAATCCCAGCGCGCCTTCGTCGCCCGCGCCGGACTCGGCGACTACCCCTACGTCGTCTCGAGCGACGTCGGACTCGCCTACCAGGTGGGGAAGCTGCCCTACGCGGCGTTGATCGGCGCCGACGGGGTGCTCCTCGCCAAGGGGCTGGTGAACACCCGCGAGCACGTCGAGAGCCTCTTCGAGGCGGCGCGGCTCGGGGTTGCGTCGATGCAGGAATGGTTGCAAGAGCACGAAGCTCGGAGAACGGCATGACGGGACTCGACGCGCTCCTCGAACGCTACGCCCGGCGGCTGGCACGGCGCAGCGACCGCCGCGGGTTCCTGGCGGCGCTCGGCGCCTTCGTGGTCGGCGGTGCGGCGTTGCCGCTGCTGCCGATAGCGCGCGGCTTTGCCGGCGACGGCGGCGCCAAGGGAGCGCCGGCCGAGGTCGCGGGGCCCGAGGGCGATCCCACCCGGTGCGAATACTGGCGGCACTGCGCCATCGACGGCTTCCTCTGCAGCTGCTGCGGCGGCTCGCAGACCACGTGTCCGCCGGGCACCGAGATGGCGCCGCTCACCTGGATCGGCACCTGCCGCAATCCCGCCGACGGCAAGCACTACGCCATCTCGTACAACGACTGCTGCGGGCGCGGCTATTGCGGGCGCTGCTTCTGCAACCGCAACGAGGGCGATCGGCCCGTCTATCACCCGTATCGCAGCAACGACATCAATTGGTGCGTCGGCTCGACGTCGCAGGTCTATCATTGCTCGACGGCGCTGGTGATCGGTCTCGCCGAGGAAGGCCAGCCGGAGAAGTGATGCGGCGTGCTCTCGCCGCCGCGCTGCTCGCCATCGGCCTCGCGCTCCCGGCGCCCGCTGCGGCTGCGGACCGGTCCGCTCCCGAGCCGGTAGCGGCGCGGGACGCGGCCGCCGATGCCCTTGCGGTGCACGACTACCTCCTCAGTTGCGGCGGCTGCCACGCGCTCGACGGCTCGGGCTCGGAGCACGTGCCGGCGCTCCGCGGCCTCGATCGCCTGCTGGCGCGGCCGGGCGGACGCGCCTACCTGGTGCGCGTGCCCGGGGTCACCAACGCGCCGCTCTCGGACGCCCGTCTGGCCGCGCTCCTCGACTGGATCTTCGTCAACTTCGGCAACCGGACGCCGGCAGGCTTCAGCGCCGAGGAGGTCGCCGCCGGGCGGGCGGCGCCGCTCGTCGACCCGATAGCGGCGCGCGCGGCCCTCGAGTGACGCCGGCCTCCGGGGATGCGTTGCAGCCGGCGGCAGACGTGGATATGTCCGCGACCATGACGAGCGACGGCCCGAGTCGTCAGGGCGGCGTGTGCCGCCGATCGACAGCGGTCTACTAGTCGCCACGCGCGGGTCGCCTCGTTCCGCCGCGGGTGGCGGAGGAGGTACGGGGCGATGACGGATACGATCACGCACGACGATCTGGTCGAGGCGTGGCCTCTGCTCGATACGACGGAGCGGCTGCAAGCAGTGGCGCTGTTGCCGCGCCCCGAGGCCGAAGACCTTTTCCTCACCCTGCCGACCCGCGATCAGGCGGAGCTCGTGGTGAACATGGAGCCGGCCGAGCGCCGCATGTGGCTGCGGCTGCTCGCTCCCGACGACGTCGCCGACCTGCTGCAGGAGGCGCCGGCCGAGGATCGGGCGGCGCTGCTGGGGCTCCTCGATCCGGCCACCCGCGGTGAGGTGACGGGGCTCCTCGCCTACGCCGAGGACCAGGCGGGCGGCCTCATGAATCCGCACTACGCGCGCCTGCGCCCGGAGATGTCGGTCGCCGAGGTCCTCGCGTACCTGCACCGCTTCGCGCGCGAGCACAGCGACGGCGTCTATTACGCCTACGTCCTCGACGCCGACCTGCGCCTGCTCGGCACCGTGTCCTTCCGCGAGCTCTTCGCCGCCGATCCGCTGCAGCGGGTCCGCGACGTCATGCGCCCCGATCCCGTGACCGTGCCCGAGAACCTCGATCAGGAGGAGGTGAGCAAGCTCTTCGCCGCCCACCACTTCCTCGCCCTGCCCGTCGTCGACGCCCTCGGCCGCATGAAGGGCGTGGTGACGATCGACGACGTCGTCGACGTCGTCCGCGAGGAGGCAACCGAGGACATCCAGAAGATCGGCGGCACCGAGGCCCTCGGCGCTCCCTACCTCGCCGTCGGCTTCCCGAGCATGATCCGCAAGCGCGCCGGCTGGCTCTCCGCGCTCTTCCTCGGCGAGCTGCTGACGGCGACCGCCATGGGGCGCTACGAGGACGAGATCGCGCGCGCCGTGGTGCTCGCGCTCTTCGTGCCGCTCATCATCAGCAGCGGCGGCAACTCGGGCTCGCAGGCGACGACTCTCGTGATCCGCGCGATGGCGCTCGGCGAGGTCGGACTGCGCGACTGGTGGCGCGTCATCCGCCGCGAGCTGGCGTCCGGCCTCGTGCTCGGCTGCATCCTCGCTGTGATCGGCCTCGTCCGGATCCTCGTCTGGCAGAGCGTCTTCCACGCCTACGGCACGCACTACGCACTGGTCGCCGCCACCGTCGGTTTGAGCCTGATCGGCGTCGTCACCTTCGGCACGCTCGCCGGGTCGATGCTGCCGTTCGTGCTGCGCCGCCTCGGCTTCGACCCGGCGAGCGCCTCGGCGCCCTTCGTCGCCACGCTCGTGGACGTGACCGGACTCGTCATCTACTTCACCGTCGCCAGCGTGGTCCTGCGCGGCACGCTCCTCTGAGCGCGGCCTGGATATGCGGGCGCGATTCCCCTAAGAGGTCGACCTCGGACCGAAACCGACGCCATGATTCCCCTCCTAGTCGTAATCGCCGCCGCCGGCCTATTGGTCATCGTTCTCTACAACCGCTTCGTGCGGCTGCGGAACGTGGTCGACGAGAGCTGGAGCGGGATCGACGTGCAGCTCGAGCGCCGCGGCGACCTGATCCCGAATCTGGTGGAGACGGTAAAAGGATATGCCGCCCACGAGAAGAGCACTCTCGAAGGGGTGGTGGCGCTCCGGGATCGGGCGCACGCGGCGACGACGGTAGCGGAGCGGTCCCAGGCCGAATCGGCGCTGGGCCTCGGACTCGCGCGGCTCTTCGCGCTCGCCGAGGCGTACCCCGATCTCAAGGCCGATGCCGGCTACCGGCAGCTCCAGACCCAGCTCGGCGAGCTCGAGGAGCAGATCCAACTGGCGCGGCGCCTCTACAACGGCGCCGTCCGCGACTACAACACCGCCATCCAGTCGTTCCCCGGCAATTTCCTCGCCGGCATGACCGGCTTCGGCACCCGGCAATTCTTCGAGCTCGACGATCCCGCGCACCGGACGGTCCCGAAGGTCCAGTTCACCTAGCCAGCTTCGGTCCGAGGAGGATCGGTTGGCGGAGCCCGGCGGGCGTCGCCGCCGCCGGCTCAGCGCTTCTTGTCGAGCGAGCGGCGCAGGAGCTCGCCGAACGTACCGAGGCCTTGCGGCTGCTGCATCTTCGCCAGCATCGCCGCTTCTTCCTGCCGCTCGGCGTGCGCGGCGGCTTCCTCGGCGCGGCGCGCGCCCTCGATCATCGAGAGCGACAGGCGGCGCTGTTCGGGCTCGACGGCGAGCACGGTCACCTCGACCTCGTCGCCGACGGCAACCGCCTGCTTCGGGTGCGAGAGGCGGCGATCGGCGGCGATCCGCGATACGTGCACCAGGCCGTCGATGCCGGGCGCGAGCTCGACGAAGGCTCCGAACGCCTCGAGCTTCCGCACCGTGCCGCGCACCGTGGCGCCGACCGGGAAGGTCGTGGCCGCGGTCGTCCACGGATCGACGGCGAGCGCGCGCAGCGACAGGCCGACCCGTCGCTGCCCGGTCTTGGCGTCGGGCTCGATCTTCACGACCTGCGCTTCGACCGTGTCGCCGACCTTCAGGACCTCCGAGGGGTGGCGTCCGCGCGCGTAGCCGAGCTCGCTCACGTGCAGCAGGCCCTCGACGCCGCCGAGATCGACGAAGGCGCCGAAATCCCGGATCGAGGTGACAGTGCCCTGGACGGTGGCGCCTACGCGCAGGCGCTCCCACGTCGTTGCGGCGAGCCGCGCCGCCTCCTCCTCGAGGAGCCGGCGGCGCGAGACGACGATACTGCGGCCGCTGCCCTCGATCTTGGTGACGTGGAACCGCAGGCGCTGGCCGACGTATGCGGCGGCTTCGCGGCGCCGGACGTCGATCTGCGACGCCGGACAGAAGGCGCGCAGCCCGAGGATCTGGACGTCGAAGCCGCCCTTGTTGACGCCGCTCACCAGGCCCTCGACGGCGATGCCGTGGGCGAGGGCCTGCTCGAGCTCGCCGGGAACGTGGCCGCCGCGCCCGAGCATCTTCTTCAGCACGATCGAGCCCGAGCGGCTGCCGTCGTCGGTGACCGTCGCTTCGATCTGGTCGCCGATCGCGATGTTCGCGGCGCCGGTCTCGGGATCGCGGAACTCGGCGAGACTGATAACCGCCTCCGACTTGCCGCCGATGGCGACGAAGGCGGTCTCGGCGCCGATCGCGACCACCCGGCCGCGCACGAGATCGCCGGCGCGGATGCGGCGTTCGCTCCCGGCTCCCGCGGCTTCGCTCGCCGCGAACAGCGCCGCGAAGTCTTCTTCGGGAGCGGGCTTGCGGTCGGAGTCGGTCGGATCGCTGCTCATGACGGCGAGCGCTGGCTTACATCGCGCTGCGGCGTTTGGCGAATGCCGCGCAGGGCAGCGGCGCGCTACGGGGCGCCGTCGAGGATGCTGCGGAAGCCGGACGGTGCGTGGGGTCCCAGGACGAGCTGCTCGAGCACGCCCAGACCTTCGCGGCCGTCCAGGCGCGCGCGGCAGAGCTGCTGCACGTGGACGTGGCGGGGATCGAGCGGGTCGAGGTCGGCGAGCGTCCAGACGTCGCCGCCTACGGCTTCCTCGCCCTTCCACATGCCGTGGCCCCACTCGGGATCGAGGTAGCCGAGCCCGCGCATCTGGAAGGCGAAGAGCGGTTCGAGCTCGAGGGTGAGCGGCGGCCGTCGGTGCGGAGTGAGTACGATCTTCGCGGCGCGTGCGCGCCGCGTGCCGGGACGCCAGCGCACCTGCTGCGCGACCGCCTGGAGGTATTCGACGCCGCCCTCCGTGAAGTCGCCGACGCGCGCCAGGTTGCCGTTGGCGTGCCAGCGGCGGCCCTCGCCGTCCTCGTTGACGTCGAAGTGCACGCAGACATCGTCGAAGTTGATCGGCGCCCAGAGCCAGTAGAACTGCGGCGGCATGCCGGGGGCGCCGCCCTCGGGCTCGCCGACGAGGCGCACGCCCCAGGAGCGGTCGCGGCACCCGAGCACGGCGGCGGGCGCCAGGGCGACGCTGGCGTCGCCGACCGTGAGCCGGCCCTCCCAGGTGCCGAACTGCGTGAGCCGCGTCGAGTCCATGACCAGCCGGCCGGCGACGCGGTGGGTGAAGCGGGGCTCCTCGATGGCGGCGGTGCGGGCACGGAACACGAGGTCGGCGGCGAGCCCGTGCGCGTTCTCGGCGACGCGCACCCGCAGCGTCCGCAGGGGCTCGACGACTTCGACCGTGATCGGTCCGACCGTCGTCTCGGTGCGCTCGATCGGCGCCAGGCGCGACCCGCGCACCACCCACTGGCGGCCGTCCCTGACGACGCTGAAGGCGGCGTCCATGACCCGGCGGTTCGGGTAGACGCCGAGCGCGGCTGCGAAGAAGAGGTCGCCGGCGCGCGTATAGCCGTTGAAGAAGTAGCGGTCGTAGAAATTGCGGTCGCCGGTCGCCGGCTGCGCGATCGGCTCGGCGGTCTGGTGCAGCGGGTAGTCGTCGAGGCGGGTCAGCATGGGATCATCCTCTCGATATCTCGGCGAGCAGCGACGGCTTGAGCGGTGCCAGGTCGCGCAGCGCCTGGGCGCCGAGGTGCTCGGCGAGCGGACGCCGCGCCGCCCGGGTGACGTCGGCGGGGAGCGCCGCGAGCGCTTCGAGGGCGTCGGCCATGATGGTGCGCGCCGCTGCGGCGCGCGCGTGCGGCGGCGCCGCGGGCACGGCCGCGAGCGCCGCCCGCAGCTCGGCGGCGAGCGCCGGCGCCGCGGTGGCGAGCGCGGCGCCGGCGTTCTCGAGGGCGGCGGTCGCTGCCGCGCTCTCCTCGGCGGCGTGATCGGCCCGCGGCTCCACCCGGTCGCGCAGATTGCGCAGCACGTCGACGGCGGCGTAGAGCTGGCCGCGCGCGTACGGCGTCGTCACTGCCGGGAGCACGGCCTCGGTGAGCGTCCGTACGACGCCGTCGAGCAAGCGTTCCACCGCGATGTGCATCATTCGGCACCTCCGGAGAAGAAGTCGAGGGTCGTGGCGAGGAGGATCATCAGGAACGGCAGCTGGTGGTCGAAGATCGCCATGCGCAGGTCGTCGGTGCGGCCGTCGGCGAAGGCACGGATCCCCGTGTGCATGATGGCGATCATCTTCACCAGCGCCAGCACGTCGTAGAAGCGGAGGCGGTCCGGATCGACGGTCCGTCCGGAAGCAGCGGCGTAGGCGGCGATGAAGTCCTCGGGCGGCAGTAGCGCCGCTGCGTAGGCGGTGCCGGCGCGCCACAGCGGCGAGGCGCACCAGGCGAGGTCTTCGAGCGGATCGCCGAGGTGGACCATCTCCCAGTCGAGGACGCCGGTGAGCTGCGAGTGCGCGCCGTCGCGGACGATGAGGAAGTTGCCCAGCCGGTAGTCGCCGTGCACGAGCGTGCGCTCGCCGCAGTCCGGCACGTGGGCGCGCAGCCAGACGAGCGCGGCGGTGAGCGCCGGGTCGGCGGCGAGGGCGCTGGCGCGCAGGCGCGCCTCCCAGCGCTCGAGCTCGCGGGCGGCGGCGGTTCTCCCCGCGCCGGGGTCGCCGAGGAAGTCGAGGCCGCGCTGCCGCCAGTCGATTGCGTGCAGGGCGGCGAGCGTGCGCGCCACCGCGGGGCCGAGCGCGCCGCGCTCCGCGTCGCTGAAAGGCCCGCGCCCGTCCGCGGTCGGCGCCGGGATCGGCACCTCGCCGGGGAGGCAGCGCATCACGTAGAAGGGCCGTTCGAGCACGGCGGGATCGCGCGTGAACCACGGCGTCGGCGGCGACGGGAAGGGATCGTCCGAGAGCGCGTGGAGGACGCGGAACTCGGGCTCGAGATCGTACGGCTCGAGGAGGCCCGCCACCGGTTCGCGTTTGACGATCCAGCTCTGTGCCTCGCGCGCCCCGCCGCGGCCGATCTCCACGTCGGCGCGGAACGTCTCCTGGGAGAAGCCCTCGGTCGAGCGCGTGAGCGCGGCGACCCGCACTTCGTCGGCGCCGAGCGCGCGCGCGAGGAAGCTCGCCAGGCGCCCGCGCAGGTCGTGGTCGCTGCCGCCGTCCATCGCGATCGCGCGAAGATGACAAAGCCGAGGAGGCGCCTCAAGCCGCCTGTCGCACGGGCGCGATGCGGCGCCCGACGTCCGCCGAGCGGACGCCACCGCCGGGGTCTTCGCCCGTCGCGCCCGGCACCGGCAGCGACCCCCGGCTGCGTCGGTGCTCCGGCCGCGGCCGCTCTCAGATCCAGCCGCGCGCGTGCAGGGCCCGCTTCACGACCTGGGTGAGCGCCAGGTAGGCAAGCACCGTTGCCAGGAGGAACGGCCAGAACGCGAGCGGGAGCGGTACCAGGCCAAGCGCGCCGGCGAGCGGCGAGGTCGGAAGCCAGAGGCCGATCAGCATGATGCCGACGGTGGTCGCCAGGAGCGCGGGGCTCGCGCGGCTCTGGAGGAACGGCACGCGATTGGTGCGGATGACGTGGATCACCAGCGTCTGCGTCACCAGCGACTCCACGAACCAGCCGCTCTGGAAGAGCGGCGCCCGGGCCGGATCCCAGCAGCCGAACGCGTAGAGCAGGACGAAGTAGGTCGTGTAGTCGAAGATCGAGCTGCACGGGCCGAGGGTGAGGATGAAGCGGGTGATCTCGTTCATCGACCAGGGCCGGGGGGCGGCGATCTGCTCGGGGTCGACGTCGTCGCTCGGGATCGGCACCTGCGAGAAGTCGTAGAGCAGGTTGTTGGCGAGGATCTGGATCGGCGCCATCGGCACGAACGGCAGGAGGGCGCTGGCGCCGAGCACGCTCAGCATGTTGCCGAAGTTCGAGCTCGCGCCCATGCGCACGTACTTGAGGATGTTGCAGAAGATTTTGCGCCCCTCGAGGACACCGTCCTCGACGACGAGGAGGCTCTTCTCGAGGAGCACGATGTCGGCGGCCTCCTTGGCGATGTCGACGGCGGAGTCGACCGAGATGCCGACGTCCGCGGCGCGCAGCGCCGGCGCGTCGTTGATGCCGTCGCCGAGGAAGCCGACCACGTGGCCGCGCGCCTGCAGGAGCTGGATCACGCGCCGCTTGTGGGCGGGAGTCATGCGGGCGAAGAGCGTCGCCTCCTCGGCGGCGGCGCCGAGCTCGGCGTCGGACATCGCCTCGACCTCGGCGCCGAGCAGCACCCGCTCGGTCGGGAGGCCGACCGCGCCGCAGACGTGGCGGCTCACGGCGTCGTTGTCGCCGGTCAGGATCTTGGTGCGGACGCCGCGAGCGCCGAGCGCGCGCACCGCCTGGGCGGCGCTGTCCTTGGGCGGGTCGAGGAAGGCGACGTAGCCGGCGAGCACGAGGTCGGACTCGTCGTCCTTGCTGTAGGCCGCGCGCGCCGGGAAGTCGCGGTAGGCGAGCGCCAGCACCCGGAAGCCCTGGCGGGCGAGAGTGTCGGCCTCCTCGCGGAGGTCCGTGGTTATCATCGGATCGCTCGGCTGCTCCTCGTCGTCGAGGACGAAGCGCGTGCAGCACGCCATGACCGCCTCGGGCGCTCCCTTGCAGATCAGGCGGTGCGTGCCTTCCGGCGTCGCCACGATCACCGACATGCGGCGGCGGGTGAAGTCGAAGGGCAGCTCGTCCACCTTCCGCCAGTCGGGGATGTTCATGTCGCGGCGTACGTCGCGGCGTTCGAGCACGGCGCGATCGAGCACGCTCTTGAGCCCGGTCTGGAAGTGGCTGTTGAGGTACGCGAGCGCGAGCACGCGGTCGTCCTCGACGCCGGCGACGTTGCAGTGGCGCTGGAGGATCACGCGATCCTGCGTCAGCGTGCCGGTCTTGTCGGTGCAGAGGACGTCCATGGCGCCGAGGTTCTGGATGGCGTTCAGCCGCTTCACGATCACCTTCTTCGCCGCCATCGCGAGGCCGCCGCGCGAGAGGCAGACGCTCACGATCATCGGCAGCATCTCGGGCGTCAGCCCGACCGCGACCGCGACCGCGAAGAAGAACGCTTCGTGCCAGTCGTGCTTGGTGAGGCCGTTCACCACGAAGACGAGCGGCACCATGACGGCCATGAAGCGGATCATGAGCCAGGTGAAGCGGGTGACGCCGCGGTCGAAGCTCGTCTCCTCCGGCTCGTCGGCGAGGACGGCGGCGATGCCGCCGAGGTAGGTGCGGGGTCCGGTCTCGACGACGAGCGCGGTCGCCGTGCCGCTCTCGACGGCGGTGCCGAGGAAACAGAGGTTGGCGAGCTCGAGCGTGGTGCGTCCGGGGCCGGCGGCCGCGGCGGTCGCGACCTTCTCGACCGCCGCCGACTCGCCGGTGAGGCTCGCCTGGGTGACGAAGAGGTCGCGACAGGCGAGGATGCGGACGTCGGCCGGGATCATGTCGCCGGCGGAGAGCTGGACGACGTCGCCCGGCACGAGGCGGTCGAGCGGCTCCTCGACGGGCGTGCCGCCGCGGAGCACGGTGGCCGTGACCCGGATCATGGCGCGGAGCTTCGCCGCCGCGTCGCCGGCGCGCGCTTCCTGGACGAAGCGGAGTCCGATGCCGAGCACGATCATGAGCCCCATGACCGCGGCTCCGGCTGCGTCGCCGGTCGCGAGCGAGACCGCCGCGAGGAGGGCGAGGAGGAGCACGAGCGGATTCAGGCAGGCGCGAATGAAGAGGCGCAGGCGCCCGTGACGCTCGTCGCGGGCGACGACATTCGGACCGTAGCGGGCGAGGCGGCTCTCCGCCTCTGCGCTCGCCAGGCCCGCCGCCGCGCTCTCGAGCCGGGCGAGGGCGGCATCGCCGGAGAGGGCGGCCACCTCGGCGAGCAGCGGCGAGGCCTGGATCGCGCGGCCGTGATTACCGGCGGCACGGTGCAGGCGGCGGGGGAGCACGGGCGGAATCTACGTCGGGGCGACGGCGAAGGCGAGCCGGCCGCGGCGGTTTGCGCTGGCGCCGGCCCTCTGCAACAGGCAGCGCCGGATGCCGAGAGAGGATGGCGGAGAGCTGCCCGAGCGGGCCGTGCGGCCGTGGCGGACGCTGGCGGCGCTGGCGCGCCCGGAGGCCGGCCGCTGCCTCCTGGTGGCGATCCTGGCCGGGCTCGGCGCCGCAGCGACGCTCTGTGAGCCGCTCATCTACCGCGTCGCCGTGAACGACATCGCCGGCGTCTTCGTCGGCCGCGCCGAGACGGCGGGGGAGGGGGCCGATGTCGGCGCGGCGGCGCCGGCGCCGCAACGCGCCGGGCGCGGGGCCGGCGGCGCCGCGCCGGCGCTCCACCTCGTCCGCCAGGGGCTGCGCAGCGCGCCTCCGGCGGCGCCCGGACCCGATCACGCGGCGGTCGCCCGTCGGCACCGCCACACCCGCGAGCCGCACCGGCGCGGGCGGGTGGCGCCACGCACGCCGCAGCAGATGTTCACGACGCTCCTCTGGGCCGTCGGTCTCCTCTTCCTGACCGGCCTCGCGGCGCAGCTCTTCGAGGTGCTGGCCGACGACGTCGCCGCGACCGCCGCGAGCCGCATCGAGGAGGACTTCATCCGCGCCACGTTCGCGCACGTGCTGCGGCTGCGCCTCGGCTTCTTCGCGCGGCGCGCGAGCGGCGCGCTCGCCAAGCAGGTGGACCAATCGGACGAGGTCGCCCCGATCGTCACCGCCTTTGCCAAGGACATCCTGCCCGAGGCGTTCCGCGTGCTCGGCGCCTTCGCCATCATGTTCACGCAGAGCCTCGAGCTGACGCTGGTCGCGCTGCTCACCGTGCCGGCGTACCTCTACGTCGCCCGGCGCTCGACGCTCGCCCTCGAGACCAACCTGCCGCGCTACTACGAGCTCTGGGAGGAGGTGTCGTCGCGGCTGCGCGACGCGCTCGGGGCGGTGAAGACGGTGAAGCTCGCGGGCGCGGAGAGCCGCGAGGTGCAGCGCTTCAGCGAGGCGTCGCACGCCGCCTACGTCACCTACCTCGAGCGCAACCGGCTCGCGAACCGCTACCTCTTCTTCCAGTCGGCGATCCAGCGGCTCGGGCAGGCGCTGGTGCTCGCCTACGGCGGGACGCGCGTGCTCCAGCACCAGCTGACGCCCGGCGACGTCGTCATGTTCGTCACCTACCTCGACACTCTCTACGACCCGATCGACTCGCTGACCTCGATCGCCAAGACGCTGCAGGAGCACGTAGCCTCGCTGTGGCGGGCGCTGGTGTTGCGGCAGACTACCGACGTCGAACCCGCGGGCCGGCCGCTGGCGGCGGGCCCGGGTCGGGTCGAGCTGCGCGGGCTGCGCTTCGGCTACGTGCCCGGGCGCGAGGTGCTGCGCGGCGTCGACTGCGTATTCGAGCCCGGTACGGTGACGGCGCTGGTCGGGCCGTCGGGGGCGGGGAAGACGACCCTCGCCGACCTGCTCCTGCGCCTCTACGAACCGACCGGGGGCGAGATCCTGATCGACGGGCAGCGGCTCGGCGACGTCGATCCCGCGGGCGTCCGCGCCGCCGTCGCCGTCGTCTCCGCTGACGGCGCCGTCTTCCGCGGCACGCTCGCCGAGAACATCCGCTACAAGCGTCCCGAGGCCACCGACGCCGAGGTCGCCGCGGCGGCGCGCGACGCCGGACTCGACCGCACCCTCGAGCGCCTGCCCGACGGCCTCGCGACGATGATCGGCGAGGGCGGCGTCGGACTCTCGGTCGGCGAGCGGCAGCGCCTGCAGATCGCGCGCGCCTTCGTGTCGCAGCCGCGTGTCCTGATCCTCGACGAGGCGACCGCCAACCTCGACTACGCCACCGAGCTCGACGTGAAAGCGGCGCTCGACGGCATGCGCCGCGGCCGGACGACGCTCGTCATCGCCCACCGCTACTCGATGGTGCGCGACGCCGACCGGGTGCTGGTGCTGGCCGGCGGGCGCATCGTCGAGGCAGGAACGCCGCAGGCGCTGCTCGCCTCGGGCGGCTGGTTCGCGCGCCTCGCCGCCGCGGCCGGCGACGACGCCCCGGCGGCGGCCGCGCCTGCTGCCGGCGACGCCGAGAGCGGCGACGGCGGCGAGGCATGAGCGCTGCCGGATTCACAGGCTCTCAGGCGAGGAGCGCGGCCAGGATACCGGTCAGAAAGATGCCGTCGAAGCGTCCGGCGCCGCCGATCGAGGCGATCGGCGCTCCGAGGCTGCCGATGACGCCGAGATTCATCAGATCGGCGCCGACCAGCGTTCCCAGGCTGCCGGCCACGTAGGCGATGGCGGGCGCGGTGCCGCGCGGCGCCAGGAAGAGAGCGGTCGCTGCCGCGAGGAGCGGCGGTACGAACATCGGTACCGCGATGCCGATGCCCTCGACCGGGCGGGCGAGGGCGTGGACCGCGGCGGCCACGACGACGACCGCGATCGCGCCGCGCACCCAGAGCCCGGTCTTCCACAGCAGGTAGAGGGAGAGCAGCGTCGGCAGCACTGCGCCGCCGAGGTTCACGGCCAGGATCGTATGGTCCCAGGCGACGTGGGGCACGACGTAGCGCATCCCGAAGACCGAGACCTGACGTCCGCCGACGGCCGTGCGGCCGTGGATCTCGCCGATCGGGACGTTGATGGCGCTGCCGATGAGCGTCAGCAGCAGGAAGAGCATCACGAAGCGCGGCGAGACGCCTATCCGCTCGTAGGCATACGAGAGGATGCCGATCTCCACGAAGGCGGCGACGACGATCAGGATCAGGAAGAGCGCCAGGATGAACGGCAGCGCCAGCGGTAGGAAGTTCATGCGGCGGCTTATGGCACGAAACCCGTGCCGCCGCGAAGCCGCGGGTTGCAGCACCGGAGCCCGTAGCCCCGGACGTCGCCGCGCGGCGGGCGCCCGCCGCCGGCGCCGCGGGCGGTGTCAAGTCCACTTGCGCGCCTCCGCGGCCGCGGGCAGCGTCGGGACACGGTGAGGCTCGCGTTCAAGCTCGCGGCGGCCCTGATCGTCGGGATCGCGCTGGTCATGGTCGCGAACACGCTGGTGCGGGTCCGGCGCGAGGTCGAGCTCTTCCAGCGCGATCAGGAGCGCGATCAGCGGGTGATGGGATGGACGCTGCGCAACGCCGTCGAGGCGGTGTGGAAGACCGACGGCGAGGCCCATGCGCGCGCCGTGCTCGCGGCGATCGAGGTGGGCGACCTGGAGCTGCGCTGGCGCTGGCTCGACGAGGTGCAGGCCGACCCCGAGCTCGCGGACACGGCGGCGCCGCTGCGCGCCGGGCGCGAGGTGGTGCGCGTCCGCCACGGCGTCGACGGCGACCATCGCTACACCCTGGTGCCGATGGCGCCCGAGCACCTGCGACCAGCCGTACTCGAGCTCTCGGAGACCGCGAGTCCGCCGCGCGCCTTCATTCGCGCCAGCATCCTCGAGAACGTCTTCGCCACGACGTCGATCGTGGCCATGTGCAGCGTCATCGCGCTGACGCTCGGCTACTGGTTCGTCGGCCGGCCGATGCGCTTGCTCACCGCGAAGGCGCGCCGGGTCGGCAGCGGCGACTTCAGCGGACCGCTGGCGCTCCGCCAGCGCGACGAGATCGGCGCCCTCGCCGCCGAGATCGACGCCACCTCCGAACGCCTCGCCGAGGCGCAGCGGCGCGTCGCCGCCGAGACCGAGGGGCGCATCCGGGCCTACGAGCAGCTGCGGCATGCGGACCGCTTGAAGACGATCGGGCAGCTCGCCTCCGGCGTCGCCCACGAGCTCGGGACGCCGCTCAACGTCGTCTCCGGCCACGCCGGCATGATCATCTCCGACCCGACGCCGCAGGTGAGCGCGGCGAGCGCGCGCACGATCGTCCAGCAGACCGAGCGCATGGCCCGCATCATCCGCAAGCTCCTCGACTTCTCGCGGCGCGGCGCCTCGCGGCTCGCCCGCCACGAGCTCGGCCGCATCGTCGCCGACGCGGTGGAGATCCTGGCGCCGCTGGCGCGTGAACGGCGCGTGGCCGTCGCCGTCGTGGCGGCGGATGCGGTCGTCGCCGCCGTCGACCCCGACCAGCTCCTGCAGGCGCTCACCAATCTCATGGTGAACGGCATGCAGGCCATGAGCGGCGGCGGACGGCTCACGATCACCGTCGATCGTCGCCGCGCCCGGCCGCCGGCCGGCCACGCCGCCGAGGCCGGCGAGCTCGCCTGCGTCACCGTCGCCGACGAGGGCGCGGGCATGGACCAGGAGACGCTGGCGCACGTGTTCGAGCCTTTCTTCACGACCAAGGGCGTGGGCGAGGGCACCGGACTCGGACTCTCGGTCGCCTGGGGCATCGTCGAGGAGCACGGCGGCTGGATCGAGGCGCGGAGCCGGCCAGGGACAGGCAGCGAGTTCTCCGTGTTCCTGCGGGACGAGGCGCCGTGAACGGCCGCGTGCTCGTCGTCGACGACGACCGCGCCATGTGCGAGATGCTCGCGAGCGCGCTCGCGCGCGCGGGGTTCGACGCCGTCTGGCGCACCGCCGCGGCCGCGGCCCGCGCCGCCCTCGATGCCGACGACATCGACGTGGTGGTGAGCGACGTCAACCTCGGCGACGCCGACGGCATCGCGCTCTGCGCCGAGCTCGCGACCGCGCACCCCGAGCTCCCCGTCGTCATGATCACCGCCTTCGGCAGCATGGAGTCGGCGATCGCCGCGATCCGCGCCGGCGCCTACGACTTCGTGACCAAGCCTTTCGCCGTCGAGCTCCTGATCCACGCTCTCGAGCGGGCGATCCGCCATCGCCGCATGCGCGCCGAGGTGAAGCGCCTGCGCGCGGCGGCCGGAGAGGCGGCGCCGTTCGCCGGCCTGATCGGTGCGAGCGAGCCGATGCAGAACGTCGCCCGCCTGATCGCGCGCGTCGCCGCGTCGGAGGTGAGCGTGCTCGTCAGCGGCGAGACCGGCACCGGCAAGGAGATCGTGGCGCGGGCGCTGCACGAGCGCGGTCGCCGCCGCGACCGGCCCTTCATCGCCGTCAACTGCGCGGCGCTGCCCGAGCCCCTCCTCGAGAGCGAGCTCTTCGGCCACGCCCGCGGCGCTTTCACCGATGCGCGCAGCCCCCGCACCGGACTCTTCCTGCGCGCGAGCGGCGGCACGCTCTTCCTCGACGAGATCGCCGAGCTGCCGCTCGGCCTGCAGCCGAAGCTCCTGCGGGCGCTGCAGGAGAGAGTCGTGCGCCCGGTCGGCAGCGACGTCGAGGTGCCGTTCGACGTGCGCCTGGTGACGGCCACCAATCGCGATCTCGAGTCGGCGGTGGCAGCGGGGCGGTTCCGCGAGGACCTCTTCTACAGGATCAACGTCGTCAACCTGGCGCTGCCGCCGCTACGCTCGCGCGGCAACGACGTCCTCCTGCTCGCCCAGCACTTCCTCTCCCGGTACGCGGAGCGGAGCGGCAAGTCGGTGGTCGGCTTGTCGGCCCCGGCCGCCGAGCGTCTGCTCGCCTATGACTGGCCGGGCAACGTGCGCGAGCTGCAGAACTGCATCGAGCGGGCGCTCGCGCTCACGCAGTACGACCACCTCGCCGTCGATGATCTGCCCGAGAAGATCCGGGCGCATCGGCGCGAGTACGTGGTGGTCGCCAGCACCGATCCCGCCGAGCTCGCGTCGATGGAGGAGGTCGAGCGGCGCTACGTGGCGCGGGTGCTAGAGGCGGTCGCCGGCAACAAGACGCTGGCGGCGCGGATACTCGGCTTCGACCGCAAGACGCTCTACCGGAAGCTCGAGCACTACGCGGCGCGCGGCGGCGGCGACGCGTAGCGACAACCAGTGTGGCACGCCGCCTGCTGAGCAGCCCCGGCATGGCTTCGTCACCGCTCCCCACTCCACCGTCGGCCCCCCGCCCACGCGTCGTCCTCGCGGAGGACGACGACGACATGCGCTCCATGCTCGCGGGCATGCTCGCCGCCGACGGCTGGGAGGTGATCGAAGCCGCCGACGGCAGCAGCCTCGTCGAGCGTCTGCACGAGATCGCCGGTGAGCCGCGCGGGCGCGACACGGTGCTCGCAGTCGTCGCCGACGTACGCATGCCGCGGCTCGACGGCCTCGACGTGTTGGCCGCGCTCCGCTGCGCCGGCTGGCGGACGCCGGTGGTGCTGATGACGGCCTTCGGCGACGGCGCGGTCCATCGCGAGGCGCGAGAGCTCGGCGCCGTGCAGGTTCTCGACAAGCCGTTCGCGCTCGATCGCTTGCGCGACGTGCTCCGGCAGATCGCGCCGCGCCGGCGCTGACCCCGGTCGCCGCTAATCGCGGGCTGCGCCTTGCAGCAGGTCGACGAGGAGATCGGTGACGACCTCGCGGTCGCGAATCAAGGAAGCGATGCCTCCCGGGTAGGCGCGTCCGGCGGCGCCCACGTCCTGGGTGCGCCTGAGGAATCGTCGGTAGGTGCGGGCGCGCGTGTGCTCGTCGCCGGTGGCGGGGGCCGGGCGTCGGTGCGCGTACACGAGCGATTGCAGGCGTCGAGCGAGGACGTGGGCGCCGTGATGGCTCGGGTGAGTGTCCATGCCGATGACAGCAGGGGCCGTGCCAAACGCCGGCGGCTCCGCGCTGCCGTCAAGCCATGGGTCGAGCGCGTTGCGTCCGTGGCGTTTCGCCCCGGCGTCGCGATTTGCCCCGACGCGGTCGAGGCCGATCGTTCGCCGGGACCGATCACGATGCCGCGACGCCGAGTGCCGGCGCGCTCAGCGCCCCGGCCAGACGACGCGTCCGGCTGCGATCTCGGCGCAGAACCAGGCGTGGAAGCCGCGTGCGAGGAGCCACTCGATGCGATCGCCGCGCCACATGATGCGGGCCGGCCGCTGCAGACCCAAACCGAGGCGGCGCAGGTAGGCCCGCGTACGCTCGAGATCGGCGCGGCACACGTCGATCTGGCGCAGGCGTTTGTACCAGGCGAGCAGGCGCGGGTGGGTCGCGCCGTCGAAAGCGATGTCGAGGAAGCGCACGGCGGTAAGGTGCGGAAAGAGTGCCAGGTCGGCGATCGAGAGCTCGCCGCCGAGGAAGTCGCGGCCGGCGAGCGCGTCCTCGAGATCGGCATAGATAGGCGCCAGGTCCTCGCGCGCTGCCTCGATGAGTCCGGGCGGGCGGGTGCCGGGGACGAAGCCGAAGCCGCCGTTCGAGACGTCGTGGACGATGGCGTCGATGAGCGTGTCGGCGCGGCGCTCCCAGGCGAGCGCGGCGGCGCGCAGCGCCGGGTCGGGCGGATACAGCGGCCGCGCCGGGTGTCGATGCTCGATATAGGCGACGATGTGCGGTGAGTTCGCGACCACGAGGTCGTCGTCGACGAGCACCGGCACTTCGAGGCGAGGATTCACGGCGGCCAGGCGCGCGTGCTCCTCGGGCGCCAGGCCGTCGACGACCGCGAACGGGATCTTCTTGTACTCGAGCACCATCCGCACCTTGCGGGCGAACGGACTGAAGGCGTTGTCGAACAACGTCAGCATGGAGCACCTCCCGCGGCGGCGATAACCGAGCCGCCGAGCCGACGCCACAGCATTGACAGGGCTGCGGCGCTCGGGAAACTGAGGCGCCGTGCCGCGTCGCCGCTATGCCTCCGCCGTCGACGACAACGCCCGCTGGGACGGCTTCGTGCCGCGGCCGGGCGACGTGTTCGTCTGCACGCCGGCCAAGTGCGGGACCACGTGGATGCAGGCGATAGTCGCGAGCCTGCTCTGGCCGGCGGGCGACGCCCCCGGCCCCGTACTGGCGATCAGCCCCTGGATCGAGATGAAAGGCCTGGTCTCGGCAGCCGAGCTGCACGCTCTGCTCGCGGCGCAGCCGCATCGGCGCTTCATGAAGACGCATACGCCCGCCGACGGCATTCCGTGGTTCGACGACGGGCGCTACATCTTCGTCGCCCGCGACGGTCGCGACGCCTTCATGTCGCTCTGCAACCACGTCGAGAAGTTCCAGGACGGTCTGCGCGAGGCGCTGAACGCCGAGGCCGCCGCCGCCGGCCTGCCGCAGTTCCCCGCCTGGGATGGCGATGTCCACGGCTTCTTCGCGCGCTGGCTCGAGGCCGACGATCTCTTCTTGCGCCACCTCGCCACTTATTGGGCGGAGCGCCAGCGCTCGAACCTGCTCCTGGTCCACTACAACGACCTCAAGGTCGATCTCGCGGGCGAGATGCGGCGGATCGCCGGCTTCATCGACGCCGACGTCCCGGACGCGAGCTGGCCGGAGGTGGTCGACCGCTGCACCTTCGAGCGCATGCGCGACGGCGAGGCGCGCCTCGGCGCCGTCGACATGGTGTTCAAGGGCGGCCTCAAGAGCTTCGTCTTCAAGGGAACGAACGGGCGCTGGCGCGACGTGCTGCGGCCTGACGAGCTCGCTGCCTACGCGCGCCGCGTCGCCGCGGTGCTGCCTCCGGACTGTGCGGCGTGGATGGAGCACGGCAGGCGGGCGCTGCCGCCGGACTGACCGGGCGGCGCGCTGCGGCGCCGCCGGCCGCAGTCCTGTGCCGCACGCGATGCCTAGATCGGCGCCGGAGCGCTGACTGGCGGTGCGCTGCGCCGCCGCCGGCGGCAGCGCCGCTCGCGGGCTCGATGCCCGCAGGCGCCCCGCGCCGCTGCGTCGCGCCTTGACTCGCAGGCCGGGGCGCGCGACAGGCGGTGGCATGGAGGGCTCGGCGCGGGCGGTAGCCGTGGTCACGGGCGGCGGCGGCGGCATCGGTCGCGCGCTCGCACTCCGCCTCGCACGCGACGGCTTCGCGATCGGCGTCCTCGATCGCGACCGCGCCGGCGCCGACGCGACCGCGGCCGCCGTCGCTGCCGCTGGAGGCTGCGCTGCGGCCGTTACCGCCGACGTCGCCGATCAGCAGCAGGTGATCCGCGCCTTTGCCGATCTGAAAGCGCGGCTCGGCCCGACCCGCGTGCTCGTCAACAACGCCGGCTGGGACGTCTTCGGCCTCTTCGCCGACGGCGACGCCGCCACCTGGGCCAGGATCGTCGCCGTCAACTACCTCGGCATGCTGCACTGCACGCATGCGGCGCTCGCCGACATCACGGCGGCGGGCAACGCCGGGCGCATCATCAGCATCGGTTCGGACGCCGCGCGCGTCGGGAGCTTCGGCGAGTCGGTGTACGCCGGCTGCAAGGCGGCGATCGTCGCCTTCTCGAAGTCGCTGGCGCGCGAGCTGGCGCGCGCCCGCGTCCCCGTGAACGTCGTCTGCCCGGGCCCAACCGATACGGCGCTCCTGCAGTCGGTAGGCGCGAGCCCGCTCGGCGCCAGGATCGTCGCCGGCTTGACCGACGCGATCCCGTTTCGCCGCCTCGGCACGCCCGAGGAGATCGCCGCCGCGGTCGCGTTCTTCGCTTCGCCGGCGGCGGGATTCATCACCGGGCAGGTGCTCTCCGTGAGCGGCGGCCTGACGATGGCGGGCTGACCATCGGCGCTGCCGCGCCGCCGGCAACGGTGCCGGCGGCGCGCGGCGGCACGTCCGGCATCGGGCGCTACGGTGCCAACGTCCCCCAGTCGATCTCCCAGAACTCCGGCAGCGGCGGCTCGAGCTCGAGGTGGCCGCCGAAGCACTCGAAGCTCGGCTTGTGGGAGAGCCGCTCGACCACGTAGTGCACGAATTCCTCGAGCGGCTGGGCGCCGGGATCGCCGACCGCGAGCCGCTTGCGGCCGCCGCACTTCTTACACGAGACGTCGACGTGGAGCGTGGGCATCGGGGGGCGATCTCGACCGTGAGGTCGACGGGCGATGCCTTACCCAGGCGCCGCGTGTCGGGTCAACGCCGGGAGGGCGGTCGGGAGCAGCGGTAGGCAGGACCGTGGCTCCGCCAGTGCCGTGCGATCTCCGTCGCGACCTCGCGCGCGGCCGGTAGCGCCGGCACGCAGGGCCGTTGCCTCCGTACCTGCATCTCTTCCGCGTTGCGACCCGCTGGCGCGAAACGCGAGAGCTGCGGCACGCAGGGGCGTGGCCTCCGTACCCCTTGCTTCCCGCGCTGCAGTCCCGCAGTTTCAGCCGGCACCCAGGAGACTACACGGAGGTCCCAGCGATGGTCCGGTTCGGCACGTTCGCACCTCAGGGATGGCGGCTCGAGATGCGCGGCATCGAGGGCGGCGCGGCGCAGTGGCAGCGGCTCAAGGGCGTGGCGCAGACGCTCGAGCGGATCGGCTACGACTCGCTCTGGCTCTACGACCACTTCCACACCGTGCCGCGCACGGAGATCCAGCCGACCTTCGAGTGCTGGACGACCATGGCGGCGCTCGCCGAGGCAACCTCGAAGATCCGCCTCGGCCAGCTCGTGACCTGCGCGCTCTACCGCAACCCCGCCTACCTCGCCAAGGTGAGCGCCTGCGTCGACGTCATCAGCGGCGGCCGCGTCGACGTCGGGCTCGGTGCAGGCTGGAAGCAGGACGAGTTCGAGGCCTACGGCTACCCCTTCCCGAAGATCCGCGAGCGCCTAGACCGCATGGCCGACACCGCGCGCATCCTGAAGGCGATGTGGACGGAGGAGAAGGCGACCGTCAGCGGCAGGTATCTGGCGGTGAAGGACGCCGTGAACGAGCCGAAGCCGCTGCAGAAGCCGCACCCGCCGCTGTGGATCGGCTCGCAGGGTCCGAAGGTCGGTCTCCGCCTGGTGGCCGAGCTCGCCGCGGGCTGGAACCACAATCGCGGGCAGGCCGCCTTCGACGAGAAGCTCCCGATCCTGATGCAGCATTGCCGGGATCTCGGACGCGACCCGAAGACCATGCGCATCTCGGTCGAGCGGACGTGCGCCATCTTCAACGACGAGAAGGAGCGCCGGGAGCACATCGAGCGCTGCTGGCCCGGCGTCAGCGCCGAGCGCATCAAGACCTTCCTCGACGAGGCGTGCACCGGCACGCCGGAGAAGATCGCCAAGGAGCTGAACCACTACATCGAGCGCGGCGCCGAGCTGATCATCCTCTGGTTCCAGGATCTCGCCGACGTCGGCAGCGGCGCTTCGATGGCCGAGCGCTTCATGAAGGAAGTGAGGCCGCTGCTGCGGGAGCGCGCGTGATCGAGTGCCGGCGTCGAGCCGTCTCCGTGGAGTCGGGAAGAGGCTGGACATGGTGCCACCCGAGTCCGAGCTCCCGTTGGCGATGCCGCTACGGGAACCGGCCGCCGCCGCGACGACGTCGGCGCCGGTCGCGATCGCAGCCCGAACGTGCTACCGTCGGCGCCCCATGGCGACTACCAAGATCAAGGCAGGCTCGACCGTCGACGGCTGGTGCACCAAGTGCAAGCTCGTTCTCGCCCATACCGTGGAAGCGATGGTGGGCGCCAAGATCACCCGCGTGCACTGCAATACGTGCGGCGGACAGCACGCCTATCGGGCCGCGGCGCCGGGGGCGGGCAAGAGCACCAAGGCCCGGCGCAGCACGCCCAGGAAGACTGCCGAGGCAGCGCAAAAGCACAATGAATACGAAGTGTTGCTCCGCGGGCGCACGGGCGACAAGGCGCGGCCCTACGCCACCAGCGAACGCTTCGCGCCCGGGGAGCTGATCAAGCACTCGGCGTTCGGGCTCGGGGTCGTGATCGCGGAGCGGGACAGCGTCAAGATCGACGTGGCGTTTCCGGACGGACCCAAGGTGCTCCTGCACGGACGTTGAGCTGCGCCGGCAGGCGCGGCCCGATCGCGTCCGGCTTCGAGGTCGGGCGCGAGGTCTTGCCGAGCCTCCGGACCGGCGGAGCGGCCGGTCCGCTCAGGTGCCGCGCCGCCGGCGCCCGGTCTGCGGTCGTCGCCGGCGCCCTCCGGCGACGAGCCCGTCCTTCTCCGCGCGCGTCAGGGTCTTGATCCAGTGTTCGGTCGCGAGCGCGGTGCTCCAGGTGCGGACGCGCCGCGACCATACGAGCACGACCGGCAAGCGCGCGCGCGTGTAGCGAGAAGCGCGGCCGGCCGCGTGCTGCGCCAGCCTGCGGGCGAGATCCTTGGCGGCGCCGGTGTAGAGGGTGCCGTCGCTGCAGCGGAGGATGTAGACGACGTGCATCGGCGCTACGGCGGCGTGATCGCGAAGATCCCGCACACGCCCCAGGCCGCGAAGCCGACGAAGAGCGGGATCGTGAGGTTGTCGTCGAGGCGCAGCGGCAGCATCTCGAAGGTCGCGCCGGCGACGCCGACGGCGAGCGCGGCGCCGACGAGCGGGCGCGCGGCCGGCGCCGCGGCGACGTGCAGCGTGATGCCGGTGATCAGCGCCGTCGCCGCCAGGAACGCGCCCGATCCCTCGAGACTCTTCCCGGCGACGACGCGGTGCCGGCCCCAGGTGATGCCGACGAGCGCCGACAAAGGGTCCGCGATCGCCAGGGTGTAGATCGCAATCAGGGCGATCGTCTTCGGAAAGGTGAGGAGCGTCAGCAGGATGGCGATCGCGTAGGGCGTCATCGCCGACTCCTTGAACTCTTCCTCGGCGCGGAAGAGCAGGCGGTTGATCGACGCCGCGCGCGCCAGGATCTCCGGATAGTGGATGCGGATCCGGTCGAGCACGTAGACGAGGCAGGCGATCGCCCCGAAGGTATGGACGACCTGCTGGTGCGTGAAGACGAGAGCGTAGGCAGTGGCGATGGCGCAGCCGTTGGCGCAGTGTGCGAGGCGGCGTCCGAGCTGCAGGTCGCCGCGGGTCGCCGAGAGCGTCGGCGGCGGGCTGCCGACCGTCGGCGCCGCGCTCGCCGTCGGCGGCGCCGCGCCGCGCTCGGCCTCCGCCGTGTCGTCCGGCGCCATCATGGAGCCGGCGCCGACCCCGGCGCCAGCGTCTTGAAGCGCCCCGCGAGCCAATCGTCCACCTCGGACGCGTACCACGGCGAGAAGCGGCGGTCGGAAGGTCCGCCCGCGAGGCTCGTGTGTGAGCACGTGGCGGCGAAGTCGGTCACCATCCGGTACGACGGCGCGAAGCTCGTGACCCGGCCGCCCGAGCGGTAGACCTGACCCTGGTGGATGGTGGCGCGGTTGCCGCGGAGCGGAATGGGGCCGCGATCGAATCCCGCCCATACCGGCAGCCGGCCGCCGAGCATCGGGTGCTTCATCATTACCCGTTGTTCGCGGCCCCAGGCCGTGAGCGGGCCGTCGAGCGAGCGCGCGATGACGCGCGCGAAGATCGCGTCGCGGGTCTCGTCGCCGAACCATACGCTCCGTTCCGCGAGCAGGATGCGGTCGAGATTGTAGTAGAAATCGGCGAGGATCGCGGTCTCGCCGACGAGATGACGTACGACCTCGGCACCGCAGACGGCGCCGAAGACCTCGCGCACGAGCCCGCGGTAGAAGCGCTCGAAGAGCGTGGCGCCGACCGAGGCGGTGTCGTAGCTGCAATCCCAGGTGCGCAGGATGTCGGCCGCCGGCGTCGTCGGCAGCAGCGGCCGGAGGATCGCCATGAAGCGCTCGGCGTGCGGCGAGCGCACGTCCATCTGCATCGCCTGGACGTCCGCGGTCGTCCAGTCGTCGCGAGCCGCGAGGAGGGCGGCGATGCGTTCGGCCCGGTACGGCCCCATCGGCAGGTTGATCGGGCGCGCCTTGCCGAGGTGGTTGAGGTCGTCGTTGGCGGTGGCGATAAATCCTGCGGCGGGGTTGTAGGCGCGCGGCAGATCGGCCGGGGCGACGAAGCCATGCCAGTCGTTCTCGGGATCCCAGCCGGGGACCGGGCCGAGCCCGCTCCAGCCGGCGCGGCGCACGGGCATGCGGCCCGACATCTGATAGCCGATATTGCCGTGGCGGTCGGCGAGCACCCAGTTGAAGGAGGGCTCGAGGCGGCCGAGCTGCTCCATGCCGGCGGCGACGTCGGGCGCCCAGAGCATCGCGAAGGACGCTGCCAGGGATGCGGCGCCGCTGTCGCTCCCCGAGGCCCAGCGGGTCGCGAGGTAGAGGCCCGGCGTCTGCGGATCGCCGTCGAGCACGCCGTGCTCGTTCTCGTAGAAGGCGAGGCTGACTTCGGGCTTGCCCTTGCGGCGGATCGTCTCGATGCGCTCGCTGAACGGCACCCAGCGGTCGCCGCCCGCCTGTGTGCGGCGGTAGCGGCCGTCGCGGCAGTCTTCGATCCACGAGTCGATGGCGTCGAGGAAGGTGTAGGTCGCGCCCCAGGCGAGATCGTTGGTGCGCCCGATGAGCAGCGACGGCAGACCCGGCATCGTGGCGGCGATGCAGAAGCGCTCGCCGAGCTCGCCGACGACTTCGTACCAGACGTTCGGCAGGCGGTTGACTTCGAGGTGCGGATCGTTGGCGAGGAGCGCCCGGCCGCTCTTGGTCTTCTGCGGCGCCAGCACCCAGTTGTTGGAAGCGACCGCTCGCGGCAGCACGCTCGTCCAGCGCAGCGCCGCGGGCACCAGACGCTCGCCGAGCGTGAGCCGCGCGATCAGGTCGAGGTCGATGCCGTCGATGAGGCCCGGAAAGAGCTCGTCGAGGTGCGTGCGCGGGATGCCCGCCTGCACCATCTCGACCAGCAGCCGCTCCATCTCTCCCTGCGATTGCGCGAGCCCGACGAAGGCCGCGAGGCGCGAGGCGAGCACGAGGTCGGCGGGCGTCCATGGTGTCGGCCGATAGCCGACCAGCCGCAGCTCCCACGGCGTGCTCTCCGCCAGCGCCTCGTTGACGCCGGCACAGTAGGCGCCGGCGAGCGCCTGCACCGGCGCCGGGACCTTCACGAGCTCCTCATCGGCGCCGCCGACGAGGTTCAGGCGGCGAAAGAAGCGGTCGAGGCTCAGCATGTCGTCGCTGCCGTCGAGGACCTCCGCGGCGCGTCCTTGGCCGATGATGCGCATGAGCAGCATCTGCAGAGCGCGGTCGGTGCCGTGGCAATGGCCGATACCGCGGTAGAGGTCGGCCTCGGTCTGGGCGCGGACGTGTGCGACGCCGTGCTGATCGCGTTCGATCGCGATCGGACCCTCGCCCGTCAAGGTCCAGGCGCTGCGCGCTCCGAAGACCCGTTGCATGCGTCCGGCGTCAGCGGCCCGTGCCGTGGGTGGTGTCGTGCGGCGATCGCGTCATGCGAGGTGGCGCCAAGGTAGAGGAGCGCCGCCGGCTGCGCAACGCGAGCGCCGGGGCAGGGAACCGCCGTCCAGGCTCGATTGACGCCCGCGGCGCTGGTCAATAAACGACACGTCGTGCCGCCGTGCGAACGAGCTTCACCCGGGCCCGCAGCCGGGCGCCGGCTGGCGGCGGCGCTGGCGGCTGCGGCGGTGGCGCTGTCGGCGCCCGGCTGTGCGCGCACCCCCCGACCCGACATCGTCCTCATCGTCATCGACACGCTCCGCGCCGATCATCTCGGGGCGTACGGCTATGCCCGTGCCCAGACTCCGCGGCTCGATGCGCTCGCCGCTGCCGGCACGCGCTTCGATGCTGCCTACGCGACCTGCTCGTGGACGCTGCCGAGCGTCGCCAGCATTCTCACCGGCCGCTACCCCGTCGAGCATGGGGCGCAGCGGTTGAGCTCCGTGCTCGGCGACGCCCAGGTGACGCTCGCCGAGACGCTGGCCGCCGCCGGCTATCAGACCTTCGGCATCTCCGCCAACACTGCGGTCGTCAATGCCGAGTCGGGGCTCGCGCAGGGGTTCGCGCGCTTCGAGGTGATCGAGGAGCGCGGCCCGCAGAGCGGACCGGACCTGGTCTGGATGGAGAACGGAACGTATCGCGTGCCTCCGGAGGCGACGGCCGACGTCGTCACCGACGCGGCTCTAGCCATGGTGGCGGCGCGCGACGCGAGCCGGCCGTACTTCCTCTACGCGCACTACTTCGATCCCCATTCGAGCTACTCGCCGCCGCTCGCGTACGCCCTCAAGTTCGGTGTTGCCGCCGACGACCCGATGCGGGGTCCGGCGCAGCGGCTCGCGGCCATCTCGGGGAAGACGCCGCCGGCGCTCCTCGAGACCCTGAAGGCGCTCTACGACGCCGAGATCGCGTTCATGGATACGGAGATCGGCCGGCTGATCGACGGCCTCGGGCTCGCGGACACGCCGCGGCACACCGTCGTCGTCGTCACCGCCGATCACGGCGAGGAGTTCGCCGACCACGGCGGCATCCAGCACGGCCGCAGCCTCTACCAGGAGATGCTGCACGTGCCGCTCTTCGTTGCCGGCGGCGGCTTCCCGGCGGGACGGGTGGTCGGGACGACGGTCTCCTCGATCAGCATCGTCCCGACCCTCGCCGAGCTGGCGCGCGCCGAGGCGCCGCCGGGCCTCGCGGGACGTTCGCTGGTCGCGGAGCTCCGCGGCGGCGCGGCGCCGTCGACGGCGCTCTTCGCCGACCTGCCGGCGGGGGCGGTGCATCGGTCGGCGGTGATCGACGATGCGTGGAAGCTCGTCCTCGATCGGGGCTTCCGACCCATCCTGTACGACCTCGTGGGCGATCCCGGCGAGACGCGGGCTCGCAACGATGGCGAGGCGGCGCGGGCGCAAGCGTTGCAGCGGGCGATCGGCGAGCACAACAAGGCCGGCTATGCGGCGCGCGCCGCCGCTCCTCCGGGCGAGCGCGTCCTCGACGATCATCGCCGCGACCGCTTGCGCGCGCTCGGCTACGTCGAATAGCCGCAGCCGCTCCGCGCCCGTAATGCGGGCGCGGAGCCTGCTCCACGCGCTCGGAGCCCGGGCGGTGGCGGCGGCGCTCTAGATGAGGCCCAGCGCCAGCATGGCGTTGGCGACGCGGATGAAGCCCGTGATGTTGGCGCCGATCACGTAGTTGCCGGGGGCTCCGAACTCCTCGGCCGTCTCCCATGTGGCGGCGTGGATGCCGGTCATGATGTCGTCGAGCTTCTGCTCGGTGAACTCGAACGTCCAGGAATCGCGGCTGGCGTTCTGCTGCATCTCCAGCGCCGAGGTGGCGACGCCGCCGGCGTTCGCCGCTTTACCGGGGCCGTAGGCGATACCCGCTTCGATGAAGACGCGAATACCGTCCGGGGTGGTCGGCATGTTCGCGCCTTCGGCGACGGCGATGCAGCCGTTGCGCACGAGCTTGCGCGCGTCGCGGCCGTTGATCTCGTTCTGCGTCGCCGACGGCATCGCCACCTGGCAGGGTACGTCCCAGATGTTGCCGCCGGGCAGGTAGCGCGCATCCTTGTGGTGCAAGGCGTAGTCCTCGATGCGGCGCCGCTCCTCCTCCTTGAGTTGCTTCAGCAGCGCCAGATCGACGCCCTGCTCGTGCACGATGACGCCCTGGGAGTCCGAGCAGGCGATGACCTTGGCGCCCATCTCGAGCAACTTCTCGATGGTGTAGATCGCGACGTTGCCGGCGCCCGAGACGACGCAGGTCTTGCCCTCGAGCGAGTCGTTGCGCACCCGCAGCATCTCGCGCACGAAGTACACCGCTCCGTAGCCGGTGGCTTCCTTGCGCACCAGCGCCCCGCCCCAGCCGATGCCTTTGCCGGTCAGCACGCCGGATTCGTAGCGGTTGGTGAGCCGCTTGTACTGGCCGAAGAGATAGCCGATCTCGCGCCCGCCGACGCCGATGTCGCCTGCCGGCACGTCGGTGTACTCGCCGAGGTGGCGGTGCAGCTCGGTCATGAAGCTCTGGCAGAAGCGCATGATCTCGGCATCCGACCGACCCTTGGGGTCGAAGTCGGCGCCGCCCTTGGCGCCGCCGATCGGCATGCCGGTGAGCGCGTTCTTGAAAACCTGCTCGAAGCCCAGGAACTTGATGATGCCGAGGTACACCGACGGGTGGAATCGGAGTCCGCCCTTGTAGGGGCCAAGGGCGCTGTTGAACTCGACGCGAAAGCCGCGATTGATCTGCACCTCGCCCCTGTCGTCCTGCCAGGGAACCCGAAAGATGATCTGCCGCTCCGGTTCGCAGATGCGCTCGATGATCTTGTGATCGGAGAACTCCGGGTACTTGACGAGGACGGGCCCCAGCGATTCGAGGACCTCCTTCACCGCTTGGTGGAACTCGTCCTCGCCCGGGTTGCGGGCCTTGACCTGCTGGAAGATGGTTTCGATCGCCTCGGGTAGTACGCTCATCGTCGGTATCCTCTTTGTCCGGTGAGAATCATGGAGTGTGGCGGTCGTCCTCGATCCGCGCTGGCGCCTGAGACCGCGGATCAACCGACCGACTCTAGCGCGGATTCCCCGCCGACGAAATCGGTGCCGGTGGCCGCGCTCCGAGGCGGCCCTTGCCACGGCCGGGAGACGGCGTGAAATACAGGCGATCGCCAGCGCGCGAGGAACGGAGCCCACGCCATGCCCGAGACGTTAGAGTACACGCCGCCGCCGGTCTGGACCTGGAACAAGGAGGCCGGACATCGCTTCGCGAGCATCAACCGGCCGATCGCCGGCCCGACCCACGAGCAGGAGCTGCCCGTCGGCCGCCACCCTTTCCAGCTCTACTCGCTGGCGACGCCGAACGGCGTCAAGGTCTCGGTGATGTTCGAGGAACTCCTCGCCAAAGGTCACGTCGGCGCCGAATACGACGCCTGGCCCGTCATGATCCTCGCCGGCGAGCAGTTCGGATCGGGGTTCGTCGCCGTCAATCCGAACTCGAAGATCCCCGCACTCCTCGACCGCTCGAACCCGGAGAAGCCGATCCGCGTCTTCGAGTCGGGCGCCATCCTCGTCTACCTCGCCGAGAGGTTCGGCGAGTTCCTGCCGACCGAGCGGGCGCAGCGCGCCGAGTGCTTGTCGTGGCTCTTCTGGCAGATGGGGGCGGCGCCGTTTCTCGGCGGCGGCTTCGGGCACTTCTACGCTTATGCTCCGATCAAGCTCGAGTACCCGATCGACCGCTATGCGATGGAGGTGAAGAGGCAGCTCGACGTGCTCGACCGCCGGCTCGCCGTCAGCGAGTACGTGGCCGGCTCCGACTACACGATCGCCGACATGGCGATCTGGCCGTGGTACGGGGCGCTCGTCGACGGCGAGCTCTACGGGGCGGCGGAGTTCCTGAGCGTGCGCGAGTACGCGCACGTCCGTCGCTGGACCGACACCGTCGGCGCGCGGCCGGCGGTGCGCCGCGGCTGCATGGTGAACCGCACCTGGGGAGACCCGTCGAGCCAGTTGCCAGAGCGCCACGACGCCAGTGATTTCCCGGCGCTGGCGGAGCCGCCCGCATGAAGTCGGCGGCCGCCGGCGGCGCCGGCCGTCAGGCCGGGTGCGGGGAGTCCCCGGCGCGAGGGCATGAGAGCGCCTCGCCCCCGACCTCGCGATCGACGGCCCGCGCCGCGAGCACCACCGGTTCGGCTCCGAGCCGCGCGCATTCCGCGCGCACGGCGTCCCGCACCAGGGCGCCGAGGCAGCCATAGAACGCCGGCGGAGCGGCGGCGTCGAGGCCGGCGCTCCAGGCGTCTAGCCAGGTGCCCAGGTGCTCGGCGAAGAACTTCCTCGCCGCTTCGCCGGTCACGAGCAGGGCCGCCTCGTCGCCTCGCGCGAAGGCCCAGGCCTCCTTGAGCGCGAGCAGGCTCGCAAACTCGAGCTCGAGGGCGAGGTGGTCTTCGGGGCGTGCGTGGCGGCTTCCGGGCAGCACGCCGAAGGCGCGGTAGAAGCCGCCGAGATCGGCGAGCGCGGCGGCCTTGCCGAGGAGGCGGCCGGGGTCGCCGTACGAGGTCTCGGTGAGCGGCGCCGTGCCGGCGGGACCGAAGAGGCGCACGTGTCCCGCCTCGAGCTCTTCGGGATCCGTCGCCGCGAGCGCTGCCAGCGCCGCGGCGATCCCGGCGGCGGGGCCCGCCGCCGCGTCGGATTGCGCCGCCAGCTCGCGCCAGCGCCGTTCGATCTCCCGGCGGACGTCCGCCGACGGATACTCGAGCCCGAGCGCGAAGGCCCGGAAGCGAGCGGCGCGCGCCAGGTGCGCGGTGACGCCGCGCGTGACCGCCTCGACGTCGCCGGCAGTGGCCGCGCTCATCTGGCGAGCTCCACCGTGATCCATGTCGCCCAAGCCTTGCGCGGCCCCACCTCGCCGCTGCCCCCGTCCCAGACGGCGAACGCAGCCGCGGTCTCTTCACCCGGGACGAAGCGTACGTCGCCGTCGCCTCCCTTCATCGGGTGCGTCAGCACGACTCGCCATACACCGTCGCGCCACACGCCCTTGCCGTCCGCCTGCTGATCTTCGGGCTCGATCGTGAGCGTCCCCCAGCCTTCCGCGACCTGCTCGAGCACGGGACTCCTGCCGGCGCGGGTGATCAGGTTGTCGACGCCGACGGCGCCCATGTATGGGCGCGTATCGATCGCCTGCAGCACCTGGTCCGGGTACACGTCGACGTGGGCATTGGGGTAGAGGTCGTGCGTGTCGACGGGTCGGCCGCGCGCCAGATCGGCCTGGAATGCGGCTCGCCACTGCCAGATCTCGACCCGCCGGCCGGTGTTGCCCATCATCGGGCTCGGCAGCGCGTCCTTTTCGTAGACCAGCGGGAACTCGACGGCGACCTGGTCGCCGAACTGGTCGACGACGATGCGGTCGCTGCGGGTGGCGTCCGCCCATTCGAGGAGGACCGCGAACCACCTGCCGTCGTGCGCGGCCTTGACGTTCAGAGAGGATACGGCGGGCGTCGGATCGCTCGGCGTGGTGATCGTCTGCGGCAGCATCGCCACCGTCACCGCCGGCGCCTGCTGCCAGAAGGCGGCCTCCGGATCGAGGAAGGGGCCGCGCGTCGCGGTCCGGATCGCCTGCAATGTCGCCATTTGCGCCGTTGCCGCGCCCGCCGTCGCCAGCAGCAGGAGCGCGAGGGCGCCCGCTGCCATGTGTCTCGTCGCCATCGTCGTCCTCAGGTGATGTTGGTGCGATAGGCCTGGTAGGCCTCGTCGAAGGCCGCCCGCACGTGGATTGCTTCCTTGAGCGGGACGCGCACCAGCTCGGCGCCCTTCTCGTCGTAGCCGATCGAGTGTCCGGCCTGCACTTCGTAGCGGTGGACGATCATCGGCGTCGCGCCGAAGAGGAGGAGCGCGCCGAGGAGCTTCTCGTCTTCCGCCGCCTTGCGATAGCCCGCGATCGCGTCGCCGACGCCGGCGCCGAACATCTGCACCAGGAAGCGCGGCGGCACGTGGATGGGAGGGATGTAGTACGTGTTCGGTTCGAGACCGAACTGCGGGTACAGCGGACACGCGATCTTGGCGTGGTGCACGATGTAGTCGATCGGGTTGTCGTCGCGCGCCGTCTCGGGGGTGCCGATGAAGCCCTGCAGGCGGATCTTTCCGATGCAGGTGATGGTGCACTGCGTCTGCCGTCCCTGCTCGATCGCCGGGTAGCAGCCGACGCACTTCTCCGAGACGCGGGTGACGGGGTTGAAGAAGGTCTTCTTGTAGGGGCAAGCCCGCACGCACTCGCGGTAGCCGCGGCAGCGGGTCTGGTCGAGGAGCACGATACCGTCCTCCTCGCGCTTGTAGATCGACATCCGCGGGCACGCCGCGAGGCAGGCCGGGTACGTGCAGTGGTTACAGATGCGCGGCAGGTAGTACATCCACTGCATGTGCGGCATCTCGAGCAGAGCTCCCTGCGGCATGTCGCCGCGGGAGTCGTCCTCGCCGACGTTCGGGTGCGCGTAGTCGCGGTCGTCGGGGAGGTAGCCGAGGATGCGCTCGCCGCTCGGCGCCGACTCGAAGAGGGTCTTGCCCTCGTAGACCGGGCCGTCGACGTCCTGGACGCCGAGCTTCTCCAGGATCCGCACGTCCCAGCCGAGCGGGTAGTACCCGTAGGGCTTGGTTTCGACGTTGTTCCAGAACATGTACTCCTGGCCACGCCCGGGCGTCCACGTGGTCTTGCAGGCGACGGTGCAGGTCTGGCACGCGATGCACTTGTTGGTGTCGAGGAGCATCGCGAACTGCCTCTTCGGCCGCTTGCCTTCGTAAAGGTAATCCATCTCGCGGCCGATCTGCCAATTGAACACCTTGGGCATCGATCCTCCTCCTACGCGCGCCGGACGCTGACGAAGCCGCCGCGGATGTATTGCCGGAGCGCGTCACTCTCGTTCCCGGGCCGGAGCCCGAGCGTCACCGGACGCCAGAGCCCCTGACCGCCGATGCCGCCGTCCTCGGCCTTGGTGAAGCGGGCCAGGGACTCGCGCGGAGCGCTGGTGACGCAGTGGACGTCGACGTTGAAGCCCTTGGTGATCTCGTGCGTCCACGACTTCCGGGTCACCAGCGAGTGCGTCTGGTGGGTCGGTTTCAGCCACGAGCGGGTCAGGCTCTGGTGGCCGCCGAAGCGGAACAGCGCCTGGTAGTTGGTCTCCTGGTTCTTCGCCAGGCCGTCGGCGCGGGTGGTGTGCGCGCGCACCGAGCCCGGCGTCGCCATGTAGCCGTTGAACCACATCCGGGTGATGCCCCGGGGCGTCCCCGGGTAGTAGCGGGCGCGCGCCATGCAGCGGGCGACGCGATATTCCTCGGCGCGCGCCGGATCGTCCCAGCCGCGGAACGGCAGCTCGTCGGGATCGCCGTCGATCCACACGTAGTCGCCGTCCTCGATGCCGAGGCTGCGGGCGTCGTGCGGATTGATGTCGACGTACATCTCGCCGTCGCCCGGAGAGCGCTTGTCGCGGCGGTACATGTCGCCGAACGGTCCGAAGAGCGCCGCCATGAAGTCGGTGTCGACGGGCATCGTGTGGGCGCCGTGGCGGTACTTGGGAGTGTGGAAGACGTGGCGCCAGCCGCGCGCGTAGAGCGGGTGGCGGCTGCGCAGCAGCTCCTCGGTGCTGAGCGTCACGTTCCGCATCTGCCGGGTCATGTGATCGCGCGCGTCGGCGGCGATGTTCCAGTCGCCCGGCCGCTGCGGACGGATCGCCGGGTGCGGCGCGGCGACGATCGCGCAGGGCTCGTAGAAAGTTGCGTCCGAGGGCTCGCGGTGGACGACCAGGTTTTCGCCGGCCTCGATGAACTCGGTCTCGGGACGATAGAACTCGAGCCGCCCCGTCTTGGTGTGCCAGGGCTTCGACTCCTGCACCTGCTCCCAGCCGTTCACCCGCGGATAGGTGCGGGTGTTGATCAGGACCGGGATGCCCTCCTTGCCGCGCGCCAGTATGTCGGCGATGCGGTAGCCCTTCATCGGCGCCGAGCCGTCGAGGATGCGCTGCAGGTACACCTCCGCCTGCTGCTTGGCGATGAAGTGCCACATGGCCTCGAAGCGCTGGTCGCCGGTGAGCTTGGCGAGCTCACGGGCGACGCCGAGATAGGTCTCGTTGTCCGAGATCGTGGCGAAGGCGCGGCGCGCCGGCGTCACCGGATACGGCTGCAGGAACGGGTTCGTGTTCGAGGCGGTCAGGTCCGGGTGCTTGAACTCCATCCACGAGTCGACGCCGTAGACGATGTCGCTGAACTCGCACGACGCCGTCCACCACCACTCGTTGTAGACGACGCACTCGGCGCGCGGCAGGGTGTTGAAGACGACGTCGTAGAAGCCCTTCTGGTTGCCGAGGCTCGAGTTCGAGTTGACCTGCCAGATGGTCTTGGTGGGCGTCGGCAGATGCGCGCCGGTCGTGATCTTCTTGCTCCCGGCCTTCATGACGCGTTCGCCGTTCGCCCAGTAGTGCATCGACTCGGGTCGCAGGCAGTACCTGGTCTTGACCTCTCCGGTCGCATCGAGCTGCGGCTGGAAGGGATCTTCCGTCGTCCAGCGGCCGATGCCCGAGAAGAGGGTGTTCTTGTACGTTCCGGCGTAGCTCCCGATGTTGCCGCCGTGGCGGCCGAGGCTGCCGGCGAGCGCCAGCATCAGGAAGAGCGCGCGGTCCTTGTTGTCGTTGTTCCAGAACTGGTTCGGCCCCATGCCGCAGGCGACGAGCGTGCGGCCTTGGCTGGCGGCGATCGCGTGCGCCAACCCGCGGATGGCCTTTGCCGGCGCCCAGGTGATCCTGCTGCACTGCTCGGGGCGCATGTTGGCGTCGAGGTACTCGGCGGTCAGATCGAAGGCCGGGCGCGCCTCGACGGTCGTGCCGTCCACGAGCCGCACCTGAAAGCGGCCCACCAGCGCCGGGCGGACGCCAGTGGCGGCGAAATGCTCGCCTATCTGGTCGTGTCCGAGCGCGACGGGGCGCCGCGAACGCTCGTCCCAGACGACGACGTCGGCGAGATCGGGAACCAGCGCCTCGGGCACCTGGACGCCGTTCTGCCGCGGTGTCGGCGCCGGCTTGTCGCCGGCCTTCACCACCCGCATCCAGTTCGTCCACTCCTTCTCGACGTAGCCGGGGAAGACGTCGCGCGCTCTCAGGCGCTCGAGGGTGTCCATGCGGACCAGGGTCGGCAGGTCGGTGTAGCGGCGGACGAAGTCCGGGTCGTAGCGCTTCTCGGCGATCAGCGTCCGAGCGATCCCGAGGGCCAGCGCCGAGTCCGTGCCCGGCCGGATCACCACCACCTCGTCGCACTTCGAAGCCGTCGCCGAGTACTCGACGGTGATCGCGACCGTCTTGGTGCCCTTCAGCCGCGCCTCCGTCAGCCAGTGGCTGTCGGGCATCTTGGTGGTGATCCAGTTCATGCCCCAGACGAGCACGAGCTTCGCGTTCTCGACGTCGAAGAGCTCGAAGTCGTTGGTCTGCTCACCGGTCACCATGGGGTGTCCCGGAGGCAGGTCGGTGTGGAAGGAGTACGAGTCCCAGGAGCCGGCGCCCTTGGCGTCCTCGGGCGCCACCCCGCGCACGTGGTGATCGAGGAGCGCCATGCTGTTGCCCATGCGGAAGCAGCCGAAGATCCGCACGGCCCCCTGCTTCGCCATGCCGCCGCGGAACTTCATCACCCGCGTGCCGGCTCCCCCCACCTGCGCCACCATGTCGGGGTCGTAGCCCTGCGCGAGGAGATACGTCCGGCCCTGCTCGCCCGAGTACGTCCGGGCGACGTTCATCAGGGTCCTGGCGTGGTAGCGGAACGCCTCCGCGTGCGTGACTTTGACCCACGAGTCCCAGCCGCGCCGCATGAGCTCGGGAGGAGGCGCGCCCGTTGTCGGATCGCGCGGGAAGCCGCGGTCGACCCATTCCTTGAAGCCGCGACGGAGGAAGGCGCCGGCGACGCGGCGGTCTCCATAGAAGCGGCGCGCCAGGACGAGGCCCTTCTGGCAGCAGCGCGGATCCCAGCGGTGGCTCGCGCGATTGCCGGCGAGGTCGGTAGCCTTGCCGTAGCCGTAGGTCGGTTCGATGCGCACGACGACGTCGTTCTTGACGTGGGCCCGTAGTAGGCAGTTGTGGGTGTCGTTAGGACAGCAGAGGAAGGTGAACGAGCCGTCGGTCTTGAAGATGTCGCGATACAGCCGCTCCCAGTCGCGATCCGGGTATGCAGCGAGCGGATTGGCGATCGACACCGGATCGAGATGGCGATACTCGGCCAACAGCGCTCTCGGCGTTACCGCCGTGCCGAGGCCGACCGATCCGGCGATGCGCAGGAACTCACGGCGCGAAAGCTTCCGTCCCATCGAAACCTCCGGTGCTCGAATGCCGCTCGGAGCGGCCGCCGATCTCGTCGTCGGAGGGGCGCAAGAGCGAATCGCGTGCCGCACGGCGGGAAGCGAACGCGACCTCTATGATCCACGTCATCTTCACGACAGCGGCGTCGGCGCCGGCGGGAGCGACAGCCGCGATCGGACGTTCGTTTGCGAGCGCCGACCCGGAGGCGTGCGCCGGTGAAAAAATGGGGTTGGACCGAGGAGCCTGGCCTCGCGACGCGGACGCGCCGCTGCCGCCGCACCGCCAGTCTCCCGGTTTCGGGAGCCGCTTTCGCGCCGGCGCGAAGAGTCCGCCTGGCTGCCAGGGACGCCGTTCCGACCCTGGCCGACGGTCGCCGCGGGCGTCGCCGATGAGGCGGTGGCGGACGCCGGTGATCGCGGCGGCTCTTCTGGCGGCAGCGGACTGCGGCGGTTTCGCGACGCCGGCCGCAGCACCGCTAGAGCGTGCGGCGGCGGCGCCGATCACGGTGCCCGGCGCCGGGCGGATCGCCCTCGTGCGCCGCGGCGACTTCTTCGTGGCTCCGGTGACGATCGGCGGCCGCGCCGCCGGCGAGTTCCTCGTCGATACCGGCGCCGGCGTGACCCTCATAGACCGCGGCGTCGCCGATGCCCTGGGTCTGCCGCCGGGCGTCGGGACCCGCGTCCAGGGTGCGCTCTTCACGGTGCCCGCCGAGATCCGCGCGCTCTCCGACCTGGCGGCGGGCGGCGTCGCGCTCGTCGCCGACCCGACGGTGGCGATCGATCTCGGCGAAGTCTCGGCCAGTGTGGGTAGCGCTCTCGCCGGGATCATCGGCTTCCCGACGCTCGGTACGGGGCCGGTCACCATCGACTTCACTGCGGCGACCCTCACCATCCACGACCCGGAGCGCTTCACGCCTCCGGCGGGTGTCCGGGCCGAGATCCTGCGCGTCAACCAGGTGCCGTACGTAGAAGCTACCCTTGCGCGGGCGTTCGCCGTCTGGCTGCAGCTCGACACCGGCTCGCTCTTCGCGATCACGCTGTGGCGGGACTTCGTGCAGGCGCACCCGGACGTGCTCGCCGGGGCGCCGCAGCGCCGGGTGCGGACGAGCGGGGTCGGGGGCGACAAGGAGCTCGTGCAGGCGGAGGTCGGCACCCTCCACGTTCTCGGGCGCGATGCCGACGACGTGCCGGTGATCGTCCAGGACGCGCCGCCACGGCGCTGGCGGCATCCGCGCATCGCCGGGAGGGTGGGACTCGGTCTCCTGAAAGACCTCCGCATCACCATGCACCCGCTGGCGCGGCGGATCTGGATCGAGCCCTGAGCACCCTGCCCGAGCCGGCCGGCGACTCGGGACGCCGGTGCGGTTGACGGCGCGCGCAGCGTTGGGTGATACCGAGTCCGCCGCCGATGCTCGACCTCAAGAAGATCTCGCCGCAGAGCATTCCGCACACGCTCGAGAAGGCGGAGGGATATCGCCTGCGCAACGACCCGGTGCAGGCGGAGAGCATCTATCGCGACGTCCTCGCGGTCGACGAGCGCAACCCCGACGCGCTGCGCGGGCTGATCCTGGCGCTTACCGATCAGTTCGGGATCGACGGCCCGGCCGGCGGCGCTCGCGAAGCGCTGCAACTGATCGACCGCCTCGACGACGCGTACGAGCGCGCCTACTACACGGGCATCGTCTGCGAGCGCAAGGCGCGGGCGCTCCTGAAGCAGCGCACCGTCGTCCGCTCGGCGGTGTACGACGGGCTCCGCCAAGCGATGGAATGGTACGAGCGCGCCGAGGCGCTCCGCCCGCCCGGCAACGACGACGCGATGCTGCGCTGGAACAGTTGTGCGCGCGCGATCGCGGCCGAGCGCCTCGAGCCCGCGGCGCGCGGGCGCGAGCTGCCGCTCGAATAGCCGGGTCCGCGGCGACGGCGAGCGCGGTGTCGGCGGGCACGCGTCGGCCGGCACTCCGAGATCGGCGGACGCCGCGGCGGCGGACGCTTTCAGGGCCGGGCGGCGCCGGCGTCGCGCAGGAGCTCGTCTAGTCGGGGCAGCTCGCTCTCCACGAGCTGGCGGACGCGGCACCGGTGATGCCTGAGCAAGCAGTCGCCGAGCGCGGCGACGGAGTCGAGATTCGGGACGCCGAGCGCTTTGCAGAACGGCGTCGACCGTTGGAAAGCGCCGCCGGCCGGCTCGAGGAGCTCGCCGATCGCCACCGCCGGCGCCCCGCATTTCTTGGCGAGCGCGGCGACGAGCCTCGCGGCGCCGGCGTCGATTGCGCCGAGGCGCCGCGGACACCCGGTCCGCGCTCGCGTCATGCAGACGGTGTCGCCGGGCCGGCGCTGCCGGCACGCCAGCACCTGGCCGGCGCACATCCTGAGCACCGCCGCGGCACGGCTCGCGAGCTTGTCGCCGATCTTCTGGACGGCCCGCGTGCAGGCGTCGACGATCCTGCCGCGGGCGCCGAGGCCGCCGGCGCTGCCGCCGCCGGCCAACGGCGGGCAGCGGAGCGCGCTCGCCGGCACGTCGCCGAGCGCCAGGAGCTCGGCCGAGCGCGGCGTCTCGAAGGCGATCAGACGATCGGTGGCGCAGGCGTGCTCGGCGAGGAGACAGCGGCCGACGTCGTCCGGCCCCCGGAGCGGCGCGATCCCCAAGGACGCGCAGCCCGCGGCCTCGGCCCCCCAGCCGAGGCCCGCGGGACCGAGGAGCTCGTCGCTCGTGAGCGGTTCGCAGCGCGCGGCGATCGTCGCTCGCAGCGTCTCGGTGGCGGCTCCGAGCCTCGCGAGCGCCGTCTTGCAGGCATCGCCTGCTCGCGCGAGGCAGGCGGCGTCGCCTTCCTTCTTCTGTACGCAGGCCGCGAGGTGCGCGACGCAGGCGCGCAGCGTCCGCGCCCGCGCCATCGCCGCCTTGGCGCCGCCCTTCCGAAGCGCTCCGGCGCAGCGGACGACGAGCCTGCTCCGCGGGCCGCCGTCACCCTCCGCGCCGGCCCCGTCGGCGCGCGGCGCACAGTCGGCGTCGTCGCGGTCGACGGCGCCGTCGCCGTCGTCGTCGAGGCAGTTGTCGCAGCGCTCCGGACAGAAGGGCTTGCCCGTGCACTCGAGGTCGTCGCAGTCGACGAGCCCGTTGCCGTTGTCGTCGACGCCGTTGCTGCAGTCCTCGGCCGCTGCCGCGAGCTCGAAGGCGCCGACGTCGCAGCGCGCAGCGCCGTCGCCGTTGCCGTCCGTCGGGCGCGCGTTCCCGCGCTGGTCGACGGCCTCGCAGACGACGTCGCGGCCGCCGTCGACGGCGGGGCTCGCGGCGACGAGCGCGTGCGTCGCCGTCGGCCCGCCGTTGTCGGCGAGGGGCTCGAGGAGCGGGTCGACGCTCGATCGGTCGCCGAAGCCGCCGAGCGGGCACGTGGCGTCGCTGCTCAAGTTGCCGCCGCCGGAGACGAGCGGGTCGGTGCCGACGGCCGTGCGGCAGTTCGCCGGCGTTCCGGGCGGCTCGACGTTGTCGGCGAAGAGGACGTTGGCGAGAGTCGTCCGCAGGCCGTCTTCGTAGAAGCCGCCGCCGCGCCCGCCCGAGTTGCCGGCGATGGTGACGTTGCGCATGACCAGCACGTCCTCGTTGTCGATGCCGCCGCCGTCGCGCCGCGCCTGGTTGCCGCTGAGCGTGCTGTTGACGAGGAGGACCGCACCCTCGCCCTCGATGCCGCCGCCCATGCCTTGGAAAGCGCCGCTGCCGAGGGCGCGGTTGCC
Source organism: Polyangiaceae bacterium UTPRO1 (assembly GCA_002050235.1). Taxonomy (GTDB): domain Bacteria; phylum Desulfobacterota; class Binatia; order UTPRO1; family UTPRO1; genus UTPRO1. Next base: position 87,072 of record MWST01000025.1, on the reverse strand, counting down.
GCTCACCGTCGAGCGCTGCAGCGTGACCAGGGTATTGAACGACTCGCCGCAGCAGGCGTAGATGCCGCCGCCCTGGGTCGGGGCGTCGTTGTCGCTGATGGTGCTGTCGGTGATGCTGAGGGTGGTGTCGTTGCAGCAGTGGTAGATGCCGCCGCCCTCACCGCGGAGGCCGGGGGCCTCGGGATCGTCGGCGGCGCTGTTGCCGCTGATCGTCGTCCGCTCGATCGTCACCGTCAGGTGCTCGCAGCAGAGGTGCAAGCCGCCGCCGTCGCCGTCGGCGACCGTGTTGTCGCTGACCGTGCTGTCGCGGATGACCACGGTCGAGGCGAGGCGGCCCTCCTGCTCGATGCGGATGCCGCCGCCGCCGTCGAGGCCGCGGCCGCCGTCGTTGCTGGTGACGACCACGTCGGTGAGCGTGAGGGAGAGCGCGCGTCCGGTGTCGGGCTCGTTCCAGAGCAGGCCGCCGCCGCCTTGCGTGTCGCCGTCGGGTACGCGGCCATTGCGGATCGTGAGCCCGCTCAGCGTGACGGTCGCCGTGGCGACGATATCGAAGACGCGATCGCTGCCGCCGCCGTCGATGATGGTGAGATCGGCGCCCGCGCCGACGATGGCGACCGAGTCGCGGAGGTCGAGATCGCCGCTCGCCGCCATGTCCTCGTTGCCGGCGCCGGTGAGCACGTAGGTGCCGGGCGGAACCACGATCGTATCGGCGCCGCGGGCGGCATTGGCGGCGATGACCGCGTCGCGCAGCGAGCAGTCGGCGTCGCAGGCACCGTCGGCGCCGTCGGCGGTCTTGGTGACCGTGAAGGTGGCGGCTCCGGCCCCGGCTCCGGACACGAGGAGGCCGAGCACGACGGCGGCGGCGAAGAGCGGACGGCGGTGGACTGGGCGAGGCATGGGCGGTGGGCCGCTTCCGGCACTAGCAGCGCCATCCGCGGCGGTGCAACGCCGATTCGGCAGCGCGCAGCGCTGTTGAGGGAGATTCGCCTGCCTGGTACGCCTTGGCCCCATGCCCAAAGCCCAAGGACCTCTCTCCGGCATAAGGATAGTCGAGCTCGTCGGCATCGGCCCGGGCCCGTTCGCGTGCATGCTGCTCGCCGACCTCGGCGCCGACGTCATCCGCGTCGACCGCGCCCAGAACGTCGGCGGCGGCGATCCGGAGTCGCCCCCGGCCGATCTCCTGGCGCGCGGCCGGCGCTCGATCGGCGTCGATCTCAAGACGCCGGCCGGCGTCGAGACGGTGCTGCGCCTGGTCGCCGAGGCCGACGTCCTGATCGAGGGCTTTCGCCCGGGCGTGATGGAGCGCCTCGGGCTCGGGCCCGAAGTCTGCGCGGCGCGCAACCCGCGGCTCGTCTACGGCCGCATGACCGGCTGGGGCCAGGAAGGTCCGCTCGCGAATGCCGCCGGCCACGATATCAACTACATCTCGCTGACGGGCGCGCTGCACGCGATCGGCCGCCGCGGCGAGGCGCCGGTGCCGCCCTTGAACCTCGTCGGCGACTTCGGCGGCGGCACCATGTACCTGGTCATGGGCGTGCTCGCGGCGCTCGTCGAGCGGCAGACGTCGGGGAAAGGTCAGGTCGTCGACGCCGCCATGACCGACGGCGCCGCCTCGCTGATGACGATCTTCTACGGCATCAAGGCCATCGGCTTCTGGAAGGACGAGCGCGGCGTCAACATGCTCGATTCGGGCGCCCACTTCTACGACGTCTACGAGACCAAGGACGGACGGCACGTGTCGATCGGATCGATCGAGCCGCAATTCTACGCGCTGCTGCTGCAACACACCGGTCTCGCCGGCGAAGATCTGCCGGCCCAGTTCGACCGCGACCGGTGGCCCGAGCTCAAGGAGAAGATGGCCGCCATCTTCCGCTCCAAGACCCGCGACGAGTGGTGCGCGATCATGGAGGGCAGCGACGTCTGCTTCGCCCCGGTGCTCAGCATGACCGAGGCGCCGCGACACCCGCACAACGTCGCCCGCGGCACGTTCACGGAGGTGAAGGGCGTCGTGCAGCCGGCGCCGGCGCCGCGTTTCAGCCGCACGCCCGGCGCCATCCAGGGCCCGCCGGCGCATCCCGGCCAGCACACCGACGCGGCGCTCGCGGACTGGGGATTCTCGGCGGGCGAGATCGCGAAGCTGCGCGCGGCGAAGGCGATCGCCTAACTTCAGCGGAGCTCGGCCTGGTCGAAGGCCGGCGCCGCGGGGGCAGCGTACGGCCAGGGCTCGGCACCGAGGGCGGCGGCGAGCCCGGTGACGAGCGCATCCTGGCGGCGGCGGGCCTCTGGCACCGGCAGGCCGCGATTCAGGATCGCGAACGAGACGACGCCGTAGCGCGCCGTACGCAGCGCGCCCGCGAGCCCCGAGGCACCCTGCGAGCCGTACGTCCCGGTCTTGCCGACGACGAGCCCGCGGCCTGCGGGCGGGGTGAGGAGGCGCTCGCGCAGCGTGCCCGGATCGATGCCCGAGACCGGCAGCACCGCCGTGAGATCGCGATCGAAGCCGGCGAGCCGCCGCTGCAAGGCTTCGAGCAGGGCGACGGCTGCGCGCGGGCTGATGCGGTTCACGGTCCCGGCGCCGGCGGCGTTGGCGATCACGATCTCGCCGCGGAGCTCGGGAGACACGGCCGCACGGGCGGCCGCCTCGACGGCCGCGGCGCCGCCGATGGCGTCGGCGGCGAGGTGGAAGACGTTGTTGGAGTAGCCGTTCAGGGCTTTTACGATGGCGAGCAGCGGCGGCGAGCGGTACTCGACGAGCGGCGTCGGCGTACTGCCGGGACGGGGAGCGGCAGCGCCGCCGAAGGTGAGCGCAGCGGCGCCGAGCGGCGGCCAGTCCGGCGCCGTCGGCCACGAAGGGATCGCGCCGGCCAGCGCCCGCGCCAAGCCGCGCCCCTCGGGATCGCGCTGCCAGTCGAAGAGGAGCATGCCGCGGACGATGAGCCTACCCGTTACCTGCCGCAGGCCCAGCATGTGCAGGCGGCGCAGGATGGCGGCGGCTCCCTCGTCGACGAAGAACGGGTCGCCGCCGGCGGCTACCACTAGATCGCCCCGCAGCGTGGCGCCGTCGGTGTCGCCGCCGGCGAGTACGCGGGTCGTGAAGCGATGGTCCGGCCCGAGCCGTTCGAGGAGCGCCAGGGTCGTTGCGATCTTGGTGACCGATGCGGGATGGACGGCGCGCGCCGCCGCTTCGGCGGCGAGCACGGTGCCGTCCTCGGCGACGACGTAGACGCCCTGGCCGGCGCCGACGACGGCGCGCGCCAGCTCGTTGTAGAGGGGCTCGGCCGCGTGCGTCGGCGCCGCCAGTGTCAACGTCAGCAGCACTGCAGCCAGCCCGTGGCGCCTGACCGCTCGGCGGCGGCGGGCAGCGCCCGAACCGCGGGCAGGCCGCATCGTCTTGCGACGGGACATGGCGTTCTCTCCTTCCCGGGTGCCGACCGGGGGTAGCGCGGCGCCGCGGGCGGGGCAAGCCTGACGATGCGCGCAGCCGGGGCGCGATCCAGGCACTGGGGTGCGCGCGCCCGATGCCGGTCGCTTACATCGCGCTCCGAGCGCCCGCGAGCATGGTTCCGCGGCCGCCACGCAGCGGCTATTGAACAGTGCATGCGTCGCCATGAGGTCGCGAGGAGCCCGCGGCGGAAGATTCTGCTCCTCGCTGCCATGGCCGTGCTGGCGGCGGCATGCCGGTCGGAGCCGCCCCCCGGCGATCGCCTCGAGAGGATCACGCTCGGACCGCGTACGGCGCGGCGTCCGGTGGGCGAGGCGCAGCACTTGACGGCGATCGGCCACTACCGCAGCGGCGCCACGCGCAATCTCACCCAGCACGTCGAGTACCGCTCGAGCGATCCGACGGTCGCTGCGGTGGCGAACGCGAAGGGCGACCGGAGTCGCGTCGAGGCTCTGGCTCCGGGAACCGCGGTCATCTCGGCCGTCGACCCGAAGACCGGCGTCGGCTCGCACGCCGACGGCGGCGATGCGACGCTGATCGTGCTCGGGGCGCTCGAGCGGATAACCCTCGCGCCGGCAGCGATGACCCGCCGGGTCGGTCAGAGCCAGCGGCTGACGGCAACAGGGCACTACGCCGGCGGCGCGACCCGGAATCTCACCCAGCGCGTCGTGTACCGCTCGAGCGATCCGACGGTCGCCGTGGCGGCGAACGTCGAGGGTGACAAGAGCCGCGTCGACATCGTCGGTGCCGGCAGCGCTGCGATCTCCGCGCTCGACGTCGCCAGCGGCATCTCCTCGGCGGCGAGCAGCGGCGACGCCAGCGTCGTCGCCGTTGCTGCGAAGCCTTCTCCGGCGCCGCCGGGGAAGGAATGAGGCTCCTCTACGCTACGGGCCCGGAACGACTTGGCCGCGGAGCGCGAAGAGGTTCGTCAGCAGGAGCTGCGTTCCAGGACTACCGTTGCCCGCGAGATCGCCGTCGGCCAGGAAGACGATGAAGACGCCCGATGCGTAAGCCGGCGGGCCGACGCCCGCGGGGGCATCGGTCACCTGCACGAGGCGGTTCTTCTTGAGGTCGTACGAGTAGACCTCGGGGCCGACGCTCCCCTGGCTCAGCAGATCGTCGGCCGAGAGGAAGGCGACCGCGTGGCCATTGCTCGACACCGCCGGCGCCGTGCAGATGCTGCCCGGCACGGTGGTCAACTGGCGGAGGCTCCCCTTGTTGCGGCGATAGAGAAAGAGCTGCGTGCCGCCGGTTGCGAGACCGGTCAGGTCCGCGTTCGACTCGAACACGAGCCGGCCGCCGTCGCGGGTGACGCTCGGGTTGTGCGCGGCGCCGGGCCCGTGGCTCACGAGCGAAAGGCCGGTGCCGCGGCTGTCGTAGAGGTAGATCTGGCTCTCGGTCTCGCCCAGGTCGAAGAGATCGGCGTCCGATTCGAAGTAGATGAACTTGCCGCTGTTGCTGGTTACCGCGTTGCGGTTGTTTCCGGTCTTGTTGGTGATCTGGGTGAGGCCCGCGTTGCTGCTCGCCGCGCATGGGAACGGGCAGCCGAGGAGCGCCTTGCGAAGATCGATGCGATAGATCTGGCTGCCGCCCGCGCCGGTCCCGAAGAAGTCGGCTGCCGACTCGAAGACGACCGTGCGCTCGCCATCGTCGATCAGCGCGTTCAGGCTGTCGGCGGCGCCGCCGGTGAGCGGCCTAAGGACACCGGAGCGGCGATTGAGCAGCATGATCTGGCGCGGTCCGACGCCGCCGATGCGGGCGTCGTACACGACGTTCACCGCCCGGCGCCCGGTGTGGGCGCGCCGGTTGTCGTCGGCCGCGGTGTTCGTGAGCTGGGTGAGGGCGAGGACGCCCTGGACGTCGCGGATCTGGAGATCGAAGAGAAAGATCTGTCGACCCGTGCTGCCGTTGTTCAGGAGGTCGCCGTCGCTGTCGAAGACCACATAGCGCAGGCCGCCCCAGGCCGAGTGTCCGATCGTTCCGGGACTCTGGCCGACAGGCGGAATCTGCAGCAGCGGCGGGGTGATGTAGTGGAACGCGGCTGCCGGACCGGCGCCCAGAGCAATGGCGAGGACGAACAGGAGACGGACGGCACGAGACATTGGGGGACTCCGGCGAGGCGAGGGTTGGCACAGGATGCCTGAGCGGCTCCGCTCTTGGCAAGCCCCGTCGTCACCTGCCGCGTCCGGTCAGCACTTTCGTCGGGGTGTCGTTGTTCGTGTCCGCGACTCGGCGGCGGAGCCGTCGTCACCTGGCTTGTGCGGTCGCCGCTTTCGTCGACGAGGGGCTCGCGCCCCCGCGAGGAGGAGCGGAGCTTCATCGCGCGGTAGTGCGGAGCCGGCGGCTCGAAGAAGTCGCGTCCATCGTCGATCGGCAGCACGCAGCTCAAAAGGGCGTGAGCGATGCTCAGGATCTTCATAGGGAGGTCAATCGATGCGCAGGCCGTCGAGGATCGACTGTCGGGTCGCCGCCACCGCGGCGAGATATCCGGCGGTCATCGCCATAGCGGCAACCAGGACGAGAAACCGGAGGGCCGATGTCCATGCGAAGTAGAACTGGAGGTAATAACCGAGCAGGTACCGGAAGTTCATGCCGACCCAGATGGCGGAGGTGACGAATCCGAGCGCGATGCCGAGGATGCCGCCCATGGCGCCTATGGTGCCGGATTCAACGACGACCGATCGGCGTACTGCGCCTTCGTCCGCTCCGATCATACGCCAGAGGGACAGCTCGCGCTTGCGCTCGACGATCGAGGAGAGCAGCAGATCGAGGATCCCGGCGACGGTGACGACGACGATGAGCAGTTGCACCGCGTCCATCAAGACGAAGGCGCGAGCTACCTGCTCGGCGTGGAAGGCCACGACTTCACCAGGCATCAGGATCTTGAGCGCGTAGTCCTTTCCGAGGCGCGCTGCGATGCGCGCCCGCACGTCCTCCGCGGCGGCGCCGGGCCTCAAGAATACGTGGATCCGGTTCACGGCGTGATCGTTCCAGTGCTCGACTAGGAGCCGGCGGTTCAGGATGACGCTGCCGCGATCCGACATGTAATCGGGGACGATGCCCGTGATCGCCAGCGATAGCGGCCCGTCGGGCGCGTCGAGCGTGATGCGGTCGCCGACGGCCAGACGGAACCGCTCGGCGAGGCTCAAGGAGACGTTCGCTCCGGTGCCGGCGCGCAAGGCGACGGCAGCCGTTTCGGGATTGCCGGACCGGTACCACCCGCGCGGGTACCGGTCCGGGTCGAAGATGCCGTCGCTGCCTCCCCCGACGGCGATGCGCTCGCCGCGGAACATCTGTCCCGGGAAGATGCGGATCAGATCGATGCTCCGTACGCCCTCGAGCCGACCGATCTCGCCGCCGAGCTCGTCGGGAATCGGCGTCTCCAGCCACCCGCCGTCGGTCGTAACGGCGCTGACGGCGAGATCGCACGCCAGGAAGCCGCCCGAAAAATAGCTGCTGATGTTGCGGCTCAAGCTCCAGGAGAGCGACGAGGAAGTCAGCGCGACGGTCATCACCAGAGCGATGGCCGCCGCGGTGACCCCCGTCCGGACCGGCGAGCGATAAAGGCTCTCGGCTGCGACGCGCCCGGCGGCGCCGAAGAGCCGCGGCAAGATCTGCGAGAAGATCGCGCGCGAGGCGCGGACCAGCGGGATCGCGATGACGATCGAGGCGGCGAACCAGAGCGTCGAGCCGAAGTTGCCCCACAAGATCGATCGCTGCTGCACCTCGATAGCGAGTGCCGCCGTGCTGATGGCGACCAGGGCGATCCACCCTACGATCAGCCGCCGCGCGGAGGGACCGCGCGTTACGGCGCGGAAATCTGCCCGCATGATCGCGAGCGGTTCCATGCGCGCGACGCGACGCGCCGAGGCGTATGAAGCGAACAACGTCGCACCGATGCCGACCACGAAGATCCACGGCTGATGCTGGAGCCGCACCGTCAGTGCTTCGACCGGAAACCGTATCTGGAAGATGACGCTCATCGAATCGCTGACCATTCCGGTCAGGAGCATCGCCAGCAATACTCCGATCGGGATGCCGGCGACGACGCCGAGGACTCCGAGCACGAGCGCCTCGAGCATCAGCAAGCGGAACAGCTGGCTGCGCTCGGCGCCCTGGAGGCGGAGAGCGGCCATCGTGAGCGCGCGATGCACGGCGGCCGTCGAGGTGGTGTTGTAGACGATGTAGATGCCCGCCACGAGGCAGAGGAGGCTCAGGCCCGTCAGCATGGCTTGGAACGAGCCGAGGACGCCGTCGTACTCGGCGCTCCGTTCGGCGGGCCGGAGGACGCGGAGCCCGGTCGGCAATCTCGATTGCAGGCGCGCTTGCACCGCGTCGATCGGCGCGCCGTCGGCCAGCACCACGTCGATCTGATCGATCTGTCCATCCTTGGCGAGCGCGCGCTGCGCCGCGGGCAGATCCATGACGATCAGGAGCCCGCCGAACGCGGCGGCCATGCCGCGGGCCTCCAGGATGCCGCGGATCGTATACGGCCGCGTGCCCGTCGGGGTAGCGAGGGTGAGCGAGCGTCCGACGTCGAGCCCGCGGGGCTCGGCGAACGTCGACGTCACGAGGATGCTCGACGGATCATTCATGTTCGCGAGGATCTCGCGTCGGTCGCCCGAGGTCACGGTGTAGCGCTGCAGGTCTTCCTCGGCGGTCAGATCGACACCGAACAGTTGCAGCGTGGTCCCTGGATCGCCGACGAGGCCGACGGTGCCGCGGGTCAGCGGAATGGCCGCGACGACCGCCGGATCGGTGCGGATCAGGTCCGCCGCGGCCTCGGAGAAGCCGACCTCGCCGATGCCGAGCGTCACCTGGAGCTGCGCCGGCCCCGCGACGCGCTCGATGGTGCGCCGGAAACCGGCGAGGACGCTCGCGTTGATGACGTCGATCGCGACGATCAGGGCCACGCCTGTCGCGATGCCGCCGATGACGAGGAGGCTGCGTCCCCAGCTCGCGCGAAGCTGGGGATAGCTGATCAGACGGAGAAGACGCAGCACGGGCCAGTCATGGATGGGAAGGAGGACCGGAGCCGAGCTTCACTCGGAAGCGGTGAACAGGGGGATTTGAGCATCTATCTCCGCCGCCCGCTTGTCGTCAGCGCGTCGCCGTCGCCGTCGGAGGCGGTCGTCTGCTCGAGCGACCCGTCGACGAGGTGCAGCACCCGCTTCGCCATCGCGGCGAAGACCGGATCGTGCGTGACGAGCAGGATCGTCACGCTCAGTCGCTCGTTCAGGTCCACCAACAGGTCCATGACCGCGCGGCCGTTGGCGCGATCGAGATTGCCGGTCGGCTCGTCGGCGAGGACGATCGCGGGGTCGATGACGAGCGCGCGAGCGATCGCCACGCGCTGCTGTTCGCCGCCCGAGAGCGTCGTCGGGTGGTGCTTTGCCCGGTGGGTCATCTTCACGAGCTCGAGGGCCGCCGGGACGCGACGGTCGATCTCGCGCTGCGGCACGCCGTCGAGCACCAGCGGCATGCCGACGTTCTCCTCGGCGGTCAGGAACGGCAAGAGGTTGAAAGCCTGGAGTACGTAGCCGACGCGGCGGCGGCGGAGCTCGGCCGCCTCCTTGCCGCTCATGCGGGCGACGTCGCGGCCCTCGACCAGTACCGCGCCGCTCGTCGGCGAGGTGAGCCCGGCGATCAGGTGGAGGACCGTGCTCTTGCCGGCGCCGCTCGGGCCCATGAGCGACCAGAAGTCGCCGCGTTCGATCGTGAACGAGAGGTCGTCGACGGCCTTCACGGCGGTGTCGCCGCTGCCGAAGACCTTGGTGACCTGCCGGTACTCGATCATGCCGTGGCGTTGCCCGTGGCCCCCGCGCCGTAGCGCTCGCGGAGGCGGGTCGCGACCTCGCCGAGCCAGGCGATCTCGGCGCGGGCGGCAAGCTCGGCGCCGTCGATCATGAGATGGGTCACGAAGGCGTCGAAGGGCGCGCGGTGCATCTTCCGGCGCTCCGCGCCGAGCGTGTGCAGCTCCTGAAGGTAGGCGTCGCGCTGCCGGGCGACGAGCCGGAGCAGTTCGGGCAGATGCTCGGAGCTCGCGAAGAGCAGCTTCACGGCGAGCTCTTGCCGAAGAGGCCGCGGCGCATCGGTTTGCGGCGAGAGGACGTAGTCGTCGAGGCTGCGTTGGCCGCGGGGGGTGATCCGGTACACTTTGCGGACCGACTCGCCGCCGGCGATTTGCTCGATCAGGCCGTCGGCCGCGAGGCGGTCGAGGATGCGGTAGATCTCCCCGAAGTTGAGCCGCCAGAAATGGCCGAGCAGGCGCTCCCCCTGTAGGCGAACGGCGTAGCCGTGGATGCCCTCGGGGTTGCGGGACACGACCCCCAAGACCGCCTGGTGGACTCCGTGGGAATGGCGCACGTGACGCTCCCTGGGGCCTCGCAGGAGCCGGCCCCGCCACTGCGTTTGGTGGGAAGGCTCCCACGTTCCTCTCGACCCAGTCAAGGACGACGGGCAGCGACCCCGACTATCCGGTATTCTTGTCTGGAATAGCGGCGGCGGGAACGCTGCGCCGCTCCGGGGGTCCGCCGCGCGGCGATCGACGCCGGCGAGCGCGCGCAGGTCGCGCTGCGGCCGCTCGACGGTCGCGGATGCTACGTCAGGCGTACCGGGCGCGCACCCACGCCAGCGCGGCGTCGCGATCGCCGAGGGCGCCCTCGAGCTGCTGCTCCTCCACCGCCTGTAGGATCTCGCGGAAGCGCGGACCCGGTGCGAGGCCGATGGCGATCAGGTCGCGCCCGGTGACCAGCGGCGGCGGGTGCATCTGCGCTGCGGAGAGGCGCGCGAGCTCGGTGCGACAGAACTCCCAGTATTGCAGGTCGCCGCTCGATGCCATGGCATCCATGCGGGCGAGCTCGAGGAGCTCGTGGATGCCGTCTTCGCGCAGGAACCGGGTGAGGGTTGCCTTGCGCATCTGCGGCGCGCTCACCAGCCGCAGGTGGTTGCGGACGAGGTAGGCGACGCGCTCCCACACGGCGCGACTGCGCTTCAAGCGCTGGCAGATGACGACCGCCATCTCGGCGCCGCGCTCGGGGTGGCCGTAGAAGGTGATGCGTTCGCCCGCGGGCGTGCGCTTGCGGCCGATGCATACGGGCTTGCCGATGTCGTGCAGGAGCGCTCCGAAGGCGAGGGTTTCGGTCGGCGCGCGCAGCTGGTCGATCACGAGCAGCGTGTGCGTCCAGACGTCGCCCTCGGGATGGTGGTCCGGCGCTTGCGGGACGCCCTCCATCGCCAGCAGCTCGGGCATGATCGCCGCGAGGAGGCTGGCGTCGCGCAGCAGCTCGAAGCCGCGCTTGGCGGGCCCCTCGCAGAGGATCATGCGGATCTCCTCGCCGATGCGCTCCCAGGCGATGCGGCCGATGAGCGGCGCCTGGCTGCGGATGGTCGCCCACGTCCGTTCCTCGATCGTGAAGCCGAGGCGCGCGGCGATGCGCACCGCGCGCAGCATGCGGAGCTTGTCCTCGTCGAGCCGCGCCGCCGGGTCACCGATGGCGCGGACGACGCCGCGTGCCAGGTCCTCGCGACCGCCGACATAGTCGATCACGCGCTCCTCGATCGGGTCGAGGAACATGCCGTTGATGGTGAAATCACGGCGGGCCGCGTCCTCCCGGGCGCTCCCGAAAGTCACGGATACGGGATGGCGCGAGTCGAGATAGACGCCGTCGCGGCGGAAGGTCGCGACCTCGATGCGCTCGGCTCCCGACGGCACGAGGACGACGCCGAACTGGGCGCCGACCGGCAGGCTTCCGGCGAAGAGCGCGAGCACTTTCTCCGCTGGCGCGTCGGTCGCTACGTCATAGTCCTTGGGCGCGAGGCCGAGGAGCTCGTCGCGCACGCAGCCGCCGGCGAGGAGGGCCTGGAAGCCCGCGTCGCGGAGACGCCGCACGACGGCGACCGCGTTGCTGCGTGCGGCTGTGGACATCGGGCGCGATCATGCACGGCGTCGGTAGGCCGGGCAACGCGCGCTCTCGGGTTTCGTGACGCGCTCACGGCTTGTGCGACTCGACGCCGCGTGGCATGCCGCGCCCATGCGTGCCGCCCTGACGATCCTCTTCGTGCTGCTCTCGCCGCTCGCTGCGCCTGCTCATGTCGTCGTGCTGCCCGCCGAGAGCCAGGCGGGAGGTTGGGAGCGCTACACGGTGCTGGTGCCGACCGAGAAGGCCTCGCCGACCGTACGCGTCGAGGTTCGCCTTCCGAAGGGCATGGACGTCGTTGCCGTCGAAGCGAAGCCTGGCTGGGAGGGGCGGTACGAGCCCTTCCCGATCGGTGCCGCGCGCGTCGAGTGGAAGGGCGGCCGCATCCCCGAGGGCGAGTTCGTGAGCTTCGAGTTCCTGGCGTGGAATCCGAAGACTCCCTCCGATCTGTCGTGGCAGGCGACGCAGTGGTACGAGGACGGCTCCAACGATCGCTGGGGCGGCGCCGGAACCGACGACCACCATGCTTCGCGGACGACGCTCAAGCCCGGCAAGGGGTCTCAGGGCGGCCTACACCGCCACGCACCCACGGTGCCGGCGAAGCCCTGATCGCGTTCAGTGGCCGGGGCGCTGTGGGGCGTCGTCCGGCTGCGGCGGTGCGCTCGGGATCTCGGCCTTGGCGAGCGCCTCCTCGTCGATCTCGATCTTCGCCTCCGCCTTCACTTTGTCGAGCCGCGCCGCCATCAGATCCTGGCGGCGCTGGTTGGTGAGCGCGGCTCGGATGCGATCCTTCACTTCGTCGAAAGTCTTGGCGGGACCTTCCTTGCGCTCGATGAGCTTGATGATGTGGTAGCCGAAGGGCGTGTGTACCACCGGGCTCAGGTCGCCGGGTTTCTCGAGGGCGAACGCTACGCGCTCGAAATCCGCCGCCATCCGTCCCTGTCCGAAGAACCCGAGGTCGCCGCCGCGCGCGGCGGTCGCGGTATCGACCGAGTTGGCTTTCGCGAGATCGGCGAAGGTGTCGGGTGCGGCGTCGAGCTCGGCCCGCAGGCGCTTCGCCAAGTTCTCGTCCTTCACGAGGATGTGTGCGGCATGGATCTGGGCGCCGGAGAAGAGGCCCGGATTCTGGTCGTAGTACGCTTTGATGTCCGCGTCGGTAAGCTCGGGCGTCTCCTGGTAGTCGCGCATCATCCGCTGCACGATCAGGCGTTGGCGGAGCTCGTCGACCTGGCGGACGATGTCCGGGTCGCGATCGTAGCCCTGCGCCTGGCCCTGCGCCGCCAGGAGTGCATTCAGGATGTAGTTGTCGAGGAACTGGCGGCGGCGCTCCGGCGTCGCCAGTTGGGTGCGGGCGCGCGGCGGTAGGCGCTGAACCTCGCGACGGAAGTCTTCGTCCGTGAAGCGCTTGCCGGCGTAGGTCGCGATGACGACGCTGTCGGCGGCTGGCGCCGGGGCCGGTGCGGACGACTCGGACGGAGCGTTGCCGCTGGCGCATGCTGCCGCGAAGCATACGAAGACGATCGCCCGGCGCGATATTTTTTCCACGGCGCGGGCATACCGTAATCATTCGTTGACTGCCAAGAGGGGCCCGGTTAAGTCTCGTCTCCCAACGCGCGCAGCGCATCCCGCTCAGGAGGAACCATTCCGATGGAACAAATGCTCGAACAGGCCGAAGCCGTCCTTCGCTTTTCCGGTGAGCTGCAGCGGCGTATGTCCGAAGTCGGCGTCGAGGGCATCGGCGGGGTGATGAGCTTGTACGCGCAGCTGCGCAGCGCTCTCGAGAAGGTCTCGCACGAGGAGCTGGACTGGGCAGCGGCCGAGGTGAACCGGGTGCTGGAGAGCCTCACCAAGATCAGCGACGAGATGCGCCGCCTGAAAGGGTTGAAGCTCTCGCTCGAAACCGGTCACTGAGCCGGCTTCGTCCCCCGACCTCGGCGGCAGCGGGCGAAGACCAAGGTGCCGAACGCGGCGCCCGCGGTATCGATCAGGACGTCGACGCCTGATCCCGTTCGACTCGGCACGAAGGCCTGGTGCGCTTCGTCGAGCACCGCGTAGGCGGCGCAATAGGCGAGCGCGCGGAGCGCCGCCGCGCGTGAAAATGGCGCGCTCGGAGCGGATATGGCGCGGTAGATCAGCCCGCCGAGGATGGCGTACTCGATCAGGTGGGCGCTCTTGCGGATGACGCTGTGGGCGAGTCGGAAGCCAGCCGGCGTCAGGTCGCCGAAGAGGGAGCGCAGGACCGGGTCGATGTAGCTGTTCGTCGAACGCGCCGAGAAGGCGTCGCTCGAGAACCACGAGATGAATGCGGCCCAGAGAAAGACCGGCAGCCAACGCTTGGCCGCGGCCGCCCACGCGGACGATGCGGGACGGTGCGGCTCAGAAGAGCTCGTTGATCGCTCGTAGGACAACCGCCAGAACCTCTTCCCCGTATTCGGCGTCGAGGAAGTCCTCGAGCTTCTCGCGCTGGCTCACGTACTGGCGACCGTCGCCGGGCTTCTGTTCGTCGGTGAGGTGCGTGCCCGACATGAGATCGAGGAACGCGAGCACGCCCTCGCACTCGCCTTTGCTCCAGTCGCGTTCGAGCTTCTGGTCGATGGCGAGGCGCAGCGTCAGGTAGCAGAGCCGGTAGCGCATCTCTTCGGTGAGCTCCATGGCGGATCCTTTCTCCGTGTCGATGTCAGTCGCGGCGTTCGAGCGCGATGACGTATTCATAGCGGCTAGGCTGTCCGAGCGCCCCCTCCACCTTGCGGCCGTTGATGATCAACGTCGGGGTGGACTTGACGCCGAGCTTGCCGCCGGCGTTGGCATCGTCGACGACGCGCGCGCGCATCGTCGGATCGTCGAGGCACGCGGCGAAGCCGTCGGCGGGGATGCCGAGGGCGGCGGCCTTGGCGATCAGGTCCTCGCGCCCGAGCGCGTCCTGCCCGCGGAAGAGCAGATCGTGGTACTCCCAGAACTTGTCGCTGCGCGCTGCGCACTCGGCAGCGACCGCGGCCTGGCAGGCGAAACGGTGCATGCGGGTCGTCACGTTCGGATTGCACTCGGAATCGAGCGGGAAGTGGTGGAAGACGATGCGCACGCGCTCGGGGTGGCGGGCGGAGAGGTCGTGGAGGTCGCGGAACGCCATGCCGCACGCCGGGCACTCGAAGTCGGAGAACTCGATGATGGTGAGCGGAGCATCGGCGGGCCCCTTGCTGTGCGTGCTCGCGGGTAGATCCCGCATGACCGGCAGCGTCGTGTACCAGTCGTAGAACTCGCGGTCGCGCGTCTTCACTTCATCGGCGGTCATGCTGGCGCCGGAGATCGGCCGGGCGGCGAAGTGCAGCGCCGCGATCGCGAGGATGCCGGCCGCGATGGCGCCGGCGCCGCCGAGAGCGCGCGGTGCCGTCAGGACCGGCCGGCCGCTCGGCGCCAGGTCGATCGCGGCGAGGCGCCAGGCGAGGACGGCGATGACGATGACGAGGAGATACGTGGCCACGCACAGCAGGCACACCTTGCCGATCACGAACATCGAGATTCCGGCCATGTAGATCGCGACCGCGAGATTCCAGAAGGCAAAGCCGAGTGCCAGGAGGCTCGCCTGCGCCCGTGCGCCTGCGACCGAGCGCCGCCGCCGGTGGAGGAGAAACCCGAGCGTCGCGTAGCTCGCGAGCCCCCAGGCAGCCATCGGTACGCCGAGGAGTACGCCGTACGGGCTCATCAGTACGGCGTCGCAGTTCACCGTCGCGTTGACGTGGCAGAAGCTCGTGTACGCGCCGTGGGCGGCGGCGAGCCGCGCGTGCAGATAGAGCTGGACCAGGGCTACCGCAGCGCCGAGCGCGATGAGGACGAAGAGGGTGCGCTCGATGCCTATGATGCCTGCCGGCGACGCCCGGGCGTACGTTGGGGGCGAAGCCGGCTCGCCACGGCGACGCCCGGCATTGCGCTGTCGCGTCGCCTCCTTGTGCGCCATGAGCGGGGCATCTTATCGACGGGGAGATGCGGTTTCAATTGAGGAAGACGGCTGTGTTCGTCGCGCGTGGGCGAGCGCTACCGCGAATCATCGACGGCCTTTTTCATCTCGCGCTCGTAGACTTCCTCGGAGATCAGCTTGCGGTTGTAGAGGTCGCGCAGCGTGGTGAGACGTTCGGAGAGTCGTTGCGTTTTGGAAATTTCTTGCGCTGTGCCGGTCTGATTCTTATCGCCAACGATATTCTGAATCATGATCCCCGGCTGGGCTGGTGCGGCTGTTGCGGGACGACCCTCGCAATCTCCCCCGGTCAGCACTGCATCGACATCGTTGTAATAATAGGGGCCACGAATTGCCGCGAAGATACCTGCCGTCAGGATGTAGGCGATAACGCGCCCGGGAGCGATGCCGGGGTGGGCTTCCCCTTCCGCATAGTCACAATTCCTGAACTCGACGCGCCACTTGTGGACGAGACCCGCTTGAGGACGTGGAACTATAACCTCGGTCGGCGTGCTCCCCACGACCTTGCCGTCAACGAGGGCTCGCGCACCCAGCGGATACGACCGAATCTGGAAGGATTCACTACAGCCGGAAGTAACAACGGCAAGAGCTGTGAAAAACAAGGTGATGGATTGCGTCCAAGTCAAGGTTTCCTCCGGGGCGATCGTCGAGGACAGCGGACGCTCTCTACCATGGGTGTGCTCAAGACGGTCAATCGAAAGGTGCACGACGCCTGTACCCGCGTTATGCCAGCCTATAGCGGCGGCGCATCTGTCGATTGGCGAGCGGCATAGCGGCATAGAGGTATCGCCATCGGCGAAAACGACGCGGGGGAACGGTCGGTCGACCGTTCCCCCGCGTTCCCGAAACCTGCGGACGGCTCTGGTTCAGAACTGGTACGAGAACCGCAGCGCCGTCTCCGAGCGGCCGCGGTTGGTGCCGAGGAGCCACGGATCGAAGACGCCCTTCTGGACGTCGCTCTGGCCGGGGATGAAGTAGCGCTGGGTGAGGTTGACGATGAAGTTCGGCGTCACCACCCAGTCGACGTTCCAGAACGGGTACAGGCTGTTCGAGTTGACCGGGTCGTAGAGCATGCCGAGCAGCGGGACGACCGAGCCGCCTTTGTAGAAGGTGAAGATGGCGAGGGTGACCAGCGACTCCCAGCTACGAACGTCGTCGCGGAAGCTGCCGTTGCCGCGCGGATCCGTGCACGGCTTGTTGGAGGGCGCGCCGCAGAACGGGCGCGAGCGCGCACCCGCGGTCGGCAGATCGAGGGCCGAGGCGAGCGAGTCCTCGTTGTGCATGATGTGGTGCAGGAACCACTGACCGGTGATGAAGAAGGTCGTCTTCTTGTTGAGTGACCGGATCCACGTCGGGCGATCGAACGCGATCATGCCCTTCCACATGTCCTTGCGGGTGGTGCCGGGAAGGTACGGCGAGAAGGTCGTCTCCTTGTCGCGGTCGAGCATGTAGATGCCGAAATCGTAGACCGTTTCCAGGCGGAAGATCGCCTGTGTCCAGTCGCCCTCGAAGTAGTTGCCCGAGATGCCGACGGTGTGGATGTAGGGGGTGATGTACTCGACCGGGAGCGTGCCTTTGGCGAGCAGCTTCTGCGTCTGGACCTGACCCTCCGGGGTCGGAGTGATGCCGCGGATCGGCGCGAAGGGCGAGCCGTCGTCGCCGGCCCAGCGCTGATAGAAGTAGTGCAGGCCGAGCTGCAGGCCGTTCGGGAAGACGCCCGACAAGCGCACGCCGACCTGGCTGTTCTCTACCGGATTGCGGTCGTAGTCGCCTTGCTTGAAGAGCGCCGAGCCCTTCATCAGGCGCTCGAGCGGACCGCCCGTCAGCGGGTTGCGGAACGGCGCCAGCATGGCGCCGTCTTCGCGGTTGAAGAGCGGGTTCTGGATGCGCAGGCCCCAGGGACGCGGCAGGTAGCTGACCTTCACCGGTCGCCAGTCGCCGGGGTTCCAGTAGGCTTCCAGGAAGACGTTGGAGATGTTGCCGATGTTGCCGATGTCCCAGAGGCCCTTCACCATCCAGAGCGGGATGCGGAGGTCGTCCCAGCCGAAGGAGGGCGGCGGGATCTCCATGATGTAGTGCCACGAGGTGTCGAGGGGGTTGGCGCGGTCGAGCATGCGGAAATCGTCCGCCTCGCCCCAGATGACCTGCTGCTTGCCGAGCCGGAAGCTCAGCGGCACGTCGGCGAGCTTGATGTCGACGTAGAGCTCGCGCAGTTGATTCTCGAACTTGACCGCGTCGCGGGCGCCCTTCGACATGTCGCCGAGGTCGCGGACGGCGGCGCGTCCGGGCTTCCGGCCGCGGAAGTCACGTTCGCGGAAAGTCGGCTCGTAGTCGTAGATGCTGTCGTAGACGCCGCGGTAGAGGAGGAAGAACTTCGAGCTTTCGATGAAGGGGAGCTGGATGCGATCGATCCACTTACCCTTCTCGACCCAGTTCCAGTCGACGCGGGCGCGCATCGTGTTGCGTTGCTGGACGAAGTGGAACTCGTCCACGTCGGGGTGTCGCACGATGTTCTGCGACTGCAAGTTGCCCGATAGCTCGAGCGGACCGTACTTCATCGTCGCCAATGCGGGCGACGCGCTGACCAGGGCAAACGCCGCGAGAGCGACTGCGCGGCGCCAGGTCCGACCCATTCCCGTCATGACCGCCTCCTTGCACGTGGCTCGAGAGCCGAGCGCGACTTCAGATACTGGGCTGCGTGGGGAGGGGTGCCCGCACCTGCGGGCACCCCTCGCGACTACCGGAAAGAAACCGCCGGCGAGAGAGAACTGCTAACGCGGGACACGAACCTGCGATGCCGGGATCAATGCCGCACCCGGGCCCGGGAGTCCGGCCACGGTGTTGATGGCTGCGGCCTGCGTCGCCGGGATGCAGAAGATCGAGGCCAGCACTCCCTGTTGCGTACCGCACGTGCCGGTGCGCGAGATGCTCGGGCCGAAGCACGGCTGGAGCTGCGCTTCACATCGGCCGGCGCCGGGCGCGATGTCCTCGCAGTCCGCCGTCGGCGAGCCGGTGAGGAAGCACTGCCGGAACTTCTGACCCGAGCAGACGCCGATCGGCGGGTTGTTCTCGCACAGGCCGCTGGCCGGGCAGACGCCGCTCGGGTTGATGCAGGAGTTGGGCTGCACCTGGCCCGGGCAGTAGCACGTGGCGCCGAATGTCGAGTTGAGGCAGTTGACGCCGGCGTCGACCGACACCGTGCCCGTGGTGAGCGGGGTGAGATCGATGCTCAAGTTGCCGACCGGGCTCCCGTTCGGTTGGCAATCGTTCGAAGTGCTGCCGGCGTTCGGCGGCGCGCCGCCGGCGTTCTCGAAGAGATCGCTGATGCCGCCGACGTCGCAGGGCGCGTTCGGTGTCTTGCCGCCGTCGCAGGTACCGCCCTTGATGCCGTCGTTCGGGGTCGGGTCGCCGACGCAAGGCGGGCAGGGCTTGTCCTGGTCGACGACCAGGTAGACCCGCGAGGTGAGCTTGACGCTCGACTCGCTGCAACCGGATCCGCAGTCGTAGGTGCCGGTGATCGCTTCGCGGAACTCGTTGATGACGCACGAAGAGACGCCGCCCGCGGAGAGGGGCAGCGGCGAGCCGAACGTCGTTCCGACGAGCGCCGAGCCGTCGACCGTGCAGTTCTGGCCGTCGGGGCAGTCGAGATTGACCGTGATCCGCGCGTCACGTGTCGCCTGCGAGTCGTGCGAGATGCCGGTCCAGCCGACGTCGAGGTCGGAGCCGGCGAGGCTGGTGATGGTGTCGTAGAGCTCGGTGCCTTCGCACACCAGTCCGCTCGGAGTGGGTTCCGGCGTCGGCGTCTCGGTCGCGCCGCTCACTTCCGGCGTCGGCGTGACGGTAGGAGAGAGTTCGTCGACCGGCGTCTGCGTCGGCGGCTGTGCCGGCGTGGTGGTGCGGGTCGGCGTCGGCCCCGACGGCTTTTTATTGTCGTTGTTGTCGTCACCACATCCCGAAATGGCCAATGCTGCGACCATGGCGAGCGCGAGAAAGCTCGTTCGAGTTCTCATCGAAGACTCCTCCTTGAAGGGGTTGACCACTCCGTTGGCGTGCGAGGCTGCGATAGCAAATGAGCGATTTTTCTGTCAAGGAACGGCGGTCGCGACCGTCGCAGGTTTTCTTTCAATTTGGAATGCGCTGTGCTTAAGACTCGCTCCGCATGCGGCTGGTGAAGCGATGGGTAGGCGCGGTTGCGCTCGCGATGGTCGGGCTTCTCGCGATCGTCGACCTCGCCGGGGCGCAGCTGGTCAAGAACGGGAGCTTCGCGCAGGGGGCGGGCGGGACGCCTGCGGACTGGCGCATCGACCGCTGGGATACCAATGCGGGCACGACCGAGTTCCTCTGGAGAGGACCGAGCGGAGCGGAGCCCGGCCAGGCGGGGATCCGCAACACCAAGCCCAATGATGCCCGCTACGTCCAGGATCTGCGCGTCAAGGAAGAGACCTGGTACCACATAGCCGCGAAGATCCGCACCGAGAACGTCGGGCAGGGCACGATCGGAGCCTATCTGTCACTGATGGAGGGCTTCCAGAACTCCCAGGACATCAAGGGCTCGGAGGACTGGCAGCCGGTCGAGCTGTGGGTGAAGACCGAGAAGTGGCAGGACCGGCTGACGCTGGCGCTCCGACTCGGAGGCTACAGCAGCCTCAACACTGGCGAAGCCTGGTTCTCGGACGTCACCGCCGAGGTGGTGTCAGGGCCGCCGCCGAACGCCAAGAACGTCTACCAACCGGCTTCCGGCGGCGGCGGCTTCGCGCCCCTGAGCCTCTGGGCGCTGATCCTCCTCCTCGGGCTCCTGACGGCGGCCCTCTGGTACTACCTGCGGCCGCCTCCGGGCGGTGGCGGCGACGGCGGAACGCCGGGGGAGAAACTCGGGCTCCTCGCTTTCCTGCTGGCGTTGCTGGCAATCAAGATGGCGCTGGCGCCGCACTTCGGCTTCGACACCGACCTCGGCACCTACAAGGCATGGGCGCTCCGGCTCGCCGACCGCGGCCCCGCCGATTTCTACGCACCCAACTACTTCTGCGATTACCCGCCCGGTTACCTCTATATTCTTTGGCTGCTCGGCAGCCTCTACCAGGGGATGCACCTGGCGACCTCGGGGCCGCTCTCGACGCTCATCATCAAGATGCCGGGGCTCGTCGCCGACCTCCTCTCGAGCCTGCTCCTGTACGCTCTCCTGCGGCCGCGGGCCGGGCAGCGGACGACGTGGCTCATCGTGCTCGCGTACTCCCTGAACCCGGCCGTCATCTTCAATTCGGCGATCTGGGGGCAGACCGACTCCCTCTTCACGCTCGAGCTCTTCCTCGGGGCGCTGCTCCTCTTCGAGGGACAGATCGCGTTCGGCTGGGCGGTGTTGATGATCGCCGCCGTCACCAAGCCGCAAGCGCTGATCTTCCTGCCGCTCCTGGCGTCATGGCGGGGCAACTGGGATCGGCCCGAGCGGCCGATCATCGCCGCCGCGACGGGGCTCGCGGTCGCGGCCGTGCTGACGCTGCCCTTCGTCGAGCCGCTCGGGCTCGCCGCCCACTACCAGAAGGGCGCCGCGTACTACGCCGAGACTTCGGTGAACGCCTTCAACTTGATGGCGATCCTCGGCGGCTTCCGCCAGTCGGACAGCGCCGTCCTGCTCTTCATGAGCTACAAGGCGTGGGCCACCGGCCTGGTGGTGCTCTTCTTCTTCTACCTCGCCTTTCTCGTCTACCGCCGCCGCGACGCCGAGATGTACGCGTATCTGATGTTCCTGCTGCCGCTCGGCTTCTTCATGCTGTCGACGCGCATGCACGAGCGCTACCTGTTTCCCTGCCTCCTCTTCCTGACGCCGCTGCTGCCGCGGCGGCGCCACCTGTGGGCGTTCTACGGGATCCTCACCGCCACCTATTACCTGAACCTCTGGTACGTCCTGCGGGCGCTCAACTCCGAGGTGTTCCTCGCCGCCTACGACCCGTTCGGGATCGCCGTCTCGATCGTCAACGTCGGCCTCTTCGTCGCGGCGCTGGGCGAAGGCTACCGGCTGTCCGGTGCCGCGCCCCTGCCGCTGCCGCTGCCGTGCGGCGAGCCCGCTGGCGCCGCCGCGTCCGGCGCGGTGGCCGCCGCCGCGCGCGTAGCGACGCTGGCCGCGCCCGCTGCCGCGGCGAAGGCGTCTGCCAAGGCGCCGCCGACGAAGGCGCGCGGCAAGGCTACCGGAGCGGATGCGCCCGCCGTCAGATCCCGGGGCTGGGTGTCGCTGCCGCAGTGGGAGATCGAGGCCGGCGCGCCGCGCTACCGCATCACGCGCCGTGATCTCGCCCTGGCGCTCCTCCTGGTGATCGTCGCTGCGGGGCTGCGATTCTGGAAGATCGAGGACCCGAACGAGCTCGTCTTCGACGAGGTGTACTTCGTCGAGCAGGGCAAGAACTACCTCCGCGGCAAGGAGTTCATGGATCCGCACCCGCCGTTCGCGAAGCTCGCGATCGGCGCCAGCGTCGCGCTCTTCGGCGGCGAGTCGAGCGGCTACCGGATCTTCAACGCCGTGTGCGGCACGGCGCTCGTCGGCATCGCCTACCTGACCGGCCGCAAGCTCCTCGGCGACGGGCTCGCCGCCTTCGCGACGGCGGCGGCGGTCGCCGGCGACGGGCTCTTCATCGTCGACTCGCGGATCGCCGTGATCGACATCTGGTACGTCACCTTCGGAGCGATAGCGTACCTGTTGTTGTTCCAGTACCTGCGCACTCCGCCCGCCGACCGCCGGCCGGGAATCCTCGTCTTCCTCGGCATCGCTCTCGGTTTGAATCTGGCGAGCAAGCTCTTCATTCCCGCCTTCACCTGGATGACGGTGGTGTTCTTCCTCGCCGTGATCTCCGTCCACGCCGAACGCTTGCACCGCAGTCCGCATCCGTGGGCGCGCGGGCTGGCGCCGGCGGCATTGGTGACCTGCGCGGCGGCGGCCACGTACCTCGCCGTCTACCTGCCGAACTACTGGCTCGGCTGGTGGCACAGCATCTGGGACATCCCGAAGTACTTCAAGGACGTCATCGGCTACGAAGCGGCGGTCGCCGACGCCACCCATCCGTACTCGTCGAAGTGGTACACGTGGCCGTTCCTGCTGCGGCCGGTCTGGTACCACTTCAAGGACGTTCCCAACGATCCCGCGCACGTCGTCGGGGTCTGGGGCGGCGGCAATCCGATCCTCTGGTGGGGCGGTTTCGCGGCGATCCTGGTGGCGCTGGCGCGCGGCATCCGCGAGCGCCACTTCGCGAGCATCTTTCTTTGCACCGCCTTCATCCTCCACTACATCGTCTGGTCGTGGATCGGCCGCACGCTCTTCCAGTACCACTACCTGCCGTCGCTCTACGCGAGCCTGCTCGCGCTCGGCATGGTGCTCGGCATGCTCTGGCGCGCGCCGGCCGAGGACGGCTTCTGGGTCGGCGCCGGCGTGGTGCTGCTGGTGCCGCTGCTGCCGACGTTGATGGGGCCTTTCCCGCGCTGGGGCGTGCTCCTGTGGACGGCGATCGCGGGCTTGTACGGCGCTGCGGTCGTGTACCGGCAGTCGCTGACCTTCCGTTGGCCGCCGGGCCGGGTCGTGGTGATCGCCTACGGCGTCGCCACGATCGCGCTCCTCGCCTACTTCTATCCGCTGTGGTCCGGCATGCCGATCGGGCGCGACGGGTACAGCGCCCGCATGTGGTTCCAGAGCGGGCCCGCCCGCTGGATCTGAGCGGCGCGCGCGCGGGGTCCGCCAGCGCATGACTCCCGGGCGCCGCCGCATCGCCGCGCTGGCCGTCTTCCTCGGCGTCACCGCGCTCTACTACGCGTCGAACCCGCGGCTGCCGGACGCCTACAAGCATCACGTATACGTCGCCGACGCCTGGCTGCACGGGCGGCTCTGGGTGCAAGGCTACCCGCCGCACTACCACGACTGGATCACCGTGAACGGACAGGTGCACTCGCCATTCGCGCCGACGCCGGCGATCCTGCTCGTGCCGTTCGTCTGGTGGTGGGGCACGGCGTTCAACATGAACTTCTTCAGCATGGCGGTCGCGGGGCTGAACGCGATGCTGTGCTGGCTCCTGCTGCTGCGGGCAGGCGTCGGCGCGCGGCGCGCGGCGCTCGGCACCCTGGTCTTCGCCTTCGGCACCGTCAACTGGTTCTCGGCGGTCATCGGTACGACCTGGTTCCTGGCGCATCTCTGCGTCGAGCTCTTTCTGCTGCTGGCGCTGCTGGAGATCTTCGGCAAGGGGCGGGCATGGCTCGTCGGCGCGGCCTTCGGCTTCGCGATGTTGTCGCGGGCCAACGTCGCCACCGCCGCTCCGGGCCTCTTCCTGTTGCTGGTGCACCGCCATGCCGTGCGCGCGAGCTGGCTCCGCTTCTGCGACGGGCGCGCGCTCGTCCGCGGGTTGCTCTTCGGCCTCGGGCTCGTCCTGCCGGTCGCGATCGAGCTCGGCCTCAACTATGCCCGCTTCGGAAACCCCTTCGACACCGGATACGGCAAGGCGTCGGAGATCTACATGGCCGGCAAGCAGTACGGCTGGTACGACTGGCACTACATCTCGCAGCACGTCCACATCGCGCTCTTCCGGGGCTGGGACTACGTCGCGGAGTTTCCGTTCCTGAAGCCGTCGCCCGAGGGGCTGTCGATCGTGCTGACGAGCCCGGTACTGCTCTATGCTTTCGCGGCGCCGCGCCGCGACCCGACGGTACGGCTCCTTTGGCTGACGACGGCGCTCACGGCGGCAGCGTTGATTCCGTACTTCTACCAGGGGTGGGTGCAGTTCGGATACCGCTACCTCCTCGACGCACTGCCGTACGTGATCGTGCTAACCGCCATCGGCATGCGCGATCGCGGTCGGGCGCCGCTCCTCTTCCTGACCGAAGCGTCGGTGCTACTGAACGCGCTCGGTGTGTACTGGGGGAAGAAGCTCGGTTGGTAGCGTGAAGCCGGACGGCGGCGGGACGACGGCGATCGGGCCCGCATCGCGGCGCAGCGCCAGCACGAGCTCGCTGCGGAACACATAGGCGGTGTCCTCGAGGGTGAAGCCCCATTCGCGGCAGAGGCGGATCAGGCGCTCGCGGGTGTAGTGGGTGACGTGCTCGTCTTTGTAGCCGCCGGGCGCGAAGAAGCCGTAGAGCGGCTCGATCAGCCGCCAGCCGACGGTGTCGTAGTCGGGCGTGCCGAGGATGAGGAGGCCGCCGGGGCGGAGCACGCGGCGCAGCTCGGCGAAGATCCGCTCGTCGTAGGGGAGGTGCTCGATCACCTGCGAGCAGACGACGCAGTCGAAAGCGGCGTCGCGCACCGGCAGCGCCAGGACCGAGCCGCGGACGAGGGGTACGTCGTAGCGGCGCATGTAGCGGAGCTTGTTGTGGAGGATGTCGAGGCCGACGACGTCGTTGATCGACTGCAGGATGACGCTCGAGCCGCAGCCGATGTCGAGCGTCTTGCCGGCGCCGCGCGCCCAGGCGCAGACGATCTCGTGGCGCCGGCGCTGCCAGCGCCGCTGCAGGGGTATCGGGCTGTAGAAGGCGCGCTCGTCGTAGTCGGCGGACTCGATGGAGCTCCGCAGCTTCCACAGGCGGACGAAGGCCTTGAGGAAGGCGATGCCGAAGGCGACGACGCGGGCGTGCGACGACCCGCGCTCGCGCGGGTAGTACGTGAACGGAATCTCGATGATCCGCCATCCCGCGGCGTGGATCTTGACCAGGATCTCCTCCAGGATCTCGAAGTTCGTGCCTTCGAGGTCGAGGCTCTGCACTGCCGCTGCCCGGTAGAGGCGGAAGCCGCTGGAGAGGTCGCGCACCGGAAGCCCGAGACCGCGCGCGAAGAACGCGTTCAGCACCCGCGACAGGATCAGGCGGTTGCGCGGCATGTACGCGACCCCGCCGCGGACGTAGCGCGAGGCGATCACCACCTCGGCGCGCTCGCGGCTGCGCCAGAGCTTCACGATGAAGTCGGGATCGTGCGAGAGGTCGGCGTCGAGGGTGAGGATGTAGGTGCCGACTGCGGCTGCCAGCCCTTCGCGGAGGGCGCCGCCGTAGCCCGGCAAGGTCTGGCGGATGACCCTGGCGCCGCCCGCGAGCGCCGCCTCGGGAGTGCCGTCGACGGAGCCGCCGTCGACGACCACGAGCTCGTAGCTGCAGCCGATCGCCCGCAGCACGACGACGGCGCGCGGCAGGAGCCGTTCGACGTTCTCGCGCTCGTTCAGGACCGGAAGGACGATGCTCAGATCGATCGACCGGGGTGCGGACATGCGGCGGCCGAAGCTAGCAAAGGGCCGGACGATCGTACACCACGCGTGGCGGCGGGCGAGCGCATGGACTCGCAGGCACCGGGGTGGTACTGAGGCGCGCCCGTGGCTCGCCTCCCCAGCATCTCGGCGTTCTTCCCCGCGTACAACGAAGAAGCCAACGTCGAGGCCATGGTCGAACGCCTGCGCGGCGTCCTGCCGCGCGTCAGCGACGACTGGGAGATCATCGTCGTTGACGACGGCAGCCGCGACCGGACCGCCGCGATCGCCGACGCTCTCGCCGCCGCCGACCCGCGGGTGCGCGTCGTCCACCACCCGCAGAACCGCGGCTACGGCGGCGCGCTCAAATCGGGCTTCGCCGCCAGCCGCAAGGCCTACGTGTTCTTCACCGACGGCGACGGCCAGTTCGACGTCGACGAGCTGGAGACGCTGCTGCCGTACGTGCCCGAGTACGACGTGGTGATCGGCTACCGCATCGACCGCGCCGAGGGCGGGCTCCGCCGCGCCAACGCCGGCGCCTGGAACTGGCTCGTGCGCCGGCTCTTCGGCATCCCGTCGCGCGACGTCGACTGCGCCTTCAAGCTCTTCGACCGCCGCGTCTTCGACGTCGTCAGGCCGGAAGCCGAAGGCGCCATGATCAGCACCGAGATCCTGGCCCGCGCCGTGCGCGCCGGCTTCCGCGTCACCGAGGTCGGCGTGCACCACTTCCCGCGCCGCCACGGCACGCCGACGGGCGCGAACCCGCTGGTGATCGCGCGCGCCTTCTACGAGCTCTTCAAGCTCTACCGGCGCATCACCCGCGAGGGCTGACGCGCTCGTAGCGCCGGCCGGGCCGCTCCAAAAAAGAAGCCCCCGGACCGGCTATGGGTCCGGGGGCTTCGGCGACGGTTACGCCGGGATCACGGAGTCGGCAGCTCCAAGATCTCCTTGCTGGCCAGCGGCAGCTCGATGCGGCCGAGGCCGGGGATGCCCGCTGCCGCGTTGATGGCGGACGCCGCAACCGGCGGGACGCAGAAGAGCGCCGCGAAGGTCGGATTCGAGAGGCCGTTCTTGTCGGGGGGATCGGCCTTGCCGATGGCGGTGACGCTGCCGCCCACGAGGCCGTTGTCGAGGAAGCACGGCCGCGGCACCTGCTGGCACTTGTCGCCCGCAACCGGACAATCGCCATCACCCAAGCACCCGCGGAAGGGCTCCTTCGGCAGACACTGCCCGTCGTTCAGCGCCGGACAGATGCCCTTGTTCGAGCCGCCGGACTTCGGAACGCACAGCGATTCGTCCACGGACGGCGTCGACGTGTCGTCGAGACACGGATTCGGCTGGGTCGGCTGGCTGCCGGCCGCCGGACAGAAGCACTTCTTGCTCGGCATGGCCGAACAGGTCGGACTGGAATTGCTCAGCGTCATCGTCGTGACCGCACTCGTGCCGTCGAGGTCGATCGCGAGATTCGACACGTAGCTCTTGGGCACGCAATCGAGGCTGGTCGTGCCGAACGCCGTTATCGGCGAGGTGCCGTTCACGTCGCAAGGTTGTCCGTCACGGGCGCCGCCGCTGCACGTGCCGTCCTGCTTGCCGTCGTTGGCGGTCTTGTCGCCGAGGCATTGCGGGCAGGGCTTGGTCGGCTCGAGTCCGAGCGCCACCTTGGAAGTCAGCTTGATGCTGGTCGTGAATGCACCGCTCTCTATGTTGGCGGTACCCGAGACCGGCCCGTTGATCTGGTTCACGACGCACGACGTGACGCCGCCGGCCGAGAGCGGCAACGGTGCCCCGAAGAAGTAGACGCAGGTTCCCGGCGCCGTGCATGCCGAATCGTCGGTACATTTCTTCGAAGGGTCGTTGCTGCACCTGTGCGCATTGATGTCGCCGTGATCTGCGTTCAGGTTCGGGATCGGGCCGCTGACGTCGCAAGTGCCGCAAGGGCGTGTCGTCCCGCTGCAGGCGACGTTGAACGTGAGCTTGCCGTCGGAGACCACCGTGGCATCGTGTCCGAAGCCGGTCCAGCCGGTGTCGAGGACCTTCTTGGCGCCGGCGTTGCCGACCACCTCGACTGCCACAGGGCACGGACGCGGCGTCTCGGTCGCTCCCGGCCCCGGCGTCACTGTTGCCTCGCTCGTCGGCGTCTCCCCGACGGTCTCCTCGGAGGTCGGCGTCTCGGTGGGCTCGGTTGTGGTCACCTTCCCGGTCGGGGTGATGGCCGGCGTCGGTGTCCGCGTCGGAAATCCGTCGACGCCGCGCACCGCGTTGTACGAGGTGTCGCACTCGTCGTCGCCGTCGTCGACCGTGCCGTTCACGTGGTCGTTGTCGATGAAGGTGCCGCGCACCCGGAAGCTCCGGCCGCCGTCCTTGAACTTCACGTTGAACGTACCGTCGAGCTCGATGCGCTCCGGCGGGTTGAACGCCCGCGCGATCTCCTCGCCGTGGCACTCGAAGGAGATCGCTTCGATGCTGCCGACGTCGATGGCGATCTCACCGCCGTCGCTCAGGAAGCCGGTGAACGTCCCCGGGGAGGGAACGACGCCGCGATCGGTGGTCACGTGCACGTCGTTGCCGCCGCAGTGGGCGACGGCGAGCGCCATCGCCAGCATTCCCGTGATCCGCAGGCTTCTCCTCATGATCCCTCCCCAGCGTCTCTCGCTGTTCGTTGGTTGCGCCATGATGGCTCCCGTCCTCACGGCAACCCGCGCGCGCTGCCGCGGATCGTGACCCGTCCCGGTCCCGGCAGGCCGGCGACGTTGTTGATGGCCGCAGCCCCGGTCGGCCCGACGCAGAAGACGGCGCCGAGCGTCGGCTCCGAGTGGTCGTTCACCGGCGCGTCGGCGGCGCCGACCGCGGTCAAGGTATTGCTGCCTCCGAGGGCGCCGCCGATGAAGGTGCCGCCGCCGGTGAGGAAGCACATGCGGTTCGCCCCTCCGCAACTGGTGGGCGCGCCGCCGCAGTCGGCATCGCTCAAGCACCCCCGCTGCGCGTGGCCCGAGGCCAGGGTGCAGTTCTGGTCCCAAGGTCCTCCCACGCACTCGCCTTCGCCGTCGCCGTCGTTGTCGACGCAGTCCAGCGTATCGATGGTGCTCGTGTCGTCGGAGCAAGAGGCGGGCTTGGTCGGCTCACCGGGACGGTTGCACGTGCCGCCGGGACACTCGCTATTGTTGCTGCAGGGCGCGCCGTTGTTGGCGCCGGACATGCAGCGCTTGCCGCCGCACTTCGTGGCACCTACCGCCGTGCAGTCGGCGTCGGTGCTGCACGGCGTCGCTGCCAGGTTGTTGCAGGTGTCGCACAGGCACTTGTTGGGAGGCTGGCCGCTGCAATTCGGGCTGCTCGCCGTCAGCGTCTTGGTCACCGCGCCGGTCGTATTGCTGAGATCGATCGGCAGCGTAGCGATCTGTGCAGCCGCGAGCGGCGGGCAGTCGAGGCTCGTCACGCCGTAGTCGGGACGCCCCGGCACGTCGCCGTTGCCGTCGCAGGCGAGACCGTTGCGTACGCCGCCGTCGCAGGTGCCGCCCGCGACCCCGTCGTTCATGGTCGGGTCGCCGATGCAGAGCGGACATGGACTATCGACTACGATGCCATTGTACACCCGCGACGTCAGGAGCGCCGTCGTCGCCGCCTCGCCGCTCTCGACGTTGGCGGTGCCGGTGACCGCGCCGTTGAACTGGTTCACGACGCAGGTGCTCACGCCGCCGGCTGCGAGCGGCAGGTTGGAGCCGAAGAAGAACTGGCAGGTGCCGCCCCCGGCGGTGCACGGCGTATTGTCCGTACAGTGGATGGACGTGTCGTTGGTGCAACGCTGGTTGGCGAGCTGGCCGGGCTCGGTGTTGGCGATCGGGCCGGAGACGGTGCAGTCGCCGCAGGGCCGACCACCGCTCGCGCACGAGAGCGCCACCGTGATGTCGCCGTTGCTGATGATCGGCGACCGGTGCGAGATTCCCGTCCAGCCGACGTCGAGGATGCTCTTAGGATCGTCGGCATAAGCCGCGAACGTGACCTTGGTCGGGCAGGCGCAGGTGCAGGTGAGCGCACTGCACGGATAGTCGGCCGGATCGACGTTGTTGCAGTTGGGCTGGGACGAGGTCGGATCGCAGGCTTCGCCCGGGTCGAGGTTGCCGTTGCCGCAGAGAGCGCTCTGGGTCGGGGTGGCGCTCGGCGTCGCCGTCACCGTCGGAGTCGCGGTGGGCGTCACCGTCGGGGTCGGAGTCGGGGTCGGCGGCGCCACCAGGCAGTCCGCCGG
The DNA here is from genome assembly GCA_002050235.1 of Polyangiaceae bacterium UTPRO1. Taxonomy (GTDB): domain Bacteria; phylum Desulfobacterota; class Binatia; order UTPRO1; family UTPRO1; genus UTPRO1. Next base: position 57,302 of record MWST01000025.1, on the reverse strand, counting down.
GTAGGCAGCGCCGACGCTCGCCGACGCGGCGCGGTCCGGACAATCCACCTTGAAATCGGTGACGCACGCGGTGCAGGCCTCGACATCGGTGAGGGTTGCGACGACGCTGCCGCACGTCCCCACCGCGAGACAGGTTGCGGGGAGGCCGATAGCAGCGTTGTCGAGGCCGGGACAGGCCTTGGCGATCGCCGTTCCGAGCTTGGTCCGCGCCGCGTCGATCTTCACCTGCGCGTCGGCCGGGCAGTTGGCGGTCTTCTTGACCTTGGTGCCCCAGCACTTGGCGAGCGCCTTCGACTTGGCGTTGAAGAAGGTGAGCGCCGCCTTGCCGAGCGCCGCCTGGCATTTGTTGAGGGGCTTGTTGCCGGCGCTCGCCGCGCGGTTCGGTGGATAGTAGAGATCCATCGCTTGATTGACGCTCTTATCGCCGATGCACTTGATGCAGCCGACGATGCCGCCGCAATCGTTGATGGGGTCGGTGCAGTCGCCTTCGAAGCCGGGACAGCTCCCGATGTTCCAGCCGTATTCGCCGAGCCCCGGCTGGCTGCCGTTGGCGTCGTCGGTGCTGCAGTTCTTGTCCTTGCCGCCGCAAGCCTTGTTGATCGCGGAGGCCAGCTTGGCGCGCGACTTGACGAGGCTCGCGTCCGTCTTGACCGTGTTGCAGGTCTTCCCCTTCAGGGTCGTATCGCGGCACTTCTGTAGGATCTTCGCTTGCGCCTGGATGAAGCCGGCGCCGGCCTTGATGATCGCTGCCGAGCACTTGGCGGCGCTCTTGGCGTCGGCATGGGCCGAGGCGGCGAAGCCACAGACGGACAGGAGCGCGAGCAGCGCCCCCAAGGACGTTCGTGCGAACCGAGAATACATGCGATCCCCTTTCGTTGTTCCGGCACGGGCGCGCGGCGAACCGCTGATCCAGGGCTCGACTCGGGCGCGACACATCGATCGAATTCGTCGAGGCCACCGCTACCAACGGGCAACGATTCGTGTCAAGCGACGATGCTCGCCAGGGGCTTCCGTATGTGAAGTGATAGCGGTGGGGACGCCGGCGATGCCGCGCTTCAGCCGAGCGCTTCGTCGATCACGGCCTTGAAGGTCTCGAACGGCTGCGCGCCCTCGAGGCGGCGGCCGTCGATGAAGAACGTGGGTGTCGAGTTGGCGCCGACGGCGGCAGCTTCCGCGAGATCCTTCTCGATCCGCGGCAGCGCCGCCCTGCCGTCGTAGCAGGCGGTGAATCGCGCCTCGTCGAGCCCTGCGCTCCGCGCCGCTGCCGTGACCCGCGCTTGCAGGTTGTCGAGGTTCAGATCGCGCTGCGCCGCGAAGAGCGCGTGGTACATCTTCCAGAAGCCGTCACCGCTCTGGTCGGCGGCGCACTCGGCGGCGAGGGCAGCGCCCTCGGCCCAGGGGTGGATGCTTTTGAGAGGGAGGTGCTTGAAGAAGACCCGCACCTTGCCTGCGTACTGCGGCAGCACCTGCTCTTCGAGGATCTGGTAGGCGCGGGAACAGAACGGGCACTGGAAGTCGGCGTACTCGACTATGGTGACCTTGGCGTCGGCGGGTCCCCGGAAGGGCCGTCCCTCGAGGTCGATCTTGGCCATGGCGGCGCGCAGCGGGTCGACGGTGAGATCGGTGACCTCGCCGCTGATGAAGTACTTGCCGTCGAGCGAGACCAGGAAGGGAATCGATTGCTTGGAGCCGTTGGCGTCGACATCGAGCGTTCCCTCGTTCCAGCCGGCGACCCGCGAAGGGACGATGCTACCCGCCTTCAGCGTGATCCCGGGGGTGACGCTCTTGGAGAAGTATTCCTCGATGCGCCGCGCTACGTCTTCGGGCGCGGCGGGCGGCGCCGCCGGCGGCTGTTTCGTCTCCGTCGCCGGCTCGCGGCACGCCGCCGCAGCCAGGCCGACGGCGATGAGCGTGCTCGCCAGCCACGCTCCGCACCGGCTCATTTTCCTTTCGGCTTCGCCTTCGGGACGTCGGTCAAGCGGTACATCCGGAAGCTGCCCTTCATGTCGATCGGAATCGGGAACGGCGCCGAGGTCATGATCGCGCGTACGTGGCCGCCCTCGATCAGGGTGGGGCTCACCTTGTCGGCGCCGTAGACGATGATGTTGCGATTGGGCTGACCCGGGCTGCCGATCAGGGCGGCGTCGCCGGAGATCACGAACTTCGCATCCTTGGTCTTTTCGTCTTGCAGCATGCCGCCTTCGAGGTACCTGTGCTCCATCACCTTCCACTGGATCCGCGAGTACTCGGTCTTGGCGCGGGGCTTCAGGGTCTTCCACGACGACTTGAGGAGAGCCAGGTCCTTGGCCGATGGCTCCCAGACCTCTTCGGCCTTGTTCTTGGCGTCGATCTCGTCCTGGAGCGCTTTCGGGAGGTCGACGTCGAGGAGATGCACGGAGATCTCGTCGTACTTGTCGACGACGCTGTCGGGCGCTCGCGGGATGCCGTAGGAGAGCACCTTGGGCTCGACCGCGATCTCGCCGCTCGGCGCCGGTGCCGGTTCCTTGGCCGCTTTCACTTGCTCCTCGGCGAGGATCTTCGTCGCCTTCTCCACGGCTTCCTGCTTCTTTGCCTTTTCGACGTCGCGCGCCTTCTGGGCTTCCGAGGTCGGGACGTGCTCGATGGTGAAGATGTAGCCGACCGTGAACGGCCGCACGTCCTTGGCGCTCAAGCCGGGAGTGGGCGTGGGTCCGGGCACGTCCGACTGCTCCTTGTTCTTCGAGAACTCGAGCCGGTTCACCACGAACCACGTGCCCGCGAGATTCGGGGTGATCTCGCCGGACGTCTCGGTGCTCTGGGGAAAGCCGAAGCCGGTCGACGGCGCGAGCATCAGCGGGAACGCGACGACGGCCACGACGACGAGAGTGCGCCACATGCGACGATCGATCATGGAAGGGAGGCCTCCTTGGGGGGTTCGGCGAAAGGCGGGGATTAGCAACCGACCTTTACGGAATCAATACGACCGCAAAAGCAGAGGGGCCGGAAGCCGCGACGGCTTCCGGCCCCTCGATGTGGCCCGACTATGTGGCGATGCCGGTCAGAAGCCCGTGTTCGTCACCGTCGTCGGATTCTTGATACCGCCCGGACCGGAGAGGCCGGCCACGGCGTTCACGGCCGCCGACGACGTCTTGGTGAGGCAGAACGTCGCCGCCGTGGTGCGATCGGGAACGCCCGGGACGCCGACCCGCGTGTACGTCGGGTTCGTGAAGCACTGCCGCGGCAGGAGATCGCAGGTCTCGTTCGGGTCGCAGTACGGGCAGGTCGGCGGCCGGCAGAAGCTCTCGTCGGCGCAGGTGAGGAACGGGTGCGCCGAGCAGACCTTGGTGGGCGGGCTCACGGTGCAGAGGCCCTCGGTGTACGGCGGATTGGGGTAATCCGGGTTGTCCGGGTCGTTCGGGTTCGGCCGGCAATCGCCGATGTGGCAGAAGCCGTTCGGCGGATCGCACTCGGAGTCGTCATTGCACGGTGCCGCGTCATTGGCGCCGCCCAGGCACGCCGCGAAGCAGGCGTTCGGCTTCTGACCGATCTCGCCCTGGGTGTTCGGGCAGAAGCACTGATCGTTGCAGGTACCGCCCGGACACTCGGAGTTGGCGGTGCAGGGACGGTGCTCGTTGGCGCCGCCGGCGCATACTTTGTTGTTGAACCCGGGAGTGTTGCAGAAGATGTTTGCAGTCTTGGTGGCCACGGCGGTGGTCGAGGGATTGAAGAGCACGTCGATCGTGCCGAGCAGGCTGCCCGCCATGCGGCAGTCGACGCTCGGGTGCCCGAAGTACTCGGTCGTGCCGCCGAAGGGCGTATCCGGTCGACACGGCTTGTCCATGTCCGGTCCCCAGCTGCAGACGTTGTCGGTAACGCAGTACGAGCCCGGCTTGCAGTCGGCGTTCGAGCTGCAGAGGTTGCGCGTGTTCGGGCCGGCTATGCCGCCCGGACCCGAGCAGAAGCCGCCGCAGACCGGACAGGGCTGCTGGGTGGCGCCGCCGCTGTAGGTCGAGGAGTTCTGGCGCAGCCGCACCGAGCTCTCGCCGGTTGCGAGATTGGTCGTGCCGACGACGTCCTCGGTAAAGACGTTGACGACGCAGACCGCGACTCCGCCCGAGACGATCGGGAGCGGAGCGCCGTGCGCCGTGGTGACGCAGCGGTCGCCGAAGTCGGGGCAGTCGTTCTGGTCCGGCCGGCAGCGCCGCTTGAAGGTGAGCGGCGACTCGCAGTGCGGGCCCTGCATTCCCCCTTGCGTCATGCGGCACGTGCCTTGGCCGAGCGTCGCACAGATCTGGTCGCCGGTCTTGACCTCGCTCGGGCCGGGCGAGCACGGCGAGTGCGGCGGGTTGGTGCAGCTCGGACCGACGGTGCAGATGGTGTCGGGCCCTCCGGGGCCGTCGCAATCGAAGAGGTCGCTCACGTAGCCGCCGCCCTCGACGATGCCGGAATCGTGGCTCTGCCCGGTCCAGCCGTTGTCGAGGTCGGCCGTGGCGTGCTCGACGACGCGCGAGCGCGGCACGTCCAGGCAGAGGCAGGGGAAGAGCCCGAGCGGGGCGCCGCATTGGCCGGGACACGCCTGGTCGTCGGCGCCGTCGCACTCCTCGGCCGGGCGGTTCTTGCGGTTGTCGCCGCAGGTGCCCGGCGACGCGTACTCGTAATCGATGAGATCGCTGAGCTCGGCGGCATTGGGATTATCGACGAACACCTGCAGGCCGTCGGCCTCGCACGTCGCCGCTCCGGCTCCGGTCGTCTGATCGGGCTCGCAGAGCTTGAGCGCCGTGGCGTCGGAGTCCGTGCACTTGGCGGTGATTGCGGCGATGGCTTTCGCCCGCGCCTTGTCGATGGTGCTCTTCGTCTTCGGGTCGCTCGTGGCGCACGTGCTCGCGGCGAATCCGCTCAGCTTGCAGATCGTGGCGTCGGTTTTGGTGTCGATCTTGCAATTGAGGAGGCCGTTGCGGCACTTCTGCACGCTGCCGAGCACCGTCTTGACGAGCTTCAGGCTCTGCTTCGCGACCTCTTTCTGGCACGAGAGCGACGTGCCCGAGAGCGGACCGGCGATCGACGGGTCGTAGACGAGGCGCTCGATGCTGCGGCAGGTGCCGCCTCCGGCGCAGTCGCCATCGACCGTGCAGCTCGCGTCCTGGTTCGTCCCGCCGTCACAGACACCTTGCAGTATGCGATCGTGGGAGTTCTTGATGCACGCTTGCAGGTCGGAGATGGTGAAGCCGTTCGACGCATCGGCGTCGAAGCACGGACCGGGAAAGCCGATCACCGCCAGGTTGTCGTCGTCGGTGCCGGGCGTGAAGCTGCACTTCTTCGCCAGCCCGGCGTCGAGCTTGGCGGCGAGCTTTTGCAAGGCCGCCGCATCGGGTGCGGAGCACGAGCCGCCGGCGAGTCTCAGGTCATTGCACTTCGTGATGAGCTTAAGTTTGCCGTTGACGTACTTGCCGGCCTCTTTGGCGATGGCGGCCTGGCATTGGTAGCGCGGCTTGCCGAGGATTGCTCCGTGCGCCGTCGGTGTCCCGACGACCAACACGAGCGCTCCCGTGGCGAGCACGGACAAAACTCGTAGGCTGCGTCCCATGGCTTTCCTCCTCAGATTTATCGATTCCCCGGAGATCTTCGCGAGCTCGGCACCCGGTGCGATTCCTCACGGCAGAGTAGTGTGCGCCGAGTGCGCCAGTCAAGGAAAAAACTGAAACAACGCGCAGCGTTATCGAGACCTAGTGTGCGATGTCACATGGGAGAGCAGAGGGACTAGGCCTGCGAGCCGCTCGCCGCTCGCAGGCCTAGTCCTCACGCCCCGTCGCCGCGGCTACGGATTGATGAGCACCGTCCCGGGGATGCGGACACGACCGAGAGCCGGTAGGCCGCCGGCGGCGTTGATCGCCGTCGATCCGGTCGGAGCCACGCAGAAGAAGGTGCCGACCGTCGGCTTGGCGACACCGCCGCAGACCGGGTCGGGGTTGCCCGTCACCCAATCGGTCTGGCCGATGATTCCTTCGTCGGTGAAGCACGGGCGGTGACGCACCATGCACACCTGGCCGCTCACGCAATCCGGGCAGGTGGGAGGCGCACAGTCGGAGTCGACCGAGCAGCTCACGAACTGTTGGATCGAGCACACTTGATCGATCGGCGCGTCGGCGCACTCGCCCTCGTCGTCGGTGCCGGGGATGAGCACGCAGCCGGACTCCGGAGTGCTGGTGTCATCGACGCAGGCGTTGGGCTTCGTCGCCTCGCCGGGCCGCGTGCACGCACCGCCGCCGCCGCACTCGTTGCCGCTCGGGCAGGCGCCGCCCGGGCACATCGAGTTCGTGCTGCACTGGTTCCCGTCGTTGCTGCCGCCGACGCAGGTACGGGAATTGAGGCAAGTGCCGCCCGGGCACAGGGAGTCGAGGTTGCAACTGGCGCCGTGGTTGCTGCCGCCGATGCAGGTGCCGCAGGGCTCGCCGGCCTGGGTGCCGCCGACGCAACGCTTGCCGCCGCAGATCCCGGGACCGCCGCCGCTCGCCGGGCAGTCGGCGTTCACCGAGCAGGCGTCCATCGTCGGGCTGTTGCAGGTGTCGCAGATGCACTTGAGGGCGCCGTACCCGGTATCGCGGCAGCTCGGGTTGCCTGCTTCCACGGTCTTGATCTGACCGCCGGTGGAGATGTTCAAATTGATGGTGAGCGCCGCGACCTCGTTCATCGGCGGACAATCGAGGCTCACCGTGCCGAATCGTTCGGAGACACCGCCCACTAGGCAGGCCTGCTCGGCGCGCGGGCCGGAGTTGCACTTGCCGTCTTGGCGGCAGTGCGGGCACGGTTCGAAGTCGCTGCCGAACAAGTGGACCCTGGTCGAGAGCGGCACCATCGATACCGTGCTGCCGTCGCTGAAGTCGATCGTTCCGGAGACGGGGCCGTTGATGACGTTGAGAATGCACGTCGACGGGCCGCCGGGGGGTCGGAGCGGGAGCGGCGGGCCGAAGAAGTAGACGCACGGCCCGACGAAGCCGGCGTTCACGCACGACCCGCCCGGGCACTCGGCGCCCGTAGTGCAGAGCCCGCCGTTGTTGCTGCCGCCGACGCACTGCTGCGCCGAGGTGCAGTCGCCGTCGACCGAGCAGGTCTTCCACGGCGCGTCCTTGCAGCGGTGGACGTCGGCCTCCGGACCGCCGACGTTGTTGAGCGGACCGCTCAAGCTGCACTGGCCGCAGTTGGGCTCGCTGGCGCCGGTGCAGCCGCTCACCGCCAGCGTGACGCGGCTGTTCGAGGGGATGGTCTGGTTGTGCGCGAGCCCGGTGAAGCCGGTGTCGAGGTCGGTATGGTCGCCGTCGGCCGTGAACGAAAGCACGGTCGGGCACGGACCGGTCGCTGGCGGTGACGAGCACGCGACGCACTCCGCCGGGTAGGGAGTGAATTGCGGCACCTGGGCGTTGTCGACGCAGCTCGCCTTGAAGCCTGCGACGCAGGCCGTGCAGTTCACGATGTCGGTCAGGCTCGATATCGGGCCGCTGCATGAGGCGCCGCCGTGCGGTTGGGTGACGTAGTTGCAATCGGCCGGGAACCCGATCGCCGCCACCGTCAGGTCGTCGCCGCCGCCGCAGGCCTTGTCGGCACCGCCGCAGGCCTTGCATATTGCTGCCTGCTGCTTGGCTTTCGCCTTCTGGATCGCGGCTGCGTACTTGCCGTCGCCCGCGGAGGGCGAGAAGCAGTCGCCGGTGATCTTGCCGTTGATGCGCGCGTCCCAGCACTTCTGGAGCGCCTTGCTGGTCGCGTTCAGGAGAGCGCTGGTCGCCTTGCCGATAGTCCCCTGGCACTTGTTGAGGACCTTGTCCGCGTTCTGGAGATTGATGCTGCCGAACGCCAGCGTCATCGTCTGGTTGCTGGCGGAGCCAGCGATGCACTCGAGGCAGGTGGCGATGCCGCTACAATCGGTGATCGCGTTCGTGCAGGCGCCGTCCTTGTCGATGTTCGGGCACTGCGCCGGCCAGCCGAGAGACGCGGGAGTGTCTTCGTTGGTGGTATTGCCGCCGCAGACCTTGTCGTCGCCGCCGCACGCCTTGCCGATCGCCGCCAGCATCTTGCTCGCGCCCTTGGCGAGCGCCGCCGTGGTCTTGGCATCCGGGCAGGTGCCGGCCCCGGCTTTGACCACGCCTTCGTGGCACTTGGACTCGGCTTTTACCCGGGCCTGAAAATATTGAGCGTCTGCTTTGGCGATGGCGCGTTGGCACTTGGCGGTGTCGGCGCCGGCGAGCGGCGCGCACACGACCGTTGCGAGTAGCGCCATGCCCGCGCTCCGCAGAACTCTCTTCATGGTTCGTCCTCCTTGGGGGTTTTCAGGGACACCCGATCTTCGCGCTGCATCGACTCACGGCACTGCAAGCGAAAGCGGCGGCACGGCTCGGAACTCGGGAGCCTCGGCTGCACGTGAGCGTAAGTCAGCGCCGGAAAGGTTGTCAAGAAAATAATTGGAAAATCTAGGTTTTCTCTGAGTCAAGAGGGCCGTTCGCGATGCTGCGGTGCGGCGCGAGGTCGTGGATCCAGGGTCGGATCCAGGGCAGCAGCGCATAGGCCGGCAGCGCCAGCGCGCCCGTGAGCGCGAAGTAGCCGGCGTAGCCGAAGTGCGCGGCGCCGAAGCCGCTGAAGGGCGCGCTCAGCGAGCGGGTGAGCCCGAACAACGCAGACAGCAGGGCATACTGCGTGGCAGCCTGCTCGCGATCGCACACGTGCATGAGGAAGGCGAGGAACGGGGCGGTGCCGAGCCCGCCGGTGAAGCTCTCGAACATGGACGCGGCATAGATCGCAGCTCGCCCGCCCCCGGCCGCCGCGGCGCCAGCGTAGCCGAGATTCGAGGCCGCCTGCAGGAGGCCGAGCATCCAGAGCCCGCGGAAGATGCCGTAGCGCGACGTGAAGGCGCCGCCTGCGAGCGCGCCGATCACGGTGAGCGTGACGCCGGCGGTCGTCGACACGAGCGCGATCTCGTCGACCGTGAGGCCGCTGTCGAGCCAGAAGGGTTTCACCATCGGCCCCATGCTCACGTCGGCGAGCTTGTAGAGGACGATGAACACCAGTACGGCGCTCGCGCCCGGGCGCGCCAGCCAGCCGACGAAGGCGCGCATCCAGGCAGCGGTCGGCCGGCGGACGACCGTCACCGGCGGCGCGCGGAGCGCCAACACGGCGAGCACCGCGAAGATCAGCGCCGCGACCTCGAAGGCGAGCGGCCAGCCGGCGCGCCCTGCCAGGAGCAGGAGGCCGCCGCCGCTCGCGACCAGCGCCGCGCGATACGCCGAGACGCGTACGCCGTTGCCGATGCCTTCTTCGCCGGGAGCGAGGAGTCCGATCGTGTAGGCGTCGATGGCGATGTCCTGGGTCGCGCCCGCGAAGGTGAGGAGCAGCACCGCGCCGAGGAGGAGAATCCCCGGCGTTGCCGGATCGGCGAGCGGAATCGCGCCCGTTGCCGCCGCCATGAGCGCGAGCGCGGCTGCGATCCAGTGGCGCCGGTCGCCGAAGCGGTCGACGAGCGGCGCCCAGAGCGGCTTCAACGTCCACGGCAGCGTGAGCGACGAGAAGACGCCGATGGCGGCGAGCGAGACGCCGTGCGCGCGCAGGTATACCGGCAGATTGTCGACGACGATCCCCATCGGCATGCCCTCGGCGAAATAGAGGAGCGCGATCCACCAGAGCTTCCGCCGCGTCGACACCGACCGGCGAGCTACCAGAACCGGTGCGGCGCTGCGAGGCCGCGCGCTGCGCCACCGAGTCGGAGCGGTCAGGCGGCGGCGTGACGCCGGTGCGCCTGCATCTCGTCGAAGATCGCCTCCATGGCGCGCACGTGGTGGCGGATGTCGAATACGGTCTCGACGCGCGCCCGCCCGGCGGCGCCCAGCCGCCGTCGGAGATCGGGGTCGAGGACGAGGCGCTCGATCGCGACGGCTAGCGCCTCCGGGTCGCGCGGCGGAACGAGGAGTCCGGTCTCGCCGTCGACGACGATCTCGAGCGGACCGCCCTCGCGCGGCGCGACGAGCGGGCGCGACAGCGCCATCGCCTCGATCAGCACGCGGCCGAAAGGCTCGGGGTTGGTGGACGAGTGGATGGCGACGTCCATGGCGTCGAGGCAGGCGGCGATGTCGCGGCGCGCGCCGGTCAGGATCACCTGCCGCTCGAGCCGCTCATCGGCGATGCGCTGCCGCAGGCGCGCGGCGTAGGCGTCCCCCTGGCTATGCACGCCGCCGACGATCAGGCAGCGCAGCTCCGGGTGCCGATCGCGCAGCCGCGCCATCGCCTGCACTACCAGATCCTGGCCCTTCCATCCTTGAATATGGCCGACGATCCCGATCACCGGCGCCGCCGCCGGGATGCCGAGCTCGCTGCGGACGGCGGCGCCGCCGCCCGCGGCGAAGCGCTCGCAGTCGATGCCGTCATATACGGTGAGATGGCGGCGGGCGCGGACGCCGCGCTGCCGGACGTGCGCGGTGACGCGCTCGGTCATGCCGACGAGGACGTCGATCCAGCGCGACATGAAGCGCTCGCGGGGTCCGATGCGACGGTAGCCCTTCTCGTGGACGAGCGTCGGAATGCCGGCCCGCGCGGCGGCGACGAGGGCGTCGAGATTCGGGGCGACGCCGTTGGCGAGGTAGACGATGTCGGGACGGACAGCGCGCAGGTGGGCGCCGACTGCCCGCGCGCGCGGCAGCACGACGGCCGGGATCTCCTTCAAGCGCAGCCACGCTCGTCCGCCGCGCCCGCGCTCGCCGTCGGGCAGCCACGCGGGCTGCGGCGGCAGCACCGCCACCGGTACGCCCGCGGCCTCGAGTTGGGGGACGATCTCCTTCTCTTGGTACAGCAGCAGCGAGGGCGCGAAGCGGGCGCGGTCGAGGCGGTCGATGAGCTGGAGGATGCCGGTGAGCGAGCCGCCGAGCACGCCGCCGATGCTGGCCTCGACGAAGAGGATACGGTGCGGCGCCATGCCGGAACGGCCGACGTTAGGGGAGCCCCTGGGGAGCGTCAAGGCGCGATCGCTGCGCGCGCTCGCTGCGACGGCTCCGGCGCGGTGCCGCGGCGGCGTGCGCACCACTTCCGGCGCTTCACCTGGGGCGCGGCGCCGTCGGGAGCGCGGATCTTTCCCCGAGCGCGGCCGCGACCGCCGCTGCTGCCTGGCGCGTCGCCTCGTCGAGGGCGCGGCCCATGGCCTCGGCCATCGCCGCGCCTGTCGTGTTCGCGATCGGCGCCTTGGCCACGAAGCGATGCTCGAGCCGGCTCTCGGCGCCGTCGCGGAGCGTGATGACGAGGGCGACGTGGGCCTCGTGCACCGGGGCCAGCACTTCGTCGAAGGCCAGCACTTCGACGTCGAGGCGCAGCGCCTGCGGATCCTGCACCAGCCGGATCCCCGGCGTCTTTTCCAGGGTCGCGATCAGGGCGCGGCGCACGTAGCGACTCGGCAGCTCGAACCAGCGGCGCTGGTCGTAGAGGCCGTACTCGACGGACGACGAGCGCCAGACGACGCGCTCGCGGAGGAAGGGAGCGCTGTGCACGCTGCCCACTCGGAGCGCGGCGCCGGTCGCCGCCGCACTCGTGCTTCCCGGATCGTCGAGCGCCGCCGCCGCGGGGCGGTAGAAGCGCGGCGCCTCGGCGCTGCGGAAGAGGCAGCCGGCGACGGCGACGGCCGCTACGCTCGTCGCGAGGGCGGCGGCGCCGCGCCGCCGGATCACGGTTTCACCGCCGGCGGCGGCCCGTCCGGACGCGGGCCGCGCAGCAGCGCACTCGGATCGCGCTCGAGCGCGTCGGCGACGGCGCGCACGGAGTCGAGGGTTTCGCGCAAGGCGGCGAGGCTCGACTCGAGGTCTTCGCGCATCTCGGCGAAGCCCGTTGCCGCGGTCGCCACGGTGCCCGCCGCCGAGCGGATGGCCGCGGCCGTTTCCGGAACCTTGGCGGTCGCGATCTCGCCGCCGATTCCGGTCGTCGTCGCTCGTAGCTGGACCAGCAACCGCTCGAAGGAGCCGTCGTCGCTCTGCAGGCCGGTCACGAAGCGATCGAACGATCCGAGCGCGGCGTTCATGGCCGCCAGTGTCTCGCCGACCCGCGTCTCGAGATCAGGCAGGCGGTTGACGACGTCCATGGCCGTGTCGCCGACGCTCTTCAACGCCGAGGGCACCGATGGGATGTAGTTCCACGGCGGCTCGAAGGGCAGTTTCGGCTCCGGATAGCGGCCGGGATGGAAGAAGTCGGTCTGCAGGAACCGCACACCGGTGATGCCGGCGGACACCAGCTGTACGCGCAGGAGGGGGTTGATGAACTCCTCGCCCTCGTGCGGTGCGCGGTCGCCGAGCCCGAGCCGCTGGATCGCGTCGATGTAGATGTCGGCGGTCACCTGGACGTGGCGATGGTCCGGCGCGATCGTGATGTCGGCGACCGTCCCGACCGTGACGCCGCGGAATTTCACCGGCGAACCGACGTCGAGCCCCTGCACCGATTCGTCGAAGTAGCTCACCGCCGGAAACGATGCGCGCTGGAAGCGGCGCGCCCCGAGCCAGAAGAGAGCGGCCAGAGTCGCGAGCACGCCGAGCACGACGAACAGGCCGAGCTTCCAGTTGTTGGTCGCGGTCGTCGCCATCAGCTCGACGAAGGCCGGCGGTTGAAGAAGGCGCGGACGCGCGGATCGTCACTGCGGTCGCGGAGCGTGGCAGGATGACCGCGAGCGATGATGCCGCGGGCGCTCCGGTCCAGCATGATGCAGGCGTCGGCGACGGCGAAGATGCTCTGCAGCTCGTGCGTGACGATGACGGTGGTCATGCCGAGGCTCCGGTTCAGCGTCAAGAGCAGTTGGTCGAGCTCGACCGAGCTCACCGGATCGAGCCCGGCGGAGGGCTCGTCGAGAAAGAGGAGCGGCGGATCGAGCGCCAGCGCGCGCGCGATTCCGGCGCGTTTCTTCATGCCCCCGGAGATCTCCGCCGGCAGGTGGTTCTCGAAGCCCTCGAGCCCGACGAGGCGGAGCTTGGCGCGGACGATGGTATCGATCGCGCGCGGGTCGAGGTCGGTCCACGTGCGCAGCGGCAGCGCGATGTTCTCGGCGAGCGTCATCGATCCGAAGAGCGCGCCGGACTGGAAGAGGACGCCGAAGGCGGGTGGACCCGACTCCCGGCTCGGCGGTGCGCCGGCGATGCGGATGACGCCGTCCATCGGTGTCTCGAGGCCGATCAGGTGGCGGAGCAGCGTCGACTTACCGCAGCCGCTGCCGCCGAGGATCGTGAACACCTGGCCGCGGGCGATGGTGAAGTCGAGGCGCTCGAGCACGACGCGCTCGCCGTAGCCGATGGTCAGCCCCTCGACCTCGATCATCGTCGGCGCTGCCTCCGGATCAGCGGCCGAAGGCATGGAAGATCACCGTGAAGATCGCGTCGACGGCGACGATGGCGAAGAGGCTGGTGACGACCGCCGACGTCGTGGAGCGACCGACGCCCTCGGCGCCGCCGTGCGTCGCCAGGCCGCGCTGGCAGGCGATGAGGGCGACGTTCAGGCCGAAGACCGCGCTCTTCAGGATGCCGGAGAAGACGTCGAAGAGGTCGAGGGCCTTCTCGGTCTGGGCCAGGTAGGCATTGAAGGTGAGGTCGAGGCTGAACATCGCCACCAGCAGGCCGCCCAAGATTCCGACCGCGTCGGCGAGGATGGTGAGCAGCGGCGCGACCAGGGTCAGGGCGAGGACGCGGGGAAACACCAGGAAGTGGAACGGATCGAGGCCGAGGGTCCGCAGCGCGTCGATCTCCTCCGCCACGCGCATGGTGCCGAGCTCGGCCGAAAAGGCGGCGCCGGAGCGTCCGGCGATGATTATCGCCGTCATCAGGGGCGCCAGCTCGCGGGTTACCGACAGGCCGACCAGATCGGCGATGAAGATGTTGGCGCCGAACTGCTTCAGCTGCAGCGCCGCCTGGAAGCCGGTAACCAAGCCCACCAGGAAGTTGATCATCAGCACTATGGGGATGCCGTCGGCGCCGGCGCGCTCCATCAGGCGCGGCACGTCGCGCCAGTTGACGCGGCCGGGGTTGCGCGCGGCCTGGACGCCGGCGAGCAGCGTGTCGCCGACGAAGTCGAGCGCGTTGCTCTCGTTCAGGAGGCTGCGGACCTCCCGGCCGATCTGCTCCAAGATGCCGATCTTGGCGGGCGGTGCGTGGAGGCTCGGACGGCGCGGGTGGCCGCCGTAGAGCTCGAGCATGCTCTGTACGCGCCCCGTCGCGCCGACGATCACCGCGTCGCTGCCCGCCGCCGCGGCCTCGCTGCGGAGCTCGAGCAGGAGCGCCGTGGCGCCGCCGTCCATGCCGTCCAAGCCCGAGACGTCGAGCTCGAGGCGGGGCGGGAGAGGTGCGAGGAGTCCGCGCACCTGCTCCCAGGCGCCGAAGCAATCACGGAAGCGCAGCTCGCCGGCGAACCGGAGTGCCGCCCGATCGTCGGCGAGATCGATCCGCTCCACCCGAAAGCCGGAGGTCTCGGCGTCCACCACGTGGCCCGGGACACTACGGTGCTGCCGCGGGGGGCGTCAACGCGGGCGCGCGGGGCTGTCGTGCGCGGGGCGTGGCGCGCGGGCTCCGCGCCGTGTCTTTCGTCGGCCTCGGATCTTGCGGTTGCCGCGCGCCTGGCCGCGTGCGATTGCTGCGGGCGTCGACGTAGCTCGGTCGACGATCGCGCGATGCCCGACGACCGGCGGCTTCCCCGTTCGTACGACCTCGAGGTATTCCTGCTCGCTTTCGCGGGCCTGGTCCTCGAGATCGCGTACACGCGCATCGTCTCGTTCAAGCTCTTCTACTACCACACTTACCTGGTCATCGGCCTCGCCATGCTCGGCGTCGGGTTCGGCGGCGCGGTCGTGGCGGGAGCGCCGCGGCTCGCAGCGCCGGCGCGCCTCATGGGTCCGGTGGCGACGCTCGGCGCCATGGCGACGGCCGCCGCCTATGCGCTCGTCGCCCGCATCGAGCTGAGCGTCCTCGACTTCGCCTCCGACCCGGCGAGCCCGCTGGCACTCGTCGCCGTGTGTGCGCTCGTCTTCGTCGGCTTCGGCGCCATCGGTGTGCTGCTCGCGAGCGTCTTCGCGGCGGCGCCGGAGCGCATGCCGCGCGCCTATCTCGCCGACCTCGGCGGCGCCGCGCTCGGCTGTGCCGCAGCGGTGCCGTGCGTGAGCCTCGCCGGCGCCCCGGCGACGGTCATGATCGGGGCGGCGGCGATGGCGGCGGCCGGCATCCGCCCGTGGCGGCGCCGCGGCTCCGGCGGGGCCGGCGCAGCGGTCGTCGCGACCGCCGCGCTCCTGGCGCTGGCGGCGCGGCCGGCGCTGCTGCCGACCATCGTGCCCGATCCCGTGAAGACCATGCATCCCCAACACCTCGGCGGGGCACCGCCGCTCTTCTCGGCGTGGAGCCCCGTCTTCCGCATCGACGTTACGCCTGCCGCGGGCGCCGATCCCGATGTGCTGGTGATCCACCACGACGGCCTCTGGGGCTCGACGCTGCACCGTTGGGACGGTGCGCCGGCATCGCTGGCGCCCTTCGACCACGACGAGCGAGCGCTCCCGTTCCGGGCGCTGGTTCGCGTCCCAGGCAACGTCGCCGTCATCGGTGCCGCCGGCGGGCACGAGATCCTGGCGGCACTCCGCTTCGGCAGCGCCCACGTGGACGGCGTCGAGCTCAATCCGATTACGGTCGATCTCGTGCGCCGGCGCTTCGCCGACTTCGTCGGCCGCATCGCCGAGCATCCGGCAGTCAACATCGTCAACGACGAGGGACGGTCGTGGCTAGCGCGCCAGACGGGGCCGTTCGACATCGTCTACTTCGTTGCGCCCGACAGCTACGCGGCGATGAACTCGGCGACCTCGGGCGCCTTCGTCCTGTCCGAGAGCTACCTCTACACGGTGGAGATGATCGACGCGACGCTGGCGCGGCTCGCTCCCGACGGCTTCCTGGCGATGCAGTTCGGCGAGGACGATTTCGACGCCCAGCCGAACCGTACGCTGCGCTATCTGGCGAGCGCGCGCGCCGCGCTCGCGCGACGCGGCGTCGCCGACCCGGCCGCCCACGTCGCCGTCGCGACGACCAGGAGTCTCGGCGACGTCTCGACCATCCTCGTGTCCCCGACCCCGATCACCGGCGCCCGCGCGCGGGCGTTCGCCGCCGCCGCGGCCGACGTGCCGCACACCCGGGTCCAGTGGCTGCCGGGCGCGCCGCCGCCGCGCGGACCGCTGGCGTCGGTGCTGACGCTCGCCGACGGCGCCTTCGCAGCGTGGCTCGCCGCCTACCCGTTCGACGTCTCTCCGGTGTACGACGACGCGCCCTTCTTCTGGCACTTCGGGCGCTTCGGCGCGTTCCTCGGGCTCGGTCGGCACGCGGGGCCGGGTATCATGTGGGAGGCGTCGGGTGCGGGTGAGCGTGTGCTCATGGCGACGCTCATCGCTGCGACGCTCTTCGCGGCCGCCTCGCTGGCGCTGCCGATGGCGGTCGCGGCGCCGTGGCCTGCGG
Organism: Polyangiaceae bacterium UTPRO1; assembly: GCA_002050235.1. Lineage (GTDB taxonomy): Bacteria > Desulfobacterota > Binatia > UTPRO1 > UTPRO1 > UTPRO1. The sequence continues at coordinate 40,848 of MWST01000025.1, read as the reverse complement.
CGGCGATCGGCCGCGGGACCGTCGCCGGCTATTTCGCGGCCCTCGGCGTCGGCTTCATGCTGTTCGAGGTGGCGTTGATCCAGAAGCTCGCGCTCGTGCTCGGCTACCCTACCTATTCGCTCGGCGTGACGCTGATGTCGCTGCTGGTGGCGGCGGGCTTAGGGAGCCTCGCGAGCGAGCGTTGGTCGGCTGCCGTCGATCGCCTCGCCCCGCGCCTCGCTGTCGCCGTCGTCGCGCTCGCGGCGCTCTACGCCTTCGGGCTCGACGCGGTCACGCCGCTCGTACTCCCGGCTTCGCTTCCGATCCGTATCGTCGTGGCGCTCGCAGCGACGGCGCCGCTCGGCTTCGTGCTCGGCGTCTTCTTGCCGCTCGGCGTGCGCTGCATCGCGCGCAAGGTGCCGGAGCCGGCGGCCGTAGTCGCCTGGGCCTGGGCGACGAACGGCTTCTTCTCGGTGATCGGCTCGGTGGCGACGACGATCCTGGCGATGACCTTCGGGTTTCGGATCGTGCTCGGCTTCGCCGCGGCCGCCTATCTCGTGGCCATTCTCTTCCTGCGACCCCTCGCGCGCTGAGGTAGCCGGCCGGGGGCCTTCGCAGCTTTCGGGCGATCTGCTAGCGAGGGCGCCATGCACGCGTCTGCCTCCAAGGCGGCGAGCGATCGCGACCGCTTGCTGGAAATGCTCGCCGCGCGCGCCTACCAGTACCGCCCCGAACGACCCTTTACGCTGTCTTCCGGCGCCTTGTCGGACTACTACCTCGACGCCCGCGTCGTGACCTGGGATCCGGAGGCGAAGCCGCTGATCGGACGGCTCGTGTTCGAAGCCATCGGCGGCCGCGCCGACGCGGTCGGCGGGCTCACGCTCGGCGCCGATCCGATCGCCGGAGCGGTCGCCTACTACAGCCAGACTGTCGGTGCTCCGATCCGCGCCTTCACCGTCCGCAAGCAGGCGAAGGCCCACGGTATGGCGCGCGCCATCGAAGGCGCCATCCGCTCCGGCGACCGCGTAGCGATCGTCGACGACGTCGTCACGACCGGCACGTCGACGCTCGACGCGATCGACCGCTGCCGGGAGGCCGGGCACGCGATAACCGCCATCGTCATCCTCGTCGACCGCGAGGAAGGCGGTATGACGCGCGTCCGGGATGCCGTCCCGGGGGTGCCGTGCGCGGCATTGTTCACGCGGGCCGAGCTGCAGCGCCGCTTCGAGGCGCGGCGCGGCGCTCGCAGCGAGGGGTCGTGACCGAGCGCCGTCCTCGCCCGCCGACCGCGCTGGCCGGGCGCTGACGCCCATGGCGCCTTCGCGCGCGAAGACGGAGGGCGCCGCGCCGCCGCGCGGCGTGCTCGCGGCGTCCGTGCCGTGGACGTGGATCGCGGCCGTGGCCGCCGTCGCCGCCGGCGTCTACGCGAACACCGTCGGCGGCGGGCTCCTCTACGACGACGTCAACGCCATCCGCGACAACGCCTTCGTGCTCGACGGCGACGTCGTCGGCATCCTCACCCGGCCGTCGTGGTGGGCAGCGGGACGGGGCGGGCTCTGGCGGCCGTCGACGACGCTGACCTTCGTCGCCGACCACGCCCTCTGGGGCCTCCACCCGGCCGGCTACCATGCCGTCAACGTCGCCGTCCACGCGCTCGTGAGCGCGCTCGTGCTGGTGGTGTTCGCGCTCGTGACGGCGGCGCCGCGGACCGCACTTGCGGCGGCGCTGCTCTTCGCGACCCACCCGATCCACACCGAAGCGGTCGCGAACGTGGTGGGCCGGGCCGAATTGCTCGCCGCGGCGGGCTTCTTCCTGGCGTGGCGGGCGTGGCTCGCGGCCGACGGCGTCGGCGTGGCGGTGCGGGAGGAGCGCGCCGCCGCGGGCCGCGCGCTGCCGTGGTTGGCCGCGACCGTCGTCGCCTACCTCCTGGCGATGGGCGCCAAGGAGAACGCGATCGCCTTGCCGGCGGTGCTGGTGTTCGCCGACCTCGTCGGCCGCCGCTGCCGGCCGGGCGCCGTCGCGGAGCCGGCGGTCGTAGTGCTCCGGCGCCGGTTGCCGCGCTACGCGGCGCTGCTGGCGACCGCCGCCGTGTTCGTCGCCCTTCGCAGCGCCGTCATCGGGCGCGTCACGCCGGCCACCGACGTTCTCGACAATCCGCTGACGGCGCTAGCGGCCGCGCCGCGGCTCTTGACGGCGATCGCGGTGCTCGGGCTCTACGCGCTGCGGCTCGTCTTTCCGCTCTGGCTCGCGGCCGACTATTCATACGACCAGATTCCCGCGGTGACGTCGCCCTTCGATCCGCGCTTCCTCGCCGCGGCGGCGGCGCTCGTCGCCGCCGCGGTGCTGGCGTGGCGGGCGCGCCGCCGCGCTCCCGCCGTGACCCTCGGGCTCGGGATGCTCGCCCTCACGTTCGTCGTCGTCTCCAACCTGTTCTTCAGGATCGGGACGATCATGGGCGAGCGGCTCGCCTATCTGCCGTCGGCCGGCTTCTGCCTCGCGCTCGCCGCCGGCCTCGTGCGCCTCGGCGGCAGGACGGAGGCGACGGCGATCGCGCGCTCGCGGCGCGCCGCGCCGCGCTGGTCACCGGCGGTCGTCGGGGCGCTCGGCGTCATCGTCGCGCTCTATGCGGCGCGGACGGTGGCGCGCAACGCCGTCTGGAGCGAGCCCGTGCGCTTCTACGAGACCATGGTCGCCGACGCGCCGCGATCGGCGCGCAGCCACCGCGAACTCGGCACCGCCCTCGCGGCGCGCGGGCGATTCGCTGCTGCCCGCGCCGCCTTCGACCGCTCGCTCGCCATCAAGCCCGACGACGCGACCACGCTCTACAACCTCGGCAACGCGCTCGGCGGCGAGGGCCGCTTCGACGCTGCCGCCGCCGCCTACCGGCGCGCCGTGGCGTTGAACCCGAGCTTCAGGAGCGCCTACGAGAATCTCGGCAACGCCGAGAGTATGCGGGGCGACCAGGAGGCGGCCCTAGCGGCGCTCGAGCGCGCGCTCGAGCTGGCGCCGGAGGCGCCGACGACGCTCATGAATCTCGCCAACACCCAGTTCCGGGCCGGGCGGCCGGCTGCGGCCCGAGCCACCTATGAGCGCGCCCTGGCGCTGGCGCCGACGGCGGCGGAGCTGCTCGCCAACTACGGCGTCTTTCTCTACGCGCAGGGCGACTACGCCGCCGCAGCGCGCGCCTGCGAACGCATTCCGCCGCCGGCCCCGGCGCGCGCCCTCGTGGCGCTGGCGGGGAGCTACAGGATGCTCGGGCGAACCGCGGAGTCGCGGGCGACGCAGGCGACCGCCGAGCGCCTCTATCCCGACGATCCGGCCGTGCGGCAGTACGCCGACTTCATCCGCCGCCAGGCGGCGCCGGGCGCGCCTCCATGACCGCTGTCCGCTCGCTGCTGATCGCGCTCGCGGCGGTCGTGGTCTACGCGCGCACACTCGACGTGCCCTTCGTCTTCGATGACGTGCCCGCGATCGTCCGCAACCTGCGCATCCGCGGCTGGTCGAGCGCGCTCTTCACGAGCGACCGGCCGCTCGTCGAGATGACGCTGGCGGCCAATTACGCGATCGGCGGACTGCAGGTCGCCGGCTACCACGTCTTCAACCTGGCGCTGCACATCGCCTGCGGCTGGCTCCTCTTCGACGTGGTGCGGCGGACGTTGCGCATGACCGGCGCGCTCGCCGGGCGCGAAGACGACGCCGCCTGCCTGGCGGCGCTCCTCTTCGTCGTCCACCCCCTGCAGACCGAGGCAGTCACCTACGTGATCGCGCGCAGCGAGCTCCTGACGGCGCTCTGTTATTTCGCCGTCCTCGATCTCGTGCTGCTCGCCGAGGCGCACCCCGCCCGACGCTACGTCCTCTGGGTGCTCGCCGTCGCCGTCTGTGCCTGCGGCATGCTGGCGAAGCCGATCATGGTGACGGCGCCGCTCGCCGTGTGGTGGCTCTCGTGGTGGGTGCTGCCGCCGCCGACCCGGCCCCGCCTGACCTTCGCTGCGACGCCGCCGGCCGCCGAGATTCCGCGCCGCTGGCCCCTGCACCTGGGCCTCTGCGCCACCTGGCTCGTGCTCGTCGTGCTCTTCTCCGACCGTTCGCACCCGGGTGCCGGCTTCGACATCGGCATCACGCCGCTCAAATACCTGCGCACGCAGCTCGGCGTGACCTGGCACTACTTCCGGCTCCTCGTCTGGCCGGTCGACCAGGTGCTCGACTACGACTGGCCGTTCGCGACCCGGTGGCTGGCGCCGGCGGTGCTCGTTCCGGCCTGCGGCTGGGTGCTCCTGGCGCTGGCGCTCGTCGTCCTCGCGCGCCGCCGCCGCCGCGCGGCGACGTTCTGGCTGGGGTTCGCGCTCCTCGCCCTCCTGCCGAGCTCGAGCGTGTTCCCGCTCGCCGATCTCGTGTTCGAGCACCGCATGTATCTCAGCGTCGGCGGATTCGCGGCGCTCGCGGCGCTCGCCGCCGGCGCCGCCGCGGCACGCGCTCCGCGGACGGTCGCCGTGGCGGCGGCCGCCGTCGTCGCGGTCCTCGGCGGGCTGGCAGTGGCACGCAACGAGATGTGGCGCGATCCCGTGGTGTTGTGGAGCGACAACCTCGCTCTGGCGCCGGCCAAGCAGCGGGTCTACCGCAACCTCGAGGAGGCGTATCAGCGGCGCGGCGATCACGCCGGCATGCGGCGGGTGGTGCTCGGCGAGATCGAGGTGCTGGAGCATCTGCACCACAGCGATCCGCGCGACGCCCGGGTGCTCACCGGGCTCGCGAACGGCCTCGCGCGCGTCGGCCGCTCGGAGGAGGCGCTGGCAGCGGTTCTCGAGGCGATTCGCCTCGATCCGCGCGATCCCGTGGCGCGGGCGGCGCACGGCGCTCTGCTGATGCAGCTCGCACGGCCGGAGGAGGCGGTGCCGCCGCTCGAGATGGCGGCGGCGATGATCGAGGGCCACGTCGGCTGGATCGAGCGCGATACGAAGCGCGTCGTGCAGGTGAACCTGGGGTGGGCGTATGCGGCGATCGGCCGCACCGACGATGCGCTGCGGGTGCTGCGCGAGGCCGCGGCGGACGGCGACGTCTCGGCGATGAACAATCTCGGGTCGGTGCTCGGACGGGTCGGCGAGTGGGAGGAGGCGCAGGAGGTGCTCGAGCGCGCCCGGCTTCGCGATCCGGACGATCCGAACGTGCAAAGCAACCTCGGGTGGGTCTACGCCAACCTCGGACGCCTCGACGAAGCGGCGCTGATCCTCCAGCGGGCGATCCTGCAGCAGCCGACCGAGCCGTCGGCGCACGGGAACCTCGGCTGGGTGCGCTTGCGGGCGGGAGATCCGGCGGGGGCGCAGCATGCTCTCGAGATGGCGCTCATGCTGCAACCCGACAATCCCTGGGTCGTGAACATGTTGGGGGTCGCTTCGGCCCGGCTAGGCGACTGGCCCCGTGCGATCGCGTACTTCGAGCGCGCGCTTCGCCTCGTCCCCGACTCGGATCTCGCCCGCCAGAACCTCGTCAGGGCGCTCGTCCACCAGGAGCCATCGTTGTCGGCGGAGGCGCCGTAACCCCCCCGTAGCTCCCGGCCGAACGGTCAGCCGCCGTTTGCGCCGGGCCCATTATATTGACAGCTCGGAACCGAGCGCCTATGAGGCGCTCACGAATCGCAAGCTCGGCTGCCGTCGGCATCGACGGCGACTCGAGCTTTTTTGTTGGGGTTGACTGACCGCAGGGTCGAGGCGGTGCGGCGAGGAATCGACGCACCGTTTTTTTGGAACAGTCACTGACCGCGAGGTTAGCGGCGGTCGGTGAGTGGAGGGGAGCACCGTATGCCGCCGATCGCCGAGGAAGCGCGCCGTATTCCAAGCGTACCTTTTCCGCCTCGTCCGACCGCTCCGGCCCACGGCGACGAATTCCTCGCCAAGGTCGGCTACACGATCGACCGCGCGCAGAAATACTTCGAGCGCGAGCAGCATCCCGAGGGCTATTGGCACCGTCCGCTCGAAGCGAACGCTACGATGGATGCCCAGTACATCTTCTTCATGCACTTCATGGGGAGGGTGGACGTCGAACGGCAGGACCGCATCGTCGCCCATCTGCTCGCGACCCAGCTCCCCGACGGTAGCTGGTCGCTCTATCCCGGCGCGCCGGGGCACCTCTCGAACACGATCGAGGCCTACGCCGCGATGAAGATGGCGGGGCGGGCAGCCGACGACCCGGCTTTGACGCGCGCTCGCGACTTCATTTTGAAAAACGGCGGTCTCGCCAAGGCGCAGGTCTTCACGCGCTGTTTCCTCGCCTACTTCGGCCAATATCCGTGGGACGGGCTGCCGGCGATGCCGGCCGAGATCGCGCTCCTGCCGAGCTGGTTCCCGATCAACATCTACGAGATGGCGAGCTGGGCGCGCGGAACCGTGATGCCGCTCGTGGTGCTGATGGCGAAACGACCCTACGTGCCGATCCCGGCCGGTCGCGGCGTCGAGGAGCTCTGGGTGCGGCCGCCGGCGCCTGAAGACTACGCGTTCCTGGCGGATCCCGAGCGGATCTTCTGCTGGCGGAACTTCTTTCTCGGCCTCGATCGGGTGTTGAAGCTCCTCGGCAGGTCGCCGATAAAACCGCTTCGCGAGCGCGCGCTCCGCAAGTGCGCCGATTGGATCCTGGCGCGCCAGGACGTGAACGGCGGCTGGGGCGGCATCCAGCCCGCCATGGTGAACTCGGTGATGGCCCTGCGCGTGCTCGGCTATGCCGACGATCACCCCGCCGTCGTGAAGGGCATCGCGGCGATCGAGGATTTCGTCATCGAGGAGGGGGAGCACATCTTCTTTCAGCCCTGTGTCTCGCCCACCTGGGACACCGCTCTGGCCGCCAAGGGACTCCTCGATTCGGGGATGGCGCCCGATGCGCCGATGCTCCAGAAGGCGGCCGACTGGCTGATCGCGCACCAGATCCTGAAGCCCGGCGACTGGTCGGTGAAGAATCCCGACCTCGAGCCCGGCGGCTGGGCCTTCGAGTTCGCCAACGACTGGTATCCCGATACCGACGACACCGCGGTCATCCTGATGGTGCTGAACCGCATCCGCACCGGCGACGAGAGAGCGAAGCGGCGGGCGATCACGCGCGGCCTCAACTGGACGCTCGGCATGCAGAGCCACAACGGCGGCTGGGGCGCTTTCGATACCGACAACCTGCAGGAGCTCTTCAACAAGATCCCGTTCGCCGACATGGAGGCGATGCTCGACCAGCCGACCGCCGATCTCACCGGCCGGCACCTCGAGCTCATGGGCGAGTTCGGCTACGACGTGGAGATGCGACGCGCCAAGCGCGGGCTTGCCTTCCTGAAGCGGATCCAGGAGCCGAACGGCTCGTGGTGGGGCCGCTGGGGCGTGAACTACATCTACGGCACCTGGTCGGTGCTCTCGGGGCTGCGCGCGATCGGCGAGGATCTCGGCGCGCCGTACGTCCGCCGGGCGGTGGCGTGGCTCAAGTCGCGCCAGAACGAGGACGGCGGCTGGGGTGAGACCTGCGATTCCTACGCCGACCCGTCCCTCGCCGGCAAGGGTCCGAGCACTCCGTCGCAGACCGCCTGGGCGCTCCTGGCGCTCCTGGCCGGCGAGGACGAGCTCGGTCCCGAAGTCGTGCGCGGCATCGACTACCTGACGCGCCGGCAGCAGGACGACGGCGCCTGGGACGAGCTGCACTTCACCGGCACCGGGTTTCCGCGCCATTTCTATCTGCGCTACTACATGTATCGGAACTACTTTCCCTTGATGGCTCTGGGCCTCTTTCGCTCCCGGGCCGAAGCCCATCTCGTCCGCCAGGCGGCGGTGGGGACGAACGGCCATGGGGCCGCGGGCGAACACCGCAACGGCCGCTAGGCCACGAGCGATCGCCGCCCTATCGCATGACTCGAGCCCCGCAGCGCCGATCCTTCGCGCTCCTCGGATCCACCGGATCCGTCGGGGTGTCGACGCTGGCGCTGGTCGAGCGCTTCCCCGAGCGGTTCCGGGCCGTCGCGCTCGCGGCCGGGCGGAACACGGCAGTGCTGGCCGAGCAGGTCCGCCGCCACGCGCCTGCCCTCGTGTCGGTGGCCGACGAGGCGAGCGCGCGAGATCTCCATGCCCGAGTGCCGGAATTCGCCGGCCGCATCCTCGTCGGCAGCGACGGAGCGCTCGCGGTCGCGACCCATGCCGAGGCGGATCTGGTGCTCTCGGCGCTGGTCGGCGCGCTCGGCCTCGTGCCGACGCTCGCCGCGGTGCACGCCGGCAAGCACGTCGCGCTCGCCAACAAGGAGGTGCTGGTGGTCGCCGGCGAGCTCGTGACCAGCGCGGCGCGCGAGCGCGGGGTGAGCCTGCTCCCGGTCGACAGCGAGCACAACGCCATATTCCAGGCTCTGCGCGGTCAGAACCGCGACGAGGTCAAGCGCATCGTGCTGACCGCGTCGGGCGGACCGTTCTTGTCGCGCTCGGCGGCCGAGCTCGCGAACGTCACCGTCGCCGAGGCGCTCGACCATCCGACGTGGAAGATGGGTCCGAAGATCACGATCGACTCGGCGACCCTGATGAACAAGGGCCTCGAGGTGATCGAGGCCCGCTGGCTCTTCGACGTCGGCGCCGACCGCATCGACGTCGTCATCCACCCGCAGAGCATCGTGCACTCGATGGTCGAATACGTCGACGGCTCGGTGCTGGCGCAGATGGCCGTGCCCGACATGACCATTCCGATCGGCTACGCGCTCGCGTATCCGTCGCGCTTGCCGCTCGACTACCTCCGTCCTCTCGATCTCCCGGCCGCCGGCACGCTCACGTTCGCAGCTCCCGACCGCCAGCGCTTTCCCTGTCTCGATCTCGCCTACAGGGCGCTGCGCGCCGGCGGCACCATGCCGGCCGTGCTGAACGCCGCCAACGAGGTCGCCGTCGAACGCTTCCTCGCCGAGGATCTGGCGTATGGCGAGATCCCGGCGCTCGTCGGCGCCGTGATGGACGCGCACGCGCCGGCGGCGGCGTCCGACCTCGACGTGCTCCTCGCGGCCGACGCGTGGGCGCGCGCCGCCGCTCGCAGCGGCAGCGGACGCGCGGGCCGGACGGCGGCGACGGCAGGGCCGCGATGACGGTATCCGCGACCATGCCGGCGGCGACCACGGCCGCCTTCGTCGAGTGCGAGCGCATCGCGCGCGCGCATTACGAGAACTTCACGCTCGGCTCGCGCCTCCTGCCGCGCCATCTGCGACGTCACATCGCCGCGATCTACGCCTTCGCGCGCACGGCCGACGACCTCGCCGACGAAGAAGCGAGCCCGGAGCGGGCGCTCGCCGGGCTCGACGCCTGGGAGCGCGAGCTCGAAGCCTGCTACGCCGGTACGCCCTGCCATCCGATCTTCGTGGCGCTCGCCGACACCGTGCGCACCTATGCGATCCCGATCGAGCCCTTCCGCCGCCTGCTCGCCGCGTTCCGGATGGATGCACGTTTCGCCGGCTTCGAGACCTTCGCCGACCTCCGGCGCTATTGCGCGCACTCGGCGAACCCGGTCGGGCATCTCGTGCTCTACCTCTTCGGCTACGGCGACGCCGAGCGGCAGGCGCTGGCCGACGACATCTGCACGGCGCTGCAGCTCACCAATTTCTGGCAGGATCTGGCCGTCGACCTGCGCAAAGGCCGCATCTACTTGCCGCGCGAGGACATGGCGCGCTTCGGCTACGGACCCGACGATCTGCAGCGGCAGGCGGTGACGGCAGCGTTCCGCGAGCTCATGACGTTTCAGTGCGCCCGCACGCGCGGGTTCTTCACCCGCGGCCTGGCGCTGGCATCGCTGCTCGATCGCAGCCGTGCTCGCGAGATCCGGCTCTTCGCAGCCGGCGGTCTCGCGATCCTCGACCGCTTGGAGGCGGTCGGCTACGACGCCTTCAGCGCTCGCCCGACGCTGTCGCGTTGGGTGAAGATGGGGCTCGTCGCCCGCGCTCTCGTCGGAGGCGCCGCATGACGGCCGCGGCCCTGGACGCGGCCTACGCCGAGTGTGCGCGCATCGTCCGCGCGTCGGGCTCGAGCTTCCATCAGGCGTTTCGCCTGCTGCCGCGCTCGCGCCGCCGCAGCCTCGAGGCGCTCTACGCCTACTGCCGGGTCGTCGACGACGCCGCCGACGGCGGCGGTGACGCCGGCGCGGCGGTCGCCTTCTGGCGCCAGGAGCTCGCGCGCGTGCTAGCCGGCACGCCGACGCACCCGGTCGGCATCGCTCTCGCCGACTCGATGGAGAAGTTTGCGATCCCGGCGCGGCATCTCCAGGAGATCCTCGACGGCGTCGCCATGGATCTGGCTCCGCAGCGCTTCCCGACCTTCGCCGACTTGCGCCGCTACTGCTACCTCGTCGCCGCCGCCGTCGGCCTCGCCACGATCCCGATCTTCGGGTGCCGCGATCCGCGCAGCCGCGACTACGCCGAGTCGCTCGGCGTCGCGCTGCAGCTGACCAATATCCTCCGCGATCTCGCCGAGGACGCCGAGCGCGGCCGGGTCTACCTCCCCCAGGAGGATCTGGTGCGCTTCGGCTACGGCGAGCGCGACCTCGCGACCCACGTCGGCAACGACGCCTTCCGCGCCCTCGTCGCCTTCGAGTGCGCGCGCGCCGCCGATTTCTACGCCGCGGCCCGGCGCGCGCTCACCGCCGTCGACCGCCGGGCGCTGGCGCCCGCCGAAGGCATGCGGCTCGTCTACAGCCGCGTGCTCGCCAAGATCGCGGCGCGCCCCGAGGCCGCCTTCGGGCCGCAGGTACGGTTGCCCGGCTGGCAGAAGGTGATGCTCGCCGGGTACGCGTGGCTGCGAACGCGCCTGCCGTGCAGCGCCGCATCGCTAGCGGCTCATCAGGGGAGTCCAGCGTGAACGACGTGCTCATCATGGGAGGCGGCTTCGCCGGGCTCGCCGCCGCGACGCAGCTCGCCGCCGCCGGCCGGCGCGTGACCGTGCTCGAGAAGCGTCCGGTGCTCGGCGGCCGCGCCTACTCGTACACCGACCAGGCGACCGGAGACGTCATCGACAACGGACAGCACGCGATGATGGGCTGCTACACGGAGACGTTCGGCTTTCTCGAACGCATCGGCGCGGCAGACAAGCTCGCGGTCCAGACGAGCCTGCGGGTCGACATGCTCGATCCGACGCGCGGCGCCGGGGCGATCAGCTGTCCGCCGCTTCCGAACCCGTTCCACATGGCGGCTGGCGTGCTCGGGTACCGCCTGCTCCCGGTCGCCGATCGGGTCCGCGTCCTCGCGGGCGGCCTGCGCCTGTTGATGATGAAGCGGCGGGGCGATACGCGCCTCGCCGCGCTCACCGTCGACGGCGCGCTCGACCTCCTCGGCCAGAGCCCGGCGGCGCGGCGCGCCTTCTGGCATCCGATCGCGATCGCGACGCTGAACGAGGACCCGGCGATAGCCTCCGCCGACCTCCTCGCCACGGTGATGGTGCGGGCGTTCTTCGCCGGCAAGGACGCCGCCCGCTTCGTGCTCGCGAAGGTCGGCCTCTCCGAGCTCTACACCGACGATGCGCGCCGCTTCATCGAGGCGCGCGGCGGACGCATCGAGACCAAGGCGCACGTGGTCGGCGTCGGCTTCCGCGGCGACGAGGTGAGTCACTTCGAGCTGCGCGACGGCCGTCGTCTCACCGCGTCGGCATACGTGAGCGCGGTGCCGCCGCAAGGGCTCTTTCCGCTGCTGCCGATCGCGGTCCGGCGCAGCGTGCCCGCGCTCGGCGGCATCGAGGGCCTGACGAGCTCGCCGATCGTGTCCGTACACGTGTGGTTCGACCGGCCGCTGCTCGCCGGACGTCCGTTCGTCGGCTTCATCGGCACGGGAACGCACTGGGCGTTCAACCGCGACGTGATCGGCGGGCGCCGCGATCGCGACGGCGGCTACCTGAGCTTCGTGATCTCGGGCGCGCGCGCCATCGTCGACGACGACAACGAGGCCATCGTCGCGCGCACGCTCGCCGACGTACATCGGCTCGTGCCCGAGTCCGCGGCGGCGGTGGTGCGGCACACGCAGGTGGTGAAGGAGAAGTTTGCGACGATGGCGCCGACGGTCGCGGCCGCACGCCTGCGGCCGGCGACCGTGACGCCGTTCGACAACTTCGTTCTCGCCGGAGATTGGACCGATACCGGTCTGCCGGCGACGATCGAAAGCGCGGTCATGAGCGGCCATAGAGCCGCCGACGTCGTGACCGCGCGTCTTGCCGCGCTCGGCTCCCGGGGGAGGGAGACGCGCGCCGCGAGCTGATCCGGGATCCGCAGTGGAATCGACAAGGGGGGAAGAACGAATGACGACACCGGCAGGACAATCCGCGGCGCGCTGGAACGGCGTCGCCAATGAGCTCCCGCGGCTCGGCGGTGTGCACGTGTACCGGCTCGAAGTGCAAACTAGCAAGCGCATGGAGATCCACGACCTCACCGAGACCGTCCGCGAGATGGTGCGGGCGACCGGCGTGACGGCCGGCCTGGTGACGGTGAGCACCATGCACACGACCACCGCCGTCTTCGTGAACGAGCCGCAGACGGCTTTGCTGGACGACATCCAGTGCATGCTCGAACGCCTCGTGCCGCGCGCCGAGGAGTGGAAGCACAACGACCCGCGCTACTCCGACTGCGATCGCCAGAACGCCGACGCCCATCTGCGGGCGATCATGCTCGGGAGCAGCGTCACCCTGCAGGTGGCCGAGGGGGCGCTCACCATGGGGCAGTGGCAGCGGGTGCTGATGGCCGAGCTCGACGGGCCTCGCAAACGCGGGCTGGTGCTCCAGGTGCTCGCGGCAGGATGAGACGGCGGCTCAGCGCTCTCCGGCAAGCGCGGTTTGGGCCTCGCGACACCAGGCCTTGATCTCGCGAGCGGTCCGGAGCGCCAGTACGTGCGCCGCGAGCCGCTCGGCGCCCGCGACTGTCACCGACCGGACCACCTTTTTCACCTCCAGGATCTCGCCGGGCGCGACGCTGAAGCTGCGGGCGCCGAGGCCCAGGAGCAATTCGGTATAGGCCGGGTTGCCGGCCATCTCTCCGCAGATAGAGGTTTCCCTGCCGGCGGCGCGCCCGGCGGCCAGCACCGCCTGCAGCGTCCGCAGCACCGCCGGATGCAGCGGCTCGTAGGCGGCGGCCATCTCCCGGCTGTTGCGGTCGGCGCCGAGCAGGTACTGGACGAGATCGTTGCTGCCGATGCTCAGGAAATCGACTTCCTGCGCCAGCTCCGGCGCTAGCACTGCGGCAGCCGGCGTCTCGATCATGGCGCCGAGCGGCACATCGGGAGCGACCGCGATTCCCTGGCGCCGCAGACCCTCCGCGAGGTCGGCGATCACCGCTTTCACCGCCGCCACTTCCTCGAAGGCGCTCACCATGGGGAGCAGGATGCGCACGGGGTGCGTGGCGCTCAGCCGTAGGATCGCCGTCACCTGGGCGCGCAGCAGGTCGGGGTGCAGCAGCAGCAGCCGCGTCCCCCGCCGTCCCAGAGCAGGGTTGGGCTCGAGCGGCATGGGGAAGTAGGGCAGCGGCTTGTCGCTGCCGACGTCGAGCAGGCGGATCACGACCGGCCGCGGCTGCATCTGCGCCGCTACGGCCGCGTAGGTCCGATATTGCTCCTCCTCGGTCGGGAAGCGATCGCGGACGAGGAAGTCGAACTCGGTTCTATAGAGTCCGACGCCGTCGGCGCCGCAGAGCTTGGCGCTCTCGGCGTCGGCGATGGTGCCGACGTTGGCGGCCAGCTTGACGGCTACGCCGTCGGCGGTGACCGCGGGGAGGTCGAGCATCGGCGCCAGTCCGGCGCGATACGCCGCGAGCTCGACGCGCCGGCGCGCGTACTCGCGCCGGATCGTCGGCGGCGGGTTGACGTGGACCGTTCCCGTGTTGCCGTCGACGATGAGCGCGTCGCCGGTCTTGATGGCCGGCACGGCGCCGGCGACGGCGACGATGCCGGGAATGCCGAGGGAGCGGGTCAGTATCGAGGCGTGCGAGGTGCGCCCGCCGCCCGCGGTGACGATGCCGCGGACGGCGTGGAGATTCATGCGCGCGGTCGCCGACGCCGGCAGCTCGCCGGTGACGACGATGACGCCGTCGGGGAGGTGGTGCAGGTGCTCGCAGCGATGGGTGAGCAGGCGTTCGAGGATGCGCCGGCCGACGTCGCGCACGTCGGCCGCGCGCTCGCGAAGGTAGGCGTCGTCGAAGGCGGCGAACCGCGTCGAGAGCTCGTCGACGACGTCGGCGACGGCTGCCTCGACGTTGATTTTCTGGCGCGCGCAGCGTTCGGCCACTCGCTCCGAGAAGGCCGGATCCCGGAGCAGGAGGATGTCGGCTTCGAAGACGCGCGCCTCCTCCGGATCGACGTGCCGCCGCAGGTCGTCGTGGACTCCACGCAGGCAACATTCGGCCTCGTCGAGCGCCGCCGCGAACCGGGCCAGCTCGGCGGCCACCATGCCGTCGTCGATGGCGCGTCGCGGAATGGTGAGCGGCCCCGCTTCCGCGAGGACGTACGCGGTGCCTTCCGCGATTCCTCGCGAGACCGCGATGCCCTTGAGCTCGGCTGCGGAGCCGCCGTTCATTCCCATGGCCTCCTCTGCGAGCAAGACGCCGATCACGCGGATACGTCAACCCCGGTCGCGGCGCGGTTCGCCTCCCACGAAGCGACTGCTATGGTGCGCCGTTCGCCACGCGAAGGAGGTTCCCATGCGACCTGCACCGGCCACCGGCATCGTCCCTTTCTGGAAGAACTACGACCGCAAGGCGGTCATCCGCTTCGCCGAGCTCGCCGAGGATCTCGGGTACGACTCGATCTGGGTCCCCGAGGCGTGGGCCTACGAGCAGTTCCAGTTGCTCGCCGAGATCGCGCTCGCCACCAAGCGGATCAAGGTTGCGACCGGCATTGCCAACGTCTTCAGCCGCTCCGCGGGCGTGCTGGCGATGAGCGCGGCGACGCTCGACGAGATCTCCGAGGGCCGCGTCATCCTCGGGCTCGGCACCAGCGGCAAGGTGGTCGTCGAGAACTTCCACGGCGTCAAGTACGAGAAACCGCTCACGCGCCTGCGCGAGACGGTCGGGATCCTGCGCGCGCTCTGGCGCGGCCGGCGCCTCGACCCGAGCCTGAGCACGCTCTTCGACGCCCGCCACTTCAAGCTCGAGATGACGCCTTTCCGGCCGGACATCCCGATCTACATCGCCTCCCTCCAGGAGAAGGCGGTGAAGGACGTCGGCCGCATCGCCGACGGCTGGATCCCGACCTTCTGGCCCTACGAGCACTTCGCCGACGGGATCGCCTGGCTCGAGGAAGGCGCGCGCGCCGCCGGCCGCGGCGATACGCGCGTGAACGTGGCGCCGTTCATGGCGGTCATTCCCTTCGACGATCTCGACATGGCACGGAGCCTCATCAAGCCCCTCGTCGCCTTCTACATCGGCGGTATGGGCGTCTACTACCACGCACTCTTCTGCCGCTACGGCTTCCGCGACAACGCCGACCGCGTGCGCGAGCTCTACACCGCCGGCCAGCGCCAGGAGGCCGCGGCGGCGGTGAGCGACGCGCTGATCGACGCCATTGCCATCTGCGGCCCCGTAGCGCACTGCCGCGAGAAGCTGCAGGAGTGGCGGAGCTACGGCGTCGACTCGGCGCTCCTGAACCTGCCGACCAACGTGCCCCCCGAGCTCACCGAGAATTTCCTCCAGCAGATGGCGCCGGCGCGCGCCTGAGGCCGCGGCGGCGCGCGGCGCGCGTGATGCGCATCGCCTTTCGCCTCGCGGTCGCGGCGCTCGCGGTCTCCTGGCTGGCGGCGAGCGTCGATCTCGCGGCAGTCGGCCGCGCTCTCGCCGCGACCTCGGGGACCGCCGTGCTGACCGCGGCGTCCGCGTCGTTCGCCGGCAACGTAGCGATCGCGTTCCGCTTGCGGGCGCTGCTCGCAGGGCAGGGCGTGCACGCGCGCGCCGTGCAGATGCTCGCCATCAACCTGGCGGCGTTCTTCTACAACCTGTTTCTCCCGGTCGGCGGCGTCGGCGTCGCGGCGCTGCGGCTGCAGAGGCTCTCCCCGCGCACCAGCGGCGGCTTCACCGCCGCGCTCACGGCGATGGTGTGTGACCGCCTCGCGGCGCTCGTCGGGCTCGGGCTCGTGGGTCTGGCCGGCTGGTGCGCCGATCCGCGCCCGAAGCCTCACGGCACGCTGCTCGTGCTCCTCGCCGGCACGAGCGCGCTCGCCGTGCTGGCGGCGCCGCGCGCCGTGCCGGCCGCCTGGCGCGCCTTCATGCGCGAGCTCCAAGCCGGCGGCAGCGGCGTCTGGTGGGCGGCGGTGCTCGCCCGCCTGCGCCTGGCGCTCGGCTCGGTGGCGCGGCTCTCGCCGGGGACGCTCGCCGGCGTCGTCGCCCTCTCGATCGCGGCGCAGATACCGGGCGTCGTCGTCTTCTTCGTGCTCGGTCGCAGTCTCGGGCTGGCGCTGACGATCGCGGCGATGGCGTGGGTGCGAAGCGTCGTCGTCCTGGTCTCGGTGCTGCCGATCTCGGTCGGCGGCCTCGGGATTCGCGAAGGGATCCTCGTCCTTACGCTCGCGGCCTCCGGCGTGCCGCCGCCGGCAGCGCTCGCGCTCTCGATCCTGGTGTTCGCGACGACGATCCTGGCGCCGGGCCTGATCGGCGGCGTGCTCGAAGCGCGGCTCTGGCTCCGCGGCGAGCTCGGCACACTCCCGCGCCGGCGCGCCGCCGGCGAGCCGTAGCCGGCGCCGGCGCGGCCGTCGGCCGCCGCGGCGACGACCGGGCGGCAGGCGGCTTGACCGCGGCGCGGCGGTGCGCTGAAGGGGCGGCACGATGCGTGCGTTCGCCGTTTCCGTCGCCGCCGCCGCGGCGGCGCTCGGGCTCGCTGCTGCGGTCGCCGGCGCGGCTGCGGAGCCGGGCGGGAGCGTGCTCGCCTTCGAGCGCGACGGCGTCGTCGTCGCGAGGCTCGCCCGCGAGGCTCTGGCGCGCGCGTGCGGCGCGCGGACGATCGCGGTCGACGACCCCGCCTACGGGCGGCGCAAGCGCTTCCGCGCTTGTCCGCTGGCGACGGTGCTGCGCCTCGGCTTCGGCGACCTCGACGCCGCGGTGCGCGCGGACGTCGACGTCATCTTCCGCGCCCGCGACGGCTACGTGAAGTCGGCGAGCCTGGCCCTCGTCCGCGAGCCGGGAGGCTGGCTCGCCTTCGCCGACGCCGACCGCATGCGCGGCGACGATCCGGGCTGGGAGCCGATCGACGGCCGCCACGGCGATCCCGGGCCGTACTACGTCGTCTGGG
Source organism: Polyangiaceae bacterium UTPRO1 (assembly GCA_002050235.1). Taxonomy (GTDB): domain Bacteria; phylum Desulfobacterota; class Binatia; order UTPRO1; family UTPRO1; genus UTPRO1. The sequence goes on along the minus strand of MWST01000025.1, from coordinate 23,648 downwards.
AGGATCCCGCGGCGCACGATGTCCGACGCTATCCGTGGCCGTACCAGGTGACGGCGATCGAGCTCGGATCGCTCGCCGAGCGCTGGCCGCACATCGCGCCGGCCGGCCTCCCCGCCGCGGCGCCCGCCTGGACGGGCTTCGCGGTCTTTCGCCGCGAGTGCATCGCCTGTCATGCGATCAACGGCGAGGGCGGCACCAAGGGGCCCGAGCTGAACGTGCCGAGGAGCATCGTCGAGTATCGGCCGATCGAGCAGCTCAAGGCCTATGTCCGGGCGCCGCAGTCGTTCCGCTACACCAGCATGCCGGCGCATGCGCACCTGTCGGACGCCGAGCTCGACGGCCTGATCGCGTACTTCACCGCGATGCGCGACCGCAAGCACGACCCCGCCGGCGCGGCGGCGCGATGACCGCCGCCGGGTCGCGAGGTCCGCGTCCGGCGTCAGCCGTGGTGGTTGGAGTGCGCTAGCGCCTCGGCCTTCTCGGGGGCGTCGATGCCGAGCGCCAGAGCCTTCAGGAGTCCTTCCTCGAGCTCGTAGACCAGGCCGTGCAGCAAGAGCCGGGCGCCGCGCCGCCACGCTCTCTGGGCCACCGGGGTCTGCGAGAGGTTGTAGACCTGCTCGATCACGTTGAGATCGACGAGGCGCCGCAGGCGCGCCGCCGGGTCGGTGATGGCTTCGAGCTCGCCGCGGTGCAGCCGCATCACGTTGCGGATGTTGCCGAGCCAGTTGTCGACGAGTCCGAGCGGCGCCGTATCGGCGGCTGCCTGGACGCCCGCGCAGCCGTAGTGCCCGCACACGATCACGTTCTCGACCTTCAGGATCTCGACCGCGTACTGGAGCACCGAGAGCATGTTGAGATCGGAGGTGAACACCTGGTTGGCGATGTTGCGGTGGACGAAGAGCTCGCCCGGCGTCGTCCCGGTGAGCTGGTCGGCCGGAACGCGGCTGTCGGAACAGCCGATGAAGAGGAAGTGCGGCTCGGCGGGCCGGGCGCGTTTGCGGAAGAACTCGGGATCGGTCTGGGTCATGGCGGCGACCCAGCGGCGGTTGTTCGCGAAGAGATCTTGGATCGGCTGCGTCTGGTCCATGGTCGAGCGGCTTTAGCGCAGCCGGCGGTCGAAAGCGACGAGCGGGATCGAGGGGGACGGCACCTTCGTACCCGGCACGCCGACGAAGCGGAGCGCTGGACCGTCGAGCCGTCCGTCCGCCGTGCCGGAAGCGGCCGGCGGGCGGCGCGTGGTGCGCCTGGCGCGCTGCGACCGTCAATGCCCGAGCGGCGCTTCCGGCGCCGCTGCGAGCGCGGCGATGGCGGCCGCAATCGCACCCGCGTGCGCCTCGTCGAAGCCGGCGACGCCGGCGTCGGCGCGGAGCGCGGTCGCGATCGCGGCGCCGTCGACGTGCGGCGCGGCGGCCCGCATCGCGACGAGTGCCGCCAGCGTCGCCTCGTCGAGCACGTCGATGCGCGGTCGGAGCGTGGCGAGCGCCGGGGCATCGGCGCTCTCTGCAGCGGTGGCGCGCGCCGCCGCCTGGACGGCGCGGGCGGCGTCGATCTGGGCGCGCGCGAAGCGCTCGGCGGCGGCGCCTTCGAGCCCGGCGCTGCGGGCGCGGGCGCCGGCGCGCGCGACCACCTCGGCCTCGCGCCGCACGTCGACGATCGGCAGCCCGGCCGCGCGCTTCGCCGCCGCGACCGCCGGCATCAGCATGAGCCGGCGCGCCGCCAGATCGACGACGCGCGCCAGCTCCGGCGCCAGGGCCGGCGCGCCCGCGCCGGCGAGCCACGCCGTGCGCAGGCGCGGCAAGGTCCCGTCGCGCTCGGCCGCGAGCAGCCAGGCATCGAGATCGGCGGCGAGCGCCGCGCGTCCCGGCGCGACCCAGTAGGCCTTGCGATCGCGGCCGAGCCGCGCCGCGACCGCGAACGCTCCGGCCGGGAAGGTCGCGGCTTCCACCGTGTCCGTCACCACCGCAGCGACGGCGCCCGTTGCCAGCAACTCGGCCAACGACCGGTTGTCGTCGACGGGGACGAGGGTCGCGTAGCGGAGCCGAGCGCGCGCCACGCGCTCGAGGTGCCCGCCGCGGTTGACCGCGATGCGCACGCCCGGTCGATCCACAGCGGCCGCCGGCGCGGCGCCGTGCCGCACGAGCACGATCGCCTCCGCGCGCGCGACGGCCGCCGTCATCGTACCGACGAGGAGGCGATCGGCACGGACGGTGACGCCGCTCATCGCGACGTCGAAGTCGCCGGCCGCGAGGCGGGCGGCGAGCTCGGGCCAGCGGAACGGGACGAGTTCGAGGCGCCGGCCGCGCGCGGCGGCGTAGGCCCGCGCGACGGCGACGTCGAACCCGCTCCAGGTACCGTCGGCGGCGCGGACCGAGAAGGGCGGGTAGTCGCCGCTCGAGCCGACGCGGAGGACCGGCGCGGCGGCCGCGGTCGGGCGGTGCGCGGCACAGCCGCTCGCCGCGAGCGCGGCGGCGCCGGCGAGCGCCACGAGACCGAGCGCTGCCCGCCGCCGGCGCGCCACGCCGGTCGCGATCACCCTTTCTGCTCCCGCCCCCGCGCCTGCACTCCCGCCCGCCGCGTCGCGATCGCATCGGCCGTGACCGTGCGGGCGTGCGTGCGCGCCGCGTCGGCTTCGAGCTTCAGTCCGTCGCCGAACGTCCGCGCGTAGCCGTCGTCGATCAGGCGCTTGTAGGCGCGCAGCACCGTCGGGTCGCACGAGAGCATGTCGCGGGCCAGGGCGCGGCACGTCGGCATTAGCTCCTCGGGCGCAACGACGCGGTTTACGAGGCCCCACTCGGCGGCTTGCTCGGCAGTCAGGTAGTTGCCGGTGAGCGACAGCTCCTTGGCGCGGTAGATGCCGATGCTGCGGCTGAGCTTCTGGCTCAAGCCCCAACCCGGGAGGATGCCGACGCGAGCGTGGGTATCGGCGAAGCGCGCCTGGTCCGAGCAGACGAGCACGTCGCAGGCGAGCGCGATCTCGAATCCGCCGGTGACGGCGAAGCCGTTGACGGCGCCGATGATGGGCTGCGGGCAACGCGCCATGGCGTCGATGACGTCGCCGTCGGCGATCGCCGCTTCCGTGGCGTCGCGGCCGAATCCGGGACCGCCGAGCTCTTTCAGGTCGAGGCCGGCGGTGAAGGCGCGGCCGGCGCCGGTGAGGATCAGGACGCCGACCTCGGCGTCTCCGGCGAGCCGGTCCAACGCCTGCACGAGAGCGGTGCGAAGCTCGCGGGAGAGGGCGTTCAGGGCCTGGGGGCGATTCAAGGTCAGGGTGGCGATGCCGCCGTCTTCGGCGACCAGCAGTACGGGTTCGGACATGCGTTCCTCCGCGGTGGCGCCGGTAGAGCAGGTGGCGTACTCGGCGAGCGTCGAGCTATAGTCCCGAGCCATTTCCGTTTCCATCCAAAGGAGGAGTGCCGTGTCCGAGCCGTTGCAATTCGCGGCGCCGTTCGCGCTGGGCGCCCAGCTCGAAGCGCGCGCCGCCCACGAGGTCTGCGGTCCGAAGGTCTTCCTGATGCAGGACGACCGGACCTGGACCTACCGCCAGCTGCGCAACGAGGCGCTACGCGTTGCCCATTTCCTGCGCCGCCGGCTGGAGCCGACGCGCGACGGCGCGCCCGGGCACGTGGCGATGCTGCTCGAGAACCACTTCGAGCTCGTGGCGCTCCTCTTCGGCTGCGCCTACAGCGGCTATACGCTCTTCGGCATCAACACCGGCCTCCGCGGTGAGACGCTGGCCGGCGTCGTGAACCAGTCGCTCGCCCGCGTGCTGATCGTCGACGAGCACCTGCTCCCCGAGGTCGAGCGCGTGCGCAGCCTGCTCGCGGTGCCGAGCGAGAACATCCTCGTCTTGCGCGCCGCCGGCGGCGGCCGGGCGGCGCTTCCCGCCGGCAGCGACTGGATCACCGCCATGGAGGAGGAGGTGGGCCCGGCCGCGGTGGCGCTCCAGCCCCCGGCGGTCGAGGTCGATCCGAGCAGCAACCTCATGGTCATCTACACCTCGGGTACGACCGGGCTGCCGAAGGGCATCAACAACAATCACATGAAGCTCTGCGCGGTCGGCTTCGGAGTCTCCTCGAACCTCGGGATCGGGCAGGACGACGTCGGCTACGCCTGCATGCCGCTCTTCCACTCGAACTCGATCTTCATCGGCATGATGCCGGCGTTCTGGGTCGGCGGCGCCCTCGGCATCAACGAGCGCTTCAGCGCCAGCAAGTTCACTCCCGACGTCCTGCGCTACGGGGTGACCTACTGGAACTACGTCGGCGAGCCCGTCCACTACGTGCTGGCGGCCCTCGAGAAGCAGTTCGGCGGCGATGAAGAAGAGATCGCCGCCCAGGTCACGAGGCATCCGCAGAACCGCTTCCGCTACGCCGTCGGCAACGGCGCGGCGCCGCCCGACATCGACCGCTTCATGAAGTGGTTCGGGCTCGAGGACATGTTCGAGATCTACGGCTCGACCGAAGCCGCGATCTCGACCTTCCGCCGCAAGGGCGACCCGCGGGGCTCGGTCGGCGAGATCACCGACCCGGCCGTGAAGATCCTGAACGAGCTCGGCGCCGAGTGTCCGCCGGCCGAGCTCGACGGCGACGGGAAGATCCGCAACTATCACGAGGCTGTCGGCGAGATCTGCCGTGTCGCGCCCGACACCAGCCTCTTCCAGGGCTACTTCGACAACCCCGACGCCGACAGCAGCAAGTACCGCGACGGTGTCTACCACTCCGGCGATCTCGGCCACGTGCTCGAGCGCGACGGCAAGCGCTTCCTCTATTTCGACGGCCGCACCGACGACTGGATCCGCAAGGACGGCGAGAATTTCTCGGCGCTGCAAGTGGCGCGACTGCTGCAGGAGCACCCCGACGTCGACCTCGCTGCGGCGTACGGCGTGCCCTGCGCGGTCTCCGACGAGCTCGTGATGGCGGCGCTCAAGCTCCGCCGGGGGGCGGTGTTCGATGCGCAGGGATTCTTCGACTACTGCGAGCGGCAGATAACCGGCGGCAGCATGGACCGGAAGTGGTTTCCCGACTTCATCAGGATCGTGGAAGAGTTCGAGTATACGAACACGGCGAAGATCCTGGTCCGCAACCTGAAGCAGGTGCACTTCTGTCGGCGACGACTCCCCGGCGCGTCGATCCTCTGGCGGCCACGCGGCGCCACCACTTACATCCCGTTCACGGCCGCGGACTACGATGGTCTGCGCGCCGCCTTCGCCAAGGCCGAGCGGCTGGAGCTCCTCGACCGCTGACCGCGGGCCGGCGTCGCGCGGCGCAGCCGCGCTTCCCGGGGAACACGACCTGCAGCAACGCTTGATCTCGAGCCCTTCTCGGGCTTCACTGCGCCATGGCCTACGATCCCTTCGCGCGCGGCGACCTGCCCGTCGGCGTGCGCACTCTCAACTGGAGCGATCCCTCCCGCGATCGCCTCCTTCCCGTCGAGATCTGGTATCCGGCGACCGATGCCTACCGGGGGCAGGACCTCGCGGCGGCGACCCGCGACGCCTACGAGCTGATTCCCGGCTTCCCGCCGGGCTGGCAGGAGGCCGTGCGCGACGCGGCCTCGCGCGCCGGATCGTATCCTCTGGTGGTGTTCTCGCACGGCTTCGGAGCGCATCGCCGGCAGTCGACCTTCCTCTGCACGCACCTCGCCAGCCACGGCTACGTCGTCGCCGCCATGGACCACACCGGCAACACCATCTTCGAGATGGTGCAGATGATGATGGCGGCGCAGGCGGGCGGTCCGATCCCGGACCCGGGTGCGACGCTCTCCGAGTTCATTCCGGCGCGGCCTGCCGACACGAGCTTCGTGATCGACCGTCTGCTCGCCGGGGTCGAAGGCGTGCCGGCGGTCGAGACCGAGCGCATCGGGATGAGCGGGCACAGCTTCGGCGGCTGGACGACGCTCATGGTGGCCGGACGCGATCCGCGCGTGCGCGCGGCGCTCCCTCTCGCTCCGGCGGGAGGTTGGTCGCCGCTGCCGGCGGAGCCGCTCGGGCGCGCCCTCGAGTTCGATTGGGGCCGCGACGTGCCGACGCTCTATCTCGTCGCCGACTCCGATACGCTCCTGCCGCTGCGCGGGATGCACGAGCTCTACGCACGGACGACGTCTCCGAAGCGCATGGTCGTCCTCGAGAACGCCGACCACATGCACTTCTGCGATCAGATCGAGCAGGTCCACGAGCTCTTCCGCACGATGCCGCCGCCGATCTTCGATCAGGTGGCGCGCGCCATCAAGCCGATCGGCGACCTCTGCGAGGCGGAGAGCGCGTATCGGTTCGTGCGCGGGCTCGGTCTAGCGCACATGGACGCCCACGTGCGCGGGATCGAGGCGGCGGCGCGCTTCCTCGCGGGCGACCTGGTCGCGACGCTGCGTGACCGCGGCGTCGGTGCCGCGGTCGTGTGAACGGCGGCGTGGACGGGTAGGCGCAACTCCATGTTCGCTACGTTCCTGAAGCCGGAGGCGGGAGGAGGAAGCGCGCTTACCCCCGGCCGCGAGCGCCGGCTGCGGCTCGCCGACGGGCGCGCCGTCGGCGTCGCCGAATACGGCGATCCGAGCGGCCGCCCGATCCTGTGGTTCCACGGCACGCCGGGCGGACGGCGGCAGGTGCCCCCGGCAGCCGTCGCTGCGGCCCGCGCACGCGGCATCCGCCTGATCGGGATCGAACGTCCGGGGATCGGCGACTCGACGCCGCACCTGCACCGGTCGGTGCTCGAGTGGGCGGACGACGTCAACGATGTCGTCGACCAGCTCGGCATCGGGAATTTCGCTCTCGTGGGGCTTTCGGGCGGTGGCCCGTACGTGCTCGGGTGCGCGCACCGACTGGCGGGCCGCGTCGTCGGGGGCGCCATCCTCGGCGGCGTCGCACCGGCCGTCGGTGCCGACGCCGCCCCCGGAGGTCCGATGCGCCTGGCGGTGAACCTGCGCCCGGTCCTGCACGCGCTCCGGGAGCCTCTGGGCGTCGCCGTCTGGGCGTCGGCATTCGCTCTGCGACCGATCGCCTCCGCAGTCTTCGATTTCGTGATCGGCACCATGCCGCCCGGCGATCGGGCGGTGATGCGTCGGCCGGAGATGAAAGCGATGTTCCTCGACGACATGCTGCGCGCCGGGCAGCATCAACTCCGGGCTCCCGTCTACGATCTCGTGCTGTTCACGCGTGAATGGGGATTCTCGGTTCGCGACGTGCGGGTGCCGATCCGCTTCTGGCACGGCGACGCCGATCCGCTGGTCCCGCTCGAGCACGCACATCATCTGGCCGGGCTGGTTCCCGACGCCGAGCTGCGGGTGCGGCCAGGCGAGGGCCACATGGGGAACCTCGACGCCGCCGAGGAGATCCTCGACACGTTGCTCGGTCTCTGGCCGCGAGGCGGGCCGTGACGTGCGGCTAGGAGCGCGGTAGCTGCTCCGCCTTCGCTGCCAGGACGAAGTCGCTCTCGGTGAGGCCGTCGATCTTGTGCGTCCAGATGACGAGTCGGACCTTGCCCCAGGAGAGGTGGATGTCGGGGTGATGCCCCTCCCGCTCGGCGAGCGCGCCGACGCGGTTGGTGAAGGCTAGGGCGGCGGCGAAGTCCGGGAAGGCGAACTCCTTCTCCAGGTGGTGGTCGGCGACGACCTTCCAGTCGTGACCGAGCCGGCGCAGCAACTGCGCGCATTCGGCGGCGGCGAGCGGCGGGACGCCGCCGCGGCAGGGCACGCATTCCTTGGTCGTGAGATCGCAGACGTCGTCGCTCATGTCGTAGGCTCCCGGCCGAAGACTGACCTGCCGGCCGCGCCGGCGCAAGGGCGGCGGCGCCGCTTGCATCGGCGCCACGAACAGGATTTCACGATGCGGCTATGGCGAGCGGCACCGAGGCGCCCAGATGGTTCACCGATGCCCTCGCTGCGCCGCGAAGCGAGCGCTTCCTCGAAGTCGAGGGCTGCCGCGTCCGCTATCTCGCCTGGGGTGAGGCGGCGAAGCCGGCCCTCGTGCTCGTCCACGGCGGTGCGGCGCACGCGGAGTGGTGGAGCTTCCTGGCGCCGCAACTGGCATCGCAGTACTACGTCGTAGCTCCCGAGCTCTCCGGCCACGGCGACAGCGGCCGGCGCGACGCCTACCCGCGCGAAGTATGGGCGCGCGAGGTCATGGCGGTTGCCGCCGATGCCGGGATCGCCGGCGCGCCGGTGCTCGTCGGCCACAGCCTCGGCGGCTTCGTGAGCATCGTTGCCGCCGCGCTCTACGGCGACCGCCTCGCCGGCGCCATCATCGTCGACTCGCCGGTGCGGCGGCCGGATCCGGAGAGTGAAGAAGGCGCGCGCGGCCGCGCCTTCCGCAATCCCAAGACCTACGCCGATCTCGAGACGGCGATGCAGCACTTCCATCTCATTCCGCCGCAGCCGTGCGACAACGCCTTCATCGTTGCGCACGTCGCCCGGCATTCACTGAAGCGAACCGGCGCCGGCTGGACGTGGAAGTTCGATCCGCGCGTGTTCGTGAAGACGTCGCTGGTGCCGATGAGCGACTACCTCGCGCACGTGCGCTGCCGCGTCTGCGTCTTCCGGGGCGAGCTCAGCTTCCTCGTGCCGCCCGAGATCGCCGAGTACATGTACGGGCTCCTCGATCGCAACGCCCCGATCGTCGAGATCCCGCAGGCCCACCATCATCTCATCCTCGATCAGCCCCTGGCGTTCATCGCCGCCCTGCGCGCGATCCTCGCCGACTGGGAGCACAGCGTGCCGCGCCGCTCGCCGCCCTGAGCGCGGATCGGCGCCCGAAGGAGCGTTCATGTCGTCCCCACGCGAGTTCACCCTCATCACCGGCGCTTCGAGCGGCATCGGCGAAGCGCTGGCGCGCCGGCTTGCCGCCGAGCGCCGTCCGGTAGCCCTCGTCGCGCGCCGTACCGACCGCCTCGAGCGCCTCGCGGGCGAGCTCCGCGCCGCGCACGGCAGCGAAGTGCAGGTGTTGACCGCCGATCTCGCCCAGCCCGGTGCCGGTGCGGCGCTGCAGGCCGAGACCGAGCGCCGCGGCATCATCGTCGATTGGCTCGTCAACAATGCCGGCTTCGGTACGCACGGGCGCTTCCACGAGCTTCCGGTCACGCGCGAAGTCGAGGAGGTCCAGGTGAACGTCGCGGCGCTCGTCGACCTGACCGGCCGCTTCCTCCCCGCCATGGTCGAGCGCCGCCGCGGGGCGATCATGAACATGGCGTCGCTCGGCGGCTTCGCTCCCGGGCCGTTCATGGCCACCTACTGCGCTACCAAGGCGTTCGTGCTGAGCTTCACCGAGTCGCTCGCCGCCGAGCTGCGCGGCACCGGCGTCCATGTCCTCTGCGTCTGCCCCGGCTTCACGCGCACGGAGTTCCAGGAGAAGGTCGATACCTTCGATACCGCGAGCTTGCCGTCGTTCGTCTGGATGACCGCGGACCAGGTCGCCGAGCAGGCGATCGCCGCCGTGGGGGTGCGCTCGGTGCTGGTGAACGGCCTGATGAACACGGTCGCGGCGAGTCTCTCCAAGCACTTGCCGGCCGGCATCACGACCCGCCTCGTCGCCGGGATGATGAAGCCCAAGGGTGCATAGGGCTGCCGCGATGCCGGGAACCGTCGTCGGCGCGCCGTCGGGGCGCTTCGCGGCCGCAGTCGCCGATCGCGGGCGCTGACGACGGATGGGCATGGACGACCTGACGCGGCTGCTGGATCGGATCGCGGGCATCGTCTGGGGACCGCCGATGCTGATCCTGCTGGTCGGAACGCACGTCTACCTGACCTTTCGCCTGCGCTTCATCCAGCGCTATCTCGGGCGCGCCATCCGGCTCTCGCTCGAGCGCGGTGCCGAGGGCGCGGGCGACGTGTCGCAGTTCGGCGCCCTCACCACGGCGCTCGCGGCGACGATCGGGACCGGCAACATCGTCGGCGTAGCCACGGCGGTCGCGTCGGGCGGGCCCGGTGCGGTGCTGTGGATGTGGCTCACGGGGGTGTTCGGAATCGCCACCAAGTACGCCGAGGCGCTGCTCTCCGTGAAGTACCGCATCACGGCGGTCGACGGCACGATGGCGGGCGGCCCGATGTACGTACTCGAGCGCGGCATGCGGAACAAGCCGCTCGGGGTGGCGTTCGCCGCGCTCACTGCGGTGAGCGCTTTCGGCATCGGCAATACCGTGCAAGCGAACTCGCTCTCGACCCTCGTCAGCGACACCTTCGGTGTCTCGGTCGGGATCTCCGGCGCGGTCATGACCGCGCTCACCGCGCTCGTGATCCTGGGCGGCATCAAGTCGATCGCGGCGGTCTGCGAGCGGCTCGTGCCGTTCATGGCGGTCTTCTATGTCGCCGGCTGCCTAGTCATCCTGGCGCTGAACGTGTCGGAGATCCCCGCGACCGTCTCCCTCATCGTGCGCTCGGCCTTCACCGGACAGGCGGCGGTCGGCGGCTTCGCCGGCGCCGGCGTGCGCGAGGCGCTGCGCTATGGGGTCGCCCGCGGCCTGTTCTCGAACGAGTCCGGGCTCGGGAGCGCGCCCATCGTGGCGGCTGCAGCCCAGACGCGGAATCCGGTGCGGCAGGCATTGGTGTCGTCGACGGGAACCTTCTGGGACACCGTCGTCGTCTGTCTCATGACCGGCCTCGTGGTCGTGCAGTCGCACGACTGGACGCAGGGGATCGGCGGCGCCGCGCTGACGGCGAAGGCGTTCGCCGATCTCCACGGTGCGCTCGGTCCCCTGGTGGTGACGGTCGGCCTGTTGACGTTCGTGTTTTCGACCATCCTCGGCTGGGCCTACTATGGCGAGAAAGCCTGCGAGTATCTCTTCGGGACGCCGTCGGTGCGGGTCTATCGCGTGCTCTGGGTCGCGGCGGTGTACCTGGGATCGGTGGCGCCGCTCCCGGTCGTCTGGTCGGCGGCCGACATCACCAACGCGCTGATGGCGATTCCGAATCTGATCTCGCTGCTGGTGCTCACCGGCGTCGTCGTCGACGAGACACAGCGCTACCTCTGGAGCGAGGATGGCGCCGGGGAACAAGCCCGACCTACAGTCCCGTGACGACGCCGCGCACCATCCTGCACGCCGACCTCGACGCTTTCTTTGCTGCGGTCGAGCAGCGCGACCGTCCGGAACTGCGCGGCAAGCCGGTCGTGGTCGGCGGCGCGTCGGGGCGCGGCGTCGTCGCCGCGGCGAGCTACGAGGCGCGGGCCTACGGCATCCATTCTGCGATGCCGTCGTTCGCGGCGCGACAGCGCTGCCCGCATGCGATCTTCGTCGCCGGTGACCTGGCGAAGTACCGGCGCGAGAGCAGGCGCGTCTTCGCCATCTTCGACCGCTACTCTCCGGTCGTCGAAGGGCTGTCGATGGACGAGGCGTTCCTCGATCTCACGGGCACGGCGCGGCTGCTCGGCGACGCGGTCTCCGCTGCCGAGCGCTTGCGCGCCGAGGTGCGGGCCGTGACCGGACTCACGCTCTCGGTGGGGATAGCGCCGGTGAAGATGGTAGCCAAGATCGCGAGCGACTTAGCCAAACCGGACGGGCTCCGCGCGGTGGCGGCGGACGAGGTGCGCGCCTTTCTCGCCCCGCTCCCGGTCGGGCGCATCTGGGGCGTCGGCGCTGTCGCCGGAGCGCGCCTCGAAGCGCTCGGCATCACGACGATCGGCGCGCTCGCCGCGGCGCCGGAGGCGGTGCTGCGACGGGCGCTCGGATCGTTCGGTATCGGACTCGCGCGGCTGGCGCGCGGCGAGGATGCGCGTCCGGTCGAAGCGGACCGCGAGGCCAAGTCGTACGGCGAGGAGAACACCTTCGAGCGCGACGTCGCCGACCGCAGCGCGCTCGCCGACCCGATCCGCAGCCACGCCGAGGCGATTGCGCGCCGCCTGCGGCGCGACCGTGTCGCCGGCCACGGCGTCACGCTGAAGCTCAAGCTCGCCCGCCCGCTCGGCGGCGGCCGCTATCCGCTGCTGACGCGCTCGCTGGCGCTGCGGCAACCTACCGACGACGGGGAGACGATCGGCCGTGCGGCGCTGTCGTTGCTGGCGCGGGTCGAGCCGTGGGAGCCGATCCGGCTCGTCGGCGTGGCGGTGACACGGCTGGCGCCGAGCGACGGGTCGCAGCTGGCGTTCGCGCTCGGCGGACCGACCGATCCGCGGCGCGCGCGCCTCAATGCCGCCATCGACGCCATCCACGAGCGCTTCGGCGACGAGAAGCTCAGCCGCGGTGCGGGCGGCGTGCGGCGTGCGGGATTGTCGATGGGCATCAAGCGCGGCGAACGCGAGACGAGATAAGAGCGCCGCCGCTACTCGCCCGCTGCCAGCTGATCGTCGCGCTGCGGATTCGCCGGCGCCGCGTCGGCCTGCGCCCCGTCACGCGTTACGTCGATCGGCACTCCGAGCTTCTGCTCGACGGCGTAGGCGAGGCGATCCGGGTCGACGCGCTGGTCGAGGCGCGCGCGCGCCAACAGTCCGCGCGCGTGCGCTCCGAGGTCCTGGAACATCTCGTAGACGTCCCGGTGCACCTCCACGAAGACCCGGCCCTTGCGCTCGCCGATCTTCACCGGCTGGTAGACGAACTCGCCGGGATAACCGCGGTCGACCAACGGATAGAGGTACTCGATGTCTTCCGGGTAGAGGCGCACGCAGCCGTGCGTGGTCAGGCGCCCGACGGTCCACGGATCGTTGGTGCCGTGGATGGCGTAGAGGTCGAAGTCGAGGCGGATGCGGTAGTCGCCGAGCGGGTTGTCCGGCCCCGGCGGGACGACGCGCTTCGGGTCCTCCATCTTGGCGTAGATCGAGTCGGGAACCACCCAGGTAGGCTTCTCGTCCTTCGACTTCACATGGAAGCTCTGGATCGGGCTCGGCGCCCACTCGGCGCCGAGCCCGACGGGCCAGGTCATGACCGGCGCCCGCTCGCCGAGCTTGGCGTCGACCGGAAACATGTACAAGCGAAACTCGGGGATGTTGATGACCAGCCCCGAGTAGCGGTTCGGCCGCGGCAGGATGCGCCGGGTGGGGAGCACGAGCTCGACGCCGGCTTTCGGCTCCCACTCGTCTATGCGCGGATTGGCGTCGCGGAGCTCGCGGAAGCCGAGGCCGCCCTCGCGCGCGATGTCGAGGAGGTTTCGGCCCGCGGCGACGCGGTAGAGCTCGTTCGCGCCGACTACTCCGGGGACTTCGTCCTCGCGTGGGATGTAGGCGGTGAAGGCCGACATCTTCACGATCTTGTCCGAGGCGGGGGGCAGCGCGCCGATGCTCGGATCGATGAGGGGGGCGGCGGCGCGGGACGGCCGGGTCGGCGCCACCTTCTTCTTCGGCGGCGCGACGCAGCCGGCAGCTACCGCGCCGACGACGAGACAAGTGAAAATACGAATCGGGATGGGCGAGCGCATGCGCGAACGAGACAGCAACTGCGGTGCCAGAGAGCGATGGTCGCAGCGCGCGCAGCACCGGCCGGCTGGCCGGCGGCGCCTCGCGCGCTCCGTGACAAAGTTGCCGGTCGTCACCAGAGAGATCCCTCCATTGGTTTGAGCGCTGCCATCACGCGGCCGCGCGATCTGCATATCGATGCTGCCGCGATGCCGCTCGCACGTGTCCACGGTGACCGGCGAGAGTATCGGACCCGAACGTACGCGCAAGCGGTGCGGGTGGAAATCGTCGTCCTCCGGGCTCGGCGCCCTCCGCTTCCGCAGCCGTCAGTCGACGACCGCAGACTGCACGAGATCGGAGAGCCGCTGGCAGCGCTCGAGGTGGCGCGACTCCTCGAGCAATCCCGCCGAGAGCAGTACGAAGACGAGCTCCCGGTCCGGGTCCACCCAGAACAGCGCCGAGCCTGCGCCGAGCCCGGCATAGGTTCGCGGCGAGGAAGTGAGGCCGAGGTAGGTCGGGAACACGCCCTCGCCGCGGATGAAGAAACTCAAGCCGATGTTGGCGGGGAAGGGGTTCCAGCCGCGCTGCTCGCAGGCGAAGGCATAGAAGCCGTTCGGCCGGTCGCCGGTGTGGATGCTGGTAGCGAGGTGCAGGAGCGCGGGCGAGAGCAGGCGGTGGCCGTCGAGCTCGCCGCCGCGGCGGCAGCACTCGGCGAGACGGAAGAGATCGGCCGCCGTCGACACGGCGCCTGCGGCCGGGAGCTCGGTCTCCGGTCCGACGATCACATTGAAGGCTTCGAGCAGGTCGGGATCGAACACGCCGGGCGAACGATCGCGGACCACGATCGGAACCTTGCGGGCGGCGAGGTCGGGCCGCAGACCGAGGGCCGTGTCGCACATGCCGAGCGGCCGCAGCACCTCGGCCTCGAGTACGTCGCGGAAGCGCCGCGTGCCGCCATCGAGGCGGCGGACGATCTCGGCGAGGAGCGCATGCGCAGTGACGGCACTGTAGTGGACGACCGTTCCCGGCGTCGCTTCGAGCGGCTGGCGGCACGCTGCGGCGACGAAGGCGGAGAGGTCACCGAGGCTCTCCGGCGGCAGCGGCGGCAATCCGGATGCGAGCCCGGCCGTGTGGGTGAGGAGCTGAGCGATCGTGATGCGCTGCTTGCCACGATTCCCGAACTCCGGCAGCACCTCGGCGATCGGCGTCGTCAACGCCAGCTCGCCGCGGTCGACACGCATCAGCACGGCGACGGTCGTGAGGGTCTTCGTGACCGAGAAGATCGAGAACACGTCGTCGCGGGCGGCGCGTCGGCGCGCCCCGCGATCGGTCCAGCCGATCGCTTCATGTAGCGCTACCCGGCCGCTGCGGGCGACGAGGACGACGGCGCCGTCGTACGTTTCCGCGGCGACATCGGCCTCGATGGCGGCGGTGAGCCGCGCCAGGCGGTCGGGAGCGAGGCCGAGATCGAGGGGGTCGGCAATTTGCATGGATCAGTCTCCTTTGCAGCCCGCGGCGCGCAGCCAGCGGGCGATCGCGCGTCCTGCGACGTGTCCCGTAGCCCACGCCCAATGGAAGTTGAAGCCGCCGATGCGGCCGTCGCAGTCGAGCATCTCGCCGACTAGGTGCAGCCCCGGGACGACCCGCGACGCCATCGTGCGCTGATCGATCTCGGCGAGCGGCACGCCGCCGGCGGTGACCTCGGCATAGTTCCATCCCCGAGGTCGTTCGACGGGGAGCGGGAGTGCGGTGAGCGCGTGGACGGCGCGGCGGCGCTCCTCGCGGGTGAGGCGCGCGATCGGCGTCGCCGGCTCGAGCGCGGCGCCGACGCGGACTAGCGTCGCCGCCGCGCGCTCGGGAACGCTCGCGGCGAGTGCGCGCGCGAGCGAGAGCTTCGGCCGCTCGCGGGCGAGCGCCAGGAGGCGGCGGTCGACCGCCGCGAAGTCTTCGTCGCCGAAGAGGCTCAAGCGGAGCTCGGGGCGAGCGCCCGCGGCGGCCGCGATCACCCAGTGCCGGCTCGCGTCCAAGACGACGGGGCCGCTGACACCGGCGTGCGTCCAGAGGAGGCTGCCGGCGCGCCGGTCGAGGAGCTTGCCGTGGGCGAAGGTCGCGAGCTCCGCCGGATGCGAGATGCCGGCGAGCGCCGCGAACGGCGCGCCGGCCGTGAATACGAGCGGTACCAGCGCCTGGTGCGGCGCCGTCACGGTGTGGCCGAGGCGTGCGACGATTTCCCAGCCGGCGCCGTCGCTCCCGGTCTTCGGCAAGGAGCGCCCGCCGGTCGCCATGACGACCCGGCTGGCGTCGAGCGCCCCGTGCGCATGATGCACGCGCAGCATGCCGGGAGCGTCGCCGCGTCCGACAGCAGCGACGCGGCATCCGGTCGCCAGCGTCACGCCGAGGACCAGGCAGCGTGCGACGAGCGCCTGCACGACGGCCGTAGCCGTGTTCGCCGCCGGGAAGAGCTTGCCGGTCTCCTCGCGCTTCAGCTCGACGCCGAGGGATGTGAACCACGCGATCGTAGCGTCGACGCCGAAGGCGGCGAGGACGTTGCGGACGATCGGCCTGACGCCGTTGAAGTCGGCCGCTGTCACGACCGCGTTGGTCACGTTGCAGCGCCCGCCGCCCGAGACCAGCATCTTGGCCCCGATCTTGGCCGCCCCTTCGAGGACGACGATGCGCGCACCGGGAGCCGCTTCGGCCGCGAAGATCGCGGTCGCGAGGCCGGCCGCACCGGCGCCGACGACGGCGACGTCGGCCGCCGGGGGGCAGGGCGGTGCAGCGTGCGCGGACATCGCTCCGCTATGGCACGACGCGCGGTGGTGCGCAGCTGGCGGCGGTGTCGTAGCGAGATCGCGTGGCGGGCGGCGCGCGCACCGCTTCTGCCGCGCAGCGGCCGCCGCCTTGCGGACCTGCTGCCCCGCGACTATGTCGCCGCCATGACGGCCGGGCCCTCGCGGAGGTTCTTCGACGTGTGGTCGTCGATCTACGACTTCCCGCTCGTCCAACGAGCGACGTATCGACCCATCCACGACGCGGTATTGCGAGCGCTCGCGACCGGGCCCGGCGCCCGCATCCTCGATGTTGGCTGCGGCACCGGCCTGCTGGCGCAGCGGCTCGCCGGCGAGCCGTCGGTCCAAAGCGTGGTCGGCTGCGATTTCTCGTCGGGTATGCTGGCGCACGCCGCCGCCCGGCTAGGCGGCGCCGCGAAGGCGGCCCTCGTCCGCGGCGACGCCGCCCGGCTGCCGTTCGCGGACGGCGTCTTCGACGCCGTCATCTCGACCGAGGCCTTCCATTGGTTTCCCGACCAGGAAGCGGCGTTGCGCGAGCTCCGCCGCGTGCTCCGCCCCGGGGGTCGGCTCCTCCTGGCGCTCGTGAGCCCGCCCTTCGAGTTCCTCGCCGGCGCCGTCGAGCTCGGGATGAGCCTCGTCGGCCAGCCCCTCTGGTGGACGACGCCGCGCCGGCTCGCGGCCCGGGTGGAGGCCGCCGGCTTCCAGGTCGAGAACCAGCGCCGGATCTTCCGGATCCCGGGGTTCCTGCTGCTGCCGACGCTCACCGTCGCCCATCGCCGCGGCGACACCGCCGCCTTCGGGGCCCTCGGATCGATCCCCTCGGAGTCGTCGCCCCGGGTCGTCGTTTGACTGACCGCAGTCGGCTCACATACTGTGGCGGGCCGTTGCTTTCGCGCCCTTTGCTTCCCGTCCGCTGCTTCGGCAGTGCGGACCCGGATCGGGCGGACCCCTACAGCGCACGCATGACACGAGCCGTCGGTTCACGGAGGGCGAAGGAATGAAGATCGCGGTCCCCAAGGAGACGCGGCCGGGGGAGTGCCGCGTCGCCCTGGTCCCGGAGTCCTGCAAGAAGCTCGTGCAGGCGGGATACGCGGTCGCGGTAGAGGCCGGGGCGGGACGGACGGCGTATTTCGCCGACGAGGCTTACCGCCAGGCCGGCGCCGCCATCGAGACCGACGCCGGGGCGCTCCTCGGCGCGGCCGACTTCGTCTGCAAGGTCGCGGCGCCGACGGTGGCGGAGGTCGCCGCGATGCGCCCCGGGGCGTTCCTGCTCGGGGCCCTGATGCCGCTGCGCAATCTCGAGAGTGCTGCGGCCTTGGCGGAGCGCAAGGTGACCGCCTTCTCGACCGACCTGATTCCCCGGACGACGCGGGCGCAGGCGATGGACACACTCTCGTCGATGGCGAGCATCGCCGGCTACAAGGGCGTTCTGCTCGCCGCCGCAGCCCTCAACAAGTATTTCCCGATGCTGACGACCGCAGCCGGCATGGTGTTCCCCGCCAAGGTGTTCGTCATCGGCGCCGCCGTCGCCGGCTTGCAGGCGATCGCGACCGCCCGCCGGCTCGGCGCCAACGTCTTTGCGACCGACGTCCGTCCGGAGGTGAAGGAGCAGATCGAGAGCGTCGGGGCCAAGTACGTCGGCATCGAGCTCAAGCAGGAGGCAGCCGCGGGCGGCGGCTATGCCAAGGAACTCAGTGAGGAGGACAAGCTCCGCCAGCGCGAGATGCTGGCCGACCAGTGCGCCGCTGCGGACGTCGTCATCACGACCGCTCTCATAGGCGGAGTCTTCGCGCCGCGCCTGGTGACCGCCGAGATCGTGCGGCGCATGCAGCCGGGCGCCGTGCTCGTCGACCTCGCCGCCGACGGCGGCGGCAACTGCGAGCTCTCGCAACCCGGTGCCACCGTCGTCGTTGACGGCGTCACCATCATCGCTCCTTTGAACCTCGCCGCCACCATGCCGACGCACGCGAGCCTCCTCTTCTCGCGGAACCTCACCAACTTCCTCACCGCGTTCACGAAGGACAAGGCGTTCGTGCTCGATCCGAACGACGACATCCAGCAGGGGTCGCTGGTCACGCATGACGGCGCCATCGCCAACGCGCGTGTGCGTGAGGCGATGCAATCCAAAGGAAAGGCCTCGTGATGCAACGGATGCAACGAAAGATCGCGCTCGTAACCGTAGCGCTGGCGCCCGCGGCAGCAGTACCGGCTTATGCAGCCGACGGACACGCCGTTGCGGCGCTCGACCTGCCGTCGATGATCTTCGTCTTCATGCTGTCGACTTTCATCGGCGTCGGGGTGATCCGGCGCGTGTCGCGCCTGCTGCACACGCCGCTCATGTCGCTCACCAACGCGATCTCGGCGATTGCGGTGGTCGGCGCGATCCTCGTGACCGGCAGCGACTATCCAACCCATATCCGCTTCCTCGGGGCGGTGGCGCTTTTCGCTTCGATGACCAACATCGTGAGCGGCTTCCTCATCACCAACCGCATGCTCAAGATGTTCAAGACCGACCGCGACGGCGGCGCCAAGGGCCACAAGTGATCCATACGCTCGTCCAGCTCGCGTACGTCGTCGCGACCGCGCTCTTCATCTTCTCGCTCCACTGGATGAGCGACCCGAAGACGGCGCGGCGCGGCGTGCAGGCGGGCGTCGCCGGAATGGTGGTCGCGGTGCTGGCGACGTGGGTGCAGCCCGAGATCATCCACCACGCCTGGATCGTGATCGCGATCGTGCTCGGCTTCGTGGTCGGCGTGCCGCTTTCGCAAGTCTCGCTCACCGCCGTGCCGCAGCGGACCGCGCTCTCGCACGCCTTCGGCGGCGCCGCCGCGGGCCTGGTGGGCACCGCCAAGTACTATCTCTGGCTCTCGGAAGGTCCGGAGAATCTCACGACCTTCCGCATGGTCGCGATCGTGCTCGAGATCGTGCTCGGCTACTTGACCTTCACCGGCAGCCTCCTCGCCGCCGGGAAGCTGCAGGAGCTCAAGTGGATCCCGCAGCGGCCGGTCACGTATCCGGGGCAGAACTTCGTGAACCTGGGCCTCCTGGTGCTGGCGCTGGCACTCGGCGGCTACGTCGTGCTCTACCCGACGGCGCCGCTCTCGGCGACGCTGTTCCCGATCGTGAGCGTACTCTCCCTGATCTTCGGCGTGCTCCTGATCATTCCGATCGGCGGCGCCGACATGCCGACGGTCATTTCGATCCTGAACTCGTATGCCGGGCTCTCCGCCGTCGCCATGGGCTTCGTCCTCGACAACAAGCTCCTGATCACGGCCGGGGCGCTCGACGGCTCGAGCGGCCTCATCCTCTCGATCATCATGTGTCGCGCCATGAACCGCTCGTTCACGAACGTGCTCTTCGGGGCTTTCGGGCAGGTGCAGGCGGCGACCGCCAAGGGCGAGGAGAAGACGTACAAGGCCGAGACCGTCGAGGGCGCCGCCCAGGTGCTGGAGCAGGCGAATCTCGTCGTCATCATCCCCGGGTACGGCATGGCGGTGGCGCAAGCCCAGCACAAGGTGCGCGAGATCTACGACGCGCTCCGCGCCAAGGGGATAACGGTCAAGTTCGCGATCCACCCGGTCGCCGGCCGCATGCCCGGCCACATGAACGTACTCCTCGCCGAAGCCGAGATTCCGTACACCGATCTCGTCGAGATGGACGAGATCAATCCGGACATGCCCCAGTGCGATGTGGCGCTGGTGATCGGCGCCAACGACGTCGTGAATCCCGCCGCTGCCACCGACAAGACGAGCCCGATCTACGGCATGCCCATCATCCAGGCCGACAAGGCGCGGACGATCTTCGCGATCAAGCGCTCGAAGCGGCCGGGTTTCGCCGGCATCGACAACGAGCTCTACTTCGGCGACCGCACCTGGATGCTGTTCGGGGACGCGAAGGCGGTGGTCGGCGAGCTCGCGAAGCAGCTCGCGGGCGGCTCCGGGCTCCACTGAGAGCCTGTGAATTTTCCCCGCGATGCAGTAGACACACTTCATGGCGGATGCGGAGCGGGGACTGGGAGCGGGAGGGGCGAGCCCGCCGCGGCTGGTGACGGCGAACCGGCGGCAGGTGGAGCTGCTACCGTTCGACTTGTAGTCGCTGTTGGCGCCCGAGCATCGGGCACGCGCAATCTGGGCGATGGTGGAGGGGCTGGATCTAGTGAGTCCGGCCGGCCGGCGATCGACCCGAAGATCCTCGTCGCGCTTGCGTGAGTACCTCGCCGGGCACGCGAACGCGGCGACCACGCAGCTCTACGACCGCCGCCGTGTCACGCGCAACATCGTCGAGCGCGTTTCGATCTAACCTCCACTGCTTCGCTCCGTGTTAGGCCTGCAACTGCTAATTAATTGGCGGAGCCTCTGAAATTGTCGAAGTTGACCGTCCGCGTACCTGTTTGGACACCGCTGAAACCAAATCGCTTCGCGGCCGTGTTGTACCACGATTCGGGTTCATCCAGGACTTCGTGGCCAAGGGCTGGCTCGTGACGTTGTCCCAGACGAGTCCGAAAGAGTTCAACACGTCAGTGCCCCCTGGAACAATGTCGAGACTCAATCGGTAGCGCGGCGTCGTCCCCGTCGTGAGATTCGGAATCGTAACCGATGTACTGAACCCGGGAGCATGGTTATCGCACTCGTCTTTGGTCGAATCCGTGACACGTCCGACACTGAGCGTGTATCCGCCGCTTCCATTGGGAGCCACCACAGCCTCGTAGCCCGTGTGACAGTTCGGGTGAAAGACCGGGAAGACGGCGAGGTGATCATTGGCCCCGTCCAGGGGCTGCGGAAACCGAAAATCAATTCCTGCCGAGCGTGTCGTATCACACCCACCCCCATTGGAGTCACACGGCGGGGCCGCCGTGAAACTGATCATGATCTGGTTTGATGTGTCTCCCCAATGCAGATGATGCCAGCGTTCGCACCAACGCGTGGAAAAGGGATTCGTTGAGAAATTGTCGGTCAGGGTAACAGCGGGTGCCTCACTGTACACGGCAACAGTCACGAGACAGGCGATCAGCGCCGACCGAAAAAGCTTGGCCATCATCATCGAATCCTCCCGGCTGCTACGGAATGCGTGCAACCGCATGCAGCGATACGAAGCCGTCTAGCGATTCCCCTCGCGTCCAAAGCGCCCCCGTCGCTGGAGCAAGCACCGTCAGAGAACCCGGTGCGCCTGGCGGGAGACCGATCGCGGACCCTACGGCGGTCCCGTCATTCGGACTCGCGAAACTGACATCGACCAAGGCGCGCTCGCCGGCATCACCGTCGATCGGCTGACGCGTCCACGTGACTCCCGCATCCTCGGTGCGAAGAATGAGCGGTTGATTCCTGTCCACACCGACCGCAACAGCCACCCCACGCGCGGGGGCGCTAATGCCTACGATACCTGCATCGAGCGCGACGGACAGCGCATCACGCCAGGTCTCGCCCCCGTCCGGGGAATAGCGCACAAACGTTCCGCCGACCGTGGCAACCCAAAACTCGTCCTCGTGACAGGCCACGTCGAACACTTCGCTTGCCGTTGATCCCACGGCACGCGCGGTGATGTCCGTCCACGATCTTCCCTCGTCGGACGTGCGCACCACGAGCCGGGTGCTGGTGCCCGAGCCGACGGCGAGACCTGCACCGTCGGGCGTAAGGCACACACTGGCAAGACGCGTGCGCGTCGCGTCGCCCCCGCCCCCTGTTGGAATCGGCACAACCGACCACGTCGCCCCGGCGTTCTCAGTTCGGAGGATGAGACCGGGCGCATCCGGCGTTCCGGGGAGGGGTTTCCCAGCACCCACGGCGACCACCGTATCGCGCGACAGCGCCTGCACCGCTTGCAGGCTAAAGGTGTCCGTTATTGGCACGGCGGCCCGTTGGCTGACCCACGTGAGGCCACCGTCATCCGATCGCAGCAGCTCCCCAGCTCCGCCGCTGAACCCGACCACCCAGCCACGCGCCGCGTCAGCAAAGGAGACTCCCTCGAAATCCGCGCTCTCGACACTGAGGGTCTGCGTCCAATGCGCGCCGGCATCACTCGATCGAAGAATGATGCCGTCGATCCGGCCTGGTTCGTCTGGGCCTCCCGGGTCCGTGCGGGCACCGACACTCCACGCGTTGGCGCGCGTGCCCGGCGTTGCCTGCGGTGTTGCAGTGGCTGCGGACGTGATGGTGGGTTCGGGACTCTGATTGTCGTTCCCCGAGCCTCCTCCACCTCCACAGCCTACACTTACGGCGACGATTGCACTCAACACGATGCGCCACATGGTTTGCCCCTAATCTCCGCTCGCCAGGAGCGCACGGAGTCGCCCGAGTGCGAACCCACCGGACGTCTCGGTCCAATGTTGCCCGCCGTCGGTCGTGCGCAGGAGCACCGTACCTGGGCGACTGCCATAGTTGAACGCTGCCCAACCTTCCTGCGCGTTGGTCAGGACCACGGCCGCGATCCCTCCTCCGGCTGCCACGGTGTCTGGCAGCACACCGCGTTCCCAGGAGGCGCCGCCATCGGTCGTGCGCAAGAGTACCGCTCGGCGGCGATTGCTGCCGACGGATTGTCCCCCCGCAATGCCAATCTGGGTATCGAAGAAATGACCAGCACGAATGTCCGTCCAGGTGGGCGCATCGATCAGACGATCCAGAGCCGCTCGCTTCGCATCGACCCGTCGGATCGCCGGAAAATCAACCTGAACAGCGCCCCCTACCTCTTCGACACAGGATTCGTTGCGCGCCGCGCAGCCATCCTTGCGGCCAAACATCCACCAGGTATCCGCCACAGACACAAAGGCCCAGGCACGCATTTCATGCGCGGAAGCAATCGTTTCCACCCGCACGCCGTCTTTGGAAACGGTTCGCACGGAAACGCTGTCCGGATTGCTGACCACGAGCTCCACCACGTCACGGTCGCCCTGAGGAATCCGAAGGGCGTACGTTCCAAACACGTGCTTTGAGCCTGTGTGCTCGACGGGTACCCACGTGCGCCCGGCATCCTCTGTCCGAAAGAGTTGCGGACCACCGCCTGCCAGCAGACCGCGCGTCGCGATCCAGCCCACGAGATCCGTTTGAAACGCGATCGCGACGGGAACCTGATCGGGAGCAACCCGTGCGAGCGGAGCACTCGTGTCGGTCCATGACGTGCCGTCATGTGAAGACAGTAACAGCGGACTCGACGCGCTCGCACCGAAGGCCCAGATGCGCCCACTCGGGTCCGCGCTCAGTCCCATCAGGCTTCCCGCCACCACACCACCAGCATCCACGCGCTGCCAACCGTCTTCCGACCCGATAAGAATGAGCGGACGGTCTTCTTCCGCCGCATCGGGTTGGGTTTCACCGTAGGTCGACCCCACCGCGACGATCTGCCCTGCCCCAAAAACCGCGTGTGGTGTGCACAATGCGAATGCAACAGCAACTGTACATCCGCAGCAGCGCCCTACACTCTTACGCGCCGCGCGCCCGAATCGATGGAGTATCCGCATCTCTGCGCCCCCCGTTTCTGCCGACCGTGGCTGTTCGCTTCTATGACGGCGGATGGAATGCTTCTTTTTCAGCAGTAGCTCGTCTCAGAGCCTGTGAAGGAATCCG
>MWST01000031.1 GCA_002050235.1 Polyangiaceae bacterium UTPRO1 | reverse complement strand
GGGTGGGATTCGAACCCACGGAAGCTTTCGCCTCACACGATTTCGAGTCGTGCCGTTTCAACCGGGCTCACGCACCTCTCCGCGCGATCGCATCCCGTCGCGACTGGTTCTCCTGTATCGCCGAGACTGTCAAGCCTCCGGAGCCGTGCCGGCGAGCGGTGCGGCGCTCAGCGCCGGCGCTCGAGTTTCCGGTAGATCGCGAAGTGACGGACGGCGTCCCGTTTCCGTCCGCTGCGCTCGTAGAGGAGCGCGGCGTTGTAGTGCGCATCGGCGAGATCGGGGTCGGCGGCGATGGCGCGCTCGTACGCGGACAGCGCCGCGTCGGGGCGTTCGCGGTCCTCCAGCAGCACGCCGAGGTTGTACCAGGCAAGGGCGTGCTCGGGAGCGTATTTCAAGGCCTTCCGATAATGGCGCTCCGCGGGAGCGTGCTGCCCGGCGGCGTGCAGGAGGCAGCCGAGGTTGATGTGGGCCATGACCGAGCTCGGATCGCGCTCGAGCGCGTGTCGATACGCTGCCTGAGCCTCGACCGGCGACTCGTGCTCGAGCTCCATCGCCAGGTCGCACCACTCCTCGGCGCTCGCGTCGGGCGGCTCGGGCGGCGCTTCTGGCCGGGCGCGCCGGCGCGGCTCGAGAACGGCGACCCGGTTGGCGCCTGCGACCACGCGTGCCGCCTCGAAATTGAAGAGGAACTGGCCGGAGTCGGGTTGCCAGCGGCTACGCCCGTCCCAGGCGACGACGCGGCGACCGTCGGCATAGATAGTGAGCCCGGAGAGCGCGCGGTCGCCGATCTGGCGCCGCAGCGACGCCAGCACGCGCGCGATCTGCGGCACCGGCACCCCGTTCGCCATGAGGCCGCGCATAGTGCGCAGGACGACGAGATCGACGAAGCCGAACTGCATACGTCCGCGCCGATCGCGAGGCGGCTCGAGGAGGCCGGCGCCGACGCACTGCCGGAGCCGACGCGGCGAAACGCCGACGATCCGCGCCGCCTGCGCGGTATCGAAATGCGGCGGCCGTTGCGTCGCGAGCGGATTCACCCCGGGATCTTGGCCGCGCCCGCTCGGACCGCAATCGGCACCGAACCGAAGCCGCCGGTTCTCGTGACAATCGGACGTACGGCCATCTCTCCCCCTTCCGGCCAATCCGCCGGAGGTCCGATCGGACCCCCGAAAAGGTCTGGTAGCGATCGGTCCTCTAGCACGGGGAGCGCGACGATCGGTAGCGGCGGGCGGCGAAGAACTCTCGGAGGAGCCGGCGGCACGCCTCCTCGGCGACGCCCGCCACCACCGCGATGCGATGGTTCAGCCGCGGATGCTGCGTCAGGTCGACGACCGATCCCGCGGCGCCGCCTTTCGGATCGCGGCACCCGAAGACGAGCGTCGCTATGCGGGCGTGGAGCGCGGCCCCGATGCACATCACGCACGGCTCGACAGTCACGTAGAGCACCGCACCCGGCAGACGATAGTTGCCGAGCGCCCGCGCCGCGGCGCGGAGGGCAGCGATCTCGGCGTGCGCCGTCGGATCGACGGTCCCGATCGGGGCATTGCCGCCGCTGCCGACGAGCGTGCCCCTGCGGACGACGACGGCTCCGATCGGGACTTCGCCCGCCGCTCCGGCACGCTCGGCCTCCGCGAGAGCGCGCGCCATCCACGTTGCATGCTCGTCTTGCACGCGACAGAGGTGCCCGAGCCGCGCCGTCGGCGCAACGTCCGGCAGCGGCGCCGCCGGCGGCCGTGATTGACCGTGATGGCGCCCGTGCGTAGAACCCCGGGCTTTCGACACCGTACTCACGGAGGAACGACGATGAGCACGCGGGTAAAACAGATCACGCGGGCGGCGGTGCTGGCAGCGGCCTTTGCCCTGGGCGCGGGCGCCACGGTGCATGCGCAGAGCGCGCCGACGCCCCTGTCGACCGCCGGGGACATGCGCGCCGCGCTCCGCAGACTCGGCGAGGGCCGCGACGTCGAGATCGTGCTCGCCAACGGCAAGTCGTATCGCGGTCAGCTCGGGGCCGTCGGTGAAGACACCGTGCTCCTGACCCGGATCGCGGGCAAGGAGCTCTACGACGTCCTGATCGATCTCGACGAGGTCACCGCAGTCGAGCTGCGCGTGCGCAGCAACTGATTTCTCGGCTTACCGGCGGCGGCGTCTCCGGCTACAATCGCGCCGCCGCCGCACCGTAGGCGTTTCCCGTGCCCTCGTCCGCTCCCGCCGACATGCAATCCGCCATGATCTTCGTGATCGGGCCGCCGCGCTCGGGCTCGACTCTCCTGATGCGCATGTTGAGCTCGCATTCGGCGATCTACAGCCGCGCCGAGCCGCACTTGTTGACGCCGCTCGCCCACCTCGGCTTCTACGACACCGTCGAGAAAGCGCCCTTCGACCATCTGCAGGCGCAGCAGTCGGTGCGCGAGTTCGTAGCCGATCTGCCGCAGGGCGAAGCCGACTACCTCGACGCCTGCCGCGCCTACACCGACGTGCTCTACGGCCGCATGCTGGCGGCGCGCGGCAAGGGCAAATCCTTCTTCCTCGACAAGACGCCAGCCAACGCCCTGGTGCTGCCGTTCATCGCCAAGCTCTACCCGCAGGCGCGCTATGTGGTCTTGACGCGGCACCCGGCGGCGATCTGGAGCTCTTACGCCAACTCGTTCTTCGACGGCGACTACGTGGCGGCGCGGAAGTTCAATCCGATCCTGAACCGCTACGTGCCGGCAATGGCACGCTTCATCCGCGAGCGGCCGGTGTCCTTGGTGCGCATCGGTTACGAGGCGCTGGTGCTGGACCCCGAAACCGAAATGCAACGGGTGTTCGAGTTCGTAGGTGTGCCGTTCGAGGCCGGCGCCATCGATTACGGGAAGCACGAGCACGAATCGAAGGGGCTCGGTGATCCCCTCGGCGTGAAGCAGCATTCGCGGCCGGTCACCGACTCGATCGAGAAATGGGCGTACGAGCTCGCCGCCGATCCCGTGAAGCTGGCGCTGGTCCGCGACATGATCGGCACCATCGCCGACGAGGATCTGGAGACCTGGGGCTTTCCGCGGGCGGCGTTCTTCGCGCCGGTCGAGGCTGCGGCGCGCAGCGGCGCCAGGCCGCTGCCGCGGCCGCCGTTCTTCGACCGCTACCGCCTGCAGCGCAAGGCGCTGGTCGTCCTGCGCCGCAACATCCAGCATAACGCCTTCGGCCGTGCGGTGAAGCGCCTGCGGCTCGTCTGCGACGTCCTGCTGCGCGGCTGAGGGTCCTTCCCGACTCAGAGCCCGAGCAGCGCCGGGCTCACGGCGGCGAGCGAGTCGACCACGAGCTCGGCCTCGCGAAAGCGCTCGCGATCCATACCGGCGTCGGGGACCGCTAACACCTGCATGCCGGCAGCGTGCGCGGCAGCGACGCCCGCGGGTGCATCTTCGACGACCAGACACCGGCGGGGATCGGCGCCGAGCTCGTCGGCGGCGACGAGGAAGATGTCGGGTGCGGGCTTGCCACGGCGGACGCGCGGGTCGTCGCCGAGGACGACGGCTGCGAAGTCCCGTTCGAACCACTCACGGTGGCGCGCGGTCTTGAGCGCGAACAGCCGCCGATTCGAGCTGGTCGCTACCGCCAGCGGGATGCGGCGCTGCGCCAGCATGGCCGTGAGCTCGGACGCTCCGGGCATGGGCCGGGCGTCGGCAAGCAGGCGTTCGAGCATCGTCTCGCGTTCGCTCAAGTACTCTTCCGGCGTCAGCGGTAGTTCGAGCGCGGCGACGAGATAGCGCGCCGAGTCGATTGCGGGACGGCCGATCATGTTGCCCTTGAGCGACCAATCGAACTCCTTCCCGTACCGCCCTACGATCTCCCTGGTCACCTCGGTGTAGAAACGCTCGGTGTCGAGCAGTACGCCGTCCATGTCGAAGACGACGTGGCTTATGGGGCGAACCAGGCTCAAGCGGCGGCGGCGCACGCGGCGGGAGCAGTCGGCATACGGGGCAAGCGTAGCAGCTCCCGGCGAGAACGCGAGCGATCGACGCTGCCGCACAGCGCGGCCTGACTGCGCCCGCCTCGCCGTGAGGGCACCGGCCTCGAGGCCGGGCTCCGTGCTCAGCGGCGCCCGCAGTCGCCGTCCGCGGCGCCGCCGCCGGCGGCGAGCAATTCGGCGAACCGCGGCGCCTGCGCGGCCAGTAGGGCCTCGACGCGGCAAGCGCCGGTGCGGACGAGGCATTGCTGGTAGTCGGAGAGCGACTCCAGTTTTGCGACGCCGACGCTCGCACAGGCGGTGCCCAGGGCGTCGAGGTTCGCGGCGCGCGCCGCTCGCAGGGTTGCATACGGAATCAGCGGCTCGTTGCAGTACCGCGCCAGCGCCGCCGCCGGGCCGCGCTCCTCGGCGGCCCCGGCGGCAGCCTCGTGGTCGCACTGCGACCGCGCCTCGGCTAGGCACGTCTGGTCACCGGGTGCGAGCTGCGCACAGGTGAAGAGCCGATCGGCGCACTTCGCGCGTCGGACGAGCTGCTTCTTGGCGAAGCTCGATCCGGCTTTCACGATCGCTGCCGCGCAGGCATCGAGGGCCCGCCCTCTGCCGTGCGGATCGTCGACGGTGGCGCCGTAGCCGCCGTGGTCAGGGAGACAAGTGACGCTGTCGAGCGTCGCCGCGTTGGTGTCCGGCAGGCGCAGCAGCTCCTTGGCGCGCGGCTGCAGGATCTCGAAGATGCCGCCGCTTCCGCACTCGTGCACCCCGACGATGCAGGCAACGAAGTCGTCGAACGTGGCCGCGTCGGCGCCGCAGGGGGTGCCGGCATAGCCTAGTCCAGCAGGCGCCAGGAGATCGGCGAGCGCCACGGTGCCGCTGCAGGCCTTGGCGACGGCGGCCGACCGCCGGCGGTCGGCCCTGGTCAGAGCGCGGAACGCGCTGCCGCAGCGCACCCCTGCCTTGGCCAGACAGGCGGGATCGCCGGGCTTCGTCTGGACGCAGCGGTACAGTGCCCCGGCGCAGCGTCCTAACGTCCCGAGGCGGGCGCCGACGAGGCGGGCGCCGGCCTTGAAGATCGCCCGCTGACAGGCAACTGCGGCCTTCGCCCGCGCCGTACCCGCGAGGCTGCCGGAGAAGGTGGGGAGCGGTCGCGGAGTCGCGGTAGCGATCGGGTCCGCGCTCCCCGCCGCGACGGAAGTCGGTGTGGCGCCGCCCGCCGGAGACGCCGTCGCGCTCGTGGACGCGGTCGGCGTAGCCGGCAAAGCGGAACTCGCGTCCGGCGTCGTCTCGTAGGGCGGGCTCGGCGTCGGCGCGCCGGTCGGCGTCGCCGCAGCGGCGGCGCCGGTCGCGTCGCCAGTGGCAACCGGGGACGCTGCAACCGCAGGGGTCGCACCGGCGGCGGGGGTCGCCGACGGTGACCTCGCCGGGGCGGCTCCGGCGTCGCCGCTCGAGCCGGCGCCGGGCGTGTTCGTACCTGCTACCGACACGGTCGCGGCCGCCGTTGCGCCGGGGCCGGGCGTGGCCGGCGCTCCCGGCGTCGCGGGAAGCTCGCACCCCGACGTACAACCGTCGCCGCTCTCCGTCTTGCCGCCGTCGCACTGCTCTCCCGGATCGACGACGCCGTCGCCGCAGTGCTCACGCCCGCCCGCGCGCACCACGTCCGCGTCGGCGCCGAGGGCGCCGCCGCGCGTCGACCAGACCACGTTCCACACTCCTTCGGCGGCTGCGAGGTGCGGCGCCAGATCGCGGCGCCCGTCCCCAGCGGCGTCGGCATCGAGGGCACGCGGTGCCGACCAGTGCGCGCCGCCATCGACCGAGTGAGCCATCAGAACGGAGTAAGCGGCGACCCGGGTGCCGCTGCGCGAGTCCGTGGACTCCCATACCGCAACCCACGTTCCCGCGCCGTCGGTCGCGAGCGCCGGGGCGCCGTCTTCGCCGGTGTCGCCGGCGGCATCGCTGTTCACCGGCCCCGGCCAGCTCCACGTCGCACCGCCATCGGTCGAGCGGGCGGCGAGGATGTCGAGATCGCTCCCGAGGCTGCCGTCGACGTTGGCGTCCGAAACCCACGCCACGAGCCATGTCCCGTTCCCGTCGGTGGCCATTTGCGGCCGGTCGTCGAGGCCGCGATCGGCGGCAGCGTTCGCGTTCACGGGCGCCGGCACGGTCCAGGTCGCGCCGCCGTCACCGGAGCGCGCGACCAGGATGTCGAAGTCGCTGCCTTTGGTGCCGCCGCGGGTGTCGTTCGAGGACCAGACGGCGAGCCAGAGGCCGCTGCCGTCGGTGGCGATCTGCGGGCGCTGATCGGTACCGCGATCGCCGGCAGCGTCGGCGACGATCGGGGCGGGCGGAGTCCACGTGAGGCCGCCGTCGGTAGAGCGGGCGACGAAGACGTCTCGATCGTTGCCGGCGCGCTGGTTGGCGTCCCACACCACTACCCAGGTGCCGTTGCCGTCCGTGGCGATGTGCGGATGGTCGTCATTCGCCGCATCGTTCGCGGCGTCGGCATGGAGCGGCTGCTTGGCGCTCCAGGTGGCGCCGCCGTCGGTCGAGCGGGCGGTGAAGAGGTCGGTGTCGAGACCGTTGGTCGCGGCCCAGACGGCGATCCACAGTCCCTGGCCGTCGGTGGCGAGCGCCGGCGCGAAGTCGAATTCGCCATCGACCGCAGCGCCGCCGTTGACGGCGACCGGTGCGCTCCAGGTGGCCCCGAGGTCGTGTGAGCGCGCCGTCAGGACGTCGGAGTCGGTGCCGAGCCCGCCGCCTGCGGCCCGCGCCGCGGTCCAGATGGCTACCCACGTGCCGTGAGCATCGGTGGCGATGCGCGGTGCCGTGTCGTTGGCGCTGTCGGTCGCGGCATCGGCGGCGATCGGGGCTGCAGGGCCGAAAACGGGGGCAGCCGCCGCGGCCGGTAGAGCCTGCGCGCACACGAGCAGCACGCTCCCGGCCACCATTCCCTGCCCCACACCGGCCATCGCTCCACCCCCCGCAGCAACGGAGAGCAGATTCCGTGCCCGATGCCGCAAGCATACGGGGCAGTGCCGGCCGCGGCAGACCCGCGCCAACGACCCGGAAAAAAGTTCCTGCCGGGCTCTGCGAAGTCGATCGCGGATGCATCGACTTCGCGACCGGGCGGCACCGGCCTAGTCGAGGAGCGCGATCGGAATCGGCACGAGCTTGGCGCGCAGATACTCGCCGAGGCTCTTCGCCTGCGGGTCGCTCCGCAGCGAGGCGGCGACGCCGTCGCCGAGCAGCCCATGCAACACGAAGTTCAGGGCCAGGAGGTTCGGCAGCTCGAAGCGATCGACCGCGAGCGTCCGCGCCTCGCTGATGAGCTCGCGCAAACGGTCGACGGTCAGATACTCGGCGAGCCACCGATACGCCGCCGGTGTGCGCACCCAGACGCCGACGTTGCCGTTGCCGCCCTTGTCTCCCGAGCGCGCACCGCAGATCGTGCCGAGCGTCACGACCCGGGTCGGCCCGCCCGGGGCCGGCGGCAGCGTCAAGGCCGGCGCCAGCGGCTTGGCGAAGGTCGCAGGCGGATCGACGTGGGGAATCCGCGTCGACTTCCCCCCGATCACGAGCCGCTGCTCGACGGCTGCCGAGGGTACGAGCGTCGGCCAGTAGACGCCGATCTGCGAGCCGTCGCTCGGCGGGCTCGTCATGAAGAAGCCGGGATAGCTCGCCAGCGCCATCTCGACGGCCTTGCCGGAGAACGCGCGGCCGACCTTGCTCGGATCGGGATCTTTGACGCTGATCGTGAGCTGGGCGAACGCCTCCTCGTTGCAACCCGGATCGGGGCGGTCACCGCGGCGCAGCGTCGAGAAAGTTTCGGCGAACTGCTCGCGACCGCCGAGCAGCTTCCAGAGCGTGTCCTCCGCGAGCTTCGCTTTCTCCTCGATGTCGAGGCCGGTGAGCACGAAGGTCATGCTGTTCTTGTAGCCGCCGAAGTAGTTGATGCAGACCTTGGTAGTCGGCGGCGGCGGCTCGCCCTTGATGCCGTGCACGAGGACGCGATCCGGACCTTCCTGCTCGACCCGGATGGTGTCGAAGCGCGCCGAGGCGTCGGGATTGGCGTAGAGCGGGCCCGCGATCTCGTAGAGGAGCTGCGCCGTCACCGTGCCGACGGAGACCAGACCGCCGGTGCCCGGGTGCTTCGTGACCACGAAGCTGCCGTCGGCGCGCATCTCGACGATCGGAAATCCGGGGTGCGAGAGGTCCGGCACTTCCTTGAAGAAGGCGTAGTTGCCCCCGGTCGCCTGGGTGCCGCACTCGATGATGTGGCCGGCGACGACGGCCGCCGCGAGCTCGTCCCAGGCATCGCGCTTCCAGCCGAACTTCCAGGCTGCAGGTCCGACCACGAGCGCCGCATCCGTGACCCGCGGACAGATCACGAGATCGGCGCCGCGCTCGAGCGCGGCAGCGATACCGAAGCCTCCGAGATACGCGTTCGCCGACAGCACCGGCGTCCGCAACTCTGCCAGCGGCCGGCCTCGATCGAGGTGCAGGAGCTTTTCACCGCGCGCCTGGAGCGCGTCGAGCTGCGGCAGGATGTCGTCGCCTTCGAGATGCGCCACCACCGCGTCGACACCTAGCTTCTCGTACAGAGCGCGCGCCGCCGCCGCACAGCCCGCCGGATTCAAGCCGCCGGCATTGACGACGATCTTGATGCCGCGCTCTTTGCAGGTGGCCGCTACCTCCTCGAGTTGGCGCAGGAAGGTCCGGGCGTAGCCGCGCGCCGGATCCTTCATCTTGTCCTTGAGCAGGATCATCAGCGTCAGCTCGGCGAGATAGTCGCCGGTGAGAACGTCGATGGGGCCCCCCTCGACCATCTCGCGGGCGGCGCTCAGACGATCACCGTAGAAGCCGCTGCAATTAGCGATGCGCAGGATGTCGGTCATCGGGCGTACCTAGCAGATGCGCTGGAGCCGACCAATGCTCGACGCTGCCCGGCGTCAGCCGGCCCAACCGGGCTTGCGTTTGGCAGCGAAGGCCATCATGCCTTCCGCCGCCTCGGCCGAGGCGAAGAGCTCGGCGATCTTCGCCTCCGCATACGCGAAACCTTCGTCCATGGAGACGCGGCTCACGGTGCGGATCAGCTTCTTGGCTTCCATGACGGCGTTCGGCCCGCCGAGCATGATGGCGTCGACCTCGGCCTGAACGGCAGCGGCGAGGTCGGCCGCCGGCACCACTCGGTGTACCAGCCCGTAGCCGCACGCCTCCTCGGCGGAGAAGCGCGCCCCGGTGAGGAAGAGGCGCATCGCCTGGTGCACGCCGAGCTTCGGCAGCACTACGACCGAGATCATCGCCGGGATGACGCCGATGCGCACCTCGCTGAAACTGAAACTCGCGGAGTCGACCGCGATAGCGATGTCGGCCGCTGCCACCAGACCGACCCCGCCGCCGAATGCGTGCCCGTTCGCCGCCACGATCACGGGCTTGGCGCCGTCCCACATGGCCCGCAGGATCTCGACGAAGGGGTTCTTGGCGGTGCTGCCGGGCGCGACCGCGTCGCCGCGATTCTTGAGGTCGGCCCCGGCGCAGAACGCCGGTCCATTGCCGGTCAGAACGACCGCGCGCACGGCCGGATCGGCGAACGCCGCCGCCAGGTGGGCGCCGAGCTCGGCCACGAGCGGCGCCGAAAGTGCGTTCCGGTTCGCGGGCGAGTCGAGAATGATCCAGGCCGCCCCTTGGCGGCGTTCGTAGCGCGTCACCGTCGTCGTCACGTGTACTCCTCGCTGGCAAAGGCAATGGCGTCGAGCCTCCGCGCTTTACAACCGCGCGCGGCCCGACGTAAAGGGCCGCATCCCCCCGGGAGTCGCCCATGACCGGCATTCGCTCCCCTGCCTCGCGGAACAGCGCCCGCGCCGCGTATCGACGGGCATACGCCGGGGTGTCCGCGTGGTAGCCTGTCCTTGGTTCGGAGAGGATCGATGATCCACGACGCCGCCGCTCTCGTTCTCGAAGTCGCCGTACGCGCCCTGCTCGCACCGGGCGTGCTCGCCACCCGCTGGCTTCTGCCCCCTGCACCCTGCGGGGACAAGACAAGCGATGTTCCGGCGAGCGGCCGCTCGCCGCTCGTCGCCGCCAAAGTGATCCTCGATGAAATCTTCTTCATGAGCGAAGTGCTCCTCGCACGCTTCGTGAAGGCGGCCGATCGCGAGCGCCTGCGCTCCGAGATCGGCGACGCTCTCGCGTTCTTCGATGAAGCGGGCTGGCTCGCCGATCCTGCGGGTTACTATCCGCAGCCGCCGGCACTCGAGCCGCGCGCCCTCGTCAGCGCCTCGAGCTTCGGACGAACGTACCGCCATCTGACGTTCGCGAGCGAGTTCGAGCCACACCCCGACGAGCCGGGCGGAGACCGCTGGCATGCGCGGGCGGCGAATCGTACCGGCCACGTCTGGCTCCTGCAGCACCCCGGGCCGCCGCGCCCGTGGCTCGTGTGCCTCCACGGCTATCGCACGGGATCTCCCCTCACCGGCTTCTTCCAGTTCAGCCCGCGCTGGCTGCACGAAACGCTGGGCTTGAACCTGGCGCTGCCGGTCTTGCCGCTGCATGGCCCCCGCGCCAGCGGCTGGCGGAGCGGCGAAGGCCTCTTCTCCGGCGAGATCCTCGATCTCGTGCACCTGAAAGCGCAGGGCGTCTGGGATCTTCGCCGCCTGCTCGCCTGGCTCCGCGCCCGTGACGGCATGCCGGTCGGCGTCTACGGACTTTCGCTCGGCGGCGGCATCGCGGCTCTCGCGGCCGGGCTCGAGCCGGAGCTTGCCTGCGTCATCGCCGGCATGCCGATGGTCGACGTCATGGGCCTGGTCGACCGCCACGTACCGACCTTCATTCGCGAGCTCGTCGAGCGCCTCGGCATCTCCTTCGACCAGATCGGCCGCCTGTTGCGCCTCGTATCGCCTCTCTCCCTGACACCCCGGGTCACCAGCGATCGTCTCTTCATCTTTGGCGGCGTCGCCGACCGCATCGTTCCTACGGGCCAGGTCCGGGCCCTCTGGGAGCACTGGGATCGGCCCCGCATCGAGTGGCACGGCGGCACGCACACCTCGTTCGGCATCGAATCGAAGGTGGGCCTGCTGGTGGCGGAGGCGCTGGCGCGCACCCGCATGGCCGCCGCCTGACCGCCGCCCTACTGCCGGGCTACGGCTCCCGTGGTTCGACGACGACGAGCACCTCGTCCGGATCGACCATCTGGCCGACCTCGACGCGCACCTGCGTCACGACGCCGACGTCGCGGGCGATCATCTGGTGTTCCATCTTCATCGCCTCGAGCACCAGGAGCACCGTGCCTTTCTCCACCGCATCGCCTTCCTTGACGCGCACCTCGCGGACGATGCCGGTCATCGGCGCGAGACAACCGCCGACGAGATCCTCGCGCTCCGCGAGCGGGAAGCGCGGCACCGGAGTCAGGGTCGCGGTGCCGAGGGGCCCGTGCAGGACGAGCACGTCGCCGTGCGCTGCGACTGCGAAACGGCGCCGCACCCCGCCGATCTCGACGCTCAGGCCGCCGGCGTCGACGGCGTGCAGGATCGCGCTCGACGGCCCGTCGCCCTCGATGGCGAAGCGGTCGCCGGGCGCGGCGACGTAGCGTACGTCGACGCGCTCGCCGCCGACGACGAAGCTCGCATCTTGGGCGCGCCAGCGGTTGTTGCGCCAGCCCGACGGAATGCTCTCCGGCAGCGGCCCGCCCGCACGTCGCCGACCGACATGCTCCCAGAGCGCCGCGGCGATGGCGTGGATGCGATCGTGCGCCGGGTTGCGAGTCGCCTGCCGCGCCGCCGCGGGAAGATGCTGCTCGATGAAGTGGGTGTGCAGCGCGCCGGCGGCAAAGGCCTCGTGGTCGAGCACGGCGAGGAGAAACTCGCGGTTCGTAGCGATCGGTCCGACCCCGAGCGCCGCCAGCGCGCGCCTCAGGAGACGGGTTGCCTCCGCCCGCGTCGGCGCCTGGGCGATGATCTTGGCGAGCAGCGGATCGTAGTGGACGCCGACCTCGGTTCCCGCCTCGACCCCGCTGTCGTAGCGCACGCCGGGAAGGTCCACGGGCTCCCAGAGCGCAACGGCGCCCGTCGCCGGGAGGAAATCACCGGCGGGATCTTCGGCATAGAGTCGCGCCTCGATGGCGTGCCCGCACAGCGCGATCCGATCCTGCGTCAGCGGCAGCGGCGCGCCGTCGGCGACCAAGATCTGCCAGCGGACGAGGTCGAGACCGGTCACCGCCTCGGTCACCGGATGCTCCACCTGGAGCCGCGTGTTCACTTCGAGGAAGTAGAACGCCCCTTCGCGGTCGACGATGAACTCGACGGTGCCGGCGCCCACGTAGCCGATGGCGCGAGCGGCGGCGACGGCGGCTTCCCCCATGCGCGCCCGGAGCCCGGCGTCGACCGCCGGCGACGGCGCTTCCTCGATGATCTTCTGATAGCGGCGCTGGATCGAGCACTCGCGCTCGCCGAGATGGACGACGTTGCCGTGCGTGTCGCCGAAGATCTGGATTTCGATGTGCCGGGGCGCATCGAAATAGCGCTCGACGAGGAGGGTGCCGTCGCCGAAGGCGCTCTCGGCCTCGCGCCGGGCGGCCGCGAGGGCGTCGATGAACGCGACTTCCTCGCCGACGACCCGCATGCCTTTTCCGCCTCCGCCTGCGGAGGCCTTGATGAGAATCGGAAAGCCTATCGCCCGCGCCGCCGCCAGGCTCTCTTTGAGCGGCAGCTCGGCCAGTGACGCACCCGGCACGACGGGGACACCGGCGCCCGCCATGATCTCCTTGGCGCCGATCTTGCTGCCCATGCGGCGGATCGCCTCGACCGGCGGACCGATGAACACGAGCCCTGCTGCGGCGACCTCGGCCGCGAAATCTGCGTTCTCGGACAAGAAGCCGTAGCCGGGATGGATCGCGTCGGCGCCGGTGGCCCGCGCCGCTTCGAGTATACGCTCGCTGGCGAGATACGAGTCGCGGCTCGGAGCAGGCCCTATGCGCACCGCTTCCTCGGCCTCGACGACATGGGGTGCGCGCGCATCGGCGTCGGAGTAGACGGCGACGCCCGCGAGCCCCATGGCGCGCACGCTGCGCAGGATGCGGCGTGCGATCTCGCCGCGGTTGGCGACCAGAACTTTGCGTATCGTTGCCGGCATGGGGCCGGACTCTTAGCCGGCGTCGAGCCGCCGCGCCAGCGTCGCTCCCCTTCGTCGTCGAGCTG
Source organism: Polyangiaceae bacterium UTPRO1 (assembly GCA_002050235.1). GTDB lineage: Bacteria > Desulfobacterota > Binatia > UTPRO1 > UTPRO1 > UTPRO1. Next base: position 74,051 of record MWST01000031.1, on the reverse strand, counting down.
CACTCTCCGCATGTGATTTTACTTGACGAAAGCGAATGCCTGCGCGTAGAACCGCTGCGCGCTCCGAGCTGAAACACCGCTCACCGCGACTCGTAACGACGCAGTGCCGTGCGAGGCGCTCTGCGCCTTGCAACAAAATCCCGAGAATCCGATTGCAGCTCGAAGGGCCATAGCCCCCAGGAGGACCTGCCGCATGACCTCAACGCGCAAGACGCTCGTCACCCTGCTCGCGGCCGTCATCACCTCTACGTACGGCCTTACGTGCGTCCACGCCCAGTCGATCGCCAACGGTAGCGCCAGCACCGCGGGATCGACGCCCGACGCCGGAGACAGCGATGGATCACGGCGGTCGTCGGTGGCGATCCAGGTCAACAACGGCACCCAGTTCAAGACCCGCTTTGCTTGGAACCTGAGCTCGGACGTCGGCGTCTTCAGCACCCGCGACACCAACGGCGTGGCGCAGCACAACCTGTCCTTCAACGTGACGGCTCCGGGAGCCTACTACCTGACCGTAGACACGCAGCGGACCGGCGACATGAACCGGCGCAACGACGCCTCGGGCTGCGACGGATCCGCGGACATCAGCGGCGTCACGGGTACCTCGAGCGGCGGCACCATCACCTCTGGATCGCTCAGCCTCGGGGACCCCGGATCCATCCCGAACGGCGGCTCCGACGTGAGCGGTCCGTTCAACCAGACGGCGAGCGCCCGCATCGACAACACCAGCAACGGGGTCGCCAAGGCCCATAGCCTCACTTTCACCTGGAACGGCTCGACCCGCAGCAACTCCTGCGAGGCGGCCGTCCGGCTCGGTGAAGGTAGCAGCGTGAGCGGCTGCGACGCTTGCGGCTATCCGGGGAGCCCGAGCCGCACGCAGGCGAACGACGGTCACTTCGTGACGGTGACGCTCACGAACCTCTGCGGCAACGGCGTCCTCGACGCCCTCCAGGGCGAGGAATGCGACGTCGCCATCGCCGGCAGCGTGTGCTGCGACACGAATTGCAAGTTCAAGAACGCCGGGACCCAGTGCCGGGCCTCCGCCGGCATCTGCGACGTCGCCGAGACCTGCACCGGCAGCTCGGCAGCATGTCCGGCCGACTCCTTCCAGCCGAACAACGTCGTCTGCAGACCTGCAGCGGGTGGCGTCTGCGACGCCGCCGAGAACTGTACGGGCGTGTCGGCGGCGTGCCCGCCGGACGGCTTTCTCAACAGCTCGACGGTGTGCCGGCCGGCGGCCGGACCCTGCGACGTCGCCGAGAACTGCCCGGGATCGAGCCCGGCATGCCCCGCGGACTCGTTCGCTTCGAGCATGGTGACGTGCCGGCCGGCGGCCGGCATTTGCGACATCGCCGAGCACTGCACGGGCTCGAACGCCGCTTGCCCGACGGATACTTTCGAGTCGAGCTCTACCGTTTGCCGGGCCGCGGCAGGCGTCTGCGACGTGGCCGAAACCTGCACCGGATCGGGCCCGGCCTGTCCGGCCGACTCCAAGAGCACCGGCGTCTGCCGGCCGGCGGCCGGCGCCTGCGACGTCGCGGAGACTTGCGACGGCGTCGGTGATGCTTGTCCCGCAGACCAGCTCGAGCCCAACACCACGGTGTGCCGACTTGCCAACGGCGTCTGTGACGTCGCCGAAACCTGCGACGGTTTCGGAGTCTTCTGCCCACCCGACGCGAAGAGCACGGCAACGTGCCGGCCGGCAGCGGGCGTCTGCGACAGCGAGGAGGTCTGCGACGGCGTCGCCGACGATTGTCCCGCGGATGCGTACCAGCCGAACACGGTCGAATGCCGGGCGGCAGCGGGCGTCTGCGACGTGGCCGAGATGTGCCCGGGTACGGGCGCGGACTGCCCGGCCGATGCCTTCGCCCCCGCCGCCACCGTATGCCGACCCGACGCCGGCGACTGCGATATCGAGGAGACTTGCACCGGTAGCAGCGCCGACTGCCCGGCCGACGTCTTCGAGAACGACGGCACCAGCTGCAGCGACGACAACGTATGCACGGTCGACGACGTCTGTGTTGCCGGCGTCTGCACGGGTGATTCCATGCTCTGCGGCGACGGCATCCTCCAGGGCGGTTGCGGCGAAGAGTGCGACGACGGCAACCTCGACGGCGGCGACGGCTGCTCGGCCGCGTGCCAGGTGGAGCCCGGGCTCGGCTGTACGGTGGGCCCGCTCCCGAATTGCCGCCCTCCCTTCGTACCCGGCAAAGCGTCGATCCAACTCGCCAAGAAAGGCGGCGTCAAGGACACGATCAAGTGGAAATGGCTGAAGGGTGAGCGCACTACTTTCGCGGATCTGGGGACCCCGCTCAGCACGACCAATTACCAGGTGTGCATCTATGATCCGTCGGGCCTGCGTTTCGAGATCACCTACCCGGCCGGCGGCACCTGCGCCGGCAAGCCTTGCTGGAAAGCTACCGGCAGCAAGGGCTACCAATACAAGGACAAGGAGCTCACCCCCGACGGGGGCTATCAGCTGAAGCTCAAGGAAGGCGGGCTCGCCAAGGCGCAGATCCAGTTGACGGCGCGCGGAGCCGCCCTCGGAATGCCGCCTGACCTCACGTCCATCGGTCAGCCGCTGACCGTGCAGATCCAGAACAGTGACGGGCTCTGCTGGCAAGCCGTCTACAGTGGACCGCCGACGACGCAATCGTCGACCAAGTTCAGCGACAAGGCCGACTGACCGTGGCGACGGGCGTCGCGGCTCGCATCCTCGGAGTCGGCCTCACTGTCGCGGCCGGGGCGCTCGTTCTCGGGCGGACGGCTCCGTTCGTCGCGACGCCGAGCGGCTTCGTCGCCGAGGCCGCGGCGCAGAGTCCCCCGCCCCTCGACCACTTCCAGTGCTACCAGGCGAGGACGGCGCCGGGAACGGCGAAGTTCGTGCCGATCCCGTATCTCGTCGCCTCGGATCAGTTCGGAGAGTGGCGCTTCTCGATCGCGAAGCCGACCGACCTCTGCAATCCGGCGAACGTCGACGGTAGCGATCCGAGCGCACCGAGCCACGCCGAGCATCTCGAAAGCTATCAGATCAAGCGCGTACCCGGCACCGGCAAGTTCGCCAAGACGCTCAACCAGCAGCTCGTCGATCGCTGGGGCAACCTCACGATCGATCTGTTGAAGCCCGAGCGCCTGATGGCGCCGAGCGCCAAGAGCCTGGTGTCCGCGCCGCCGGCGCCGATCGATCCGGTTACGGATTACTTCACCTGTTACAAGATCCGTACCTCCCCGCACACGCCCAAGTTCGCGCCGCGTCCGGCCACCGTGGTGGGCGATCAGTTCGGCTCCCTCTCCGTGAACGTGTTGAAGCCGCGCAAGCTCTGCGTGGCGACCAACACCAACAACGAAAAGCCGGGCGCCGAGCTGCACGGCGAGCATCTGGTCTGTTATCAGGTAAAGCCGGTATCGAGCTTCACTCCGGTCCGGGCCTACACGGCCAATGAGTTCGGCAGCGAGACGCTCGACGCCAAGAAACCCTTCGATCTGTGCATCGCGGCACAGCTGAATCCGTCGCAACCGACACCGACGCCGACGTTCACGGTCGCCCCGACCGCAACCATGACGCCGACCTCGACCGCGCCGACGCCGACGCCGACCCTCTCGCCGACGCCGACGGCGACGTTCACCACCGGAGTCCCGCCGACCGCGACGCGCACGGCGACACCCACCATGACGCGCACGCCGACGCCGACAGCGACGGCGACGCCGGCCTCGCGCGTCTGCACCATCGGCGGCGCGAACAGCAAGATCTCCCTGCAGATCAAGAATGCGCCCCTGATCGGCAACATCCGCGTCTCGGGCGCCCTCAGCGGCTCGCAGACGCTGCAGTTCTTCGGCCAGGACTCGAACGGTGTCCGTCAGATCGTCGGTCCGGCGGGCTCGATCGTCTTCGACCCGGTACAGATCAACCTGCCGCTCGGCATGGATCCGGTTCTCGTGTGCGTGGAGAGCGCCGGCATCGATACGACCGGCAAGATCGACTGCAACGGCGGCGAGCCCAACCGCGACATGCAGGTGCGGGTCGATCACGACACCAACCAACCGCCCGGCACCCTCGGCGGTCTACCGCAAGATCCCGAGTGCGACGACACCCGAATCGATCCGGCGAACAACGTCTCGAGCGCTTGCCGCGAGGGACCGCTGTCGTCCTGCAATTTGAACTCGCCGCACCCCGGGCTCTGCAACAGCCCCACCGAGTACGTCGAGTCCGGCACCTTCGGGAACGGCGACATGCGCGTGTCGGAAGTACTGACGCTGCGCCTGGTTAGCGACAAGGGTCCGGACGGAATCCAGTGCACCGCCGACGACACCTACAGCGCTCCGGCAACGCTGCGGGCGTTCCTTACCACCGGCACGGCGCGGGCGACGATCTACGACACCAACGGCATCGCCGACAATCTCCTCGACCACGTGACCACCGGCTGCAGCAACTGCATCACGCAGGTCACCGGTGCGCCGCGTTCGTGCTCGAACATCATGGGCGGACAAGGCGTCAAGAACCTGCGCCTCGTGGGAGCGCTACCGGTGATCGACGTCGACGCCTCGGTCGGCGACGCCGCGGTCACCATGGAAATCGAATGCCAGTGAGGACGGCGGGAGGGCAGAAGATGGAGGGCACCGTGCACACCATCACGCACCGGAAGACGCGCATCGCCACCCTGGCCGCGCTCGGCACCCTGCTGCCGACGCTCGCCGCGGCACAGGTGGTGGCGCCGGACACCGGCCGCTGCATCAATGCCATCAACAAGGGGATGCGCAAGGTCACGCTCGCGGCCGCGAAAGAGCTGCGAGCCTGCGTGAAGAAGAAAGCCGGGGATCTGCTCGGGCCGCAGTCGGTCACCCAGTGCATCGCCGCCGCGCCGGGCGTGCAGAAAGCCACCATGGCGGCACTGATCTCGGCCGACAACTCGTGCAGCGGCGCCCCGCCCGCCTTCGGTCCGACCAGCGTCACCCTGCACGGTACGCGCGCCGTCGAAATCACCCAGGCGTTCCTCCAAGATCTCCTCGGCGCCAACCCCGATGCCGTGCTCGCCACCAACTCGCTGGTGATGGCGTGCCAGTCGGCCCTCCTCAAGGCCTCCGCCAAGTGCGAGGATCTGCGCATCAACTCCTTCAACAAGTGCAAGAAGGAGGGTCTCAAGCGCGGCTTCGTCGGCACGGCCGTCCAGTTGCAGACGGTGTGCCTCGGAACCGGCACCACCCAGCCCGATCCAACCGGGGGCAAAATGGCGAGCGCCTGCGTCACCGCGCCCGCCGCCAAGATCCAGTCAGCCTGCGTGGGCCGGGGCGTTGCGCTCGAGCAGGCATTCCCCGGCTGCGGCGCGACGACCGCGGCCGGTGTCGCCAAGTGCGCGGATGAACGCCTGCGTTGCCGCGTCTGCAACCTCCTGAACGACGTCGACGGCCTATCCCGCGATTGCGACCTCTTCGACGACGGCAACGACGACAACGAGAGCTGCGCCGAGCCGCCGGAGTGCGGTGATGCCGATGTCGAGGTGAACGAAGGCTGCGACGACGGCAATCATGACGCCGGCGACGGCTGCAGCCCGACCTGCGAGGTCGAGGCCGGGTGGAGCTGCAGCGGCGTCCCGAGCGCCTGCGCCCCGGTGTGCGGCGACGGTATCGTGAGCGGCGGCGAAGCGTGCGACGACGGCAACTCCGTCCCTGGCGACGGCTGTAGCTCCGCCTGTCAGGTCGAAGCCGGCTACACTTGCGTCGATTCACCGAGCACCTGCTCCCCGGTTTGCGGCGATGGTCTGCGGCGTCCGGGCGAAGCCTGCGACGACGGCGGACTCGTTCCCGGCGACGGTTGCAGCGCCACGTGCACGATCGAGCCCGGGTGGACGTGCAATCTGAACCAGCCGAGCGGCTGCTCTCCGACCTGCGGCGACGGCCTCCTGCGCGGCGCCGAGAGCTGCGACGACCACAACCTCGTATCCGGCGACGGCTGCAGCGCTACCTGTCAGACCGAGGTCGGGTGGCAGTGCGGTGGCGAGCCGAGCACCTGCCACACCGTCTGCGGCGACGGCATCATCAAGCCCGGCGAAGCTTGCGACGACGGCGGCCTCGATCCGGGCGACGGCTGCAGCGCCTCCTGCACCATCGAGAGCGGCTGGCTCTGCGCCGGCCAGCCAAGCCACTGCAGCACCGTCTGCGGCGACGGGCTCCTCCGCGGCGGCGAAGAGTGCGATGACCACAATCTCGTATCCGGCGACGGCTGCAGCGCCGTCTGCACCGTCGAGACCGGCTATACCTGCACCGGTCAACCGAGCGGCTGCAGCGCGGTCTGCGGCAACGGCGTGCTGAGCGGCACCGAAGCCTGCGACGACGGCAATCTCGACCCCGGCGATGGTTGCAACGCCACCTGCACCATCGAGACGGGATGGACCTGCGAAGGCGAGCCCAGCGGCTGCGAGCCGATCTGCGGCGACGGCCTCCTCCGCGGCGACGAGAAGTGCGACGATCACAATGCGAACGTCGGTGACGGCTGCAACGCGCTCTGCAGGATCGAGCCCGGCTTCGTATGCAGCGGCGAGCCGAGCACCTGCACGGCGTTCGGCATCACCATCACCTCGCCGACCCACGGCATCTTCACGACCGCGTCGACGGTCACCGTAACCGGCGTGGTGCACGATCTCCCGCCGGCGCAGGCGTCCCTCGCCGTGAACGGGAGCCCGGTCACGGTCGCTCAGGACGGGAGCTTCAGCACCTCGGTCGCGCTGAGTGCAACCAACGTCTTCAACCCGATCCGCGCGCGGGTCGTCGATACGGCGAACGGCAGTGCGGCAAACGCGCGCGTCGTCGTGATCCGCGGCGCATCGATCGCCGACGGGGCCAACTCGCCCTCGAGCATCGGACTGCGAATCACGGACAGCGGACTCGATACCGTAGAGCCTCTCATGGCCCAGCTCGCCGGATCAGGACTGGATCTGGGCGCGCTCGTTCCGGTAGGCACCGTGCTGATCAACAACGAGTGCTTCGCCGACAGCTTCCTCGGCTGTCTCGGTAGGGCTACGGTCACGATCAACAATCCGCCGCCCTCGTTCCAGAGCTTCGCGTTCAACGCCGACTCGATGACCAATTTCGTGCGTACGGTCATCCGAGTGAATGATATACGCGTCAACGTGTACCTCAGCGGCACGGGCGTAGTGCCGAGCTGCGACATCGCCATCCACGCCAACCAGGCGACCTTCACCGGCGACTACACGATGTCGCCCATGGCCGGCGACCCCTCGAACATCGACGTCAATCAGCAGGGTGATCTGGGCGTCAGCTTCACCGCCTTCACGACGAGCTACGGGGGAACCTGCGATCTGCCCATAGTCGGCTCGATCATCCAGGCATTCCTGCCCGACCTCGAATCGCTGACCGTCAACGCCATGAAGAACTACCTCAGCGATCCCGACGGTGCCGGCCCGCAGGACGGTCCGATCGGCAACGCCATCGAGGATGCTCTCGCCGGCATCCAGATCGCCGGACCCGTGGGCGATGCCCTGAGCGTCAACTTCGAGTCGCCGCTGAACGCCGTCAACGAGGACGTGAACGGCATTACCCTCATCTCCGACGGCAAGTTCACCTCGTCCGTCGGCTCGGGTCCCGGACAGTGCCAACCGCCCGTCGGAGCGCCGAACCTGACTGCCTCGCTCGCGGTCAACGAAGGGACGCCGAGCTTCCCCCCCGCGAATACGCCGATCGGCAATACGCCGTACGGCCTCGCCATAGGGGTCTCCACCGAGGCATTCAATCAGCTCTTGAAGGCGCAGACGGAGTGCGGCCTCCTGGTCACCTCCATCACCACCCTCGATCTCGGCACCGGGGACGTACCGCTCACGGCGGACGTGCTAGCGCTCATCATGCCGGAGTTTGCTATCTATCCGCCCTCGACCTTGTTCCGCATCGACGTGCGACCGACCCTGGCACCGATCGTCCTGGCACAGCCGGGCCCGTCGAACGAGCTCACCACCTTGAAGCTCGCGCAACTGCTGGTCTCGATCGTCAAGAACGACGGCAGCGGCGTCGAGGTGCTGCGCGGCGCTGTCGACGCCAAGCTCGGGATGAACTTCGCGTTCGCGAACGGCGGGCTGGAGTTCAACCTCTCGACACCGGCGACGAGCGACATCACGGTCGCGGTCCTGAAGAACCCGCTCGGCGTCAACGAAGCGGCTCTCGAGCAAGACGTGCTGCCGCCGCTCATCGCCACTCTCATCCCCTCGCTCGCGGGCGGACTCGGCAGCTTCCCGCTGCCGCAATTCTTCGGTCTCGACCTCTCCGGCCTCGAGGTGACACGCGCAGGAGAATTCTTGGACCTCTACGTGCGGCTCGTACCTGCCCCCTGATCCATAGAAGCGGCCGGCGGCGCTCGAGCGGGCCCGCCGGTCGTTCTCTTCCCGCACCTGCTGGACAACCGCAGGCTCTCGCGCCAAGCTGCCGGCGTGACGGCGGTCTCCCCTCCGAGACCTCCGATTTCCGCGACCTCGACGGCAGCGAGCTCGGGGCGCCCTACTACCGGGAGTTACGAATTATGGAGCTCAGCGATCTCGCCCACGACGAACGAGTGGCGCTGGTAGCATTGATCGAGGCGGTGGTCGGCAGCGACACCCAGGTCTCGGACGACGAGGTCTCGCACATCAGCCGGATCGCCGCTGCTTTCGGTGACAACGCCTACCGCACCCTCGCCAACGAGGCCGATGCGCGCTTCGCGGACGAGGCGGCCCTGAAGAGCTTCTTGCGGACGCTCACCCGGCGCGAAGCCCGAGAGCTCATCTACGGCGTCGTCCTCGCCGCCGCCCTGCCCGACGGCGTCGACCGCCACGAGTCTTCCCTGCTCGGCTGGCTCGCGACCGAGTGGGGCATCACGGTCCAGTTCGAGGCGTGACCCGCAGCCGGGCAGCGGCGCCAGGCAGCGCTCAGGGACACTCTCGCCAACGCAACCCGAGCACGAATCCGAGGCCGCCGTCGATCGTATCGGAGCTGATCTGCCCGGCTTCCGTGCCGCCCTTGAGTCGGAGCTCGGTCGTGATCGTCAGCGGCCGGACCTCCTCGCACGACGACCAGACGACGCTGCTGAACGGCAGCGTGTCGCGCAGGCGGTAGGCCTTGTCGACCGGTCCGACGAAGGTCGTGTCGGCCGAGACAGCTCCGCCGCCCGCGAAGCCATAGGTCGCCTCCTGGGTCGCCTTCATTTTCTTCGGGATGGCGACGGCGCCGCGATAATCGATCTTGTCGATGCTGTACTGCCAGCCTCCGGGGAGCATGAGGTCGAGCGTGATCCGACAGGTCTTGACGGCCTCGGCGAGTGCGATGCCGGGTCCGCGCGACGCCGTGAAGCCCTCGGTGACCAGCGTGAATCCGGAAAGATCGGGACTCAGAACGGTAGTAACGGCCCCCTCCGGACAGCCGTTCCCGGCGTATGTCACCGCCCGCACCGTGACCTTCGTCGGATCGGGTCCCGTCCCCGGTGCGGACGGCTTCTCGTCGTTCGGTGACGGCACGGCGGCGGCGAGCTTGTCCTGGCGGATCACCTTGGCGATGCCGGGCTCCTCGAAGCCGGGCGCAGCGGCCGCAGCATCGAAGGTGGTCGCCGTATTCCGCTTCACTGCCGCCGGCTCCAGGAAGTAGGTCTCGAAGCACTGGCCGGTAACGCCGTTCACGATCTGCGCCATCACCGGCATCGGCAGCGGGAGCGGCGCCCGGGCGAGGCTCGCACCCTTACCCACGGCGTTGATCTTGGTTTTCGGCTTGGCGCTCGCCTTGAGGGCGAGCAGCGTCAGTCCGTCGCCGGCGCCGGTCTTGTTCTTGTAGGCGTACCCGTTCGCGGTCGCCGTCCAGCACGGCTTGCCGTCACAGGCGCCGTCAGGCGCGATCTCGGCTGAGAGCAACAGTCGATCGGGACCGAAAATGCACAGTCGGTAGGGATCGGTCGTGGTCGGGTCGCCGAAGCCGGCGGGAGCGAGCCCGGGCGCATTCAGCATCTGCAAGATCAGCTTGTCCTTCGCTTCGTCGACGCCGTTCGCGATCTGCAGCTTTCCCTTGGGAGCGACCAGGCACGCGGTGAGCGGCGACGCGTCGTGCAGGCACGTGCCGGTGCCGTTGCAGACGTCGCGGGTACAGGGTTCGCCGTCGTCCACGCACGGACTCCCCGCTGCTTCCCAGAGGCAGGTCGACGAGCAGCAATCGCCGTCGTCGCGATTTCCGTCGTCGCAGGCCTCGCCGGGCTCGAGGACGCCGTCGCCGCACGTAGCAGCCGCCCGCGGCGGAGCGAATGCGCCGGCAGCAAAGACGCAGGTAACGGCCATGGCGAAAACGGCCAAGCGCGAGGGAATCAGCATCGGGGAGACCTCCGTCGAGAAGTGGGGGGCGGATGACGATTCTATAGAGGCCCCCTATTCGGACAAGAGGAAGATCCAGGGCTCAGAGCCCCGGAACCCCGAGGCGCTGGATACGGATCGCGTTGTCGCCGGCCTCGTACGCAGGCAGCTCGCGCTCGACGCGCGACAGGCGATACGCGAGCGCCGCTGCCAGCACGCGCACCGGATAGTCGCGCGGCAGCAGTTGCAGATAGGGCTGGATGGTCACGAAGTCGCGCGCCCCGTACTGCGCCATGATCGAGCGCAGACCGCCGTTGCGCGGTCCGATGTTGTAGGCCAGAAGCCCGAGGAAGAGATCGCCGCGCATGTCGGCGAGGTAGCGCTCCAGCGTGGCGGCGGCGAGCCAGGCATTCTGTCGCGGCTCCTCGGGATCCGGGGTGGCGACTCCGAGCCGCCGCCGTACCGCTGCCACTGCCTCCGCGGGCGGCGCCGTGATCTGAAAGAGTCCGCGGCCGCCGTCGGCGCTCGTCCGCGGCAGGAACGACGACTCGGTTGCGCCGACTCCCATCAGCACCTCGGGGTCGATGCCGAATGCCGCCGCGGCTTCGTGCACGATCGGCTCGTAGGCGCGCGCGCGCTCGAGCAGGCGCGCCAGGGCGCGGCGGTCGGCGCGGCGGTAGGCGGCGAAAACCTGATGTGCGATCGCCAGGCGCTCGGCTTCCGCGGTCCCGCCGACGGTCGCCCGGAGGCGGAGCAGATCGCGTTGGAATGGCGGCTGCGTCGCCCACCATATAGCTCCGCAGGCGAGTCCGACGGCGGCCAGCATCGGTGCTACGGCCGCCTGCGCCGCGAGCCACGTGCGGGCGCCGAGCCACGCCCGCAAGGCGCCAGCCAGCGCGAGCCCGAAGCCCACGGCGACCGCAGCGAACGGCAGCAGGTTCGCCCAGAGCCCGATGCCGGCGAAGCGGTCCGCGCCCCGCCCGAGCGCCGCGACGGCGCCGACGAGGGCGACTCCGCCGAGCGCCGCGATCTCGAGCCCGAGCCGCATCCAACGCCGCCACATCGCCCCCGGCGCGCGCCGGCGTCCGCGCCGGCTCCTCCGTCCCGTCCGCCCTGCCATGCGCTCCCGGATCTATAGCCGAAGCGGAGGCGCCAGTCCCACCGGCGGGGACTCTCCGGCAGCCGCAACCGCTGTCGCCGCTGACCGTCGCCGCCGCTGCTGCTGCAACGCCGCTTGACGGACAGCGACACGCCGTCGACACTTCAAGACATCATGACTGCGCGCCTTCGCATCGCGGTGCTCGGCATTCTCTGCGCCCTGTGGGTATCCAGCGCTACGGCATCCCCGTTCGACGGTCCGACCCCGACACCTACGAGCGCACGGCCTTCGGCCACCATCGCCGGAAGCTCCACGGCGATCGTAACGCCGAGCCCCCAGGGGCCGAGTCCCGGTCCGACCCTTGCCATTCCCGCGCACGTGTCGGACGCGGCACCCGAAGCTGCGATCGCTCCGCCCGGATCTCTCATCGAGGCTCCGCCGGCGACTGCCGAGCACGCGCTGCCGCGCGCGTTCCGGACGCCGGAGCGCGCCGCGCCGCCCGCCTTCGTCGCACCGCGAAGCGGCGCCGCGACCGACGCGCCCTCAGACGGCAGCGATGCACCCGCGACGGCCGCGGGTACGGCACCGCGCAGCGGCAGCGTCGTCGTGGTCTTCCGGGTCAGTGCCCGGACGGCGGTCGAGGGTTTCACTTTACGCATCGGATACCCCCGGGCTGCGGGGACATTCGCCGGCGCGGCGAATGAACCGGAATGCAGCGCGGGCACCGGAGCCCTGATAGCCGCGAACGATCCCGGTAGCGGCGAGATGAAGCTCCTCGTAGCCAGCGCGCAAGCGCTCCCTTTGCCGCTCGACGTCGCCTGCCGCTTCGCGACCAGGCCCGGTGCCGCCGTCGGCGCCGCCGACTTCGCGGTCGCGGTCGCCGAGGTCTCGAGCGGCGCCAAGAGGGCCGAGCCATCGCTGCTGCTGGTGAGCGTCATCGTCCGCTGACGCGGCGAGCGGCCACGCCCTCCGTATCCGCCGGCTCCGGCGCGGCGACGCCCGCGTTCTCAGTCGAGCCGCAGGACCTTGCGGTCGATCGTGTATCCGTAGCCGATGCGCCGTAGCTCGCGGTTGAAGTCCATGCCCGCCTGCGAGTAGGGATCGACGCCGACGATCGTGTACATCTGCACGGCCTCGGGCTCGTACGGCGCTTCGTAGATCTTGAGGTTGCGGCGGATCTTCCCCGCGTAGGCCTTGCGACCCACGAACTTGCCCTCGCACGCCTCCTTGATGACGACCTCGTTCACGGGACCGAAGACCATCTCCGGGCCATAGAGCCACTCGTAGAAACTCCGCCGGTCGTTCTGAGCCCAGATCTGCTCCATCACCCGGGAATCGGTGTGGCGGAACGCGATGTAGTACTGCACTCCCATGACGCGATCGTCGCCGTCACCCCTGGGGTCGAAGACGTCGTAGCACTGCGAGACGTGGCGATAGTTGAGGATGCCTTCCATGCCTTCCGAGGTCGACGGCAGCATCTCGCGCAGCTCCGCCAGATGGCCGTCGTTCAGCCGGGTGCACCCGTGCGATACGGGGCCGCGGCTCGTGAGCGCGACGCGGCGATACGGCTTGCCGTCCCGGCTGCCGCCGGCGAATCGACTCCACTCCCGGGGAAGCAGGGGATGACCGGCGATCCAGTTGCTGATGCCGGTGTTGTGGATGGCGTTGTAGGCGATGCCGCCGCCGTATTCGTATGGCAGCATCGGTTTCAGTCCGTAGTAGCCGGCCGACGAGATGTAGTCGACCATGCCGAGGAAACCCTTGCCGTGCCGGCGCGGAATCAGCGGCCAGACGCCCTGGGTCGTGATCACCGGGATCTGGTGGCCGGCGTAAGTGGTGAGGGTGTCGTGCGTCCCCGCCGCGTAGATGGCGGTCACCTCCCAGAAGTCGAGGTTGTCGTCGATGATCGGATAGATGCCCCCGGTCAGCCGTTCGAAGAGGGCCTGCGCCCGGCTGCGAAACGCGGCCGCATCGCCGCCGCGCGCCAGCGCCGCCACCTCCTGCAACGCCGCATCGTCGCCGGCGTCGAGCCCGGTGACCGACATCCGGTGCGGGAACAGATCGTTGACGGCGTCGAGCTTGGCTTCGAGGGTCGTCGGCGGTCCGCCCGCCGCGAGTCGCGTCCGCCAGTCATCGAGCAGGCGGTCGAAGTCTCTGCGGATGTGGTACACGCGCTCGGGGAGCAGTTTCTGCAGCAGGCGCAGATTGAGCTCCCGCCACTCTCCCGGCGACGCCCCGCCCTTTCTGGCTGCGAGGGCGGCGAAGCCCTCGGCGGCGAAGCGCTCGTCGTAGGCCTCCCACGCCTTGTTCGTGGTCAGGCGGATCACTCCCCTGGATATGAGCTCGGCGTAGAGCGCGTGGCGCGCAACCTGATCGGGTATGTAGGCGTCGATCGCCGCATCCGAGAGCACGATCCGCACGCGAAGCTGGTTGCCCCGTCCGAGATGGATCGTGATCCGCCGCCGGTCCTGCTCGCGGGGTACAAAGCCGGCGTAGAAGTTCGGTCCGTAGTCGTTGAAGAAGAAGCCATAGGGCTGCGCATTGGCGAAGCGTTCGCGGCTTAGCGCCGCGGCCGTGGTCGAAAGCACGGTGCTTGCGAGCACGGTTGCGACAGCCAGGATCACGACCCGTAGACGCATCATCGCCTCGATTCACATCCGGAAGACACCGTAGCCGCTCGTACCCTCGATGACGCCGTTGTGAACGGCGGAGAGCGTGATCCCGAGGACGGTGCGGGTATCGCGCGGGTCGATGATGCCGTCGTCCCAGACGCGAGCGGTGGCGAAGAAGGCGTAGCTCTCCTTCTCGATCTGGCCCTGTACCATCTGCCGGATCATCGCGTCCTCCTGTTCGTCGAACGGCTGGCCGGCGCGCTCGGCGGCCTGGCGGCGGACGATCGAGAGGACGCCGGCCAGCTGCTCGGGGCCCATGACGGCGATGCGGTGGTTCGGCCAGCTGAAGATGAAGCGCGGGTCGTAGGCGCGGCCGGCCATGCCGTAGTTGCCGGCGCCGTACGAGGCGCCGATCATCATGGTCAGGTGCGGCACGGTCGAGTTGGAGACCGCATTGATGAGCTTGGCGCCGTCCTTGATGATACCGCCCTGCTCGTAGCGACTGCCGACCATGAACCCGGTGATGTTCTGGAAGAAGATGATCGGAGTGTTGGTAGAGTTGCAGAGCTGGATGAACTGCGCTCCCTTCTCGCTCGACTCCGAGAACAGGATGCCGTTGTTGGCGAGGATGCCTACCGGGTAGCCGTGGATGTGGGCGTAGCCGGTGACCAGCGTCGTGCCGTAGGTGGGCTTGAACTCGTGGAAGCGTGATCCGTCGACGATGCGCGCCAGGATCTCCTTCACATCGAAGGGCTTGCGGACATCTATGGACGCGATCCCGAGCATCTCGTCGGGGTCGTAGAGCGGCTCTTCGACGGCAATGCGCTTCGACCAGCCGAGCTTCCGCCAGTTGAGCTGGGCGACGATCTCGCGGCCGAGGCGGATGGCATCGCGCTCGTCCTGCGCCAGGTAGTCGGACACCCCCGACACCCGGCTGTGCATGTCGGCGCCGCCGAGCGTCTCCTCGTCGACGTCCTCGTGGATCGCCATCTTCACCAGCGGCGGCCCGCCGAGGAAGACCTTGGCGCCGTTCTTCACCATGACGACGTAGTCGGACATGCCGGGGACGTAGGCGCCGCCGGCGGTGGACGAGCCGAAGACGAGGCAGATGGTCGGGATGCGCTCTCGTGAGCGGCGAGTGAGCTCGCGGAAGCCGCGTCCGCCGGGAACGAAGATGGTCGACTGGAACGGCAGGTCGGCGCCGCCGGACTCCGTGAGGTTGATGATCGGCATCCGGTTCTGGGCGCAGATCTCCATCGTGCGGCCGGTCTTCAGAGCACCGAACGGATTGATCGACCCGCCCTTGATGGTGGGCTCGTTGGCGGTGATGACGCACTCTACTCCCGAGACGACTCCGATCCCGGAAATGACGCTGCCGCCGAGAGCGAACTCGGTGCCCCAAGCGCAGAGCGGCGCGATCTCGAGAAAGGGGGAGTCGCGGTCGAGGAGCAGCTCGATGCGTTCGCGGGCCATGAGCTTGCCCCGCTCGACGTGGCGCTTCACGTATTTCGCTCCGCCGCCCTCGCGGACCAGGGCCAGCTGCTCGTTCAGGAACTTGATCTGCTCGAGAAACCCGTCGCGGTTCTGGCGATAGGTCTCGGAGCGAGTGTCGACGTTGGTGCGCAGGACTTCCATCGGCGGGGAGTCTTAGCCCGAGGCTTCCGGGCTTGCCAGCGGCCGCCGATGCCCGCAGCGACGGCGGCCGGGGACTGCGCCTCCAGGTCGGCACGGCGCGCGCGCGCGCGGAGGCGCCGCCGATGCCTGATGTGACGCCGGTCGGAAGCTCCGTCCGAGCGGACGCCAGCCGCCGCCGGCAGCCGTCGCTACTGCGGCTCGACGTTGCCTTTTGCTACCCGCCGCGGCATGGTCCCTCCTCCGGAGGACACGTCGCATGCCGCTCTACGAATACGTCTGCCGGCGGTGCCGGCACGGCTTCGAAACCCTCGTGCTCGGCGCCGACGTGCCGAGCTGCCCGGCGTGCCGGGCGACCGACCTCGAACGCGTGCTCTCCGTGGTCGCCATCCCCCGCAGCAGCGGGGAAGGTTCCGCCGCGATGTCGGCGCCTCCGGTCGGCGGCTGCGGCAGCTGCGGGGATCCGCGAGGCCCCGGGGCGTGCGCCTTCGATTGAGCCGGCGTTCCGCAACCTTCCGGCGTAGCGGGCGCGTGGCGACGCCAGTGACTACCGCACGCCGCTTACTGCCCCGAGGCGCTGCCCGTTGATCCTGGACCGCTTCAAGATGCCCGGCAAGGTCGCCATCGTCACCGGCGCCAGCGCCGGGATCGGCCGCGGCGCCGCTCTCGCCCTCGCCGAGGCGGGCGCCCGCGTCGTACTCGCAGCGCGCACCGCTGCAAAGCTCGAGGCCGCGGCGGCCGCCGTCCGCGCAACCGGGGTCGAAGCGCTCGCGATCGCGACCGACGTCAACGACAGCGCCCAGCTCACCCGACTCGTGGACGCGACGGTGACGACCTTCGGACGCATCGACGTGCTCGTCAACAACGCCGGCGGCGCGGCGCCGAGCCCCGCTCTGCACCTGGATCTGCACGATCTCGAAGCCACGTTCCACTTCAACGTCGGGACCGCATTCCAGTTGAGCAAGCTCTGCGCTCCGCACCTCGCCAAGGAGGGCGGCGCCATCGTCAACGTCTCGAGCGCGATGGCGCGCCTGGTGGATCCGGGCTTCGTCGCCTACGGCACCGCGAAAGCGGCCCTCTCCCACATGACGCGACTTCTCGCCTGCGAATGGGCGCCGCAGATCCGGGTCAACGCTCTCGCCGTCGGCGCGACGGTGACCGAAGCCCTGGGATCGTTCCTGAAGGCGATGCCGGAGATGCAGCGACAGATGACTGCCATGACGCCGCTGGGACGGCTCGGAACGCCCGAGGACATAGCGCTCGCGGTCCTCTACCTGGCTTCGCCTGCCGGCAGCTGGATCACCGGCAAGGTCTTCGAGGTCGACGGCGGAACGGTCGCCTCCAACTGGCCGGTCAAGATGGCGAGCGGCCTCTGACCTCCCGCCCGGTGCGGGACATTACTTTCGAGGAGGAGCGGAAGATGGAGAATCGGGTACGAAACATGGCAGCCGCAGCCGTCGCGCTCACGCTCGGCGCTCTGCTCGCCGCCAACGCCGGCGCCGCCGTCTGCGGCGACGCCGACGGCAACGGCAACGTCACGGTCAGCGACGGCGTCCAGGTGCTGCGCAGCGCCGCCGGCCTGTCGTCGGCCTGCGCCGCGCAGCCGGGGAGCTGCGACATCGACGGCAGCGGCACGGTCACGGTCAGCGACGGCGTGAACGTGCTCCGCAAGGCTGCCGGCCTCACGGTCGCCGAGAACTGCCCGGACCAGGGTGACGGCGCAGCCGACCTCGCGCAGATCACCGACGTGCTGGTCCCGTTCCTCTCCCTGGCGCTCAGGGAGGTGCCGAACGTCAGCATCGCATCGACGACCGCGGCGCACCCCGCCGGCACCGGGGACTGCGAGGACGGCGGCTCACGGACGACGTCGTACGCGGGCTTCGAAGCGACGGTCACGTTCGCCGCCTGCCGGGTCAGCGAATCCGGCATCGGCAGCTTTCAGTTCGATGGCTCCATCCGGGCCACGGCGAGCCTTACGGGCGTCAGCGTCGACTTCGCCCTCGTCGTCACCGACCGCACGAGCAGCCGCGCGGTCGAATTCGCCGGCGCCTTGAACGGTACGCCGCGCCTCGGCGGCGGTTTCGTCATCGACGGCGGTCCGGTGGCGATACGCAGCGGCCATGGCGGCGCCGAGATCTTCCGCATCACCTGCGACCACCTGACGGTCGACGGCGACAACCGCCTCCTCTCCGGAGCGATCACCGCCGAGGACACGAGCGACAGCTTCGCCCTCGCGACCGCGGAGATCGTCGTCGAGGGCGGCAGCTCCACCGCCACCGTGCACGTGGTCGGCGACGACGCGAGCGAGCGCGACTACCGGCTCGACCTCGCTACCGGCGAGCTGACTCCGCTCGGTTGAGCTGCGGGCGCCCGGCTCCGTCGCGTGCGTCCTCCGGAAGCAGGACGCACGCGGCGGCAACCCGCCGCTCCACGACCTTGGCCCGCTCGCCAACACCCCCGCGCCCACCTCGCGGCGCAGGGCTCTCTGCGCGGCGGCAGCAAGCGAAGCAGCGGCCGCCCGCGGCGCAGCTCGCGAGCGGCGCGACGAGCGGCCCGCGGCCGAGGGCTTCGCGCCCGCCGGCAGGAAGCGCTGCGGCGGCAGCAAGGCAACGGCACCGCGGGCGCTGCGCCCGCAGCTGCCGTGACGGCCGTGCGGTCGCCTGCTACGCTCCGGCGATGGCCATCTACGTCGTCCGCCATGGCGAGACCCGGCTGAACGCCGCCCGGGTGTTCCAACGTCCGGAGACGCCGCTCTCGGAGCGCGGGCGGCAACAGGCGCAGAGGCTCGCGGACCGCCTGGCAGCGCTCGGCGTCTCCGGCATCGTGAGCAGCGATCTCGCGCGCGCCGTCGAAACCGCCGCGGCCATCGGCACCGCTACCGGGGCGCCGCTGCTGCTCGAGCCGCTGCTGCGCGAGCGCGACTTCGGGGACATTCGCGGCGCCCCCTACGACTCGATCGGCGGCGACCCCTTCGCCGCCGACTACGCACCGCCGAACGGCGAGACGTGGACGGTCTTCTACGCCAGGGTCGCCGCCGCCTGGAGCCGGGTTGCCGCGCTCGCTGCCGCTACCGGCGGACATCTCGCTGTCGTCACCCACGGCCTCGTCTGCCGGGCGCTAGTGGAGCGGCATGTCGCCCTCGTCCCCGGCAGCTCCGCACCCGTCCTCTGGGGCAACACCGCGCTCACCGAGATCGAACCGACTCCGCCCTGGACGGTGCGCTTGCTCGCCTGCACCGCGCATCTCGACGACGACGGCATGCCGTCCGCGACCGGCGCAGTCTGATACGCTGCGCCGCGCCTTCACGCGGCCGAGTCACCCGCCAGTACCTGCGCATCGTCGAAGGTCGCTTGCCAGTGACCGAACCACGTCGAGCCCAGGGCCCGCCGCGGAAAGCCGAGGGTCCGCAGCTCGTCCGCCATCGGGTGGGCGCCGAGTGCGACCACGGCGCCGCCGAGGCGGAAGCCGACCTCGGCGGCGCGCATCCGTGACGGCGTCTTGAAGAGCATCCCGTCACGCCAAGCGTAGGCGTCCTGCGGGATCTCGGCGAAGCTGCGCGTCCCTCCGCGCCGCATCGTCAGTGTCAGCGCTTCGACGCCGTCGGCGGCTAGCCGGCAGACGCGGCGGTCGCCGGCGTCCTCGAACGTGATGGCCGCGAGGGTCTTCGGAAAGCCCCAGATGTCCCGGCCGGCATCGCGCGAGAAGCTCGTCGTCACCGGCAGTCGGTGGACGTAGGCGCCGAGCGTGCCTCGCCGCAAGGCGTTCACGAATCCGAATGTCGGAAGCGCCGGTCGCGGACCGTACGTCACCAGGAAGCTCACGCCCACCTCGTTGTAGCGTCCGAGATCGTTGTCTTCGTACTCGATGGCCGCGAGCACGCAGATCGCCCAGCCGGGAAGCCACTCGGCGGGGCGGAGCCGCGGCGTCGGCAGCAGCCGGCGGACCGCGCCCGAGCGCACCGGAAACATGGCCGACATGGCCACTGCTCTCCGGACGACGACCGGCAGGCGCAGCTCTCGACCCTGCACTATACGGATCGGGAGCTCCGCGCGACGGCTCAGACCTGCCCCCACGCCGGCCCCGCCAACATCCCGCCGTCGACGACGAGCTCGGAGCCCGTGCAATACGATGACGCGTCGGAAGCGAGGAAGAGGGCCGCACGCGCCACTTCGTCGGCGCGGCCGATGCGCGGGATCGGCAGACCGGCAAAGACGTCGGGCCCGTCGACGGCGGCGAAGTCGTCGCCGCGCCCCATGGCCGTGTCGATGCCTCCGGGGCAGATCACGTTCACCCGGATTCCCAGCGCTCCGAGCTCCAGCGCCGCTGTCTTCGTGAGGCCGCGGATCGCGAACTTGCTCGAAACGTAGGCGGCGAGTCCGGCTATGCCCTGGAAGCCGGCGGCCGACGAGACGTTCACGATCGCCCCGCCGCCCTTTGCGGCCATGCCCGGTACGACCGCGCGCATCCCGAGAAAGCACCCGAACTGATTCACCTCGACGACGCGCCGGTACTCCGCGAACGCCATCGAAGCGATCGGTCCGATACGCAGGATACCGGCGTTGTTCACCAGTATGTCCGGCGCTCCGAAGCGCTCGGTCGCCGCAGCGACGAAGCGCGTCCAGCTCTCCTCGTCGCTGACGTCGTGGTGACAGTACCACGCCGCAGTTCCGATCGCGGCAGCGACGCGCTCGCCCTCGTCGTCGAGCACGTCGCCGAGTACCACCTGCGCGCCTTCCGCCGCAAAGAGCCGCGCTTCGGCCTCGCCCTGCCCGCGCGCCGCGCCGGTGACGAGCGCGATCTTGCCCGCAAGCTGTCCGCCGCCGCTCATCGCCCCGCCGCCGCAGCCGACGTCCGCGAGGCGAGCGTACCGGCGGTCGTCCTCCGCTTGCTCACGCCGCCCGCTGTACGCAGCGCGCTTCGCGCTTGTCAAGCAGCGCCGCAACGGAAGCCGCGCCGCAACTACGGTTGACCGGGCACGGTGGGCGGTGCACTCTGCGCGCCGCCAGCGACTCCGCGACGGAGGAAGTAATGCGCATCATCGTCGATCACGCGCTCTGCGAAGGAAATGCCGTCTGTGTGCGAGTCGCCCCCGAGATCTTCGCTGTCGGCGACGACGATCTGGTGCGCGTCCTGGTCGCGGACCCGCCCGCATCGCAACGCGCCAACATCGAAGCTGCCGTCGCACGCTGTCCGCGCCAGGCTCTATCGCTGCGCGACGACTGAGGGCGACTGACTCCCTGCTCCCCTCGCCCCGCTCGGCGCTCGAACGAGGGCCTCCCGCCCGGCCGTTGCCGCGGGCGCGGCCGAGCGTACGGCCCGGCAGTACGCCGCCGGGGTGGCGCTCCGGGAACCTGCGATTGCCTCCGGAATTAGAACGTGTTCTACTTCCGCGGCGAAACGCATTTCTCGGAGGATTCACGCATGCGCCTCGGCTTGATGCTCGGCTACTGGATGCCCGACCCATGGGATCCGACGGAGCTCGTCCTGGAAGCGGAGCGCCTGGGCTACGACTCGGTCTGGACCGCGGAGGCCTACGGTTCCGACGTCTTCTCCCCGCTCTGCTGGGTGGGAGCCCGCACGACCAGGATCAGGCTCGGCACCGGCATCATGCAGATGGCAGCCCGCACTCCCGCCTGCGTGGCGATGACAGCGGCTACTATCGACCACCTGAGCAACGGGCGCCTCATCCTCGGCATCGGCGTCTCGGGGCCGCAGGTCGTAGAGGGCTGGTACGGCCAGCCCTTTCCGAAGCCCATGGGTCGCACGCGCGAGTTCGTGGCGCTGGTTCGCGAGATGCTCCGGCGCGACGGGCCGGTCACGTTCCAGGGCGATCACTACCAGCTGCCGCTCCGCGGCGGCACGGGTCTCGGCAAGCCGCTGAAGCTCATCGTCCGGCCGCGCCGCACCGACATCCCCATCTACCTCGGCGCCGAGGGGCCGCAGAACGTCAGGATGGCGACCGAGATCGCCGACGGCTGGCTACCGCTCTTCTACTCGCCGTTCCGCCAGGACGTCTACGCCGACTCCTTGAGGAACCTGAAACCGGGCTTCGACATCGCCTGCCCGGTCACCGTCGTGATCGCCGACGATCTCGCCTCGGCTCTCGTCCCTGTCAAATGGATGCTCGCCTTTTACATCGGCGGCATGGGAGCGGCCGCCAAGAACTTCCATCTGAACCTGATCGGGCGCCTCGGGTTCGAGGAGGAGGCGAAGGCGGTGCAGAAGCTGTTCCTCGAGGGCAAGCGTGCCGAGGCCGTCGCCGCCGTACCCGATCGACTCGCCGACGAGGTCTCGCTCGTCGGTCCGCCGGAGCGCATTCGCGACCGCCTGCAAGTGTGGCGGGAGAGCCCGGTGACGACGATCCTCGCTGGCACCCGCGACGCCGCGACGCTACGCCTGCTCGCCGAAGCTGCCCTCTGATCGCATCGTCGAAGAAAGGACTCCGCCTCCATGAGTGAGCTCGGATTCTGGAAGCTCGCCACTGCACACCCCGAACACGTCGCGCTCGTGACGCCGGACGGCGCCTGCGTCTCCGCCGGCGAGCTGCACGCACGCTCCAATCAGCTGGTGCACGGGCTACGCGGGCTCGGCCTCGTCCAAGGCGACGTCGTCGCGACGCTCCTGCCGAACGGCGCGCCGATGATCGAGCTCTATCTAGCGGCGACCCAGTCGGGGCTCTATCTGGTGCCGATCAACCACCACCTCGCCGGCCCCGAGATCGCCTATATACTCGCCGACTCCGGCGCCAAGGCCTTCGTCGCCGACAGTCGCTTCGCCGCCATCGCCAAGGCCGGCGCCGACGAGGCGCAGCTCGCGCCCTCGAGCTGCTTCGCCGTCGGTGCGATCCCCGGCTTCCGGCCCGACGCTGAACTGACTGCGGGCATGCCCGCTACTCCGCCAGTCGAGCGCACGGCCGGTCAGGTGATGAACTACACTTCGGGCACGACCGGCCGACCGAAGGGGGTGCGCCGCGCGCTCATGCCGTTCGATCCCGATGCGGTGGGGTCGATGTTCGCAATGCTTCTCGCCATGTTCGGCATCGCGCCGCGCGATCAGGGCGTCCACCTGGTCGGCTCGCCGCTCTATCACACGGCCGTGCTCGTCTTCGCCGGCTGCTCTCTGCACTACGGTCACACGCTCTCGGTCATGGACAAGTGGACGCCGGAGGAGGCGCTGACGGCGATCGCGCGTGATCGGGTAACCACCACCCACATGGTCCCGACGCAGTTCCACCGCCTTCTGGCGCTCCCGGAAGACGTGAAGGCCAGATACGACGTCGGCTCGCTGCGCCACGTCGTACACGCCGCGGCGCCCTGCCCAGTCGACGTGAAGCGCCGTATGCTCGCCTGGTGGGGTCCGACCATCTACGAGTACTACGCCGCCAGCGAAGGCGGGGGCACGCTGGTTACGCCGCAGGAGTGGTTGGAGCGCCCGGGCACTGTCGGGCGGGCGTGGGCAGGCTCCGAGATCCGCATCCTCGATGACGCGGGCGCCGCACTGCCGCCCGGCACCCCCGGTACGGTCTACATGAAGCTCGGAGTCCAGGACTTCGAATACCACGGGGACAAGACCAAGACCGACGCCAACCGCCGCGACGGCTTCTTCACGGTCGGCGACGTCGGCTACCTGGACGACGCCGGCTACCTGTTCCTCTGCGACCGCAAGATCGACATGATCATCTCGGGCGGGGCCAACATCTACCCGAGCGAGATCGAGGCGTGCCTGCTCGCGCATCCGAAGGTGGGCGACGCGGCAGTCTTCGGCGTCCCCGACGATGACTGGGGCGAGAGCGTGAAGGCGGTCATCGAACCAGCTCCCGGCGTCGAGCCTGGATCCGCGCTAGCCGACGAGATCACCGCTTTCTGCCTGGAGCGGATCGCCAAGTTCAAGGTGCCGAAGTCCATAGACTTCATACCCGAGCTGCCCCGCGATCCGAACGGCAAGCTCTACAAGCGCAAGCTCCGCGATCCTTACTGGGCCGGACGCGAGCGCGCCATCTGAGCCCGTTGCGACGGCGCTGCCGCGCCTTCCGCGCGCAGTGGGCAGCCTCGACGGCAGCGGCATCCGGTCCGGCGACGCCCGTGCAGACTACGGACCGGTGAGGATCAGGCCCACCTCCGAGCCCGTCCGCCGTCCGAAGGCGATGTCGGTGCGACCGTCGCCGTCGGCGTCGTTGCACGATATCGCCGATAGCGGACCACCCGCCGGGAATACGCGCTCATCGGCCCGCCAGCCGCCGTCACCGCTGCCGAAGAGAACCATCACGTCGCTGCTGCCGAGGCTCGCGACAGCGACGTCGCTGCGGCCATCGCCGTCGAAGTCGCCGGCGCAGATGCCGCGCGGACTCTCGCGCCCGCGCACGTGCTGCCGTCCGCTACCGCCGAAGCCGCCCGCGCCGTCGTTGGCGAAGGTCACGACGCTGCCGTAGCGCTCGTTCTGCGGCTCAACCCGCTCGTTGGCGACGATCACATCGTCCAGCCCGTCGCCGTTCACGTCGGCAACGGCGACATCCGTCGGACGCCCGCCGCCGCTGGCGTAATCGGTCCGCGTGTAACCGCCGTCCGGCTGCGAAAGGAGAACGCTGAACGTATCGTCCGAGCGGTTGGCGGTGACGATGTCGAGGACCCCGTCCCCGTTCAACTGGCCGAGCGCGACGCCCCATGTGAGGTTCCCGACCGGCAGGCTCGCCGTCGCCGCGAGACCGATGCCGGGGAAGTTGACGAACGTCGTGACGACGCCGCCCTCTCGACCGCCGGCTTGTACCGCCGCCAGGTCGACGAGGCCGTCGCCGTTGATGTCGCCGGCAGCAAGAGCAATCAACCCGAGGCTCCGGTTGTGCACCGACGGCAGGCGAATGGGAGCAAGGGCTAGGAACTGCCTGCTTCCCCCATTGAGGAAGATACTGAGATCGCGCGATCCCTCGTTGGCGACCACGATGTCCAGGCGTCCGTCGTCATTCAGATCGAGAACGGTCACGTCCGACGGCCGCATACCCGCCGAGAGCACGCGACGACTCGTCGCCGACGCAGGCCCGCCGAAGAGCACGATCGCCTGGTGGTCGCGCCGGCTGATGCCGACGACATCTGCGAAGCCGTCGCCGTCGAAGTCGGCGGCGGCTGCGGCGCGCGGCTCGCGACCTATCGCGGATGACGCCGGCAACGCCGCCGGCCCGAATTTGCCTCGTCCGTCGCCGTAGAGCACGAGGCAATCGAGATTCGTCGTCGACGAACAGCTGACCAGATCTTGGTGCGAGTCGCGATCGAGGTCGACGGTAAATGGAGTCGACAACGGCCGCACCCCCTTCACCGGCTCCGCGTTCGCGGCCATCCCGACGGCGCCACCGCGAAACAACTGCGCCGGCGCGTTCGGCGGATCGACCGTGGCCAGGAGATCGAGCCATCCGTCTTCGTCGAAATCGGCGGCGGTCATCGCCAGCACTCTCTTGGACGGCTGCGCCAGCGGCACGACAGTGCCGCGAACGGGCCCGTCGCCGTCGTTGTAGCGGATCGACCACCCGCCCTTGGTGCCGACGGCGAGATCGACGAAGCCGTTGCGATCGAAGTCCCCGGCCAGCAGGGGTCCTACGATCGGGGTCGTGACCGGGAGCGCAGCCAAGGTGAACGATCCGTCGCCGCGATTGCTCGCCAAGGTCAGTGCTCCGCTCCGCCGGCTCCGCGAAGGGAAAATCACATCGGGGATGTCGTCCCCGGTGAAATCGGCGACGGCGGCCGGAATCCTCTTCTTGGCGATGCCGATGCTGCGCACAGCACGAATGCGTCCGTGCCCGTCCGCGAAAAGTGCCGACACCCGCCCCCGGTCGTCGACCACGACCAGATCCTGGAGGCCATCGCCGTCGAGGTCGGCGAACGCCAAGGACACCACCGTCTTGCCGAGCTCGATCGTACAGGTCCGGCTGCAGCCGTCCTTGTCCCGCGTATTGCCGTCGTCGCACTGCTCGGCGCCTTCGAGGATGCCGTTGCCGCACGTGCTCCGGCCGCTCGCCGCTACGTCCGCGAAGCCGCCGTCGGTCGTACCGAGGAGCATGCGAAGCTGCATTCGGCGTCCTCGCAGCGGCTGCGTCACCATGGCGGCGTCGTCGATACCGTCGCCGTCGACGTCGCCGAGCGCGATCGCCACGGGCAGATCCGCGAGCGGTAGCAGCATGCGCGGGAGCAGCTTCGCCGCCTCGCCCTGCTCCACCAGCGTCACGGCCTTGGCGGCACCGTCGGCGACGAGGAGTTGCGTGATCGCAGTTGCGGCATCGGCCGGGTCGCCGAGAATCGTTCGGCTCGTCACCGGACCGAGAGCGTTGCTGACCGCCCCATTGGCGACCACGGGGCGCAACGCAAACGCACCGTGACCGGTGGCCCGGAACACCTGGACACTGTTCGTGACCGACGACAAGACCACGAGGTCCGATACGCCGTCGCCGTTCAGATCACCGAGCGCGATCGCTTGCGCGTCCGACGACACGCCGAAGGCGTCCAGAAAGCCGAAGCTGCCGTCGGCGCGACCTATGAACAGCGTCACGACGTGATCGTCGGAGAGCATCGCCAGATCCGGCCGTCCGTCACCGTCGAAATCGGCAGCGGCGATGCTCTGTCCTCGCGTCGGACGTTTGCCCGCGAACGGCTCCGGAATCGGGGTCGGCCGAGTAGCGAAGCCGATGCCGTCTCCGTAGAGAACGACGATGTAGGGAGCCTCCGCCCCGACGATGGCGATGTCGGCGCGGCCGTCGCCGTCGAAGTCGGCCACTGCCGCGGCCCGCGGCTTGTCGATGGGAAGCCGGATGCGCAGGATCAACGGCAGCGCGCTCGTCCCCGTGCCCAAAAGGATGGTGGCGTCTTGCGATGTCGAAGCGACCGCGAGCAAGTCGAGGTGTCCGTCGCCATTGAGGTCCGCGGCTACCATCGACGTCGGACCGACACCCGCCGGGCGAGTCCCCGCGTCCGTGAAGCCGCCGGTGCCGTCCCCGGCGTAGAAGGTGATCTTGCCGTCTCTGCCGACGGCAGCGAGATCCGTGATCCCGTCACCGTTGAAGTCGCCGCAAGCAGCACCGACCGGCTGTGCAACTTGCGTCTTGCCGCCGCCGAACTCCAGCGTCCCGTCGCCGACATTGCGCAGGACCACCAGCTCACCGGATCCCTGAGCCGCCACGACTACATCGGCTAAGCCGTCCCCGTCGCAGTCACCGACCGACAGACCCTTGGGATTGATTCCGACGGGGTACGCACGGGTCGGATCGAAGGCGATGACCTCGGCGTCGGCCGTCTGCGGGCGCGTGGAGACGGAGATCGATAGCAGCGCGGAGACGACCAGGCTCGTGACCACGAGAACAGAGGCTCGGCTCGTGCGGACGCGTTGCCTCGCCGGGCGCCGGCGCGGCGGCGGCGTGAATGACGTGCGTGGCGCGGACATTTCACGCTCCAAACGGAGCAGGTCCGGTGCCAAGCCGCGAGCCGCGGTCCGGCGTGCGGAACCGATCCCGACGCGTCGTCAATTCTGCCCCACGGACGTTTTTGCCACAGGCCGAAACGCGGCCGGGGTCGCGGGTGCTATGCGGGAGCGGGACCTGCGATCTCGACAGCGCCGCACCTCGGCCGCGGCGTCGCCCTCTCTGCGCCCGACGCCGGCGGGCGGCGCGCGGTTCGCCGCGCGCATCCGCAGCGGGGCAAGTTGTCACGTCGTGCCGTTTTGCAATGGCGCTGCAGCGATCGATCGCGCATTTAGCCTGGGCTCGCATCTTGCTGCTACGATAGCCGGCTCCATGGGCAGCTCCGGCACCTCGTCCTCGACATCACCGGCCCGCTTCACCGCGGCGACGCTCGCCCTGGTCGCCTTCGCGATCCCGATCGCCACCGGCGCGGCCGTTGCACCGGGAGTCGACGACCCGGCGCTCGCCAAGGCTCTCGGCCGCTGCCACAAGGCGGCGACGTTCGTCGCCGGCAACCACGCGACCTTGGCAATGAAGTCGCTGAAGCGCTGCCTCGACGCCATCTACACCTGCGTCCAGACCAGGGCTTCCGATCCGGCCTGTCTTCCCGCCGCCCAGGCTCTTTGCGATGCCCGCTTCAGCAAGATCGCAAGCAGTGAAGCGAAAGCGCGTGCGGCGCTGACCAAGCGGTGCGGCGCTACGGTGATCCCATACGCGACGCTGCAGCAGCCCAATGCCCTCGACATCGCCGATCTGGCCGAGCTCTGCGCCCTCTACGAGGTCCCCGACCTCGACACTTACGATCGCTACCTCACCTGCCTGCTGCGTCAGCACGACTGCCAGACCGCCGACCTGCTCGCGTTCGAGTCGCGCCGCGCCGCGGAGCTGCTGGCGCTCACGGGCAGGAGCTTCCCCAGCCGCTATTGTCCGAACGCTCCGATCATGCCGACGCCAGTCCCGACGCCGGTCTTCAACAAAGTGTTCGTCACCTCGACGACGCACTATGCGGATACCATCGGCAGCGCCGCGGGGGCCGACGCCATCTGCACTGCCCGGGCCGCCGCCGCCGGGATCACGGGCACGTTTCGCGCCTGGTTCTCGGACGCCAACGCCGGCGCGGCCGTGCGCCTCGGAGCGGCGCGCGGCTTCATCCGCGTCGACGGCGCTCCTTTCGCCGACGAGCTCTCCGACCTCGCGGGCTTCGGTCAGATCTTCAACCCCTTGAACGTCACCGAGAACGGCAAAGTCGCCACCGGTACGGTGACGGTATGGACGGGCACGACGCGCACCGGCGTTCGCGACCAATTCACGTGCCTCGATTGGACTTCGCGCGACGCCGAAGCCCGCGGCGGCACGGGGCGGGTGCAGGGCGGACCGATCTCGTGGACGGCGCGGAGCGCCAGCGGCTGCGACGCCGCCCGGCGTCTGTTCTGCTTCCAGGTCGATTACAGCGCCGCGCTCAACGTCACTCCGGCGGTCGGCAAGCGCGTATTCCTCTCGGTCGGCAACTTCGTTCCCGGCGGCGGCATAACGGCCGCGGACCAGATCTGCGCCGGCGAAGCCATAGCCGCCGGCTTCAGCGGCAACTACAAGGCGCTACTCGCCACGACCACCGCTCCTGCCGTCTCCCGCTTCACGTTGGCGCCGCTCTACGTCCGCCCCGACGGCATAGCGGTCGGTACCGGGATACAGCTGGCAGCCGGCGAAACCCTGCCGAGCGGCCTCTGGCAGAATGCCTTCGGCACCTACGGCAACAACAATTCCGTCTGGACGGGGGCAGCGACGCCGAGCGTCGCCGGCAGCTCGGCGTCGACGTGCGACGACTGGACGTCGACGGCGTCGACGAGCGCCATCGGCGGTGCGACGACGCTCGCCGACGCGACCTGGTGGGCGGCGTTCAGCAATGGAGTCTGCAGCCAGGGACTGAAGCTCTATTGCCTCGAAGACTGACGTCAGTAGACGATGACCGAGCGCGCGACCTCGCCCTTCTCCATCGCCTCGAAGGCGGCGTTCACGTCTTCGAGCTTGATCTTCTTCGACACCAGCTCATCGATCTTCAGCCGCTTCTGCATGTAGAGGTCGAGGAGGAGCGGCATGTCGCGCCGCACGTTCGCCGAGCCGTAGAGGCACCCGAGGAGCGACTTCTCCTCGAGCGAGAGCATCATGCCCGGGATCTCGACGCTCTGACCCATCGGCATGACACCGACGCAGACGGCGGCGCCGCCGCGCTTCACCGAGAGGTACGCTTGCTGGATCAGAGCCCCGGTCCCGACGACCTCGAACGCGTAGTCGACGCCGAGACCTCCGGTCAGATCCTTGATCGCGCTCGACGCATCGGGGTTGTCCTTGGCGTTGACGACGTCGGTGGCGCCGAACTGCTGCGCCAGCTTGAGCTTCACCGGGGCGAGGTCGACGGCGATGATGCGCGCCGCGCCGCAGAGCGCAGCGCCCTGGATGACGTTCAGGCCGACGCCGCCGCAGCCGAAGACAGCGACCGTCTGACCGGGCCGCACCTTGGCCGTATTGACGGCGGCGCCGACGCCGGTCATGACGCCGCAGCCGACCAGGCAGGCGACGTCGAGGGGGATGTCGTCCCGGATCTTGATCGCCGAGGTGGCGCGCACGATCGTGTGGTCGGCGAAGGAGCCGACGCCGGCCATGCGGGAGACGTCGACGCCGCCCATCTCGAAGACCGCCTCCTGGCCGAGCATGGCCGCTTGCACCGCTTGCTCGCAGAGGTGGGTGCGCTCGTTGGTGCAGTAGTGGCACTTGCCGCAATTCGCGACCCAGGCGAGCACGACGTGATCGCCGGGTTTGAGGTCGGTCACGCCGGCGCCGACCTCCTCGACGATGCCCGCGCCCTCGTGGCCAAGCACCGCGGGCGGCGGCACCGGGAGCTTCGCCTGCACGACCGAGAGGTCCGAGTGGCAGACGCCGCTCGCCACCATTTTGACCGCGATCTCGCCCTCCCGGAGCGGCTTCAGTTTGAGCGACTCGATTTTGAGCGGCTCCATGAAATTGTGCATGACGGCGCCTTTGACCATAGGACGATTCCTCCCGAGTGATTTTGCCGGCGCCGGCGCGCCGCGCGAATGGAGGGCCCTCTCTACACGATGCGCCGCGGTTTACAAAGACGCCCCGCATCCTTTACTACGGCGCATCTCTCCGTGATGCTTGCGCACCGCACCGTATGCTTCACCGGCCACGCCGGCATCACCCTCGCCGGCGATGCCTGGGGCGATGCGAGCGCGGCGCCGGTGCTGCTGCTGCCGGGCGGCGGACAGACGCGCCACTCCTGGCGCGGCACCGGTCGGGCGATCGCCCACGCCGGGTGGCAGGCGCTGGCGCTCGACGCGCGCGGCCACGGCGACAGCGCCTGGGCTGCGGACGGCGACTACACGATCGACGCCTTCGCCGCCGATCTGCGCGCCGTCGTAGCAGCACTCGGCCGGCCGCCGATCGTCGTCGGCGCCTCGCTCGGCGGCATCACCGCGCTGCTCGCCGAGGGCGAGGCGCCGGGAACCGCGGCCGCCGTAGTGCTCGTCGACGTCGCGGCGAGGATCGAGATCGCTGGCGCCGAGCGCGTGCGCGCCTTCATGAGCGCTTTCCCGGAAGGCTTCGCGAGCCTCGAAGACGCGGCGGACGCCGTAGCAGCCTACCTCCCGCACCGGCCGCGGCCGCGGCAACTCGCGGGGCTCACCAAGAGCCTGCGCCGGCGGCCCGATGGTCGTTGGCGCTGGCACTGGGATCCGCGCTTTCTCGCCGGCGCCCGGCCGCCGGCGGAGATCGCCAACCCGCCGCGTCTTGCGGCCGCCGCCGCGGCGCTCACGGTTCCGACGCTGCTGGTGCGGGGTCGGAAGAGCGACGTGCTGTCCGAAGAAGGGGCCGCTCACTTCCTCGGCCTCGTGCCGCATGCTCGCTACGTCGACGTCTCCGGTGCCGGCCACATGGTCGCGGGGGATCGCAACGACCGCTTCACCGACGCCGTACTGGAATTCCTCTCCGACCTGCGCGCCCTGCCCGCATGACGCCGACCCGCTGCGTCGAGGAGCCGTGAGAGCCGCATGCGCCGTGTGCTGACAATCGTCGCGTTGTTCGCCCTTCTGGGCATCGGCGTCCAGGTGCTACGGCTCCTGTGGCTGGCCGGCGCTTTTCGCCGCATCCACCCGCATGCCGCCGGCACCTGCCGCCTAGTCGCCGGGCCGGTCGGACCCGAGGACATCACCATCCATCCGCGCACCGGCATCGCCTACGTCTCTGCGAGCGACCGGCGGGCGCTCCGCTCCGGGAGAGCAGTCCCCGGCGCGATCTGGGCCTACGACCTGGGCACACCCGACACGCCGCCCGTCAACCTCACGCCGAGCGCCGACGCCCGCTTCCAGCCGCAAGGGCTCAGCCTCTGGGCCGGCGCCGACGGACGGGACGTGCTCTTCGTCGTCAACCATCCGGCCGGCGGCGATACGCCGGCGGCGTACGCCGTCGAGATCTTCGATCTCACCGAGAACGGGCTCCTGCATCGCGCGACGCTCACGGACCCGCTCCTGATGATGCCGAACGACCTCGTGGCGGTGGGCCTCGACCGCTTCTACGTCACCAACTCGCACGCCCATCCGCCGGGCAGGCTGCAGACCATCGAGACCTACCTCCGGCTCGCCGATGCGCAGGTGCTGTTCTATGGCCCGGGCGGCTTCCGCCCTGCCCTCACCGACCTCGTCTTCCCGAACGGCATCAACGTTAGCCCCGACGGCAAGACCCTCTACGTCGCTTCGACCACGGGTCGGAGCGTCCGCGTCTACGCCCGCGATCCCGCCAGCGAGACTTTGACCTTCCGCCGCGACATCCCGCTCGGCAGCGGCCCCGACAACATAGAGGTCGCAGCCGACGGCGCCCTCTGGATCGCGGCGCACCCGAAGCTCCTGCGGGTCGAGGCGCATGGCGCCGATCCGTCGACGCCGTCGCCCTCGCAAGTGCTGCGCGTGGTTCCTGCGACCGGCGAGGTCGACGAGGTGTACCTCGACGACGGCACCGCGCTCTCGGCGTCGAGCGCCGCCGCCGTCCGCGGCAATCGTCTGCTGATCGGGGCGATCTTCGACGACGGTTTCCTCGACTGCACGCTAGCCGGCGACGCGTCCCCCTGAACCGCAGCGCCGTCAACGCCAGAGTCCGAGCGCGTCGGCCGCCGGCAGCATCGCGGCGACTCCGCGCACGACGCACTCGTGGGCGCGCGCGACCGTGCGCGTCTCGACGGCCGTCTTCTCGGTGAGCCGACGGCCGAGGCCGGGAATCATGGCGCCGCCGCCGGTGAGCGTGATGCCGGTCTCGATCACCTCGCACGCCCGGTGCGCCGAAAGCTCCGCGAGCAGCGCCAGCACCGGCGCCAAGGCGGCGTCGGCGAGCGGTGCGATCACCGCGACGCCTTCGACGCGCAACATCCTCTCCGCTGCCTCTAGATCGACGCCGCGCTCGGCGGCAACGGCGCGGCGAAAATCCGCGCACCCGATCCGCGCCGCGCCGGCAGCGAGCACTCTCCCCTCGCCGACGAGAGCGCAATCCGTCACTCCCTCGCCGACGTCGACCACGAGCGCGGCATAAGGTCCGCCGACGTCGATTCCCGCCCCGATCGCGGCGGCGAGCGGCTCCGGGACGAGCGCCGCGGCGACGGCGCCGCTGGCGCGAAGCGCCGCCTCGCGCGCCGCCCGCTCGACCGGCGAGGCGTCGCTCGGGACTCCGGCGAGCACGCGCACACCGCCGCCGACGCCGCGCCGCACCTGTCCGAGAAGCGGCGCCAGCACGGCCACAGCCGCCTCCGGGTCCACGATCACGCCGGAGCGCAGCGCCGAGCGCTCGGTGGCTACGGTCGGTGCGTCGACCCGAAGCCGCGCCGACGCATCGGCGAGCCGCGTCCACGCCGTGCCGAGATCGATCGCGACCGCGGGGCGCCACCAGCCTCGCGCCCGCCGCCACATGGAAAGTGCAACACGTTTCATTTTCTGCATCCCGATGCTAGAGAAGCCGCCGGATCGTCGCCCGTGCCCCGCTTCCCCACGCCACCCAGTATCACGAGACCCGCCGATGGCCGATAAGCGCCGGACGCTCGCCGAGGTCGTCGCCGAGCTGCGCGACGGTATGACCATCGGCATCGGCGGCTGGGGCGCACGCCGCAAGCCCATGGCGCTGGTGCGCGCGATCTTGCGCTCGCCGCTGCGGGATCTGACGGTGGTCTCGTACGGCGGACCGGACGTCGGCTTGCTCTGCGCCGCCGGCAAGGTGCGCAAGCTCGTGTTCGGCTTCGTCTCCCTCGACCTGATCCCGCTCGACCCGCATTTCCGGATGGCACGGCAGACGGGCGCTCTCCAGGTCATGGAGCTCGACGAGGGCATGATCCAGTGGGGGCTCCGCGCCGCGATGCTGCGCCTCCCCTTCCTGCCGATACGCGCCGGCCTCGCCACCGACGTCACCCGACTCCAAGCCGAGCTCGCAACCGTGGTGTCGCCCTACGCCGACGGCGAGCGTTTGCTGGCGATGCCGGCGCTGCCGCTCGACGCCGCGCTCGTCCACGTCGACCACGCCGACGCTCGCGGCAACGCCCAGATTCTCGGTCCCGATCCGTATTTCGACGACCTCTTCTGCGGCGCCGCGACGCGGCGCTACGTGACCTGCGAGCGCATCGTGGCGACCGAGAGCTTTGCCGACCACGGCTGTCTGCACACCCTCGTCCTCGATCGCGGCATGGTCGACGCCGTCGTCGAAGCGCCGCTCGGCGCGCACCCGACCTCCTGCTCGCCGGCGTACGGCATCGACCTCGAACACTTGAAAACGTACTGTGCGGCGACCGCGCCGGACGCCTGGGCGGACTACCGGGCCCGCTTCGTCGACGTCGACGACGTGGCGTATGGCGACGCCGTCGGCGGCGCCGCCCGGATCCATGCCATCCCACCGCCGATCTTCTGAAACCGTCAGATGCCGATGACGCCCGACTACACGCTCGCCGAGCTCTGCATCGCCGCCGCCGCCGAGGCCTGGCGCGGCGACGGAGAGATCCTCGCTTCGGGGCTCGGCCTCGTCCCTCGCCTCGCGGCGGGCCTCGCCCGGCTCACTTTCGCTCCCGACCTGATGCTGACCGACGGCGAATGCCTGCTCGTCGCCGAGCCGGTGCCGGTGGGCCGGCGGCCGGCGGACTATCGGCCGCCCGTCGAAGGTTGGCTGCCCTTCCGCAGGGTGTTCGACCTGCTGTGGAGCGGGCGCCGCCACGCCATGACCATGCCGACCCAGATCGACCGCTCCGGCGCCATCAACATCAGCTATATCGGCGGCACTTTCCAGAAGCCGAAGATCCAGCTCCTCGGCGTGCGCGGCATCCCCGGCAATACCATCAACCACCCCTGCAGCTTCTTCGTCCCCGATCATTCGCGGCGCACCTTCGTCGAGCGCGTCGACATGGCCTCCGGCGCCGGATACGACCCGGCTCGCTGGGAGCCCGGCGTACGCCGCGACCTCCATGCGCTCCGCCTCGTAGTGACGAATCTAGCCGTGCTCGACTTCGCGGGCCCCGACCACGCCATGCGCCTGCGCTCCATACACCCCGGCGTCACCCTCGACCAGGTCGAGGCGGCAACTAGTTTTCCGCTGGCGCGCGCGGCCGATCTCGGCACGACGCCGGCGCCGAGCGCGGAGCAGCTGCGCTTGATCCGCACCGTCCTCGACCCGCACGATGCGCGGGCTACCGTCTTCAAAAAATAGGAGCCGCTCGTGCCGATCCGAACATCCGTCGCCGACCGCATCGCCGAGATCCTGCTCGACCACCCGCCCGTGAACGCCTTCGATAGTGCCGGGTGGGCGGAGCTGGCACGCACCATCGCCGCGACCGGCAGCCGCGACGACGTCAGCGTCGTCCTGCTCGCCGCCGAGGGTCGCGGCTTCTGCGCCGGCGTCGACATCAAGGAGCTGGCGCGCGACGCCACGCTCATCACCAAGGTCAACAAGGGCTGCTACGACTCCTTCGCGGCGATCCACGACTGTCCGGTGCCGGTGATCGCAGCGGCCCA
Organism: Polyangiaceae bacterium UTPRO1; assembly: GCA_002050235.1. Classification (GTDB taxonomy): domain Bacteria; phylum Desulfobacterota; class Binatia; order UTPRO1; family UTPRO1; genus UTPRO1. The sequence goes on along the minus strand of MWST01000031.1, from coordinate 38,925 downwards.
CGGTTTCGTGCTCGGCGGCGGCATCGGCCTCGTCGGCTCCTGCGACGTCATCCTCGCCTCCGAGGACGCGACCTTCGGCCTTCCGGAGATCGATCGCGGTGCCCTCGGCGCCGCTTCGCATCTGCTGCGCATGTTTCCGATCCAGAAGGTGCGGAAGATGCTCTACACCGGGGAGCCGATCAGCGCCGCCGAGGCCTACCGGTTGGGCGCCCTCGAAGCCGTCCTGCCGCGCGCCGAGCTGCACCCGGCGGCGCGCGCCCTCGCGGCCAAGATCGCGGCCAAGAGCCCGAAGGCCCTGCGCCTCGCCAAGGAGTCGCTGAACGGCATCGAGCTCCTCGACATCAAGCGCAGCTATCGCTTCGAGCAAGGCTTCACGCTCGAGCTCTACAATTCCCCCGACTCGCAGGAGGCGCGCGACGCCTTCGTCGGGAAGCGCGACGCGACCTTCAAGGACGTAGGGAAGTAGGGCGATGGATCTCACCTTCACGCCGGCGCAGGAGGCCTTCCGCGCCGAGGTGCGCGCCTGGCTCGACGCCCATGTCCCGCGAACGCCGCTTCCATCCATGGACACCGCCGAGGGCTTCCGTCGCCACTGCGAATGGGAGCGCACCCTCCACGACGGCGGCTGGGCGATGGTGTCATGGCCGGTCGAGTACGGCGGCCGGGGCTGCAACCTCATCGAGTGGCTGATCTTCGAGGAGGAGTACTGGGCTGCGGAGGCGCCGGGACGCGTCAACCAGAACGGCATCTTCCTCCTCGGGCCGACGCTCATGGAGTTCGGCACGCCGGAACAGAAGGCGCGCTACCTCCCGAAAATGGCGCGCGGCGAGGAGGTCTGGGCCCAAGGCTGGTCGGAGCCGAACGCGGGAAGCGACATGGCCGCGATCCGCACCAGCGCCCGCCTCGACGGCGACCACTACGTATTGAACGGCCAGAAGACGTGGTGCTCGCGGGCGGCGTTCGCCGACTGGATCTTCTGCCTCGTCCGCACCGACCCGACCTCGGAACGCCACAAGGGTCTGTCCTTCATCTTGATGCCGCTCGACACTCCCGGGGTACGGGTGCGGCCGATCCCGCAGCTCGACGGCGAGACCGGCTTCGCCGAGGTGTTCTTCGACGACGCCCGCGTGCCGCGCGCCAACCGCCTCGGCGAGGAGCACCAGGGCTGGAAGATCGCCATGGCGACGGCCGGTTTCGAGCGCGGGCTCATGCTGCGCAGCCCCGCCCGCTTCCAGGCGACGGCGCGCCGCCTGCGCCGGCTCTGGGAGGCGCGCGGCGCCGGCGCCGATCCGGCCCTGCGCGATCTCGTCGTGCGCGCGTGGATGGATGCGGAGGCGTACTCGCTCGCGACCTATGCCACGGCATCGCGGCTGCTCGCCGGAGGCGCGATCGGCGCCGAGGCCAGCCTCGGCAAGATCTTTTGGTCCGAGATGGACGTGCGCATGCACGAGACCGCGCTGGCGCTGCTCGGCAGCGATGCCGGACTGCTGCCGGCGGCGGCGCCGCCAGAAGCCGCGGGGTGGCTCGACGGCTTCCTCTTCTCGCTCGCCGGGCCGATCTACGCCGGCACCAACGAGATCCAACGCAACGTCATCGCCGAACGCGTTCTCGGCCTGCCCCGCGACTGAGGATCGATGCATTTCGCCTTCACAGAGGAGCAGCTCCGCTTCCGCGACAGCGTGCGCGGCGTCCTCGAGCGCACCTGCGCCCCGGCGGCCGTACGCCAGGTCTGGGATCAGGAGCACGCCCACGATCCCGGACGCTGGCGTGCCCTGGCCGAGCTCGGCCTCCTCGGGCTCCTCGTTCCCGAGGGCGCCGGCGGCCTCGGGCTCGACGAGATCGCCGCCATCCTGCCGCTCGAGGAGACCGGACGGGCGGCGCTGCCCGAAGCGGTCGTCGACACCGCCCTGATCGCGGTGCCGCTGCTCGCTGCGGTGACGGAGCGGGCGCTCGCCGATCCGTGGCTCGAGCGCATCGCCGCGGGCGAGAGCGTGGTCGCGGTGGGCTTCCCGCCCAATCCCTGGGTGAGCCACGCCGACGTCGCCGACCTCCTCCTCCTCGCCGACGGCGACGCCATCCATGCCGTGCCGCGCGCGCACGTGCGCCTCGAACGCCTGCCGCACCTCGACGGGGCGCAGCGTCTCTTCCGGGTCGCCTGGACGCCCGCGGACCGGACGCGACTCGCAGCCGGCGCCCAGGCTCGGCGCCTGCGCGCCGCGGCGATCGATCGCGGCACGCTCGGCACCGCAGCGCAGCTCCTCGGCGTCGCCGCGCGCCTCATCGAGGAAGCCGTCCGCTACGCCCGGCAGCGCCAGCAATTCGGCCGCGCAATAGGCAGCTTCCAGGCGGTCAAGCACATGCTCGCCAATGCCCAGGTGCGGCTCGAGTTCGCGCGGCCGGTGGTGTATCGCGCCGCCTACGCAGCAGCCCGCGAGGCCGCCAACCGCGGTCGTGACGCCTCGCACGCGAAGATCGCCGCCGCCGACGCCGCCGCCTTCGCGGCGCGCACGGCGCTGCAAGTCCACGGCGCCATCGGCTACACCTGGGAGGTCGATCTCCATATGTGGATGAAGCGCGCCTGGGCGCTCGAGACGGCGTGGGGCACGAGCAGCTGGCACCGCGCCCGCGTCGCCGCGGCCGTCCTGCAGTCGGAGTCGCGAGAGGAGGCATCGTGAAGAACAAGGTCTCGGCCATGGCAAGCTGGTTCGACGCCCGCCCCGAGCGTCCGCGGCTGATCGGCAGCCGCTGCCGCTCGTGCCGCAGCTACTTCTTTCCCAGGGAGTCGTTCGCCTGCCGCAATCCCGCCTGCGGCGCCGCCGACCTCGAGGAGGTGCCGTTGTCGGCGAGCGGTACGCTCTGGTCCTACACCGACAATCGCTACCAGCCGCCCGCACCCTACGTATCGCCGGAGCCGTTCGCGCCCTACGCGATCGCGGCGGTCGAGCTCGCCGACGAGAAGATGGTCGTGCTCGGCCAGGTGGCGAACGGCGTCGCGACCGCCGACTTGCAGGTCGGCATGCGCATGGAGCTCGTCGTCGAGACGCTCTACAGCGACGACGCCAACGAGTATCTGGTCTGGAAGTGGGCGCCTGCCGCCGGGAGCCGCTCGTGAGCGAGCGCCAGGTCGCGGTCCTGGGTGTCGGCATGCATCCCTGGGGCAAGTGGGGTCGGAACTTCGTGGAGTACGGAGTAGCGGCGGCGCGCGCTGCCCTTGCCGACGCCGGCATCGCCTGGCGGGACGTGCAGTTCGTCGCCGGCGGCGAGACGATCCGCAACGGCTACCCGGGCTTCATCGCCGGCGCCTCGATCGCCCAGGCGCTCGGCTGGTCGGGGGCGCAGGTCACGAGCTGCTACGGCGCCTGCGCCGCCGGCTCGCAGGCGGTGAGCGTCGCCCGCGCCCACATACTCGCCGGCAACTGCGACGTCGCCCTCGTAGTCGGCGCCGATACGACGCCGAAGGGCTTCTTCGCGCCCCAGGCCGGCGAGCGCGGCGACGATCCCGACTGGCTGCGCTTTCGCCTCCTCGGCGCCACCAACCCGGTCTACTTCGCCCTCTACGCGCGGCGGCGCATGGAGCTCTACGGCGCCACCGATCGCGACTTCGCGAAGGTCAAGGTCAAGAACGCGAGGCACGGGCTCGAAAATCCCTACGCCCGCTACCGCAAGCTCGTGACCGAGGAAGAAGTCCTGGCCTCGCCGATGGTGTCCGATCCGCTACGCCTCCTCGAGATCTGCGCCACCAGCGACGGCGGCGCCGCCCTCGTCTTGACGAGCATGGCCTACGCGCGCCGGCGCACCACCGACCCGGTCGCGATCTCGGCCGTGGCCACGGTGACGCCCCGCTACCCCAACACCGTCATCGAGATGCCGAATTTCGCCACCGATTCCGCGGCCGCCGCGCCGCCGCCGCCGGTCGCATTCCGCGATTCGATCGCCGCCGCCGCCTATGCGCAGGCCGGCATCGGCCCCGAGGACGTGGACGTCGCCGAAGTCTACGATCTCTCGTCGGCGCTCGAGCTCGACTGGTACGAGAACATCGGGCTCTGTCCCCCGGGCGACGCGGAGAAGCTCCTGAACGACGGCGTCACGACGCTCGGCGGCCGCGTCCCGGTGAATCCGAGCGGCGGCCTCTCCTGTTTCGGCGAAGCCATACCGGCCCAGGCGATCGCGCAGGTGTGCGAGCTCGTCTGGCAGCTGCGCGGCCAGGCGGCAGGCCGCCAGGTCGAGGGCGCGAAGATCGGTGTCACCGTGAACCAGGGGCTGTTCGGCCACGGCTCGTCCGTGGTCGTGCAACGATAGAAAGAAGCGCCACAAGAGGAGGCGTCAATGGCAGAGGCGTACATCATCGATGCGGTGCGGACGCCGGTCGGCCGCCGCCGCGGCGGTCTCGCAGCGGTGCATCCCGCCGACCTCGGCGCCCACGTGCTGCGAGCGCTCGTCGAGCGCACGGGCATAGACCCGGAAGCCGTCGAGGACGTGATCTTCGGCTGCGTCGACACCATCGGTCCGCAGGCCGGCGACATCGCCCGCACGTGCTGGCTCGCGGCCGGGCTTCCCGACGGCGTGCCCGGCACCACCGTCGACCGCCAGTGCGGCTCGGCGCAGCAGGCGGTGCACTTCGCCGCCCAGGGGGTCATGAGCGGCACGGCCGACCTGCTGATCGCCGGCGGCGTGCAGAACATGAGCATGCTGCCGATCTCGTCGGCGATGCTCGCCGGGGAAGCCTACGGATTCACCGATCCCTTCTCGACCTCTGAGGGCTGGACGCGACGCTACGGAACCCAGGAGGTATCGCAGTTCCGCGCTGCCGAGATGATCGCCGAGAAGTGGGGCTGCACGCGCGCAGCGATGGAGCGCTTCGCGCTCGAAAGCCATCGCCGGGCGCTGCGGGCGATCGACGAGGGCCGCTTCGACCGCGAGATCGTACCGCTCGCCGGCGTCAGTGCCGACGAAGGGCCGCGCCGCGACACCACGCTCGAGAAGATGGCGGCCCTGAAACCCCTGCGCGAAGGTGGTCGCTTGACCGCTGCCGTGTCGAGCCAGATCTCCGACGCTGCCGCGGCGCTGCTGATCGCCTCGGAGCGGGCCGTGAAGGATCACGGCCTGCGGCCCCGCGCCCGCATCCATCACCTGAGCGTGCGCGGCGCCGATCCGGTGTGGATGCTGACGGCGCCGATCCCGGCGACGCAGTGGGCACTCTCCAAGGCGGGAATGAACCGCAACGACATCGACCTCGTCGAGATCAACGAAGCCTTCGCCTCGGTGGTCCTGGCATGGATGCAGGAGACCGGCTTCGAGCACGCGCGGGTCAACGTGAACGGCGGCGCCATCGCGCTCGGCCATCCGCTCGGAGCCACCGGCGCCCGCCTGATGTCGACGCTCCTCTGCGAGCTCGAGCGCACCGGCGGACGCTACGGTCTGCAGACCATGTGCGAGGGTGGCGGTCAGGCCAACGTCACCATCATCGAGAGGCTCTGAGATGGCAGCGATCTGTGACGGCAGGGTCGTCATCGTAACCGGCGCCGGGCGCGGCATCGGCCGCGCCCACGCCCTGGCGTTCGCGGCCGCCGGTGCGAAGGTCGTGGTGAACGACATCGGCACCGCGCTCGACGGTCGCGGCGAGGCCACCACCGGCCCTGCTGCCGAGGTTGCGGCGGCCATCCGCGCGGCAGGCGGCGAGGCGATCGCGAACGGCAACGACGTCGCCGACTGGGCGGGTGCGGAGCGCATGGTCGCCGCCGCCCTCGACGCCTTCGGCCGCCTCGATGTCGTCGTCAACAACGCCGGCTTCGTCCGCGACCGCATGTTCGTCAGCACCTCCGAGGAAGAGTGGGACGCAGTGGTGCGGGTGCACCTGAAGGGCCACTTCTGCGTCGCCCGTCACGCGGCTGCGCACTGGCGCGACCGCGCCAAGGCCGGAGAGAAGCTCGATGCGCGCATCATCAATACCAGCTCGGGCGCCGGGCTCCAGGGCTCGATCGGACAAGCCGCGTACTCGGCGGCCAAGGCCGGTATCGCCGCCCTGACGCTCGTGCAGGCAGCGGAGCTTCGCCGCTACGGCGTCACCGCGAACGCCATCGCTCCCGCGGCCCGCACCCGCATGACCGAGACCGTCTTCGCCGAGATGATGGCGAAGCCGGCCTCCGGATTCGACGCCATGGCGCCGGAGAACGTCGCGCCGCTGGTGGTCTGGCTAGGGAGCACCGAGTCGCACGACGTCACCGGGCAAGTCTTCGAGATCGCCGGCGGCAAGCTCAACGTCGCCGATGGCTGGCGCACCGGCGTCGGGATCGACAAGGGGGCGCGCTTCGAGCCGAGCGAGCTGGGTCCGATCGTCCGTGACCTCCTCGGCAAGGCGCCGCCGCCGCAGAAGGTCTACGGCTCCTGATAGCGGATGAACTTCGCCCTCGACGAACCGCAGCGCCAGCTCCGCGACAGCGCCCGCGCTTTCCTCGCCGCCCACGCCTCCCCGGCCGCGGTCCGCGCCGCCATGGCGACGGAGACCGGCTTCGACCGCGCTCTCTGGGAGCGCATCGCCGGCGAAATGGGATGGCCGGCCGTGATCGTGCCCGAGGAGCACGGCGGGCTCGGCCTCGGACAAGTCGAGCTCATGGTGCTCATGGAAGCGATGGGTGCGACGCTTCTCTGCGCACCCTTCTTCTCCACCGTCTGCCTCGCCACCAATGCCCTCGTCGTCGGCGGCACCCCCGAGCAGCAAGCGGCGTGGCTGCCCGGCATCGCCGCCGGCAGCACCACCGCCGCCCTCGCCCACGCCGAAGCCGACGGCCGTTGGGACGCTGCCGGGATCCAGGCGACGGCGCGCGTCGTCGGCGGCGAGATCGTCCTCGCGGGCGCCAAGGACTACGTCGTCGACGGCCACACCGCCGATCTCCTGCTCGTCGCCGCGCGGACCCCGGGCACGGAAGGCGCCGCCGGCGTGGCGATCTATCTCGTGCCCGCGGCCACGCCCGGCGTCCGCCGTCGCGTCCTCGCCACCGTCGACCAGACGCGCCGGCTCGCTGCCGTCGTCCTCGACGATGTGCGCCTGCCGCGCGACGCCGTGCTGGGCGGGGAGCCGCAGGGCTGGAGCGCACTCGCCACGACCCTGCAGCTCGCGACCGTCGCCCTCGCCGCCGAGCAGGTCGGCGGTGCCGAGCGCTGCCTCGACCTCGCCGTCGCCTACGCCGGCGAGCGGAGCCAATTCGGGCGCCCTATCGGCTCGTTCCAGGCGATCAAGCACAAGTGCGCCGACATGCTGATGGGCGTCGAGGCCGCCCGTTCGGCGACCTACTACGCCGCCTGCGCGGCGGCGGAGCGGGACGACGAGCTCGCCATCGCGTCCTCGCTGGCGAAGGCCTACGCCTCGGACACCTATTTCCGCTGCGCCGCCGACTGCCTCCAGATCCACGGCGGCGTCGGCTTCACCTGGGAGTACGACGTGCACCTCTACTTGAAGCGCGCGAAGTCGAGCGAATCGCTGCTCGGCGACGCCCGCTACCACCGCGAGCTGATCGCTCGCCATCTCGATCTCTGAACCCGGGCCGGCGCCAGCCGTACCGCGCCGCTCGACAATTCCGTAGCCCCGCCGTCGCTCTTCGTGCTAGAGGCGATCGGGAAACCCGCCCGCAGGAGGTCCCGTACCATGCCATTCAGCAGCCGCACCCCTTGGCTCGTCGCGCTCATGCTCGTCCCGGCGCTATGGGTCATAACCGCTCCGACGCCGGCGGCGGCGCTCTGCGCCGGCGACTGCGGTGCCGACCTCGCCGCCGCGCCGAAAACGGTCGAGAAGTTCGTGAAGGCGCGCTGGAAGGCGACGCTCGCCTGCGGCAAGAAGGCGTCGCCGGGCTGTCCGACGGCCTGCCCGGTGCCCGACGGCGCGGCGGCGCCCTATCTTCTCTCCGCCGGCTGCTCGGCCCTGATCGCCTGCAACCTCGACGCCCTCGCGGAGAGCGCCTACGACGCCACCTGGGACGACGGCAACGCCTGCGCCAGCGCTCCGGCGACGAAGTGCGGCAACCTGCGCGCGGCGACCGCCGGCAAGCTCGTCTCGACCAAGCTCACGCGCCGGCGCGCCAACAAGATGAACCTCTTCCCCAAGGACGTCGCCAAGTGCGGCGCCAAGATCGCCAAGCTCCCCGGCTGCGATCCGAACGTCTGCGACGGCGCCAGCGCCTGGGTCGACGACATCTTCCCGCTCGCGATCTCGCCCACGGGCTACCAGGCGCTGCCCTTCACGGTCGCCGCCGCCGGCGAAGGGGTGGCGACGCTGACGATCGCCACGGTCGGCACCGACTGGGGCACCAAGGACAGCGAATCGGTGGTGGTGAGCTACGACCTCGACGGCGCCCCGCTCGGCCAGCTCGTGCTCTACGGCGGCGAGACACCGACCGAGTATCGCGTGCTCCTCGGCGCCGTCACCCCGGGCGCGCACGTCATCGGCCTGCATGCGGAGAAGAAGCTGAGCCCGAATCCCAAGGCGCCGGTCTCGGTCACGGCCGCCGCGGCAGTCGAGTCGATTCCCGCCGGCGATCCGCGCTACGACTTCACGCGCTATGCGCCGATCGTGCTCGGCATCGACACCTCGGTGAACGCCATCCCGCAGCACCCCGGCTACGCCCGCAGCGACGTGCCGCTCATCGTCTATGCTAAGCCGATCCCGAAGGTCGGCTACACGACCTACCAGTACGTGCTCATCTGGTCGAACGAGGACTTCGGCACCGGCGTCTACCCCGACGTGCTGATGGCGCGCTACGGCCGCACGACCGACATCGAAGGCATCGTCGAGGTGGACGTCGACGGCGCGGGAACGCTGCTCACGACCCGCTATCGCCCCGACGAGACCGGCAACCTACCGGTCTTCGCCGGGAGCTATCGCGGCAGCCACCCGATAGTGCGCGTGGCGACCGGCAACGGCCTCATCGAGGACGACGGCACCTCGACCCTGGCCTTCGGCATCGCCCCCTATGCGTTCGACGATACCGGGCTGCCGCGCGAGCTCGGCATGGACCTCGATCCGATCTCCTACGCGATCATGGCGAAGGAGATGATCCGCGAGGGCAAGACCGAGCCGAATCCGAATCCCAATACGAAAAAGCTGAGCGACGCCCGCAACTACCTCTTCGTCGACTACGACATCGACGTCGACGTCGGCGGCCAGGTGCTGCGCGGCATCGCCACGATCGGTGGTACGACCTACTACTCGGACCACAACCAGCCCATACAGGGATTGAGCCCGCGGGTTACCAAGGGCGTCGGCCGCCTCGCCATCGAAGTCCCGCCGGGAACGCAGATCGGCGACATCGAGTCCTTCGGGCTGCGCGGCGTCGGCACCATGTCCGGGACGCTCGCGAGCGCCCGCGCCTTCCTCCTCGACGGCGATTACCTGCCGGGAGCGGACATCGTCTACACCGGCCCGCAGTTCCAGAGCGGCGGCAATCCCTCCTGGACCGTAACGCCCTGAGCGCTCCGCGAAGCGACCGAATCCGGCCGAACGCGACGACATGTACATCGCCTATAGCGAGGAGCAGGAGAAGCTGCGCCGCGAGCTTCGCACCTACTATGCCGAGCTGCTGACTCCCGAGATCCGCGAGGCGCTGCACGAGGGACACGGAGTCGGCCCGACGATGCGGGAGGTGGTCCGCCGCATGGGCGCCGACGGCTGGCTCGGCATCGGCTGGCCGCGGGAATACGGCGGCCAGGGACGCTCGCAGATCGAGCAGTTCATCTTCTTCGACGAATCCATGCGCGCCGGCGCCCCGGTACCGATGCTCACCATCAACACCGTCGGACCGACGATCATGCGCCACGGCACCGATGCCCAGAAGCGCTTCTTCCTGCCGCAGATCCTGCGGGGCGAGATCCACTTCTGCATCGGCTACACCGAGCCGACCGCCGGCACCGACCTCGCCTCGCTGAAGACCAGGGCGGTGCGCGACGGCGACACCTACGTGATCGACGGTCAGAAGAGCTTCACGAGCCTCGCGAGCGACGCCGACTACATGTGGCTCGCCGTCCGCACCGATCCGCAGGCGCCGAAGCACGAAGGCATCTCGATCCTGGCAATCGACATCAAGACTCCCGGCATCCGCATCGACCCCATGCACCTCCTCTCCGAGCACGACATCAACACCGTCTTCTTCGACGACGTGCGCGTACCGGCGAGCTGCCTGGTCGGCAAGGAGAACCAGGGCTGGCGCCTCATCACCAGCCAGCTGAACCACGAGCGCGTCACTCTCTGCGCGCCGGGTCTCCTCGCCCAGGCGTACGAGGAGACCGTCGCCTGGGCCCGACAAGCCCGTCTCGCCGCCGGCGGCCACGTGATCGATCAGGAGTGGGTGCAGGTCGGACTCGCGCGGGTCGCCGCCGGCCTCGAGTTCCTGCGCCTCATCAACTGGAAGGTCGCCTGGACGGGTACGCAGGGCCGCCTCGACGTCGCCGACGCCTCGACGATCAAGGTCTTCGGGACGGAGTTCTATCTCGAGGCCTTCCGCATCCTGATGGAGATCATAGGCCCGCGCGCCTACCTCCGCCGCGGCTCCCGCGACGCCGTCGGCGTCGCCCGCCTGGAGATGCTCTACCGGAGCCTCCTCATCCTGACCTTCGGCGGCGGCACCAACGAGGTGCAGCGCGACCTGATCGGCATGTTCGGCCTCGGGCTGCCGCGCCTGCCCCGCTTCTGAGAGGGACGACCGTGGATTTCTCGTTCAGCCCCGAGCAGGAGCAGATCGCCGAGCTCGCGAGGACGCTCTTTGCCAAAGAGGCGTCGCCGGAGCGCGTCCGTCGGATCGAGCGTGCCGGCGGCCCGCGCTTCGACCGCGACCTCTGGAGCGAAGCGGCGAAAGCCGGCCTCCTCGGCATCGCCGTGCCGCAGGAGTACGGCGGCGCCGGACTCGGATTCCTCGAGGTGGCCCTCATCGTCGAGCAGGCAGCTCGGGCGGCGGCGCCGATCCCGTTCCTCGAGACGGTGGTGCTCGGGGCCATGCCGCTCGCCGCCCACGGGAGCGCCGCACAGCGCCGCGCGTGGCTTCCCAAGGTGGTCGAAGGCGCCGCCATCCTCACTGCCGCCCTCACCGAGGATCAGGGCGACCTCGAGCGCCCGATGACGACCGCGCGCCGGGACGGCGCCGGCTGGCGGCTCTCCGGCGTCAAGACCTGCGTACCGGCGGGCGACATCGCCGACCTGGTCCTGGTGCCGGCGACGGTCGACGGCGCGGTGGCGGTCTTTCTCGTCGAAGCGGCGGCGCCGGGCACCCGCACCTGGCCCCTCCTCACGACCAACGGCCAGCCCGAAGCGCGCCTCGAGCTCGACGACGTGCGGGTCGGCGCCGAGGCCGTGCTCGGAACCGTAGCTGCCGGCGACCGGATAGCGACGTGGATCGCCGAGCGCGCGACCACGGCGCTCGCCTGCGTTGCTCTCGGCGTCTGCGGGCAGGCGCTCGCGCTCACCAGCGACTACACGAAGAACCGCAAACAGTTCGACCAGCCGATAGCGATGTTCCAGGCCGTCGGCCAGCGACTCGCCGACGCCTACATCGACGTCGAAGCCATCCGTCTGACGGCGTGGCAGGCGGCGTGGCGCCTGGCCGCCGGGCTACCGGCGGCGCCGCAGGTCGCGATCGCGAAGTACTGGGCGAGCGCCGGCGGCCAGCGCGTCGTCCACACGGCCCAGCATCTGCACGGCGGCATGGGCGTCGATCGCGACTATCCGCTGCACCGCTATTTCCTCTACGCGAAGCACCTGGAGTTGGCGCTCGGAGGTGCGACCGCGCAGCTCCGTCGCCTCGGACGCCTGATCGCCGCGTCCCCTGTCGAGCTCGACTGAGGAGCCGACTCTCCCGTTCATTTGCCCGGAGCGCGCTCGGGGTTCACCTGGATGACATCGACGTTGACTCCGGGAGGCGCCGTCACCGCCGCGACCACCGCGAAGGCGACCTGATCCGCTTCCATCATGTCGACGTGACGCAGGAAGCCCCACTCCTTCCACGAGTCGAGGATGCGCACGAGGATGTCCGGCTCCCAGCTGAACCCGAACTCGCTGCGCGTCATCCCCGGGCGGATGATCGAAGTGCGTATGCCGGTGCCCTCGAGGTCGCGGCGCAGCACCTGCGCCATGGCTTCGACGCCGGCCTTCGACGCGGTGTACCCGAGCTGGAACGGCCGCAGCTCGACGACGTTCATCGAGGAGATGAACACGAGATCGCCGCGCCGCCGCTCCAGCATCGCCGGCAACGCCCGCCGCGCCACCAGCATCGGACCGAAGAGATTGGTGCGGAACTCGCGCTCGAGCTCGGCTATGGGCACCTCGTGGAGCAGGCCCGGGCGCCCTATCCCGGCGTTGCTCACCACCACGTCGATGGGACCGAGCGCGGTCTCGGCGGCGCCGAAGAAGGCGTCGATGCTGAGCGCGTCGGTGACATCGAGCGCGCGCACGAAGGCGCGTCCGCCTGCCGCCTCGACACTGCGGCCCACGTCGGCCAGGAGCGCCGTACGCCGCGCTCCGAGCGCCACCGACCAGCCGAGGGCGCCGAAGGCGCGCGCGATCGCCGCACCGATCCCCGCCGAGGCTCCCGTCACTGCCGCCGTTCGTTTTCCGCCCATCCTTCGCTCGCCGCTGTCGGCGCGCCCGCAGCCGTCAGGTTCGGAGCGTCACCGCCGCGTTCGAGATCACCAGCGCGTCCCGCTCCTTCGCCTTGCATTCCAGGAGGATCGTGCCGCCCTCCTTCCAGTACGAGGTGACGTAGGTCTCGCCCGGGAAGGCGACGCCCGCGAAGCGTGCCTGATACCTCCCCACCTTGGTCACGTCGCCGTCGAGCACGCGGTCGACGATCGCCTTCAGGGTGATGCCGTAGGAGCAGAGGCCGTGGATGATCGGGCGGTCGAACCCTCCCATGGCCGCGAAATCCGGGTCGGCGTGCAGCGGGTTCTTGTCGCCGTTCAGGCGATAGAGGAGCGCCTGCTGCGGGAAGCTCTGCGACTCGATCACGCCATCCGGGGGGCGCTGTGGCGCGACGTTGCCGGTCTTCGGTCCAGGAGGACCGCCGAAGCCACCCTCGCCGCGGAGAAAGAGCGCCATACGATTCGTGAACAGCGGCGCGCCGTTCGCATCCTTGGCGCTGATCTCGAGAATGGCGACGGCGCCCTTGCCCTTGTCGTAGACGTCGGCGATCCGCATCTGACCGGTTACGCCGGCGGCGGACGGCGGCAACGGTGCATGGATCTCGACGTCCTGCTCGCCGTGCAGGAGCATGAACGGGTTGAACTCCAGCCCGGGCATGTTGAGGATGTCGGCCGCCGGGTGGAACTTCACCACCACCGCGAACGAGGGCAGAACCTTGAGGTTCTTCTCGTAGGTGTACGCGAGCTCGTTCGCAGCCGTCGGCGGCACACCGGCGCCGATGCCGAGGTGGTAGAGGATGACGTCGTCGTTGCCCCACGACGCCGTACCCGTGGGGAACGTAGCGGCCATGGCTTTCGCGCGATCGATCGGCATAGGGCCGGCTGAGTAATACGAAACGCCGGCCGCGCACAAGCGCGCCCGTGCTTTGCGCAGCCGATGGTCCTTTGCTACCTCCGACGCAATGGTCTCGCATCCCGCCTTGCGCACGCGTTTCTGCGAGCTCTCCGGCGTGCGCTATCCGCTCGTGCAGACGGGCATGGGCTGGGTCTCGAGCGCGCGACTCACCGCGGCGACGAGCGCCGCCGGCGGCTGCGGCATCCTGGCCGGAGTCACCATGACGCTCGCCGAGCTCGACGCCGCGATCGCCACCGTCCGCGAGCACACCGACGCGCCCTTCGGCGTCAACATGCGCGCCGATCAGCAGGGCGTAGAGCAGACCGCCGATCTCGTGATCCGCCGCCGCGTCGCCGTCGCCAGTTTCGCCGGACCGCCGAACCGCGACCTCATCAAGCGGCTCCAGGACGGCGGCGTGCTCGCCATGCCGACGATCGGAGCTCCCCGGCACGCGGCGAAGATGGCCGAGTGGGGCGTCGACGCCGTGATCGCCCAGGGGCACGAGGGCGGCGGCCATACGGGGCCGATCCCGACCTCCCTGCTGCTCCCCGCCGCCTGCCGCGCCGTCGCTATTCCGGTGCTCGGCGCCGGCGGCTTCAACAGCGGCCGCGGCCTGGTCGCGGCGCTCGCCTACGGCGCCGCCGGCATCGCCATGGGCACGCGCTTCCTGCTCACCAAGGAATGTCCGGTGCCCGACCGCATCAAGGCTCGCTACCTGAAGGCGACCCTCACCGACACGGTGGTCACGCACGCGATCGACGGCGCCCCGCAGCGCGTGATCCGCACGCCGCTCATCGACCGCCTAGAGCGCGCCAACCCGCTGCTGCGCTTGCCGCGCGCGCTCGCCAACGCCCTCGGCTTCCGTCGCCTGACCAAGACTTCGCTCGTCGATTTCCTGAAAGAGGGACTGGCGATGCGAAAGAGCCGCGAGCTCACATGGTCGCAGCTGGCGATGGCAGCGAACGCGCCGATGCTGACGCGCGCCAGCATGGTCGACGGCAGGCTCGAAGTCGGCATCCTGCCGACCGGGCAGGTCGTCGGCGTCATCGACGAGCTGCCGACCGTCGCCGACCTCGTCGCCGAGATCATGCACGAAGCCGAGGAGACGCTGCAGCGCCTCGGCGGCGAGGCCGCGACTACGGTGCCGCGCCGGGAGCGCGCCTGACATGGACGCCCGCTTCTCCGCCGCCGACGAGGCGTTCCGCGACGAGGTGCGCACCTGGCTCGAGGAGAACCTGGTCGGCGAGTTCGCTGAGCTGCGCGGCCGCGGCGGCTCCGGCGACCTCGCAGGCGCCGTCGAGCTGCGGCGCGCTTGGGAGCGACGCCTAGCGGCCGGCGGCTGGACCTGCGTCGGCTGGCCGCAGGCCTTCGGCGGCCGCGGCCTCGAGCTCAGCCAGGAAGTCATCTTCAACGAGGAGTACGCCCGCGCCCGGGCGCCCGGGCGCCTCGGCCACATCGGCGAGACGCTCCTCGGACCGACGCTCATCGCCTTCGGCACCGCCGAGCAGCAGCGCCGCTTCCTGCCGCCGATCGTCCGCACCGACGAGCTCTGGTGCCAGGGCTACTCCGAGCCGAACGCCGGCTCCGACCTCGGCAACGTCCAATGCCGCGCCGAGCGCGACGGCGAGCAATGGGTCGTCACCGGGCAGAAGGTGTGGACGTCGCTGGCGACGATCTCCGACTGGTGCTTCGTCCTCTGCCGCACCGATCCGACGGCGGCGAAGCACCGCGGCATCAGCTATCTGCTGGTGCCGATGCAACAGCCGGGAGTGGAGGTCCGACCGATCCGGCAGATCACCGGGACCGCCGAGTTCTGCGAGGTCTTCTTCGACGGCGCCCGCACCGACGTCGCGAACGTCGTCGGCGCCGTTCACGGCGGCTGGCAGGTGGCCATGGGAACGCTCGCCTTCGAGCGCGGCGCCTCGACCCTCGGCCAGCAGATGATGTTCGCGGGCGAGCTCGACCAGGTCATCGCCGCCGCCAAGGCCAACGGCGCAGCGAAGGATCCGGTCATCCGCCAGCGCCTCGCCGACGCCTGGATCGGACTCAAGATCATGCGCTACAACGCCCTCCGCATCCTCACCGCCGCCGCGGGCGGCGCAGCGCTCAGCCGGGAGGCCCTGGTGACGAAGCTCTACTGGGCGACCTGGCACCGCGACCTCGGGAAGCTCGCCATGGACGTCCTCGGTGCGCGGGGAGAGATCCGGACCAGCGGCGCCATCGACGACTACGAGATCGACGAGCTGCAGCGCCTGTTCCTCTGGACCAGAGCCGACACGATCTACGCCGGGACGAACCAGATCCAGCGCAACATCATCGCCGAGCGCGCCCTCGGCATGCCGCGCGAGCCGGGCGCCGCAGGAAAGGGATAGTACATGCCCGCTCGCACCGCACCCCCCTGCCCGCCCGGCCACGCCCTTCTCGCCGGCAAGTCGGTGCTGGTGACGGCGGCCGCCGGCACCGGGATCGGGTTCGCGACCGCCAAGCGCTGCGCCGAGGAAGGCGCCGTCGTCGTCCTCAGCGACCAGCACGAGCGCCGTCTCGGCGAGGCGGCGGAGCAACTGGCGCCGATCATGGGTCGGCGCCCGACGACGGTAGTATGCGACGTCACCGTCGAGGCGCAGATCGAGCGCATGTTCGCCGTCGCCATCGCCGAGACGGGACAGCTCGACGTCCTCGTCAACAACGCCGGGCTCGGCGGCACGGTGGCCCTCGTCGACATGAGCGACGAGCAGTGGCGGAAGGTCCTCGACGTGACCCTGACCTCCACGTTTCGCTGCACCCGCGCCGCTCTTCGCCACATGCTGCCGCGGCGCTCCGGGGTCATCGTCAACAACGCCAGCGTGCTCGGTTGGCGGGCTCAGGCGGGACAAGCACACTACGCCGCCGCCAAGGCGGGCGTGATGGCGCTCACCCGCTGCGCCGCCATCGAGGCGGCGCCGGCGGGGGTGCGCGTGAACGCCGTGGCACCGAGCCTGGCCCTGCACCCCTTCCTGCAGAAGAGCGCACCGCAGGACCTCCTCGACGAGCTCGAGACCCGCGAGGCCTTCGGCCGCGCCGCCGAGCCGTGGGAGGTCGCGAACGTGATCGTGTTCCTCGCCAGCGATTACTCGACCTACATGACCGGGGAGATCGTGTCGGTGAGCAGCCAGCACCCCTAGAGCCGGCCGCCGGCAGCGCCGCGCAGCCCGCAACCGGCGACGACAGCGGTCGCGGCTTGCCGCCCCGCCAAGACTTCGCTTGACCCCAACGTAGAGACGGCTCTAAGCTTGAAGTCGTCTCCATCCATTGCATGCGTACCGCTGTCGCCCAGGTCTCTCCCGAAGGCCGCCGCGCGCGAAAAAAGCGCGAGCTGCGTTCGCGCATCTATCAGAAGGCACAGAAACTTTTCCTGGCGCGCGGATTCGAGGCGACGACCGTCGAACAGATCGCGGCGGCGGCGGATATAGCACCGGCGACCTTCTTCAATCACTTCCAGAGCAAACACGCGCTCCTCGGTGAGATGACGACCGAGGTCTTCGACCATCTCCAGGCGCTCATCCAGCAACACCTGCTGCGTCCCGGTACAGCGCAAGACCGGATCGTCGATTTCGCCGAGCGCGCCGCGCACAACGCCGCGGCGGCGCGCGGCGTCGCCCGCGATCTGGTCCTGGAGCTGATGCGCACCCGTGGCCGGCCCGGCGAGGCGCCGCCGTACCTGGAGCGGATCTTCGCGCCTATCACTAGGACGTTGCGTGACGGCCAGCGCCGCGGCGAGGTCCGCACCGATCTCGACGCCGCCTTCCTGGCCGAGATGGTCTTGGGCGCCCTGAATGCACCGTTCATCAACTGGATGAACGATCCCGACTACCCTCTCGAACGCCGGCTTCGGCAAGCGGCGGTCTTCATCGGCGAGGCCATTCGCCCGCGGACCGCGCGTTCACGCCGAGCCGCCACTCGGTGACCGACATGTACAGCGATATCGACATCCTCGACGTCCGGACCTGGGGCCCCGGCGCCTACGAGCGCTTCCGCTGGCTGCGGCGCAACGATCCCGTGCACTGGGATGCCAAGAACGCCATCTGGGCAGTCTCCAGGCACGCGGACGTCGTGCATGCATCCAAGAACCACGAGATCTTCTGCTGCGGCGAGGGCACGCGTCCCAACATGCCCACCAAGCTCTCCATCCTCGACATGGACGAGCCGCGCCACGGACAGCTGCGCAACCTGATCAACCGGGGATTCAAGCCGCGGCGCGTCGCCGAGATCACCGATCGCTTCCGCGCCTTCACGATCGCGACGCTCGACGCCCTAGCCCCCGAGGGCCGGTGCGACTTCGTCCGCGACATCGCCGTGCCCATGCCGATCGAGGTGATCGCCGAGCTGATCGGCATCCCCAAGACCGACCGCGGCAAGCTCCACCACTGGTCGGACACCATGATCGCGAGCGACGGCAAATACGACGACCTCGCGACCATGGAAAAGGCAGCAAACGCCTTCGCCGAGTACGTGGCGTACATCGAGGATACGATCGAAGCGCGCCGCTGCGACCCCCGGGACGACCTCGTCAGCGTCCTCGTGCACGCCCGCGACAACGGGCTTCTTGGTGAAGCCGACGTCCGCGATGCCGCCAAACTGCCGTCGGCGGAGGCCGCGACGATGGCCAAGGACGAGCTCACGATGTTCCTCGTGACGCTGCTCGTCGCCGGCAACGAAACCACCCGCAACGCCCTTACCGGCGGCATGAGTCAGCTCATCGAGAATCCCGGCGAGAAGCAGAAGCTGATCGACGATCCGACGTTGATACCGCGGGCCGTCGAGGAGATCGTCCGCCACGTCTCGCCGGTGCAGAACTTCGCCCGCACGGCGACACGGGATACCGAGCTCGGCGGCCGCGCCATCGCCAAAGGCCAGAAGATCCTCCTCATGTATCCCTCGGCGAACCGCGACGAGGACGTCTTCGAGGACCCGGAAACGTTCAAGGTCGACCGTGATCCGAACCCGCACGTCGGCTTCGGCATCGGCAACCACTTCTGCCTCGGAGCCAACCTGGCACGGATGGAGATCCGCGTCATGCTCGAGGAGATCCTGAAGCGCATGCCCGACATCGCCTACGCGGACGGGCCGCCGACGATACAGCCGTCGCTGTTGGTGCGCTCTTTCACGAGCATGCCGGTGACCTTCACGCCGGCGACCTGACCGGCGCAGTCGCTGCGGCTCAGGGCACCGTCAGCTGCAGCTCGGGCTGGGTGAACGCGGCCGGCCCGGGGAAACCGGCGACGGTGTTCGTCGCCGCGTTGTCGCCGGCGATGCAATAGATACCGACGCTCGCGCCCTCCGGCGTCCGTGGCGTGCCCTGGCGTACGATACCGCTGTTGACGAAGCAGGCGCGCTTCTTTGCGAGGCATGACTCTCCGGCCTGGCAGTAGGGACACGCTGGCGGCGCGCATTCGGCGTTCGACGTACACGGGCGATAGGTGGTGAGCGAGCACCAGGCGTCCACGGGTCCGGCGGTGCACACCCCCTCCTGTATCGAGCCGTGGTCGTCCACGTCGACGCGACAATCGCCGGGATGGCAGAATCCCCCTGGACAATCGGCATCGTCGTGGCACTCCAGTGCATCCTGGGAACCGCCGACGCAGGCCGGATCGCAGGCATTTGGCCGCAACTGACCGGCGCAGAAGCACTGCGGCCCGCAGCGCCCCTGCGGGCAATCGCCCGCCTCTGCGCACGCGCGGCCCTCGTTGGTACCGCCGTGGCAGACGTTGCCGCTGAACCCGCTCGCCGTGCACGGGAGCGTCGGTTCCATGCTCAACGGTCCGGTGCTGCGCGTCGTCACGTAGAGGTCGAGCCCGGCCGGGGAGGTGATCTGCGCCGACGGCGCCGGCAGACAATCGACGCTCGTCGTCCCGAAGAACTCACTCGTGCCGGCGAAAGGCGGCGTCGTCCGGCAGGGCTTGCCGGCGTTCGCGCCGTCGCTGCACACCGGCGCGGTTATGCACGGACCTTTGTTCACTCCGCAGTCCGCAGTCTCTTCGCAGCGCTCGCGGCTGACGGCGCAGAACCCGCCGCAGACCGGGCAGGGCTTGTTCGCCGACCCGGCGCTACGGTTGTACGTCCGCGAGCGCTGGGGCGCGCGCACACTGGACTCGCCGGTAGCGAGGTTCACGGTCCCCACTACGTCCTCGCTCCACACCGTCACGTTGCAGACGGTCACCCCGCCGGACGCCACCGGATTCGGCGGGCCGACCAGCGTCGTCGCACAGAAATCTCCGGGCGCGTTGCACACCGGGTCTGCAACCAGGTTGGGGTCGCACTTCTTCTGCACGTCCTGGAAGCAGTGCGGTCCGGTAGCCGTCCGCTCTTTGCGGCACGTCCCTTGTCCGAGGATCTCGCAGATCTGGTTGCCGGTGGTGCCGGAGGCCGCCGACAGCGGGACTGCGCACGATGAGTGGGGCGGCAGCGAACAGCTCGGCCCGAGATTGCAAAGTCCGTGTTCGTCGCAATCGTACAGATCCCCGAGGTAGCCGCCGCCCTCGGCGACTCCCTGATCGGCACTGATGCCCGTCCAGCCATTGTCGGTGTCGGCCGCAGCGTGCTCGACGACACGCACGCGCGGCTTGTCCGTGCAGAGACACGCGAAGTAGCCATCGGGCGTCAGCGCCGAGCCGCAGCGTCCCGGACAGGCGCTATCGTCGGCGCCGTCGCACTCCTCGGCGAGGTTGTTGACCTTGCCGTCGCCGCAAAGCCCGCCGCGCACGGCGTACTCGTAGTCGATGAGGTCGGGGGGCACGTCGATCGCCACCCCGTCGATGCGCGACGCGTAGGCGGCGGCGAGGCAGGATGTAGCCGCAGCGACGGTCGCGGCGTCCGGCGTGCACACGGCGAGGCCCGCGATCGTCGCGTCGCTGCACACAGCGGCGATCCCGTCATGGAGCTTCTCGCGGCATTGCGAGATCGTCGCTGCGGTCCTGACATCGTCGGAGGCGCAGAGATGCGGAGGTACGCTCGGCAAGGCTTCCTGCAACCGTTTGTTGCGGCACTTCTGGACCGCCTTCAGCATGCACCCCGTGAATGCCAGGCTCTGCTTGGCGACCTCGCGTTGGCAAGCGAGTGCTTCCTTCGGCAGCGGCCCGGTCCGCCCGTCCTCGAACTGCAGCTCCAGCATCTGCTCGACGATCGCCTCGTGGCTATCGCGGATGCAGGCGGCGAGATCGTTCGCCGTGAAGCCGTCTCCGGGGTTCGGGTCCGGACACGGACCAGGGAACCCGAGGCCGGCAAGCCCGGGCTCGGGAAGGGTGCAGACCCTGGCAAACGTCCTCTGCATGCGCCGGTCGAGTCTGGCCCTGACCGCGGGATCGGGAGCGGCACAGCTCCCTCCCGCGAGGACAGCTTCGCGGCAGCGCTGCGCCCGCTTCATCGTCACGCGAACGTACTCCAGACCGAGTTTCCCGATCGCGTCGATGCACCTGATCTGCCTGCCGGAGAACGGCGCGGCCGTCCCTGCGGCCGGGGTCGTAAGCACGCAGGCGACAGCGAGTAGCAGGCCAGCTCTCCCGACGTCCATCGACTCCACTCCTTTCCCACGCTTGCGAGACACCCCCGGGGGTGGCCACTCCGAAGCGGCCACCTTTCCTGCCACTGACCGCACGGTCGATGCAAGTATTTCGGGAGTGTGGCGGCAGCGAAGCCCGCAGACGCCAAGGGCTAGTCAGCCGCTTCGATGGCGCCCTGCAGGATCGCCTCGGCGATCTCCTGCGGACTCATACCGAGGAGGGTCGCGAACACGTATTCATGGTCGCAGCCGCGTCCCTGACCGCTGGGTCCGGTGCGTGCCGGCGGCTCGGTAAGGCCGAGCGGAATCCCGGTTGCGACTACTGCGCCCCGGGTGAGGTGCGGAACGGTCTCGAAGAAGCCGCGAGCCGCGAGCTGGGGGTCGGCAGCGATCTCGGCAACGTTGCGGACGACGCCGGCGGCAACGCCGGCTGCGCGCAGCGTCGCCATCACTTCCTCGGCATCACGCGTCCGCGTCCAGGCGTCGACGAGCCCATCGAGGGCCTCGACGTTCGCTACCCGCGCCGCAGCGTCGGCAAAGCGCCGGTCCGAGCCCCATTCCTCGTGGCCTGTCGCGGCGCAGAAGCGCCGCCACTCGTCCTCGCTCTCGACCGTGATCGCGCACCAGCGATCATCGCCGCGACAGCGGTAGCACCCGTGCGGTGCGGCGTGCGGCGCCCGGTTCCCCGTCCGCGCCGGAACCCGGCCGCTCGTTGCGACCTCAGCCGCCAGGTCGCCGATCGTCGCGATCGTCGCCTCGAGCTGCGCCACGTTCACGTACTGCCCCTCTCCGGTGCGGTCGCGATGCGCGAGCGCCGCGAGCACCGCTACCAGCCCATGGAGGGCGCTCACCACGTCGGGGTAGGCGTACTGCGTGATCGTACACGGCCGCTCGCGGAATCCCGAGAGGGTCGCGAGCCCCGAGAGCGCTTCGATGTTCGGTCCCCAGGTCACGTAGCTCCGCTGCGGCCCATGGTCCCCGTAGCCGGAGGTGCCGAGCATCACGAGATCGGGCTTCAGGGCGCGCAGCGCGTCCCAGCCGAGTCCGAGCTTGGCAGCGACACCGGGGCTGTTGTTCTCGATGACGACGTCGGCGCACGCCGCGATCCGGCGTGCGATCGCGACCGCCTCCGGGCGCTCCAGATCGAGGGCGACGAAGCGCTTGCCGGCGTTCCAATCCGTGAACCACGGCGAGCCCGTCGGGTCCATGCCGCGGTCCGGGGCGTGCGGCGGCGTGTAGAGCCGCACCACGTCGGGATGTCGCCGCGATTCGATCCTGATCACCTCGGCCCCACACGCAGCCATGAAGCGGCCGATCCAGGGCCCCGCCATGGCGACCGTGAGCTCGAGAACGCGGATGCCGGCGAGCGCCCCGGCTGCGGCCGCGGAGCCGGCAGCGGCGGCCACGGGCGCCGGCCGCGGAGCCGCGGCGGCAGCGACGGCCGCCGCCGGCGTCGACGCGATCAGCGCCGCACCTTCGTCGAGCCGGGGAGCGCCCCGTGCCATCGACCACGGGGTGGCCGCGAGCCGATACGGCGGTCCGGCTAGCGTCACCGTCGTGCCGTCTGGCTGCGCTACGCGCGTGAAGAACCCGCGGGCGGCGAGGTGCGGATCGCGCACTACGGCGTCGACGCAGCGCACCGGAGTAAACGCGAGATGCCGCCGCTGCCCTTCGTGATAGGCCTCATCGACGGTGAGCCGCGACGTCAGCTCGACGACGTAGGTGTCGATGAGATCGCGGTACGGAAGCCGCCGCGCCGACGACCCCTCGAAGAGCGGATCACGCACGCTCTCGACGCCGGTTACTTCGTGGATCCACTCCGCCAGCGCCTGCCAGTGCCGCGGTCGATTCACCATGAGATAGACGAGCCCGTCGCGGCAGGGATATGCGCCCGACGGCACCGAAGCGAAGAGGCCCGTACCGTTCCGCCGCGGCACGATGCCGTCGTCCTGCCATTTGCCGACCCCGCAGATGTGGGTGGCGGAGACCACCGCCTCGAGCAGCGAGACGTCGACGCGCTGCCCGCGCCCGGTCCGCTCTGCCTGCCGGAGCGCGACCAACGTCCCTGCCGCCGCCGCGAGCGACGCCGTGATCCCCGCCTGGCGCCCGGCGAGCCGCACGGGCGGGTCGTCGGCCTCTCCGGTCACGTGGAGCGCCCCGCCGAGGGCGCTGGCGACGAGATCGCTTCCCGGCGCGTCGCGCCACGGTCCCGTCCGGCCGAACGGCGTGATCGAGGTCATTACCAGGCGCGGGTGGCGTGCCCGCAGCGCCTCGAACCCGAGCCCGAGCGCTTCGAGCGCGCCGGGGCGCCGGGTCTCGATGATCGCGTCGGCGTCGGCGGCGAGCGCGGCGAAGCGGGCACAGTCGCCGGCGTGCGTCAGATCGAGGACGACGCTGCGCTTGTTCCCGTTCATGGCGACGAAGAACCAGCTCGCCAGATCCGCGGCGCCGTCGGCGCGCAGCGGCGGCAGGCGCCGGGTCGGATCTCCGCCCGGGGGCTCGATGCGGATCACCTCGGCGCCGAGATCGGCCAGGAGTTTTCCGCAATACGCGCCGGTCGCGTCGGCGAGCTCGAGAACGCGGCGGCCCGCGAGTGCGCCCATGGCGGCGCACCATGACGCGGCTTGTACGTGAAATCAAAACTTGGCATGGAGGCGCTCTCCGTGAGCACCGACCTTCGCAATGCTGCGCGCGCCGGCGGCACCTCCTGGGATCACGCCGTCGACCTCCTGGTCGTCGGCTCCGGCGCCGGCGCCATGACCACCGCCATCTGTGCCCACGACCGCGGCGGCAAGGCCCTCCTCATCGAGAAGACGCCTCTCTACGGAGGCGCCTCGGCGATGTCGGGCGGCTCGCTGTGGATCCCGAACAACCACCTGATGGCGGCGGCCGGAGTCGACGACACGCCGGCGGAGGCCCTTGCCTACCTCGAGCACATAACCAGTGGCGCCGTACCGCGAGAGAAGCTCGTCCGCTACGTGGAGACGGCGCCGAAGATGCTGCGGTATCTCAGCGAGCGCGGCCGGCTGCGCATGCAGTCGATGTTGACGTACACCGACTACTACCCCGAGGCGCCGGGGGGAAAACCGGGCGGACGCTCGGTCGAGCCCGACCACTTCGACGCTCGCGAGCTCGGAGACGACTTTGCGCGCTTGCGCGAGCCGGCTCTGCAGGAGCTCGTCGCCGGGCGCATGTCGATGACCGCGACCGAAGCGCACCACCTGCTGGCGCGACATCCGGGATGGATCGGCCTGACGGCCAAGATCATGGGGCGCTACTGGCTCGACGTCGGCCAGCGTCTGAAGAGCAAGCGCGACCGCTGCCTGTCGCTCGGGAACGCGCTCGTCGCGATGCTGCGCCGGTCGATGCTCGACCGGCAGATACCGCTCTGGCTCGAGACCGCCGCCCGCGAGCTGGTGGTCGAGAACGAGCGCGTCGTCGGGGTCGTCGCCGAGCAGCGGGGGCGCACCCTGCGCATCCGCGCCGAGAGAGGGGTGGTGCTGGCTGCGGGCGGCTTCGAGAGCAGCGACGCCATGCGCAAGCAATATCTGCCGAACCCGACCGAGGCCGCTTGGACCACCGCCAATCCCGGCAACACCGGCGACGCCATCCGCATGGGGCTCGCGCTCGGCGCCGGCATCGACCTCATGGACGACGCCTGGTGGGGCCCGACGACGGTGGTGCCCGGCGAAGACCGCGCCCGCATGCTCGTGATCGAGAAGGGACTCCCCGGAAGCATCTTCGTCAACAAGCGCGGCGAGCGCTTCGTGAACGAAGCCTCACCGTACAACGACATCTGCAAGGCGATGTACGCCAAGCACTCGCCGCAATCGCCGTGCGTGCCGGCGTACATGATCTTCGACGCCACCTATCGCAAGAAGTACCCCTGCGGTCCCTTCTTCCCCGGCTCGCAGCAGCCCGACTGGGCGCTGCCGCGGCGGTTGAAGGAGGCGCGCTACCTGAAGAAGGCCGCCACCCTCGACCAACTCGCCGCCGAGCTCGGCATCGACGCGGCCGGGCTGAAGGCGTCGGTAGCGCGCATGAACGAGTTCGCGCGCAACGGCAAGGATCTCGACTTCCACCGCGGTGAAAGCCGCTTCGATCGTTATTACGGCGACGAGAAGGTGCAGCCGAACCCGTGCCTGGCGCCGCTCCAAGCTCCGCCTTACTACGGCCTCGTCGTCTACGCCGGCGATCTCGGCACCAAGGGCGGACTCACCGTCGATGCCGGAGCGCACGTACTGCGCGCCGACGGCACGGTCATCCCGGGACTCTTCGCGATCGGCAACTGCTCGGCGTCGGCAATGGGCCGCACCTATCCCGGCGCGGGCGGCACTCTGGGGCCGGCGATGACGTTCGGCTACATCGTCGCCTGCGACAACATCGGCACCTAGGCTCCTTGGCGCTCAAAGTCGAAACCGGGCTCCTGAATCCGGAGGCGGCGCAGTACGCCGGCAAGGGCCAGGCGAAACCGACGATCGCCGACCTCGCCGCGGCGGCGCGCCGCAGCGAAGCGCTCGGCTTCGACGGCATCTGCGCCCCGGAAGCCGGCCACGACCCGTTCCTGCCGCTGGCGATCGCCGCCGAGCACACGACGCGCATCAGCCTCGGCACCAACGTCGCCATAGCCTTCCCGCGCAGCCCGATGGTGACCGCCCAGCTCGCCTGGGACCTCCAGCAGCTCTCCGGCGGCCGCTTCAACCTCGGCCTCGGCACCCAGGTGAAGGGCCACAACGAGCTGCGTTACGCGGCGCCGTGGACTGACGGACCTGGTCCGCGGCTGCGGGAGTACATCCAGTGCCTGCGGGCGATGTTCGACGGCTTCACCACCGGCGAGGTCACGCCGCTCGAGGGCCGCTACTACCGCTTCAGCCTGCTGCCCCCGTTCTTCAACCCCGGGCCGATCGACCACCCGCGGCCGCCGATCACCATCGCCGCGGTCAACACCTACATGGCGAAGCTCGGCGGCGAGCTCGGCGACGGCCTCCGCCTGCATCCGATCGCGACCTTCGCCTACACCAAGGCAGTGGTGTTGCCGGCGGTCGCCGCCGGAGCCGCCAAGGCCGGCCGGACGACCGACGCCGTGAACGTGATCGGCGCCCCCTTCCTCGCGACCGGCAAGACCGAAGCCGACGTCGAGAGAGCGAAGAAGACGCTCAAGCAGCAGATCGCCTTCTACGCCTCGACGCGCACCTACCATGCGGTCCTCGCTCACCACGGCTGGGAAGAGATCGGCGCCGAGCTCCACCGGCTCTCGCGCGAGAGCAAGTGGCAGGAGCTGCCGAAGCTCATCGACGACAACATGCTCGCCGAGTGGGCGGTGATCGCCACCCACGATCGCTTGGCTTCGGCGGTCCGCGCGCGCTGCGAAGGCGTCTTCTCGACGGTGCTCCTGGACCTACCGCGAGATCTCGCCGCCGACGACGACCGCGTCCGCGACATCGTCATGACCCTTCATCGATAGATTCCGAGGAGACCCGCATGGCCGAGCAACCCGTTCTCTTCGCCGTCGACCAGGGCGTCGGCGTCGTCACCCTCAATCGCCCCGAGCGCCTGAACGCCGTCAACTGGCCGATGGCCGCCGAGCTGGTGGCGCTCTTCCGCGACCTCCGCTTCCGCGACGACGTGCGCACCGTCGTACTGACCGGGGCCGGACGCGGTTTCTGCGCCGGCGGCGACGCCGAGTGGCTCTCCGGAGGCGGCGACCGCGGCATCCCCGGACTCTCGGAGAAGCCCCTCGAGCGCTACCAGAAGAAGACTCCCGCCGGCCCTTTCGCCGAGCTCGTGAAGACGATGATCTTCGATCTCGAGAAGCCGATCATCGCCGCCGTCAACGGTCCGGCCATGGGTGCCGGCCTGGCATTCGCGCTCGCCTGCGACCGGCGCTTCGCCGATCCGAGCACGCGCATGTCGGCCGCCATGGTGCGCCTAGGCTTCAGTCCCGATTGCGGCGTGACCTGGCTCCTACCCCGCATCACTAGCCTCTCGACCGCCCTCATGATGGTCGAGACCGGCTGCATCCTCGACGCCCGTCAGTGTCGCGACCACGGCCTGATCGACGAGCTCGCCGCCGCTGACGGCCAGGCGCTCGCCGCCGCCATGGAGTACGCGAAAACGCTCGCCCGGGGTCCCAGCGTCGCCGTCGACCTGGCGCGCCGCTGCGTTTACAAGGCCGCGAACGGCGCCACGCTCGAGGAGATCCTCGACTACGAGGCCGTCGCCGGCACCATCACCGCCAATACCGCCGACGCCGCCGAAGGGACGAAGTCCTTCATCGAGAAGCGCAAGCCGGCCTTCGAGGGCCGCTGAGCGGCGGCGCCGCGCCGGCCCGGCGAGGCTGCGCCTCCTGTGCATCGGCGCCGCGACTGCTACAAGTCCGCATGGCCGCTCCCGTACCCCGCGAGGTGACGCAGGCGAAGCTCGATCGACTCGCCGCGGCGACGCTGCGCCACACGCCGTCGCAGCGCTACACCGTCGCCGATCGTTTCGAGGAGAAGGCCCGCGCCCACCCCGGCCGCCCCTTCGTGCTCTACGAGGGCACGACCCTCTCGTACGAGGCCCTGAACGCGGCCGCGAACCGCTACGCCCGCGCCCTGCAGGCCGCCGGCATCACTCGCGGCCGCCCCCTGGCACTCCTCATGGAGAACCGCCCGGAGTACGTCGCTTCGTGGCTGGCCGGAGCCAAACTCGGCGTCACCGTGGCCCTCGTCAACACCCGGATCCGGGGCGCCGTGCTCCGCCAGGCGCTGGCGACCACCGGAGCGCAGGGACTCATCGTCGGACGCGAGCTCCTCGATGCCGTGGCCGGCGTAGATGAGGGAATCGCCGCCCTCGACCTGCGGATGTACCTGGTGAACGATCCCTGGACCGAGCCCGCGCCGCAGGCGCCGCCCGCCATCCCCGAGGTCGTCGATCTCGATGGGCGCGCCGCCGCGTTGCCGTCAGACGACGTCGACTCCGCGGTCCGCGCCGATCTCCGAGGCGGCGACGATCTCTTCCACGTCTTCACCTCCGGCACCACCGGACTCCCGAAGGCGGCGCGCCTCTCGCACATGCGGTGGCTCGGCGTCGGCGACGGCATGTCGGCTATCGCCGAGTACGGACCGGACGACGTGATCGCCTGCGTACTCCCGCTCTACCACGGCGCCGGCGGCATGGTCGTGATCTCGTGCGCACTTTCCCAGGGAGCGGCGGTGGCGCTGCGCCGCCGCTTCAGCGCTTCGCGCTTCTGGGAGGAGGCGCGCCGCGACGGCGTCACCGCCTGCCAGTACGTAGGCGAGCTCTGCCGCTACCTCCTGAACGCTCCCCCATCTCCGGCCGATCGCGACCATAGTGTCCGGACGATGATGGGCGCCGGCCTCGGCGGCGACATCTGGAGTGCTTTCCAGGAGCGCTTCGGGATCGCGCGCATCCTCGAGGGCTGGAGCTCGACCGAGGCCAACACGAGCCTCATCAACCTCGACGGCAAGGTCGGCTCCTGCGGCCGGATCCCTTTCAAGGAGCGCCACAACGCCCGCCTCATCCGCTACGACGTCGCCACCGACGTCCATCCGCGCACACCCGAAGGCCGCTGCATCGAGTGTGCGCCGGGCGAGGTCGGAGAGCTCGTCGGCATGATCCTCGACCTCCCCGACTCGGGCGCGGGGCGATTCGAGGGCTACACGTCAAAGAGCGCCAGCGATCGGAAGATCCTGCGCGACGTCTTCCGCCCGGGCGACCGCTGGTACCGCTCGGGCGATCTCCTCGTGCACGACGCCGACGGCTACTTCACGTTCGTCGACCGCATCGGCGACACGTTTCGTTGGAAGAGCGAGAACGTCTCGACCCAGGAGGTCGCGGAGGCGCTCGGCTCCTTCGCGGATATCGCCATCGCCAACGTGTACGGGGTCGCCGTGCCCGGCGCCGAGGGTCGTGCCGGCATGGCGGCGCTCGTCCTCCGCCCCGGAGTGGCGTTCGACGGGCCCCGCTTCCATGCCTTCACGGCCGAACGCCTGCCGAGCTATGCTCTGCCGCTGTTCATCCGTCTCGTCGCCGCCGCCGACACGACGACGACCTTCAAGCTCCGCAAGGTCGACCTGCAAGCACAGGGCTACGATCCCGCGCGCGTCGATGACCCGCTGTTCTTGCGCGACGACGCAGCATGCACCTACGTCCCACTAACCCGCGAACGCTACGCACAGGTTGCGACGATCCTCGGCCTCACGTCGTCGTCGCGCCGGGGCGCTTGAACCACAAGGAGGAAGGAACGATGCCCGGTCCGATGGCAGGAGTGAAGATCGTCGAGCTCGCCGCCTGGGTCGCCGGCCCGGCGACGAGCGGTATCCTCGCCGACTGGGGCGCCGACGTCGTCAAGATCGAGGCCCCGCCGGCCGGAGATCCATTTCGCGCCTTCTACAGCGCCTCCGCGGGTATCCCCATGCCCATCAATCCGATGTTCGAGCTCGACAACCGCGGCAAGCGCTCTCTGGTGCTCGACCTCGCCACCGCGGAAGGGGTGGAGGTCCTCCGCCGCCTCCTCGCCGGCGCCGACGTCTTCCTCTCCAACCTGCGGCTCGGCGCGCTCGAGCGCATCGGCCTCGACGCGGCCACCGTCATGTCGGCGCACCCGCGCCTGGTCTACGCGCTCGCCACCGGCTACGGCACGGCCGGCGAGGACCGCGATCGCGCCGCGTACGATGCCGGCGCCTTCTGGGGGCGAGCCGGCGTCGGCGCGATCCTGGCACCGGCCAGCGGTGAGCCGCCATTCCCGCGCACCGCGTTCGGCGATCACGCGACGGCATTGGCGCTGGCGGGGGGCATCGCCGCCCGGCTCTTCGCGCGCGAGCGCGACGGTCGCGGCGGCCTGGTCACGACCTCGCTCCTGCGCACGGGGCTCTACATCGTCGGCTCCGACACCAATCAGATGTTGCGGCTCGGCATCCCGCCGATCCCGATCGAGCGTACGACGATGCCGAACCCGCTCTGCACCTTCTACCGCACTGCCGACGGACGCTGGATCTTCCTCCTCGGGCTCCAAGCCGATCGCCATTGGCCGGATCTCGTACGCGCGATCGATCGTCCGGAGCTGCTCGATGATCCGCGCTTCGCCACCATCAACGTCCGCACCCCGAATTTCCGCGAGCTCATCGCCGAGCTCGACACGATCTTCGCCGGCGCCACCTTCGCCGAATGGACCGCGCGCCTCGACGCCGCGGGCATGTGGTGGGCCCCGGTCCAGACCATCGAGGAGGCGGTCGGCGACCCGCAAGTCGCGGCGAGCGGCGCCTTCATCGACGTGCCGACCGGCGAGGGCAGCGCCCGCATGCTCGCAACCCCCGTCGATTTCGGCGACCACCGTCCGTCGGCGGAGCGGCCGGCGCCCGAGCCCGGACAGCACACCGAAGAGGTGCTGCTCGAGCTCGGCTACGATTGGGAGAAGATCGCCGCCTTGAAGGCCGCGCGTGTAATCCCGTGAAATAGAGCCCGATACCGCGCCGGACGCGCTCACTGCCGTGTCGTGGACCTGGTGGCGAATGCGGGCTAGGGTGCGCCGTCGTCGATGATCGAGCTGATCGCGATCCTCATCCTCGTCGTGGTGAACGGCGTCTTCTCCGGCGCCGAGATCGCAGTCCTCACCATTCGCGACACCCGCCTCCAACAACTCGTCGACGCCGGCTCGCGGCGCGCGCGCTCCGTCCACCAGCTGCGCAGCGAGCCCGAGCGCTTCCTGGCGACCGTGCAGATCGGCATCACCGTCGTCGGCGCGGCAGCGGCGGCTCTGGGCGGTGCGACCACGGCAGGGACGCTGGCCGCGGGGCTCGTCGCCCTCGGCATCCCGCACCGCACGGCGGGGGTGGCCGCGCTCGTTCTCGTAGTCGTCATGATCTCCTGTCTCTCGATCGTTCTCGGCGAGCTCGTTCCCAAGTCGCTGGCGCTCCGCCACGCCGAACGCTACGCCCTGTCGATCGGCCCGGCGCTGTGGACGATCGCCTGGTTCACCGGCCCCGCCGTGCGGGTGCTCACGGCGATATCGAACTTCGTGCTCCGGCCGTTCGGCGACAGTACGACCTTCTCCGAGGCGCGGCTGTCGCCAGAGGAGCTCCAGGAGCTCGTCGAACAAGCGGGCAAGACCGGAGCTCTCGACGAAGAGACGAGCGAGATCGCTTCGCGCGCACTCGACTTCGGGCTGCTCACCGCCGGCGAGATAATGCTGCCGCGCAACCGCATCGACGCGATTCCGCGCCATGCCACCTTCGAAGAGGTGAAAGCGATCCTGCTCGAGAACGGCCATTCGCGCATGCCGGTATACGAAGGTACGCTCGACAACATCGTCGGCTACGTGTCCGCCAAGGACGTGCTTGCGCTCGCCTGGGAGGGACGACTCGTGGTGCTCGAAGACCTCATCCGGCCGCCGCTCTTCGTCCCCGAGAGCACGCGCGCCACCCAGGTCCTCGAGGAGATGCGC
Source organism: Polyangiaceae bacterium UTPRO1 (assembly GCA_002050235.1). Classification (GTDB taxonomy): domain Bacteria; phylum Desulfobacterota; class Binatia; order UTPRO1; family UTPRO1; genus UTPRO1. The sequence continues at coordinate 7,437 of MWST01000031.1, read as the reverse complement.
AAACGGCGGACGGCGATCGCCTTCGTCGTCGACGAGCACGGCGGGCTCTCCGGGCTGCTCACCCTCCGCGATCTCATCGAAGAGGTGCTGGGGGTGCTCTCGACCAACGAAGACGAGGAGGCCGAGGAGTTCGTCCGTATCGAGAGCGACGGCCGCGGCGTCGCCCGCGGCTGGGCGCCGATCCGCGAGCTCAATCGCGCGCTCGGCACCGACCTTCCCGAGGACGAAGACTATTCCACCGTCGCCGGATACTGCCTCGCCCTGGCCGGCGGGATTCCGCAGCGGGGCACCCAGCTCACGGCCGGCGACGGGACGCGTCTCGAGATCCTCGACGCCTCCCCGCACCTCGTGCGCCTGGTACGGGTCTCACGGCCGAGCGGCGCGTGAGCAGACGGGGTCACGGCGAGGCCCGGCTGCTCGCCGTCCTCACGTTGACCGGCACCGTGAACTGGGCCGACCGCCAGGTCGTACCGATCCTCTTCCCGGGCATCCGCGCCGAGCTCCACCTCAGCGACACCGAGCTCGGAATCGTCGGCGGACTCGCCTTCTCGTTGATCTACGCGCTCACCGGCTTCTTCTTCGGCTTCGCGGCCGACCGCTGGTTGCGGGTGCGCGTCATCGCCTTCGGCCTCGCCACCTGGAGCCTCGCGACCGCCGCAGGCGGGCTTGCGACCGACTTCTCGACCCTCTTCTGGGCTCGCTTCTTCACCGGCATCGGCGAAGCGAGCCTATTTCCCTGCGCGGTGTCGCTGATCGGCGAGCGCTTCCCGCCCGAGCGTCGTGGCCGGGCACTCGGGACCTTCGGCATGGCGGCGGCGATCGGCGCCGGTCTCGGCATCGGCCTCGGCGGCCGTCTCGCCGACGCCCTCGGCTGGCGCTCGGTGTTCTTCATCTATGGAGGCAGCGGCCTCCTCCTCTTGCCGCTGGTGCTGGCGTTGCCGGAGACCCGAAGACGCAGGGACGGGACGACGCGCGACCCTCCGCTCGCCGCCGCCCGCACCCTCCTCGCCGACGCCCGCCTCGCCGTTCTCTGGCTCGCCGGCATGATCGCGATCGCGTCGGGGATCGGTTACGCCGCCTGGGTTCCCTCCTTCTTCGTGCGCGACCACGGCCTCGGCGTAACCGAAGCCGGTCTCCTCTTCGGGGCCGCCGCGCTCGCGGGCGGGATCGTCGGCAGCCTGGCCGGCGGCATGCTCGCGGACCACCGCGGGCGCGCACGCTTCGCCGGCGAGGCCGACGTCGCGATCGCGAGCGGCCTTCTCGCCGCGCCTTTGATCGTCGCGACCATAGGCGTGGCGACGCCTTGGCTCTTCGTCCCCATCGGGCTCGCCGCTTCGATCTCCATCTATTCCTTCTTCCCGGCGCTGCAGGCGCTCCTCGTGCGTCTGGTTCCGCAGCAGCACCTCGGAATCGCGGCGGCCCTGAACGTGTTCTTCCTCGGCGGGCTCGGGAGCGCCCTCGGGCCTTTCGTGGTCGGCTCGATCTCCGACGCTACCGGTAACCTGCACGCCGCACTCCTGGTCCCTGCCGGCGGGTTCCTCGTTGCCGCGGCCGTCGCTGCGGCAGCCGGCCGCGTCGCCCGCCGGCGCGGGCGGCGGGGGGAACGGCAACCGCCGCTGGCGCCACGGCCTCGAGTGTGAGATGCCCTTGCCTTCCGCGCCGCGGGCGCGGCGAAAGGAACGCCACCATGGGACGAGTGACGGGAGACAAGGGGCGCTTCAACAAGCAGCGCCGGCAGAAGATCGCCAAGCGCCGGGAGATGCGCGCGCTCCGCAAGTCGTGGGCCGCAAAGGGCGCCGGGAAGCCGGCGCAGCCCGCCGCGAGCTGAGGCGCCGTCGAGCGGGCAGCGACGACGCTGCGGCGACGACGGCGCCCGGCTTCAGGCCGGCCCGATAGTCGCCATCATCCGATCGAACTCCCAGTGGCCGCGCAGGGACACGAGCTTTCCGGCCTCGTTCACCTTGTACGTAAAGACGCCCTCGCAGCGCGCCCGCATACCGTTCGGCATGGTGATGCTGAGGGTCATCACGTTCGCGCACTCGTCGCCGCAGGCCCAGGAGTCGTGCACCTGGAACGTGATCGTCGACGGTGCGATTTGCTTGTCCCAGAAGGCCGAGATCGCGACCGTGCCACGGTGTCCCGCACCGCCGGGATCGATCGGGGACTTGCCGATCGGATCTTCGATCACGGCATCGGGCGCGAAGAGCGCGAGCCAGTCTTCCTTGCGCTTGGCCGTGACGGCAGCGCGCGACTTGTGCGCCGCGACGCGGGCGGGATGCTCTGCGGACATACGGGCTCCTATGGCGCGACTCCGGCGCCGGCGAAAGCGTTCCTGGTGAGCGCCAGGCTCGGGGTGTCGGTGCGCGACTCCATCTCCTCGTAGATCCGGCGGTAGCCGGTCTCGGCGATCTTCCACTCGCCGCCGATCTTCACGTACTCGTCGCGGTAGTAGGCCGCACCGCGGATGGTGAGCTTCGCCGCGGCATCGATGACGACGTCGTCCAGCGCCCAGACGCCGGTTGCGGTAGTCGGACCCGTGAGCTCGATCTCGGGATGATGGACGCGGTGACTCGAGATGCGGGTCGCGGCACCGAGCGACTCCTGCAGGAAAGCCAGGATCGCAGCGCGTCCCTCGAAGCTGAACCGCCCGTCGCCGTAGGCAGTGCGACAGTCCGTCGCCAGGCAGGCGCCGAGGTCCGCCCACTCCTTGCAGTCGAGGGCGCGGATGTACCGATACTTGAGGCGTTTGATCGCCTCGATCTCTTCCAGGTCGGTCATCGCGGCTCCTCCGTCGGCGGCGAGGTCTACGAGGATGTCGAAACCTCCGCAAGTCGCCCGGGCACAGTGTCGCAGCAATTGCACGAGTCTGCACTTCCTTGTGCGCCGAGGTGCCGAGGGCTAAGCTCCGCCGACCTATGGCTACCTCCCTACGCTTCGCCGGACGCACGGCCATCGTCACCGGAGCCGGATCCGGATTGGGACGTGCCGTCGCCGCCCGCATCGCCGCCGAGGGCGGCAAAGTCGCCTGCCTCGACCTCGCCGCCGGCCCCGTGCAGGAGACGGCGCGTGACGCGGGAGGGGGAGCGCGCGCCTATCCGACCGACGTCAGCGATCCCGCTGCGGTGCAGGCCGCGATCGAGAGCGCCGCGCACGATCTCGGGCGTCCGTCGGTCGTCGTTACCTGCGCCGGCATCGGCAAGTTCGCCCATACCGTCGACATGCCTTTTGCCGACTGGTCGCGCATCATCGCCGTCAACCTCACCGGCACCTTCCTCGTTGCCCGGGCGGCGCTCCCCCACCTCCTCGACGGCGGCGGCTCGATCACCACCATCGCCTCGAACGCGGGGCTCCAGGGCGTGCCCTACGGCGCCGCCTACTGCGCTTCCAAGGGCGGCGTGATCCAGCTCACCAGGGCCCTCGCGGCCGAATTCCTGGATCGGGGCGTGCGCGTCAACTGCGTCGCGCCGGGCGGTATCAAGACGCCGCTCCAGCGCGCCTTCGAGCTGCCCCCGGGCGGCGATCCCGAGCATCTCCGCCGCCTCATGACCCCGCTCGGGCGGAGCAAACCCGAAGAGGTCGCCGCGCTCGTCGCCTTCATCGCCTCCGACGAGGGTCGCTACATGTCGGGCGCCATCGTGCCCTTCGACGGCGGGCTCACGATCTGATGCGCTTCTCGTACGCGGAGGCGATGTGCGCTCCCGCGCACTATCTACCCCTCGCGCGCGCCGCGGAAGACGCCGGCTACACGTCGTTCACGATCGCCGACAGCATCTGCTATCCGCAGCGCTCCGACAGCGTCTATCCCTACACTCCCGACGGCGGCCGCGAGTTCCTCGAGGACAAGCCCTTCATCGAGCCCTTCGTGCTGATGTCGGCACTGGCTGCGGTCACGAGCAAGCTTCGTTTCACGACCTTCGTGCTGAAGCTCCCGATTCGCGACCCCGTGCTCGTCGCCAAGCAGGCCGCGAGCCTCGCCGTCATGAGCGGCAACCGCTTGGTCCTCGGCGTCGGCACGAGCCCCTGGCCGGAGGATTTCCTCGTCACCGGAACCGACTGGAAGACGCGCGGCGCGCGCTTGAACGAGATGATCCAGATCATCCGCGGGCTCACCCGGGGCGGTTACTTCGAACACCACGGGAAGCACTACGACGTCCCGAGCATCAAGATCTGTCCGGCGCCGACCGAGCCGATCAAGATCCTGATCGGCGGCCACTCCGAAGCCGCCTTGAAGCGCGCGGCGCGCAACGACGGCTGGATGCACGCCGGCGGCGACCAGGCGCAGCTCGAAGGGTACCTGCGTCGCCTCTACGCGCTCCGCCGCGAATACGGACGCGAGCGCGAGCCCTTCGAGATCCACGCCATCTCCTTCGACGGCTTCACCGTCGACGGCGTCCGGCGCCTCGCCGACCTCGGAGTCACCGACGTGATCGTCGGCTTCCGCAACATGTACGCAGCCGACACGACGCCGCTGCAGAAGAAGGTCGACGCGCTGCGGTTGTACGCTGAGCACGTCATCGCCGGGAGCGCGGCCGCCTGACTCAGTACCGTGACGGCAGCGCCACCGTCGCCGCACAGGGGCACACGGGCCCGTCCTGGGTGGCGATGGTCACCTCGACGTCGACACGCGGCTCGCCGTCGACCAGATACTTCTTCACCACTCGTCCCGTCAGGATCATGTCGTCACCCGCGCACACGTTGCCGCGCATCGCCATCCGGATGCGGCGCACTACCCCGGTAGGCCCCGTCCAGTCGGTCACGAAGCGGCTGATCATCCCGAGGTTGAACGGCGTGTTGACGAAGACGTCCTTGGCCTTCGAGCGTTCGCGGGCGTAGTCGCGGTTCGAGTGCTGCGGCGAGAAGTCGCGCGTCGCCGACGCCAGATACACGCAGCGCGTGAACGTGATCGGCATCGTGAGCTGTGGCAGCTCGTCGCCCTCGCTCACGTCCTCGTAGCAGAGGACGCGCGCCGCCGCGGGCCGATAGCCCGTGCGCTCGCCCTGGATGACGTCCTCGACCGCGGGGCTCCAGCCGCCGCCCGCACCGGTGCCGGTCGCCGCCGGTCGGGCGGCGTCGCGCCCGTAACCGAACGCCGTCATCCGCTCGCGGATCACCAGCTCGGCGTTCTGGTTGCGGTAGAGGCGGTCCATGGTCCAGAAGTGCCCTTCGCCGAGCCGGGTCTTCTTCCACGGCGAGACCGAGACCAGGCGCTGGCTCACGCTCACCCGATCCCCGACCTGGAGCGGCACGCCGGCCTCGACCTCGATGGTCTGGATGATGCCGACCGGTAGATCGAGGATCTCCTTGACGTCGTAATGGATGTGGCGCGCCGGCTCGCGATCGGCGGGCGGCCACGGCCACCGGAACGGCAGTGCGAAGGTGGTCATGACCGAGCCCAGCGGCGCTACCAGGTCATCGAAGCCGCGCGAGCGCGCGTAGTCGCGATCGAGGTGGAGGAGATTGCCGTCTTCGAGCGTCTCGCACCAGTGGCGGATCAAGTATTCGTCGACGACGAGCGGCGCCGGCTCGGACGGCGACTCCGAAGTGAGTGCCCGCAAGCGTTCCTTGGCACTCTCCGCTAGATACTCGGGCACGTAGTCGAGCTCGTTCCGATCTTTCGTCACCGGCAGCCTCTCTCCGCGCGCGTCGGAGCGGACGCGGGAAGCGCACCCTAGCCGGGTCGTCCGAGCCTGTAAACGCGCTGCCCTCGAGAGCCGTACGCGGCGGCCTCCGGCTCCGAGCGGCGACGACGGCAGCGGGTCAGCGGAAGTCCTGCACCGCCCAGAGACGACCGTTGCCGAGGACGGCGAAGCCGCAAGCGACCTTGGTGTAGTTCGGATTGGTCATGTTGATGTAGTGGCCGTGCGCCGAGTACGGCTCGCCCGGGCCTTCGGCCCACATCATGGCCAGGCAGTTCTCGATCATGCCCGCGGGCGGGCTCGGCCAGTTCGGACACTCGTTCTGCGCCCATTCCCCGCACTGGCCGAAAGCGCTGTGCGGCTGGCCCTTCTTGCTGTCGGCTAGACCCTGATCCCCGGCGCAGTCCTCCTTATCGGTCCAGCGCTGCAGCGGCCCCATGCCGATCGTAGCCCGATACTGGTTGATGGTGTCGACGCAGAGCTGCGCAGCGTCGGCGCCGCCGGTCGGCGCCGGGGTCGGCGTGCGTGAGGGCACCGGAGTAGCGGTGCGGGTCGGCGTCGGTAGCGGCGTCGGCAGCGCGCCGCAGTCGTTGGCCGCGTCGGGATCGAGCGCGCAGAGTGTCGCCGCCGCAAAGGCATCGACGAGATCCGCCAGCACTTCCGGGCCACCGCCGCCGCTGCAATCCGCGTGCGCCGCTGCCTTGGCGACGCAGCTCGTCGACGCGTCGAGGAGCCGGTCGCGGCCCCTGGCGACGCACGCCGGATCTATCGCGCCGCCGTTCTTGGCGGCACGCGCGAGACACGCGAAAGCTCCGCCCGCGTAGCGACCGATGCAGGCGAGCTTGCCGGCGTCGCAGCGGCTCGGGCGCGTAGAAGCACCGACCTCGGCGGCCGCTTCGGTGACGAAAGCCGCGATGTCGCCGGCCACTTCCGCCTGATCGCCGGTGGTCGGACACGACGCTCGCCGCTCGCGCTTCGCGAAGCGCCCCCGGCTCGCATCCGCTCCGCCGGTGAAGCGCGCTTCGGCTTTCGCGAGGCATCCGGCGCGCACCTCCGCATTCGACTTGGCGGCGTCACGAGTCCAACACGCGAGCTCCTGGGCGACGGTGCGGCCGACGTCGCCGAGCTTGCCGGCGAGGCACGGCGACGAGCTCACGGCCCCGGCATGCGTCGGCCACGCCAAGGCCACGCCGAGCACCCACACTCCCTTGCTCCCGAACCAACGTCTCTCGCTCATGAGCCGAGCTTGAAGAAGGCCGGCCCGAGCGTCTACGAACGATCATCGTCGGCAGCGTGTTTTTTTCGCAAATCTCCGCGACGCTGATCAGCTTCGCACAGCGCCGACCACGACACGTTCCGTGTCGCGCTGCCGCCTACTGCCATCGTGACCGCTGCGAGCAGTGCCGGGTCGGCCGGATCGCTCCGCGCTTAGCGACCGCCGCAGCTCTAGCGCCGCTGCGGCCGGCGCGTACGTGATGGAGTGCCCTCGGTCGTCCGCCATCATGTGGCAGCGTGTGTACCGGTCAACACCACTGAGCAACCGGCACGTGCGCCGCCAAGGGACTGTGCGGAGGGTGGACCGATCGCGATCCACCCTCCGGAGCTTTCTCTACGGATGACCGACGGCAGTGCCCTTAAGCGTCGTCCGCCCCGGACCGGGGAGGCCTGCCACGTTGTTGATGGCCGCGGCTCCGGTCGGCCCGACGCAGAAGACCGACGCCAGGGTCGGGTGCGATACGTCCTGCACCGGCGTGTCCGGCGCGCCGACTGCCGTGAGCGTATCGGTGCCGCCGAGGGCGTT
>MWST01000024.1 GCA_002050235.1 Polyangiaceae bacterium UTPRO1 | reverse complement strand
TTCGAATCCCACCCTCTCCGCTGCCTCCGCCGGGTCGGCGTGCGTCAGGCGAGCTTCAGCGCTACGAGTCCGCTGACGATCAAGGTGGCGCCGGCGACCCGCAGCGGCGTCACCGGTTCGCCGAGCACCACGACGCCGACGACGAAGGCGCCGGCCGCTCCGATCCCGGTCCACACCGTGTAGGCGGTTCCGAGCGGCAGGACCCGCATTGCCAGCGACAGGAGAACGAAGCTCGCGATCATCGCGGCAACGGCGAGGATGGCCGCACCCGGCCGCGTGAAGCCCGCGGACTGCTTCATCGCCAAGGCCCACAGTATCTCGAGCAGGCCCGCGGTCACGAGCGCGATCCACTCCATGGCGAGCGCTGTACCACGACGCCCGCGCCTGGACCACGTGCAGCCGCCGGGCTAGGGTGCCGTGTTGCTGCTCGCCCGCGCCCCGCGGGCGCTGGAGCAGCGGCATAGACCAATCTCGACGCCCATGGAGGACGCACGATGACGACCGAACGCTCGCCCTCGTCGGCGCGGCGCTGGATCGGAGCCTGCCTCGCCGGCGGCGGGCTGGCCGCGGCGGCGGCGTACGCCGCAACCCAGATGCTCGGCGCAGCCGAGAGCGGGCTGGCCGCGGCATTCGTAACGATGCCGGCGGCGACGGCGACGATCGTCGCGGCGCCGCTCGTAGCGGCGCTCGTGACGGCGCTCCTAGGCGGCGGCTCGCCGCGCGCCGCCGCAGTGCCGGGCGGCGCCGCCGTCGAAGCGAAGCGCGCCGCGCCGCCGCCGGAGCGCGGCGAGGCCGCGCTCCGGCTGTTGGCGCTCCTCCAGCAAGAGGGTCGGCTCGTCGACTTCCTGGAAGAGGATCTGGCGCCGTACAGCGACGCGCAGATCGGCTCGGCGGTGCGGGCGATTCACGGCGGCTGCCGCGCGGTGCTCAAGGACCGCCTCGATCTGGCGCCGATCCTCCCCGGCGCCGAGGGTGCCACGGTCACGGTCGAGCGCGGCTTCGACCCCGCTGCCGTGCGCGTGACCGGAAACGTGCGCGGCGAGCCGCCCTACCAGGGCGTGCTCCGCCACCCGGGCTGGCGCTCGGTCGCGTTCCGCTTGCCGGAGACCACCGGCGACCGCGACCACACGATCCTGGCGCCGGCCGAGGTGGAGGTGCCCTGAAGCGCATGGCGCGCGAGGCATCCGTACCACCGCGCTGGGTCGTCGGCATCGACCTCGGCACCACGAACTGCGTGCTGGCGGCCGCGGATACACGGGCGGAGTCGCCGACGATCACGGTCATGGCGATTCCGCAGGTAGTGGCGCCGAAGCAGGTCGAGGCGCAGGAGCTGCTGCCCTCGTTCCTCTATCTGGCTGGAGAAGAGGAGATCGGAGCTCTCGACCTCCCCTGGGCTCGCGGACGCGATCTGGCGGTCGGCGTTCTTGCCCGGTCGCGCGGCGCCGACGTTCCCGGACGCCTCGTGTCCTCGGCGAAGTCGTGGCTCTGCAACGCCGCTGCGGATCGCAGGGCGCCGATCCTGCCGTGGGGAACCGAGGAGGGGGCGCGGCGGGTGTCGCCGGTCGCGGCTACCGCTACGTACCTGGCGCACCTGCGTGACGCGTGGAACGCGGCGCACGCGGGCGACGAGCACGGCGGGCTCGAAGCCCAAGACGTCTTCCTGACCGTCCCCGCATCGTTCGACGCCGCCGCGCGCGAGCTCACGGTAGAGGCGGCGCGGGACGCGGGCTTCGAGCGCGTGACGCTGCTCGAAGAGCCGCAGGCGGCCTGCTACGCCTGGATCGACACCAGGGGCGATGCCTGGCGGCAGGATCTCCACCCTGGCGACCTCGTGCTCGTCTGCGACGTCGGCGGCGGCACGACCGACTTCAGCCTCATCGCCGCGGAAGATGAGCACGGAGCGCTGGCGCTGCGGCGCGTCGCCGTCGGCGATCACATCCTTCTCGGCGGCGACAACATGGATCTGGCGCTCGCGTATCATCTCCGTTCGGCGCTGGCGGCGAGCGGTACGACGCTCGATGCCTGGCAGACGCGGGCGCTGGTCCATGCGGCGCGCGGTGCCAAGGAGAAGCTGCTCGCCGCCGAGGCGCCCGCAGCGGCGCCGGTAGCCATCCTCGGCCGCACGCGCAGGGTCATCGGCGGTGCGGTCGAGACCGAGCTCGGGCGCACCGACGCCGAGCGCCTCCTGGTCGACGGCTTCTTTCCGGTGCTCGCTGCCGATGCGCATCCGCGGCGCGACCGGCGGACGGGTCTCACCGAGATGGGGTTGCCGTACGCGGCGGACGCGCGCCTCACCGCGCACCTGGCGGAGTTCCTGGCACGACACCGCGATGCCGGCACGCCGACCGCCGTCCTTTTCAACGGCGGCGTCATGGCCGCCGACGCCTTGCGCCGGCGCCTGCTCGAGGTACTGCGCGGGTGGTGCTCCCCGGAGCTGCGCGAGCTCTCCGGCATCGATCCCGATCGAGCGGTAGCGCGCGGCGCCGCGTACCACGGCCTCGCCCGCCGGGGCCGCGGAATCCGCATCCGCGGCGGCGCGGCGCGTGCGTATTACATCGGCATCGAGACCGCCATGCCCGCCGTGCCCGGCATGCCGCCGCCGCTCAAAGCGATATGCCTCGTACCGCAAGGTACGGAAGAAGGCTCGGAGCTCGAGCTACCCGGACCCGAGTTCGGTCTCGTCGTCGGCGAGGCGGCGGAGTTCCGCATGCTCGGGTCGAGCAGCCGCGAGGAGGACCGGCTCGGAACGGTCCTCGAAGTCTGGGGCGAGGAGGTGCAGGAGCTGGCACCGCTGGTGACGACCCTGGAGTGGTCCGACCACGACGGCACGCTCGTCCCGGTACGCCTGCGCGTGCACTTGACCGAGATCGGCACGCTCGAGCTCTGGTGTGTGGCCCGCGACGGCCGGCGCTGGAAGCTGGAGTTCGGCGTTCGCCAGGAGGCGGGCGTCCGTTGACGAGGGGCTGCGAAGGGATCGCCGAGCGATGACTTCCGACGCTGCGCCGGCGCGCTTCGTCGTCGGCATAGACCTCGGGACGACGAACTCGGCGCTCGCCTTCGTCGACACGCGCGCCGCGCGGCGGGCGATCGCCACCCTGCCGATAACGCAGCTCGTGAGCGAGGGGCGGCTGGGCGACTTGCCGACGCTTCCCGCAGCCCTCTATCTGGCCGGCGAGCACGACGTGCCGCCCGGGGCACTGGCGCTGCCGTGGGCGGAGGACCGGCGCCAAGTGGTCGGCGCTTTCGCACGCCTGCAGGGCGCGCGTGTTCCGAGCCGCCTGATCACGTCGGCGAAGTCATGGCTCACCCACGCCGGCGTCGATCGCACCGCCGCCATCCTGCCCTGGGGCGTGCCCGACGACGTGCCGCGCCTGTCGCCGGTCGCGGCCTCGGCGCGCTACCTCGCGCACCTGCGCGCACTCTGGGATCACCGCCACCCCGAGGCGCCGCTGGCCGAGCAACAACTGGTGCTCGCGGTGCCGGCTTCGTTCGACGAGGTGGCGCGCGAGCTCACCGTCGCCGCGGCGCGCGAGGCCGGGCTTTCGCAGCTCACGCTGCTGGAGGAGCCGCAGGCCGCCTTCTACGCCTGGCTCGCGGCGCACGAGCGCCACTGGGAAGCCGCGCTCGGCGGCGAGCGCACGATCCTGGTCATCGACGTCGGCGGCGGCACCACCGACTTCTCGCTGATCGCGAGCCGCGCCGACGGCGACCGCCTGCGGCTCGAGCGCGTCGCGGTCGGAGACCACCTCCTGCTCGGCGGCGACAACATGGACATCGCACTCGCCCGCCGGGTCGAGGCCGGCCTCGCCGCCGAGGTCGGCAAGCTCGACAGCGTGCGCTGGCAGACGCTGGTCATGCAGTGCCGGGTCGCGAAGGAGCGCCTGCTCGCCGGCGAGGCCGAGTCGCTGACCGTACAGGTGCCGGGACGCGGCCGCGGCGTCGTGGCCGGCGCCGTCGCCGCCGCCGTGACCCGCGTCGAGGTCGAAGAGCTGGTGCTCGACGGCTTCTTTCCGCTGGTCGCAGCCGCGGCGCGGCCGCGCTCGGCTGGCGGGGCGGGACTCCGCGAGTGGGGACTGCCGTTCGCAGCCGAGTCCGAGATTCCTCGCCACCTGGCTGCGTTTCTGGCCCGTCACGGCGCCACCATCGGTGCCGGCGACGCCGTGCTCTTCAACGGCGGCGTCTTCACTCCCGCGGTGCTGAGGGCACGGGTCGTCGACATCCTGACCGCGTGGGCCGGCGGAGCCGGCCCCGTGGCGCTGCCGTCAGCGGGCCTCGACGACGCGGTCGCGCGCGGCGCCGCCTACTACGGGCTGGCGGCGCGCGGCGACGGCGTGCGCGTCGGCGGCGGCGCCGCCCGTGCCTGCTATCTGGGGCTCGGGCCGAGCGCTGCCGACGGCGCCGAGGAGCGTCTGCTCTGTCTGCTGCCGCGCGGGGCGGAGGAAGGCGCGACCGTAGCCGTCACCGAGCCGGAGTTCGAGGTGCTGGCAAACCAGCCGGTGAGCTTCGATCTCTACACCTCGACGTCGCGAAGCGGCGAGGCCGCGGGGGCGATCGTCGCGGCGCCGCGCGCCGCGTTGACGCACTTGCCGCCGATCCGCACCGTGCTGCGCCACGGCCGCAAGCTCGCGGCACGCGCGATCCCGGTGCACATCGAGGCGAAGCGCACGGCCCTCGGCACGCTCGAGCTCTGGTGCGCCTCGACGGAGAGCGAGCACCGCTGGCGCCTCGAATTCCAGCTCCGCGACGCGCCTCTCCTCGGCGGCGACGATACTGCGACCGCGGCGGGCGGCGCCGAGCTGGCGCTCACGGCGGAGCAGCGCAACGCCGCGACCGCGGCGATCGCCGCCGTCTTTCCGCGGCCGGACGCCCCGGCAGGCGCCGGAGACGGCGATCCTGCCGGCCTACCGCGCGCCCTCGAGGCCGCGCTCGGCGCCGGCAAGGACGCCTGGCCGCTCGCGGCGCTGCGCGTCCTCTGGGATGAGCTCTGGGCGGGCGCGGCGCAACGCACGGTCACTGCCGCCCACGAGGCCCGCTGGTTGAACCTCTGCGGTTTCCTGCTGCGGCCCGGATTCGGACACGAGATGGATGCCTGGCGCGTCAAGCAACTGGGCGGCATCCTCGCCGCCGGCCTCGCATTTCCGCGCGCCGTGCAGAATCGCGCCGAATGGTGGAATCTCTGGAAGCGCGTCGCCGGTGGTCTCGAGCGCGGCCCTCAGCTGCGCCTCCACGGCGAGGTGGCGCCGTGGCTACTGCCGCGTCTGGCGAAGAAGGCGAAGGTGAAGCTCGGCGGCCGCGCCCGCCCCGGAACGCAGGAGATCCGCGAGATGTGGCAGGCGATCGGCGCCTGCGAGCGCATCGACGCCCGCGACAAGGTGGAGCTCGGCGACGTCATCGTCGACGATATCGTGCGCGGCAAGGTCGCGCCGCAACAGCTCTGGGCGCTCGCCCGCCTCGGAGCTCGCGAGCCGCTCTACGGGCCCTTGAACACCGTCGTCGCCGCTGCCGACGTGGCGCGCTGGTGCGAACGACTGCTAGCGCTTCCGGCCTGGCCGGAGCCGGCGCTGGTGGCCTTTGCGCTGGTGCAGAGCGCTCGCGTCGTCGACGACCGCGAACGCGACCTCGACGCCGGCTTGCGCGGGCGCCTGGCCGAACGCCTGGAGGCCCTCCCCGATGCGCGGCGGAGCCGGCTGCTGCTGCGCGAAGCCGCGCCCCTCGACCGCGCCGAGACCGGTCGCCTCTTCGACGAATCGCTGCCGGCAGGCCTGCGCGTGCGCGGCGCCTGACGCCTCATCCGAGCCGGGGCTTCAGCCGCCATTTCAGCAGCAGCAGGATGGCGGCGAACATCAGACAGAGGACGAGGGTCGGCACGGCTACGTCGGCGATACCGGCGCCGCGCTCGATGATGCGGCGGCTCGCGATCTGATACCAGCGCAGCGGCAGGATGCCGCCGAGATGGCGGACCGCGTCGGGCATCAATTGATAAGGCGTCATCACTCCCGAGAGGACGAACGACGGCATGATGAAGAACACGGAGAGGAAGATCGCCTGCGCGGAGGTCGACACCAGGGAGGAAATGAACGTGCCGATACCGAGCGACGCGAGAACGAACGGCAAAGTGACGACGAACAGGAGCAGGATGCTGCCGCGGGGCCAAAAGCCGAGGAACAGGCCGGCGGGGACGAGCGCGATCAGCACTTGCGCGTAGCAGATGACGACGTACGGCAGCAGCTTCCCGAGCACGATCTCGACGGCACTCGTGGGCAGCGAGAGCATCTGCTCGTAGGTGCCGCTCTCGCGTTCGCCGACCAGTGCCAGGGCCGTAGCCGACAGGCAGAGGTTAGTGAGCAACATCGCGCCGAGCGCCGACAGGAAGAAGTTGCTGTCGTCGAGGGTCGGGTTGAACCAGAAGCGCTGGCGCACGTCGATCGGGCCGGTGCTGGCGAGCTGCGCATCGGGTCGGGAGCGGCGGGCCTCGAGGTGCGGATCATGGGCGGCCGCGATCTCGGCGAGCACGCCGCCGATGCGCGCGGCGGTGAGCGGATCGGCACCGTCGAGCAGCACTTGCACGGTGGGCCGGCCGCGCTCGATGGTGCGCGCGAAGTCGCGGTCGACGACCAGGAGCGCGATGGTGCGGCCCTCGTGGAGTCCGGCGATGCCCTCGTCGTAGCTGCCGACTACTGTGGCCGGCAGGAAATACCCGCTCGCCTCGATCTCCTGCACGAGCCGCCGCGAGGCCGTCGTGTCGCTACGATCGAGGACGCTCCAGGGCACGTTGCGCGGCGTGAACGAGACCGCGATGCCCAGGATCACGAGGTAGCTGATCGGCTGGACGATCAAAACCGCGAGAAACGAGCGGTCGTGGCGGATCACCATCGCTTCCTTGTAGGCGACGGCCAGGATGTTGAACCAGGCGCGCCTCACGCGCGGGCTCCGACCGTACGGAACGCGATGGCAATGAGAACGACTCCGAAAAGCGCTACCAGGAGGAGCTCGCCCGCGAGCTCGGCCGGTCCCGCCGCCCGCAAATAGATGGCGCGGGCAATGCGGATGTAGTGCGTGGCCGGGATCGCCTCGGATATCCACTGGAAGCCGATCGGCATGTTGCGGATGGGGAAGACGAAACCGCCGAGGAAGATCAGCGGGATGCTGGAGAGCACGGTCTTCTGCACCGCCTCGGCCGGCGTTGCCGACGTCGCCGACAAGATGAGGCCGGTCGACAGGGAGACGAAGACGTAACCCGCGGTCGCGATGACGAAGAAGACGGCGTTGCCGGCGGGCCAGACCCCGAGCGCGACTCCCGCGGTCAGGAGCATCAGCACGACATCGACGGTGAAGACGGCGCCGAGAGGCAGGATCTTCCCGAGCACGATCTCGGCGGCGCTCGCGGGCGTCACCCGCAGCTGCTCGAACGTGCCGCCGACGCGCTCGTTCACCACCGATACGGCGGTGATCAGCGTGGTCAGGAACGTCAGCACGAACCCGTAGGTCCCCGCAACCATGAAAGGCGTGCCGTCGAGGGTCGGATTGAAGATGGCGCGGGCGACGACGCGCACGCCCGCGGCCTCGCGGGGCGGACCGCTCGGCGGCCCGCGGCGGGCTCGGAGCGCTGCCCCCGTGGCGTTGGCGATGCCGCGAAAAAAGGCCTCGGCGTTGCCGGCGACGAGAGTCTCGCCGCCGTCGTAGAGGACCTGCAGGGACGGCGCCGCGGCGCCGTCGCCAGCGGTCACGAGGCGGCGGTCGAAATCCGGGGGCACGATGACCGCCACGCTGATCTCGCCGCTCACCAGCGCCCGGTCGATCGCCTCCCGCGTCGTGTAGGGGCGGATCGCGAAGCTGCCGTTGGCTGCGAGCTCGGCGGCCAGGCGGCGGCTCGCCGCGGTCGCGTTGCCGTCGAGGAAGCCGAGCGCCAAGTGCTGTACGTCGGTCGCCAGCGTCAGCCCGAAGGCAAGGAGCGCCGCCAGCGGCACGGTGATCAAGATCGCAACCGTGAATGGGTCGCGGAACGTCGCCCGCGACTCGCGGACGAGGAGGGAGCGCAGGCGGCGCGCGCTAGCGCGCAGTGCCGTCGACGCTGCGGCGAGTCTGAGGTGCGGCGGCGGTGCGCTCGTACGCGCTGTCGGTGCCGTAACCACCGGCACCGCGACAGCGTCCCGCGGAGCGTCGGGCCGGTCCTGCGCAGCGAGCATGAGGCGGCGGAAGACGGCCGTCATCTCCGGGCGCTCGATCGCGATCGGCGCGTCGCCGTGCGCGGCGGCGATGCGGCTCGCTGCGTCCAGGATCGCGGACGACAGCGCCGCCGTGCGCAGCACGACGCCGTCATCCTCGACCGCGGCCGCAGCGCCGGTCGCCGCCAGCGCCCGCGCGGCGCCGGGGCGCGCGCTCTCCGGCAGCGTGATGCGCAGGCGGTAGCCGTCGGAGAAGCGGCGGCGGATCTCCGCCGGGGGCGCGTTGGCGATCAGGCGTCCGGCGTCGATGAAACAGGTCCAGTCGCAGTACTCGACCTCCTCGAGAAAGTGCGTGGTGACGAACACGGTGACGCCGGCGGCGGCCTCGGCGCGGATGCGGTCCCAGAAGAGCAGGCGGTTGTGTAGGTCGACGCCGGCCGTCGGCTCGTCGAGGAAGAGGATGCGCGGGCGGTGGAGCGTGCTGAGCGCGAGCCCGGCGCGCTGGCGGACGCCGGCGGGCAGATCGCTCGCCTTCTCGTGCTCCACTGCCGCGAGGTCGAAGCGTTCTCGCAGCTCGTCCCAGCGCGCCTCGAGGGCGGCGCCTTGGAGGCCGTAGAGCCCGGCGTAGAACTCGAGGTTCTCGCGCAGCGACAGGCCCTGGTACAGGCTCACCTTCTGGCCCATGTAGCCGATGTGGTCGCGGACGCGGCGCGGGGCGGCGATGACGTCGACGCCGTCGACCTCGATCGTGCCGGCCGTCGGCGTCAGCAGACCGATGAGCATGCGGATCGTCGTGCTCTTGCCGGACCCGTTGGCGCCGAGGAAGGCGAAGATCGATCCCGGCGCGACCTCGAAGTCGAGGGCGTCGACGGCGGTGAAGTCGCCGAATCGCTTGGTGAGACCGGCGGCGCGGATGATGGCGCCGCTCATGCCGCTGCTCCGGGTACGGCCGCGCGCGCCAGCGCCCGCAGCGTCGCCTCCATGTCCGCGGCCGCCCGTTCGACGAGCCGCACGCCGGGCAGCGCCCCCAGGGCTCGGCGCACCACGGCCGCTTCCGGCATCGTCGCCACCGGCACCTCGATGCGCGCCATTTCGCTGCTCGCCTGGGTCTCCGCGACCCACGCCAGCTCCCGTGCGGCGCGGGCGATGACGTGGGGATCGTCGCCCCAGGCGCGATAGAGCTCGACTCCGGCCCCGGCGCGCAGCTCGTCCGGGGTGCCGGCCGCGACGACGCGCCCGTCGTGCAGGTAGGCGATGCGGTCGCACGCCGTCATCTCGTCGAGATAGCTGGTACTGACGACGACGAGCGTGTCGTGGCGGCGGCTGTCGAGGATGGCGAGGATCTCGGCGCGCGCGACCACGTCGACCCCGGCGGTCGGTTCGTCGAGCACGATCAGACTCGGCCGCGGCATCAGGGCGTTCACGATCGCAAGCTTCTGCTTCATGCCGCCGGAGAGCGCGCTCGCCGGGCGCTCGACGAAGGGGGCGAGCCCGGTGCGCTCGAGGAGAGGCTGGGCGCGCGCGCGCAGCTCGTCCTCGGCGAGGCGGTGCAGCCGGGCCGTGAACCGCAGGTTCTCCATCACCGAGAGGTCGCGATGCAGGCTGAAAGCCTGCGGCACGTAGCCGACGTGCGCCTTGAGGCCGACGACGTCGCCGGTGAGATCGTAGCCGAGCACGGTGGCCTCGGCGGCCTCGACCTCGAGGAGACCGACGAGCGCGCGCAGCAGCGTCGTCTTTCCGGCGCCGTCGGGCCCGATGACCCCGAGCACCTGCGGCCCGGTGACGTCGAGGTCGATGCCGGCGAGGGCGCGGCGCCGCCCGAAGGTCTTGACGAGTCCGCGGCAGCGAATCGCGATCGGGGGCCGCTCGCTCACCGCCCACGCCTCACCAGGTAGACGTTCCCCTCGGTGCCGGGCCGGAAGCGCTCGACGCCGTCGAGGATGCGGACCTTGGCTCGGTATACCTGGCCCATGCGATCGCTGCGGGTCTCGATCTTCTCCGGCGTGAAGGTCGCCTGGTCGGCGAGGAACTCGACCTCGCCCGGCACGCGGCGGCCCGGGGCGCTGTCGAGCTCGATCTCCACGCGGTCGCCGACCCGCACGGCGTGGAGATCGGCGACCGGGACGTAGATCTGCACGTACTTGTCGAAAGGGTCGAGCACCGAGAGCACGGCGCTGCCGGGCTGCGCCAGCTCTCCCGGCCAGATGAACTTCGTCTGCACCGTGGTCGCGACGGCGGGCGCGCGGATGACGTATTTGGCGACGGTGACCTCGAGCTCGGCGACCTCTGCCGCCGCCAGCTCGCGCTGCGCCCGCAGGACCTCCAGCTCGTGGCGCGCGACGGCGATTCGCCGCTCTTCCGCCTCCTGGTGTGCCACCAGGTCGCGGGCGCGCTCGGCCAGGCTCCGGGCCTGATCGTGGGCCGCCCGCGCTTCGTCGAGGAGCTGGGCCGTGCTCGCACCCGTAGCGACGAGCGCTCGTTCACGCGCCAGCGTCCGGGTCGCGAGCGTCGCCGCCGCTTCGGCCCGCCGCAGCTCCGCATGCTGCGCGTCGAGCTGAGTCTTCCACGTCGATTCGAGGAGGCGAACCTGCTCTTCCTGGCGCCCGATGTCGGCGTCGGCGACGGCGATCTGCTGCCGCTTGGCGGCGAGCCGGCTCTGCACGTCGTCGTCGGCGAGGCGCGCCACGATCGCGTTCGCCGGCACCGCGTCGCCTTCGCCGAAAGCGACTTCGAGGACGCGCCCCGTCACCTCGCTGCGCAAAATCCGCTCCTCGCCCTCGACGAAGCCCGTGTAATGCACCGGGCCGCGCCGCTGGCGCCAGAGCATGGCGCCGACCGCAAAGGCCGTGACGGCGATCAGGAGCGCGAGAACGAGGCGTCGTCGGTTCACTGGATCATCTCCCCTCGGCCAGCAGGTCGGCGACCGGCCGGCCCATCAAGGCCTGCAGCTCGGCGCGTCGCGTTTGTGCCTGATAGCGCGCGGTGGCGAGCGTCGCCCGCTGCAGCGCCAGCAGGCGCTCCGCGTCCAGGACGTCGTCGCTGGTCGCGCGCCCGACGTCGAACTGCTGGCGGCGAATGCGCAGATTCTCCTCCGCCTGCCCGACCGCCGCCGCGGCGGTCGCCAGCGCTGCGAGGCGCTCGGCCGCGGCGCCCCAGGTAGCGCGCACTGCGTGCTCGATTTCGCGCAACTCGCGCTCGACCCGGATGCGGTTCTTCTCGGCGGCGGCGCGGGCCGCGGCCAGGCGCGCCCGGGTGCGCGTATCGGTGTCGAGATCCCAGGAGAAGCCGACGAAGCCGGTGCCGATCGTCTGCGGGCTCACGACCTCCGTCGTCGAGGCGTCGATCGCGCCGCCGCCCGAGAGGCGCGGCAGGCGGCTCCGGGCGATCGCCGTTGCCTCGGCTTCGAGCCGCTGCTGTTCCTCGACGAGCGCCCGCAGCGCGGGGTTCTCGCGATAGGCGATGGCTAGCGCCTCGCCGACGACCGGCAGCGTCGGGCTCTCCGGGACGTCGGCGATCGCCGTGGGCGCATCGACGGGGAGACCAAGGGCGTCGTTCAGCGCCCAGCGCGCCGAGTCCAGCGCGAGCTCACGGCGGCGCAGCTCCTGTTCGCTGTCCTGCATGGCGACCTGGACGACGAGGAGCTCGTTCTTGGTGAGCCGGCCGCTGTCGAAGCGCTGGCGCGCGTGCGCGAGCTGTTCCCGGTGCAGGGCGATCGTCTGCAGGGTCACCTGGCGGAGCTTCTCGGCTTCGAGGAGGCCGTAGTAGGCGCCGATCACCACGACGTCCTGCTCGAGCGTCGTCGCCCAGAGACGGGCGGCCTCGCCGCGATATCCTGCCTGCGCCGCGGCGAGCGCCCAGCGCAGCTCTCCGCTCAAGTCGATCGGCAGGGTCATCGTCGCGTTCGCAGTGCCGAGGTTACGGTCGCGGGTGACGACGCTCGGCGGCGCCGTACTCGCGGGCAAGAGGCCCGGCGGCAGATCGACCGAGGTCGTGAGCTCGGCGGTCGTGAAGGCGTAGCGGCCGCCGGCGATCGCCGCCGGGAAGAGGCGGCCGCGCGCCTCTGCCACCTGTGCCCGGGCGATCGCGAGTTGCTGGCGCGCCTCGGCGAGTCGGCGATTGCCGCCCGCAGCGAGGCGGAGAGCGTCCGCGAGGGTGAACGCCGCCGCCGCTTCGCCGGCAGCCGTTGCAGCGGGCGGCTCGAGGGCTACCGCCGCGGCGTCGGCCCGGCGCTCGAGCTCGGCCGCGCGGCGCGCCGCCGACCAGCCGCCGTCCCCCTCGGGCCGGGTGAGCATCGCGACGGGATGGCAGCCCGCGAGCAGGAGGCAGGCGAGCGCCCTCCAGCGCTCAGCGCCCACGGCTGCGACTCCGCTCGGCGGCCGCCATCCCCGCGATCGCGTGCAGGGAGAAGGCGGTAATGTGACGCGCTGCTTTGCGAGCGAAGCCGCGCGGGTACTTCGCCTCGCGGCGGAGCCGCAAGGCTACGGGCATGGTGAAGCGGTAGAAGAGCACCTGGCCGATGATGCTGAACGCCACGTAGCTCGCCGTCTCCCGGCTTACGCCGGGGAGGAGGCGGGCCACCAGCTCCTCCATCTCGCGCGTCTGCGGCTCGACGAACTCGGCGACGATGATCGGCAGGGCCTCGGTCGGATCGCACATTTCGCGCAGCATGAGCTGCCCGTGCGCAGCGGGCGGCGGTCCGAGCAGGAACTGGAGCATCGCCGCGACCCTGGTCTCGAGCAGTGCCGCCAACTCGCGCCGCGACGCCTGGCGGAGGGCGGGCGCGGCGCGGATAGCGCCGCGCCGCGCCAGCTCCGCTCGCACCTCGGCGAACTGGGCCCGCAGGACGGCCAGGTAGAGACCCGCCTTCGAGCCGTAGTGGTAGTGGCCCGCCGCGACGTTGACGCCCGCGCGCGCGGCGATGTCACGGATCGACGTGCCGTGGAAGCCGTGCTGGGCGAACAGCTCGACCGCGGCGTCGAGGAGGCGAGCCGGCGTCCGGCGCCCGGCAGTGGCCGACATGAACGCGCGCTTAAAACATCCGTTTGATCTTGGCAATCGCCGAGGCCCGGCCTCGCGATCCTGGGTGGTGCTTGCGTTCGCCGGAGCCGGACGTTAGAAGCCGCAGCCCGATGCTGCGACGACTCCTGCCCCGCGAGGAAGACTTCTTCGCCCTCTTCGAGCGCCACGCAGCTCTGACCGTCGCGGGCGTTCAGCAGTTCGTCAAGCTCGTGGCCGGCGGGCAGAACGTGCGCGCCCTGGCGGCGCGCATCAAGGAAATCGAGCACGAGACCGACGTCATCACCCACGCCTGCGTCGAGCGCCTGCACACGACCTTCATCACCCCCATCGACCGCGACGACATCCACCGCCTCATCACCCGCATGGACGACGTCATGGACTTCGTAGAGTCGGCGTCCGAGCGCATTGCTCTCTACGAGCTCAGAGAGATGACCGACGAGGTGCGCGAGCTCGCCGACGTGCTGCTGCGCGCCACCGAGACCCTGGTGACGGCGATCGGCGGCCTGCGCAACCTCAAGAAGACGCAAGTGATTCTGGACGCCTGCATCGAGGTGAACCGCCTCGAGAACGAGGGCGACGAGATCATGCGCAATGCCGTGGCCAAGCTCTTCCGCGAGACCAGCGACCCGCTGCTGGTCATGAAATGGAAAGAGGTCTACGAGGCGCTCGAGAGTGCCACCGATCGCTGCGAAGACGTGGCCAACATCATCGAAGGCGTGGTCCTCGAGCATGCCTGACGCCGCACCCTCCGGCTTCTCCGTCCATGCCTGACGTCGCGGTCGTCGTCGGCATCATCGCGCTGGCGCTGGCCTTCGACTTCGTCAACGGGTTCCACGACGCCGCGAACTCGATCGCCACCGTCGTGTCGACGCGCGTCCTGTCGCCGCGCTACGCCGTCATCTGGGCGGCCTTCTTCAACTTCATCGCCTTCCTGTTCTTCGGCCTCCACGTCGCCAACACGATCGGCAAGGGCATCATCGATCCGGCGATCGCCGATGCCTCGGTGGTGTTCGCGGCTCTGGTCGGCGCCATCGCTTGGGACATGATCACCTGGTACTACGGGATCCCGTCCAGTTCGTCGCACGCGCTGATAGGCGGGCTGGCGGGCGCGGCAGTCGCCAAGGCGGGGGCCGGCTCGCTCGACGCCGCCGGTCTCACCAAGATCGCAGTCTCGATCGTGCTCTCGCCGCTCATCGGCCTGGTGCTGGCGTTCGTCTTCATGACGGCGCTCTTCTGGCTCCTGCGGCGCTCGACGCCGGCCAAGGTCGACAACTGGTTCCGTCGCGGGCAGCTGCTCTCGGCGGCGCTCTACAGCCTCGGCCACGGCGGCAACGACGCCCAGAAGACCATGGGCATAATCACCGTCCTGCTCTTCGCGACCGGTCGCCTACAGGGCGAGTTCCACGTGCCGCTCTGGGTCGTGCTCGCGTGTCACGCCGCCATGGCCGCCGGCACTCTCAGCGGCGGCTGGCGCATCGTCCGCACGATGGGTCTCAAGATCACCAAGCTCAAGCCGGTCGGCGGTTTCTGCGCCGAGACGGGAGGTGCAATCACGCTCTTCACGGCGACCTGGCTCGGCATCCCGGTCTCGACCACGCAGACGATCACCGGTGCCATTGTCGGGGTCGGGGCGATAACCAAGTTGTCTGCGATTCGCTGGGGCATCGCGGGCCGCATCTTCTGGGCCTGGGTGCTGACCATCCCGGCGTCGGCGTTCATTGCCGGCCTGGCGTGGGCGCTGCTCCAGGTCCTGTGAGCCGAACCCGGCGGTATGGGCCGGCGCCGGCGAACATCAGCAGCGCCAGGCAGATCGCGCCGACTCCGGGCAGCACGAGCAGGAAGAGGCCCCAGTCGAGCCGTACCCGGCCCGACCGCGCATCGAAACGAAAGCAGCGCAGCAGCGTATTCCCCGGCACCCGGTAGACCGGCAGGAAGACGCCGCGCAGCTCCCACACCAGCTCACGCAGTCGGTCGTTACCCTCCGGCGTTCCGAATAGGGCGCGCACGACGCGGCCGCGGTCGATGCCGATCAGGAGCGAATCGTGATCGTACTGCAGGGTCGCGGGATCGAGGCGATACCCGAAGTCGACGGCTGCGGCGACGCGCGCGACGTCGGCCTGCGCGGCCACCGCGAAATCCCAGTCCGGCGTGGCTAGCAGCCGCAGCGCCGCAGCCTGCGCGCGCAGATCGGCCGTCGTTTCGGAATCATCGAAGGTGAGCGCCAGGACGTGATAGTCGCTCCCGAGCCCGCCCGCCGCCTGCACCGCATCGCGCACCCACTCGAGGAACGGCGTACAGGTGCCGGTGCAACGTCGGTAGTAGAAAGTCAGCAGCAGCGGCCCGTCGCGCCACAGGTCGGCGAGCTGCACGCGCCGGCCGTCGGCGAGCGTGACGGGGATGTCGGGCACGGTGCGGCCGCCGAGCCGACTCTCGGCGCGCGCCACCTGGGCTGCATTGGGACGGGTCGTCGCGGCCGCGGCGAGGCGCGGGGCGACGCCCGCGACGACGGCGCCGGCGAGTACGAGTCCGGCCGCGCGGCGCCGGGTCCGGCTCACTGTCCGGGCCGCACCACCCGCAGCCAACGCTTGCCGGTCTCGGCGAGGTAGAGGATGAAGCCGAGCAGGAAAGTCGCCGCGAAGGCCGCCGCCGCACCCGCGTACTTGGCCCCGAAGGCGAGCTCCGCCGGATAGATCGCGTAGCGCCGCGGTACCGAGTACGCCCCGGCCAGATAGAACATCGCAAAGAAGCCGTAGGCGCCGATCACCATGAGCAGGACGGCGAGGCGCTGCACGCTGCGGTTCTCGGGCAGGTCCGTCAGCTCCTGGCAGCGGTGGTAGAAATAGCCGATCACCATGAAGACCACCCCGGCGAGGAAATAGGTGTGGAAGTGCGCCGGCACCCACAGCGTGTTGTGCAGCCTGACATTGGCGCTGATGGTCGAATCGATAACGGCGCCGACGCCGCCGATCGCCCAGCCGGCGAGCGCCAGGAAGATCAGCGTCGAGCCTAGGTTCCAGCGCATGCGGGTGCGGTAGGTCAGGAGCAGGGCGCCGAAGATCGTCACCACCGCGGCCGGAATGGCGCTCGCGTAGGATGCGATCTGGCCGATTGCCTGCAGCGCGCCCGGCTGCACGAAGTCCATGTACATGTGGTGGAAATAGGCGAACAGCACGATCAAGAGCACGCAGTTCCAGGAGGTGGCGACGATGCGATTCGTCTTCCATGGCCGGCCGGCGTAGACCGGCAGGAGGTCGTAGACGAGCGCAATTCCCAGATACAGGGTCAGGTTCACCAGCGTGTGGCCGAAGAAGAAAGTCAAGTTCTTCATCAGGAGCGGATCGCTAGCCGTGCCGGCGAGGAGCTCGACGTAGAACAACACCAGCAGGACGACGCCGGAGAGCAGCGCCGCGACCGCGGCGATCAGGCTCACCGTCGTGATCAGCACTGCCGGCGGCAGCTCCGGCTCGCTGCGGCCGGCCAGATAGTGCCAGGCGAGCGCCTGCGACAGCGAGTAGCGCGCGGCGATCGCGCGCAGCAGATCGAGCGACCACAAGAGCCACGTGGCGCCGAGCACCGTCATCGCGAGCAGGAACGTCACCGCCGCCCATTGCGGCCACTCCCCCTTGAACGGCAGCGGGTAGAGGAAGTACCACCCGGCCGCGAAGCGACCCGCGAACACGCAGACGAGCAGCAGGGCGACGCCGAGCAGGGTGCCGGCGAGGGCGATGCGCCCCATCAGCGGCGAAGGGGAGACGTAGCGCGAAAGCCGGTCGCTGACCGCGGCCATAGCGGCAACGTACCAGACGCCCACCATGCCGACGCCGTGCAGCGTCATCAGCGGGTAGAACCAGGATTGCAGTCCCGGCAGTCCGCCGGCCTGCACGGTGCGCAGGAAGATGCCGACCGCGGTCAGGATCGGAAAGAGCACGAACGTAATGGCTATCCAGTACAAGGTTTCGGAGCTGGCTCGGGTCGTCGTCATCGTCGTCTCCGCAAGGCTCACTTGACGGTCAAGTCGGCCCGCATCAGGTGGTGGCCCGAGGCGCAGTATTCGAGGCAGAACACGTGGTACTGCGCCGGCGCATCGAGGCGGAGGAGCAGGCGGTTGAAATACCCCGGCATCGCCTGCGTCTGCGCGATGATCTGGCGCTCCGGACCGTAGAGGCCGAAGCCGTGCGTGACGTCGAGGCTCGTGACCCGGAATTCGACCAGCGTGCCGGCGGGAATCTCGAGGTGCGAGATGCGCGGCACCTGCGCGAGGTCGGCGGCGCTCGTGATCGGCTCGTCGGAGAAGACGAAGTCGTACTGGCGCGCAGCCACGTACACGACGCGGTCGGCCCGCGCGTCCGCGGTGACGTACGGCGCGAGCGGGATGGTCGCGACGAGCAGCGCGGTCACGACCGTCACGCCGGTGAAGAAGAGGACGCGGCGCAGCGCGTAGGCGCGTTCGACGTCGACGGCCGCGGGAGCGCGCGTGCTCGAAGCGACGGCGGCAAAGACGATGGTGATGACCGCGGTGAGCGCCAGGAAGAGCACCAGGATCGTCGATTGCGGTGCCAAGAGCTCGGGCTCCGCCATCGGCGACACCGCCGGCCGCGGCGCCGCGGCCGGCGGCGCGGTGCCGCTCTCGGCCAGGTAGGCGATCACCTTTCCGACCTCGTCCTCGGTCAGGCCGAGATTGGGCATCGCGATCTGATTGTATTGTCCGAGCAGCTCCACGACGATCGGATCCTTGGCGGCAATGAGCTGATCGGGAGCGGCTATGAAGCGCGCCAGCCACTCGTGGGAGCGGCGCGCAGTGACGCCCTGCAGGTCCGGTCCGACGCGAGCCCCGCCGCCGATGGAGTGGCAGGCAGTACACTTGGCGCTGAAGAGTGACTCGCCCTCGGCGGCCGCCCCGCCTTCGGCATGAGCTACTCCGGCTGCAGTGAGCCATATGGCCACGACCAACGACGCAATCCGGCGCATCGGTGCGCTCCTCATGGATATTGGAATCCCGGCCGCAGCCGGGCGCAGGCTTCTTATACGCGGTCGGCAGCGCTGGCCAGCGCCGGCTCGGACGGCTGCCGGCCGGAGCCGAGCCGATGCGGCGCTCGCCGGTGTCACTCGACCCGACGATAGGTCGCGGTCATCTCCAGCGGACCGGTCGGCCGGATCGGCATGATGAACCAGAGAACGAGGTAGAGGACGAGCCCCATGCCCCAACCGACGAGCACGCCGAGCACGAATGCCAGCCGGACGATCGTCACCGAGATGCCGAACTGCGCCGCGAGCCCGGAGCAGACGCCGGCGAGCATCTTGGTCTCCGGGACGCGGTACCAGGCGCGCGTGAGCGCGCTGGCGCCGCCCACGGCGCTGCCGCAATAGCGGCATCTCGTCGCGTCGCTGCGGATCCTCTCCGCGCAGTACGGACAGCGTTTGCTCGCCTGATCATCCATGCCGACCCTCCTTGTACCCGCACGCCGGGCGGCGGGCGAGCAGGGGGTCCGCGCCGCAGCTCATGCGCGCTCGGCGCGCGGGGCGAGCAGGCGCGGCGCCGTGCCGGTGCGAGCGGTGACGCGCTCGACGAGATAGGCCGCGAACTCCTCCCGCGCCTCGGCGGCGACGAGCTCGGCCAGACGCGCGCGCTCTTCGAGCGCGAGCGCGCGCCAATCGGCGAGCGAGATCTTGCGTCCGACCGCGTCGAGCATCGTCCTCATGTCGCGGGCTATGAACTCGAGCGAATCACTCCCGGGCGTCTCGGCTCCAGTCATCGGCCGACGATAGCAACGGTTGTCGCGGATCGCCAAGAAGGGAGATCCCGGCGGACCCTCGTCCGCCGGTTCGTCAGGCGTGGCGCCGCGCCTGCCAGCGCCCGAGTGCCGCCGCGAACTCCTCCGGCGTGTTGACCGGGCAAAAACTCTCGCCCTCGGGATCGAGCGTGCGCAGCGCACCGTCCGAGATCAGCCGTACGCGGGCGCCGCCGGCGAGCAGGTGTAGCCGCCGTTCGCCGGCGGCCACCAGGCTGGCCGCCGCGGCGGCGAGCCGTGTCCGGTAGAGCGCGACCAGGGGCTGAGGGCGATCCTCCCACACGGGTACGACCGCGTCGGCGTCCGGAGTGCGTGCAGCGAGGAGATGCTCGATCACCGCCGCCCGTACCAGGAAGGCGTCGCAACCGAGGACGAGCGCCCATGAGGCCCGCACCGCGCCGAGCCCGAGCGCGAGGGCGGGCAGCGGCCCTTCACCGGGGAGGACGTCGCGCAGCACCCGCGGGGCGGGGCTTGCGCCCCGCGCAGCGAGGGGCGGCAGCGCTTGTTCCGGCGCCGCGACGAGCACGATCTCGGACGCCCAGAGCCGCGCCCGGTCGATCATGTGCGCCAACAGCGGCCGCCCGTCGACCTCGAGCCACGGCTTCGGCCGGCCCATCCGCGACGAGCGGCCGCCCACCAGGAGGATCGCCGCGAGTTCGTCGTCGGGCATCGTGCGCGTCGTGCCAGTGACCCTGGCGCGTCCGCGAGTGAGCATGCTATGCAGGCCTCTGTTCCGCAATCGGCGGTCGTCCGTTCCAGGTGGTGGCTAGGTCCCGCGCAAGAAAACGTCGCGAACTCCGTCAGGTCCGAAAGGAAGCAGCGGTACCGACTCCCTTTCTGTGCCGCGGGGGCGCCTAGCTGCCACCTCGAGCGGACGACCGTCGTACGGCGACCGATCCGGGACGGTAGAGACCCGCGAACCCTCTTCGAGGACACGGCGATGGCGTATCTGGTACTGGCCCGGAAATGGCGGCCGCAACGATTCGAGGACGTGGTGGGACAGGACCACGTCACCACCACGCTCCGGAACGCCATCACGCAGGGCCGCATTGCGCACGCATTCCTGTTCTCGGGCCCGCGCGGCGTCGGCAAGACGACGGTGGCGCGCCTCCTCGCCCGGGCGCTCAACTGCGAGAAGGGCCCGACGGCCGCGCCCTGCGGTGCCTGTAGCAGCTGCACCGACATCGCCGCCGGGAGCGCGCTCGACGTGGTCGAGATCGACGGCGCCTCGAATACCGGCGTCGACAACATCCGTGACCTCAACGAGGCGGTCCGCTACCGGCCGGCATCGGGACGCTTCAAGATCTACATCATCGACGAAGTCCACATGCTGTCGACGGCGGCTTTCAATGCGCTCTTGAAAACCCTCGAGGAGCCGCCCGAGCACGTGAAATTCATCTTCGCGACCACGGAGGTGAATCGGCTGCCGGCGACCGTCGTCTCGCGCTGCCAGCGTTACGAATTCAAGCGCATCCCGATGTCGGAGCTGCTGGCGCGCCTGCGCCAGATCGTCGCCGACGAGAAGATCGAGACGACCGACGCCGCGCTCTTCGCCCTTGCCCGCGAGGCGGACGGCAGCATGCGCGACGCGCAATCGCTGCTCGACCAGGTGATCGTCTTCGCCGGCAAGGCCATCGGCGACGCCGAGGTGCGGGCGGCCCTCGGCGTCGCCGATCGCTCGGTGTTGCACCGGACGACCGAAGCCATCCTGAAGCGCGATGCCGCCACCTGTCTCCGGGCCGTCGAAGAGCTGCACCGCTACGGCTACGAGGTCGGGCAGTTCTGCCGCGATCTGGTTCGCCAGCTGCGCAATCTCACGGTCGCGGCGCTCTTCGGCGACGCGGCGCTGCTGACCGACCTCCCGGACGCCGAGGTGGAGGAGACGATGCGGCAGGCGAGCCTGCGCTCGAGCGACGATCTGCAGCGGCTCTTCCGGGTCGCGCAAGCGGGCGCCGACGAGATCCGCCGCTCCATCCTGCCGGCGGTGATGCTGGAGATGACACTGGTGAAGATGGCGACCATGCCCGATGCCGTACCGGTCGACGCGGTCCTCGCGCGCCTCGAGGCGATGGAGCGCCGACTCGGAGGTGCGGCGCCGAGCGGCGGATCGCGCCCCGCGAGCGCCGGACCGGCCGCCGCGAGTCCGGCGCCGAGCGCCCCGGCTCCGGCGAGTGCCGCCAAGACGGGTGCGCCGTCGGCGTCGGCGCACCCGCCCGCGCCGGCGGTTCGACCGGCCCCGGCCACCACGCCGCCGGCCGCGGAGAACGGCGGCGCGGGCTGGGACGCTTTCCTCGCTGCCGCGCAGAACAAGCTCACGCTCAAGCTCTACCTCGCGGGCAGCCGGCCGCTGGAGGAGTCCGCCGACGTACTCCACATCGGAGTCGAGAACGATCTCGCGCTGCAGGCCCTGAGAGACCCCGAGAGCCTGGCTATGCTGCAGGAGCTCGCGGCTCGCGCCTACGGCGGAACGCGCCGCGTGCTCGTCAGCGTCGCCAAGGCTTCGGCCGAGGATATGGCGAGGCGAATCGCCGCCGAGGACGCTCGCCGGCGCGAGATCAGCGAGCGCGCGGAACGGAGCGCTAGCGTCCGCGCCGCCATCGACATCCTCGGGGGCGAGGTGACCGAGGTGCGGCCGCGGAGCCGGAGAGGAAAGTCATGAGCTTCGGAGATATCGGCAACATCATGAAGCAGGCGCAGCAGCTGCAGGAGCGTCTGGCGCAGGTTCAGGAAGACGTCGCCCGCCGCACCGTCGAGGCTACGGCCGGAGGCGGCATGGTGAAGGTGAAGGTAAACGGCAAGCACGAGCTGATAGCCATCACCATCGACCCTGCCGTGCTCGAGGAGGACGTGGAGCTCGTGCAGGACCTCGTCCTCGCAGCGGTGAACGAGGGCCTGCGCAGCGCGCAACGCATGGTCGCCGAGGAGATGACCAAAGTGACCGGCGGCCTCAAGATTCCCGGGCTCGGCTGACGGCGTCGGCATGGCCTATACCCCTTCGATGACTCGGCTGATCCGGGAGCTCGCGAAGCTGCCCGGAATCGGCGAGAAGACCGCCGCGCGCCTCGCCTTCCACCTGCTGCGGAGCGACCGCAGTCTCGCCGACGGCTTGGCGGACGCACTGCGAACGCTCAAGGAGCAGACGCGGTTCTGTCGGACCTGCTATGGGCTCACCGAGACCGATCCCTGTCCCATCTGCACCGACGCCGAACGCGCCGCCGACGTGATCTGCGTCGTCGAGGAGCCGGCGGACCTGATCGCGATCGAGCGTTCGCGCGGCTTTCGCGGGCGCTATCACGTGCTCCAAGGCGCTCTGTCGCCGCTCGACGGCGTCGGTCCGGAGGACCTGCGGATCGGCGGCCTGTTGCAGCGGCTGCGCGGCGACGTCGTGCACGAGGTGATCCTGGCGACCAACCCCACCGTCGAAGGCGAGGCGACCGCACTCTACCTCGCCCGCCTCATCAAGCCCCTCGGCGTGCGCGTCACCCGCATCGCGCACGGCATTCCGATGGGCGGCGACGTCGAGTACGCCGACGTCGTGACTCTAGGTCGGGCGCTGGACGGCCGGCGAGACATGTGACTCGAACACCCGTGGCGCGGACGCCGAACGGGTTTCCAAGGAGGAAAAGCATGCGCGGACTGACGATGGCCGGGAGCGCGCTCCTGGTCGGTATGATGATCGGAACGACGCCGTGGATCGCCGCGGCCGACGATACGCTCGCAACCGTCGGAGCCAAGACGTTCACGCGCTCGGAGATCGAGGCGCGCGTGAAGCCGAAGCTCATCGAGCTCGAGGCGCAGAAGTACGAGATCCTGCGCGAGGGTCTCGACGAGGCCATCGCCGAGGAGCTCTTCAAGCTCGAGGCCGCGGCCCGCAAGATCACGCCGGAGCAGCTCGAGGAAGACGAGATCGCAAAGAAGATCCCGGCTCCGAGCGACGCCGAGATCCAGAAGGTCTACGACGACAACAAGGAAGACCTGCAAGGCCAGACGCTCGAGCAGATGAAGCCGCAGATCGTCGAATACCTCAAAGCCGAAAAGGAACAGGCGCGCCGGACCGCTTTCATCCAGGAGCTGAAGGCGAAGTACAAGACCGTGGACGCCTTGAAGGCGCCGAAGGTCGAGGTGGCGACGGCGGGACGGCCCGAGCGCGGCGGCGGCGCCAAGGCCCCGGTCACGATCGTCGAGTTCTCCGACTATCAGTGCCCGTTCTGCAAGCGCGGCGAAGACGCCGTGCAGAAGGTGGTCGACACCTACGGCGCCAAGGTCCGCGTCGTGTTCCGCAACTATCCGCTGCCGTTCCACGAGCGCGCACGTCCCGCCGCGGAAGCCGCGCTCTGCGCCAACGCGCAAGGAAAATTCTGGGAGTACAACAAGAAGCTCTTCGCGAACCAGAACGCGCTCGGCGACGACAACCTGAAGGCGTACGCGAAGGACCTCGGACTCGATCCGGTCAAGTTCGACGAGTGCTATGCGAAGAAGCCGTATGCGGCGGACATAGATCGGGATCTGGCCGACGGCGTCATGGCCGGCGTCAATGGTACGCCGGCGTTCTTCATCAACGGGCGCGCGCTCTCCGGGGCGCAGCCCTTCGAGAAATTCAAGGAGATCATCGACGACGAGCTGACGTCGGCAGCGGCGAAGCCGGCGTCCTGAGCCGGACGGCGCACTATGGAGATGGCGGCCGTAGCGAGGTGCCGAGTAGGTCGCACGCTCCCGGCAGCGGTGACGGGGTTCTTGCTCTGCCTGGCCGGCGGCTGCAGCGAACCGGTGGTGATCCCGGCCTGGGATCCGAGCGCCTTTCGCGATCTCGCCACGCTCGAGTTCCGTACGGTCGGCCCCGACGAGGGTCCGCACTGGTCGAGGGTGTGGCTCGTGGTCGTCGACGGTGCAGTCTACGTCCGCCTGGGATCGCGCGCGGCGGGGCGGATGCGAGCCAATACGACGGCTCCGTTCGTCGCCGTCCGTATCGGTGGGCGTGAGTACCCGCGGGTTCGCGCTACCGACAGCCCGCAAGAGGCGACTCGGGTCGCAGCGGCAATGGCAAGCAAGTATCCAAGCGACCTCCTCGTCCGCCATCTTTCTCACCCCTCGACGATGCGGCTCGAGCCGGAGGCCGAGAGTGCTCCGTGAGTGCGCCCGGCACGCCGGGCGCGGTCTCAGGCGCTCTCGCGCTCGGGACCGCCGAGTGCCGCGAGGAGGCGGGCAGCGCGCCCGGCGCCGCGGTGGAATCCCAGCGCCGCATAGGCCGCTCGTGCTCCCTCGGCGTGCCGGAGCGCGAGGCTGGCGTCACCGCTCGCGTGGGCGAGCGTCGCTCGTCCCAGGCTCGTCGCGGCGAGACCCGAGCGCGAGCCTATGGCCGCGGCGAGCTCGCCCGCACGGTCGTACCAACGTCGCGCCTCCGCCCGGCGCGCCGGACCTAGCTGCGTCGTCACGGCGCCGCGGGCGAGCACGCAGCAGAGCTCTCGCAGGCGTCCGCCGGCGTTCCTGTACGTGTCCTCGGCGCAGCGTTCGGCGTACTCCACTTCGCCGATCGCGAGCAGCGCTTCGCAGATGATGTGGCAGTTGAGCGTCTCGGTTCCGGTGAGCGGCAAGCGGTCGACGAGATCGCGGTGGCGATCACCGCCGACCGGCTCGTCGAGCTCGCAGGCCGCCAAGATGGCGACCGCCGCCGCCGAACGCAGGTGCGAAACGCTGCCGATCGCGCGCGCGACCTCGAGGCTGCGCTCCGCCCATTCTCGGGCGTGCGCATAGTCGCCGCGGGCGAGGCAGGCGAGCGCCAGGGTGACGGCGGAGCCGGCCTGGACCGTCCGGTTCGGGTGCGTCACCGCCGCCTCGTACGTGTCGCGGGCCGCGGCGATCCCGCGTTCGAGATCATCGGAATGGAAGGCGACCCGGTCGCGGATGAAACGGGCGCTGAGATACATGTCGCGCCGGCGGCTTTCCAGGGGCGGCGCCGCGCTCTCGAGGGTGGCGATGACGTCTTCGATCCGTCCGAGCGCAGCCGCGGTGCGACCGTCGAACAGATAGTTCCAGGCGAGCGCCCGCGAGATCCTGATGGTCGTGAGCTCGAGCCCGGCGCGTTCGGCGATGTCGAGAGCTTGCTCGATGAGCGCCTGGCCCGCCGAGAAGTCGCTCGGTCCGCGGCTGCTGATGAGCAGCCCGTGCAGCGAGCAGAGCTCCGCGAGACTCTCTGGATCACCGAGCTCCGTCGCGAGCCGACGGCCGCACACCGCCGCTTCCTCTGGATCTCCGTATTCGAAGATGCCGTAGATTACGCTCATGCGCAGCGCGCCGAGGGCGACCTCGACTATCGTTCGCTTGCCTTCGACGCCGGCGGCTCCGGAGCCGAGCGCCTCGGTCGCCAGGTCGTACGCCGTGCGGTAGAACCGCGCCGCCGCCCGAAACGACGGGACGCGCTCGGCGTCGCGAGCCGCGTTCAGCAGGGCGGCGATCGCCTTGTCGCGGTTCTCGCTGCGGACGTAGTGGTGCGCCAGAACGGCCGAGCGCTCCGCGCTCGGTTCGCCCGGCAGCGCCTCGATCATGCGACCGACGCGCTCGTGGAGCTCGCGACGCTGCCGCAGTAGGAGTCCGGCGTAAGCGACCTCCTGGATCAGGCTCTCCCCGAACCGGAATTCGTCGCCGCCGAGCAGGCTCTTGCGGTGGATGACCCCGCGTTCCTCCAGCAGCGCCAGCGCCGCGTCCACGCCGATACCCTCGTTCGACAGGAGCGCCGCCAGGTGCTCGCGATGAAACTGGCGTCCGAGCACGGCAGCCACCTGGGCGACGCGCTTCGCCGACGGGCCGAGGCGATCGAGCCGCGCGCTGATGAGCTCTTCGACGCTGCCGGGCATGCGGATCTCGTCGACGGGACGGGTCAGCCGTACCTGGCCGTCGCCGCGCAGGAGATCGCCCTCTTCGAGCAGGGTGCGAGTTATCTCCTCGGTGAAGAACGGATTGCCCTCCGACTTCTCGACGATCAGGCGCTCGAGCGGCTCGGGGAGCCGACCGCCGGCGACGGCACGCACGATCTCCACCGTCTCCTCGTCGGAGAGGGCGCCGAGCGCGAGTTGCGTAAACGCCGACTTCACTCGCCAGCCGGGATGGTACTCGGGGCGGTGGCTGGCGAGGACCATGAGGCGCGCGCGCCGCGTCGCGCCAACTGCGAGGGCCAACATCTCACGCGACGGCTCGTCGATCCACTGCACGTCCTCGATGATCATGACGACCGGAGCCTGCTCGCTCGCCTTGTAGACCAGCTCGGCGACCGCCTCGAAGTGCTCGCGCTTCTCGGTGGCGTCCTCGGTCGGGTCACCGCGTCTCGGGCCGCGGCCCCACAGGCCCATGACCTGGCAGAGCACCGGATGGCGCTCGGCGAGCTCGTCGGCGCGGCCCCCGAGTCGTGCCGCGATCTTCACGCACGCCTCGCCTTCGTCGTCGTCGCTCGCGATGCCGAAGTACTGGCGCAGCATGGCGATCCAGGGCGCGTAGGGCACGGCCTGGGTCATCGCCGAGCAGCGGGCTTCGAAGAACACGACCGGTACGTCGGCGAGGCGTCGCTTGAGCTCGTAGATCATCCGCGACTTGCCGCTGCCCGCGTCACCGACGACTGTCACTATCTGCGGAAAGGCGCCGGCCAGCCGGTCGAAGCAGGCGATCAGCTGCGCCAACTCCTCGATGCGGCCCACGAGCGGCGTCAGGCCTCGCGCCTCGGCGACTGCGATCGCCGTAGTGGCGGCGGAAAGACCGCGCACCTCGTGCGCGATGACCGGCTCGCGCTTGCCCTTCACCTCGAAGCGGCGCGCCGGCAGGACCTCGAAGAAGCCGCGGACCAGGCGGTGAGTGGCGTCGGAGATCAGGACCTTGCCCGGGTCCGCGACTGCCTGGAGACGCTGCGCGAGGTTCGTGGTATCGCCGATGGCCGTGTAGTCCATCTTCATGTCGCTGCCGACCGTACCGACGACTACCTGGCCGGTGTGTACGCCGATGCGCGCCTGCAGATCTACCGCGCTGCCGTCGCCGTCGCGCGCGTTCATCGCCGCGAGGGCGTCGCGGATCGCGAGCGCCGCGTAGACGGCTCTATACGGCGCGTCTTCGTGCGCGATCGGCGCCCCGAAGAGCGCCATGACGCCGTCGCCCGCCAGGTGCGTGACGATGCCCTCGACGCGATAGACTTCCCGGAAGACGGCCGCCAGGTACTCGTCGAGGAGATCGCGGAACTCCTCGGGATCGAGACCTTCGGCGAGCGCGGTGGAGCCGACGAGGTCGCAGAACATCACGGTGACGAGCTTGCGCTCTCCCGCCAGCACCCCTTGGCCGGCGCGAATCTTGGCGGCGAGCGTCTCCGGAATCGCGGTCGCCGCGGCGCGTGCGGACGCACGCTCGTCTGCCGTCGACCCGGAGGCGTCCGCGCTGCCGTGCGCGGCAGCCGGCGTCGGTGTTCCGCACTCGGGACAGAAGCGGAAGCCCGCCTGGAGCGGGCTGGCGCAGCCCTCGCACGCGAGCGGCGCCCGGGCACCGCAGGCATGGCAGAAGGGCTTGCCGCCAATCAGCTCGGTTCCGCAGTCGCCGCAACGCACGGGCCGACGGTGGCGGCGATCCGCGGGCGAGTCAATCCGAGCGGCGGCCGGAGCGCGCCAGGCTGACCGATCAACGCCCGCGGCGGCCGAAGATGCCGAGTCCGAACGCCAGGACCACACCCGCCGCCAACGGCAGCAGCGCCTGTGTCCAGGGCGCCCGGAGCAACGCCTCCACGAATCGCGCCGCGGCGGCGGCCGGGCGGCTCGGTTCGGTCGGCGCCGATGGGCCGGTGAGGAGGTCGACGCGTACGTCGCTGAACCACGCCGCGCCCGTATTGAGGTTGGCGTAGCTCCCGAGCCGCAGGCAGACCTCCCAACTGGTGCGCTCGTCGCTTCGGGCGCGAACCTCGAGATACTGCCAGTCCTGGGATCCCTTGACGTCGGTCGAGTCGGCGATGCGCGGCTCGATCGCGATCAGTGCTCCGGCAGTGGCGAGCCCGACGTTCTCCGTCTTGACGCGAGCCGAGATCCTGTATTCGGCTCCGGCGGCGACCGCGATCGTCTGGCAGATGCGTGCGTCGTTGGGTTCCAGATTGACGATCTGCACCGCACCGGAGCCATCGGCCGCCGGCTCGACCCGGACCGTCGAGAGATCGCGTGCCCAGGCCTCGAGGCGCCAGCCCTTCGGCATGCCGTTCGCCACTGCCGTGAAGGACCCGTTCCGCAGCAGTGCCGCATCGGCGGGCGCCGCCAGCGCCGCCAGCGCCGACAATGCGATCACGACGCTCAGCCGTCCCATCGGCGGAGTACGAGCGACGCGTTGGCGCCGCCGAATCCGAACGAGTTGCTGAGAGCGTAGCGTACCTCGGTCCGGCGCGCTTCGTGCGGCACGTAATCGAGGTCGCACTCCGGGTCCGGATGGTCGAGGTTGATCGTCGGCGTGACGATTCCGGTCGCGAGCGTCTTGGCGGTGATCATGACCTCGAGCGCGCCGGATGCGCCGATCAGGTGGCCGGTCATCGACTTGGTGGCGCTCACCGGAATGCGCTGCGCGCGCGCGCCGAAGACGAGCTTGAGGCCCTGGGTCTCGTTGACGTCGCCGAGCGGAGTGGAAGTGGCGTGCGCGTTCACGTAGTCGATGGCCTCGGGGGTGATGCCGGCGCTCGCTATGGCAGCCTGCATGCAGGCTGCGACGCCGATGCCGTCGGGCAGGGGAGCGGCGATGTGGAAGGCCTCGCTGCCGGTCGCATAGCCGACGACCTCGGCGTAGATGCGCGCGCCGCGCGCGCGCGCGTGGTCCAAGGACTCGACGACCATGACCGCGGCGCCTTCGGAGAGCACGAAGCCGTCGCGGTCGCGGTCGAACGGCCGGCTGGCCTTCTCGGGCTCGTCGTTACGGAAGGAAACGGCCTTGGAGTTCGAGAACCCCGCCACCTCGGTGCAATTGATGAGCGCGTCGGTGCCGCCCGCAAGCACCGCGTCGCAGGTGCCGTCGCGGATGTATCGCCACGCTTCACCGACCCCGTTCAGCCCGGAAGCGCAGGCGTTGCCGATGGTGAAATTCGGACCGCGCACCTGCAGGCGGATCGCGACCTGAGCGGCGCCCATGTTGCTGGTGATAGCCGTGATGTAGAACGGCGACACCGAGCCGGGTCCGCCGGCGAGGAAGCCTGCCACGGTCTTGAAGATGGTGCGGGCGCCGCCGTCGTTGTTGCCGAGCAGGACGCCGATGCGGCGAGAGTTCTCCGGGGTGATCTCGAGCTTGGCGTCCTCGACTGCCATGACCGACGCGGCAACGGCGTAGCGCGCGAAGTCGTCCATGCGCTTGAGGTGCTTGGCCGGAATCCAGCGCCCCGGATCGAAGCCGCGCACCTCCCCCGCGATCCGGCAGGTCTGAGCGGACGCATCGAAGAGGGTGATGGGTCCGATACCGGACTTCCCGGCGCACGCGCTCTCCCAGATGGCGTCGATGCCCGTGCCGATCGGCGTGACGCCCCCCATTCCCGTGATCACGACTCGCGGCGTTGACATCGCGGGGTTTCTAATGGCCGCGTCCCACAGCGTCAAACCTGGAGCATCGCGGCTCTCAGGGATAGTCGCGGCGCAGCTCGCGCAGGATCGCCGACGTCGCCGGTGACTGGTTCAGCGTATAGAAATGGATTCCCGGCGCTCCGCGCTCGAGGAGCTCTCGGCACTGCCGGATCGCATAGGCGATACCGGCCGCGCGCGCTGCCGCCTCGTCGCCTCGTGTCCGGTCGAGGTCCGCTTGCAGGTCGGACGGAATCGACGCCCCTGAGAGTTCGGCGATGCGTTCGATCTGCGCCGCGTTCGTGATCGGCATTATCCCGGGGACGATCGGAACGCCGATCCCGAGCGCCCGAGCCCGCGCCGTGAACGAGAAATAGTCGCTGTTGCGGTAGAACAACTGGGTGATCAGGAAATCGACCCCCGCCGCGACCTTGGTCTGCAGATTGCGCAGATCGATCTCGGCCGAGGGCGCTTCCGGGTGCTTCTCCGGATACGCCGCTCCCGCCATGCAGAAATCGAAGCCGCTCCCCTTGATGAACCGGACCAACTCGCTCGCGTAGCCGAAGCCGTCCGGCGGCCGCACGAATCCCGGTCGATCGGCGGGCGGGTCGCCCCGCAGCGGTAGCACGTTCTCGATGCCGGCGTCGCGAATCGACTCGAGGATGCGGTGCATCTCGGCTCGTCCCGCAGTCGCGCACGTTATGTGAGCCATTGCCTCGACGCCGACCTCGCGCTTGAGGCGAGCGGTGAGCTCGACGGTCTTCTCGGCCGGCTTCGCCCCGGTCTTCGTCACCGAGACGAAGCTCGGCCCGAGCTCCTGCAGCCGCTGCACCGTTTCGATCAGTTTGGCCTCGCCGGCGTCGGTCTTCGGAGGGAAGAACTCGAAGGAGAAGATCGGTCGGTCGCCCGTGAAGAGGTCGCGAATGCGCATGGGTCGGCCAGCTTACTACAGAGATCGGGTTCCGGCGCCAGTATCGATCGAGCCCGGACCGCGTTTTTTCGCTGGCCGCCTGATGCTAGGGTGGTGCCCATGAGCAGCGGGCGAGATCGGCGGAGCGGCGGCACGGGGACGGCCGTCGAGTCGCGCACCAAGGCGCGGCTCGCGAAGCCGCGCATGTACAAGGTGCTCCTCCACAACGACGATTACACGACGATGGAATTCGTCATCTTCGTCCTGCAAGGGATCTTCCACCATTCGGAATCGGACGCGACCCGCATCATGCTGCACGTGCACAAGAACGGGGTCGGGGTCGCAGGAGTGTACACGCGCGAGATCGCCGAGACCCGCATCGCCCAGGTCGAGGCGCTGGCACGCGAGCACGAGTATCCACTCCGTTGCAGCATGGACGAGGCCTGATGCGCATCAGCAGAGAACTGGAGATCAGTCTGGCGCTGGCCGTCAGCGAAGCGCGCCGGCGGCGGCACGAATTCCTGTGCATCGAGCACGTGCTCTACGCTCTGCTCCACGATGCCGACGTCGCCGAGGTCGTCCGGCACTGCGGCGGCGACGTCTCCGAGCTCAAGCGCGCGCTCGAGCGCTTCTTCGACGAGAAGCTGCAGCGCCTGCCGAACGACGCCGACGTGTCGCCGGAGCAGACGATCGGCTTCCAACGCCTGATTCAGCGTGCCGCCGCGCACGTCCAGTCGTCCGGCAAGGACGAGATCCTCGGCCGCAACGTGCTGGTCGCGATCTTCCGCGAAACGGATTCGCATGCCGCCTATCTGCTCGATCAGCAGGGGATCACCCGCCTAGACGTCGTGACCTACATCTCCCACGGCGTCTCGAAGATCGCCGAGGAGGGCGACGTCACCGAAGGCGAGCCGGCCGAGGACGACGACGAGGAAGGCGGCGACGAGCAGCCGCGGCGCACGCGCGATCCGCTGGCGCTATTTGCCGTCGACCTGGCGGCGCGTGCCGCCGCCGGCAAGATCGATCCGCTGATCGGCCGTGACGACGAGCTCGCACGGACCGCCCGTGTACTTTGCCGGCGGCGCAAGAACAATCCGGTCTTCGTGGGCGAACCGGGCGTCGGCAAGACGGCCCTCGCCGAAGGCCTCGCGCTCCAGATCCACCAGGGCAAGGTTCCCGAGGCCCTCGGTACGGCGCGCGTCTACGCCCTCGACATGGGAGCGCTTCTCGCCGGCACGCGGTTCCGCGGCGACTTCGAACAGCGGCTGAAGGCGGTGATCGCGGCGCTGCGCAAGATTCCCGGCGCCATCCTGTTCATCGACGAGATCCACACGCTCGTGGGCGCCGGCGCGACGAGCGGCGGCTCGCTCGATGCCTCCAACATCCTGAAGCCCGTTCTCGCCTCGGGAGAGCTGCGCTGCATCGGCGCCACGACCTATCAAGACTTCAAGAACCACTTCGAACGCGACCGTGCGCTCGCGCGCCGTTTCCAGAAGATCGAGGTCCCCGAGCCTACTGCCGAGCAGACTCACAAGATCCTGCAGGGCCTCAAGTCCCATTACGAGGACCACCACGGCGTCACCTACACGCGCGCGGCGCTGCGTGCCGCGGCCGAGCTGTCGGCGAAACACATCAATGATCGCCATCTGCCGGACAAAGCGATCGACGTGATCGACGAAGCCGGGGCGATCGCCCAGATGCAGCCTGCAGGGCAACGCAAGCGGACGGTGCGCGTAAAGGACATCGAGCATGTCGTCGCGACGATCGCCCGCATCCCGCCCCGCAGCGTCTCGACATCCGACCGCGACCGTCTGGAGACGCTCGAGCGCGACCTCCAGCTCACGGTCTTCGGACAGGACCGGGCAATCGCCTCGCTCGTGTCGGCGATCAAACTCTCGCGCGCCGGACTCGGACAGCCCGACAAGCCCGTCGGCTCCTTCCTCTTCGCGGGGCCGACCGGCGTCGGCAAGACCGAGGTCGCGAAGCAGCTCGCTTCGGCGCTCGGCATCTCTTTCCTGCGCTTCGACATGAGCGAGTACATGGAGCCCCATACCGTCTCGCGGCTGATCGGCGCACCGCCGGGCTACGTCGGTTTCGATCAGGGCGGGCTGCTGACGGATGCCATCCGCAAATCGCCGCACGCCGTGCTCCTTCTCGACGAGATCGAGAAGGCGCACCCCAATCTCTTCAGCATCCTGCTACAGGTGATGGATCACGCGACGCTCACCGACAACAACGGCCGGCAGGCCGATTTCCGCCACATCATCTTGATCATGACGACCAACGCCGGAGCACAAGAGATGGCCGCCAACGCCATCGGCTTCGGCGGCCGCTCGAACGCCGACCTGGGCACGAAGGCGATCGAGCGCCTCTTCAGCCCCGAGTTCCGCAACCGCCTCGATGCCATCATCTCCTTCGGCGCCCTGCCCATGCCCGTGATCGAGCGCGTCGTCGACAAGTTCATGCTGGAGCTCGATGCGCAGCTGAACGAGAAGCGCGTCTTCGTCCACATGACGCCGGAGGCGCGCCGCTGGCTGGCCGAGAAGGGATACGATCCGACCTACGGCGCGCGGCCGATGGCGCGGCTCATTCAGACCGAGATCAAGCGCGTTCTCGCCGACGAGATCCTCTTCGGGCGCCTCAAGGACGGCGGACGGGTCGAGATCGATCTGCGCGACGGGGCGCTCACTTTCGACTACGGCTCGCCGGCGGCGGATGCGCCGCGGGTCAACGTCGACGAGGGCGCCGCCGACGACGATTGACGCTCCCGGCAGCGCGTCCGAGATCCCGGGCGCGTAGAGCCACGGGCCTCCGCCTCACGCCTGGTCGCCGCGGCGCAACGCCGTCCGCGAGTCCAGCCAATCGATCTCGCGTCCCACGGCTCGCCGTTCCTCGACCAGGTAGCGGCGTACGGCGTCGGCGAGGCGTGCGTCGCCGAGGAAGTGCATGCTCGTCGTCGGGCAGGCGTCGAATCCGCGCAAGTGCTTGAACTCCCCTCCTGCTCCCGGCTCGAAGCGTCTCGCACCGAGCGCCAGAGCGAGCTCGATGGCGGCGTAATAACAGACGTTGAAGTGCAGGTGGCGGACGTCCTCGAAGGCTCCCCAGTAGCGACCGTAGAGGAGCGCGCCTTTCCAGACGTTGAAGGCGCCGGCGAGGATGCGGCCGCGGCGCCGCGCGATCACGAAGGCCAGGCGGTGCTTCCAGCGCCGGCGCAGGAGACCGAAGAGCCGCGCGTTCAGGTACTGGTGTCCCCAGGCGAACTTCTCGACCGTGGAGCGGTAGAGGTCGAACATCGGCGCGAAGAGCTCGTCGGGAATCGCCTCTCCGACATAGGTCGACAGGACCACGTCGGACGCGACGAGCTCGCGCTGCTCCCGCCGCACCTGGTTGCGGCGCTTGCTCCGGAGGGCGGCGAGGTAGTCGTCGAAGGTGCGCCAGCCGGGATTACTCCATTGGAACTGGTAGCCAGTACGCCGCAGGTAGCCGAGATCGGCGAGGACCGCCGCCTCCTCGGGGACGCAGAAGTTCACATGCACCGACGAGTAGCCGCCGTCCGCGCAGAGATCGCGGAGCGCAGTGCCGAGCACGCGCACCACCCGGGCGCGGTCGATGTCCGAGCGGGCGAGGAAGCGCACGCCCGTTGCCGGCGTGAAGGGCGACGCCACGACGAGCTTCGGATAGTAGCGGATGCCGGCGCGTGCCGCGGCCTGCGCCCACCCGTGATCGAAGACGAACTCGCCCTGGCTGTGCTCCTTCACGTAGAGGGGACAGGCGCCGGCCAGGCGCCCATAGTCGTCCCACAATGCCAGATGCTGCGGCCGCCAGCCGCTGCCCCGGCCGACGCAGCCCGCCTCCTCGAGGGAGGCGAGCCAGGCCCACTCGAGGAATGGCGAAGCCTCTCCGACCAACGCATTCCAGGCATCGGGTGCGACCTCGTGAAGATCGTTCAAGGTGGTGATCTTCATGAGGACGCCGCCACGACGCCATGACTCTAACCGAGGCTCGAGGTCGCCTCCAGGGGCGCCCGGAGCTGCTGAGCTGCACGCTGCCCCGACGCATTGACTTCTCCCGTCGCTCCCGGGATCACGGAGTGCCACCAGGAGGCGCATCCATGAAGACCGGCAAAGTGCAGGCACGCGGCATGACGTTCCACACCCTCGAGGAAGGAGAGGGTCCGCTCGTGCTCTGCTTGCACGGATTTCCCGACCATGCGCGTTCGTTCCGCCATCAGCTCCCAGCGCTCGCCGCCGCCGGCTACCGGGCGGTCGCTCCGGCGATGCGCGGCTATGCCCCGACCGGACCGGCGCCCGACGGCTACTATCAGACCGCAGCTCTCGCCGAAGACGCTGTCGCCCTGATCGCGGCGCTCGGTT
This sequence comes from Polyangiaceae bacterium UTPRO1, assembly GCA_002050235.1. Lineage (GTDB taxonomy): Bacteria > Desulfobacterota > Binatia > UTPRO1 > UTPRO1 > UTPRO1. Next base: position 62,594 of record MWST01000024.1, on the reverse strand, counting down.
ACGAGAACGCGATCGTCATCGGCCACGACTGGGGTGCCCTCGCAGCCTACGGCGCTGCGCTCGCGGCGCCCGCCCGGGTGCGCAAGCTCGTGACCGCAGCGGTTCCCTACGGCGCGCAGGTCGCGGCGGCGCTGATGACCAGCTACGAGCAGCAGCGTCGTTCCTGGTACATGTTCTTCTTTCAGACACCGTTCGCCGACGTCGCGCTCGCTCACGACGACTACGCGTTCCTGGAGCGGCTGTGGCGGGATTGGTCACCGGGCTGGCGCTTCCCCGCCGACGAGATGGAAGCGCTCAAGGCGACGTTCCGGCAACCGGGCGTCGCGTCGGCGGCGCTCGGCTACTACCGGGCCATGTTCGATCCGAGCCGACAGGATCCGGCGCTCGCGCCGCTCCAGAGCCGGATGATGAGCGATCCGATACCGGTCCCCGGGCTCGTGCTGCACGGCGCCGACGACGGCTGCATGGGAGCGGAGCTCGTCGCCGGAATGGAGGCGTATTTCCCGCGCGGTCTACGTATCGAGATCGTTCCCGGCACGGGGCACTTCCTGCACCAGGAGGATCCGGCGCGGGTCAATGCGTCGATCCTCGACTTCCTCGCCGGTGGCTGATTCGCCCGAGCCATAGTACATCCGGAGTCATGGCAGCGACGATCAAGCGTATCCGCCCGGTGGGACGCTATGCCGTCGGCATCGACTGGACGGACGGCCACGAGAGCATCCTTCCGCACCGGCACCTGCGCCTAGCCTGTCCCTGCAACGCCTGCGTCGCCGCGACCCCGGAGGTGGGGCCCAAGGAATGCGAGGCCGCGTTCGTGCGGGCGATCGGCGCCGCGACGCTCTTCATCGCCTGGGCCGACGAGCACGAGACACTGTTCGTCGCCGACGAGTTGCGGGCTCTCTGCCGGTGCGCCTACTGCGTGCGGGAGCCGAACTACCCGATCTCGGGGCAGTGAGCCGGCACGGTCTGGGCGCAGACGCGTAGCGTCACCCGGAAGCGGGGTCTCTCCGAGCGCCGGTCGATCTCCGGGATCACCAGGACGCCGGCACCGTCGAGCGTGCGCAGCGACGCCGAGGCATGCGAGAGCGCTCGGCGTACCGCCTCTGCGATCGTATGGTCCGAGGAACCCTCGAACTCGAGAGTGACCGGCGCCTCGGGAGAGGTCTCGAGGGCAGGGAACTCTGCGACCGCCGAGGATGCGTGGAGTTCGTTCATGCGACCCGTCGAATGCGAGAAGGGATACCGCTCAGCAGCGTAGCGCGACGACTGTGCGGAGCGAGGTCGGCACCACCACAACTCCACCGTCCGCTATCGTGTGCAGAGGTAACCTTTGTAGCGAGCGACTGTCAAGAAAAATCTGCGCCAGATCGTATCACGTCGATGGATGTGCCGGCTGCCGCCGCGACCGGCGCCGCCGCCGACCGCGCGAGCCAGTATGCCGTGTGCGATCGCGCGGGATGCGCCGCCAGATCCTCGGGGCGTCCGCAGGCGACGATCTCACCGCCCCGACCCGCCGCCTCGGGACCGAGGTCGATGACATGGTCGGCGGCGCGGAGCACGTCGAGATTGTGCTCCACGACGACGAGCGTGTGTCCCCGATCGACCAGGCGGTGAAAGGCCCGGATCAAGCGATCGACGTCGGCGAAGTGGAGTCCGGTCGTCGGCTCGTCGAGCACGAACAGCGTTCGGCCCGCGCCGCTACGCCCGAGCTCCGCGGCGAGCTTGATCCGCTGCGCCTCGCCGCCCGAGAGCGTATTGCTCGGCTGCCCCAAGGTCAGATACCCGAGCCCGATCTCGACGAGGACTGCGAGCGGGCGCGCGATCGCCGGCACGGCCGTGAACACGACCGCGGCTTCGGCGACCGTGAGGTCGAGGACGTCCGCGATCGAGCGTCCAGCGTAGGTGACGGCGAGCGTCTCCTCGGTGAAGCGCCGGCCGTTGCAGGTCTCGCAGGCGACCGAGGTCTCGGGGAGGAAGCTCATCTGCACCCGCATTCGCCCTTGTCCGGCGCAGGCCTCGCAGCGTCCGCCGGTGACGTTGAAGGAAAAGCGTCCGGGTGCGTAGCCGCGCGCGCGCGCCGCCGGGGTGCGCGCGAACAAGCGACGGATCTCGTCCCAGAACCCTACATAGGATGCCGGAATCGAACGCGGCGTGCGCCCGATCGGGCTCTGGTCCACCTCGATGACGCGATCGATCGCTTCGTGTCCGGTGATCGCCCCGTGCGTGCCCGGGCGCGGGGCGGTCAGACCCTTGGCGCGGCGCAGTCCGCAATACAGGACGTCCTTGACCAGCGTGCTCTTTCCGGAGCCCGAGACACCGGTGACACAGGTCCAGGCGCCGAGGGGTATATCCACCGTCAAGTGCTTCAGGTTGTTGGCCGTAGCGTCGTGAATGGTGAGTCGGGCGCCGTCGGTCGTCCGCGGCGGCCGGCCGCGCTCGCGCACGGAGCGCAAATAAGTCCCCGTGAGCGACCGAGGATCGGTCGCGATCTCGGCCGGGGTGCCCATCGCAACGAGGGCGCCGCCCTCGCGGCCGGCTCCCGGCCCCAGGTCGACGACGAGATCGGCGGCGGCGATCGTCGCCTCGTCGTGCTCGACGACCAGCACCGTATTGCGGCGGCTCACGAGGGTGCGCAGGGATTCGAGGAGGAGCGCATTGTCACGCGGATGGAGACCGATGGTCGGTTCGTCGAGCACGTAGCATGCTCCCCGCAGGTTCGACCCGAGCTGCGCGGCGAGGCGGATGCGTTGAGCTTCGCCTCCGGACAGGGTGTCGGCGCTGCGATCGAGCGTCAGGTAGCCGAGCCCGACCGCGCCCAGGAAGGCGAGGCGGGGCCGGACTTCCGCGAGGAGGTCGCGCACGATCGCCTCCTCGCGCTGGTCGAAGCGCCAGGCGCCGATCGCCGCTGCGCACTCCTCCACGGTCATGGCCGCGAGCTCGGGATAGGTGTGTCCGAGGACGCGCACCGCCCGCGCCCGCGGGACGAGACGGGTGCCCGCGCACGCAGCGCACGCCTCGAGGGCTACGTACGGCCGTAGCGCGTCGGCGACCATGCTCTCGCCGCCGTCCTCCGCGCTCTCCTCGTAGAGCCCGTGCGCGCGCAGGAGCGGCAGCACGCCGGCGATCTTCTTGCCGTCGCCGTCGAGCACGAGGCGGCGCTGGCGGGCGCCGAGGCGCCGGAAAGGTCGGTCGACGGCGACGCCGGCGCTCTTCAGCGCGCGCAGCAGCCGCCGCTCCTCGGCTTCGAGACCGAGGTCGGCGAGCGCCGCGATGGCGCCGTCGCGAAGCGAGCGCTCCGGAGCAGTGACGACGGCCTCCTCGTCGATCTCGACCCGCGTGCCGAGCCCGCGACATTCGGGGCACGCACCTTGCCGACTGTTGAACGAGAAGAGGCGCGGGTCGAGCGCCTCGTACCCGAGCCCGCAGGGTCCGCAGAAGAGGCGTTCGCTGAAGACGTATTCGCGTCCGCCGGCCAGCGCCACGATGACGCCGCCGCCGAGCCGAAGCGCCTCCGTAACCGGCTTCGCGAGGCGCTCACCGCCCGGACCGGCGGCTACCCTCGCCACCACAACGTCGACGTCGTGCTCGCTGTAGCGGTCGAGCTCCGGCAGCGGCTCCAGGGGTACGACCTTCCCGTCGACGCGGACGTGGGTGTAGCGCAACCGCCGCGCCGCCCGCAGCACGTCGCGATGGAAGCCCTTGCGGCCGCGGACGGCCGGCGCCAGGAGGACCGCCTCGTCGCTGCCGACGCGCGCGGCGAGGCGGGAGGCGATCTCGCTCCGCGGCAGCGGCCGGATAGGCCGGTCGCAGCCGACGCAGTGCTGCACGCCGACCTTGGCGAAGAGAAGGCGCAGGTAGTGGGCCACCTCGGTCACCGTGGCGACCGTCGATTTCCTGCCGCCGCGGCTCAGGCGCTGCTCGATCGCTATCGTCGGCGGGATGCCGGCCACGAAGTCGACGTCCGGTCGCGGCAGCACGTGCATGAACTGCCGCACGTAGGTGGACAGGCTCTCGAGGTAGCGGCGCTGGCCCTCCGCGAAGATGACGTCGAAGGCGAGCGTCGACTTGCCCGAGCCGGAGAGGCCGGTGACGACGATCATGCGGTCGCGCGGCAGCTCGAGGTCGAGATTGCGGAGATTGTGCTCGCGGGCGCCGACGATGCGGATGGTGTCGCGGTCGTCGCCGGCCGGTCGCGGAACGATGCGCACCGGCAGCGCCGGCGGCTCCGCCGCGAGCGCCGCCTCCAGGAAGCGCCCGGTATGGGATGCCGGGCACGCTGCTATGGCCTCGGGGGTGCCGACGGCGATCACCGCCCCGCCGTCGTCGCCGCCTTCGGGCCCGAGGTCGATGACGTGGTCGGCGCACTTGATGACCTCGACGTTGTGCTCGACGACGACGAGCGAGTGGCCGCGCTCGGTGAGCTTGGCGAAGGCGCCGAGCAAGCGCTCGATGTCGGCGAAGTGCAGGCCGGTCGTCGGCTCGTCGAAGATGAAGAGCGTGTGCGCCAGATCGCCGGCGCCGAGATGGGCGGCGAGCTTGAGGCGCTGCGACTCGCCGGCCGAGAGCGTACTGAGCGGCTGCCCGAGCTTCAGGTATTCGAGGCCGACGTCGACGAGCGGCTGCAGCGCCTGCTGGATGTCCGACTGCTCGGCGAAGAAATCCAGGGCTTCCCCGACCGTCAGATCCAGTACGTCGGCGATCGAGCGGCCGCGGTAGCGCACCTCGAGGACGTCCGGGGAATAGCGCCGCCCGCGGCACGCCGGACAGGGGAGGAGCACGTCGGACAGGAACTGCATCTCGATCTTCTCGAAGCCGTCGCCGCGGCAGGTCTCGCAGCGGCCGCCGTCGACGTTGAAGGAAAACGTCGCCGCCGTGAATCCGCGGAGGCGCGCCTGATCGGTTGCGGCGAACAGGCGGCGGACGCCGTCGAACATCTTGGTGTAGGTGGCGGCATTGGCGCGCGGGGTGGAGCTGATCGGCGCCTGATCGACGAAGATCACCTCGGCGATCTTCTCGGCTCCGTCGATGTCGTCGCAGAGACCGGGAGGCGCCGTCGACGCGCCGCGCCGCCGCAGGAGACCGCGATAGAGCACCTCCTCCACGAGCGTGCTCTTTCCCGAGCCGGAGACGCCGGTGATGCACACCATGCAGGCGAGCGGTATCGTCACGTCGATACCGCGCAGGTTGTTGGCGCGAGCGTTGCGAACCGTAAGCGTGCGGGTGGGGTCCGGCGGCCGCCGCCGCGCCGGTATGACGATGCGGCGTGCGCCCGCGAGATACCGGCCGGTCAGCGAACGCGGCTCGGCGGCGATCCTAGCGACAGGACCGGCGGCGACCACCGTGCCGCCCGCCGCGCCCGCGCCCGGTCCCATGTCGATCACGTGGTCTGCGGCGGTGATGATCTCGGGATCGTGCTCGACGACGACCACCGTGTTCCGCCGCGCGCAGAGGTCGCGCATGATGCCGACCAGCCGGGCGCTGTCGCGCGGGTGCAACCCGATCGAGGGCTCGTCGAGCACGTAGAGCGTATTGACCAGCGATGAGCCTACTGCGGTGGTCAGGTCGACGCGCTCGAGCTCGCCGCCCGAGAGGGTGCGCGACTGCCGGTCGAGGGTCAGGTAGCCGAGACCGACCTTCAGGAGGTAGTCGAGCCGCGAGCGGATCTCTCCCGCGACGAGAGCCGCCGGCGGATCCTTCTCGGGATCGATCGCGAGCTGCGAGAAGAAGGCGCGGGCCTGCTCGACGTTCATGCAGTTGACGTCGGCGATGGTCCGTCCGGCGACGCGGTAGTCGAGAGCTTCGGGCTTCACCCGGCTGCCGCCGCAGGTCGGACACGTGCGGTACGAACGATAGCGCGACAGCAGCACCCGCACGTGCATCTTGTAGGTCTTGCGCTCGAGCCAGCGGAACCAGCCGCGAATGCCGAAGAAACGGTCGTCGCCCTCCTCGACGAGGCGGCGCTGCTCGTCATCGAGGCGCCCGAAGGGCACGTCGACCGGAATCTTCCGGCGCCGGCAGAAGGCGAGCAGCTCGCGGCGCTCCTCCGTCGTCGACGGCGTCGTCCACGGCTTGATCGCTCCTCCGGCGAGCGTCTTGCGAACGTCCGGAACCACGAGATCGAGATCGAGATCGATGACGCGACCGAACCCGCGGCAGTCGTCGCAGGCTCCGAGCGGGCTGTTGAACGAGAAGAGGTTGGGGGCGGGATCGCGATAGGCGATGCCGCACGCCAGGCAGGCGAGGGTCGATCCGAACTCCTGTCGGGTCGCGGGATCGGGGCCCGCCACCCACATGCGCCCTTTGCCGTATCCGAGAGCCTGCTCTATCGACGCCACGAGCCGGGCACGCCCCTCGCGTTTGCAGACGAGGCGGTCGACGAGGATGTCGAGCGGACCCGCCGGCGGGGCCGGCAGCGACTCGAGCATCCGCACTTCGCCGGCCACCAGCGCGCGGGTGAAGCCCTCGCGGGTCAGGGCCGCAACCACCTCCGGCCACGGCAGCTCGGGTAGAGGGAAGGGAAATCCGAGAAGCACGGCGGCTCCGGGGCGCTCGCGCAGCAACGTCTCGCCGACGCCGAGCGGAGTGGCGCGCTCGACGCGAACGCCGCAGCCCCGACATTGCAGCACGCCGAGCTTGGCGAAGAGCAGCTTCAGATGATCGTGGATCTCGGTGACCGTGCCGACGGTAGAGCGCGACGTGGTGACGGGTCGGCGCTGGTCGATCGCGACCGCCGGGGGGATGCCGCCGACGTGGTCGACATCCGGCTTCTCCATACGCTCCAGGAATTGCCGCGTGTAGGCCGAGAAGCTTTCGACGTAGCGCCGCTGTCCCTCCGCGTAGAGGACATCGAAAGCCAGGGTCGACTTGCCCGAGCCGCTGACGCCCGTCACCACCGTGAGCTGGTACAGGGGAATGTCGACGTCGATGCCCTTCAGATTGTGCTGACGGGCGCCTCGAATCTGGATATGGTCGCTGGCCATCGTCGCCGAGCGCCGCCGTCGCGGCGCCGAACCGCGGCACTATAGTGGAAGCGCCATCCCCCTGCACCCCGCCGTCGCCGATCGAGATCGCCGGCTACCCGGCGACTGCGCTCGAGCTCGACCTCGGCCCGCGCCGCGTGCGTCTGTACGCGGTGCGCGCGCTCGAGTCGCTCGTCGATCGCGGCGCGCTCCTGCGCGGTGAGGCCGAGCCGCCGTACTGGGCCCACCTCTGGTCGGGGGCGAGGGTGCTCGCGTCGTACCTTGCGCGCTTCGTGCCGCTAGCCGGCCGCCGCGTCCTCGAGATCGGCTGCGGGTTGGCGCTCCCGGGCGTCACGGCGGCGAGCTGCGGCGCCGATGTCACCCTCGTCGACGTCGCGCCCGAGGCGCTCGCATTTGCGACCGCGAGCGCCGCCGCCAACGGCGTTCGCTGCGCCGCCGTCACCGGCGATTTCATGCGGCTCGCTCCGACGCAGCGCTTCGACCTCGTCCTGGCGGCCGAGGTCGCCTACGATCGCGAGCGCTGGCTCGAGCTCGCGGCCGTATGCGGGCGGCATCTGGCAGCGGGCGGGGTGACTTATCTCGCCGACGGCTATCGCACCGACACGCGGGGCTTCTATGCCGCGCTCGCGGCGCGCGGTCTCGACGTCCACGCCATAGACGTGCGCGCCGCAGAAGAAGGCCGCCCGACACCGCTCCGCATCGCTGCGATCCGGCGTCCGGCGCTCAAGCGTCGAGGCACCCCGCGACCAGTGCTTTGAGTCGATCGACGTCGAGCGGCAGCGGCAGGCAGTGCACGTCGTCGACGCCGCTCACGATCCAGCGGCGGCGCTCGGTCTCCGGCATGCCGAGGAGCACGAAGGGCGTCTTCCGTCCGTGCTGGCGGGCGCTGCAGAGCACCGTGAGCCCGCATACTCCGGGCGGCGCCGCTTCGCTGAGCACGAGGTCGTAGTCGTCCCGCTCCAGCGCTTGCATCGCCGCCTCGCCGGAGGCCACGCGCTCGATCGCATAGCCGCACCGGCAGAGGATGCGGCCGATGGTGCCGCTGAAGTTGTCGTCGGCCGCCACCACCAGGATGCGGCGCGAGCTTGCGCGAGGAGCGGGCATTCGAGCTCTGGTGTGCAGGGAATATGCCACGCGCAGCGGTGACGCCACAGCCCCTGAGACCCGCGCGGTCGCCGCTTTGCGCGCTGCCGGACCGGCTTCGTGGGGCGCTCGGGGCCACGAACCGTGACACACCCGGGTCATTCCAACCCGTACTTCGCGAGCTTCCGGTAGAGTCGCTGCCGGTCGATTCCGAGAAGGCGGGCGGTCTGATTCTTGTTGCCTGCGGCCTGCCGGAGCGCCGCGGCGATCAGCTGGCGCTCGGTCGCCTCCAGGGACGGTACCGAATTCCCGAAGTCGAGTGCCCCGTCGCGCGACGCCGGCGGCGCCATGGCCAGGTGCGCCAGGCTCGCGGGCGTGATGTCGTCGCTCGGGGCGAGAGCGAAGCAGCGCTCGATGACGTTCTGGAGCTCGCGGATGTTGCCCGGCCAGTCGTAGCGCTCGAGCAGCGCCAGTGCCGCCGGCCGGATCGTCTTCGGCGCCACGTCGAACTGGCGCGCATAGCGCTCGACGTAGTACCGCGCCAGGAGCGGCACGTCCTCGAGCCGCTCGCGCAGCGGCGGCAGCGGCAGGTGAACGACGTTCAGCCGGTAGTAGAGATCGGAGCGGAAGTTCCCCGCTTGCACCTCGGCAGCGAGGTCGCGGTTGGTTGCGGCGACCAGGCGGACGTCGACCTTGACGGCGCGCGTCGTTCCCAGCGGCGTCACCTCGCGCTCTTGGATGGCGCGCAGGAACTTCACCTGCAGCGCCGGCGGCACGTCGGCGATCTCGTCGAGGAACAGCGTGCCGCCCTGCGCCGCCTGGAAGACGCCCTCGTGATCGGACACGGCGCCGGTGAACGCACCGCGTCGGTGGCCGAAGAGCTGGCTGTCGAGGAGCGTGTCCGATACTGCGCCGCAATTGAGGGCAACGAACGGACCCTCGGCGCGCGCGCTCCGCGCGTGGATGCTGCGCGCCACGAGCTCCTTGCCGGTGCCGCTCTCGCCGGTGATGAGGACGGTGGTGACGTTCTGCGCCAGGGCGTCGATCGCCTGGTAGATGTCCCGCATCGCCGCGCTCTTGCCGATGATCTCGCCGAAGCCGTGCGTGCGCTCGATGGCGTCCCGCAGACGGCGATTCTCCCGTTCGAGATCCGCGACCCGCAGCACCTGCGCGATGGTCATCAGGAACTCGTCGGGGTTGCACGGCTTCACCAGGTAGTCCCAGGCGCCCAGCTTCATCGCTTCGACGGCTGCCTGAGTGCTGCCGTGTCCGGTCAGCACTATCGTCGGCGGCGACAGCAAGCGGCGTTCGCCCGGCGGCGGGGGGGGTTCCGGTTGCAGCCGGCGGAGCAGAGACATGCCGTCCATCACCGGCATGTTGAGGTCCGTCACCACGACGGCGAAAGCGTCGTCCGCAAGCGCCGTGAGGGCCTCCTGGCCGTTGGCCACGGTCGTGACCCGGTAGCCCTTGCGTTCGAGGATCTTCGCCAGCGTGCGCGCCATGTTCGGCTCGTCCTCGACGAGGAGCACGTGCGCGCCCTCCGCCGTCCCGCTCACGGTGCTCCCTCGCCCCGTCCCGGCGGCAGCTCGATGACGAAGGTCGTCCCCACGTTGGGCGCGCTGCGGACGCTGATGTCGCCGTGATAACGGCGCACCACCGTGTGGACGACCGAGAGCCCGAGGCCGGTCCCTTGGCCCGGAGACTTGGTGGTGAAAAACGGGTTGAAGATGTCGCTCAACTGCTCCGGCGGGATACCGACGCCCGTGTCGCTGAACTCGAGCCGGACCCGCTGCTCGGCTCCGCGTGCGGTGCGAATACGCAGCTCGCCTCCGTGCGGCATCGCCTGCACCGCGTTGGTGATGAGGTTCAGGAAGATCTGCCGGAGCGCGTTCTGATTGGCGGCGCAAGGCCCGACGTCACCGAACTCGACCGCGACGCGCACGTCGCTGTTCTGAAGGTACTTGTTCATGAGGAGCAGGGTCTTGCGCAGGAGATCGTTGACGTCGACGAGCTCGACCGCCGCGCGCGAGTCGCGCGAGAACTCGAGCAGGCTGTTGATGATCGTCTGAACCCGGTCCATCTCCTCCTTGGCGATCCGCAGGTCCTCGCGCACCTCGGGGTCGTCCTTGTCGACGATCTCGGCGAGGTCGTAGAGCGCGTTCATGATGATCGCGAGAGGATTGCGGATCTCGTGGGCGATGCCGGCCGCGAGCTGTCCGATCGCCGCCATCTTCTCGGACTGGATCAGGCGGTCTTCGAGGCGCTGCCGATCGGAGATGTCGACGCAGATCTGCTGGATGAAGCGCTGCTCGCCGTATTCGATGACGCCGGAGTTGACGAAGATCGGGATGATCTTCCCGCTCTTGGTGCGATGGTGGAGGTCGTCGCGATTGGCGTTGCCGCCGTTGCGCGTCTCGTTCCAGAGCGCGATCGCCGCTTGCCGCTCCTCCGGAGGATGGAGATCCCACGTGGCCATCGTCCGCAGCTCCTCGGAGGCGTACTCCAGGCTTTGTTCGGCCACGTGATTGGCGGCGAGCACCGCACCGGTGTCGTAGTCGACGCGGAGGATCGCCGCCGGGGCACTGTCGATGGAGCGGCGATACGTGGCTTCCTGCTCCCGGAGCTCCTCCTCCCGCGCTTCGACGAAGAAGTCGGTGATGTGGAGGATCCGCTCCTCGAACTCCTGCGCCAGGAGTGCCAGCAGCTCGGAGCGCCGCGAGTGATCCTCCGCATAGCGCTGGCGAACGGCGTTTCCCATCAGCTGGAAGGCCTTCATCTGCCCGGAGAGGAAGCGCGAGGCCGGGAACTTCGATATGAAGCCGCGGCGCGCGTGGCTCCGTAGGTACGCGTAGGTAGCGCAGTCCTCGGGATCGGCGATGTGGCGGACCCAGCGGCGGAGCGCAATTTCGAAGTCCTCGGCGAGCGCCGCCCACCGCGACCGGGAGATGTCGAAGGCCGGCCCGATGTGGGCGACCCATCCCGACACCACGTCGGACATCGTCTCGTCGAGGACCCGCGCCAACTCGGTGCGCAAGGCGCTGCGCGTGCGCGGAAACCGCAGCAGGGAACACCCCTGCATGTAGCCCGCGATGCGTCGCCGGTGCTCGTCGAGAGCGTCGTCGTGACCTTCTGCGCTCATGCGGTCGTCGCCGGACGAACGTCGGGGTCCGGATCAGGTCGGATGCCCTGCTGCCGGCGCCCGCGCCCCGTGTGCCGGCAGGCTCCATCTTCTATAGAAGGTCTCGGTGTCGATCGGAAGCGCGCGCGCAACCAACGGAGACCTCGAGCCTTGAAGCACGATCACGTGACGCCCTCCGATCCCGCGTCCGACCCCGATGTGCAACTGATGCTGCGGGTCCGTGGCGGCGACGCCGAGGCGTTTCGCGAGCTGTTCGACAAACATGGCCGGTCGATCGTGAACTTCGCGTATCATTTCGTAGGCAGCCGCTGGCGGGCTGAAGAAATCGCACAGGACGTCTTCCTGCAGATCTACCGCGCCGCCGGCCGCTACGAGCCGACGGCGAAGTTCACCACCTGGCTCTACCGCATCACCACCAATAGCTGCCTGAACGAGGTGCGCCGACCCGAGCATCGCCATCCGCGGCGCTCGCTCGAGCGCGCCCCCGACGAGCTGGGGAAGCGCGCCGAGATCGCGTTCGCCGACCCGGCTGCAGTCGCCGGGGACGGCGCCTTGGCCGGTCGGCAGCTCGAGGCTAAGATCCACTCGGTGCTCGACGGGCTGCCCCCGAACCAGCGCGCCGCGCTGCTCATGAGTCGGGTCGACGGCATGTCGTATCTGGAGGTTGCGGAAGCGCTCGAGACCACGGAGAGTGCGGTCAAGAGTCTGGTCTTTCGCGCCACCGCGACCATGCGAAAGGAGCTGGCCGAGTTCCTATGAGCACCTCCGCCTGCGACCGCACCAGGCCCGAGTTGACGGCCTACGTCGACGACGAGCTCGAAGCCGATGCCCGCCGGCTCGTGGTCGAGCACCTCGCCAGCTGCCTATCGTGTAGGCGCGAGGTGGAGCAGCTGCGAACCTTGCGGCGCTGGCTCGCGGATCTCCCGCAGATCGCGCCCGGTGCGACCTTTGCCGCCGACTTCGCACGCCGCCTTGCCGCCGAGCCTAAACCCGGCGCGGCGCGGCGCGGCAGGGGGGCACGAGTGCGGCGCTGGGTCGCACCGGCACTCGCGGCAGCTGCGGTTCTGGCGCTGGCGTTGCGCTCGTTCACGGTCGCGCCCTCGCCGCCGGCGGCGACGCCGGGCGCGGCGCCCGGGCGGGTCGCCGCGGCACCCGCCGCGACGGCGGCACGGATCGCCGCCGCGGCGAGCCCGAGCCCGGCGCCGGCGCTACTCGCGCACGTCGACCGGCTCCGCCCCGAAGATCTGCCGCCGGAGCTCTTGGAGCACCCCGAGCTGTTCCTGCGGCTGCCGGTGGTGCGCCGGCTCGAGGCGCTCGAACATCTCGGGGCACTACACGACCACGACGACGGTAGGGCCGGGTGAGTCGGCGCCTGATCGCGGTCCTCGCCGCCGGATCGGCGGCGCTGCTCTTCGGCGCACCGCCGGCGCTCGCCATCGATCGCCTCGCCCAGAGCTGGCAGGAAATGTCGCCGCAGGAGCGCGACGAGGCCTACCGCAACTACCAGCGCTTCCAGAAGATGCCCCCGGAGCAGCAACGCCGTATCGAGCGCAACTACGACCGCTGGCAGCAGCTCCCGCCGCAAGAGAAGGAGCGGCTGCGTTCCACCTACCGACGCTATCGCGAGCTGCCGTCGCAGCAGCGCCAGGATCTGGACCGCCGCTTCGAGGATCGCCGCCGGCAGCGCGACTGACGCTGCCGGCGGCGATGGCTACTCGCAGCGGCGCAACCGGTGGTGCGGCCGAGCAGGGCGCATATAATTCCCCCGTCGTGGAGCGTCGCCAAGAACCTTTTCGTCTGGTCGCCGACATCACGCCCCAGGGAGACCAGCCCGAAGCGATCCGTCGGCTCGTACGCGGACTGCGCGACGGTCTCGACGCCCAGACGCTCCTCGGCGTCACCGGCTCCGGGAAGACCTTCACGATGGCGCACGTCATTGCCGAGACGAACCGACCGACCCTGGTCATCGCTCCCAACAAGACGCTCGCGGCGCAGCTCTACCACGAGTTGCAGGCGATCTTCCCCGACAACGCCGTCCGCTATTTCGTGAGCTACTACGACTACTACCAGCCGGAGGCGTACGTCCCCAGCACCGATACCTTCATCGAGAAGGACGCGTCGATCAACGACGAGATCGACAAGATGCGCCACTCCGCCACCAAGGCTCTGCTCGAGCGCACCGACGTCGTCATCGTCGCCAGCGTCTCCTGCATCTACGGCCTCGGCTCGCCGGCAGAGTACTTCGCGAACCTCCTCTTCCTGGAGCGCGGCGCCGAGATGGACCGCGATCGGATGCTGCGCACGCTCGTCGACATCCAGTACGAGCGTAACGATACCGATTTCCACCGCGGCACCTTTCGTGTCCGCGGCGACGTCGTCGAGATCTTCCCGGCATACGAGGAGGCGCGGGCGCTGCGGGTCGAGCTCTTCGGCGATACGATCGAGGCGATAACCGAGATCGATCCGCTGCGCGGCAAGGCGCAACGCAGCCTGGCGCGGGTCGCGGTCTATCCGGCGAGCCACTATGTAACCAGCGAGCCGCGTCTGAAGGTCGCGATCGAAGCGATCCGCGACGAGCTGCAGGGGCGCCTCGTCGAGCTGCGCACCCAGAACAAGGTGCTCGAACACCAGCGCCTGGAACAGCGAACGCTCTACGACCTCGAAATGCTGGCCGAGATGGGCTTCTGCCACGGCGTCGAGAACTACTCCCGCCACCTCGACGGCCGCCGGCCGGGCGAGCCGCCGGCGACGCTCCTCAGCTATTTCCCCCCCGACTTCCTCGTCATCATCGACGAGAGCCACGTCACCGTGCCGCAGATCGGCGGCATGTACCGCGGCGATCGCGCTCGCAAGGAGACCCTCGTCGAGTTCGGCTTCCGCTTGCCGTCGGCGCTCGACAACCGGCCGCTCGACTTCCAGGAGTTCACGGCCAGCATCGGCCAGACGATCTTCGTCTCCGCCACGCCCGGCGCCTACGAGCTCGAGCGCAGCGGCGGCACGGTCGTCGAGCAGATCATCCGCCCGACCGGCCTCGTCGACCCCGAAGTGCACGTGCGTCCCGCGCGCGACCAGGTCGACGACCTGCTGGAAGAGATCCGCCGCCGCGTCGAGGGCGACGAGCGCGTGCTCGTAACCACACTGACCAAGAAGATGGCGGAGGATCTCACCGACTACTTCCAGGACGTCGGCATCAAGGTGCGCTACATCCACGCCGACGTCGAGACGATCGAGCGGGTCGAGATCATTCGCGATCTCCGGCGCGGTGCTTTCGACGTCCTCGTCGGCATCAACCTGCTGCGCGAGGGACTCGACATTCCCGAAGTGTCGCTGGTAGCGATCCTCGACGCCGACAAAGAGGGCTATTTGCGCTCCTCGCGCTCGCTCATCCAGACGATCGGCCGCGCCGCACGGAACGTGAACGGCACCGTCATCATGTACGCCGACGTGGTCACCGCATCGATGCAGAGCGCGCTCGACGAGACTGCGCGGCGGCGTCGCCTCCAACAGCGCTACAACGAAGAGCACGCCATCACCCCACGGACGATCCGCAAAGCCATCCGCGGACCGCTGGTCGCGATCGCGGACGCCGACTATCTGGATGACGCTACGCCCGAGGACGACGCCGCCGAGTCCTGGCCCGAGCCTGCCGCCATCCCGGCGACGATCGACCGCCTCAAGAAGGAGATGCGCCGGGCCGCGGCCGCCCTCGAGTTCGAGCAGGCCGCCGAGCTCCGCGACCGCATCCAGGCGCTCGAACGCCACCGCCTCGGCCTGGACGATCGCCGTGCCTGAAGATCACTCCGGTCCGGCCGATCCGGCGGTCGAGCTCCGCATCGCCATCACCCGGCCGACCGACGCGCTCGACCTCGAGTCCAAGCTCGCGACCTTGCCGGCGCGGCCGGGAGTCTACCTGCTGCGCGACGCCGCCGACGAGGTCGTCTACGTCGGCAAGGCGAAGAGCCTCCGCAGCCGCGTGCGCTCGTATTTTCGCGGCGGCGACGAGCGCGCCCAGGTGGCCTTCTTGGTGAACAGGGTGGCGCGCTTCGAAACCCTGGTCACGCGCAACGAGAAAGAGGCGTTGATCCTCGAGAACAACCTGATCAAGCAGTACAAACCGCGCTACAACATCCGCCTCAAGGACGACAAGAGCTACGTCAGCGTCAAGATCGAGGACGCTCATCGGTGGCCGCGCCTCGTCGTCACCCGCAAGCTCGCGCGCGACGGATCCCGCTACCTCGGTCCGTTCTCGTCGGCGTGGTCGGTACGCGAGACCCTCGACGCGATTCGCAAGATCTTCCCGATCCGCAACTGCAGCGACACGGTGTTTCGCAACCGCGCGCGGCCGTGCATCGAGTACCAGATCAAGCGCTGTCCGGCCCCGTGCTGTCTGCCGGTCGATGCCGAGGAGTACGCGCGCAACGTGGCCCAGACCGTCGAGCTGCTCGAAGGCAGGAATCAGCAGCTCGTGCGCACGTTGACGGAGCGCATGCAGGCGGCGGCCGAGGCTCTGCGCTTCGAAGAAGCAGCGCGCCTGCGCGATCAGCTTCGCGCCATCGAGACTACCGCGCAGCGCCAGCAGGCGGTCGAGCACTGGGGCCGCGATCAGGACGTCTTCGGGCTCTACCGCGAGGGCGGCGCCGTCGAGATCCAGGTGCTCTTCGTGCGTCAGGGCAAGCTCACGGGCAGCCAGGCATATGCTTTCGACGACCTGGAGCTGGGCGACGACGAGATCTTCGCCGCCGTGCTGACCCAGTTCTATCAGGGAGACCGGCCCGTTCCCGATGCCATCGTGCTGCCCGTGGCCCTGGAGGACGCGGAGGTCCGGGCCGAATACCTCGGCGAGCGCCGCGGCCGCCAGGTCGAGGTGGTCTGCCCGCAGCGCGGCGCGCGCCTGCGCCTGGTCGAAATGGCGCGCGACAATGCTCGCCACGGCTTCGCCGAGCGCCGGGACCAGGGCGCTCAGCGCGAGCGCATGCTCGCCGAGCTGCGCCGGCGCCTACACCTCCGCAGCGCCCCGAAGCGGATAGAGTGCTTCGACATCTCCAATATTCAAGGCAACCTCACCGTCGCTTCCATGGTGACGTTCGACGAGGGACAGCCGTGTCCGGCGCGCTATCGGCGCTACCGCATCCGCACGGTCGCCGGCAGCGACGACTTCGCGGCGATGTACGAGGTTCTGGAGCGCCGCTATCGCCGCGCCAAGGACGACAACGCCTTCCCCGATTTGTTGATGGTGGACGGCGGCAAGGGACAACTGAACGTCGCCGTCGAGGTCCTGCGCACGCTCGAGATCGACAGCATCGATGTCATCGGCCTCGCCAAGACGCGCGTCGTCCGCGACGCCCGGGCGACCGCGGTACGGCGCTCCGACGAGCGCGTCTTCCTCCCCGGCCGCAAGAATCCCGTCGTCCTCCACCGCACCTCGACGGCTCTCTTCCTCTTGCAGCGCGTCCGCGACGAAGCGCACCGCTTCGCGATCACCTATCATCGCGAGCTGCGGCGTCGGGAGCGGCTGCACTCGGGTCTGGAGGACATCGCCGGCGTCGGTCCGGAGCGCCGCCGCCTGCTCCTCCGCCACTTCGGGAGCCTGCGACGCCTGCGGGGGGCCACGGAGGCGGAGATCGCCGCCGTGCCGGGCATCTCGAGCCGGCTCGCCGCCGAGATTCGCCGCGGCCTCGCGGCTCCCGCCGCCGACTCCTCCTGAGCAGCGCCCGGTTCCAGGTCCTCACGCGCCGCTTCCCCCGCGGCCGGCGCCGGCGTCCTCGCAGCGCCGACGGAGCAGAGAGTGTCGGAGCTTTCCTCGAAGCCGCCGGCGGCGGCGCATGCCCTCCTGCCGTTCGCGATCGGCGTTCTCGGCGGCGGCCTCCATGCCGACGTCGGCAGCGGCGCGCTCCTCGCAGCCGCGGCGGCGCTCGGCGCCGCGGCGCGTGCAACCGTACTGGCGCAGCGGATCGGCGCCGCCGCTCTGGCCGCCGGACTCGCGTGCGGAGCGGCTGCCGCCGTGAACGCACACCGGCCGCCGCCGGAGGACCACGTAGCGCACCTCGCGGGCCGCGGCATCGTCGCCGTCGACGGCAGCGTCGTCCGCAGCGACACCCGCGCCGACCGCGCGGCGCTCGTGATCGCTGTCGGCGCGGTCCGATCACGAATCCGCACCGGGCCGGCGCGCGGGCTCCTCGGTCTCACCATCGCCCACGCCCGCCACGCCTGGCCGATCGGCGCCCGCGTCCGGGTGGTGGCAACGCTGCGCCGCCCGCAGTCGTTCGGGAACCCCGACGAATACGATATCGCGGCAGGACTGCGGCGGCGCGGGATCATGGTCTCGGCGTTCCTGTGGACCGACGCGGCGCTCACGCGCCTCGACGCCGCCGCCGACGGCGACGACATCCGCGCCCGCCTCGCCGCCCGCGTCGCCGCGGCCGCGGAGGAGCCGGTGCGCGGCTACCTCGCGGCCGTGCTCCTCGGCGCCGCGCAGAGCCTCGACGAGGACACCCGCGACGCCCTCAACCGCACCGGTCTCGCGCACGTGGTCTCGGTCTCGGGCTTCCACGTCGCCGTCGCGGCGGGCGCCGCGGTGGTGGCCTTGCGCTGGCTGCTCCTGCGCTCGGCGCTGCTGGCGCTCCACGTCGACGTCACCAAGCTCGCGGCGCTCCTCGGAGCGATCCCGGTCGGCGCCTACGCGGCGCTAGCCGGCGACAGTGTTCCGGCGGCGCGCTCGTTCCTCACCTACGGCGTGGTCGTCGGTGCGCTTGCTTGTGATCGGCCGCCGGACGCTCTCAGGGCGCTGGCTGCAGCGGCGGTGCTCCTTGCCGCCCAAGCTCCCGACGTCGCCGCCGACGTCTCCTTCCAACTCTCCTTCGTCTCGGTCCTGGCCCTGATCCTCGTCGCCCGCGCCGAGCGCGGGTCCGGCCCGCCGGTCGGGGGTCCGGCCCGCTGGTGGCGGCGGCTGATCGTCGCGCCGGTGCGCGTGTCCCTGGCGGCGACGCTGGCGACGGCGCCGCTCACGGCTTGGCACTTCCAGCAGATCTCGCTGGTGGCGCCGCTCGCGAACTTGCCGGTGTTGCCGCTGCTCGGGCCAGCGACGCTGCTGCCCGGACTGGCCGCGCTGCCGCTCGTGCTCGTAGCGCCGCGGCTCGCCGACGCGCTGCTGGGCTTCGCGGCCGGTGCTGCGCGCCTCGGGCTCGCACTCGCCGACTGGTTCGCGCACTGGCCCGGCGCCGCCATGGCGACGGCGATGCCGACACTGACGGAGCTTGCCATCGTCTACGCGGCGCTGGTGCTCTGGTGGACCCGGCGCACTGCCGCTGCCGACGGACGACGGCGCGCGCGGCGGGCGGCGTTCCTGGCGCTGGCAGTCGTCGCGTCCGCCGACATCGTCTGGTGGACGTGGCAGCGCCGCGTGGATCCGACGCTCCGGGTGACGTTCCTCGCCATCGGCCAGGGCGACGCCGCCGTCGTCGAGCTGCCGCGCGGCGGCGGCGTCCTGGTCGTCGACGGCGGCGGCTTTGCCGGCGAGTTCGATCCCGGCGCCCGCGTCATCGCGCCGTTCCTGCGCGCGCGCAAGATCGGCCGCATCGACGCCCTGGTGCTCTCGCATCCCGAGCTCGACCACTACGGCGGGCTCGCCTACCTCGCGAGCGCCTTCCGGCCGCGCGAGTTCTGGTGGAACGGGATGCGCGGCAAGGGCGGCCGCTTCGCGGCGCTCGAGCGCGCGCTCGCCGCCGCCGGGACGCGCTCGGTCGTCCTGCGGCGGGGTATGGAGCGGCGGTTCGGAGCCGGGCTGGCCGTCGACGTCGTGCACCCCGACGAGCCGCACGGGCTCAGTCCGAACGATGCCTCGCTGGTCCTGCGCCTGCGCTACGGCACGACCGCGGTGCTCTTCACCGGAGACATCGGAGCGGGCGCCGAACGCGCGCTCCTCGCCGACGCCGAGAGGCTGCGCAGCGACGTCCTCAAGGTTCCGCACCACGGCAGCGCGACATCGAGCAGCGCCGCCTTCCTCGCCGCAGTGGCGCCGCGAACCGCCATCATCTCGGCGGGCGCCGGCAACCGCTTCGGCTTCCCGGCGCCGTCGGTACTCGCCCGCCTCGCCGCCGCCGGCGCCCGGACATGGACCACGGCGCGCCATGGCGGGCTCCGCGTCGCCAGTGACGGACGCAGCGTTTCCGTCGTTCCGACGCGGGCTTCCGCGGCCGAGCGATTTGAATTTCCGCAACTCGTTTGGTAGCTCTGCGCGCTCCCGAAAGTGGCTCGATGAAGACCATCCATGGCGTCAAAGGGTTCCACGACGTCGTGCCCCCGCAGAGCGAACGCTGCACGGAGATCGAGGGGCGACTGCGCGCGGTGCTGGCAGCGTACAACTACGGCGAGATCCGCACACCGATCGCGGAGCGTACCGAGCTTTTCACGCGCTCGCTCGGCGACGCCACCGACATCGTCGAAAAGGAGATGTACACCTTCGACGATCGCGACGGCACCTCGCTGACCTTGCGTCCGGAGGGCACGGCGGCGGTGGTGCGCGCCGCTCTCGAGGCCGGTCTGGCGCAGCGCGATCAGGTCGCGAAGCTCTGGTACCTGGGTCCGATGTTCCGGCGCGAGCGGCCGCAGAAGGGGCGCCTCCGGCAGTTCCACCAGGTCGGCGCCGAGGTCATCGGCCGCGACGATCCGCTCGTCGACGCCGAAGTCGTGACGCTGCTCATGGACTGCCTCGGCGCTTGCGGGCTCGACGGCGCCGAGCTGGTTTTGAACTCCCTCGGCGACGCCGCCTGCCGCCCGGCCTACCGCGCCGCTCTCGCCGCGTACGGCCGCAGCCGGAGCGAGCTCCTCTGCGCCAACTGCCGCCAGCGTCTGGACCGCAACCCGCTGCGCCTGCTCGACTGCAAGGAACCGGGGTGTCGCCGCGCCATGGCCGAAGCGCCGCTAGCGCACGCATATCTCTGCGCGCCGTGCCGGGCGCACTTCGCCGAGGTCGAGCGCCTGCTGCAGGCGGCGGACGTCCCGTACCGGGTCGAGCCGCGGCTGGTGCGCGGCCTCGACTATTACGTACGCACCGCCTTCGAGGTGGTGGCAGGCAACCTCGGGGCTCAGAATGCCGTCGGCGGGGGCGGGCGCTACGACGGTCTCGTCGCCGACCTCGGCGGCCCGCCGCTGGCCGGCGTCGGTTTCGCGATCGGGATCGAGCGCCTGCTGCTCGCCACCGCGACAGCCGACTACCGGACGCCGGCGCCCGAGGTGGACGTGATTCCGCTCTCGATCGAGGCGGCGCCGGCCGCCGGCCGCTTGGCGCGCCGCCTGCGCGGTCTCGGCGTGCGCTGCGAGCTCGAAGTCGCCGGACGCAGCGTCAAGAGCGCCATGCGCCGTGCCGACAAGCTCGCGGCCCGCTTCGCGGTGTTGATCGGCGATGACGAGCTTCGCGCCGGCCGCGCTACGGTGCGGGACATGCGCCGCCAGGCCGATCATCCGCTCGCACTCGTGGTCGATGACGACGGACCGGCGCTGGCGCAGGCGCTGCGCGAGCTCGGCGCCGCAGGGGGTACGCATGAGTGAAGCGCTGGCAACGCTCGGGACATGGGAGCGCAGCGACTATGCCGGCACCCTGCGCGCGGAGGATGCGGGGCGCGTCGTCACCGTCATGGGCTGGGTACACGGACGCCGCGATCACGGCGGGATCGTCTTCATCGACCTCCGCGACCGCTCCGGCATCGTGCAGGTCGTCCTCGACCCCGAGCGCAGCGCGCTCGCGCACGCGGCCGGCTCCGGCGTTCGCCTCGAATTCGTGATCGCGGTGCGGGGCGCGGTCGTGCCGCGCTCGCCCGAGACGGTGAACCCCGACCTCCCGACCGGCGCCATCGAGGTGGTGGGCGACGAGCTGCGGGTGCTCAACTCGGCGCGGCCGAGCCCGTTCCCGGTCGACGACGCCATCGACACCGCCGAGGCCGTCCGTCTGCGCTACCGCTACCTCGACCTCCGTCGTCCGCGCATGTTCCGCAACCTGTGGCTGCGGCATCGCCTGGCGGCGCGCACGCGCGACTACCTTAACCGGCACGGCTTCCTCGAGGTCGAGACGCCGATGCTGACGCGCAGCACCCCCGAGGGCGCACGCGACTACCTGGTGCCGAGCCGCGTCAACCCCGGCACGTTCTTCGCGTTGCCGCAGTCGCCGCAGCTCTTCAAGCAGATCCTGATGGTCGCGGGCGTCGACCGCTACTACCAGATCGCGCGCTGCTTTCGCGACGAAGACCTGCGCGCCGACCGGCAGCCCGAGTTCACCCAGATCGATCTCGAGATGTCGTTTCTCGGCCGACCTGCGATCTTCCGCCTGATGGAGGGCCTGGTCGCCGAGCTCTTCGCGGAAGCGGAGGTCGCGATGCCGGCGTCGCCGCTGCCGGTGCTGAGCTACGCCGAGGCCATGGCGCGCTTCGGTTGCGACCGCCCCGACACCCGCTTCGGACTCGAGCTCGTCGACTGCGCCGCCGTGTTCGCCGGCTCCGGCTTCAAGGTGTTCGCCGATGCGCTGGCCAGAGGCGGCACCGTCAAGGCGATCGTCGTGCCCGACGGCTCGCAGCTCTCGCGCAAGGACCTCGACGACCTGACCGGGTTCGTCGCCGTCTACGGCGCCAAGGGCCTGGCGTGGATCCGCATCAACGAAGACGGATGGCAGTCGCCGATCGTCAAATTCCTCTCCGAGGCCGAGCGCTCCCGCCTGACTGCCGCCGCCGCTCTCGCTAGCGGCAACCTCGTCATGCTCGTCGCCGACAAGCCGCGCGTCGTCCACGACGCCCTCGCAGCGCTGCGGCTGCGGCTCGGGGCGAAGCTCGGCCTGATCGATGCCGGCCGCAAGGATCTGGTCTGGGTCACGGATTTCCCCCTCTTCGACTACGACGAGGGGGAGCGCCGACACGTCGCCGTGCACCACCCCTTCACGGCGCCGGTCGAGGACGATCTCGGCAAGCTCGAGAGCGAGCCGCTGGCGGTTCGGGCCCAGGCGTACGACCTCGTGCTCAACGGCACCGAGATCGGCGGCGGCAGCGTCCGCATCCATCAGGCGACGGTGCAGGAGCGGGTGTTCGGCGTCCTCGGCATCCAGCCCGAGGACGCGCAGGCCAAGTTCGGCTTCCTCCTCGAGGCGCTCGCTTCGGGCGCTCCGCCGCACGGCGGCCTCGCCTTCGGGTTCGACCGCCTCGTCATGCTCCTGGCCGGCGAGGACTCCATTCGCGAGGTGATCGCCTTTCCGAAGACCCAGAAGGCCATGGATCTCATGACCGAGGCGCCGAGCACGGTCGACGCCCGCCAACTACGCGAGCTCGGCATCAAGCTCGATCGCTGAGAAGGAGCGGACGATGCAGGGACGGAGGTCGATGGGCCGGGCGCTGGTCGTATTGGCGAGCGCGTGGTGGGCGCTCGCCGGCTGCAATCCGCTGCCGATGACGATCGCGGCGCGCCCGCTGACGCCGATCATCAAGGGCGAGATCCGCCGTATCGCCGTGATGCCGTTCTCGACGGCCGGGCTCGCCGTCGATCCGCTCGGCGAGCCCGGCGCCGAGCGGCTTGCGGAGCCGCCCGGCGAAACCGTGACGCGGGCGATGACCGCGGCCATGCGGGCATACGGAGACTGGGAGATCATCGACGACCTGACCGTGGGGGAAGCCTTCCGTCGGCTGTACGGCGAGGTGCGGGCGCCGACCCCGAGCGAGGCGCTCGCGGTCGGCACGCTGCTCCGCGCCGACGCCGTCCTGCGCGGCGAAGTGCAGATCTTCGAGGACCGGATCGGGTCCGAGCTGGCGGCGAAGCGCCCGGCGCGCGTGATCTTCGCCGCCGAACTGGTGCGCCCGAGCGACGGGCTCGCGCTCTGGCAGGCGCAGTACGCGGAGCAGCAACAGCCCCTGTCCGAGAATCTCTGGAACCTGCCGGGATTCGTGCGCGCCAGGGGAACGTGGGTGCGGGCGAGCGAGCTGGCGCGCATCGGCGCCGCGCAGATGGCGGAGCGCCTGCATGCGGCGCTCTTCGGCCCGGCGCCCCGCACTCGCCGCGGTCGGCGCTGAAGCGCCGCGCCCGTTCAGCAGACCCGCGGCAGGTCGAAGGCGGCGGCGACGCCCGGATGCCACACTTCGCCGTCGGCGACGTTCACCCCGCGATGCAGCGCCGGGTCGGCGGCGACGGCGTCGGTGAAGCCGCGGTCGGCGAGAGCTAGCGCGTAGGCGAGGGTGGCGTTGGTGAGCGCGTACGTCGCCGTGTGCGGGACGGCGGCCGGCATGTTGGTCACGCAGTAGTGCACCACTCCTTCATCGACGTAGATGGGCTCCCGGTGCGAGGTCGGCCGCGATGTCTCGGCACAGCCGCCTTGATCGATGGCGACGTCCACGAAGGCGGAGCCCGCGCGCATGCCGGCGACGAGGGAGCGTGGCAGGAGCTTCGGCGCTTTGGCCCCGGGGATCAACACGGTGCCGACCACGAGATCAGCCTGGCGCACCTCTTCTTCGACGGTGGCGCGGTTCGACATCACGGTGGTGACGTGACCGCCGAGGATGTCGTGCACGTAGCGCAGGCGCGTCGAGTTGACGTCGAGGATGCTGACGCGAGCCCCGAGGCCGGTGGCGGCGCGACATGCGGTGGTGCCCGCGATCCCGGCGCCGAGGATGACGACCTTGCCGGGTCGCACGCCGGCGACCCCGGAGAGCAGCACGCCGCGCCCGCCGTTGGTGGCCTGCAGGCACCAGGCGCCGGCCTGGATCGCGAGCCGCCCGGCGACCTCGCTCATGGGCGCCAGCAGGGGCAGGCTCCCGTCGTCGAGCTGGATCGTCTCGTAGCCGACGGCCCGCACCCGCCGTGCGATCAACGTCCGCGTGAGCGCCTCGTCGGCGGCGAGGTGCAGATAGGTGAAGAGGACGAGCCCGGCGCGGAGATATCGGTACTCGCTCGGCAGCGGCTCCTTCACCTTGAGGATCATCTCGGCCTCGTCCCAGACCCGCGCGGCGCCGGCGATGACGGCGCCGGCGGCGGCGTAGGCCTAGTCGGCGAAGCCGCTGCCGCAACCGGCGCCGGCTTCCACGAGGACGGCGTGTCCGTGCGCGTGCAGCGCGGCGACGCCGGTCGGCGTCAGCGCGACGCGGCGTTCCTCGGCCTTGATCTCGCGCGGCACGCCGATGCGCACGCGCGGATTCTACGCGCGACGTGCGGCTTTACAAAGCCACCACCGCATATATACCGACGCGGGTCGATCGCTCCCCAGGAGACCATGAGCACGATCCTCGACGGCAAGCTGGTGGCGCAGGCGGTGCAGGCGGAGGTGGCCCGAGCGGTGGCGGCGCTGCGCGCGCGCGGTGTGGTCCCCGGTCTGGCGACGGTGCTCGTCGGCGACGATCCCGCCTCGCGGGTGTACATCGGCTCCAAAGAACGCGCCTGCGCGCAGGTAGGGATCCGGTCGCTCGGCGAACGCCTGCCGGCCGACACGCGCACGGCCGATCTCGTGGCCCGCGTGCGCGAGCTCGGCGCCCGCAGCGACGTCCACGGCATCCTCGTGCAGCTGCCGCTGCCGGCAGGCATCGACGCCGACGCGGTGATCGAGGCGATCGCGCCCGGGAAGGACGTCGATGGCCTGACGGCGATCAGCCAGGGCCGCCTCCTCGCCGGCCGCCCCGGGCTGCGGCCGTGCACGCCGCTCGGCATCATGCGCCTGCTGCGCGAGACCGGCCGTGATCTCGCCGGCGCCCGCGCCGTGGTGCTCGGCCGCAGCCTCCTCGTCGGCAAGCCGGTGGCGCTCCTGCTACTGGAGCAGCATGCGACCGTCACCATGTGCCACTCGCGCACGCGTGATCTAGCGGCCACGGTGGGCGATGCCGACGTCGTGGTCGCGGCGGTGGGCCACCCGGAGCTCGTCCGCGGCGACTGGATCAAGGAAGGAGCGATCGTGATCGACGTCGGCATCAATCGACTGCCGGGAGGCGGCCTCGTCGGAGACGTCGAGTTCGCGTCCGCGCGCGCCCGGGCAGCGTGGATAACGCCGGTTCCGGGCGGAGTCGGGCCGATGACGGTGGCGATGCTGCTCGCCAACACGGCCGCGGCCGCAGCGGCGGCGACACGGGAGGCTGCATGAACGACACCTCCGCGCCTCCGGCCGGGCTCGCGCGCACGCCCCTCAGCGAACAGCACCGCGCGCTCGGCGCCAAGCTCGTCGAGTTCGGCGGCTGGGAGATGCCGCTCTCGTACCGCGGCATCGTGGACGAGCACCGTGCCGTGCGCGCCGCCGCCGGGCTTTTCGACGTGAGCCACATGGGCGAGATCGAGCTCATCGGTCCGCAGGCGGCGGCTGCCTGCCAGCGCCTCACTACCAACGACGTGCGCCGTCTCGGCAACGGTCACGTCCAGTACACGCTGCTCTGTCGCGAGGACGGCGGCATCGTCGACGACGTCACCCTCTACCGCGTCGACGACCAACGCTACTTCTTCTGCGTCAACGCCGCCAACATCGCCAAGGGCCTCGCCTGGATCGAAGAGCATGCCGGCGCCGCAGCCGTGGTCGATCGCAGCGCCGCCACCGCGTCGCTGGCGCTGCAGGGTCCCGCCGCTGCTGACATCCTCGCCCGACTGACCTCGCTCCCGCTCAGCGACCTGCGGAGCTTCCGCTTCGCGCGCGGCGAGGTCGCCGGCATGCCGGCGTTCGTATCGCGGACAGGATATACCGGCGAGGACGGCTTCGAGCTCTACGTCGACGCGGCGCGCGTCGTCGACCTCTGGGGGGCGCTGCTCGGCGCCGGAGCGCCGGTCGGGCTCGAGCCGGTCGGGCTCGGAGCGCGCGACACCCTGCGCCTGGAAGCCGGCTTCCCACTCTATGGCCACGAGCTCGACGACCAGACCTCGCCGCTCGCCGCGGGATTGCAGCGCTGGGTGCGGCTCGACGGCGAGGACTTCATCGGTCGCGCGGCGCTGCGCCGCGAGCGGGAGCAGGGCTCGCCACGGCGCCTCGTGGGGCTGGAGATGCGCGGACCCGGAATCGCCCGCCGCGGCTATCGCGTCTCGTTCGAGGGCGCCGCGGTCGGGATCGTGACCAGCGGTACGATGTCGCCGACGCTCGGCCGTGCGGTCGCCCTCGCGTACGTGTCGGCGGCGCTCGCGAATCCAGGCACCATGCTCGCCGTCGACGTGCGCGGCCGCAGCATCCCGGCCGAGATCGTAGCGACGCCGTTCTATCGCCGGCCGCGCCCGGCCGAGCCGGCAGCGCCCGAGGCGCAGCCCGAAGGGGAGGCGGCGCCCGCGCCCGGCGGCGGCGAACCCCGCGTCGGGGCGGCGGCCGACGCCCCCGCGGCGGCGGCCGGCGATACCGCCGCCGCCCCAGGCGCCCCGCGAGAAGGAGAGAGTTGATGCAGATACCGGAGACATTGCGATATTCGGAAGAGCACGAGTGGGTGCTCGTCGACGACGGCGTAGCGACCATAGGCATAACCGACCACGCGCAGGAGGAGCTCGGCGACATCGTCTTCGTCGAGCTCCCCGCGATCGGCGCCGAGCTCGCCAAGGCGGCGACTCTCGGTGTCGTCGAGTCGGTGAAGGCGGTGAGCGACGTCTACGCTCCCATCGGCGGCACGGTGACGGCGGTCAACGGAGCGCTCGCCGACAAGCCCGAGACCATCAACGAGGATCCCTACGGCGCCGGATGGTTGGTTAAAGTCGCGGTCGCGGACCCGGGAGAGCTCGACGGTCTCATGACGGCGGCGCAGTATCGCGACTTCCTCGCCGGCGGTAAGGCCTAGCCTGCCTCCGTGCGCTACACGCCCCATACCGCAGCCGAGATCGACGTCATGCTGCGCGCTGTCGGCGCCGCGAGCGTCGACGCGCTCCTGGCCCACGTGCCAGAGGGGCTGCGGCAGCGTGCCAGCCTCGCTAGCCTGCCGCGAGGGATCGACGAGCGCGCTCTGCGCACCGAGTTGGCGTCGCTGGCGGCACGGAACCGTACCGAGGCGCTGACGTTCCTCGGGGCCGGCGCCTACCCGCACTTCATCCCGGCAGCGGTCGAGCAGCTGGCGGGACGCGCCGAGTTCGCGACTGCGTACACGCCCTACCAGCCCGAGGTGAGCCAAGGGACGCTACAGGCGACCTTCGAGTTCCAGTCGGCCGTCGCCGCGCTCACCGGCATGGAGGTCGCGAACGCCGGCATGTACGACGGCGCCACCGCCGCCGCCGAAGCGGTACTCATGACGCAGCGCCTGCGTCCGAACCGACCCCTCGTGCTGCTCGCCCGAGCCCTCCACCCGCACTACCGTGAGGTGATCGCTACCTATCTCACCGGCATCGCGGACATCGAGAGCGTCGAGGTGCCCTACGGAGCCGACGGTAGGACGGTGCTGCCGGCGGCCGAGCTCCTGCGCCGGGCGTCGTGCCTGGTGCTCGGCTATCCCAACGTGTTCGGCGTCGTGGAGGATCTGACCCGCGCCGCCGCCGCCGCGCACGCCGAGGACTGTCTGCTGGTGAGCGCGACCGGCGAGGCGCTGGCGCTCGCCGCTCTACGGACACCGGGCGCAGCGGGCGTCGACATCGCGATCGCCGAGGGCCAGAGCCTCGGACTCCCGCTCGCATACGGTGGTCCCGGTCTGGGACTCTTCGCCAGCCGCGAACGCTTCGTCCGCAGCCTTCCGGGCCGCCTCGTCGGCGAGACCGTCGACGCGCGCGGGGAGCGCGGCTACGTCCTCACGCTCGCCACCCGCGAGCAGCACATTCGCCGCGAGCGCGCGACCTCGAACATCTGCACCAACCAGGGGCTCTGCGCGGTCCAGGTCGTCGTCTATCTATCGCTCCTCGGCCGCCGCGGGCTCGCGAACGTCGCCGAGCGCAACTTGCGGGGCGCGCACGCGCTCGCGGAGCGTCTGCGCGGGATCGGAACCCTGCGCTTCTCGGGTCCGTACTTCAACGAGTTCGTGCTGAGCATCGACGGTGCCCGCCGCCGCTGGCAGCGCGCGCTCGCTGCGGGGGTCGTCGCCGGGCTGCCGCTCGGCGACTGGTATCCGGAGCTCGAGGACGCGCTCCTCCTCTGCGCGACCGAGCTCCACGACGCGGCGGCCATGGAACGCCTGGCCGCGGCGCTCGCGAACGATCTTCCGCCCGCCGCATCCCGAACGGAGGGGCACTCGTGAGTCTGCCGGCGGGCGTCCTCCGCGGCGGGCTCTTGCCCGAGCCGCTCATTTTCGAACGCAGTACTCCCGGCCGCACGGGAGCGGACTGCGACCCGCACGAGGTCGGCGGCCCCGCGCCCGACGCGGTGCTGCCGGCCGCGCTCCGCCGCGACGACGGGCTCGTCGGACTCCCCGAAGTGAGCGAACTCGACGTCGTCCGCCACTTCACCCGGCTCTCGCAGTGGAACCTGAGCGCGGCGACGACCCTCTATCCGCTCGGCTCGTGCACCATGAAGTACAATCCGCTCGTCAACGAGGCCCTCGTGCGCGCGCCCGGATTCGCCGATCTCCATCCGCTGCTCCCCGACGCCTGGGCGCAGGGCACGCTCGAGCTCATGGACCGCCTCGCCGACTTCCTCCGCACCGTAAGCGGCCTTCCCGCGATCAGCCTGCAGCCGGCGGCCGGCGCGCACGGCGAGCTCACCGGTATGAAGATGGTGCGTGCGTACCACGAGGATCGCGGCGATCCCCGCAACCGCGTCCTCATCCCGGCGAGCGCGCACGGCACCAATCCCGCTAGCGCGGCGCTCTGCGGCTACACGGTCACGGAGCTGCCGGCGAACCAGGCCGGCATCCTCGAGGTAGCAACGGTGCGGGAGCATCTCGGACCCGACGTCGCGGCGATGATGGTGACCAATCCGAACACCATCGGGCTCTTCGAACGCGACATCCAGGCGATCGCCGAGGCGGTGCACGCGGCAGGAGCGCTCCTCTATTGCGACGGTGCCAACATGAATGCGCTGCTCGGCGTCGCCAAGCCGGGCGACATGGGGGCGGACGTCCTGCAGTTCAACCTCCACAAGACCTTCTCGACGCCGCACGGCGGCGGCGGACCGGGCGCAGGTCCGGTCGCCGTATCGGCGCGCCTCGAGCCGTATCTGCCGACGCCGCGACTGGTGCGCGATGCGGACGGTCTGCGCTGGAGCGAGGACTTCCCGAAGAGCATCGGCCGGGTGCGTTCCTTCCACGGCAACGTCGGCATACTGGTGCGCGCCTACTGCTATCTGCGAGCCCTCGGCGGCGACGGCCTCGTCGACGTCACCGCGATGGCCGTGCTGAACGCCAATTACGTGCGCGCCCGGCTCGCCGACGTGCTGCCGCTCGCGTTTCCGACCCCGTCGCTCCACGAGTGCGTCTTCAGCGATCGCGAGCTCGAAGCCACCGGCGTTCGCACCCTGGACCTCGCCAAGCGCCTCCTCGACTACGGTTTCTTCGCGCCGACGATCTATTTCCCGCTCGTGGTTCCGGGCGCGATCATGATCGAGCCGACCGAAACCGAGAGCAAGCAGACGCTCGACGAGTTCATCGCCGCCGTGCGGGCGATCGTCGCCGAGGCCGACACCGCGCCGGAGCTCGTCAAGGAGGCGCCGCACTCGACGTTCATCGGACGGCTCGACGAGACCCGTGCCGCCCGCCGGCCGATACTGCGCTGGCAGCCCGCGGCTGCGAAGTAGCGATCGCAGCTCCCGCGGACGGCGGCGAGGTCGCCGGATCGCGACCTAGCGCCGGCGAGGGCGCCCCCGGCGTCCTACAGCAAGGCCACGCTCAGACGGCTCTCGATGCGCCCGGGACTCCCTCCGGGCCCCGGTTGGTAGGCCCGTAGCTGCGCCTGGAAGAGGAATTCGAAGTCGCCGTTCGGTTTCGCCGCGGCCTGCGGCGGGTTGTTGTCGAAGGCCGCCGTGTCGAGGGCGTCCGACAGCGTGTCGTCCATGCTGGCGCTGCCCGACTGGGCCTCGATCACCACCGACTTGAGCCGCCCGCGCGCATCGAGGATGGCCCGCATCTGCACCGGGCTCCGGGCGCTCAAGATCTGCTCCAGCTCGAGGCGGCGTTGGCGGATGATCAGATGCTGGAAGACGCGCTCACCGACGCGGCGCACGAAGGGGGAGAACTCGTTGGCCTTGGTGTTCAGCAGCGTCACGGTGCCGCGCTGGATGTTGGGGAGGTCGTCGAGTGTTCCGCGCGTCCCCGGCAGCGACCAGTCGGGGGCGATCGGCGCGACGGCGAGCGCGAGCTTGCGCCGCCCCGTATCGCCCTTCGCCGCCTCTTCCGGCTCGTGCGTAACGTCGCGCTGCGCGGCGACGAGCTCTTCGGTCGAGGCGAAGAGCTTGTCGAGCGCGGGCGCGGGTCGCGCTTCCTTGGGCTCGACGCGCGGCGCCGGCGGGCGCTCGGCGAGACGGCGCGCCTTCGCCGCCGGCGGGCGCTCGGCGGCAGCCGGCCGTGGCGGAGCGGCCGGCCGCGGCGCTGGAGCCACGGCCGGACCGGGATTCGGGACGCCGGGGTTCACGGTCTCGTGCTCGACCGCATTGTCGCGATCGCTCTGGAATCGCGGATTCTCCGGTGCCCGGTCGTTGATCTGGTCGGGCGGGGCCACCATCCGCCGAGGCGCCGGTCCCGGGGCGGCTTTGAGCGGCTCCGGCGGCAGCAACGCCACCTCGAGCGGTGCATCGAGGGCGGGAAGCGACGATCCCCGCGGCACGTAGGGCACGAGCGCCAGCAACGATGCGTGCAGGAGCGCCGAAACTGCGATCGCGAAGGCGAGGTGCCGGTCGCTCGGAGCCCTGGTCATCGCTCTCGGGATCCTATGTCCCGATCGTCCCGGCCCGCAACTCGAACGCGCGGCGGAGGGGGGGATGGCTATTGCGCCCCGGCAAAGGCTTCTCCTATAGTCGTGCGAGCGCAGCTCGCGCTCCGGAGAATCGCATGTTCGGTTTGGGGATGGGAGAGATGCTGGTGATCCTCGTGATCGTTTTGATCATCTTCGGAGCCGGACGGCTGCCCGAGCTCGGCGAGGGGCTCGGCAAGGGCATCCGCAACTTCCGCAAGGCCACCAACGAGCCGGACTCGATCGACGTCACCCCACCGGGTCCCGAGGCGGGTTCGCGGACGGACTCGAAGCCCGGCGCGTCGGCCGAACGCTCATCACCTTCGAGCTGAACTCGCGCAGCTCGCGCGGCGGGTCGAGGAACACGATCGCAAAGGGCGTGCTCTCTCCGGGCGCCAGCCCGATCACCGGATCGAGCCGCTGCAGCAGGGTGATCTCCGCCTCCGAGAGGTCGGTGAGGGTCGTGCGATTCCCGGTCGTGACGATCTTCTGGTCGAGCTCGCCGCCGCCGAGACCGTAGAGGACGCCGGCGACCTCGATCCGTTCGATCGTCTTCGCCGAGTTGTTGCGCGCCTCGCCGGTGATGACGAAGACGCGCCGTGAGCTGCGCAGGCGCTGATAGCGTCCCTGGACGTTGGCGAGCTCGACCCGACGCGCGAGATTGCGGTCGTTGGCGAAGGTGACGCCGGCGAGCGGCAGGCGCGCCAACCACGCCGCGGTGCGCTCCGGGGCGGCGCGCACCAGCAGCGTCAGCACCGCGAATCCCGCCACCGCTGCAGCGATCGCGCGCATGATCGTTCCGAAGCCAGCCGTGGTCCGCATCGTCTCCTCCACTCGCAGACGGCGACCGCCGCCGACCGCCGCGAACGTTTCCACCGCTTCCGTGTCGTCGCCCGCGGCGGCGGCGGTGGTGTCGAGCGCGCTCTCGGCGCCGTCGCCGCCCGCGAACGGGGCCCCGTCAGCCGCGAACCGCTCCGCGCTCGTCCCCGACGGTTCGCTCCCCGTCGCCGGTTCGCGATCGCCGCCCGCGGTGAGCGCCTTCGCCTCGGAGGGCACTATGCTGAGCGCCGGCTGCTGCTGGGCTCTCGCCGAGCGCGCCGGCGGCGACGTCGTGTCTCTTGCGGTCGCCGGTTCGCGCGCTGACGCGGTTGCGGCGGCCGCGGACGGCGCATCGATGTCGCCTCGGCGCTGCGGCCCGGCCGACGTCCGGTCGTCGGTGGCCGGCAACTCTGCAGGCTGGCGTTCAGGGAAGATGAACTCGAGCGTGTCCGGCTCGTCCGCCGTCGCCCGCCGCTTCGTCGCTGTCGCCGTCGCCGTCGCCGCGCTCTCGCGCGCCGGCGTCGCTCCCGGGAACTGCCGGAACAGATGGTGGCACTTGCCGCATTTGAAGAGCGGATTCTCCACCGGTGCGGCGGCTGCGACGCGCCAGCGCGTCGAGCACCGCGGACACTGCATCATCATGTGAGCACCAGCCACCGCCGCCACCCCTCCGCCCGTCCCCCGGGCTCCCTTCAGCTCACCGCATGACCGCCACGAGTGCGAAAGGGGGGACTTGAACCCCCACGAGTTTTACCTCACAGGATCCTGAATCCTGCGCGTCTGCCAGTTCCGCCACTTTCGCGCGTGGAGTTTTGAATACTTGGAGGCGGGAAGACGGTCAAGATCGGCTATAGACATCGACGATGCGCCCGTGCGCGCCACGAGCCCGCGCCTACCTGCGACTTCGTCACGCAGCTCCGTCCGCTCGAGGTTCCGCCGCTACCAGGTGCGGCGCTCGCGGTCGCGGTATGCTGCCACTTCCGGATCGGCTGTCCTCGGTGCACCGCCGGCGCGGCGGGCGTCAGCCGCCGCGCTCGCGGCGGCGCTGCTCGGGAGTTTCGTGCGGACGCGCAAAATCGTCTTCGAGGCGCCAGGTCGTCCCGACCTCCGGCGTCGACGCCTCGATCACGTCGCAGTCGGTGATGCCGATCAGCCGGTGCACCTGACCGAGGCTGCAGGTGTAGCCGACGCCGTGCGCGAGCTCGGTCTCGACGAGCTGTCCGCTCGCGTCCTGCCACACGACCATGGCGCGGCCGCGCAGCAGGAACCAGCTCTCGCGCTTCTGATCGTGGAGCTGCAGGGAGAGGCGGGCGCCGGCATGAATGTGCAGCAGCTTCCCCGCGTACGGTAGATCCTCGGGTGTCCAGTGCACCTCGTAGCCCCAGGGCTTCTCTACGCAGCGGGCGTACGGCGCATTCGTGAACCCCGACGGATCGAAGCGGGGCGGGGCGGCGCTCATGGCGGGCCACTGTAGCCGAAGTCGCCTGCCGGCGCGCCCCTGAATCGAGCCGCCGGGTCGCGATTTCCGCATACCTCTGCTATCTGCAGCCGAATGTCGGCTGCGGTCCCGGTCATCGATCCCGAGCAATTGCCGAAGCACTTCGAGGCGGCCGAGGTGGAGGCGCGGCTCCACGCACGCTGGGACCAGCTCGGCGTCTACGCCCACGACCCCGCCCGCGCCCGCGACGAGACCTTCGTGGTCGATACGCCGCCACCGACGGTCTCCGGCTCGCTGCACGTCGGCCACGTCTTCAGCTACACGCACACCGACGTCATCGCCCGCTTCCAGCGCATGCGCGGGCGTAACGTCTTCTACCCGATGGGCTGGGACGACAACGGCTTGCCGACCGAGCGCCGGGTGCAGAACCACTTCCACGTGCGCTGCGACCCGCGGGCGCCGCACGTTCCCGATCTCCGGCTCGGGCCTGCGAGCGCCGCCGAGGCGAAGGGGCCGCCGCGTCTGGTGTCACGCCCGAACTTCATCGACCTCTGCCTCGAGCTGACGCGCGAGGACGAGAAGGCGTTCAAGGCCTTGTGGCGGCGCATCGGGCTCTCGGTGGACTGGAGCCTCGAATACTCGACCATCGACGGACGCTGCCGGCACCTGGCGCAGTTGAGCTTTTGCGATCTCTTCGAGAAGGGCCACGTCTACAGCGTCGAGGCTCCGACCATGTGGGACGTCGACTTCCAGACCGCCGTCGCCCAGGCGGAGGTCGAGGATCGGCCGACGCGCGGCGCCTTCCACGACGTGGCCTTCGGCGTCGCTGGCGGCGGCGAGCTCGTCATCGCGACCACGCGCCCCGAGCTCCTGCCGGCCTGCGTCGGCGTGACCGCACACCCGAGCGACGCCCGCTGGCGCCATCTCTTCGGCAAGCAGGCGGTGACGCCGATCTTCCAGGTGCCGGTGCCGATCTTCCCGAGCGAGCTCGTCGACCCGGAGAAGGGGACGGGCATCCTCATGGTGTGCACTTTCGGCGACGCTACCGACGTCGTCTGGTGGCGCGAGCAGAAGCTGCCGCTCCGCCAGATCGTCGGCCGCGACGGCCGCCTGGTTCCCGTGACCTTCGGCTCGGATGCCTTTCCGAGCCGCGATCCGGAGACCGCGAACGCCCGCTACGCCGTCGTCGCCGGCAAGGGTACTGGGGGCGCGCGCCAGGCGATCGTCACCATGTTGCGCGACGCCGCCAACGACGCCACCGGCACCGGCGCGGCGCCGCTGCGCGGAGAACCGCGGCCGATCGAGCACTCGGTCAAGTTCTTCGAGAAAGGCGACCGGCCGCTCGAGTTCATCTCGACCCGGCAGTGGTTCGTGCGCCTCCTCGACAAGAAGGACGACCTCCTCGCCGTCGGCGACCGCATCCGCTGGCACCCGGACTTCATGCGCCTGCGCTACCGCAACTGGACCGAGAACCTGAACGTCGACTGGTGCGTGAGCCGGCAGCGCTATTTCGGCGTACCGTTCCCGGTCTGGTACCCGCTCGACGGCGACGGTCGGCCGGTCTACGAGCGTCCGCTCCTCGCTGCCGCCGCGACCCTCCCCGTCGATCCGACGGTCGACGCACCGCCGGGCTACGCCGCCGCCGAGCGCGACCGACCGGGGGGCTTCACCGCCGAGGCCGATGTCTTCGACACCTGGTTCACGAGCTCGCTGACGCCGCAGATCGGTTCCGGCTGGCTCCTCGATCCCGAGCGCCACCGCCGCCGCTTCCCCGCCGACATCAGGCCGCAGAGCCACGAGATCATCCGCACCTGGGCCTTCTACACGATCGCCAAGGCGATGCTGCACGAGGGCAGCGTGCCCTGGCACCACGTCGTCATCTCCGGATGGATCCTCGATCCGGACCGGAAGAAGATGTCGAAGAGCAAGGGCAACGTCGTAACGCCGATGCACCTCCTCGACCAGTACACGGCCGACGGTGTGCGCTACTGGGCGGCGAGCGCCCGCCTCGGCACCGACACCGCCTTCGACGAGAAGGTGTTGAAGATCGGCAAGCGGCTGGTGACCAAGCTCTACAACGCCGGCAAGTTCGTCCTCGCCCAGGCGGGGCCGCGCGCGCCCATCGACGTCGAGCTCGACCGGGCATTCGTAGCCCGCCTGCGTGACCTGGTAGCGCGGGTCACGGCCGCTTTCGAGGAATTCGACTACGCCCACGCCCTCCAGGACACCGAGTCCTTCTTCTGGCACGACTTCACCGACACCTACCTCGAGCTCGTGAAGCATCGGGCCCGCGACGATGCCGGCGGCTCGGCGATCGCCGGGCTGCGGCTCGGCCTCGGAGTGCTGCTGCGCCTCTTCGCTCCGGTTCTGCCCTACGTCACCGAGGAGGTCTGGTCCTGGATCTTCGCCGCCGAGACCGGCCACGCGAGCATCCATCGCGCGCCCTGGCCGACCACGGCCGAGCTCGACTCGATCGCACCGCCCCGCGACGCCGCCTGCTTCGATGTCGCCGTGGCGTGCCTCGCCGCGATCAACAAGTCGAAGTCGGAGGCCGGCGTGTCGCCGGGACGCGGCGTCGCGCGCGTCGCGCTCGCGGCGCACCCCGAGACGCTCGCGGTCCTGGCGACGGTGCAGGACGACGTGCTGCGCTCGGCGCGGGTCGAACGGCACGAGCTGGTAGCGAACGCTAGCCTCCCGAGCGCCGCCTTCCAGGTGCGCGACCCCGAGTGGGTTGCGCCGCTGGAGGCCTGACGATGGACGAAGAAATCGCGGCCCGCGTAGCGGCGCTGGCCCGCCATCCCTCGACCCGCCGTCTGGTCGCGGCGGCGCTCGCGGAAGACATCGGTCGTGGCGACGTGACCACGGCTGCTGCCCTGGCGCCCGGGCTTGGCGCCACGGCCACCATCAGCAGCGAGGAGCCGTGCGTGCTGGCCGGGGTCTTCCTGGCGCCGCTCGTCTACGAGCTCGTCGATCCGACCTTGCGGGTGGCGGTGCTCGCCGCCGACGGCGCCGCCGGCGGCGTCGAGACGCCGGTGGTGCGCATCGAGGGCCCGGCGGCCGGGATCCTCGCCGGCGAGCGTGTGGCGCTCAATCTGCTGCAGCACCTCTGCGGGATCGCGACCCTGACGCGCCGCTTCGTTGCCGCCGTCGCCGGCACCAAAGCGGCCATCGTCGACACGCGCAAGACCATCGCCGGGCTCCGGCTCCTCGAGAAGCATGCCGTGCGCATGGGCGGCGGCGTCAATCACCGCTTCGGCCTCGACGACGGCATCCTGATCAAGGACACCCACGTCGCTCTCGGCGGCGGCACGGCGGCGGTCGTGACCCGGGTGCGCGAGCGGGCGCCCGCGGCGCTGCGGGTCCAGGTCGAGTGCCGGACGCTGGCGGAGCTCGACGCCGCACTGGCGGCGGGCGCCGACGCGGTCCTCCTCGACAACCAGACCCCAGAGCAGGCAGCGGCGCTGATCCGGCACGTGCGCGGTCGGGTGCCGGTGGAGGTCTCGGGCGGGATAACGCTCGCCAACGTCGCCGCCTACGCCGCCGCCGGCGCCGATCGCATCTCGATCGGCGCCCTCACGCACTCCGCCCCCGCCGTCCCGTTGCACCTGCGGATCGTCGCCGCCTGACCCGCCCCGCCGCGATGGACACGGCCGAGCGCATCCTCCGGCTCCTGCGACAAGCGCCCGTGGTCTCGGGCGAGGTGCTGTCGAGTAACCTCGGCGTCTCACGGGCCGCCGTCTGGAAGCACGTCGAAGCGCTGCGCGCCTCGGGGTATCGCATCGCGGCCCTGCACGCCCGCGGCTACGCCCTCACCGGAGTGCCAGACCGCCTGTTGCCGACGGAGATCGAGCAGCATCTAACGACCGAGCGCTTCGGCCGCCGCCTCGAGTGCTTCGAGACCATCGACTCCACGAACCTCCGCGCCGCGGCGCTGGCGCGCGCCGGCGCTCCGGAAGGAATGCTGGTGCTCGCCGAACAGCAGACGGCCGGGCGCGGCCGTCTCGGGCGTAGCTGGGTGTCGCCGGCGCGCGTGAATCTCTATGCGAGCTTCATCCTCCGGCCCCGGCTCGTTCCCGCCGACGCGCCGCAGTTGGCTCTCGCCGCCGCGGTGGCCGTCGTGCGCGCGCTGCGCGCGTTGCCGGGATTGGCGCCGGAGCGGATCGCGATCAAATGGCCGAACGACTGCCTCCTCGACGGCCGCAAGATCGCGGGGGTCTTGACCGAGATGGACGCCGAAGCGGATCGCATCCGCAGCGTCGTCCTCGGCATCGGCGTCAACCTGAATGCGCCCGCTCGCGCCTTTCCGCCGGCGCTGCGCGCCACGGCGACATCGGTGCTGCTCGCGACCGGCACCCGTGTCGACCGTCCGCGCTTCGCCGCCGGCCTATGCGCGGCGCTGGAGGCCGTCTATGATCGCGTCGTCGGCGAGGGCTTCGCGGCGCTGGCGCCGGAATGGGAAGCGTCCTCGTGCCTCACGGGACGGAGCGTGAGGATCGAGGGCGGCGGCCGGTGCAGCACCGGAACGGTCCGCGGCATCGACGCTGCCGGCCGGCTCGTCGTCGCCGGTCCGGCGGGAGAGGAGCGCATCATGGCGGGCGACGTCACGATCGTGGACGGCTACAGGATGCTCGCGGCAGCCGACGAGGAGCGGGGGCGATGAGCAGCGCGCTCCTGGCGATCGACGTCGGCAACACCCACGCCGTCGTCGGCGTCTACGAAGGCGATCGCCTCGTGCGCCACTGGCGGATGCTGAGCGATCCCGGCCGCACCTCCGACGAGTACGGTGTGCTGCTGTGGAACCTCTACCGTGCCTCGGACCTGCCGATCCCGAAGAAGAGCGCCATCATCGTCTGCTCGGTCGTGCCGCCGATGACCACGATCGTCGAGGATCTCTGCCGCGACTACTTCCATGCCGAACCGCTGGTGGTGGGCCCGGGCGTGAAGACCGGCATGCCGATCCTCTACGACAACCCGAAGGAAGTGGGCGCCGACCGGATCGTGAACGCCGTCGCCGCCTACGAGCGCTATCGCCGGGGCTGCATCGTCGTCGACTTCGGCACCGCAACGACCTTCGATTGCGTGTCGGCGAAGGGCGAGTACCTCGGCGGCGTCATCACTCCCGGCCTCGGCATCTCGCTCGACGCTCTCGTCACCCGGACCGCGAAGCTGCCGCGCGTCGAGCTCGTCCGGCCGCCGAAGGTCGTCGGCAAGAACACCGTCCACGCCATCCAGGCCGGGATCGTGTACGGCTACGTCTCCTTGGTGGACGGGCTCGTCGCCCGCATCCGCGAAGAGATCGGCGCCGACGCCAGGGTGATCGCAACCGGCGGCTTCGCGCACCTGCTCGCTCCCGAGTCGACCACGATCGAGGCCGTCGACGAGTTCTTGACCCTCGAGGGGCTCCGGCTCATTCATCGTCGTAACCAGTAGCACCACCAACGCTGCAGGGAGGATCGCATGGCTGCCGAAGAGGTCGCACGCATCCGCAACATCGCCATCGTCGGCCAGGGCGGGGTAGGCAAGACCTTGCTCGCGGACGCCCTGGTCCTGGCCGCGGGCAGCGCCACGCGCCTCGGCCGCAGCGACGACGGCACGTCGCTCTTCGACATCGAACCCGAAGAGGTCCGCCGCAAGACCTCGATCACGACGGCGATCCATCACGTCCCCTGGCGCAAGCACGAGATCACGATCCTCGACACGCCCGGTTACGCCGCTTTTCTCGCCGAGACCCGGGCGGCGCTCACGGCGGCCAGCGGCGCGGTCTTCGTGCTGTCGCCGCACGGCGAGGTGAAGGTCGAGCTCGAGCGCGTGTGGAGCTGGTGCCGCGCGCTCGGTATTCCGAGCATCGCCTACATGACTCGTCTCGATCGCGAGGAGACCGACCTCGACGAAGCGCTCGCACCCGTTGCCCGGGTGGTCGACGCGAAGGTGATCCCGATCGCCATCCCGATCGGTTCGACGACGGGGCTCGAAGGCTACGTCGACCTGGTGGCGATGCGGTCGATGACCGCGGCGAGCGACTTCGCCGCGCCCCAGAGCGGTGCGATCGCGTCCGGGTCGCAAGCGGCGGTGGCGGCGCACCGCGATCGCCTCTTGGAAGCCGTCGCCGAGGTCGACGACGCCTTGCTCGAGCACTACCTGGAGAGCGGCGAGCTCGCTGAGGACGAGATCCGCCGCGGCCTGCGCCTCGGCGTCCTCGCGGGCAAGCTCCTGCCGGTGCTCGTCGGCACCCCGGCGCGCG
Organism: Polyangiaceae bacterium UTPRO1; assembly: GCA_002050235.1. Lineage (GTDB taxonomy): Bacteria > Desulfobacterota > Binatia > UTPRO1 > UTPRO1 > UTPRO1. The sequence goes on along the minus strand of MWST01000024.1, from coordinate 23,127 downwards.
GCATCGGCGTCCACGCCGTGCTCGACGCGGCCGTCGACCTGCTCGGCTCGCCGGCCGACCTCCCGGAGATGGAAGCGGTCGACGCCAAGAGCGGTCAGCCGGTCGCGCGCCCCGCCGATCCGGGCGCGCCCTTCGCGGCCCTGGTGTTCAAGACGGTGAACGATCCGTTCGCCGGCAAGCTCTCGCTCTTCCGGGTCGTCTCCGGCCGCGCCAGCAGCGACTCCACCGTCCTCAATGCCAGCCGCGGGGCCAAGGAACGCCTCGGACAGCTCCTGCGCCTCGAGGGCAAGAAGCAGGCTCCGATCGGCGTCGCCATGGCCGGGGAGATCTGCGCCGTCGCCAAGCTCAAGGACACCGCGAGCGGTGATACGCTCGCCGACGAGAAGGCGCCGGTGCTGCTGCCGAAGCTCCCGACCTTCGAGGCGGTGATGTCCTTCGCGGCACAGCCGAAGAGCAAAGCCGACGAAGAAAAGGCGACCCAGTCGCTACAAAAGATGATGGAGGAAGACCTGGCGCTGCACATCGAGCGCGACCCCGAAAGCCGCGAGATCATCGTCTCCGGCTCGGGGCAATTGCACATAGAAGTCGTCGTCGAGCGCCTCAAGCGGAAGTACGGCGTCGAAGTGGAGCTGAAGGCGCCCAAGGTGCCGTACCGCGAGACCATCAAGGGGCGGGCCGAGGCGCAGGGCAAGCTCAAGAAGCAGTCCGGCGGTCGCGGTCAGTTCGCCGACACCTGGATCAAGCTGGAGCCGCTGCCGCGCGGCGCCGGCTTCGAGTTCGTCGACGAGATCGTCGGCGGCGCCATCCCGCGCCAGTACATCCCCGCGGTCGAGAAGGGGATTCGCGAGGCGATGCCGCGCGGTATCCTCACCGGCTCGCCGGTCGTCGATTTCAAGGTGACGCTCTTCGACGGCTCGTACCACGACGTCGACTCCTCGGAGATGGCGTTCAAGATCGCCGCCTCGCTCGGCTTCAAGGACGCGCTCGCCAAGGCGCGTCCGGTGCTGTTGGAGCCGATCATGCTGCTGGAGGTAACGGTTCCCGACGAGTGCATGGGCGACGTCATCGGCGATCTCAATGCGCGCCGCGGACGCGTGCTCGGCGTCGATCCGAAGCCGCCGCACCAGGTAATCCGCGCCGAAGTGCCGATGGCCGAGGTGCTGAAGTACGCTCCCGACCTGCGTTCGATGACCAGCGGCCGCGGCGATTTCCACATGGCCTTCGCGCACTACGACGAGGTGCCGGCGCACCTCTCCGACAAGGTCATCAAGGAAGTGCGAGCCGAACGCGGCATCGCCGCCGCCGGCGAGTAGCAGGTCGCGATGCAAGACGAAGCCGGCATCGCAGCAGCCGTCGAGGCGGGAACCGACGGGATCGCCGTCCCGGAGGCGCTCGTGGAGGATCCGACGCCCGGAAAGGCGGTCGAGGCAAGCCTCCTCCTGCAGCTCCAGACCATGGGCGTCTCGGAAAAGATCAAGCTGGCGCTGCGCGGCAATCGTGAAGCGCGGATGCTGCTCATCCGCGACCCCAACAAGATGATCCGCCGCTTCGTCCTCCAGAACCCTCGCATCGGCGACGAAGAGGTCATAGCCGTCGCCAAGAACCGCAGCGCCGACGACGAGCTGCTGCGCATGATCGGCGAAAGCCGGGAGTGGACGAAGAACTACCAGGTTCGGGTGAGCCTGGTGACCAACCCCAAGACGCCGCTCGTACTGTCGCTGCGCTTCCTCGGCGGCCTGAACGACCGCGACGTCCGCATGCTCGCCAAGAGCAAGAACGTATCGGCAACGGTCGCGACGGCGGCGAAGCGGATCGTGCAGCAGAAGACGGGCGGCCAGGGCTGATCGGCCTCGACGACGAAGGGTCCGTGGCCGCACCGATCGCCCTGTCGCTGATCGTGCCGGCCTACGAAGAGGCCGAGCGCCTGCCGGCGACGTTGCGGCACGCCGCCGAGGCCCTGCCGCGGCTCGCAGCAACGAGCGAGATCATCGTCGTCGACGACGGCTCGCGCGACGCCACGACCACGATCGCCGAGCGCTTTCCGAGCCCGGTGCCGCTGCGCGTGATCCGCTTCGCCGTGAACCGCGGCAAAGGTGCGGCGGTCGCGGCCGGCGTCGTAGCGGCGCGCCATCCCTACGTCGCTTTCACCGACGCCGACTGTCCCTACGATCTCGAGCGGCTGCGCGCCATGCTCGCCACCCTCGCAGCCGGAGAAGCCGACATCGCCATCGGCGCCCGTGAGCTCGCGGAGTCCGAGGTAAATCGCGGCTACGGGCTCCTGCGCCTGATCTCGGGTCGGGCCCTCTCGCTCCTGACCGCCCTGGCACTAGGGCTGCCGTTCCGCGACTCGCAGTGCGGGCTCAAGCTCTTCCGCGCCGAGGCCGCCCGCCGCCTCTTCGCCGTCCGCACGATCGACGGCTTCGGCTTCGACTTCGAGATCCTGACCGCGGCGCTGCAGCAGGGGTACGTGGTCCGGCGCTTTCCGGTCCGCCTCACCCACGACGACGACTCGCGCATCCGCGTCGTCCGCGACAGCCTGCGCATGGCGCGCGATCTCTGGCGCGTCCGGCGCAACATGCGCGCCGGGATCTATGCCGAGACGGTCGCCGACGGTCCCGAGCGCGCCTGCCCGCTCTGCGGCGGCGATGCCTGCTCGCCCGTGGCCGCCGCCCATGGCTACCGCATGGTACGCTGCCGCGGCTGCGGGCTCTGGTACCTGAACCCGCCCCCCAGCCAGACGACGCTGGCGCACCTGTACGACAGCAGCTACTTCGCCAGTCCGGCGGCGCACGCGGCGGGCTACGGCGACTACGCCGCCGCCGCCGCCGACGCCCGGGCGACGTTCCGCCGTCGGCTCGCCCTCGTCAACGGCCATGTCGGCAGCGGTCGCCTCCTCGACGTCGGCGCCGGCTACGGATACCTCGTCGAGGCCGCGACAGCGCGCTTCCCGGAGCGCTGGATCGTCGAGCGCTCTACGGCGGCCGCCGCTCGCGCTCCGCAGGACGTGCGCGTCGTCACCGGCACCTGGGAGCAGGTCACGGTCCCGGACTGCTACTTCGACGTCGTGAGCATGCAGGACTGTATCGAGCACTTCCTCGATCCTCTGGCGGCTCTGGCAAAGGCGCGGGCGGCCCTCAGACCGGGCGGGGCGCTCCTCGTGGTGACACCGAACGTCGCCAGCCGGCTCGCCCGGCTGCAGGGGCGACGCTGGGTGTCGCTCAAGTTCCCCGAACACGTGGTGCTGTTCTCGCCGACGACGCTGCGCCGCGCCCTCGAGCACAGCGGCTTCCGGATCGAGACTGCCGTCGCCGCCGGTCAATACGCACGCCTGGACTTCCTCGCGAGTCGCGTCGCCTCCGGCTACCCGCGTCTGGGCGCAGCACTGGCGCGGGTCGTGCGCGGACTCGGCGGCAATGCGTGCCGCTTCTATGCGCCGTCGGGATCGATAGCGGTGGTAGCCGTGCCGTCGTGAGTCGATCGCCGCAGCTCGGGCGTCAGCGACGGCGTCGGTGACGGAGTCGCCTCGACCTCCGTCAACGTCGGGGTCGGGGTCGACGTCGGCTGCGGTGTCGGCGTGCCGCAGCCACGGCAGAACTCGAGGTTGTCGCCGCCGCATCCGGCCACTAGCGACGACACGGTGACTGCCAGCACGACCCCCCACACGCGTATGCGCACGCCAGGCGGGTTACAGGAACGGAGCCACGCCGGTCAAGGCGCGGCGTCGGCGTATCGGCAGGTGTGCGCGACAGGCGCGGCGATCGCCGCGCGACCGGCGTGTCGCCGGCGACCGGGGCGCGGCGACCCGCGGAGCGCGGCGCGATCCGCGGGTGCGACCGACGATCACCGGAGCGCCCGCGCATGCCGCCGCGCGTTGACACCCCGGAGTCGACTCGTTAGTGTCCGCCCCCGTTTCCCGCGGTCTTTCCGTACTCTACGTCATAACTGCGAGGTTCTGGGTGAGCGCCTACCGGCACGTCCGAGTTCCATCCGAAGGCGAGCGCATCGAGGTCGGAGCGGACGGCGCCTGGCGCATTCCGGACCGGCCCATCATTCCCTTCATCGAAGGCGACGGCACCGGGCCGGACATCTGGCGGGCCTCGCAGCGCGTCTTCGACGCCGCGGTCGCCAAGTCCTACGGCGGCAAGCGCCGGATTGCCTGGATGGAGATCTACGCCGGCGAGAAGTCCTGCGCCATCTACGGCCCGGACGAGTGGCTCCCCGAGGAGACCAACGAGGTCATCCGCGACTACAAGATCGCGATCAAAGGCCCGCTCACCACCCCCGTCGGCGGCGGCATCCGCTCGATCAACGTGACGCTCCGGCAGGTGCACGATCTCTACGCCTGCGTGCGCCCGGTGCGCTGGTTCAGCGGCGTCCCGAGCCCGGTCAAAGAGCCGCAGAAGCTCGACGTCGTCATCTTCCGCGAGAATACCGAGGACGTCTACGCCGGCATCGAGTTCAAGGCGGGGAGCGAAGAAGCGAACGCGCTGATCGAGTTCCTGCGCACGCGCCTGCGCAGCCAGATCCGCCCCGGATCCGCCATCGGCATCAAGCCGATGTCCGCGTTCGGCTCCGAGCGGCTCGTGCGCCGGGCGATCGCCTACGCCCTCGCGCACGGCAAGCCGAGCGTCACCCTCGTCCACAAAGGCAACATCATGAAGTTCACCGAGGGGGCGTTTCGCGACTGGGGCTATGCGCTGGCGCAGGCGGAGTTCGCGGACCGCATCGTGCGCGAGGAGGACGCCGGCGGGAAGACAGCGATCCCGGGCAAGGTCATCGTCAAAGATCGCATCGCCGACTCGATGTTCCAGCAGGTGCTCCTCCGCCCCGACGAGTACAGCGTGCTGGCGACGCCGAACCTGAACGGCGACTACATCTCGGACGCCTGCGCGGCCCAGGTGGGCGGCCTCGGCCTCGCGCCCGGAGCCAACATCGGCGACCGCGCCGCGGTCTTCGAGGCGACGCACGGCACGGCGCCGAAGTACGCCGGCCAGGACAAGATCAATCCCGGCTCGGTGATCCTCTCGGGCGTCATGATGCTCGAGCACCTCGGCTGGGACGAAGCGGCCGGACGCATCGTGACCGGCCTCGAGCGCACGATCGCCGCCAAGACCGTCACCTACGACCTCGAACGGCAGATGCCGGGCGCGAAGCTCTTGAAGTGCTCCGAGTTCGCCACGGCGATCATCAACAACATGGAAGGATAGCGATGGCACGAAAGAAGATCGCCCTCATCGGGGCCGGGAACATCGGCGGCACGCTCGCGCACCTCTGCGCGCTCAAGCACCTCGGCGACGTCGTCCTCTTCGACGTCGTCGAGGGTCTGCCGCACGGCAAGGCGCTGGACCTCGTCGAGTCGGGGCCTATCGAAGGCTTCGACGCCAGGATCACGGGGACCAACGACTATGCCGACATCGCCGGCGCCGACGTCTGCATCGTGACCGCCGGGCTGGCGCGCAAACCCGGTATGAGCCGCGACGATCTGCTGGCGACCAACGCCAAGATCATCACCGCCGTGGCGGAGGGCATCAAGCAGCACGCGCCGAACGCGTTCGTGATCGTGGTCTCGAATCCGCTCGATGCCATGGTGACGCAGATGAAGCGCGTCACCGGATTTCCGAAGAACCGCGTCGTCGGCATGGCCGGCGTGCTCGACTCGTCGCGCTACCGCACCTTCGTCGCCCAGGAGCTGAACGTCTCGGTGGAGAGCGTCGCCGCGATCGTGCTCGGCGGCCACGGCGACGACATGGTGCCGGTGCGCAGCGCCTGCACCGTCGGCGGCATCCCGGTGGCCAAGCTGATCGCCGAAGAGCGCCTGAGCGCCATCGAAGACCGCACCCGCAAGGCCGGCGGCGAAATCGTGGCGCTCCTCAAGACCGGATCGGCCTTCTACTCGCCGGCCTCGGCTGCCGTGCAGATGGCCGAGGCGTACTTGAAGGACCGCAAGCGCATCCTGCCGTGCGCGGCACTCCTCGAGGGCGAGTACGGCGTCAAGGGGTTCTACGTCGGCGTGCCGGTGCTGATCGGCGGCGGCGGGGTCGAACGCGTCATCGAGCTCGAGCTCACCGACAAGGAGAAGAAGGAGTTCGCGGTCTCCGTGAGCCATGTCGAGGAGCTGGTCCAGGCCATGGATCGCATCCTGAAAGGCTGACGGCGGCGTGAACATCCACGAGTTCCAAGCCAAGGAGATCCTGCGCAAGTACGGCGTGCCGCTCCTCCAGGGCGGCGTCGCGCGCTCGCCAGAAGAGGCCGCCGCGGTCGCCGCACGGCTCGGCGGCACGGTGGTCGTGAAAGCCCAGATCCACGCCGGCGGACGCGGCAAAGCGGGCGGCGTCAAGGTCGTCGCCTCGCCCGAGAAGGCGGCGGAGTTCGCGCGGGGACTCCTCGGCAAGCCGCTCGTCACCCACCAGACCGGCCCCGACGGACGCGTCGTCCGCCAGGTGCTGGTCGAGAGCGGTTGCGACATCGCCCGCGAGCTCTACCTCGGCGTCGTCGTCGACCGGGCGACCGGCAAGGTGGGGATCATCGCCTCGCCCGATGGCGGCGTCGAGATCGAGGAGGTCGCCGCCAAGACGCCGGAGAGGATCTTTCACGAAACGATCGATCCGACGGTCGGGTTCGCAGCCTACCAAGGCCGGCGCCTGGCGTTCCGGCTCGGACTGCCGAAGGAACTGGTCAACAAGGCCGTCGGCTTCTTCGCCGCGGTGACGCGCGCCTTCCACGAGTGCGACGCGTCGATGGTGGAGATAAATCCGCTCGTGGTCACCAAGGGCGGCGAGCTGATCGCGCTCGACGCCAAGGTGAGCCTAGACGACAACGCGCTCTTCCGCCACGCCGATCTCCGCGAGTATCGCGACGTCCACGAGGAGGATCCGCGCGAGACCGAGGCCGCGAAGTACGACCTCAGCTACATCGCCCTCTCCGGCAACATCGGCTGCATGGTGAACGGCGCCGGCCTGGCCATGGCGACGATGGACATCGTCAAGCACGCCGGCGGCGAGCCCGCCAACTTCCTCGACGTCGGCGGCGGTGCCGATCAGAAGAAGGTCGCCGAAGCGTTCCGCATCCTGCTCTCCGACGCCAGCGTGCGGGCGATCTTCATCAACGTCTTCGGCGGTATCCTGCGCTGCGACGTGTTCGCCGAGGGCGTGGTCGCGGCCGCGAAGGAGGTCGGCTTGTCGGTGCCGCTGGTAGTGCGGATGGAGGGCACCAACGTCGAGCGCGGCAAGGAGATCCTGAAGTCTTCCGGCCTCGCCATCGAAGCGGCCGGGGACATGGCCGAGGGGGCGCGGCTCGCGGTAGCCGCCGCCGCGCGCGGCGCCGGAGCGTCCCGATGAGCATCCTCGTCGACAAGAGCACGCGCGTCATCGTCCAGGGCCTGACCGGCGCCACCGGCCATTTCCACGCCAAGGCGTGCCGCGAGTACGGCACCCAGGTAGTCGGCGGCGTGACGCCGGGCAAGGGCGGGACCGTCTTCGAGGGCTTCCCCATCTTCGACACCGTCGAGCAAGCGGTCGCCGAGACCGGCGCCGACTGCTCGCTCATCTTCGTGCCGCCGCCGTTCGCGGCCGATGCGATCATGGAAGCCGCCGACGCCGGCCTGGCGCTGGCGATCTGCATCACCGAGGGCGTGCCGACGCTCGACATGGTGCGCTGCATGCAGTTCCTGAAGGGTCGGAGCACTCGTCTCGTCGGCCCGAACTGTCCCGGCGTCATCACGCCCGGCCAGGCGAAGATCGGCATCATGCCGGGCTACATCCACCGCCCCGGCTCCGTGGGCGTCGTGTCGCGCAGCGGCACGCTCACCTACGAGGCCGTCCACCAGCTGACGCAACTCGGGATCGGGCAGTCGACCTGCGTCGGCATCGGCGGCGATCCGATCATCGGCACCGGCTTCATCGACGTGCTGCGGCTCTTCCAGGACGATCCCGGGACCGACGGCATCATCCTGATCGGCGAGATCGGCGGCAGCGCCGAGGAGGAGGCTGCGAAGTTCATCGAGCAGCACGTAACCAAACCCGTCACCGTCTTCATTGCCGGCCAGACGGCGCCCAAGGGCAAGCGCATGGGCCATGCCGGCGCCATCATTGCCGGCGGCGCCGGCACCGCGGCCGACAAAATGAAGGCGTTCGCCGCCGCCGGGGCGCGGGTGGTGAAGAGCGCTGCCGAGCTCGGCCGGACGATGGCGGCCGCGCTCGGTCGTTGACCGGACGCATCATTTTCCTTGCGGAGGACTTGGTAATGGCGAGAGAGCGGACCCTGGCGATCGTGAAGCCCGACGCCGTGAAGCGGAACCTGATCGGCGAGGTCATCCGCCGCATCGAGCAGAGCGGTCTGCAGGTGGCGGCGGCCCGTTTTCTGCAGCTCAGCCGAGCGGACGCGGAAGGCTTCTACGCCGTCCACAAGGAGCGCCCGTTCTTCGCCAGCCTGGTCGGGTACATGTGCTCCGGGCCGGTCATGGTGATGGCCCTAGAGGGCGACGACGCGATCAAGCGCTGGCGCGACCTCATGGGCGCCACCGACCCGGCGAAAGCGGCGCCGGGCACGATCCGCAAGGACCTCGGGCAGAGCGTCGAGGCCAACGCCACCCACGGCTCCGATGCTCCCGAGACCGCGGCCGTCGAGATCGCCTACTTCTTCCGTACCATCGAGGTCGTCGCGCGCGGGTGACCTCCCGGGCGCCGACGTCCGCGCCGTCCGCGCTGCCGGCCTTCAACGGGCTCCCGCGCGCCACCGGACCGGCGCCGCACGGCGCGCGCGACGCTGCGTGGCTCTTCGCTGCGGTGGTCGCCGTCTACTGGCTCACTTGCCCGGGTCCGACCGCTTACGACCAATATGGCCGTCTCGCGGACGCGCTGCTGCACGGCAGCCTCTCGCTTCCCGAGCGGCCTCCGCACCTGGAGATGGCGGAGTACCAGGGCCGCGCCTACTTCACGAACCCGCCGACGCCGGCGCTGCTCCTGGCGCCGCTGCTCTGGATCGCCGAACGCGAACCGCTGCGCACCTGGCTCGTGGCGAGGAGCGGCGGCTGGGACATGCCTTACGGGTGGTTCCAGACCATCCTCTCGATCGTCTGCGGCGGCGCCGCGGCGGCGTTCGCGCGTCTCGCGCTCGGCCGTGTTCCGGTCTCGCGCGCTGCCGCCAACTGGGGGACGATCCTCTTCGCCTTCGGCAGCATCCAGTGGTACCACGCGACGATCGGTTCGGTCTGGTACCTCGCCCAGATCGTCTACGGGATGTTCCTGTGGATCCTCGTCTGGGAGTGGTTCGGCAGAGCCCGACCCGCCCTCCTCGGTACGTGCCTCGCGTTCGCGTTCTGGTGTCGCATGGAAACGCTGGTCGCCATGCCGTTCGTGCTCGTGCCGCTCACGGACCGCTGGCTGCAGCCGCGCGCCGACGAGATCATGCCGCGCCCGCGCCTGCGCTGGCTGCTGGCGCTAGCACTCCCCATCGTCGCCGTCCTGGCGCTCAACTCGGCGTACAACTTCGCGCGCTTCGGCGTCTTCGGAAACGCCGCCTACGAGGTCCTGATCAACAAGGGGAGGGGAGACCCGCTCTTTCCCAAGGGCCTGATGCACTGGTCCTACTGGCCGGGCCACGTATACGTGCTGTTCAACGCCAAGCCGCTCTTCTACGGCGAGTACCCGTGGATCCTCTCGGGCGTCGGCGGGCTCTCCTGGTGGTACACGACGCCGGCCTTCATCTATGCGCTGAAGTCGCCATGGGACCGCTGGACCCTGGGGTGCTGGGTCGGGATCCTGCTCTTCCTCGCCGTGCTCTTCCAGTTCGGAGGCACCGGGATGACCCAGCTCGGTTATCGCTTCGCCCTCGACTTCTACGCGCCCCTGACAGTGCTCACCGTGCGCGGTATGGACCAGCGGCTGCTCGACGCCGCGCACCCGCTCCGCGGCCGCCTGGCGTGGATCGTCTCGTCTCTGGTCGCCGCCGCGGCCGTCTGGTTCGCGCCTTGGGCGCAAACGGGCCCGTGGCGGTGGCTGGCGCTGTTCCTCCTCGTCGCCTTCATCGCCGACAACGCCCGGCCGATCCGGCCCTGGCACGTCGCCTTGATCCTCGTCAGCGTGGCGATCAACTCTTGGTGGACGGTCTCGTTGAACCTATTGAATCTGGGCCGCCTCTTCTGAGACGGAGCGACGGGTGGTGAGCGCCGCAGACGGGCTCGAGCGCGTCGCCTGCCCGCTATGCGGCGGCCGCGACGACGTGCCGGTGCACAGCAAGGACGGCTTCACGATCGTCCGCTGCCGGGGCTGCGGCCTCGTCTACGTGAACCCGCGCCTGCCCGTCGCCGACCTCGAGCGGCTCTACGGCGAGCAGTTGATCTCACCGGCGGCGTACTACGTGCGCACCGAAGCCCAGGATGAGCGTTCTTTCGCGAAAAGAGTGGCGCTGATCGAACGCTGGCGGCAACCCGGCAGGTTGCTCGACCTCGGGTGCGGTCCGGGAGCCTTCTCGGCGGCAGCGCGCGCACGCGGCTGGGCGACCCTCGGGCTCGACATCAACGCGGCGTCGGTCGCCCGCTGCCGCGCCCGCGGGCTCGACGTCATCGGCGGCGCTTTTCCGCACCCGGCGCTCCAGGGTCGGACCTTCGACGTCGTCGCCATGAACGACTTCCTGGAGCATCTCGCCGATCCGCTCGGCGCGCTGCGGCTGGTGCGCACCCTGCTGGCGCCGGACGGCGTCGTGTTCGTTTCCACACCCGATGTGGGGTCGCTCATGGCCAAGCTCACGGGCGCCCGCTGGCTGCACCTGAAACCCAACGAGCACCTGGTGTACTTCGACCGGAGCACGATCCGCCGCGCCCTGGAGATGTCCGGGTACAGGCTGGTGCACGCGCAATCGATCGGACGCATCCGCAACCTCGGGGTGGCGCTCGAGAAGGGCGCCGCCTACGGTCGCCTGCCGATGCGGATCGCGCGCGCCATGGTGCCGCGCCCGCTCGCCGACGGTGTCAGCCTGCCGCTCAACCCCGGCGACGAGATGGCGGTAGTCGCCGTTGCCGAGAGGTCGGCATGAAGCTCCGGCTCCTCGACGGACTAGTCGTCCTCGTCCTCGCCGCAATCGCGCTCGCGACGCTCGATGGTCCGCCGGCGGAGCACATCTTCAGAGAGCACTTCTGGGCCGAATTTTGGGAGGTCCTGCCGCACACCGGGTTCGCGGCGGTGAAAGTTTGGAGCTTCTGGGCCGTCGGCGGCTGCACTCTCGGAGCCCTGCTGCTCCGCCTCGAGCCCCGCCTCGGCCGCCTCGACGCCGGCATCGGCGGCTTCTTCGGTCTCTGGATCGGCGCCTATTTCTTCGCCAACCTGCTCGGGCCGCTCGGCCTCTGGCGCGGCTGGAGCATCTGGCTCGGATTCGCCGGCATGGCCACAGCCCTCTGGCGCCTCGGGCCGCCGGCGCTCGCGCGCCGCGCCCCGGCACCCGGTGTGCAGCTCGCTCTGCTCGCCTTCCTCCTGCTGTTCCCGACGACCGCCGCGCTGCAGCTCGGCTCGCCGGTGCCGCCCTTCATGGACGTGCTCGCGACGCCGGCGTCGGCACAGCGCATCGTCACCTTCGGTCGCTACCTGCCGTTCGACAACGATCCCTACGGATACTGGGACGCGGCCTCGCAGTGCCCCGGCAACGAGCTCCTCTACGCGTTCCTGGCGCTCGGCACGGACACCGATCCGGCGGTGCTGGCGCAATCCGCGGCCCTGGTCCCGATGCTGGGCCTGCTCCTCCTCGGCGTCTATCGGCTCGGCAAGTCCATCGCCGGCGACCGCGCCGGCGGCATGGCGGCGCTCTTCCTGTGCGCCACCGTGCTGCCGCGCGTAGTCGCCTACATGCACGGGCGCTCGGTAACCTTCGCGCTCGTCGGCGCCGGACTCGGCCTGCTGCTCGACCCGCGGCGCCTGCCGGCGCGGACGGTGCTCGCGGCGCTCCTCCTCGGCACGGCGGTAGCGTCGCATGCGATCATCGGTTTCTTCGCTATGGCTGCGGCTGCCGGCGCGGTCGGGTTCTGGCTCCTCGCCGGACAGGGCCGCGCCTTCGTGGCCGGGGTCGGACTGCTGGGCGCCGCCTCGCTCTTCGCCGGCCCCGAGGTCGCGATCGGACTCCGCCTGGAGTTGCCGTATCCGGTGCTGCCGCTACTGCAGAGCCTGGGAATCGGACTCGCCGTCATCTCGGCACGGGCTCTCGCCCGCTCGCCCGAGCGCGATCTCTGGCTCGGGCGCTGGCTGCGCCGGGGGCTCGCGCTCCTGGCCGTCGTGCTCCTCGCGCGCCACGCGTCGCACTTCGAGGTGCTGGTGATCCAGTGGGAGCGGCTGCCGACCCTCTACCTCGGCGCCTGTGCGGGGCTCCTCGCCATGCTCTGGCTCGACCGCCGGCCCGGGCGCGTGCAACTGGCGCCGGTCGTCGCCGCGCTCCTGCTGGGCGTCGGCCTCGACTACGTGTCGCGCCAGTGGTGGCAGTCCTTCGGCGACGGCAAGGTGCAGACGGCGGTCGAGGACTTCTACCACAAGATCGACTACTGGCTGCCCTACGTGCTGATCCTGCCGACGGCGTCGCTGGCCGCATGGATCGCAGAACGGGTGTCGCTGCGCATCGCCGCCTACGCGGTGGTGGCGCTGCTGCTCCTGCCGTGGAAGGAGCGCCACGAGTATCCCGACCCCAACTACCACCAGCACTCCATTGCCGCCGCCTGGGGATACCAGCTCGAGCTGGCGAAGTGCGGCTACTGGGGAGCGACCGGACACCGGCGCTGGGCGCAGAGCCCGGCGGAGCTGGCGCTCGCCCGAATCCTGCGGGCGGAGGTCGCGGCCGGCCGCATCACTCTCGCCACGCACGTCGTCCAGCTCGGACCGTACATCCTGCTCTACCAGGACAACGTCGTCTTTGCGCTCTACACGGGGATCGCCGCCGACGGCTACGTCGCCAACTACGTCTTCGACCGCAGCATCGCGGGCGGCCGCCTGCGTCCGGCCGAGGAGCTCCTCCCGCGTCTGGCCGAACGGCCGCCGTACGTCGTCGTCCACGAGCACACCAAGAACGGCGTCCGGCTCTTCGACGGCATGTCGCCGCTCCCGAGCGACGCCTTCCGCGACTACGACGAGCTCTACGCGGCCGACGGCGTCAGGCTCTACCGCGCCAAGCAGCTCACACCCGGCGGTACTGTGCCGTAGCGCCGCGGGCGCCGTTGCACCGACGCTCCCGTGCCCGGCCGCGCCTCCACCCGTCGCGACGGCGCAACAGGAGGAGTCGGGGGCGCGGTCGCCGGGACGAAGAGCACGGTGTAGCGACCTTCACCCGTCGCGGCGGCGCAGCAGGATGAGCCGCGGCGCCGTCGCGATCTCGTCGTATTCGGGCAGACCGCCGAAGCGTTCGCGGGAATGATCTTCCAGGAGGACGTAGCGCGGCCGGGCGGCGAGCAGCTCCGGTACGGCATCGAGTCCGCGGCTGCGCCCGCCGACCGTCCAGATGCTGTTCGGATCCCAACGCGGCGTCACCAGATCGACCGAGACGCCGGTCGCCAGGGCGGCTTCGATCCCCGTCGTCGACGTCACCTGCAGGAGGTGCGTGTAGTAGTCGATGCGGCCGGCGGCGATCTCCGCCTGCAGCGCCCGCAGCACGATCCGCCAGCGCTCGTCGACCACCCAGCGCCGGTCCGGATAGCCGGCGAAATAGCCCCGGGCGGCGTTCGTCAGATCGAAACCGATGCTCTCGGCGGCCGAGAGCCCGGAGGCGTCATAGTCGAGCGGCTCCTTCACCTGCCGGAGCGGATACACCGTGAGCACGAGGACCATCGCCAGGACCGCCGTGCGCCCGAGCCGGCGTGCGAGCAGGGCGAACGGCAGAGCCGCTGCCAGCGCCAGCCAGTACGGCGTCCAGTAGTAGACCATCTTCGTCGTCACCTCGGAGGCGAGCGAACGCATCTCGAGAGTGCCCTGGAAGCGTACGGGATCGGCGAGCGCGTGGGCGGCGATGCCGACGAGGAGCGCCAGGGCGGGAACCGTCGCCGGCGTCCGCCGGCCGCCGCGACGGACCAGCGCCGCCCCGGCTATGAGTCCGAGACCCCCGAGCAGGGTCAGCATCCCGTACTCGTGCCAGTCGTCGGTGAAGAAGTCGGACTGCCGCCGCGCATGCAGCCAGAGCGCGATCAGCGGCAGGAGCACGACGGCGGCGAGGCTGCCGAAAGTCGAAGCGCGCGGCAGGGGCCGTCGGCCGCTGCCGCGCCAAGCCACGGCCAACAGCACGAGGACGCCGAGCGCCGCCGTCCCCGGCAGGGCCCAGAGCGGCACCGGATACGCGAGGCCGATCAGTACCTGCGGCAGCGCCAGGGCGACCGCGCCCGAGAACACCGCTGCGAAGAGCGCGAGGCCATGGCGGCGGTCGACCATCTCGACGACGGCGACGAGGCCCGCGACGATGAGTCCGAGGGCTCCGATCAGCGGATTCACCGTCGCCGCGATCCCGAGACCGAGTCCGCCGAGCGCGGCCTTGCTCTGACGCCGCTCGCGGTATCCCTGCAGGAGGAGCGCCAGCCCGGCGGCGATCAGAGGAAAAGCGAGCGCGGTGCCGCGCGCGTCCGCCGTCCGCCGCCAGACGAAGGTGGTGAGCAGGAAGAGGGCGGCGAAGCCTCCGTTCAGGCTGCCGCCCACCGTGCGGCCGAGCAGGTAGATGGCGAGGAGCTGGAAGCCGCCGAGCGCGAGCATCGTCGACGTGATGCCGAGCGCCGCCGGGACCCCGCCGATCAGGCTGATCCACGAAAAGAAGGCGTCGCTGCCAGCCACTTGTCGCGTCGGGGCCCAGAGACCGGCGGCGTCGTTCGCGAAGGCATCGTAGAAATCGAAGGTCACGATCTTTTGCACCGAGGCCACGTACGCGAGGACGTCCATGAATGGCGAAACAGGGGAGGCGAGCTGTAGCGCCAGAAGAGCGGGAGCGACGAGGGCGAAAGCCAGGAGCGCGAGCAGCCGCCCCGGGCGCGGAGGCGGCTGCTCGGCTGCGCCGGTGCTTGTCGCCAACGCCGCGATGACGATCACTGCCAGCGTCAGGCGCGCAACGAGCGGGCGGTAGAGCCCGACGGGGCCGAGGCTCAACAGCAGCACGTAGCTCCCGGTCCAAACGAGGATGAGTGCTCCCGCGAGCGACTCCGACGCCCCCCAACCGGCGCTGTGCCGCCGCAGCCGGCGCGCGAGCGCGAGCACCGTCGCGCCGAGCGTCAGCCAGGTGACGAGCGCCGCCGGCCCGGTAGCGGCGCCGACCGCCGCGACGCCGGCGCAAGCGCCCTTCCAGTCGAGGGCGAACGGCGACGTCCGCAGGCGGTACCCGGCCAGCAGCACCACGCCGCTCGCCATCGCGAGCGCCGCCGCCACCTCGCCGATCGAGGTTCTCCTGGGTTCCCTCCGAACCATCGCGGTCGCCAACGCGCGGCAGCGATACCCGATAAATCCGGGCGGTGCCATCGCCGGCCGTTGGTTCTGAAGAGGCTCCGCGGCGGCGCGCACTGTCCGGCTTCTGACCGTTTCGCTATGCTTCCCCGGCTATGAAGCTTGCGACCATGCGCAGGGTCGACTACTGGGTCGGCATCCCCCTCTGCTTCCTGCTGACGGTCGTGGTGCGCCTGCTCGGGCACGCGGGCGGAAGGCGGGCCGGCGGCGCCCCGCGGAAGATCCTCTTCATCGAGCTCTCCGAGATGGGGAGCACGATCATCGCCTCGGCGATGATCCGCCGCGTCCAGGAGCGTTATCGCGAGGCTGAGCATTGCTTCTGCATCTTCCAGAAGAACGCCGCGAGCCTGCGCCTCCTCGGACTCTTCCGTGAAGCGAACATCTTCACGCTCCGCGACGACTCCCTGGCGCACCTCGCCGCCGATGTCTGGCGCTTCATGCGTTTCTGCCGCTGCGAGCGTATCGACACCGTCATCGACCTCGAGCTCTTCTCGCGCATCTCGTCGCTCCTGAGCCTACTCTCGGGCGCGACGACGCGCGTCGGCTTCCACAATTACCGGGCCGAGGGCCTGTACCGCGGCGAGCACCTGACCCATCGCGTGCACTACAATCCGTACCACCACATGTCGCAGAATTTCCTGGCGCTGGTCGAGGCGCTCGAGGCGCCGATCGAGATCCCGACCCCGAAGCGCGTGATCCCGCCGCAGCCGCCGCCGGTGCGGGTCGCGGTCGACCCGGAAGCGTTCGCGTACGTCCGGGCCGAGCTGCGCCGCTGCTACCCGATCACGGCCCAGCACCGGGTGATCGTCGTCAACCACGACGCCGGGAGCCTGCTCGCCATCCGCTCCTGGCCGCTCGAGCGCTACATCGTGCTCATCCAGCGCCTGCTGGCGAACGATCCGCAGCGGGTGGTGGTGCTCATGGGGATCGCCGAGGCGGCCGAGTCGGCGCGCGCGATCACCCGCCGAGTCGGCGATCCACGCTGCGTCGACTTCGTCGGTCGGACGCGGACGTTGACCGACGTGCTCCAGCTCTTCCATCAGAGCGATCTGCTCATCACCAACGACAGCGGTCCCGCGCACTTCGCGACGCTCACGCCGATCAAGAGCATCACCCTCTACGGCCCGGAGACCCCGGTCCTCTACGGTACGCTCGGCGAGCACAACGTCGATCTCTTCGCCGGGCTCGCCTGTAGCCCGTGCCTGAGCGCGCTGAACCATCGTCACAGTCCCTGCACCGACAACAAGTGCCTGCAGGCGATCGGCGTCGAACAGGTGCTGGAAGAAGCCGAGCGCCTGCTCGCGATCCCGTCGCCGCGCGCGACCCTGCCGGCGGCGGCCGAAGCGTGAACGCCACGTCCGCTCCGGCGAACGTCCTCGACCTCTCGCAAGGCGAGCTCGAGGCGTGGTGCGCAGCCCACGGAGCGCCCGCCTATCGTGCGGCGCAGATCGCGCGCTGGCTCTACCGCCACGGCGCCGGCGACTTCGCCGCCATGCGCAACCTGCCCGCCGACCTGCGCGCCGCACTGGCGGCCGAGCTCTACATCGGACTCCCGGAGGTCGCAGCGGTCGTCCGCTCCGCCGACGGCACCTGCAAGCTCGGCCTCCGGCTCGCCGACGGGGCGGCGGTCGAGAGCGTCCTCATCCCCGACGACCAGCGCCTCACGCTCTGCCTCTCGACGCAGGCCGGATGCGCGATGGGCTGCGCCTTCTGCGCCACGGCGACGCTCGGCCTGTCGCGCCATCTGCGGCAGAGCGAGATCGTCGGCCAGTTCCTCGTCGCCCGCACCCTGGTCGCTGCGGACCCGGGCGCCGGCGCCGCGGCGCTTGCACCCGCAGCGGCAGCGACTGACGGCGCTCCCGAGCGCATCTCCAACGTGGTGTTCATGGGCATGGGCGAACCGCTCCACAACTACGAAGGTACGGTCGCGGCCATCGCGACACTGACCGCGGATTGGGGCCTCGGCCTCTCGCCGCGGCGCATCACCGTCTCGACGGTAGGCCTGGTGCCCGAGATGCGGCGGCTCCTCGCCGATACCAGGGTGAATCTCGCCGTCTCGCTGACGGCGATCGACCAGGAGACGCGCCGGCGCCTCATGCCGGTCTCGAAGCGGTATCCGGTCGGAGATCTCCTGGCGGCATGCCGCGCTCTGCCGCTGCCGCGGCGCCAGCGGATCACCTTCGAGTACGTCATGCTCGCGGGGGTGAACGACTCTCCGCGCCAGGCGCAGGCGCTCGCCCGGGCGCTCGGCGGCATCCGCTGCAAGGTGAACCTGATTCCGTTCAATCCCTTCCCCGGCGCGGCGTTCGAGCGCAGCGACGACCTGGCCGTGGCGCGCTTCCAGGACGCGCTTCGCAACGCCGGCATCCACGCCACCGTTCGCGAGAGCCGCGGCCCCGACATCGCGGCGGCGTGCGGCCAGCTCGTGGCCGAGGGTGCGGTGCGGCGACCGGCGGGAAGACGCCGCTGCGCCACCGCCGACGCCGCAGGAGACGCGCTCTGAGCGGCATCGGCGTCGTCGTCAATCCGAACGCGGGGAGCAATCGGCGCAAGCCCGATCGGGCCCGGCGTTTCGAGGACATCGTCGGCGACGCGGGCATCGTGCGCGTGACGCCGGACCTGGCCGCGATGGCGGAGGTGGCAGCCGAGCTCGCGGCGCGACGGGTCGACATCGTCGCCTGCTGCGGCGGCGACGGCAGTCAGTTCCGGACGCTCTCGGCGCTGCGCCAGGCCTGGCCGGACGACGAGTTGCCGCTCTTCCTGCCGCTGCGCGCCGGCACGATGAACTACATCGCGCGCTCCATCGGCTGCATGCGCGGCGGCCCGGAGCACGTGCTTGCCCACGTCGTCCGCGACTATCGCCACGGACGGACACACGACATCGTGCACCGGCATCTCCTGGTCGTGAACGACGTCCACGCCGGCTTCGTCGTCGGCTGCGGCGTCGTCGTCAACTACCTCCGGCTCTACTACAGCGAGCCGCGTCCGGGTCCGCGCACCGCGACCCGGCTCCTCGTGCGCCTGGTCGCGTCGGCGATCGCCGGCACCTCGCTGGTGCGCGGCGTCTTCCGCCGCGTCGAGGCCGACGTCGACTGCGACGACGAACGGGTTCCGTTCCGCACCTTCACGGTCGTTCTCGCCGGCACGATCACTCACATTGCGCTGGGGTTCAAACCGATGTATCTGGCGGCGCGCAAACGCCACCATTTCCACTTGTTGGCAGGTCCGATCGGACCGCTCAGCCTGGCCCGCAAGATCGTGCGCTTCCGCCGCGGCTTTCCCCTCGAGGAGCCGGCGTTCTACGACAACCTGGCACGCATGGTGACGATACGTTTCGCAACTGCGACGGGCTTCATGATGGATGGCGACGTCCTCGATCCCGTCGACACCCTGACCATCACGACCGGGCCCCTGCTGGCGATGATCCGCGGCTGAGGGGCGGGAGGCGCGCGTGGGATCGAAGATCGGCATCATCGGCGGCAGCGGGCTCTACGAGATGGACGGCTTGACCGACGTCCGCGAAGTGACGGTCGAAACACCTTTCGGTGCGCCTTCGGACGCCATCGTCCACGGCCGGCTCGGAGCCGCCGAGCTCTTCTTCCTGCCGCGTCATGGGCGCGGCCATCGCCTGCTGCCCTCCGAGCTGCCGTTCCGCGCCAATCTCTGGGCGCTCAAGCGCCTCGGGGTCGCGCGCGTGATCGCAGTCGGCGCCGTCGGCAGCCTGCGCGAGGAGATCGCCCCCGGGCACCTGGTGGTTCCCGATCAGTTCATCGACCGCACCTTCGCCCGCCCGAGCACGTTCTTCGGAGACGGCATCGTCGCCCATGTCGGCTTCGGCGACCCGGTCTGCCCGGCGCTCTGCGCCAGCCTGGTCGCCGGCGCGCGCCGCCTCGGAGCCACCGTCCACGCGGGCGGCACCTACGTCTGCATGGAGGGTCCGCAGTTCTCGACCCGCGCCGAATCCGAACTCTACCGTAGCTGGGGCGCCGCGATCGTCGGCATGACCAATCTCCAGGAGGCGAAGCTGGCGCGCGAGGCCGAGCTCTGCTTCGCGACGCTCGCGCTCGCCACCGACTACGATTGCTGGCGGCAGGGCCACGACGAAGTGGCCATAGAAGAGGTGCTGGCGGTCATGCGGGCCAACGTCGCGATGGCCAAGCAGGTGATCCACGACATCGTCCCGGCGCTCCCGACCGTGCCGGACTGCGGGTGCGGCCGCGCCCTGGAGCACGCGATCATCACCGACCGCGCCCGCATCCCGGCGCGCGTGAAGCGCGATCTGGCGCCGATCATCGGCCGCTATGTCGCCGAGGAGGAGTGAGCATGGCGGAGTCGGGGGAGGAGAAGGGTGGGGCGCTCGTCGTCGTCGGCTCGGTGGCCATCGACACCATCGAGACGCAAGCCGATCGGGCGCCCGAGGTGCTCGGCGGCGCGGCGACGTACTTCGCGGCGGCGGCGAGCTTCTTTGCGCCCGTGCGGATGGTCGGGGTCGTCGGCAGCGACTTCCCCGAGGCCGACCTCGATTGGCTCCGCCGCCGCGGCATCGACCTCGCCGGCCTCGAGGTCCGGGCAGGACGAACGATGCGTTGGACCGGGCGCTACCACGAGGACATGAACGTCCGCGACACCCTGAGCTTCGAAGCCAACGTGTTCGACGGCTACCTGCCGACGCTCCCCGCCGCCTACTGCGAAGCCCCGTACGTGTTCCTCGCCAACATCGCTCCGGAGCTGCAGACCCGGGTGCTCGACCAGATGCGGTCGCCGCGCCTGGTCGGCGCCGACACCATGAACCTGTGGATCGAGACCGCCCGCGACGAGCTCGCAGCGCTGCTGCGCCGGGTGCCGCTCCTCATCATCAACGACGAGGAGGCGCGCCTCCTCTCCGGCGAGCGCAACGTGGTGCGGGCGGCGCGCAGGATCCTCGACCTCGGCCCGACGAGCCTCATGATCAAGCGCGGTGAGTACGGCGTCCTCTTTTTCTCCGGCAACAGCGTCTTCTCCGCCCCGGCCTATCCCCTGGAAGAGGTCTTCGATCCGACCGGCGCCGGCGATACCTTCGCCGGTGGCGTCATGGGGTATCTGGCGGCGACCGGCGACGTCTCGCCCGCGGGGATCCGCAAAGCCATCGTCTACGGCAGCGTCGTGGCCTCGTTCACGGTCGAGGCGTTCAGCCTGGAGCGCCTGCGCGCTCTCACGCGCGACGACATCGAGCGCCGCTACCGGCAGTTCGTGAGCCTGACCAGCTTCGACGTCGCCTGAGCCGCGAGTCATCGCCATGCCGCAACTCTCGATCGTCGTCCCGGTCTACAACGAGGCCCCGAACGTCGAGGCGCTGGTGCGCGAGCTCCAGGCCACCGCCGACCGCCTGCCGCAGAGCGCCGAGATCGTGTTCGTCGACGACGGCAGCAGCGACGACACCTACGCGCTCCTGGTCGCCGCCGCGGGCGACGATCCCCGCATCCACCTGCTGCGTCTGATGCGCAACTTCGGGCAAACCGCGGCGCTCGCCGCCGGCATCGACTACGCTTCGGGCGAGGTCATAGTCACCATGGACGGCGACCTGCAAAACGACCCCGCCGACATCCCGCGCCTCCTGGCGGCGCTCGACGCCGGCTACGACGTGGTGACGGGCTGGCGGCGCGACCGCAAGGACCCGTTCCTGTCCCGGAAGCTCCCGTCGTTGATCGCCAACGCCATCATCGGCGCCACCACCAACGTGTCGATCCACGACCACGGCTGCGGTCTCAAGGCGTTCCGCGCCGACGTCGCGAAGCAGCTCCGGCTCTACGGCGAGATGCACCGCTTCGTGACCGCCATAGCCGGCGATCTCGGCGCCGCGGTGACCGAGATCCCGGTGAACCATCGCCCGCGTCTGCGCGGTCAATCGAAATACGGCATCTCGCGCACCGTGCGGGTCGTACTCGATCTCTTGACGATCAAGTTCCTCTCCGGCTTCGCGACCCGTCCGATACACGTCTTCGGCACTTTCGGCCTGGCCACGATGGCTCTCGGCCTGGCCATCGTCGGCGTCCTCGGGATCGAGAAGATCGTCTTCGGTATGGAGCTCGCCGGCCGTCCCCTCCTCCTCCTCGGCGTGCTGCTCGTGCTCGGCGGCGTCCAGCTCCTGACCCTGGGTCTCCTCGGCGAAATGCTGGCGCGCACGTACCACGAGTCGCAGGGCAAGCCGATCTACAGGATCAGGGAGGTCCGGACTCCGGCCGTGAAGAAAGCCATTTGACGGTGGGGGGGTCGGCCGGTACCCTCGAACGACCCCCCAGCGGCGGACGCCCCCGGGCGCCGGCCCGCTCCATCCCAACGGAGGCATTGTGAAAGTCTGCGTCATCGGAACGGGCTACGTCGGCCTGGTGGCCGGAACCTGCTTCGCGGACAGCGGCAACGACGTCATCTGCGTCGACATCGACGAACGCAAGATCGAGGCCCTGAAGAAGGGCGAGGTTCCGATCTACGAGCCGGGGCTAGAGGAGATGATCCGCCGCAACCTCGCCGAGCGCCGGTTGTGGTTCACCACCGACCTCGTCGCCGCCGTCCGCGCCTCGGACATCTGCTTCATCGCCGTCGGCACGCCCGAGGCCGCCGACGGCTCCGCCGACCTGCGCGCCGTCCTCGCGGTGGCGAGCGCCATCGGCGAAGCGATGAACGGCTACCGGGTCATCGTCTGCAAGAGCACGGTGCCCGTCGGCACAGCCGACCAGGTGCGCGCCGCCGTCCAGGCCAGGACCGTGCATGACTTCGACGTCGTCTCGAACCCGGAGTTCCTGAAGGAGGGCGCGGCGATCGATGACTTCCTGAAGCCGGACCGGGTCGTGATCGGCGGCGCGCAGCAGCGCGCCATCGACATCATGAAGGAGCTCTACGCGCCCTTCGTACGCACCGAGAATCCGATCCTGGTCATGGACAACCGCAGCGCCGAGATGACCAAGTACGCTGCCAACGCCTTTCTCGCGACCAAGATCTCGTTCGTGAACGAGATCGCCAACCTCTGCGAGCGCGTCGGCGCCGACGTCAACGACGTCCGCCGCGGCATGGGCTCCGACCGCCGCATCGGGCACCACTTCCTCTTCCCCGGCGCCGGCTACGGCGGCTCCTGTTTCCCGAAGGACGTGCAAGCGATCATCCGCACGGCGAAGGACGCCGGCATGGAGTTTCCGCTGCTGAACGCAGTCGAGGTCGTCAACGAGCGTCAGAAGCACCTGCTCGTGGAGAAAGTCGTCACGAAGTACGGCCCGTCGCTCGCCGGCCGCCGTTTCAGCATCTGGGGCCTCTCGTTCAAGGCGCGCACCGACGACATGCGCGAGGCGCCCTCGATCGTCATCATCGAGGAACTCTTGAAGCGCGGCGCCCGTGTCGAAGCGCACGACCCCGAGGCGCTCGGCGAAGCGCGCAAGGTATTCGGCGAGCGTGTCAACTACCACCGCGTCAGCTACGACGCCCTCGCGGGCACGGACGCGCTCCTCGTGGTCACCGACTGGAGCGAGTTCCGCCGTCCCGATTTCGTGCGCATGAAGTCGTTGATGAAGACGCCCGTCGTCTTCGATGGGCGCAATCTCTACGAGCCCGAAGTGATGCGGGCCCAGGGCTTCACCTACTACCCGATCGGCCGCACGGCCGTGGAAGGGGAGCGATAGATGGCACGCATTCTCGTAACCGGCGGCGCCGGCTTCATCGG
>MWST01000036.1 GCA_002050235.1 Polyangiaceae bacterium UTPRO1 | reverse complement strand
ATTGGAGATTGGTGAGTGATGATCCGCCATTTGCAGGAATAACTCCGAAGGAGTGAGATGATTGTAGTTTTATCGCAAAGATATGCAAACCCCGAAGGGGTGTCATAATGATTCGACGACGAATTCTGGCTTTTGGAATTCTGCTCAACCTTTTTATTCCCTCCGCCTGCCAGCCTGCGGCGACGGCAACACCCGAAGTGATTGTTGTTTCCACATCCACGCCCGCGCAGGCGACGGTGACGGCGAGCTGGACGCCGGTAGCGACCGAGACGCCGACGCCGACGGTGACGGCGACGCCGGACGAATAGTCGCGCTAGCGGGCGGGGCTCTCGAGGGCGGTGCGCGCGACTGCGAGCGCGTGCTCCACGTCCGGCTGCGAAACGTCGAGATGGGTCACCAGTCGCACCGTCGTCGCGTTGATCGGGAGGCAACGGACGCCGGCCCCGATCAGGCTGCCCACCACCTCCATCGGGCCGAGCAGTGATGCGCTGGTATCGAGGAGCACGATGTTGGTCTCGACCGGACGGCGGACGCGGAGTCCGGCGAGGCCGTCGAGACCGTCGGCGAGGCGGCGCGCGTTGGCATGATCGTCGGCGAGCCTCGCGATGTGGTGATCAAGGGCGTGCAGTGCCGCCGCTGCGAGGATTCCCGCCTGCCGCATGCCGCCTCCGAGCTGCTTGCGTACCCGGCGCGCCGCGGCGATGAATTCGCGGTCGCCGATCAGGACCGATCCGACTGGACAGCCGAGCCCTTTGCTGAAGCAGAAGCTCAGCGTGTCGACGTGGTCGGCGATCGCCTTGAGGGGAAAGCCTTGTGCGATGCAGGCGTTCCAAACCCGGGCGCCGTCGAGATGCACGGCGAGTCCGTGCCCACGTCCGGCGGCGACGACGGCCGCGAGTCGGTCGAGCGGCCAGCAGCTGCCGCCGCCCGCGTTGTGGGTGTCCTCGAGCCAGAGCAGACGCGAGCGCGGCTGGTGGACGTCGGCGAGGCGGACGGCGGCGTCGACCTGCTCGGGCGTCACGAGCCCGCGCTCGCCGTCGATCAGGGCCACGCTCACACCGGCGTAGGCGGCGAAGCCGCCGGCCTCGTAGCGGTAGAGATGCGACGTCCGCTCCAGGATCACCTCGTCCCCCGGCTGCGTGTGGAGCTTGCAGGCGACGAGGTTCGCCATGGTGCCGCTCGGCAGGAAGAGCGCCGCCTCCTTGCCCGCGAGCCCGGCGGCGTGCTCTTCGAGCGCGTTTACCGTCGGATCCTCGTGGAAGACGTCGTCCCCGACCTCGGCCGCTGCCATGGCGGCGCGCATCGCCGCGGTCGGGAGCGTCAAGGTGTCGCTGCGGAGGTCGACGATGCGCATGGCCGGTCCGGCGGGACGACGGCGTCAGCGTCCGACGATGGAGACGAAGCTCACGCAGCGTCCCGGCGCGCCGCCGAGGTTGTGCGTCAGGCCGAGGGTCGGATTCTCGATCTGGCGCGGCCCCGCTTCGCCGCGGAGCTGCAGCCACATCTCGTACATCATGCGCAGGCCCGAGGCGCCGATCGGGTGGCCGAAGGACTTAAGGCCGCCGTCCGGGTTCACGGGGAGCGTGCCGTCGAGGTCGAAGAAGCCGTTCATCACGTCCTGCCAGGCGGTGCCGCGGGGACTGAAGCCCAGGTCTTCGTAGAGGACGAGCTCGGTCGGGGTGAAGCAGTCGTGGACCTCGGCCATGCTGATCTCCTTGCGGGGATCGGTAACGCCGGCCTGCTTGTACGCATCCCTCGCCGACGCCACGACCTCACGGAACGTGGTGAAGTCGTAGTCCTGCGCCAGCGGACCCTCGCCGGGGCCAGCCACGAACGAGAGCGCTTTGATGAAGATCGGATGCTGCGTGTACTTGTGCGCATCCTCGGCGCGGCAGACGATCGCGGCGGCCGAGCCGTCGGCGACGCCGGAGCAGTCCATGACCCCGAGCGGGTCGGCGACCTTGGGCGAGCTCAGGATCGCCTCCATCGGCACTTCCTTGCGGAACTGCGCCTTCGGATTCTTGGCGCCGTTGCGGTGGTTCTTCCAGGCGATGCGGGCGAGAACCTCTTTGCCCTTGGCCGGGTCGAGGCCGTACTTCTTGAAGTACGCCGGCGCGAGCAACGAGAACGACGCCGGCGCGCTCATGTTGCCGAGCGTGCCGTCGTTGGCCGGGCTCGACACTACCAGGCCCGAGTAGCCGGAGTCCTTGAGTTTCTCGACGCCGATCGCCATGGCCAGGTCGTAGGCGCCCGAGGCGACGGCGTAGCACGCCTGGCGGAGCGCCTCGGAGCCGGTGGCGCAGAAGTTCTCGACGTGGGTAACGGGCCGGTAGTCGATCTTGAGGGGCACCGACAGCACCAGGCCCGAGAGCTGCCCCATGGTGCCGAGCCAGTACGCGTCGACGTCGTTCGGCTCGATGCCGGCGGACTCGTACGCCTGGTAGGCGGCGTCGATCAGGAGATCCTCGGATCCCTTGTCCCAGTGCTCCCCGAACTGCGTACAGCCCATGCCGACGATCGCGACGCGATCCTTGATTCCGTTGCTGGCCATGACGGGTCTCCTAGCGCCGCGGACGGCACTTCCAGAAATAGTTGTGGACGCCGCCCGCACTGTGCATGCGGCGAAACGTCATCTCGACCTCGTCGCCGATCTCGACCTTGTCGGGATCGCAGTCGGTCATCTCGCACATGAAGCGGCCGCCATCCTCGAAGTCGACGACGACGTTCACCGTCGGCGGATTCAGCGAGTAGGCGAGGCGGTCGAGGGTGAAGGTCGCGACCTTGGCGGCGCGGTCGGCGAAGGGATACGGCTCCATCCGGTCGCGCGCGGCGCACTTGATGCAGATGCGCTGCGGCGGCAGCTGGGGCGTGCCGCAGGCGGTACACTTCGAGCCCACGAAGCCGAACTTCCAGGCCTCGGAGCGGAGCATCGGCGGCGCTGCGGGACGGTCGGGGTCGGGGCGCCGCGGCGGCTCGGTAGGCAGGATCTCGCGCCACTTGAGGTAGCGCGCGTAGGGAACGTCGCCCTTCGATTCGATGAGGCGCCCGACCGAACGCGGCTGCGTGTAGCCCGCTGCGCGCGACGTGACTTTCAACAACAAGGCCTCGGCGCCGTCACCTGCGCTCGCGACCAGGATCCGCTCTCCCGGCTTCGCTGCCGCGAGGACGCTCGCGAGGACCAGGGATGCGTGCGCGGCGCCGGTCTGTCCGACGGTGAGGGCGAGAGGGTCGGCGCGCTGCTCGGGCGTGAGCTTGACGGCGCGGGCGAGCTCGTCGACGGCACGCGGATTCGGTGCGTCGATGATGACCTTGGCGAGGTCGGCGGGCGTGCACTTCGCCTCTTCGAGGACCCGCCGGACCGCGGCGCCGAGGAGCGGCCCGTAGGCCTGCGTCAGCGCGAACCGCTCTTCCCAGGTGTGCGCGAAGCGCTCGCCCGGAGCGCGCCAGGTGTCGAGGAACTCGCGGGTCACCGAGGCCGAAGCCACGATCTCCGCGATCGGATCCCCGCCGATCACGAACGCCGCGCCGGCGTCGCCGCCGGCCTGCTCGGCCTTGCCTTCGGGTGCGGCTATGCGGCAGTCGGCGACCGCGACCAGGGCTGCGCCGCCGTTGGCGCGGACGGCGTCGGCGGCCTGGAGCAGCGCCGTGAGCCCGACCCGCGGCGAGCCGGTGAGGTCGGCGGCGCGGATCTCGAGCGGCAACCGCGCGCCCGCGGCCACGAGCGCCGCATTCAGCTTCTCGGCGTACGGCGGCGTGGTGGTGGCGAAGACGAGCGAGCGGACGTTCGCTGGAGCGACCGTGCGTAGCGCGTCGCGCGCCGCTTCGACCGCCATCGAGACGCTGTCCTCATCGAAGCTCGCGACCGCGCGCTCGCCCTTGCCGGCGGCAATGCCGAGCACCTCGGAGATCGCGGCGCGCTTCAGGCGTCGATAGGGAACGTAGGCTCCGTACGCAATGATTCCGACAGTCATGGTGGGTGTCTTGGCCGGTCCACGCCTGCAGGTCAATCGCGGGCGCTTCTTGCCCGCTCGCCGCACCCCGCATAGGGTCGAGCGGCGAGGTGATCAGATGAGCTATCAGCATATAGTCTCCGAGCGCGACGGCGCCGTAGCGGTGGTGACCATGAATCGCCCCGAGCGCCGCAACGCACTCTCCTACGAGCACATCGGAGAGCTGATCGACGCTTTCGGGCGGATCGGCAGGAGCGATGCGCGCGCCGTCGTCCTGGCAGCCAACGGACCCGTCTTCAGTGCCGGGCACGACTACGGCGACATGGTCGAGCGCGATCTGCAGGGCTTCCGCGACCTCTTCGCGCGCTGCGCCGACATGATGCGGCTCGTGCAGGGGCTGCCGCAGCCGGTGGTGGCGTCGGTGCAGGGGATCGCGACCGGGGCGGGCTGCCAGCTCGTCGCCACCTGCGATCTCGCGGTGGCGGCGGAAGGAGCGAGCTTTGCGACGCCGGGCGGGCGCGGCGGCTGGTTCTGCTCGACGCCGATGGTCGCGGTGAGCCGCGCGATCGGCCGCAAGCGCGCGCTCGAGATGCTGCTCACCGGTGAGGCGATCGACGCCTCGACGGCCGCGGACTGGGGTCTCGTCAACCGCGTCGTGCCGGCGGAGCGTCTCCGCGAGGCGACCCTCGAGCTCGCGCACGCGGCGAGCCGCGGCAGCACGGTGTCGAAGGCGACGGGCAAGCACGCCTTCTACGCGCAGATCGATCTCGACCAGGCGCACGCCTACGAATACGCCTCCGAGGTCATGGCGATGACGGCCGTCGCTCCCGACGGCCGCGAGGCGATCGCGTCGTTCTTCGAGAAGCGCAAGCCGGTGTATCGCTGAGCGCGGGAGCTCGGCGAGGGGGCGCGCCGATGCCGATGACGGCGGGGTTCGCCGGCGCGGTGCGGCGGACGCTCCTCGTCCTGGCGCTGGCGGCGAGTTGCGGAGCGGCGCCGGCAGGCGCCGCGGTCGCGGTCGGCGACGGCGCTGCCGCGACCGGAGAGACCGGCGCCGACCTGGCCGGCCTCCGCATCGCCCTCGATCAGCTCGTAGCCCGCGCGCGTCCCGGCGGCGGCTGGGAGTTCGAGAGGCGGGCGGGTGAACGCGTCCAACCCCACACCGATCCCCTGCGCTGGGCCGAGCGCCTGGCGGCGCCCTTCGGTCTCGCCGACTGGGATCTCATCGTCGTCCGCAGTCCCGGCACCCCGGCCGCGATCCTGGGGCTCGTCGCCGGCTACCATCTGACGGGCGACGATCGCTACCGGGATGCGGCGGTGCGCGCCGCCGACCTCCTGGCGACGGTCCAGATGCGCTCGGGCGGCTGGTTCTCCGAGATGCCGGTGCGCGGCGCCGCTGCCGTGTGGTGGTTCAAGTGGAGCGTGTTCCGCACCGCGATCGACGACGACGTGACGCCGGGCGCGATCCGCGCCCTCCTCGCCGTGTGGCGGTTGACGGGGGCGCCGCGACATCGAGCGGCCGCCGAGCGCGGCATCGCCTTCCTCCTCGATCGCCAGCTTGCCGACGGCGCCTGGCCGCTCGTCGCCCGTCCGCGGTGGAAGCAGTGGATCTATCGCAGCTTCGAAGACCGTCCGACGCTCAACGACGGCGCCACCACGCAGGCCATCGTGACCCTGCTCGCCGCTGCTGGCGCGCTCGATCGACCGGAGCTGATTGCCGCAGCCCGCCGCGGCGGCGATTGGATCGTCGGGGCGCAGCACGCGCCGCCGCAGGCCGGCTGGGCGCAGCAGTACGACGAGACCGGAGCGCCCGTCCCGGCGCGCCGCTACGAGCGCGTAGCCCTAGCCGCCTGGGAGACTCGCTACGCCCTGACGGCGCTCGTCGCGCTCGCCGATGCAACCGGTGAGCGGACGTACTGCGCGCCGGTAGGCCCCGCCGTACGCTGGCTCGTGCAATCGCAGATCGCGCCCGGATGCTGGGCCCGCTTCTACGAGATCGGCAGCAATCGCCCGCTCTATTTCGACGAGCGGCGCCGCGCCGTGGCGACGCCCGAGGAGGCGCACCAACCCTACGACTGGACCGGCGAGTTCGGCATCCCGCACCTATTGGAGCGGCTCGGCGTCGATCCGCCCGGCGTCGCCGCGCTCGCGGTGCGACCGCGCGTGCCGGGAGATCCGGGCCTCTGCCCGGGCGCCGCCGCGGCAGGCTTCGATCCCGTGGTCGCGAGCAATCCCCGGCGGGTCATAGCCTGGGCCGGCAGTCTCGCCGCAGCGGCGACTCCCGAGCCCGCGACCATCTGCGCGCTCAGTAGCGGAGGATGAACACGGCCGCAGCGACGAGGCGCACCATGATCCATCCGATACTCAGCCCCGACCGCGCCTGCGTGCCGCTCGCGCCTTGCGACTGCGCGAGGCCGCTGGTACAACACCTCGCTCTCGAAGCTACCGTCCCGCCTCGAGTCCCCGTCGTCTAGCTCGGCCCAGGACACCGGCCTTTCACGTCGGTAACACGGGTTCAAATCCCGTCGGGGACGTCACCATTCCGGAGACTTGCGGCATCTCGCCACTGAGGTGTCCAAAACGGTGTCCAAACTGCACCGGTGCTTCGATCTTCGCGAGCTCGAATTCATCCGTCTCGCTTGAGTGGATGAAGCGGCCGTAGTGCCTCAGGATCGTCGCGACAGCGACTGGGTATTCTCGTTCAGGGGTTCACGGGGAAGCGCGAATAGCTCACTCGGGACGCTACGCCGTTGAAGATGATGGCTACTGCGCGGTTCGTCGGGGAGCGGCATTGGCTCAATGGTCCCTGAGGGCGTTGCCCGAAATGCTGGGTGCTTGGTCGGTGCATTCGCTGGTGGGGCGCTCGCGGCACGGCCATCCGCCGGTGTGGGCGTTGGGAGCGGAACATCAGGATAGACCGGCTCCGCGAAATCTGCTGCTAAGTCTCTTCCAGCTTTTCCGCTGAGATGTTTCTTGACTACCCTTTTTCTGTAGGTCACGTAGCCTCGCGCACGAGTGATCACGACCTCGCACGCGGCGCTGTTGACGCCGTGGTCCAATTCGGTCCGCACGGTCGCGGCCAAGAACTTGCGTTGGTGGTCCGGGTCATTGAAAATCGTCATCTGTGCTTCGAGCGTATCGGACAGTGTCACGCTCACGTTCGGGCAAGAACCATCAGGTGCGCGCGGAATGGGGATGCGCGACCCCTCGACAATGCCAACGGTTGTTGGCGTCGCGCCCGCCGGACCGCGCATGAGTGCGTTCCCCTGCTCGTTGATGACCAATGGGATCGTCGCCCCGCCGCTGTCATCATCGACGACCTCAAGCGTTAGCAAGCCACCGGGGTCCACCGAAGCTACACCTTGAGGAGTATCATCCTTGTATGGGATGGGTTTGTCGGTGTCGTCATCGGCGGCGTGAGCAACCGTCGCGATCAGCGTAGCCACCAGTGCGGCGAATATCCTTAGTCGAGTCATGGGATGTCGCCGGGGATGTCCCGCTCGTTGTTGA
>MWST01000029.1:2500-69303 GCA_002050235.1 Polyangiaceae bacterium UTPRO1 | reverse complement strand
CAGCGCTCGAGCCGCCGGAAGCGCCGGGCATGCTCGCCAAGGTCGGGGAGTTCTCGGAGGTGCTGTGGCGGCTGGCGGGCGTCGTGGTGGCGCTGGTGATCGTGCTGACCGTCATCCGCCCGTTCCTCCTCGCCATGGCCAGCCGGGCGCCGGTGGCCGCCGTCGAGATGCCGTACATTCCGCCGCCGAGCGCGCGCGCCACCGTGGCGACGCCGGGCGCCGATCTTCCGGTACCGGCCGGCATGCTGCAGATGGCGCAGCAGAACCCCGAGCACACGGCCGAGGTCATCCGCCAGTGGCTGGCGCAGAAGTGAGCGTCGTCGGCGCGGCCGGCGCCCGGGCGCGGGAGCGGCGCTAGCGATGGCCGACGAGCTCACCGGCGTCGAGAAAGCCGCGGTGCTCCTGCTGGCACTCGGGGAAGACGTCGCCTCCGAGGTCTTTCGCCATCTCGAGGACGCCGAGGTGCGGGTGCTGACCAAGGCGCTGGCGCGCATGCGGACGGTGCCGGCCGAGCACCTGCGGGCGGTCGAGCAGGACTATCGCAAGCAGGTGAGCGGCACCCGCGGCCTACGCGTCGACGGACGCCTCTTCGCGCGCTCGCTCGTCAACCAGACGCTCGCCGACGGCGAGACGGCGGCGGCCCGCGACGAGATCCTGGCCGAGCTCGACCAGATGCCGAGCGGCGAGTCGAGCGGCCTGGCGCGCGCTCTCGAGGGCGTGTCGCCGGACGGCCTGGCGCGGCTGCTCGAGAGCGAACACCCGCAGGTTGCGACCCTCATCCTCGCCCACCTGGCACCGGCGCAGGCGATGCGCGTGCTGCGCGGCCTGCCGGAGGCCTCGCAGACCGAGCTCGTCGAGCGGCTCGCCCGCCTCGACGCCGCCATCCCGCCGGCGCTGCTGCAGGAGGTCGGCGCCGTTCTGCGCGACCAGGTGAAGGGCCTGGCGCGCGAGACCGGCAAAGCGGCCGGCGGTCCGAAGGTCGTCGCCGAGATGATGAAGCATGCCGACAAGGCGACCGAGGGGCGCATCTTCGACGATCTCGAGCAGCGCGATCCCGAGCTCGCCGGGTCGATCCGGGCGATGCTCTTCACCTTCGAAGACTGCCTGCAGTTCGACAACCGCAGCATGCAGACCCTGCTGAAGGAGGTGGCGCGCGAGGATCTCCTGCTGGCGCTGAAGACCGCGAGCCCGGCGCTCTCGGAGAAGATCTTCGCCAACGTGTCGAGCCGCGCCGCCGAGATCCTGCGCGAGGACTTGAGCTCGTCGGGACCGGCGCGACTAAAGGACGTCGAGGCGGCGCAGCAGCGGATCGTCGCCGCCGTGCGCGATCTCGAGGCCGACGGCAAGCTGGTCGTCGCCGGCGGAGCGTCGGGCGATGTCCTCGTTTGAGAAGCTGAAGCCCGCAGCCGCGGCGCCGGCCGGGCCGCCGCCGGCCGGCGTGCTCGGCAAGGTGTCGCTCGGCTCGCGCGTCGGCGGCCCGAGCCCGTTTCGCGATTTCGGCGGCGGCGACGAGCCTGGGGCCGCGCCGAGCGCGGCCGCGGCCCCGACCCCGGAGCCGGTGGCGGACCCCGCGCAGCAGGCGGCCGAGGCCGCGTACGCCGCCGGCCTCGCCGCCGGGCGCGAGGCCGCAGTCCGTGAGCTCGTGGCCGAGGGCGAGACGTTCGCGCGTGCCATCATGGAGCTCGAGCGCTTCCGCGCCGGCCTCCTCGAGCGCTACCAGAACGAGCTCCTGGAGCTGGCGCTCGGCATCGCGCGCAAGGTCGTGCAGCGCGAGCTCGCCGAGCACCCGGAGCACTGGCTGGGAATGATCCGCGAGGCGGTGCAGCACGCGCTCGACCGCGAGAAGATCCGCATCCGGGTCGGAGTCGTGCTCCACAAGTTCCTGGTCGAACACCTGCCGACGCTGCGGCCGCTGCTGGAAGACGTGAAGGAGCTGGAGCTCGTCGAGGACGGCGCGCTCGCCGAGAACGGCTGCATCATCGAGAGCCAGCTCGGCGATCTCGACCTCGGCGTCGACAGCCAGATCGGCGCCATTCGGGCGGCGCTCACGCAGGCGGACTGAGTGCAGGACGATCTCACCGCGGATCTCGAGGAGGTAGCCGACCGCAGCGGCGCCATCGCGCGCCATCTGGCGCACGCCGTCGAACAGTTGCGGCGCGTGAACCCCGTCCGCGTCAGCGGCCGGGTCACCGACGTCATCGGGCTCGTCATCGAGGGCACCGGTCCGGGGTTGCCGATCGGCGGCGTCTGCCGCATCGAGCGCCGCGACGGCGGCCCGCCGACCGCCGCCGAGGTCGTGGGCTTCCGCCACAACCGCGTGCTCCTCATGCCGCTCGGCGAGGTGAGCGGCATCGAGCCCGGCAATCGCATCGTCGTGGCGCGCGAGCGGCCGGCGATCGGCGTCGGGCCTGGACTCCGCGGGCGCGTCCTCGACGGGCTCGGCGTACCGCTCGACGGCGGCGGGCCGATCGTCGTGGAGCGCGAAGTCCCGCTCTACGGTCCGCACATCAACCCCCTCGAGCGGCCGCCGATTCGACAGCCGCTCGACCTCGGCATCCGCGCCATGAACGCGCTCCTCACCTGCGGGCGCGGCCAGCGCCTCGGCATCTTCGCCGGGTCCGGGGTGGGGAAGAGCGCCCTCCTCGGCATGATCGCGCGCTCGACGCGCGCCGCGGTGAACGTGATCGCGCTCGTCGGCGAGCGCGGCCGCGAGGTGCGCGAGTTCATCGAACGCGATCTCGGCAGCGAAGGGCTGGCGCGCTCGGTCGTCGTCGTCGCCACCTCCGATCAGCCGCCGCTCGTCCGCATCCGCGCCGCCTTCCTCGCCACCGCGATCGCCGAGTACTTCCGCGACGCCGGGCTCGACGTGATGCTGATGATGGATTCGCTGACGCGCCTGGCGATGGCGCAGCGCGAGGTCGGCTTGTCGATCGGCGAGCCGCCGTCGGCGCGCGGCTACACGCCGTCGGTGTTCGCGATGCTGCCGCGGCTGCTCGAGCGCGCCGGAGCGTGCGCGCGCGGCGCCATCACCGGCCTCTACACCGTCCTCGTCGAGGGCGACGACATGAACGAGCCGGTCACCGATGCCGCGCGCAGCATCCTCGACGGCCACGTCGTGCTGTCGCGGACCCTCGCCAACCAGGGCCACTATCCCGCCGTCGACGTGCT
Source organism: Polyangiaceae bacterium UTPRO1 (assembly GCA_002050235.1). Taxonomy (GTDB): domain Bacteria; phylum Desulfobacterota; class Binatia; order UTPRO1; family UTPRO1; genus UTPRO1. The sequence goes on along the minus strand of MWST01000029.1, from coordinate 66,135 downwards.
GCGCAGCATCTCCCGGCTCATGAACGACATCGTGCCGGCGGCGCACCTGCAGCGCGCCGCCAAGGTGCGGAGCTGGCTCGCCACCTACCGGGACGCCGAGGACTTGATCAACATCGGCGCCTACAGCGCCGGCAGCAATGCCCGGATCGACGAGGCGATGGCCAAGGCCGACGCCATCCAGGCGTTCCTGCGCCAGGGGCTGAACGAGCGCAGCACGCTCGAGGAAGGGGCGGCGGCGCTCGCCGCGCTCGCGGGCTGCTGATGGCGGCGCCGTTCCGCTTGGCGCGCGTGCTGCGCCTGCGCGAGCAGCTGCGGCGGCTCTGCGGCCACGAGGTCGAGGAGCTGGCGGCGCGCCTCGGCGCCGCCCGCCGCGAGGCTGCGGAGCTCGCTGCGCGACGGCGGCGGCGCGGCGAGGAGGAGGCCCGGGCGGCTCTCGCAGGGGCGCTGACGCCGGCGCTGCTGCAGGTCGGCCGCGCCTACGATGCCGCGCTCGCCGCCGCCGAGAGCGCGCAGACGCGGGCGATCGCAGACCTCGGACGGGCGCTCGAGGCGAAGCGGGCCGAGCTCGCACGCGCCCGGCAGGAAGAGGAGAAGTACGTCCGCCTCGCAGCGACACATCGCCGGCGCGTCCTCGAGGAAGAGGACCGCGAGAGCGATCGCGTCCTCGACGAGATCGCAGTCGAGCGCCATCGCCGGCGGCACAAGGAGCACGCATGACGGTGTCCGACGGGAAGAGGGACGGGTGGACGGCGCGGGGCCTGCGGGCGGCTCTGGGCATGGCGCTAGCGGGGAAGCTCGCGCTCCTGGTCGTCGCCCAGGGAGAGGGACGCGCCCTGGCGAGCAGCGCGGCCGCGAAGGGAGATGCGGGGGCCGCGGTCGCGGCCGCCGCCACCGCCGCGCCCGCCGACCTCGGCGCGGCGCGTCCCGACGTGCGTACCCTGCTCGCGGCGCTCGAGAAGCGCCAGGCGGAGCTCGACGCCCGCGAGCGCGAGGTTGCGAGCAAGGAGGAGCGCCTAGCCCTCTACGAGAAGGACGTGAGCGCCAAGGTCGCAAGCCTGGAAGAGATCGAGAAGCGCTTGTCGGGGCGCGCCAGGGCCGTGAGTCAGGCCGGCGATGCTTCCGCCGAGTCGCTCGCCAAGATCTACGCCGCCATGAAGCCCGAGTCGGCGGCGCCCATCCTCGATCGCCTCGACGATCCGACGGTCCTCACCATCTTCCGGCGCATGAAGGAGAAGCAGGTCGGCGAGATCCTGCCCCTCATGAGCCGCGAGCGGGCGATCGCGCTGACGCAAGCGCTGGCGGAGCGGTGAGAGCAACCGGGGGCGGGCTCCGGGGGCGCCGCAGCGTCGGCAGCGATCGCCTCCCGGATGCCGGCGCCGGTCCCCGGCGCGGGGCGATGTGTCCGGGGAAGCGACTCAGCGCCGCTTCACGCCCAGGCGCTCGCCCCGCGTGTCGATGACGATGCGCGTGAACGGTGACGGCAGCGATTGCGCGGCGCCGAGCAGCGTCAGGCCGGTGCCCGACGGCAGGAACAGATTCATCCCCAGGACGCCGTCGAGGGTGAGCGTCGCACCGGCCGCCGTGGTGACGGTGACGTCGTGGACGACGGCGGCGGGATGCTCGAACACGAGCGCCCGGCCGTCGGCGGTGGTGACGGCGAGGCGGTCGAGGCGGAAGCCCGGCAGGTAGGCGTGGCCGCCGCCGGCGCCGCCTACGGGAAGCGTGAACTCGGGGCGGCGCGCGGGAGCGCCGACGGCGTCGACGAGGCCGAGCGCGCGGCCTATCCGCGTCGAGATGATGGTGCACGCCGCACCCGTGTCGAGGAGCCACGTGCCCTCGGCGCGCCTGGCGCCGAGCGTGAGCCGCACGCCCTCGACGAGCGGGTTCTCCGCGAGCGCAGGGCTCGGGCCGCGGTTGCGCGGGTCGCGATGAGCGAAATCGGTGAGCGCGAGCGGGATCCAGGAGTCGACGCCGAGGCCGGCAGCACTCGCATGCAGCCGCACCGCGACGGCCTCGTCGCCGCCGCCGGGAACGATCTCGACGACGCGCTCGCGGATGAGCGGCATGCCGGCGACGTCCGCCATGGCGCCCGGCGAGGCGAGGAGGGCGGCGAGGTCGGCGGGAGCATCGTTCAGGAGGACGCGCTGCGCGGCCAGCCGGTAGGCGGCGCGGGCCCGATGCCGGTTCGGCGCGCGGCCGTCGTCGGCGGCGTCGAAGTCGCTCGCGGCGAGCGTCAGGGGGCGCGAGACCTGCATCGCGTGCGTCCCGCCGAGCGCGGTCTCGAAGTAGCGCGAGCCGGGCTCGGCGACGACGCCGAGGCGCGCCGCCGTCGCCTGCGAGAGCACGTGACCGCTCGCTCCGGTATCGAGAATGGCGATCACCGGGAGATCGTCCGCCAGGTCCTCGAGCGCGTTCTTCGACGGTCGCGAGGCGCCGGACGGTCGCTCGCCGATGTCGAGGACGATCATCGGCTGCTGCAGGGCGGCTTCGCCGGTCGCGGCAACGACGAGGTCGCGGCCGTGCGCAGCGCTGCTCCGCGCCAGCAGCAGCAGTAGTAGCGGTAGCGCGAGGCCGTTGGCGCGGAGCGATCGGCGGCGGCGCGCGTCCATCGGTAACGAGAGTTAGCCGCGCCGAGACCGCCGCGATACCTCGCATCGAGCGGCGCGCCGGCCGTGATCCACGGCGCGGCCTCTCGCCGCTGCGGCAGTTTCTGCCCGATCCGGCGGCGGATTCTTCCCGGTCCTCGGCGCCGTTGTGCGACCGGCGCAGCTCTTTGCTGCTGGCACCGCCATTGCTGACCCACCGCTCCGAGATGGAGCTCTCACGCGTGCGGAGCGGCGGCGGCGAAGCGGCGGCGGGTGCCGTCCCGATCAGTGGCGGCACCGAGCTGCTGGCGCTTCTCTTCACCGCAGATGCAACGGCTGCGACCGGCTTCCCGACGACGCTCGCGGCGGCGCTGTCGGACGACGCGTCCGACGCCGAGAGCGAGGACGCGGGAGCCGGCAGCGACGGGCAGACGACAGCGGCGGACCCGGCGCTCGCCGCCGCGTTGGCGCTCGCCGCGTCGCTCGCAGACACGAGCTCGGCCGCAGCCGCGTCGGCGGGAGTCGGGGTCGACGGCGGCAGCGACGCGGGGAGCGCTGCGGTCGCCGCGGGCTCCGCGGCCGGCGGCAGCGCCGGTGCGGCGTCGACAGCCGGCGTGGCGCTGGCGCACGACGGTACGGCGGCGGCGCCGTTTCCGGAGAGCTCCGCGAACGCCGCGCCGACGGGAGTCGGGGTCGACGGCGGCAGCGGCGCGGGGAGCGCTGCGGTCGCCGCGGGCTCCGTGACGGGCGGCAGCACGGGCGTAGCGGGGGCGGCGGCGATGTCTCCGGAGAGTGCTGCGGGCGATGATGCGCGGGGGAAGGTGCCCGCGGCGGCGGACGCTGCGGCCGCTCCGGGAACGACGCCGCACCATCTCCGCCGCGCGGATGCGAAGGCAGCCGCCGGGCTCGGCGCCGACGCCGGCGCCGCCGCCGAGCACGGCGCGAGGATCGGCAGTGAGGCGGTGCCGACGACGTTCTCGGCCAGCGGCGCCGCCGAGCACCACGGCCCAGACCTCGGCTCGTCGGCGCGGCGCCAACCGGGATTCGCGAGCGAGAAGCCGGCGGCTCCGCCGCTGTCGCCGGCGGCGGCGCCGTCCGAGGCGGCCTCGGCGCTGCGGACGGAAGGCGCCGACGCGGCGCCGGCGGCGGTAGCGACCCAGGGCCCGGCGGCCGCGAGCGCCGGTCGCGATGCCGCGGGCGCTCACGGCGAGCGCGTGGCGCACCATGCCGGCGGCATCGAGCCGCGCTGGGGCGAGCGCGTCGTCGACGCGATCCGGCTCTCGGCCGTCCGCGGCGGCGAGATCCGCCTCCGACTCGAGCCCGAGGGGCTCGGCCACATCGACGTCCGCCTGCACGTGCAGGGCGACGGCGTGCGGGCGGTCATCGTCGCCGAGCACGAGTCGACGCGGGCGCTCCTCGCCAGCCAGCAGCAGGTGCTGTACGAGGCGCTCGAGCGCAGCGATCTCCGGCTCTCCGGCTTCTCGGTCGACGTCGGGTCGGGCGGCGGGGCGGCGAGCTTCGCGCGGCCCGACGAGCAAGGCCGAGGCGGCGGCAGCGCCCCCGTTGCGGCGTCCGCGGACGTTGTTGCGGACGCGGCGGCGGCCGACACCTCCCCGACGCCGCTCGCCGGCGGACGCGTTAGCGTGAGGGTCTGAGACGATGATTCCGCCCGCCTTGGCACTTTCGACCGCGAGCTCGGCGCTCGGCCTGATCACTGCGGTGGCGTCGAACGCGACCAGCAACGGCGCCGCCGGCGCCGCGAGCAGCGGCGGCAGCACGAGCGGCGCCGGCGCCGCTACGGCCGCAGGCGCGGGCAAGGGGCGTGAAAACGACGTCGTCAACCAAGCGGAGTTCATGAAGCTGCTGATCGCCCAGCTGCAGAACCAGGATCCGCTGAACCCGCTCGACAGCGCCAACTTCTCGGCCCAGTTGGCGCAGTTCTCGAGCCTCGAGCAGTTGACGCAGATCAACGACAAGCTCGGCGCCGCCGCCAAGGACGAGGTCGGCAGGTTCGATGCGGTGGGCTTCATCGGCCGCGAGGTGCGCGGACCGAGCGCCGGCATCGCCGTCAAGGACGGCGTGGCGACGACGCTCGACTTCACCCTCGAGAGCGGCGGCACCGTGCAGGCGAAGATCGTCGACGCCAACGGCAGGCAAGTCGCATCGCTGGCGCTCGAGGGGCTCGGGGCCGGCGCGCAGACCTTCGATCTCGCCAAGATCGATGGCGCGCCGCGCCTCGATGACGGAGCTTACGCGGTCGTCCTGTCGCAGGCCGACCCCGGGGGCGGCGCGCCCCGGCAGATCGAGACCTTCGTCTCCGGCAGGGTCACGGGAGTCGACCTCACGAGCCGCCTCCCGACGCTCCTCCTCGGCGAACGCAAGCTCGTTCTGGCGGACGTCACCGAAATCACGGAAGCGACCACCAAGTAGGCAGGAAGGAGAAGGGATGGCCATCTTCGGAGCACTCGGCACGGCACGCAGCGGCCTCGTCGCCACCGGCGCGGCGCTCAGCGTGATCGGCAACAACATCGCCAACGTCAACACGGTAGGCTTCAAGGGGAGCCGCACCGATTTCGCCGATCTCCTGTCGGCGCAGGGCGGCGGCGGGAGCGCGGGCAAGATCGGTCTCGGCACCCGGATCGGGCGCATCAGCGGCGCGTTCACCCAGGGCAACATCGAGAGCACCGGTCGTCCGACCGACCTCGCCATCGAGGGCAACGGGTTCTTCATGGTGAGCAACGGCGACGGCCATCTGTTCACGCGTGCCGGCAACTTTCGCCTCGACGCCGACGGCAACCTGGTCACCAACCAGGGCCTGCAGGTGCAGGGCTTCGCGCTCAACAACCTGCAGGTGCCGGTCGGGGCGCCGACCAACGTCACGATCACGGGAGCGAGCAGCCAGCCGGTGCCGACCTCGGCGCTCTCGCTCAAATCCAACCTGCGCGCGGACTCGGCGATCATCGCCGGCGGCTTCGACGGCACCAGCTTCGACACCGCCTATGCGACGTCCAACTTCACGACCTCGATCAACGTCTTCGACTCGCTCGGCGCCAGGCACACGTTGAACCTGTTCTTCACGCGCACCGGCACCAATACCTGGGACTACACGGTCGGCGTCGACGCCGGCGACACCGGCGGCACGCCCGGCGACCTGAATGCGCTCGGCACCGGGCAGCTGGTGTTCAACGAGGACGGTTCGCTCCGCGATCCGCCGACCCTGGCGACGGTGGCGGTGACGTTCACCGGCGCCGCGGCGCAGGACATCGCGCTGAACTTCGGCACCCCGAATCCCGATCCGATCACCAACCCCGGGCTCGGCATCGACGGTATCACCCAGTTCGCCGGCCCCTCCGCCGTCGGCTTCCAGTCGCAGAACGGCTACGGCGCCGGCCAGCTGCTGTCACTCGATTTCAGCGAGACGGGCGTCGTTACCGGAGTCTTCGACAACGGTCAGACCCGCCCGCTCTTCCAGCTGGTGCTCGCGAACTTCATGGCGCCCGACGCGCTCACGCCTCTCGGCAACGGGCTCTACCGCGAGTCGGTAGATTCCGGCTCGCCGGCGATCGGCACGCCCGAGTCGGGCGGCCTCGGCTCGATCGTGGCCGGCGCGGTCGAGCTCTCCAACGTCGCCATCGCCCAGGAGTTCATCGACCTCATCTCGACCCAGCGGAGCTTCCAGGCGAACGCCCGCATCATCACCTCGAGCGACACGCTCCTGAACGACCTCATCAACATCGTCCGCTAGAATTTCGGGAAGTGGCGGCGGCGCCGGATATCCTCGGCGCCGTCGCTTCCCCGACACCGTCCTCGCCAGAAATCTGACCTCGACCGCCGTCGCCGGCGCCGCACTCCGGCGGGCACTCCGCAAAATCCTCGATTCGGCGCGCCGTTCCGCGCCGCCGGCAGCGCGATCTACGGGGCATGGGCCTTGCACTTCCGGTTCGCGGTCACGGGCTCGCCGGCGGCGAGCCGGTCATCCGACCCGCAGATCGCAAGGAGCGCCCATGGCGGAAGAAGCCGAGAAGCCGGCCGCAGAAGAGGCACAGAAGAAATCGAAGCTGGTCCCGATGCTCGGCGGCGGGATCGCGGTGTCGGCCGCCGCCGCCTTCGCCCTCTGGTATCTCGGGATCGGGCCGTTCGCCGGCGGCCCGCCGCGGCAAGCCGAGGCGACCGCGGCCGTGGCTGCGGACGGCGGCACTGGCGCCGGGGGTGCGGCCGAGAAGGAGCCGCGTTCCGGGGAGAAGACGAGTCTCCTCTCGCTCGACCCGTTCATCGCCAACCTCGCCGACGACGGCGGGCGGCGCTATTTGAAGGCCACTTTCCAGATCGACTTCGGAAGCGCCGACGTCCCCGCGGCCATGCAGGCGCGGCTACCGCAGACGCGCGATCTCCTGCTGACGCTCTTCACCAGCAAGACCTACGACGAGATCCGTACGCCCGAGGGCAAGCAGCAACTGCGTGAGGAGATCATCGCCCGGATCAACCAGGTCCTCGACCGCGATCTCGTGAAGGCCGTCTACTTCACCGAGTTCATCGTCCAGTGACGGCGGCTTCGGCGGCGCCGACCATGCTCCTGCGACCGGCATGAACGACACCCTCTCCCAAGACGAAGTGAGCGCGCTCCTCCGCGGCCTCGCCGACGGCGACGTTCCCGCCGAGGAGGCGGCGCCCGAGCCCGGGACGACGCGCGACTACGACCTCCTCGGCGAGGAGCAGATCGCCGGACGCCGCTTCCAGGCGCTCGATCTCGCATGCGAACGCTTCGCGCGGCGCTTGAAGCTCTCGCTGGCGAGCCTGCTCGGCGCGCCGCCCGAGGTCGCAGCCGGGCCGCTCGAGATCATCGCCTTCGCGACCTTCCGCAATCGTCTGGAGACGCCCGCCAACGTCCATCTGTTCACGATGGCGCCGCTGCGCGGCCAGGCGCTGCTCGCGGTGTCGTCGACCCTCGCCTACGGCCTCGTCGACAAGGTGTTCGGCGGCTGCGGACGGGCGCCGGCGGCCGGAGCGCCCCGCGAGTGCTCGGCGATCGAGATGCAGACGATCCAGCGGCTCGTCGCGCAGATGCTCGCCGACTTCGCCGAGGCGCTGGCGCCGCTGCACCCGATCGCGTGCGCTTTCGCGCGCTCGGAGACGAACCCGGTGTCGATCGCGATCTGTGCGCCGGCGGACCCGCTCCTGCTGCTGCCGTTCCTCTGCGACCTCGGCGACAGTCCGGCGCCGCTCACCGTCGCGATCCCGTTCGCGATGCTGGAACCGGTGCGCGCCCGGCTCGGCGCTCCCGCGGTCGCCGAGCGGGAGCCGGACGCAACTTGGCGGGCGGCGTTGCGGACGGCGGTGGAGGCAGCCGACGTCACCATGACCGTCGAGCTCGGCACGGCCGAGCTCAGCGCGCGCGAGATCCTGCGCCTCAAGGTCGGCGATCTGATCACGGTCGAGACGCGCGCGGACGATCCGCTCGCAGTCGCGGTCGAGGGGTTGCGCGTGCTGACCGGCGTGCCCGGGGTGAGCCGAGGCAACAACGCCGTCCGCGTGGTCGCGCGCGCGGTCTGAGGCGGCGAAGCCGAGGGAAGGAGCAGGGCGATGGCGGAGGAGGCAGCGATGGTGGCGCAGGTTGCGAGCGAGGCCGAGAACGGCAACCTCGACCTCATTCTCGACGTGCCGCTCGGCGTGAGCGTCGAGCTCGGCCGCGTGAAGATGCCGGTGCGGCAGTTGCTGTCGCTCGCGGCGGGATCGGTGATCGAGCTCGCGAAGCTCGCCGGCGAGCCCCTCGACGTCTTGATCAACGGCAGGCCGGTCGCGCGCGGCGAGGCCGTCATGGTGAACGACAAATTCGGCGTCCGCCTCACCGAGATCGTGAGCCAGAGCGAGCGCGTCGAGCGCCTGCGATGAGCGCCGTGACGCCGCCGGGTCCGCCCGAGATCGCCTGGCCGGCGCTCGCCGCCGTCGTCGCGCTGGCGGTTGCGGCGGCCGCCGTTCACTGGTGGCTCCGCGGCCGCGGCTTCCTGCCGGCTGCAGCCAATCCCATCCGGGTCGTCGCCGTGCGCTCGCTCGGCGGCAAGAAGTCGGTCGCGGTGGTGGAGGTGGAGAGTCAGCGCTTCCTGCTCGGACTCGGCGACGAAGCCGTGTCGCTGCTGAGCACGCTCCCGCGCGAGGCAAGGGCGGCGACCTCCGGCGCCGTCGCGTCGCTGCCGTTGGGGGCGGCGCGGTGAACGAGCGCGCGTGCCGTGAGGGGCGGCGCCGCGGCGCCGTCGCCGCCGGCCTGCTCGGGGCGCTGCTCGCGCCCGCCGTCGCCGTCGCGGCGCCGGCGCTGTCGTTGGAGGTCGGCGGCAGCGCCCAGGACGGGCTCTCGACGAGCCTCCAATTGATGCTGCTCTTCACGCTGCTCTCCTTCGCCCCGGCGATCCTGATCGGCGTGACGGCCTTCGTGCGCATCGTCATCGTGCTCGCCTTCATGCGCCAGGCAGTCGGCACGCAGCAGATGCCGCCCAACCAGGTGATCGTGGCGCTGGCTCTCTTCCTCACGTTCTTCGTGATGATGCCGACCATCCGCGAGGTCAACGAGAGCGCCGTACAGCCCTATTTGAAGAACGACGTCGCAGCGGTCGACACTCTCGAGCGCGGCTTTCGGCCGCTGCGCTCCTTCATGCTGCGGCAGACGCGCGAGAAGGATCTGGCGCTCTTCCTCGGCATCAGCGGCCGGCCGCGGCCCGAGACGCCGGCCGACGTGCCGCCGGAGGTCGTGGTGCCGGCTTTCATGATCTCCGAGCTCAAGACCGCGTTCACGATCAGCTTCATGATCTACATCCCGTTCCTCGTGCTCGACATGGTGGTGGCGTCGATCCTGACCTCGATGGGCATGATCACCCTGCCGCCGGTTCTGATCTCGCTGCCGTTCAAGCTGATGATCTTCGTGCTGGTCGACGGCTGGAACCTGCTCATCAGCTCGCTCGTGCGGAGCTTCCAATGACCCAGGAGACGGTCCTCCAGCTCGGGCGCAATGCTCTCGAGATGTGCCTCATCCTCTCGGGACCGGTGCTGGTGTTCGGGCTCGTCGCTGGCCTCGCGGTTGCCGTCTTCCAGGCGCTGACCCAGATCCACGAGATGACTCTCACGTTCATTCCGAAGATCGGCGCGACCATCCTGGCGCTGGTCCTCTTCGGACCGTGGATGCTGCAGAAGATGCTGAACTACACGATCGCGCTCTTCGAGGCGGTCCCGGGACTGGTGCGCTGAGGGTATGGGCGTCGTCGGCGACCTCCTGGCGCTCGGTCAGGACCGCATGGCCGTATTGGTCCTGGCGCTGGCGCGCGTGGCCGGGCTCTTCATCATGGGCCCCATCTTCGCGTCGCGCGCGGCGCCGCTGCGGGTGCGGGCCGCGCTCGCCTTCTTCATGACGCTGGCGGTCATGCCGGTGCTCGGTCCGACGCCGCCGGCGCTCGGCGCCGGCGGCGGGGTGGCGATCGTCCTCGGCATGCTCGGGTTCGAGGCGATGATCGGCTTCGTCATCGGCCTGGTCGCGCAGCTCACGTTCGGCGCGGTGCAGATGGCGGGGCAGCTCGCCGGCATCCAGATGGGAATCGGCCTCGCCAACCTCATCGATCCGCAGACCCAGGAGCACGTCACTTCGCTCGCCCAGTGGCAGAACCTGATGGCGCTCCTAGTCTTCCTGTCGATCGACGGGCACCACGTGCTGATCCGCGCCGTCGCCGACAGCTTCACCGTGCTGCCGCTCGGCGGCGGGATACCGGCGGCGGGCGGCTTCGGCATGGTGATGGAGCTCGCGGGCGCGCTGTTCGTGGTCGCGCTCAAGATCGCGGCGCCGGTCCTGGTGCTCCTGCTGTTGGTGAACGCGGCGATGGGCGTGCTCGCGAAGCTCATACCGCAGCTCAACGTCTTCATCGTCGGCTTTCCGTTGAACGTCGCCGCCGGGCTCTTCGTACTGGCGGCGTCGCAACCCTTTACGGTGCGCTTGCTGGAGACGAGCTTCGGCGAGCTGCAGACGTCGCTCGCGCACCTGGTGCGGGCGCTCGGGTAGGGCGGAGCCATGGCCGAGGACGCCGCCAGCCGCACCGAAGATCCGACACCACGCCGCCGCGAGGAGGCGCGAGCCGACGGCCGGGTTCCCCAGTCGGCGGAGATCACGGCGGCGACCGTCCTGCTGGCGGCGCTCGTCGCGACCTGGCGGAGCGGCGACGCCGCGGTAGGCAGCTTGCGCGAGGCCATGCGCCGGAGCCTCGGCGCCGTCGCCAGGCTCGACCTCACGCCGGCGGCGCTCGGCGACATCCTGCACCGCATGCTGCAGGACGTGGCGACCGTAGTGGTGCCCATCCTCGCCGCGACCGCGCTCGCCGGGCTTGCCGCGACCGTGGCGCAGATCGGCTTCCAGGTGAGCGGCAAGCGGCTGCTGCCCGACGCCGGCAAGATCTCTCCCGCGCGCGGGCTGCAGCGGATCTTCTCCACCAAGGGCCTCTTCGACCTGGCGAAGGCGATCGTGAAGATCGCCCTCATCGGCTGGCTCGCGTGGAAGCTCGTGGGCGCCGCCGAGGACAGGATCATCGCGCTTTCCGGCGCCGCGCCGCGCGAGATCCTGGCTCTCGCGGGCCGCGAGATCGCGCGCCTCGTCGCCTGGGCGACCGCCGTGCTCGTCGTCCTCGCCGCCGCCGACTACGCCTGGCAGCGCCGCCAGCACGAGCAGAGCCTGCGCATGAGCAAGAGCGAGGTGAAGGACGAGGCGCGGCAGGCGGAAGGCGACCCGAAGATCAAGGGCCGCCTGAAGCGGGCCTACCAGGAGATCGTCAAGGCGCGCAGCGTCGCCGAGGTCGCCACCGCCGATGTCGTGATCACGAACCCGATCCACCTGGCGGTGGCCCTCAAGTATCTGCCGGGCCGGATGGGCGCGCCCAAGGTCGTCGCCAAGGGCGCCGAGGGCATGGCGCAGCGGATCAAGGACGCAGCCCGTGCGCACGGGGTGCCGATCATGGAGCGCCGCTCGCTGGCGCGCGCTCTCTTCCGCACCGTGCCGATCGGCGGCGAGATCCCCGCTACGCTCTATCGCGCCGTCGCCGAGATCCTCGCCTACGTATACGGGCTGCGGCAGCGGCGCGTCGCCGGCGGAGGCGGTGGCTGATGGCGGCGACTCCGCAACCGCCAGCGCCGGGCTTCATGGGCCGCGTGCTCGCCGGCGGCGAGCTCGTGATCCCGCTCACCTTCGTCGTGGTGGTGATCGTCATGGTCATCCCGCTGCCGACGGTACTGCTCGACCTGCTGCTGACGGTGAACATCGCGGTGTCGCTGATCATCCTGCTGGTGGCGATGTACACTCTGAAACCGCTCGAGTTCTCGACGTTCCCGTCGGTGCTGCTGGTGACGACGCTGCTGCGCCTGTCACTGAACGTCGCCTCGACGCGCGTCATCCTGCTGCACGGCCAGGAGGGGTCGAACGCCGCCGGCCACGTCATCCAGGCTTTCGGCAGCTTCGTGGTCGGCGGCAGCTACGTCGTCGGCCTGGTCATCTTCCTGATCCTCGTCGTCATCAACTTCGTCGTCATCACCAAGGGCGCCGGCCGCATCGCCGAGGTCGCGGCGCGCTTCACCCTCGACGCGATGCCCGGCAAGCAGATGGCGATCGACGCCGACCTCAACGCCGGCGGCATCACCGAGCGCGAGGCGCGCGAGCGCCGGCGGTCGATCGAGGCGGAGGCGGACTTCTACGGCGCCATGGACGGCGCCAGCAAGTTCGTCCGCGGCGACGCCGTCGCCGGCCTCCTGATCGCCTTCATCAACATCATCGGCGGCCTCTTCATCGGCGTCGTCCAGGGCGGCCTCGACGTCAAGAGCGCGGCCGAGATCTACACGGTCCTGACCATCGGTGACGGGCTCGTCTCGCAGCTGCCGGCGCTCCTCATCTCGACCGCCGCCGGTATCGTGGTGACGCGGGCGGCGTCGGGCAGCGATCTCGGCAGCGAGGTCACGTCGCAGATGCTGCTCAACCCGCGGGTACTGGCCATGGTGAGCGCTATCCTGGCGACGCTGGCGCTCTTGCCCGGGCTGCCGTTCCTGCCGTTCGTCGCGCTCGCGGGAGCGCTCGGCGGGCTCTCGTACGCAGGACGCGAGCACAAGGCGGCGGAGGTCGCCCAGGCAGCGCTGGCGGCGCGGACCGAGGCCCCGAAGGAGGAGAAGTCGGACGTACCGGCGCCGCTCGACCTGCTCGAGCTCGAGGTCGGCTACGAGCTCGTGCCGCTCGTCGACGCCGGGCAGCGCGGTGAGTTGATCGAGCGCATCAAGACCCTGCGGCGGCAGCTCGCCGAGGAGATGGGCTTCGTCGTGCCGCCCGTCCACATCCGCGACAACCTGCAGCTCAAGCCCGGCGAGTACGCGATCCTCCTGAAGGGCGTCGAGATCCAGCGCGCCGAGATCCGCATCGGCCAGTACCTGGCGATCAACCCCGGCGGCGCCGACCCCGGGTTCCGCGGCGTGCCGACGAAGGAGCCGGCGTTCGGGCTCGACGCGCTCTGGATCCTCGCCGGCGATCGCGAGCAGGCGCAGCTCGCCGGCTACACGGTGGTCGACGCCGCGACCGTCGTGGTCACGCACCTGACCGAGATCATCCGCCGCCACGCCCACGAGCTGCTCGGCCGCCAGGAGGTGCAGGCCCTGCTCGATGCCCTCGCCAAGACGCACCCCAAGGTCGTCGAGGAGCTGGTGCCGCAGCAGCTGTCGCTCGGGCAGGTGCAGAAGGTGCTGCAGAATCTCCTGCGCGAGCACGTCGGCATCCGCGACTTCCTCACCATCATCGAGACGCTCGCGGACTACGCGCCGCAGACCAAGGAGGCGCACCAGCTCACGGATCACGTCCGCGCGGCGCTGTCGCGCTCGATCGTGAACCGCTTCCTGACGCCGGATCGCACGCTGCCGCTGGTGACGCTGGCGCCGTACCTCGAGCGTACGATCGCCGAGTCGGTGCACCGCAACGAGGACGGCACGTACCTGGCGCTGGAGCCCGTGACCGCGCAGCGGCTGCTCGGGAAGCTCGCGACCTGGACGGAGCAGTTCGCACTCCAGGGCCATCAACCGCTCGTGCTGTGCTCGACCAACGTGCGCGGGCACCTGCGCCGGCTCGCCGAGCGCTTCCTGCCGAGCCTCGCGGTGGTCGCTCCCGGCGAGATCCCCGCCAACGTGAAAATCCACTCGCTCGGCGTCGTCAGTCTCGACGACGAGCACGAGGCGCCGGCGCGGATCCAGGTGCCGCGGCCGACCGCGACCGTGGCGGTAGCGCCGACCGGAGCCGCCTGATGCGCCTGAGACGGTTCACGGGCCGCTCGGCGACCGCGGCGCTGGCGCAGGTGAAGGCGGAGCTCGGATCGGAGGCGGTGATCCTCGCCACCCGGCCGCTCGCGGACGGCGGCGTCGAGATCACGGCGGCCATCGATCCCGACGCGGTCGCGGACCCGGGCACGGCGGGTGCGCCGCGTCCGGGCGCCGCTGCCGAGCTGGCGGCTCTCCGCCGCGAGCTCGGCGCCATCGCCAGCCGGGTGGCGCGCGTCGATCGCGCGCTGCGGCCGGGCCGCGGCGTCCTCGGCGGGCTCGACGAGGAGGCGCAGGCGATCGCCGAACGGCTGGCATTGAACGGTACGGCGCCGGAGCTCGCGGAGGCGGCGGCGCGGAGCTTCATGTGTCTGCGAGCGCGCGGCTCGACGGCGGCGGCGGCGCTCGCTGCCAGCATCGAGCGGCACCTGCTGGTGGCGGCGCCGGAGGTGCCCGAGCCGGTAGCGACGGTGTTCGTCGGTCCGACCGGAGCCGGCAAGACGACCACGATCGCGAAGCTCGCGGCGCGCGCGGCCGCGCGCGGGGCGGCGGTCGGCCTGGTGATGGCGGACACGCAGCGGATCGGCGCCGCGGAGCAGCTCGGGCGCTACGCCCGTCTCCTCGGCGTGCCGATCGCCGCGGCGGCGAACGGCGACGAGCTCGTGCGTGCGCTCGCGGGGTTCGAGCACTGCGACGTCGTGTACGTGGATACGGCGGGGCTCGGCGGCGACGCTGCGGGCGCCGCCGAGCTGACCCGACTGCTGGCGCCGGTGCGCGCCGGGGTGACGACGGCGGCCGTGGTCGCGGCGGGCGCTTCGGAGATCGCGCTCCGCGCGGCATGGCGGCGCCTGGCGGCTCTGGCGCCGGCGACGTGCGTGGTGACCAAGGTGGACGAAGGGGGCGGGCTCGGCACGGCCTGCGGATGGCTCGCCGAGGTCGGCGTGCCCCTCGATTGGCTCGGGACGGGCACGCGCGTGCCCGACGACCTGGTGGCTGCGGACGGACAGGCGGTCGCTGCCTGGCTCGGTGCGGCCTGACGGACGGAGGACGAAACGTGGAGCAGGAAGACGGGATGGTGACGGCGGCGGCGGACGGCGCGGGCATGCAGGTGATCGCGGTCGCGAGCGGCAAGGGCGGCGTCGGCAAGACGAACTTGGTCGCCAACCTTGCGATCGCACTCCAGCGGCGCGGCAGGCGCGTGGTGGTCATCGACGCCGACCTCGGGCTCGCGAACCTCGACACGCTGCTCGGACTGAACCCGCACGCGACGCTCCGCCAGGTGCTGCGCGGCGAGTGCGCGATCGGCGACGTGCTCGTCGATGGACCTTCCGGGATCCGCATCGTGCCGGCGGCGAGCGGCTACGAGGATCTGACCCGGCTCTCTGACGGCCAGCGCCTGACGCTCCTCGAGCAAGTGGACAGCCTCGACGGCGAGTTCGACGTGCTGTTGATCGACACCGGCGCCGGCATCTCGGCCAACGTCACGTTCTTCGCGACGGCGGCGCAGGAAACGCTGGTGGTCGTGACGCCGGAGCCGACCGCGCTCACCGACGCCTATGCGCTCGTCAAGGTGTTGGCGACGCGCCACGCCGAGGACAGCTTCGCCGTCCTCGTCAACATGGCGCGAAGCGAGATCGAGGCCCGCAAGACCTTCACCCAGCTGGCGCGCGTGAGCGAGCGCTTCCTGCACGTGAGCCTGCGCTTCGCGGGATGGGTGCCCTGGGACAGCGAGGTGCCGGAGGCGGTGCGCCGCCAGCAGCCCGTCGTCGACCTGGCGCCGGCAACGCCGGCGACGCGCGCGATCGACGGCCTCGCGGCGCGGCTGTGCGCGGCACCGACCCAGGCGAAGGCCAAGGGCGGCCTGCAGTTCTTCTTCCGCCGCTTGCTCGCGGACGGCGGCGCTCGGGCATCCATGGGAGCGGCGAGCTGACGATGGCGACGGTTGCGGGGAGACCGCGGTCGGCGCCGCGGCCGCGCGTGCCGCCGAGCGGCTACGGCGAGGGAGCGGCGCCGCCCGAGGAAGCGGTGCGCGCCTACTTGCCGCTCGTGCGCTGGCTCGTCCAGCGCCTGGCGGCACGGAAGCCGCCGCAGGTCGAGCTCGACGAGATGGTGAGCTGGGGCATCGAGGGTCTCCTCGATGCGATGAAGAAGTACGATCCGACGAAGCAGGCCGCTTTCGCGACCTACGCCCAGTTCCGCATCCGCGGCGCGATCCTGGACCGCCTCCGCGGCATGGACTGGGTCTCGCGCAGCATCCGCCAGAAAGCGAGCACGCTCGAGAAGACGTACCGCGAGCTCGAGGGCCAGCTCGGCCGGCCGGCCGCGGAAGAGGAGGTCGCGGCGGCGCTCGGCCTCTCGCTGCCGCAGCTGCACGCGCTGCTCTCCGAGGTCGGCCAGATGTCGCTCCTGAGCCTCGAGGATCTCGGCGTCGACGCCGGCCCGGAGCGCTGGCAGATCGACAAGCTCCTCGACGGCGACGGCAGCGACCCGGTGCAGGCCATCTTGTCGCGCGAGCGGGCCGACCTCGTGGCCGAAGCGATCGCCAGCCTGCCCGAGAAGGAGCGGACGGTGATCGCGCTCTACTACCACGAGGGAATCACGATGAAGGAAGCGGGCGCCGTGCTCGGGCTCACCGAGTCGCGCGTCTCGCAGCTCCACGCGCAGGCGTTGCTGCGGCTGCGCGGCCTCCTGCACGAGCACTTCGGCGGCGGGGTCGACGGCGCCGGAGGAGAGGAACGGTGATGATGGCGACGGTGATGGCGTGGGCGGGTTCGGGGCTCGATGTCGTCGTGCTCGTGCTCCTGGCGACCTTGGTGTGGCGTCTCGGCCGCGATTCCGGCGCCTGGCGCGAACGCGAGATGCGCCTGCGGGCCGTCTGCGGCGACCTGCGCACGCTCGTCGCCCAGAGCGAGGGGTTGGCGCGCGATCTCGACGAGCGCCTCGCGACGCGGGAGGCGCGGCTGCGGGCGCTCCTCGGCGAAGCCGAGAAGGCGCTGGGCGGCGTCGAGCCGGGATCGGCGCGGCGCGGCGGACCCGCGGAGGGAGCTGCGACCGCCGCCGGCAGCCGCGAGGCCGCGGACGACGCCGAGGAGGCCGCGGCGCAGATCGAACGCCTCGCGGAGGCGGGGACGGCGGTCGACGAGATCGCGCGCCGGGTCGGGGTCGCGCCCGCGGAGGTGCGGCTCGTCATCGGGCTCAAGGCGGCGCGCGCCGGCCGCCGGCGCGCGGCGGACGCCAAGGCGGTCGCGCATGCGTGAGCGCGGCCGGCAACGGCGGCCCGGCAGATTCTGCCGCTCGGCACGGGCTGCCGCCGCAGGGTGCGCCCGGGGCTCGTGGCACGGGCGTTGCTCGATCTCGCCGGCGCGAGGGAGTTGAATGGACGCGGGAATCTTCTCGGCGGTCTCCGGCAGCTTGGCGGCGCAGACGCGCCTCGACGCGCTCGCCAACAATCTCGCCAACGCCGGCACCACGGGCTTCAAGGCCGAGCGCGTGCTGCAGCGCGCCGCCAGGGCGGGGGAGCCGGCGCCGCGGCCGAGCACGGTCTCGACGCCGATCACGCGCGAATGGGTCGAGACCGACTTCAGCCAGGGAGCTCTGAACCGCAGCGGCAATCCGCTCGACGTGGCACTCGCGGGCGAGGGCTTCCTGGTCGTCAAGACCGCGCGTGGCGAGAGACTCACGCGCAGCGGCGACTTCATGATCGACAGCGCCGGCTACCTGGCGACCGGTGACGGCAGCCGCGTGCAGGGGACGAGCGGCGACATCAGCGTTCCCAAGAGCCCGATCGTCTTTGGTGAAGACGGCAGCGTCCGCGCCGGCGGCCAGCGCGTCGGACAGTTGCGCATAGTCACCGTCGGCGACCCGGCGCAGCTCGTACGCGAGAGCGGCACCCGCTTCGCGGCCGGCAACCAGACGCTCGCCGAGGCGACGCCGGGCAGCGTGCGCGTCGTTCAGGGGTCCACCGAGGGCGCGAACCTCTCACCGGTCGAAGGGCTAGTTGCCCTGATCGAGACGGTGCGCGGCTTCGAGACCTACATGCGTGCCGCAGAGCGGCTCGACCAGATGACGGCGAAGGCGATCAACGAAGTGGGCCGCGTCTAGCGGACGCGGCCGAGGGAGAAGCGAGCATGATCCGAGCGCTCTACACCGCAGCCACCGGCCTCGAGGCCCAGCAGCTCAACATCGACGTGATCGCCAACAACCTCGCGAACGTCGGTACCAGCGGCTTCAAGAAGAGCCGCGCCGACTTCCAGGACCTGCTGTACCAGACGTCGCGCGAGCCGGGCGGTCCGGCGACCAGCACCACCCAGACGTCGACCGGCATCCAGGTGGGCCTCGGCGTCCGGCCGGCCGCCGTGCAGCGAATCAACGCCCAGGGCGACTTCAACCAGACCACCAACCCCCTCGACGTCGCCATCGGCGGCGACGGCTATTTCCAGGTGACCCTCCCCGACGGCTCGACCGCGTTCACCCGCGCCGGCGCCTTCAAGCTCGATTCGACCGGATCGGTCGTGACCTCGTCGGGCGACCCGCTGTCGCCGCAGATCAACATCCCGACCGGGGCCGAGTCGATCCAGATCGGTGACGACGGCACCGTGAGCGTGACGCTCGCCGGCCAGTCGGCGCCGAGCCAGGTGGGCCAGATCCAGACGGCGCGCTTCGCCAATCCGTCGGGTCTGCGCGCCGAGGGCGGCAACCTCTTCACGGAGACCGACAGCTCCGGCCCGCCGCAGCTCGGCACGCCCGGACAGGACGGCCTCGGCCAGCTGACGCAGGGCTTCCTCGAAGGCTCGAACGTGAGCGTGGTCGAGGAACTGGTGGCGATGATCTCGGGCCAGCGCGCTTACGAGATCAACTCGCGCGCCATTTCGGCCGCCGACGAGATGCTGCGCACGGCGGCGTCGATCGGGAGGTGATGGCGATGCTGCGTCTGATGCGGGGAGCGGCGATCGCCTACGGCGGGTTCCTGCTGGCGCTGGGCATCGTGGCCATCGCAGCGGGCATCGCCGGGGCCGCCGAGCCGGGGCGGATCACGGTGAAGCGTGCCGCCGTAGTCTCCGGGGCGACGGTCACGCTCGCCGACATCGCCGCTCTCGAAGGCGGCGCGGTGGCGCTCGCGGCCGTCGAGCTCGGGCCGGCGCCGCCGGCGAACGCCCCGCGCCGCCTCGACGGCGAAACGATCTTGCGCCGGCTCGAGGCCGCGGGAATGGACGCCAGCGCCACGCGCTATGTCATCCCGGCGACGGTGCGGCTCGAGCGGGCGGCGCGCGAAGTGAGCGCCGACGAGATCCGGACCGCGGTGCTGAACGTCGCCCACGACGCGCTGCCGGCCGGCGAGACGATCCGCGACCTCGAGGTCGCCGGGCCGGTGCGCATCCCGGCGGGCGACTACGAGGCGCGCGTCTCGACGTCGTCGCACGGACGGGCGGGGCGGCGGCGTTTCGACGTGCAGCTGGTGCGGGAGGACGCGGTGCTCGCAACCGTGCCGGTGACGGCGCGGACCGACGCGCGCGGTGCGGTCGTGGTGGCGCGGCAGTCGCTACCGCGGGGGACCATCCTCGGTCCGGACGATCTCGCGGTGGTCGAGCGCAACCGGCAGGACGTGCCGGACGACGCGCTCGCGGCGCCCGCGGAGGCGATCGGGATGGAGACTCGCGTGGCACTCGCGGCCGCAGCGCCGGTGCCGCGCGCGGCGCTGGCGCCGGCGGTGGTGGTGAAGAAGGGCGACCTGGTCACGATGGTCGTCGAGACCGGAGCCATGAAGATCACGGCGACCGGCGAGGCGCTCGAGCCGGGGGCGGTCGGCGCCGGGATAAAGGTCATGAATCGTGCCTCGAAGCAGACGGTGGCGGGAAGGGTGAGCGAGCATGGCGTGGTGCGGATCGAGCGCTGAGCGCTGCCCGAGGTTTGGGAGCGGCGGGGCGGTCGCGCGCCTCGCGGTGGGGATGCTGGCGGCCGTGGTCGGTCTCGTGAGCGGCTGCGCGCAGGTGTATCGCCGGCACGAGCCGCGCCCGGTCGAGCCGCCGCCGGTCACGGTGCCGGCGCCGCCAGCCAGGGCCACGGGCTCGCTCTGGCGCGACGACGTGAGCGGCAACTACCTCTTCGCCGACGTGAAGGCGCGCTTCGCCGGCGATCTCCTCACGATCGTCATCACCGAAGACGCCTCGGGCTCCAAAGCGGCCGAGACCTCGACGGCGACCGACACCGAAGTCTTCGCGAGCCTGGAGCAGTTCTTCGGCCTGCCCCAGCAGCTGGCGCAGAAGAACCCGACCATCGACCCGACCCAGCTGATCAAGGCATCGAGCGCGCGCAAGTGGGACGGCGAGGGGTCGACGAATCGCAAAGGCCGGCTCACGGCGCGCATGACGGCGGTCGTCAAGTCGGTGTCGCCGACCGGCAACCTCTGGGTGCAGGGCGACAAGATCGTATCGGTCAACAAGGAGGACCAGCACATCGTCGTCCAGGGCTGGGTGCGCCCCGAGGACATAGACTCGCAGAACCAGGTGCTCTCGACCCGACTCGCCGACGCCCGCATCGACTATTACGGCGTCGGCGCGATCGGCATGAAGCAGCGGCCGGGGTGGGGTTACTGGCTCCTCGACCTGGTGTGGCCGTTCTGATGGCGCGCCGGCTCTTCACGGCGGCGGCGCTCGTGGTCCTGCTCGGGGCGGGCGCCGCGGCGCGTCCGGCTGCGGCGGCGCGCATAAAGGACATCGCCAGCGTCGAAGGGATGCGCGGCAACCAGCTAACCGGCTACGGCGTGGTCGTCGGCCTCGACGGCACCGGCGACGGCCAGCAGTCGATCTTCACGGTGCAGAGCATCCTGAGCATGCTGCGCCGCCGCGGCGTCCAGGTGACCATCGATCCGCGCCAGGTGCGGGTGAAGAATGCCGCGGCAGTGGTGGTGACGGCGACCTTGCCGCCCTTCGCGCGCTCCGGAAGCCGCGTCGACGTGCAGATCTCGTCGATCGGCGACGCCAAGTCGCTGCGCGGCGGCACGCTCGTCATGACGCCTCTCTTCGGCGGCGACCAGCAGGTGTACGCGGTGGCGCAGGGCGGGGTGTCGCTCGGCGGCGGCTACAGCGCCTCGGCGCCCGGGGCGCAGGCAACCAGCGGCCATCCGACGGTAGGCGTCATCACCGGAGGTGCGCTGGTCGAACGCGAGGTGCCGGTCAGGCTCGGCGCCGGCGGGCTCGTACGCCTGAGCCTCCACGAGGCCGACTTCACGACCGCGAGCCGGGTCGCGAGCGTCGTCAACGACTTCCTCGGAAACGGCGCGGCGAGCACGCGCGATCCCGGAACGGTGGAGGTCCGGCTCGATCCCGATGCGAGCGAGGAGCAGGTGATGGCGCTGGTCGCGGGAATCGAGACGTTGAAGGTGCAGCCGGACCGGCGGGCGCGGGTGATCGTCAACGAGCGCACCGGCACGGTCATCATGGGCGAAGACGTCCGCATCGCGCCGGTCGGCATCGCCCACGGCAGCCTGCAGGTGACGGTGAAAGTGGATCTCGGCGTGTCGCAGCCGGCGCCCTTCTCGGAAGGACAGACGGTCGTCGTCCCGGACAGCAGCATTCAGGTGAAGGAGGGCGACGTCGAGCGGCTGAACCTGTTCCGCGGCGGGGTGAGCTTGCGCGAGCTCGTGAGCGGATTGAACGCGCTCGGCATCACCCCGCAGGATCTGATCGCGGTGTTGCAGGCGATCAAGTCGGCGGGCGCTCTCGACGCCGACCTGGAGCTCATGTGAGCGCGGGATGCGCGGCGCCGCCGCGCCGGAGGCGGCGCCATGGGTGACGCGATCACGGCGGTGTCCCTGTTCGTGCCGACGGCGCCGTCGGGCGACGAGACGCGGCGGCGGCTTGCAGGGAAGCCGTCGCGCGAGGTGGCGAAGGAGTTCGAGGCGGTGTTGCTGGCGCAGGTCATCAGCGCCATGCGGAAGACCGTGCCGGAGTCGGGGCTGCTCGAGGCGTCGGCGAGCCGCAAGATGCTCGACGGGGCCTTCGACCAAGAGATCGCGCGCAGCCTGGCGGCGAAGGGCGGACTCGGAATCGCCGAGCAGATCGTTGCCCAGATCGAGCGCCAGCATCCGGGTGCGGCGCGGCGTGCGCCCGGCGGCGGGCTCGAGGCCGCGCGGGCGGCGGTGGGCGCAGCCGACACGACTCCCGCGGCGGCCCGCGCGCTCGCGCGCACGGAGCCGCCGCTGCGGCGCGAGCGAACGGCGGCTCCGGCCGTGGCGCCGGCGGCCGGCGTCATCAGCTCGCCTTTCGGGGAGCGCAGTGATCCATTCACGGGCGAGCGGCGATTCCATGCGGGGGTCGACGTCGCGGCGCCGCGCGGCACCGCGATTCGCGCGGTACGCGACGGCGAGGTGATCTTGAGCGGCTGGCGGCGCGGCGGCGCCGGGCGGATCGTCGAGGTGCGACATGCGGACGGCCTGATCACCAGCTATGCGCACGCGGAGCGCACCCTGGTCCGCGCGGGTCAACATGTTGTCGCCGGCGAGGTGGTAGCGACCGTCGGCTCGAGTGGCCGAGCGAGCGGCCCGCATCTCCATTTCTCGGCCCACCGTGACGGTCAAGTCGTGGATCCGATGGCGTTTCTCGATCGCGGGACGGCCGTGCTCGGCGCCGTGGCGCCGCCTGCGGGGGCTTCATGAGGGCCCTCTGCCGGGGGGAGCGCCGGATTCAAGTCTCACCGGGTGCCGGACGATATCCTGACCGAGCCCGCTCGAACGCGGCTCGGGAGATCCGATGAAAGTCACGCGACGACCGACGACGACGATTCCTGGCGTGGGCGACCTGCCCGGAGCAGCCGCCGGGGCCGAGGCCGCGACGCCGACCTCGGGCTGCGCGGTCAATGACCGGGTGCAGTTGTCGGAGGCGGCCCGCCTGCGGCAGCGCCTCAAGGCCGAGATCGGCGACGCTGCGGCCATCGACGTCGAGAAAGTGGCGGCGCTGCGCGACCGGCTCGCGGCCGGGACGTACGCTCCGGATCCCCGCGCCGTTGCCGAGCGTCTGCTCGGGGAGCTCGCGCGCGACCTCCTCGGGTGAGCCATGGCGTCCGCTTCCTCTTCGCCTGCCCTCGCATCCTTGCTCGCCGCCGAGCGTGCCTGCTGCAACCGGCTGGCGCCGATCCTAGCGGCGGAGCGCGCGGCGGCTGCGACCTACGACCACGCGGCGCTGCTCGCGTGTCTGCGCGAGCGTGAGATCCTGCAGGCGGAATGGGAGCGTGCGGCGGCGCGGCGGCGCCGGCACGTCGAAGATGCCGGATGCTCGCTCGCGGAGCTCGCGGCCGCCGATCCGATGCTTGCGCGCGACATCGAGGACGCGGCGCGCGACGCCGAGGCGGTGCGGCGCGAGCAGCACGTCAACGAAGGGATCGTGCGCGCCGCGCTGGCGCAGGTGACCGATATGCTCGCCGTGATGCGCCGCGAGCGCGGCGACAGCCGCTACGACGGCCGGGCCGCACTCACCGGCCGGACGCCGTCGTCGGCCGGCGCGCGCTGGAGCGCCTGACATGGCGATCTTCGCGCCCCTCGGCATCGGCAAGCAGGCATTGCTCGCCAACCAGCGCGCCATCGGCGTCACCGGCCACAACATCGCCAACGTCAATACGCCCGGCTACAGCCGACAGTCGCCGCTGCTGCGCGCTGCGCGTCCGGACGACCGCGGCTTCGGCACCGGGGTGGTGGTCGCATCGGTGCTGCGCGCCGTCGACGGTTTCCTCGACGCGCGGATGCTCGGCGCTGCCTCGGCGCTCGGCGGGACGACCACGGGGCGGGAGATGCTGGACCGCGTCCAGGCGCTCTTCCCGGTCGGCGACGAAGGCATCGGGAATGCGCTCGCCGAGTTTTTCGTCGCTGCCAGCCGGGTCGCGGACAGCCCGCAGGATCTGGCGACTCGCAACGACCTCCTAGAAGCCGGAGGCGCCCTGGCGGCTCAGCTCCGCAACGCCGCCGCCGGTCTACAGATGCTGCAGCGCGAGGCCGACGATCGGCTCGGCCAGGCGGCGGCGGATGCGAACGGGTTCCTGCAGACGATTGCGCAGTTGAACCGGGAGATCGTCGCCGCGGATCGCGCCGGCCGCGAGAGCAACGACCTCCGCGATCAGCGCCAGACAGCGCTCGCCGGGCTGGCCAAGCAGCTCTCCATCCGGGTCGTCGAGGTCCCGAACGGCGGTATCAGCGTCTTTGCGGCCTCGGGCCAGGGCCTGGTGATCGGCGCCGACGCGGCCACGCTCACGACCGAGCTCGATCCGACAGCTACCGGGCTCGACGGCAACCCGCTCTCACGCGTCGGCATCGTGGCCCGCGACGGCAGCGTGATCGGCCTCGCCGGCGAGGTCGGCGGCGCCATGGGAGCTCTGCTGACGCTCCGTGATCAGACGCTCGCCGACGACGCGGGGCGGCTCGACCTCATGGCGACGACGCTGCGCGATGCGGTGAACGCGGTGCAGGTGGATGCAGCCGGGCGCGATCTCGACGGCAACGTCGGGGCGGCGTTCTTCTCCGGGACCGGCGCTGCGGACCTCCGGGTCGCGCTCTCGGATCCCCGCGGCATCGCCGCCGCCCAGGGCGCGAACCTCGCGGACAACACCAACGCGCTCGCACTCGCGTCGGTCGCGCAGCAGATCTTTCCGGGGCTCGGCGGCGCCACCCTCGGCGACTACTTCGGCACCCTGCAGGCACGGGTCGGACAGGACGCGCGGCGTGCCGGTCAGCAAACTGCGATCGAGGAGAACGTTTCGGCGGCGCTCGCCGCGCAGCGCGAGGCCGTGTCGGGGGTGAGCCTCGACGAGGAGTTCACCGATCTGATCCGCTTCCAGCGCGCTTATCAGGCAGCGGCGCAGCTCATCAACGTGAGCAACCAGATGCTCGACGATCTGCTCGGGTTGGTGTCGTGATGGTGAGCCGAGTCACCGAGCGAACGCTGCTGGCAGATTTCTTGAATTCCGTGGGCCGCCTGCGCCGGCAGCAGGTCGCGGCGCAAAACGCCTTGAGCTCGCAGAAGCGGCTGCGCGAGGCGAGCGACGACCCCGTCGGCGCCGCCCGCTCGACGAGCCTGCGCGGCGAAGCGAAGGAGCTCGATGCCTATCGGAACAGCGTCGCACTGGCGACGACGACGCTCGGCGCTGCCGACGGCGTCCTCGGCCAGGCGCACGACATCCTGATCCGCGCCCGCGAGATCGCCGCCGGGATGAGCAGCGGCCTCGTGACGCCACAAGCTCGGCAGACGGCAGCCGAGGAGGTGGAGGAGCTGGAGCGCGGACTTCTGGCGCTCGGCAATACGACGATCGCCGGACGCTACGTTTTCGGCGGCCTCGCGACCTCGGGACCACCGTTCGCGAGCCTGGATGATCCGGGGTTCTCGCCGGCCACGGCCTACACCGGTCCGGTGGCTCCCTTCGCCGTCCGCATGGCGCGCGACGAAACGATGCGCGTCACCACCAGCGGCGACGGCGTCTTCGGCTCGTCGCTGGCGGCGCTCGACGACCTGCGGCAGACGCTCGCGGCGGGCAACGACCCGAGCGCGAGCCTCTCGGCGCTCGGGGGCGCCGCCGAGGACATCCGTCAGGAGCGTGCCAGCGTCGGTGGACGGCTGGCGCGCCTCCAGGCGCGCAACACCGAGATCGCCACCGCCGTCATCGCTACCAAGACGTCGCTCGGCGGCGTCGAGGATGCCGATCTCACCGCGACCATCACCGAGCTGGCGCAGGTGCAGAACGCCCTCGAGGCCACGCTCACCGCCGGCTCGTCGCTGTTGCAGACGTCGATCCTCGATTTCTTGCGCCTGTAGGCGGGAGCGGCAGGGACGGAAATGGCCCAAGGAGGGCGCCATGCTGGTGCTGACACGGAAGGTCGGCGAGCGCATTCGGATCGGCGACGAGGTGACGTTGCAGGTGCTGGAGGTGCGCGGCGGCCAGGTGCGGCTCGGACTCACGGCTCCGAACGACGTCCGCATCTATCGCGAGGAGGTCTTCCTTGCCATCGAAGATCGGAACCGCGAGGCGCGATTGTCGGATCCGGAGCGGCTCGCCGACGCTGCACGTGCATGGGAGGCATATGCCAATGGTAAGCGCGGCTGAGGAGTCGGTGTCGACGTCGCCCGCGTCGGCATCCGCCGTGGTGCAGGTGCGCTCGTCGCGCTTCGGCGACCTCCGGGTTCCGGTCGACCGCGTGCTGCACTTTCCGCAGGGACTGATCGGCTTTGCCGCGGCGCGCCGCTTCGTGATCCTCGATCATCGCTCCGGATCGCCGTTCAAGTGGATGGTCTGCCTGGACGATCCCGACATCGCATTCGCCGTCGCCGAGCCGGCGCGCCTGGTGCCTGACTACCGCGCGCCTCTCGACGCGGCGGCGCGTGCGCTCGGCGTCGAGGCCGCCGACGTCGCGCTCTTCGTGATCGTCACCATTCCGCCGGACCCGCTGGCCATGACGGTCAATCTGATGGCACCGGTAGTCGTCGACATGCGCACGCGGCGGTCGCGTCAGCTGGTCCTGGAAGACGAACGCTGCGACCCTTCCTACCGCGTCTGCGCTGGCTCCGTAGCCGTCGCGGCGGAAAGCTGACCCGCCGCGGCCCGCCGCCGCCGAAAAACGAACGGAGCGCTACAAAACTGTACGCCTTGGGCGCTGCGCCCGGTGTCTGCGCCGGTGAGTCCAGTGTCAGGGTTCCGTCCCGTTTCCGTCGTGAATTCAGCCCTCTCGTCGAAGCCTGCAGCTCGAGTGCCGGCTGTTCAAGTTTTTGGCACCGGGCTTGCTCACCCGCCTGGCGGCGCGCAACGCGGTGGCGCGAACGACTCGCGGAGCCAGGGAGGGCACATGGACGGACGGGACGAGGCGGCGGCTGTGGCGGCGATCGAAGGCGAGGCGGGCGGCGACGCCGACGAGGTGACCGGCTTTGCCGGCATCATCGGCCGGCATCCACGGATGCAGGCGATCTTCGAGGTGATCCGACGCGTGGCGCCGACCGGCGTGACGGTGCTCGTCACCGGCGAGAGCGGGACCGGCAAAGAGCTCGTGGCGCAGGCGATCCATTCACAGAGCCGCCGGCACGCGCAGCGCCTGGTGCCGGTCCACTGCGGAGCGATCCCGGAGGAACTCCTGGAGAGCGAGATGTTCGGCCACGAGCGCGGCGCCTTCACCGGTGCCGTGACCTCGCGCATCGGCCGCTTCAAGCTCGCCGACGGCGGCACCATCTTCCTCGACGAGGTGGGCGACATGAGCACCAAGCTGCAGGTGAAGCTCTTGCGCGTGCTCGAGAACGGACAGTTCGAGTCGGTCGGCGGGGTGAGCACCCAGCAGGCCGACGTGCGCGTCGTCGCGGCTACCAACCGCAACCTCGAGGAGGCGGTCGCCGAGCGGCAGTTCCGCGAGGATCTCTACTACCGCCTGCGCGTGGTGCCGATCGAGGTGCCGCCGCTGCGCGCCCGCCGCGAGGATATCCCGCTCCTCGTCGCGTGGTTTCTGAACCAGCTGCATACCGCGAAAGGCCTGCCGCGCTTCACGGTGTCGCCCGAGGCGATGGAAGTGCTCGTGGCCTACCGATGGCCGGGCAACGTGCGCGAGCTCAAGAATCTGCTCGAGCAGATGGTGGTCCTCGGCCCCGCGGATTGCGTCATCCGCCCGGAGACCCTGCCGCCGAAGCTCCACGGCCGCATGGCCGGGGACGGCGCGACGAGCGGCTGGACGACGCCGCCCTGGGACTTCGACGGCCGCGGCATCGATTTCTACCGCGAGATGGAGTCGATCGAGGATCGTATCATCGCCCGCGCACTCGACATCAGCCGCGGCAACAAGAAGGAGGCGGCGCGCCTTCTGCAGCTCAATCGCACGACGCTCCTCGAGAAGCTGAAGCGCAAGCGGGAGTCGCGTGCGATCCCGGCGCTCGCTGCGGACGCTTCGCGCCTCGGGCCGATTCCGCTGGTGCCGGAGCCGCAGGCGGTGCCGGTCGGCGAGCTCCTGGGGTTGGCGGGGGGGCAGGCGCTGCGCGCCTGAACGGTGGCGTCGGCGGGCGAGGCGCGAGGGCGTCCTCGTCCGCCGAATTGACTCTCTTCGAGGCCGCGTTTACGGTGCCTGCCATGAGTGAAACGGCCACGTTCGATCCGATCGTCCTCACCGAGCACGCTGTCGAGAAGGTGCGCGTCGCCATGCGCAAGGAAGGCGCCGGCCCCGAGAAGGCGCTCCGTCTCGGCGTCGTCGGAGGCGGCTGCTCGGGCTTCTCCTATACGATGGGCTTCGACGATCCGAAGGACGACGACGCGGTCTTCACCTTCGACGACGTGCGGGTGGTGATCGATCCGGCGTCCCGCGAGTACCTGGACGGCACCATCATCGACTACGTGACCGGCCTGCACGGCTCCGGATTCAAGTTCGAGAACCCGAAAGCGTCGCGTACGTGCGGTTGCGGGTCGTCGTTCTCGGCGTGAGCGCGTTGCGGACGACCCCCGACGATCGCTGAGCCGGCGTGGCCGCGGCGCTGGCATTTCGCCATATCGTCCTCGATCTCGACGGCACCCTCGTCGACACCAAGGACGATCTGGCGGCAGCGGTGAACGCCACGCTGCAGGCGCTCGGGCTGCCGCTGCAGGCGCCGCAGACGCTCCTCGGCCATGTCGGCAACGGCGCCCGCGTGCTGCTCGAGCGCGCTCTCGGCGCCGCGCACGCCGATCGCGTCGAAGAGGGCCTCGATGTCTTCATGCCGTGGTACCGCGAGCACCTCCTCGATCACGCCGAGGTCTATCCGGGCCTGCGGGCGACGCTGGAGCGGCTGGCGGCGGAAGGCGCCGTGTTCTCGGTCCTCACCAACAAGCCCGCCGACATGAGCGCGCAGATCCTGGCCGGCCTGGCGCTCGAGGCGCTCTGTCCTCGCCTCATCGGCGGCGACACGCTGCCGGTCCGCAAGCCCGATCCGAGCGGGCTGTTGCAGCTCGTGGACGCGGTCGGCGTCCCGCCGGCGGCGACGCTCATGGTCGGCGACTCCGCGATCGACGTCGCCACCGGGAGGAACGCTGCGATCGGGACGTGCGCCGTGCTCTGGGGCTTCAACGGCGCCGCGGTCCGCGACGCCGGCGCCGACGTCGAGATCGCGGCGCCGGAAGAGCTTCTCACCGTATGCCGCGCCGGCATCCGCCGGGTTTCCTAGCCGCAGCGGGCGGCGCGGCGCATTCCCGGCCGGCGAGGCTCGTCACCGCAGCAGCGCCAGCCAGCGCCGCAGCTCGGTGCCGATGTGTTTCTGGCGGTGCAGGACGGTGGAGAAGAGGCGCCGGAAGTCGCGATGCGGGACCGGGCAGGGCTTCAGAGTCTTGGCGCGAAACGCGTCCGCGAGGGCCAGCCGCGATACGCAGCCGAGCCCGAGCCCGGTCTCGACGGCGCGCTTGATCACCTCGGTGTGCTGCAGCTCGAGGGTGAGATGGAGCTCGGGAAGGATCCCGGTCATGGCGCGATCGAAGGCCTGGCGCGTCCCCGAGCCGTGCTCGCGGACGATCCATGATGCGCTCTTCAGATCCGCATCGGTGAGGGCCCGCTTCTTCGCCAGGGGGTGGGTCGGCGAGGCGAAGACCACGAGCTCGTCGTCGCGGAACGGCGAGACCGCCAGCTCCGAGTGCGCGAGCTCGCCCTCGATCAAGCCGACGTCGATCTCGAAGTTGGCCACGCGGCGGACGATCTCTTCGGTGTTGGCGATGTCGAGGCGGACGAGAGAGCCGGGCTTTTCGCGCATGAAGCGCGCCATCAGCGGCACCGCCACGTAGTTGCCGATGGTCAGGGTGGCGCCGACACGCAGGCACGCCCCGTCGGGTTGGCTCACGAGGGCGTTCTCGAGCTCGCGCGCCCGGTCCCAGACGCCCTCGGCGCGAGCGCGCAGGGCGCGTCCGACGTCGCTCAGCCGCAGGCGCCTGCCGACGCGGTCGAAGAGCCGGACGTCGAATTGACGCTCGAGATCGGCGAGCGAGCCGCTGACCGCCGACTGCGACATCGCCAGCTCGTCGCCGGCGCGGCTGACGCTGCCGGTGCGGGCGACGGCGAGAAAGACCTCGAGTTGCCGCAGAGTATAGCGCATATCGGAAAATCCGCAGAGGATAATTGGAATATCTTGTTTTACCGATGGCGGACAGCGGCGTAGGATCACCGTCATGAGCCACCTCAGCCAGGAACGCGTCTTGAGCGTTCACCATTGGAACGAACGGTTGTTCAGCTTCACGACTACCCGCGACTCGGGGCTGCGTTTTCGCAGCGGCCAGTTCCTCATGATGGGGATCGAAGTCGACGGCCGCCCGCTGCTGCGCGCCTACAGCGTGGCGAGCGCTCACTACGAAGACCATCTCGAGTTCTACAGCATCAAGGTGCCGAACGGTCCGTTGACGTCGCGCCTGGCGCGCATCCGCCCCGGCGACGCCGTCTACGTGAGCCGCAAGCCGACCGGCACGCTCGTACTGGCGAACCTCCTGCCGGGGCGGCGTCTCTACCTGCTCGGCACCGGTACCGGCTTGGCGCCGTTCATGAGCCTGATCCACGATCCCGAGGTATACGAGCTCTTCGACGAGGTCGTCGTCGTCCACGGCGTGCGTACGGTGTCCGAGCTCGGCTACTCGGACTACATCCGCAACGACCTGCCGGCGAACGAGCTGGTCGGGGAGGAAGTGCGCGCCAAGCTCCGCTACTACCCGACCGTCACGCGCGAGCCCTTCGAGAACCAGGGCCGGATCACCCACCTCATCGGGAACGGCCGCTTGGCCGCCGATCTCGGCATGCCGGCGCTCGCTCCCGACGACGACCGCGTCATGATCTGCGGCAGCACGGCGATGCTGCGCGACATGGCCTCACTCCTCGAGGAGCGCGGCTTCCGCGAGGGAAGCAGCGGCGACGCCGGCCACTACGTGATCGAGCGCGCGTTCGTCTCGTAGCGGCCGGAGCCGTCGCCGGAGACCTGCCCTCAGCTCGCCAGGGTCGCGAGCAGGGCGTCGAGCTCCGGGTGCGCGGCCGCGCGGGCACTGCCGGTGCCGCGGAGGTTGGCGATCGTGGTCGGCGTCGCCGGCGCGTGCCGCTGGGGCGCGGAGCTCCGCGCGGTCGTGTCGTAGGGGACGAAGGCTGCCGTCCCCTGGCCGCTCGCGGTGTCGAAGCGTCCCGTCTCGGGGATCGCAGCGGCGGCCGAGGTGTAGTCCCAGCGGCCGTTCTCGGCGAGGACTCCGGAAGGGTGGAGCGGGAGGCCTGCCTCGCGGGCGTCGGCAGCGCGGGCGCGGAAGTGATCGGCGTGAGCGGTATCGCCGCGCTCTAGGGCTACGGCTGCAAAGAGGCGGTAGGTAGCTGCCGAGAGCTCCGGCTCGTGGCCGTGGCTGCCGGCGCTCGCCGCTGCACCCGTCTCTGCCGCCGAGGTTAGGGCGTCGGCGAAGCCGGTAGTTGCCGACGGCGCAGCGAGGCGACGCCGGGTCTCGGAAGCGGACGGATACGGATGATCGGGTCCAATGCGCACGGTCGGTTCCTCCCGGAGGCGGTGGAAAGCAAGGCCGATGCCGTTCGCTAAACGATCGGACTACCGTGGCATGCGGGAAGATCGGGAAGAAACTGCCGGGTCGGTACGACCGCCGCCGGCGTCAGCGGTCGGCTGCGAGCTCGCGATAGAGGTCGAGGTAGGCGAGCGCTGCCCGCCGCCACGAGTTGTCACGCCGCATGCCGGTGCGCATGAGGTGCTGCCAGGCGGCGGGGTCGGCGTAGCGGCCGAGGGCGCGGCGGACGGCGCTCAGCAGGGCCTCGGGCGCGTATTCGACGAACTTGAAGCCGGTGCCGTGCGCCGGGTCGACGTCGACGTCGGCGATCGTGTCATCGAGGCCTCCGGTGGCGCGCACGATCGGCACGGTGCCGTAGCGGAGGCTGTACATCTGGTTCAGTCCGCAGGGCTCGTAGCGCGACGGCATGAGAAAGGCGTCGGCGCCGGCCTCGATCGCGTGCGCGAGCCCCTCGTCGAAGGTGAAGCGTACGGCGAGACGGGTCGGATGGCGGCGCGCGGCATCGGCGAGCCAGCGCTCGTAGCGCTCGTCGCCGCGCCCGAGCACGATCAGCTGCATGTCCTCGGCGAGGAGCGCCGGCAGCGCGGGAGCGAGGATGTCGAGGCCCTTCTGTTCGGCCAGCCGGGTCACCATGCCGACCAGTAGCGTGCGGGCGCGGATCGGTAGGCCGAAGTCGTGCTGCAGGTGGGCCTTGCACTCGGCCTTGCCGCTGAGATCGTCGACGTCGTAGGGGGCCACGAGGAAGGGGTCGCAGGCCGGATCCCAGTGCTTCGTGTCGATGCCGTTCAGGATGCCGCGGAGCGCGCCGCGACGTTCACGCAGCACGCCGTCGAGTCCGTGCCCGAGCGCGGGAGTCTGGATCTCTTCGGCGTAGCGCCGGCTCACGGTCGTGAGCCGGTCGGCGAAGACGAGGCCTGCCTTCAGGAAGTTCACCTGGCCGTGGAACTCGAGGTGCGCGGGATCGAAGAAGCGCCGGTCGAGCCCGAGGAGCGGCCACACCTCCGCGGCGAAGATCCCTTGATAGCCGAGGTTGTGGATCGTGATGACGGTCGGTAGACGGACGAGGCGCGGGTCGGCTGACGTGCGCAGGAGCGCCGGCACGAGGCCGGCCTGCCAATCGTGGCAGTGCACGACGTCCGGCGGCGGATCGAGCCGCGCCGCGAGCGCCGCCACGGCGCGCGCGTAGAAGGCGAAGCGCGCGGCGTTGTCGGCGAAATCGCCGCGTTCGTCTCCGTAGAGGCCGTCGCGCGCGAAGTAGTCGTCGGCGACTACGAACGAGACGGCGACACCCCGGTGGCGGAGCGTGCGGAGGTCGACTTCGCGGAGGGCGTCGGCGGCGGCGATCTGGAGGCTTGTGTAGGTCGTCGTCCCGGCGCCGGTGATCGCTGCGGTCCGATACGCCGGCAGGACGACGTGGACGCGCGCTCCGAGCGCAGCGAGAGCGGGCGGCAGCGCGCCGAGCACGTCGCCGAGCCCGCCGGTCGCGGCGAACGGCGCCATCTCGGACGCCGCCATGAGGATGCGCGGCGTCGCGGTCAGAGATTGGCCGCGCGCGCCGGCTCGACGTTGTGTGCCGCCACGCCGGCGGGCTCGAGCGCGAAATCGAGGGCCTCGGCAATCGTGTCGACGAAACGGAATTGCATTTCGCGCCGCACGGTTTCCGGGATGTCCTCCAGGTCCTTCTCGTTCAGCCGCGGCAGCACGACCGTGGAGATTCCGGCGCGCTTGGCGGCGAGCACCTTCTCTTTGATGCCGCCGACCGGCATGACCTTGCCGCGCAACGTGATCTCGCCGGTCATCGCCAGCGCGTGCTTCACCGGCCGTCCGGTGAGGAGCGACGCCAGCGAGGTGGCGATCGTGACCCCCGCCGACGGACCGTCTTTCGGCACCGCCCCCGCCGGCACGTGGATGTGGAGGTCGCAGTTCTCGAAGAAGTCGGGAGCTATCCCGAGGCGGTCGGCGCGGGCGCGGATGTAGCTGAGCGCGGCCTGCGCCGACTCCTTCATGACCTCGCCGAGATGACCGGTCAGGGTGAGGCCCTTCTTGCCCCCCATCTTGGTCGATTCGATGAAGAGTATGTCGCCGCCGTTCGGCGTGTAGGCGAGGCCGGTGGCGACGCCGGGTTCGCCGCTGCGTTCGGCGATCTCGGCGAAGAAGCGCTCGGGTCCGAGGAACTCCCGGACCTTCTCGGGCGAGACCGTGATCAGCTCGGTTCGTCCTTCCGTCACTTGCCGCGCCACCTTGCGACAGACGCGGCCGATCTCGCGCTCGAGGTTCCGGAGCCCGGCCTCGCGGGTGTAGCCGCGGATGATCTTGAGGAGCCCGTCGTCGGTGAAGGCGATGTGGACATCGCTGAGGCCGTTTTCCCGGATCTGTTTCGGGATCAGGTGGCGCCAGGAGATTTCGAGCTTCTCCTCCTCGATGTACCCCGAGAGCTCCAGCACTTCCATGCGGTCGAGCAGGGCGGGCGGGATCGGATCGAGGTAGTTGGCGGTGGTCACCCACATCACCTTGGAGAGATCGACGGGTACGTCGAGATAGTGGTCGACGAATGCGTGATTCTGCTCGGGATCGAGCACTTCGAGGAGCGCCGATGCGGGATCGCCGCGGAAATCGCCGCCGAGCTTGTCGATCTCGTCGAGCATGATCATGGGATTGTTCGAGCCGGCGGTGCGCAGGCTCTGGATGATGCGCCCGGGGAGCGAGCCGATGTAGGTGCGGCGGTGGCCGCGGATCTCGGCTTCGTCGCGGACGCCGCCTAGAGAGATGCGCACGAACTTCCGTTCCATGGCCTTCGCGATCGAGCGCCCGAGCGAGGTCTTGCCGACGCCCGGCGGGCCGACGAAGCAGAGGATGGGGCCCTTCGGATCCTTCCTGAGTTTGCGCACGGCGAGATATTCGAGGATCCGGTCCTTCACCTTGTCCAGATCGAAGTGGTCGGCGTCGAGGACCTTGCGCGCGTGCGGAATGTCGAGGTTGTCCTCGGTGGAGGTCGCCCACGGCATGGCGACGAGCCATTCGAGGTAGGTCCGGACGACGGTATGCTCGGCCGACTCGGGCGGGATGATGCGCAGGCGCTCGAGCTCGTTGTCGGCGGCCTTGCGCGCCTCTTCCGGCATCCTGGCGTCAGCGATCTTCTGGCGCAGCTCGTCGAGCTCGGCGCTCCGCGAGTCGCCTTCTCCGAGCTCGCGCTGGATCGCCTTCATCTGCTGGCGCAGGTAGAACTCTTTCTGGTTCTTGTTGAGCTCGGTCTGGACCTGGGACTGGATCTTGTGGCCGAGCTCGAGGAGCTCGATCTCGCGATCGAGGATCGTTCCGAGCTTCTCGACCCGGGCGCGCAGCTCGAGCGTGTTGAGGAGGTCCTGCTTCTCCTCGAGCGAGACGTTGAGGTTCGAGGCGATGAGATCGGTGACCTTGCTCGGATCCTTGATGTTGTTGACGACGACCTGCAGTTCGTCGGGGAGGTAGGGGATCATCGAGACGAACTTCGAGAACTGCTGGACCATGTGGGTCTGCGCGCTCTCGATCTCGGCCGATGTCTCGCCGACCTCGGTCAGCACGCGGATTTGCGCCACGAAGTACGGTTCCCGGCGCGTGTAACGCTGGATTTCGATGCGGCGGAGCCCCTGGACGAGGATGCGTACGCTGCCGTCGGGGTACTTCAGCATCTTGAGGATGCGCCCGGCGGTGCCGCGCGAGTACAGCCCGTCGGTGCCGGGGCTCTCGCTCTCGGCGTTCTTCTGCGCCACGAGGGCGAGCATGCGCTCGCCGTTCAGGGCGTCCTCGACGAGCTTCAAGGAGGTGTCGCGAGAGATCAGGAGCGGCGCGATCGCCGACGGGAACACCACGACGCCGCGCAGGGGGAGAACGGGGAGCTCGCTCGGAACGTGGATGCCGCTCACGTCCTCTTCGAACCCGAAGAATTTTTGCTCCCCCGGCTCCGATGTCGACTTTTCGGGATCGAATGCTTCACCGCTCATCATTTGCCGCCACCTCGATTCCGAACGCCACTGCTGCCGTCGAGCGTGCAGCGTAGTACACGCCCTACACCCGAACAACCCCGAACCGTGCGGAACATCGACGTAATCTCGGCGTGCTCGGGGCTCGCGGCGTGGACGCGGCGAACCCGCCGCTGCTGCAGCAATGACGCCGCATCTGCTCCGATGAGCCCCGACCGTATCGATTCCCGGAGGCTAGAGCCGGCTGGACGGGACGTCCGGCGAGGGGTGCTTCAGGCGCTTGCGCAGCGAGGGAATCGCCTCGATGCGTGCGGCCTTGAGCAGGTCCCAGTACACACCGCGCGGCCGCGGGAAGGCCGGACGCGTCGCTACGACTTCGAACGGCGTCACCAGGAAGTCGAGGGGGATATCGTGCGCCAGCATCGCGACTTTCTCGGTGACGATCTGCAACGGGTGAATCGTGGTGACGATCGGCGTCGTCTCCTTGAGTTTGCCCTCTTCGCGAAGGAGCGCATATTCCAGGTCGACGAAGCCGCCGCCCTTGCCGACGCGCGTGCCGTCGCGCCGGACCGCGACCGACCCGCACACGACGAGGTCGAGCGTTCGCACCTCGCGCGCGCTGACGAAGCGGCCGTGCTTGGCGGCGTTGCGCAGACCGGCGGCGATCGGTATCCGCCGGCCGAGCCGCTTCGGGTCGAGCTCGATGAAGCACTTCTCGGTGCGGAGTGCGGGGACTGCGAGGTAGACGACCTTGCCGTCGAGGAGAGCTTGACGCCGCACCGCGAGCTGCGGCGCGTCGGGGCTCATTTTCAGGGTGCGCGCCTTCCTCCAGACGGCGAGCTCGGCGAGGCGTGCGGCGGCGCGCTCCGAGCCCACGAAGTTGGGGATGCGTCCGCGGGCGCCGGGGAATCGCTGTACCGCGTGTTCTTCCAGCAGCTGCCAGACCTTCCGGCGAAGATCTTCCTTGGTCATCTCCTGGACCTCACGCGCGCATCGCGACTAACGGCGGACGCTACACCAGCGGCGGAAACGATGTCAACGAAATCCGAGCGTCACACGCCGTGTGGCGCCGGGTTCGGCGCCGTCGAGACGGCAAGGCGGCGGGCGAAGACGAGGAAGCCGCTGTGCGCGACCATGCGATGCTCGGGCCGGACGCTGCGATCCTTCACGTGCCACTCGCGCTGGAGCGATTCGAGGATCTCGATAGCCGCGAAAGGTCCGGCGCGGAGCTCGTCGACGAGCTGCTTGAGCTGCAGCACGGTGGGGACGAAGCCCACGAACACGCCCCCGGGGCGGAGAGCGCGCGCGGCGTGCGGCACCACGCGCCACGGCTCGGAGAGGTCGACTACCATGCGATCGATCCCGGTCTCGTCGAAGCCCTCGTAAGCATCGCGGATCTTGAGCGTCCATTGCGGAGCGGGGCCGTAGAAGCGCGCGACGTTATCGCGGGCCATGGCGGCGAACTCTTCGCGCAGCTCGTAGGTCGTCAGCGCGCCGGTCGGTCCGATGGCGCGGAGCAGAGCCATCGCCGTCGCGCCCGGTCCGACCCCGACCTCGATGACGCGTGCGCCGGGATGGATGTCGCCCCACATCAGGATCGTGCCGACGTCCTTCGGGTAGATGAGCTGCGCCCGGCGCGGGAGGTTCGGAATCAGCTGGGCGTAGGTGGGACGGAAGATCTGGAGATAGTCGCCCGTGGAGCTGCGGACGACCGTACCCTCGGGCAGCCCGATCAGCTCCTCGGCGGCGAACGCCGCGCCGCGAACGGTGACGCGCTTGCCGGTGCGCAGCGTGCGGAGGTACTGGCGCGCTTTGCGGTCGATGAAGATGACGGAGTCGCCGTCGCGCAGGCGGGCGCGCGTCGCCGCCTCGCCGGCCACCTGCGGCGGCGCGATCGGCTCAGGAATGCGCCACCGCCTGCGCCCGCCGGCGTCCGACCTCGGCGACGAGGCGGCAGTAGCCGCAGACGTCGCCGGCCGCCGGCATTCCGCAGCGCGCGCATTCGCCGAGGTCGGCGATCTCGGGCGCCTTCGCGAAAAGCGGGAGTCCGTGGCTCAAGAAGTCGGTGACGAAGGCGAGCTTGCTCCCCGGCATCTCGTTTTCGAGGCGATTCATCACGTCCTTGTAGATGAGCTGCGTCGCGCCGGCGCTGTTCGGGCACTCCTCGACG
This sequence comes from Polyangiaceae bacterium UTPRO1, assembly GCA_002050235.1. Lineage (GTDB taxonomy): Bacteria > Desulfobacterota > Binatia > UTPRO1 > UTPRO1 > UTPRO1. Next base: position 28,618 of record MWST01000029.1, on the reverse strand, counting down.
ACGTAGTCGATGCCGCGCAGGAAGGCGTAGGTAGCGCTCTCGAGCTCGCTCGTCCGATAGAGCGGTCGGACCTTGCGCACGAAGCGGGGATGGGTCGGTTCGAGCACGGGCCGCTGCTTCGCCAGGTAGGGCAGCTGCCAGTGCAAAACGTTGCCGAGGAGGCGCGCCGCTTCGTCGTCGAGGTTGTGACCGGTCGCGAGCACCGCGAAGCCGCCCGCTAGCGCCGCGCGGTCGAAGTGGTGTCGCTTGAACGTTCCGCAGGCGGAGCAGGCGGGCCGGCGCGTTGCCGCTGCGACCGAGGGGATCCCGAGGCCGGCCTCTGCTTCATCGAGCGCCACGACTTGCAGTCGGAGTCCGCGCCGTTCGGCGAAGGTGCGCGTCTTCTGCTCGGAGGCGCTGGAGTAGGCACCGATGCCGAGGCCGAGGTACAGCCCCTCGGTCTCGTAGCCGAGCGCCACGAGCGTATCCCAGAGCGCCAGACTGTCCTTGCCGCCGGAGACGGCGACGAGGATGCGCTCGTCGCGGGAGAACATCCGTTCGCGCGCGATCGCGCGCTCGACGCCGCGTTGGAAGAAGAAGACGAAGCATGGCTTGCAGAAGGCCGTGTTGTGGCTCCGGAGCTGAACGGTCGCGGTCGCGGAGCAGCGTTTGCACTTCACCCGGCACCTCCCGAGATGACGGCGCGGAGCTCGATGGTGTCGTCGTCGTCCACGAAGGCGTCGTCGGTCAGTAGCTCGTCGCCCCGAATGACCAGGACCGTTCCTGCCAGGATGCCGAGTGAGCGCACGAGGTCGCCGACACGCCGGCGGCCGGAGATGGTGAGCTGCTTGCCTTGAGGCTCGAGGCGGACTTGCATTGGTGCCGGTACGCGGAACCGCGGGACGCTACCATCGGGCTTGCGACGCGACAAGCCGCGTGCGATGCGGTCGGGTCCGAGGGTGCGCTGCATTGACCCTCGAAAGGCGCTGGTATACTTCGATCGGGGAGGACGTGCCGTCGATCCGGCTGATAGCGTCGCTGTCGCCGGATTTTTTGTTGGCGCTCCGGAGGGTAATCGGGCCATGGCCAAGAAGGTCAAGAAGGAGAAGCCGAAGAAGGGCTTCAATATCTTCGATGAGGACGAGAGCGCAGTCGCTGCGAGCGAGGAAGATCTCCCCAAGGACGAAGCGGGCCGGCGGAAGATCAAGCGACAGTACGAGGACCTGCTCGGCATCCGAATCCAGAAGCTGCGCGGTCGCATTTTGAATCGGGAGCGCATCAACAAGACGATCGAAGGCATCTATTTCATCTGCGCCGAGTGCGCGAAGGTCTGCCACAACATGGACGACGGGTTGCTCGAAGACCCCGAGAACGTCCGCAACCTGTGCGGCCCCTGCAGCTCCAGGCCGCCGACCGACAAGGACGGCAAGGACAAAGGCTCGCGGAGCCGTCAGGCCGCGGCCTGAGTCAAGGCGTTCCCACGCCGGGAACGGACCAGCCGCGCATCGCGAAGAGCGGTCGCCAATGCGCCGGGAAGGGCGCCTCTAGCGCCGGCGCGAGGTCGCCGTCGAACGCCAGGGCGCAGGCATGCAGGAAGTGCCACGGCGGGACGGCGATGCCGAGCGCGCTCTGCTCCGCTGCGGCGGCCGCGGACCCGTAGCGGGTGTCGCCGATGATGGGATGACCGAGGGCGGCGAGATGGACGCGAAGCTGGTGCGTGACGCCGGTGCGCATGACGAGCCGGACGAGGGTGCAGTGTTCGTCGCCGACGATCGGTGCAACCGCAGTCTGTGCCGGCCACGCCCGCGCGGCACCGCGCGCGATCACCATGCGGCGGCGACTCCGCGGGTGGCGTGCAAGCGGACGGTCGATCGTCGTCGGGACGGCGAGGTGCCCGCTCACGACCGCCAGGTACTCTTTGCGAACTCGCTTGGCGGCAAACGCGCCGCGGAGCCGCGCGTGGTGATCGGGGGACCGAGCCGCGAGGAGGATTCCCGAGGTTTCGGTGTCGAGTCGGTGCACGAGCCCGCCGTGGCTTGGGTCGATGGCGGCCATCTCCGGAAAGCGGGCGCAGAGCGCGGCTGCGAGGTTCGCACCCGGCGTCGATCCGCGCGTCGTCGGCAGGCCCGGGGGCTTGTCGACGGCGACGAGGGCGTCGTCGGTGTGCACGACCTGGAGCGGTACGTCGAGGTCGCCTGCGGTGCAGGCGTCGACGGAGCCGGGATCGATGCTGACGACGTCGCCGTTTCGGACCACCGTGCCCTTACGGGCGCGCGCGCCGTTCACGCGTACGCCACCGCGCGCGAGAACGGCGGCAAGCGCGCGACGCCCGCGTCCCGCCAGCGGTCCGTGGACGGCGAGGAAGCGGTCGAGCCGCATCTCCCCGCCGGCTACGGTCAAAGGTCTCGACTCAGTTATTGGAGAGACCCGTACGCAGCCAACCCTCGACGTCTTCGAGGAACCGAGCGAACGAACTCTGGCCGGATTGGCGCGCGAAGCACGTCTTACGCATGTAGTCGAGCGCGCCGGAGTAGTCCTCGAAGTTCTGGGCGAGCTGTTCGAAGAGGAGGAACCCAGTACGAAAGAGCGACAGATCAAGCTCCGAAACCGCGCGGTATGACCGCTGCCCTGCTTCTACGTAGTAGTCGAGGATGCCGCGACTTTCGACGTGAGCCCGGAAGAGGCCGGTCATGAACAGAGTGTAGTCGCCGATGTACTTGCGCGCGGCGCGGGTGCGCAGGCCTTCGGCGCTGTCGGCCGCGCGCTGCATGTCGCCGACGTCGTCGACGGCCCTCCCGCGAGCGGTGCGGAGTTCGTACAGACGGTCGCTGCGCGCGAACTCGGTCAGCACGGTCGCGACGTAGGCGATGACGGTTTCGTCGCCGACGGCGAGCTCGCGGAAGCAGCGCTGGGTAGTGCCGAGAAAGAACTGATGGAGGGCGGAGCCCGGTAGCGCCTTCGGCTTCTCCATGACGCGGGAGTGTAGCATAGTACGCGCGAGCGATGGCAATTTTCTCGACCATAGGGGGTGCGCTCGCTCGCGACCAGTTTCCCGTGACCGAAGCGTGCGTGTATTTCGACCACGCGGGCGTGGCGCCGGTATCACGTCGGGTCGCGGACGCCGTCACGGCGTTCGCGGCTGACGCTCGCGATTTCGCGCGGCTGCACTATGCGTCGTGGGAGGCGCGCACCGAAGCGGTGCGCGCCGCCGCAGCGCGGCTGATCGGCGCGGCGGCAAACGAGATCGCGTTCGTCGCCAGCACGTCGGACGGTCTCTCGTGTATCGCCACCGGCCTCGAGTGGCGAGCCGGTGATGCGGTCGTGGCCGTCGACGGCGAATTTCCCGCGAACGTCTACCCGTGGTGGGCGCTGCGTCGGATGGGAGTCGAGACCCGCCTGGCGCCGACGGCCGACGGTCGTTTGACCGTCGATGCCATCGCGGCGCTCGTCGACGGGAGGACGCGGGTCGTCAGCGTCAGCGCCGTCGATTTCGCGACCGGGCATCGCCGGCCGCTGGCGGCGATCGGCGAATTCTGTCGCCGCCGCGGCATCCTTTTTTGCGTCGACGCGATCCAGGCTCTCGGGGCCGTGCGGATCGACGTCGAACGCGAGGGTATCGACGCGCTAGCGGCGGACGGGCACAAGTGGCTGTGCGCGCCCGAAGGGTGCGGGTTGCTGTACGTGTCGCGTCGCTGGCTCGACCGCCTCGTGCCGCAGCGGATCGGCTGGAAGAGCGTTATCGATCCGAGCCGGTACCTGCCCTATCACTTCGAGCTCAAGGCGGACGCGCAGAAGTTCGAGTGCGGGAGCACGAATTTCCTCGCCGTCCACGCTCTCGGCGCGGCACTCGATCTAGTTCTCGAGCTCGGCGTCGACGCGATCGAGCAGCGCGTGCTCGCGGTGACGGCGGGGCTGCGTGCGGCGCTCGCGGCGGAGGGCTTTCGTGTCGTGAGCCCGGATGGTGCCGGCGAGCGCGCCGGCATCACGACGGTTGCCACTGCCAAGGCGCCGGAGACGGTGGTGCGGGCGTTGCGCGCCGCTGGTGTGCTCGCCAGTCCGCGCGGCGGCGGCGTGCGCTTGTCGCCGCACTTCTATTGCGACGACGCCGACATCGCACGTTGCCTCGCGGCGCTGATCGCGAGCCGCTGACCGGACGCAGCGACGCCTGCTTCCTGCACGACCGGTTGCCTTGCTTTTCCTGGCCCCGGTGCCTAAATCGACACGATGTTTCGAGCGGCGGTGCCGCGAATTCCTCGTCGCGTCGACCGGTGGGCGGTGGTCATGGCCGGAGGGAGCGGCACGCGCTTCTGGCCGCGCAGTCGTAGACTCGTGCCGAAGCAGTTGCTGCCGGTTCTCGGCTCTCGCAGCCTGCTCCAGGAAACGGTAGCCCGGCTGTGCCGCATCGTGCCCCGGTCGCAGATCTTGATCGTGACGCACCGAGATCATGCGGCGGCGGTGAGCGCGCAGTTACCGGAGCTGCCGCGGCGCAACGTGCTCCGCGAGCCGATCGCGCGCAACACGGCTCCGTGCCTGGCGCTGGCGGCGCTCGAGATCGAGCGGCGAGCTGCGGGGGCGACGTTCGTGGCGCTGCCCGCCGATCACGCGATCGGCGATGCGCGCGCCTTTCGGGCCACCATCCTCGAGGCCCTGGCCTGGGCGCGGGCGGAGCCGGCGGCGGTCACTATCGGAATTCGGCCGACGGGACCCGAGACCGGGTACGGATATATCGCTCTCGGCGCGCGCGTCGGCGGCAAGACGGCTCGTGTCCGGGCGTTCGTGGAGAAGCCGGATGCGGCGCGGGCGCGGCGCTTCGTCGCTTCGGGGCGCTATCTCTGGAACAGCGGCATGTTCGCGTGGCGTGCTTCCACGCTGCTCACGCTCATGGACGAGTTCGTGCCCGAGATCACCGGTCCTCTGCGGCGGGCAATGGCGCAGCCGCCGGCCAAGCGTGCACGCGCGCTCGCGCGTGCCTATGTCGGATTGCCCGCCATCTCGATCGACTACGGCGTTATGGAGCATGCCCGCGACGTCCTCGTGGTGGCGGGCGATTTCGGTTGGAGCGATGTCGGCAGCTGGACGGCTCTCGCGGCCCTCGACGGCGCCGCACCGGAGCGAGAGGTCGTTTCCGTGGATGCCGAACGTGCGGTCGTTTTCGGCGACGGCCGGCTCGTGGCGATCGTCGGGATCGACGACGTCATCGTCGTCGATACGCCGGATGCGATCCTTGTCTGCCATCGCGAGCGGGCTCAGGACGTGCGGCGCGTCGTCGAGGAGTTGAAGCGCCGCAAGCTCGAGCGCTACGTATGAGCATCGAGTCCGGATCATGAGCCAGGCACGGACGAGGGTCGACGGTGCTCCGGCCAGTCGGCCCTGCGACCAGGAGAGCTCGCACCCGTCGGCGATGTGCCGGCAGTTCGGGTTTTTCGCGAGCCTGTTTGCGCGGCACGCGTTTCGTCACGTGCAGATCGACCCCGAGCACATCGCCCGCATGCGGCGCCTCGCCGAGCAGGGGACGCTCGTCTACGTGATGCGGTACCGGTCGCTCGTCGACTACTTCCTGGTGAACTATCTACTGCTGCGCGAGGGATTGCCGCTGCCGCGCTTCGCCAACGACATCTCGTCGCTGTGGTTGCGCCGCTTCGGCGACATCGTGCGCGGACTGTGGCGGCGGCTGAGGACGGTCGGCCGGGTAGCGCCGGACCGCGAGGCGCGCGAGCGCGACTTGGCGGCGCGCCTCGCGACCAGCGGCCAGTCCGTGTTGCTGTTCATCCGCAGCAGTCGCGGCGCCGCGGGGGCGCGCGGGCGCGGTGTGCGCGCGGCGCTCGAAGCCCGGCGCGGCGCCGACTATCTGCGGGAAATCGTTCACGGCCTCTGGGAGAAGGAGCAGCCGGTGTCGCTCGTGCCGCTCGCCATCTTCCGCGGCTCCGGATTGCGGCGGAAAGAGTCCCGTCTCGCTAACTTCGTTTACAGCGTGCACGAGGCGCCGAGCGACGTGAAGAAGCTCGTGACCTATTTCGTGAACGCGCGCGATCTCAGCGTCTCGGTCGGTGCGGAGATCCCGTTGAACGCTTTCATGGCCGAGTATCGCAAGGAGGGGGACGAGCGCATAGTGCGGCGTCTGACGCGAGCGCTGCAGATCTTCCTCTACCGCGAAGAGCGGCTCGTTTGGGGGCCGACGCTGCGATCGAAACGCCAGGTGCGCGAGATGGTCCTCGACTCCGACGATGTCCAGGGAGTCGTGCACGCCATCGCTGCCGAGCGGAAGATCGCGGTCGAGAAGGTGGCCAAGGAGGCGCGGGGCTACTTCGACGAGATCGCGGCCAACTTCCACGGCTATTACTTCGCGGTGTTGGCGTTCTTCTTCCATCGCGTGTGGTACCGGATGTTCAGCGGACTCGAGGTGCGCGGGCTCGAGCGGGTCGTGGAGACCGTGAAGCAGCACCCGATCGTGCTGGTGCCGTGCCACCGCAGCCATTTCGACTATCTCATCCTGTCCTACATCTTCCACGAAAACGCGCTGTCTCCGCCGCACATAGCCGCCGGCATCAACATGGCATTCTGGCCGCTCGGGCCGTTCTTTCGAGGCGCCGGTGCCTACTTCATCCGCCGGACGTTCGAGGGAAATCCCCTCTACAAAGAGGTCTTCCGAAAATACCTCGAGTATCTGATCCGCGAGGGATACACGCAGGAGTTCTTCATCGAGGGCGGCCGGAGCCGCACCGGCAAGATCCTGACCCCGAAGCTCGGTATGCTCTCGGCGATCGTGAACGTGTTCGTGGACGGAGTGCGGCGCGACCTCTATCTGGTGCCGGTCTCGATTCACTACGGCCGCATCGTCGAGGAGGAGGCCTACAAGCAGGAACTGCTCGGCGGGCAGAAAGAGAAAGAGTCGTTCGGCGCGCTGTTGAAGGCGCGGAACGTACTGCGACAGAAGTACGGAACGGTCTATGTCTCCTTTGCCGAGCCGATCTCCCTCGATGCCGCTCTCGGCGAGCGCCGGGCGCGGTTTCAGCGCGCGGTCGCGGATCCGACCATCGAGGAGGAGAAGCGGCACTTCATCCAGAAGCTGGGGTTTCGCATCCTACGCGAGGTGAACGACGTCGCCGTCGCCGGTGCGACGTCGGTGTCGTCGACGGTGCTGCTCTCGGCGCCGGAGGCGGCGATACGCTACGGCGAGTTCGTGACCGCGGCGCGGGCGCTGACCGAGCTGCTCGTCCACAAAGGCGTGGCGCTCACGGCGTCGCTGCAACGGAATATCGCGAATTTCTACGAGAGCCTGAACTTCCTACAGAACGGCAAGCTCATCGAATGGATGAAAGATCGTGACGGCGACATCATCCACGCGCCGGCGGAGAAGCGTCTGATCCTCGACTTCTACAAGAACAACACGATCCATTTCTTCTTGATCCCGTCGCTGGTCTCGCAGGCGCTGCGGCGCGGTGTTCCGCGCAGCGAGCTGTGTCCGGCGGTATGGTGGTGGCTCGAGCTATTTCGCTGGGAATTCGCGTTGCCCGAGCGCGAGGCGGTGGTGACCGAGATCGACGACACGCTCGCGTACTTCACGGCTCGCGGCGTGCTCGACGGTTCCTACGTCGACATGGCGCACGTGCTGTTGGTCTTCGCCGACGGCATTCTCGAGAGCTTTCGCGAGGCCTATTGGATCGCAGCGAAATCTCTGCTCGACCTCGAGGCCGAAGGGCTCGCTCAGAAGGCAGCGATCGCGCGGATGCGGAAGAGCTTCACCAGGCACCAACTGCTCGGTCAGACGCGGCATCCCGAGGGCAATTCGGCGGTGACGTTCGCGAACGCGCTCAACCGATTCGCGGAGATGGGCTGCGTGACGGTCGTCCGTCGCGGGCGCGGCGGCCGCGAGCGCGTGATCGTGCCGGGCGCCGCGGTGGGAGATCTCGTCGAGCTCGAGCGCCGGCTCGCCGAGAGTCGCCGGCTCGAAGGCGTGGGGCGACTAACGCTGCCCATGCCGCAGCCGTCGTCCGAGCAGCCGCCGGCGGCGCTTTCGCTCTGAGCGCGCCGGTCCGCGAACGGCGTCGGAGCGCCGCGCGCTCGAGCGGTCCTGCGGAATTGCATTCCGCGGAGCGATACTGCCGAATTGCACGACTCGGAGGTCGAGCCGTCGGGGCGACGACGCTGTGCGGGCCGCGCGATCGTCGGCGCTGTTGGTCCGCACGTCCATCGATGCAACCCGCGGGCGCGGCTGGGGAAAGATGCGCGGCATTGCGGTGACGCTGACGCGTGCTGCGACCGTGGGAGACGACGAGTCGGTGGCACTTTTCTTGAACACTGGCGGACGTACCGACCCCTCGCAAGGAGCCTCCTCATGATCATCGATCGCGAAACGTTCACCGACATCGCCAAGCACCTCGAGTCCGCTTCCGAGGGCCTGCTGCGTGCCGCCACCGGCGTGGCGACGCTCTGCCCGGAGATGGATCCGGGCGAGCCGGCGTCGCTTCGCTGGCTGGCGTTGATCGAGAGCATGGTGGCGGTCAACGGTGAGATCACCGCACTCGAGACGGTGCTGCGCGCCGTACTCGACGCCAACCGAGAAGAAGTCGCGGCCGCACGCGCCGGGGTCGTACGCGAACCGTCGTCCTGAGATCGTGCAGGGATCGTGCGCCGACGGCCTGCGGTCGTTGCCGCGCACCGGCGCTCGATCTCTCCGCTTCAGCGGAAGAGATCGAGCGCCGCAGGTCGCACGAGATCGCGCCCGCGACCCGTCGTCCGCTCCCACGAGACCCCGCGCACCACCACCGCCGGGATTCCGGCACCTTTCACCATGAGAAGTCCCGCAGCTGCGGCGATCGCGTCCGCTAGTGCGAGGACGGTGTGGTGCAGCGTACGACCGCCCATGTCGGTAGCGCCCCGATAGTCGAGGACGGCGCCGATGCCGGCGACGCCGAGGGCTACGTCGACTAGGCCCTCCCGCCATGGCCGTCCGAAGGTGTCAGTTATGACGACGCCGATCGGCGCGCCTCCGGCATCGGTCGAGAATCGCGCCTGCAAGGCCTTGGCCGAGGCATCGGCGTCGCGGGGCAGTAGTGTGACGGAGTCCGGGCGCTCGGCGTTGGATTCGTCGATGCCGGCGTTCGCGCAGACCCAGCCTGGTCCGGTTTCGCAGATCAGGTGGCCCGACGCCATCTTCACGATGCGTGTCGACTCGCGCAGGATCACCTCGACGATCCGCGGGTCCTTCCCGGTGCTCTCGGCGACGCGGAGCGCGAAGGCGGACGGGGTGACGGACCCGAGCTCGACGATGCGGCCCTCGGCCTTGGAGACGACCTTCTGGCAGACCGCGACGACATCGTAGGCCGCGAGCCTGATGCCCGCAGTCTGTATCGCCTCGACGAGAAGTGCGCCGAGATCGTCGCCGGTATGTACGAGCGGTAGAGCCGCGATGGCGTGACACGTGAGCGGCGGCGAGCTCACGAGATCTCCAGGGCCATGAGCAGGGTTTGCGCTGCCCGCGCCGCGCGTCGGGCAGTGGAGAAGACGGTATCGGTGACGATCGCGCGGCAGCCGTCGCGCTCGAGTGCCGCGGCGTCGTCGCGGTCTCGACGATCGATCACGAGCATGTCGAGGAAGGGGCGATAGCAGCGGGCGATGCCGACGGACGAGACGGGATGACCGAAGCGGCGCAGGAGGCGAGCCAGGGGTCCGGTGACGGCCCGGCCGCGCACGAGCGGTGAGATGGCGGCGACGGGGCCGCGGCGCGCCGTGAGGGCGGCGCGGACTCCCGGCACCGCGAGGATAGGACCGATGCTGAGGAACGGATTGCTCGGGGCGATGATCACGGCCCGGGCTTCGCGGATCGCTCGCAGTACCCCCGGAGCCGGTCGGGCTCTTGCGGCGCCGCGATACCGCAGAGTGCGCACTACCGGACGTGCGCCTTCGGCGACGAGATAGCGCTGGAAGGAGAGCCGTCCGCGATCGGTCCCGAGCACCGTGCGCACCGGTTGATCGCTCATCGGCAGTACGCGCGCCGTCACACCGAACGCTCGTGAGATCTCGGCGGTGACGGTGCTCAATGCAGCGCCGGCGGCGAGGCGGTCGGTCCTGTAGATGTGCGTCGCCAGGTCGCGATCGCCGAGCCGGAACCACCCGCACCCGCCGTAGAGGCGTCCTAGGGCCGCGAGGCACTCGAAGCGATCGCCCGCGAGGCCCCACCCGCGGCCTCGCGGAGCGAGACCGGCGAGAGTGTAGACTATGGTGTCGAGGTCGGGCGAGACCGCAAGGCCGAAGAAGCGATCGTCATCCGCCGTGTTGACGATTATGGTGAGGGAGGCCGGATCAGTGGACGTGATGAGGCCGCGCAAGAACCTCGCCGCCCCGACTCCGCCCGCCAGCACAGTCAGCTGCGGTGGCGTTCTCACGCGTCGTGCTCCCCTCCGTCGGGTCGAGCTTCTTGTAGAGCGTCGTGCGTTCTACCGGACGCCGGCCGACGCCGCGGACCAGGCGGTGGATCTCGGCGACCGGAGTGTACTCTCCGGCGTCGGCCCCAGCTTCACGGGAGATGCTCTCCTCCATCAGCGTTCCACCGAAATCGTTGCAGCCGGCGTTGAGCGAGAGTTGCGCCAGGTCGTGGTTGATCTTCACCCACGAGGTCTGGAGATTGTCGATCGCGCCGCGCAGGATGAGGCGACAGCACGCGTACATCCGCAGGTCGTACATGCCCTTGGGCGGCGGATCGTTCACCAGCCCGTCACGATGCATCTCGGTGTCGGCGTGGATGAAGCGGAGCGGCACGAACTCCGTGAAGCCTCCGGTTTCGCTCTGCAGGTCGCGGATCAGGCGCAGGTGCGCCGCGACGTGGCGAGGCGTTTCGACGTGCCCGTACATGATCGTCGCGGTGCTCGGGATGCCCAGGCGGTGGGCGGTGGTGATGATGTCGACCCACGTGCGCACGTCGACCTTCTTGTGGCTCAGAATCTCGCGCACCTCGTCGTCGAGGATCTCGGCGGCGGTGCCGGGGATCGTATCGAGGCCGTGGCTCTTCAGCATGGCCAGGTAGTCGGCATGGCTCATCGCCGTACGCCGGGCTCCATACATGATCTCCATCGGCGAAAAAGCGTGCATGTGGATCGCAGGGAAGGCGCGTTTGATGGCGATCAGGAGGTCGCGGTACGTGAACGGCGCCATCGCGGGGTTGATGCCGCCCTGCATGCAAATTTCGGTGGCGCCGAGATCGACCGCCTCCTGCACCTTAGCGAGGATGGTCTCGACCGGATGCGTATAGGCCTCCGATTCTCCACGCTGACGCTTGAATGCGCAGAAACGACAACCGACGAAGCAGACGTTCGTGAAGTTGACGTTGCGGTTCACGACGTAGGTCACATCGTCGCCTACGTCGGTCTTGCGGACGGCGTCCGCAGCGGCGATGAGTGCGAGCACGTCGTCGCCGGTGCTTTCGAGGAGCGTCATGGACTCGTCGACGTCGAGGACGCCGCCGTCGAGGGTACGGTCGATCAGGGTGCGGACCGTCGTCGAGGCTCGCGACAGGCGTTGATCCAGCGAGAGCCCATCGTAGAGGTCTTCAATGCGCGGCAACGACATGACTGTCCTTCCTGGCGATACGGCTCGCGAGCCGTTCTACGGGGGCGGAGAGGGTCGGATCGAGGAAATCCGGCCGTGCGTACTCGGGATAGACGGCGAGCCGTTCGCCGAGAGTGAAGCCCTCGGCGCGGCAGGTGGCGGCGAGCAGGGAGACTTGCGGCCATGCCGCCTCGGGATTCACGTAGTCGCGCGTCACCGGCGAGATACCGCCCCAGTCATTGATTCCGGCCCGCAGCAGCAGTCGATGGTCGTCGGGATTCAGGTTGGGAGGCGCCTGCACGTTCATGTCGCCGCCCAGCACGAGCCGGGCGACGGCGACCGCGCGCGCCATGTCGCCGGAACTAGGCTCGGGAACGTTAGCCATGGGTATGGCGTCCTTGGCGCGGAAGTTCTGGACGATCACTTCTTGGATGTGGCCGTGGCGGGCGTGGAGATCGGCGATCGCAAACAAGGCGTCGGCGCGCTCTTCGGGTGTTTCACCGATGCCTATGAGGATGCCGGTCGTGAACGGAATCCGGAGGCGGCCCGCTTCGTCGATCATGGCGAGGCGGCGCGCCGGTTCCTTGTCGGGGGCATGATGGTGCGGCATGCCGCGGGCGCGCAAACGCGGGCTCGCGCTTTCGAGCATGAGTCCGAGGCTTACGTTCACGGGACGGAGGTGCTCCATCTCGGCACGCGACAGAACGCCGGCGTTCGTGTGGGGCAGGAGGTCCGCGGCGAGTGCCATTTCGCACGCCTCGCGCACGTAGTCGACGGTCGAGGCGTAGCCGAGCTCTGCGAGCGTGGCCCGATACGCCGGGAATGCCGCCTCGGGGCTGTCGCCCAGGCACATCAGCGCTTCTTTGCATCCCTGTGCACGTGCCCGGGCGAGCCAGTCGCGGATCTCGGCGCGGCGCATCGTCCAAGCGCCCGGCTCGCCGGGATCTTTGCGGAACGTGCAGTAGCTGCAACGATCCCTACAAACATTCGTGATCGGGAGGAATACTTTCCGCGAGTAGGTGACGTGCCGGCCTTTGTGCCGATCCCGCAACCCGCCGGCGGCATCGAGCAGCACGGGCAGGTCATCGTCGCGGCAACGCATCAACGCGTACGCGTCGGCCAACGAGGCGTTAGCTCCGTACTCGACCAAGCGCTCGAGGGCGTCGGTGAATGGGGGCACCGGCGGCGGATCTGCGGCGCCGCGGTCGTGATCGAGGGGCATAACGTCACGCCCGAATAAGTTCCAGGGAATGGCAAGTCAAGGCGCGCGCCGTGCCGGTGGCCTGCCGATCTTTCCGTCACACGGCGCGCACGTCGAGCCAGGAGATCTCCGAACCTGCCGCCGTCTCGACCGTGATCCGACGGCCGATCTCGCGTTCGAGGCGATCCATGGCGCTGCCCTCCTCCTCGTACAGGAAGGTGGTCACGGATGCGCTCGCCCGCACCACGATGCGCGTCGCTTCCGGGGCCGCGGCGGCGACCTGGCGGATGCGCCGAATCGCATCGTACGCGACCGTCGCGACCGATACGACGCGCCCGCGGCCATCGCAGGTCGGGCAGGGCTCGGTCAGCAGCTGCAGCAAGCTCGGACGCGTGCGCTTGCGCGTCATCTCGACCAGGCCAAGCTCCGAGATCTTGAGGATGGCGCTGCGCGTCTTGTCCTGTTTGAGCGCGACATCGAAGGCATCCATGACCCGCTGCCGGTGAGCCGGGTTCGCCATGTCGATGAAGTCGACGATGATGATGCCGCCGATGTTGCGGAGCCGGAGCTGGTCGACGATCTCGCGCGCCGCTTCCAGGTTGGTGGTGAGCACCGTCTCCTCGGGGTCGTGCTTGCCGACGTAACGACCGGTGTTGACGTCGATCGTGGTGAGCGCCTCGGTCTGGTCGATCACGATGTAGCCGCCCGACCTGAGCCACACCCGCCGCTCGAGCGCGCGGCCGACGGCCTGTTCGATGCCGTAGCGGTCGAAGAGCGGCTCGTCGTCGGCGTGGAGCTCGATGCGGGACGTGAGGACGGGCGCGAAGGAATCGACGAACTCGAGTATGCGCTGGTGGTCTTCGCGGCGATCGACCACCACCTTTTCGACGTCCGGCGTGAAGAGGTCACGGATGCTGCGCAGCGTGAGGTCCATGTCGTAATGGAGCCGGCAAGGGGCGGACACGTCCTCGCTGCGCTTCAGGATGCGGTTCCACAGGTCGATCAGGAAGCGCATGTCGTTCTGGATCTCGCTTCGACTGAGTCCCACGCACACGGTACGGACGATGAAGCCCGCACCGGCCGGCTTCATGGCGAGCACGATGTCGTGGAGGCGTTGGCGTTCTTCCTCGTCTTCGATACGGCGCGAGACGCCGAGATGATTGGTCGTCGGCAGGTACACGAGATAGCGACCGGGGAGCGAGATGTGGGAGGTGATCCGTGGACCTTTCGATCCGAGCGGTTCCTTGGCGACCTGGACGCGGATCTCGTCGCCCCGACTGAGCCGATCTTCGATCGGCTCGTGATGCAAGGGCAGGGCCGGGTCCGCGTCGGCCGGTGTGCTCGCCTCGCAATCTTCGGGCGCGGCGAGCGGCGGCGCCGTGTCCGCGTCGCGTTCCGGCGGCTCGGCGTCGACTATGGGAAGTGCGTCGCCGCCGGGATGGAAATCGGATGCGTGCAGGAAGCCGGCTTTCGCGAGGCCGATGTCGACGAAAGCGGCCTGCATACCCGGCAGCACGCGCACCACCTTGCCCTTGTAGATGTTTCCCGCGATGCCGCGGTCGCGAGCGCGTTCGAAGTGGATTTCGGCGAGCGCCCGGTTCTCGACGATGGCAACTCGCGTCTCTTCCGGCGTGGAGTTTATGAGGATGAGCTTGGACACGCTGGGCTCAGTCTACCGTGGAAGCGAGCCGTACGGGGAGGTCGGCGGGAGAAAGGGGCGGCGCCAGAACGGTTGCGATCTTCGTAACCGAAAGCAGCTGAGTTTCGAGGTCGTCGAGTCCGAGGACGGCGGCGACGACGTGGTGCGGCTTCAACGTTCCGCCGCGAGCGATCGCCGTTTGCACCCGCAACGTACGGGCTCCGGTCCGGGTGATCGTCACGCTCGCGCGCGCGTCGATCGGACGGTCACGGCCCCTGATGCGCTTGACCAGCGGGAATCGCTCGGCCGCCGCGAAGGCGGCGAGGCGTTCGCGCAGCGTGACGTCGGGTAGGCGAGCGGCGGACAGGCGTTCGAGCGAGATGGAGTACGTGAACGCAGCGAGGCTACGGTCGACGCTCGGAAGGTCCAAGCCGTGAGCCTCGGCCTCCACGATGACGAGGCCGTCGGGTAGCTCGCGGTTCAAAGCGTCCATTACCTCGCGGCCGCTGCGGAGTGCGCAGAGGTCGAGGTCCATGTACTCCCCGTAGCTGGCGAACCCGAGCGAGAGTGCGGGGCCGAAGCTCATCCGCGGCAACGGATGGTGCCCCGACGAGAATGCCAGCGGCAAGCCGGCGCGGCGGCTGGCGCGCATGAACGCGATCGTGAGCTCGCGGTTGCCGAGGAAGCGTGCGCGATCGAGCTTCTGGTAGACGAGGCGTATCCGGATAGCCGACCGCGCATCGGCGTCGAGCACCGGCTCCATGCCGTGTCGCTCGGCCCCGAGCCACGCTTGCGACTGTCCCTCGCCAAGGCCATACGACGGGGACGGCGGCGGTGCGCCGATCCGCGATTCGCCGCCGCCCCCGAGCGAGTCCGGTGTCGCTTCTACGGGTTGTCGGCCGTCGACGAGGCGCTTCCAGTTGCGGGTAGGCCAGGGCACTGCCTCCGGCATTGCGGCGGTGGCCCAGGCGTCGACTGACGCCCCGCGGCTCTCGCTACCCTTGGCGCCGCGTGGGTGGAAGGTCACGTTGCGGACGCTGGTGAAGTCGCATGCTCCGCAGTGTGTGCAGCGTTCGATGCTACAGTCGGGCGTTAGCCTCCGCGCCAAGGCTGCCGCCAGCTCGCGGCGTAGAAAAGTCTTGCCGACGCCGCTGTCGAGATGATCCCACGGCAGTGTTTCATCGAGTGTGCGCCGTCTCAGGTACCAGTCGGCGTCGGTCCCCGTCTCGGCAAACGCGCGTTGCCACAGGTCCCAGCGGCACTGGTCGCTCCAGCCGTCGAAGCGGCATCCCAGCCGATGAGCAGTGAGCAGCACGGCCGCCAGGCGTCGATCGCCGCGCGAGAACACGCCCTCGAGGTAGGATAGCCGCGCGTCGTGCCACTTGAATCCGAGCCGATGGCGCCCGAGTGCGCTGCGCAGCAGAGTCTGCCGCGCTTTCGTCTCGTCGATCCCTATCTGCGGCATCCACTGGAACGGCGTGTGGGGCTTCGGGACGAATGTGGACGCGCTCACCGTGACCGGATGTCGGTGGTCGCCGGCCGCCGAGACCCGACGCGCGAGGGTGACGATCCCGTGGAGATCTTCCTCGGTCTCGGTGGGAAGACCGAGCATGAAGTATAGCTTCAAGCTCTGCCACCCGAGCCGGAATATGACGTCGGCAGCCTGTACCAGCTCGTCCTCCCGGTATTCTTTCTGAATGATATCGCGCAGGCGCTGCGTCCCGGCTTCCGGAGCGAGGGTGAACCCGGTTTTGCGGACACGTTTGATCACGTTCAGCAGGTGCGGGTCGAGGGCATCCACACGCGTCGACGGCAGTGACAGTGCGATGCGGCGCGAAGCCACGCGGTCCATCAGCGTGGCGAGCAGGGGGTTGATGCAGCTATAGTCGCCGGTGCTGAGCGACAACAGCGACACCTCCTCGTACCCGCTGTCGGCGAGGAGGCGTTCGATATGAGTGAGGAGCGCCTGCGGATCCCGTTCGCGAAGCGGCCGATGGATGTATCCCGCCTGACAGAAGCGGCAGCCCTTCACGCACCCGCGCATAACCTCGAGCGCGACACGATCGTGGACGATTTCCATGGTCGGTACGACCTGGCGAGCGAGCAGCGGTACCGCATCGAGATCGCGGACCACGCGCTTGCGGACGACCTGGACTGCCGCATCCTCGGGTACGATGGCTGCGATGCGGCCGTCCGAGCGATAGGTCGGAGTGAAGCGGGACGGCACGTAGACGCCGTCGATCCGTGCGAGGCGCGCCAAGAGGTCGCACCGCTCTTGGCGCCGCCAGCTGAGGTACGCGTCGACGATATCATGCACGGCCTCTTCCCCATCGCCGAGGACGATTGCATCGAAGAAGTCGGCGATCGGTTCGGGATTGAACGCGCACGGGCCGCCGGCGATGATCAGCGGGTGGCTAGCGCCGCGGTCGCGCGCCAGGAGCGGGATGCGACCGAGCTCCAGCATCGTCAGGACGTTCGTGTAGGTGAGCTCGTACTGGAGGCTGAAGCCGACGATCTGGAACCGGTCGAGCGCGGTGCGCGTTTCCAGGGAGGCGAGCGGGAGTTCGTGACGTCGTAGCTGTGCCTCCATGTCGAGCCAGGGCGCGTACACTCGCTCGCAGTACACGTCGGCGCGGCGGTTCAGGATGTCGTAGAGGATCTGCAGCCCGAGGTGCGATTGTGCGATCTCGTAGACTTCGGGGAAGGCCAACGCGAATCGGAGGCCGACTCGGTCGGGATCCTTGCGGACGGCGCCGCGCTCGTTGCCGAGGTAGCGTCCCGGCTTTTCGACCAAGCTCAGCAGATCTTCGTAGTCGACCCCCATTCCGGCCTCTATAGGAGCGCCCTCGAACCAGCGCAAGTACGCGTCCTTACAGCGGAAGATGCTTGACGGCACGGCCAGGTACGTATTAGGGTCAGGTGAACCGGCACCCCATGTCGATGCTCAACACGAAGGTCCTGGTCCTCAACCGATCGTACCTTCCGGTCCACGTTACGTCGGTGCGGCGCGCATTCATCCTCCTCTATCAGGACATTGCGCGGGCGGTCGACGAACAGTACCGGACGTTCGACTTTGCGAGTTGGAGCGAGCTCGCGGTGAGCGTCGAGCACGATTCGATCGGCCTCGTGAGCCGAGTGGTGCGGGTTCCGCGCGTCGTCCTCCTGCTCACGTACGATCGCGTGCCCAAGAGGCACGTACGCTTCAGCCGCTACAACATCTATGCGCGCGACGAGGACACGTGCCAGTACTGCGGCCAGCGCTTCGCCCGCATCGACCTGAATCTCGACCACGTCCTTCCTCGGTCCCAGGGCGGCCTTGCCTCCTGGGAAAACGTGGTCTGTTCCTGCCATCGCTGCAACCGGCGCAAGGGCGGTCGGACCCCCGAGCAGGCGGGGATGCGACTCTTGAAGCGTCCGACCAGGCCGCACTGGACGCCCTTCGTCGTGGCCGCGTTCAACCTCCGACGCTATCGGGAATGGGGTCCGTTTCTGAACCCCGTCGACGTCTCGTATTGGAACACGGAGCTCGAGCCCTGATCTCCGCATGCCCCAACATCTAGGGGCGACGGCTTGTCGGTCGGCTGGATGTTGGGGTTTTTTGTTGACACCTCGGTGGCCGTGTGCGAAAGCTCGCCCCTGGTGCCTGCGGCTTCGACCGTTGCACTCGGATGAGGAGGGGTTGTGGCGATTCCACCGCAGGAGATCGAGGCCGAGCGGGCGCTGGTCGCGTGGTCCGGCGATGATGCCGAGCGAGAGGCAGCGGGACCGACACCGTCCGTGAACGTGGCGACGTTGCGGATCCGTCAGATCGAGCTCGTCGGCTTCAAGTCCTTCCGGGATCGGACGCTGCTGCGGTTCCCGTCGCGCACCACCGGCGTCGTCGGACCGAACGGCTGCGGCAAGTCGAACGTCGTCGATGCGATTCGCTGGGTGCTCGGCGAGCAGAGCGCCAAGCGCCTGCGCGGCGAAGGCATGGAGGACGTCATCTTCGGCGGCAACGACCGCCATGCGCCGCTCGGGATGGCACAGGTGTCGATCGTTTTCGAGACCGACGGTTTGCCGCTCGATCAGTTCGCACTCCTCAAGGAGGGCGGGTCGCCGCTCGAGTCTACTGGCCCTGCCGAGATCATGGTCACCCGCCGGTACTTCCGCTCCGGAGAGTCGGAGTACCTGATGAACGGCGTGACGTGCCGACTTCGCGACATCACCGAGCTCTTCCTCGGGACGGGGCTCGGAGGCAAGGCTTACGCGATCATCGAACAGGGACGGGTCGAGGCCTTGATAGGCGCCAAGCCCGAAGATCTCCGCCTATTCATCGAGGAAGCTGCCGGGACGACACTCTACCGCAGCCGGCGCCAGATGGCGGAGCGGAAAATGGAGCGAACGCGCGACAATCTCGCCCGCGTTCAGGACATCTTGCGAGAAGTAGAGCGGCAGCTCGCCAGCCTGCGTCGGCAGGCGAAGCGCGCCGAACAGTACAAGGCGTTGATGGCCGAGGTCGCCGAGCTCGATCTCGCACTCTCGTCGCGCGCGCGCGCGACGCATCTTGCAGTGATCGGGGATCTCGCGGCGCAACGAGAAACGCTGGCGCGGCGAGAGGCGGAGCTCGCGACGCTGCTCGAGCGGCTCGAGTCCGACCGTCGGAGTGCGCGCGAGTGCGAGGTCGAAGCACAGCAGCGCGTGCGTGACGCTCAGGCGACTACATTTCAGGCCCGTGCCGCCCTCGAGGCCTCACGAAACGAGGTGGCCCGCCTGCGGGCCAAAGTCGAAGAACTGCAAGCGCAAGAGGCGACGATCGCCGCGGATCTGGACGAGGCCGTCGCGCAGCGTGCCGCCGTCGCCCATGAGCGTGATGGGGCTGCTGCGCAGCTTCGAGTGCTCGTAGAGTCGATCGAGAAGGCCGAGAGCGAGATTGCCGAGAAGGAAGCGGAACTGACGCAGACGAGCGGCGAGTTGCTGGCGGCGGCGCGCTTTCTCGACGCCGCCCGGGGCGCGCTCGTCGAGTCCACCGCTGCGCTCGCGGACGCTCAGAGCTCGCTCGGCGTCAGTCGAGAGCGCTGCGCGCAGCAGCAGGCTCGGCGCGAGCGGCTCGAGGCATCCGCGCGGACGTTTGTCGAACGGGAAGCGGAGGCCGCGGGGCGGGCAAGTGCGGCGGAACAGCTGGTGGTGGAGCAGCAGGCGCGCCTGACTCGACTCGAGGGCGCGAAGCGGGAGCGGGCGGAGCAGTTGCGCAGCGTGCTCTCCGAGCGTGCGAGCTGGGAACAGGCCGTCGACGGCTTGAAGGATGGACTCGCACGCGCGCAATCTCGCCGGGACTCGCTTCGGGAATTGCAGGAGACGCGAGCAGGGTACACCGAAGGGGTGCGGGCGGTCCTGGCCGCATCGTCGCGGGATGAGGCGCTGGCGCTCGTGGCCGAGATCCTCGAGATCCCAGCAGAATACGAACGCGCCGTTGCGGCGGTCTTGGGAGAGCAGATCCAGGCGGTAGTGATGCGCGATCCGGCAGCGGCGTGCAATGCCGTACGGGCGTTGCGCCTCGCGGGGGCAGGACGCGTCACGTGTGTCACCTTGGCGGGTCCGCACGTACCGCTCAACCACACCGCCGATACGCTGCGATCGCTCCTCGATCTCGTGCGCGTGCGTCCGGGATTCGAGGCGGTCGCTCGATCGCTCCTCGGCAATGCCTATCTGGTCGACGATCTCGACGAGGCGCTCGCGGTCTGGGGCGACGGCCGGCGCGGGTGGACGCTGGTGACGCCCGCCGGCGAGACGATGAGCGCCGCGGGGGCCATCGCCGGTGGGAGCGAGCGCTCCGAGGAGACGCTTCTCGCTCAACGGCGCGAGCTTCGAACGCTCGGCGAAGAGGTTGAGCGGCGCGAAACGGAGCTGGGGGCTGCCCGCCGCCGCTATGACGAGCTGACTCAGATTGTCGGAAACAGGGAAGCGGCGTTGCGGGAGGTGGACAGCGAACTCGGGCAGGTCGCCGTCTCGGTCGTGGGTGCTGAGAAGGACGCGCAGCGGATGCGGCAGGAGATTCGCGAGCTGCAAGAACAGGCGCGTGTAGTTGCCCGGGAGCTCGACGAGGTCGACGCGCAGTTGACGACCCGACACGCCGAGGTAACTCGCTTCGAAGATGAGCGCGATGAGGCGACCCGAGGACGAGCCGCTGCCGAGACCTCCGTTGCCGAGGCGGAGCGCGTCGTCGCCGAGCGGCGCGCTGCGGCGGACGAGCTCGGACGGGCGCAGACCACGCGCCGCATAGCGCTCGCCGACGGCCACGCGCGACGCGATGCCCTGATCTCGACGATCGAGCGCTTGAGCCGTATGGACGACGACACTCGGCGACGCGCAACGGCGTTGCAGCAACGTCAGCAGGTGGACCTGATCACGCTCGAGAAGACTCGCGCAATGCTCGTGGAGGCAGCAGAGCGGATCGGCGAGCACGAGGATGCGACGTCGGCTGCGGAGGCGGCGCTCGTTACAGCCGAGAGCGGACTCGAAGCCGTGCGGGAGACCACCGAGACGGTCGAGCGGCAAATGGGCGAGTCGCAGAGTGAGATCGATGCGACGCGGAGCCGAACAGCCGGCTTGGATCTCCAGGTAGCGGAGCAGCGGATGGCTCTGTCGCATCTCGAACAGAACGTTCGGGAGCGATATCAGCGCGAGCTCGCGGAAGTGGAACCGCTGGCATCGGGACCGCTGGGCGGCGACGAGGCGCAGCTGGCACGTCTGCGTGAACGTGTCGCCAGCATGGGCGAGGTCAACGTCGGGGCGCTCGCCGAGATCGCCGAGCTCGAAGAACGGCAGAAGTTCTTGGGGCAGCAGCGCGATGACCTCGAGCACGCGCTCGACGATTTGCGCAGGACGATCGGCCGACTCAACAGGGCTTCCAAGGCGCGGTTCCGGGAGACTTTCGACCAGGTGAACGTGACGTTTCAGAACGTGCTGCCCAAGCTCTTCGGAGGCGGGAAGGGGGAGCTTCGGCTCCTGAACGAAGAGCAGATTCTCGACAGCGGCGTCGAAGTCGTGGTGCAGCCGCCCGGGAAGCGCATCGGACCTCTCGACCTGCTGTCAGGCGGCGAAAAGGCGCTTACAGCAGTGAGCCTGATCTTCTCTCTCTTCTTGACACGCCCGAGTCCGTTCTGTTTTCTCGATGAGGTCGACGCGCCGCTCGACGATGCGAATATCGGACGCTTCAACGACATGGTGCGGGAGATGAGCGCGCATTCGCAGTTCATCCTCATCACGCACAATAAGCGGACTATGGAAGTAGCGGAGACGCTCTACGGCGTCACAATGGAGGAGCCCGGAGTCTCCAAGGTCGTCTCGGTGCGACTGCCGCAGTAATCCTGTCTGACCGGTGATGGAGGTGTGGGAAAGGCTCGCGGGCGGGTTCGGAGAAATCCCGACCGCGAGCGTGCTCGCAGTCGGCGGCGCTGTGATCGGGCTCGTCGTCATCTTTGTAGTGATCGCAGGTCGGCGGCGTGCGCGAGTCGCGGGTGTGCCGTTGCGGAGCGAGACGGCCGTGCAGTCGCCGGGCATGCGGGAGGGGTTGGCCAAGACGCGCTCTGCGCTGTTCCAGCGGATCCTGCCGTTGTTGGGGCGGCCGCGGCTGGACGCCGAGGCCATCGAGCAGTTGGAGGCGGCGTTGTTGGCGGCGGACGTCGGCGTGAAGACGACGCAGCGGCTCATAGAGCGTCTCCGGCGCCGGAGCGACGACGGTGCGGCCCTGCGCACCGCTCTTGGAGAGGAGATCGTTGCTGTTCTCGACTCTGCCAAAGCTGTTGTCGCCAACCGCCCCGTGCCGCCCGCGGGTTCGCCGCTGGTGTTGATGATCGTTGGCGTCAACGGAGTCGGCAAGACGACGTCCATAGGCAAACTCGCCTCCCGGTATGCGCGTGCCGGGAGGCGAGTGCTGCTGGTTGCTGCGGATACGTTCCGCGCCGCAGCAATCGAGCAATTGGCGGTCTGGGCCGAGCGCAGCGGTGCCGACCTGGTACGTCAGGAGCAGGGTGGCGACCCGGGCGCCGTTGCCTACGATGGGATGCGAGCTGCCGTAGCACGCAAGGTGGAGGTGGCGATCGTCGATACGGCCGGGCGCCTGCACACCAAGAGCAATCTCATGGAAGAACTGCGCAAGGTTCGACGCGTAATCGGTCGCGAGATCCCTGGAGCTCCGCACGAGACATTGCTGGTGATCGACGCTGTGACCGGGCAGAACGGCCTGGCTCAGGCCCGCGCCTTTCTGGAGTACGTCGAGATTACCGGCGTGATTCTCACCAAGCTCGACGGGACGGCACGCGGAGGCGTCGTTCTCGCCATTGCCGGTGAGCTCAATCTGCCAATTCGCTATGTAGGCGTCGGTGAGGGCATCGAGGATCTGCGGGAGTTCGACTCTCGAGAGTTCGTGTCCGCGCTATTGGCGCCAATGGAATCCATAGGATCGCCCTGACTGAGAGAGGAGCCGTCGCGCTTCGGCGCCAGCTACGATGCGGATGACGGCCGCATCCGAGGCCAGCGCCGGGACCTCGCGCGTCTCGCTCTCGGCGTCGACTTGTGTGATAGGCACTACATAACCGGACGGAGACGTCGCGAATCGCGAATCATGCGGTCGTTCGCATAGTAGTGGACGAATAAGAGCAAGGCTTACCGACAGAGCTGTTGAGTCATGGGTTGGGGACCGTCGGAGCGAGTGAGCAACGGGTGCGAATGATCTGACACGGTATTCGTGACGATCCGCCCGGAACGACGAAAAATATCCGGGCTATGACACAATCGAAATCAGAGTGGCGGCGCGATCTCCTGGCAGCGCGCCGCGCTATTCCCGAGCTGCAGCGACGACGCGCTAGCGACTGTATCGCCTCCAGGGTGTGCAGCCTGCAAGCCTGGGGAGACGCGCGAACGATCCTGGTCTACATCGCGAGCGGCTCAGAAGTTCAGACCGAGGCTCTGTATGCCAAGGGGGTTCGGCCGGACGTACACATGCTCGCCCCCTCGGGGCCGACGTACGGAGCCGGTCGGGTATGGGTAGCGGTCTCCGACCGGGCGAACTACGCCGCAACCAGGTCGCGTGCCGACGAGCTCAGTTTTCCCGTCGTCGCGGTCCTTCCGGGCGTCGGATTCGACGAGCGGGGTGTGCGTCTCGGGCGAGGTGGGGGTTTTTACGATCGTGCGCTCGCCGACCTGCGTGCGGTCGGACCCGTGACGGCGATCGGACTCGCCTACGGCGTGCAGGTCGTAGAGAAGCTGCCGCGAGATGTCTGGGACCAGACCGTCGATATCGTGATTTCCGAGGCTCGGGTTCTCCATGGAGATACCGTCAGCGATGCGGGACGAGGGGCTCGATGACTGCGGCGCTGGCTTTTGTCTTCCTCGGGATCCTCCTAGTGCTACTGATGATGTTGTGGCGCCGATTTTCGAAGCGCGAACGGATGCGGCGTTTGGACGAAGAGTCGCGGCGTATCGTGGACGATGCGCACCGTCGGAGCGAAGCACTTCTCGAGGAGTCGCGGCTAAAAGCCGAGAAACTGCTTCTTCAGGTCCGCACCGAGCACGAACAGCTCGTGCAGAAGGAAAAGGCTGACCTCCAGGCCATCGAGAAGCGGCTGCTTGCGCGTGAAGAAGCCATCGATGTTCGTACCGTAACATTGGAATCCCGGAGCGCCGATATCGGCAAACAAGAACAGTCATTGCTCGATCGGAAGCAGGAGCTTGCGGCCGAGGCGGCTCGGGTGGCCGAGCTGGCTCTACAAGCCCGTATGGCTCTGGAGGAGGTGGCGGGGCTGACTCGGGAGGAAGCCAAACGGGCACTGATCGAGGAGGTATCAGCGGAGGCCAAGCGCGAGGTCGCAAGACGCGTTCGGTTGGTAGAGGAGCAGGCGCGGGAGGAAGCCGACCGGAGAGCAAAGAAGATCATCGCGGTCGCGATCGAACGACTTGCGGGTGAGTTCGTCACGGAGCGAACGGTATCCGTCGTACATCTGCCCAGTGACGATATGAAGGGCCGCATCATCGGGCGAGAGGGCCGCAACATTCGCGCCATCGAGGCCGCGACGGGCGTCGATCTGATCATCGACGACACGCCAGAGGCGGTCGTCGTCTCGTGTCATAGCCCCATTCGACGAGAGATCGCGCGTATCGCCCTCGAGCGGTTGATAGCAGACGGTCGAATCCATCCCGGCCGTATCGAAGAGCTGGTTGACAAGGCGAAACTGGAAGTGGACGAGCGTGTCCGGGAGGCCGGTCAGCATGCTCTCTTCGAGGTCGGAATCCACGGAGTCCATCCGGAGCTGGTAAGGCTTCTCGGCCTGCTGAAATATCGATATTCGTATGCGCAAAACGTTCTCGCCCACTCCGTAGAGACGGCCTTCATATGCGGCATGATGGCAGCCGAGCTCGGAATCAACGAGAAAGAGGCGAAGCGAGCCGCGCTTTTGCACGACATCGGCAAAGCATTGTCACACGAGATCGAAGGTTCGCACGCAATCATTGGAGCCGATGTCGCCCGCAAGTACGGGGAATCGGCGAAGATCGTGAATGCGATTGCCGCGCATCACGAGGAGGTCAAGGCGGAGACGATACTGGCGCCCCTAGTCGATGCGGCCGATGCGATCTCTGGAGCGCGTCCGGGCGCGAGGAGAGAGGTGCTTGAGAGCTATGTCCGGCGGTTGGAGGACCTCGAGCGTATCAGCAATGCATTTCGTGGCGTGGAGAAGTCATTCGCGGTTCAAGCCGGACGCGAGGTTCGCATACTGGTCGAGCCCGGCAAGGTTTCTGACGATCAAGCCGCGGCACTGGCGCGCGACGTTGCGCGCAAGATCGAGAGTGAGGTTACGTATCCCGGCCACATCAAGGTGACCGTGATTCGTGAGCTGCGGACGAGCGACTATGCACGCTGAGCGTATCGGGTTCGGTGCATGAAGCTGGTGTTCTTCGGGGATATCGTCGGGAAGCCCGGACGGCGGGCCGTCGGCATCGTTCTGGGGGCGCTTCGAGCGGCGGAGCGAGTCGATTTCGTCGTTGCGAACGCCGAGAATTCGGCCGGAGGTATCGGTGTCGATCCGGGGAGCGCGAGGGAGTTGTTCGCGTCGGGAATAGACGTGCTGACGTCGGGCAATCACGTCTGGGCCAAGCGTCAGATCGTCGAATACCTCGCGGACAGTGACGTTTTGTTGCGTCCGGCCAACTTTGCACCGAGCGTTCCGGGGTGGGGCTACACGGTGAAAGCTCGCCCTGGGGGCGAACCCGTTGCGGTGATCAACCTGATCGGGCGCGTTTTCATGGGAGCCCATGATTGTCCGTTCCGAACGGTGGATAGTGTGCTGGACTCGGTACGCGGGCGAGCTCGGGTCATCTTGGTGGACATGCATGCGGAAGCTACATCGGAGAAGGTCGCAATGGGATGGTATCTGGATGGGAGAGTTTCCGTAGTAGTAGGGAGCCACACCCACGTGCAAACCGCCGACGAGCGGATTCTCCCAGGCGGGACCGCGTACCTGACGGACGCAGGAATGTGTGGCCCCACGAATTCCGTGATCGGTGTCAGCCGTGAGGGGGTCCTACGCCGCTTCCTGACGCAGATGCCGACGCGGTTCGAGGTTGCCGACGGACCTGTTGCGGTGCAGGGGGTCGTCGTCGAGGTGGACGACACGACCGGCAAGGCCAAGTCGATTCGGCGCCTACAGGAGATCGTGGAGGAATGAGTTCGGCCGAGGAAATGGCGAGGAACTTGTCGGCGGGGGTCGTCGACGTACTG
>MWST01000035.1 GCA_002050235.1 Polyangiaceae bacterium UTPRO1 | reverse complement strand
TCCACCATCGCCCAGATTGCGCGCGCCCGATGCTCGGGCGCCAACAGCGATTCCAAGTCGAACGGTCGCAGCTCCACCTGCCGCCGGTTCGCCGTCACCAACCGCGGCAGGCTCGCCCCTCCCGCCCCCACTCCCCGCTCCGCATCCGCCATGAAGTATGTCTACTGCATCGCGGGGAAAAATTCACAGGCTCTCTGTCGATCCGTCAAGACTCGACGTAGCGCGGCCAGCCCCGCCGGAGGCGGGTGAGAATATCGCCGGGGAAAAATCAGGCGAAGTCGAATCCGGTGGGGTCCGGTGGTGGCCGCGCCGGCGCGACGGCCGGTTCCGCGGTGGACCGCCCAAGGTGGGCGAGGATCTTGGCGACGACCGGCGAGTCCTCGATGGTCGCGATGAAGCGCCGGCGCCCGCCGCAGCTGGCGCACGCCAACACTTCCAGGGCGAACACTCTCCTCATTAAATCAGCCGATGCCCAGGCTCGTCGCGTCCGTGCCGCACTCGGGGACGGCGGCGGGGCACCGGGCGACGTGGGGATCATCGGCACGGCGTGCGCCCAGGGGCGGCGGGTCGGTAGCGGCCGGTGCCGAGGATGGGGGTATCGACGGTGCCGCGGCCGGGACGAGCGCCGCCGGAACCTCAGGCGTGGGCGGCCAGGCGAGCGGTGGGTGGATGGCAGACGCACTCGGCGGGCACCACTGCGCGCGCGGGGCCAGGACGCCATGGTACAGGACCAAATTGACGTGCGGTCGCTGGGTTATGGACGCCAAGCGTTCCAGGGATTCGTGCGAGGTAAAGATCAGGTGGCGCGTGCCGTCGTGCCAGGGGCGTCCGCGAGGGGATCCGTCGTAAGGTCGGCTGCGTTGTCGGCCGCGAGCACACCCCGACGCCGCAAGAGACGCAAGATGCGGGTGCCGACGGCCGCGAGTAGGCGCGCGACCTCCCGATCGGTGGGCGGCGGCGCGAGATCGAAACGGGTGGTACCGTCGGGCGCGGTGGCGAAGACCCCTTCGAGGACCAGGGTGTGAAAGTGGGTGTTCGTCTGGAGTCCGCCGCCAAATCTCTGAATCGCCGTCACCGTCCCGCTACGGCCGTCCGTGATGCCGCGCCGCCGCGCGAAGCCGAGGAGCGCGCGGGTTCGGAGCGGCGTGCTGCGTGGTGGCGAGGAGGGTCTCGAGGTGTTCGCGGACGATCTGGTGGAGCACGGTGCCGGTCGCGTCGCGGGATGTGTACCCCAGCGATGCCACGGGCGGGCGGCCCGTGCGGCACGCAACGGTTTCGCAGGCCATGCCCCCGAGGAATGGCAGTGGCCGATGGGCGCGGCATCGCTCCGAGTAGCTGATGGTCTGGCCGGATCATCAGGCGATCGCTTTGACGAGGCCCAGGAGTGGCACGCCGAAGCAGACTACCATTGACCGCGATGCCCATCGGCTGGACGGGAACCGGCGCGACAACCGGATTCCTTCACAGGCTCTGAGCGGACGGCATGGGCCTCGGCCTCAAGGAGGCCAGCAACGTGCGCGCCGCGGAGAACGTCCTGGTCCGCAACAACGTCGGCCTCTTCGCCGACAACTCGCCGCTAGCCCCCGCGCTCACGCTTATCACCTTGTTTCCTGCCGGCAGGATGCGCCGCGTGAGGACGCATGCGGGGGCTAGCCCCCGCGCTCACGCTTATCACCCTGTTTCCTGCCGGCAGGATGCGCCGCGTGGGAGCGCATGCGGGGGCTAGCCCCGCGCTCCGGAATCAGTCTAGGTTCCTGACTCCTCGTGCGCGTCGTTGTTGTCCTCGGTCTTGCCGAGGAAAGCGAGCAGCTCCTGCGCTTCGGTGTCGGCCAGCGGCGTGAAGTCGGCGCCGGACGCGCTCTCCGGCAGATAGCGCGCACACCACGCGGCGAGCGCACCCAGCAGGGCCGATTCGGGCGCCTGCCGGGCGGCCGGCAGCGTGCGTACGATGTCGAGCCCGACCGGGTACCAACCCTGGGCGACGGTTACGAACAGTCGGCGGCGCGTCTCGGGCGAGCCCTCGGACCGTCGCGCCAGTTCGGGCAACGCCTGCGCGAGCTCCGCCTCGGTGTGCTGGAGCACCGCCGCCGTCTCCGCGGCGGTGAGGCGCTCTTCCGGCTCCACCCGGTACGCCCAGCGCTCGAGGTCCACGTCCGGGGCCGCACCGCGATCCATGCAGTGCGCGACGATGATGTTGCGCAGCATCCCGCGCCCGACGCCGACCTCTTCGAGCGTGCCGGCGAGGCCCTTGCCGAGCTCCGTCCACACGACCAGCGCGTTCATCGGCTCGCGTCCCTTCGGACTGGCGGCGAGACAGCGGTGGATGGCTTCGCGGACCTTGGTCGGCGCACTCAGGTCGGTCATGGCGGGGTCGCGCTGGGGGTCAGTTGTTCTTGGGGCGCGCCGCGCTCCAGGCGGTTCGCGGATCGCGAATGCCCTTCCGATCCCAGTTCCACATTACCTGCTGGTACGGACGGAAGATGTAGTGCAGGGGCGCGACCAGGAAGTGGATGAGCCGCGTGAACGGCACCATGAGCAGGATCGTGAAGGCGCCGACGATGTGGACCTTGATCTGCCACGGCAGCGCGTAGACGGCCGTGGTGTCGGGCGTGAAGGTGAGGAGCGACCAGAGGTAGGGCGTGAGATCGGCCGCGAACCACGACGAGCCCCAGCGGAAGGCGACGGCTACCCAGCAGCCGAAGAAGACCTGCACGAGCAGCAACAGCTCGATCACGTAGTCCATAGTCGTCGTCACGGCTCTGATGCGCGGATTCGTCAGCCGGCGGTACAGGAGGAAGATCAGGCTGAAGAGGGTGCTGACGGCGAAGATGAATCCGGTCGACTCCAGGATGATCAGCCGCAGCGGCTCGGCGTTCCACGCCAGCGTCAGTTGCGGAAACAGGAACGCGGACAGGTGTCCGAAGAACAGCACGAGGAGCCCGATGTGGAACGGCACGATGCCCCAGAACAGCGCGTCGCCCTCGAGGAACTGTGACGAGAGCGACGACACTTTGAAGCCGGTTTCACGGTACCGGTAGATGGTGCCGAGGAGAAAGACGAAGCCGGCTATGTAGGGATAGGCGATGAACAGGAAAGCGTTGAACAGATCGACTGTGCTCATGGGATCCTCCCGGATGGACGTTCGCCTTCGCCTTTCGCTTCGATCTCGAGCTCCCGCCGTAGGGACCGGAGGAAGTCGCTCGTCTTCTCGGGCTGCTCGCAGGCGGAGAGCGAGAAGTCGGCGCGAATGACCTCGAGCAGCGCAGCGAGTGCGTAACGGTAGATGACGCCGCGCTGCGCCGACGACTCGATGAGCGTCTTGTAGTGCTTTTCGTAGAGCGCGTTGCGCACCTGTGTGCGCTCGAGCCCGAACTCGCCGATCATCCGCTCGAGCGCCGGGTGCAGTAGCAGCGCGACGAACTCGTCCCGCGCCTCGTCGCAGTCCCACCTGGCCAGGAGACGCAGTATGTTCGACAGGTGATCGGCGAGCTCGACGCCGGGCTCCAGGCCGGCGTCGCGGAGCTCGCGCGTCAAGTTCACGAGCAGCTCGGCGCGCTTGTAGTCGTCGCCGAAGGCCACGTAACCGACGTCGAGCGTAACGACCGCTTGCACTTCGAACGAGCGGGTGAAGATTTCCTGGACCTCGGTCAACTCCTCGGGCGACAGGCGATCGCCGTTGCCGGGGAGCAGGGCGGCGAAGCGCTCGATCTCCACGGCCGCGTCCGGGTAGCGTCCGCCGGTGAATGCTACGGCCGCCTGTACGCGCTCGAGGAAATCGGCCTCGGGGTGCGCGAACAAGGGAGCGTAGAGATCGTAGTGCGGGAGCGTCGGCATCAGGAGCCGCGGGTGGCACTGCCGCTCTTGAAGCCGAAGCCGGTGCTGCCCTTCACGTCGCCCGCGAACTCGAGCATCTCGATGGCCTGCTCGCGGTGCGCGGCGGGGATGACGAAGCGATCGTTGAACTTCGCGAGCGACGTCAAGTAGTAGATCTCGTCGGCGAGCTCGGCCGTGAGGTCCGCTTCGAAGAGCGCTCGCTGCGCCTGCTCGGCGTCGATGTCGCCGACGGTTGTGTGGCGACGATGCACGCGCACGGCCATCAACTTCTTCAATCGGTCCTTAACCTGCTCAGTGTCGCCCGCCGAGAACAGGCTCGCCATGTATTTGAGCGGCATGCGCACCTGGTCGAGCGTTCCCCAGAGATCCTTGGTGCTGGTGTCGTACAGCCAGTTGTCCGGCCAGTACTTCGCGATCTCGTGCATTTTTTCGGCTTGCTGCTCGTTGTCGACGGGCTTCACCGACGCCATCACCGGCAAGAGCGGCGGCACGTAGAAGAGCATCGGCAGCGTCCGGAACTCGGGGTGCAGCGGCAGCGCCAGCTTCCATTTCTTGACGAACTTGTACGTCGGCGAGTTTTGCGCCGCGTGGATCGTCGAGTCGGCGATACCGTTGGCCTTCGCGGCCAAGATGACCTCCGGATCGAACGGATCGAGGATCATGCCGAGCTGGTTCTCGACCAGGTCTTCCGTCGGTGACGACGCTACCCGCTCGATGCGCTCGGCGTCGTAGAGCATGACGCCGAGATAGCGGATGCGGCCGACGCAGGAGTGCATGCACGCCGGCGCGTAGCCCGCTTCGAGGCGCGGGTAGCAGAGGATGCACTTCTCGGACTTGCCCGTCGCCCAGTTGTAATAGGACTTCTTGTACGGGCACGCCGTTACGCACATGCGCCACCCGCGGCAGACTTCCTGGTTGATGAGGACGATGCCGTCCTCACCGCGCTTGTAGATCGCCCCCGACGGGCACGACGCCACGCAGGCGGGGTTCAAGCAGTGGTTGCAGATGCGCGGCAGGTAGAAGAACGCCATGCGCTCGAGCTGGAACATCGCCTCGCGTTCGGCGGGCGAGAGCGCCTCGAGGTTAGGGTCGTTGCGCGCGTAGTCGGGCGTGCCGCTCAAGTCGTCGTCCCAGTTCGGGCCCATCTTGATGTCCATCGGCTCGCCCGTGATCATCGAGATCGGGCGCGCCGTCGGCTGATCGTCCCCTGCCGGGGACTCGATCAGATCGAGGTACTTGTAGGTGAACGGCTCGTAGTAGTCGTCGATCACCGGCAAGT
Source organism: Polyangiaceae bacterium UTPRO1 (assembly GCA_002050235.1). Classification (GTDB taxonomy): domain Bacteria; phylum Desulfobacterota; class Binatia; order UTPRO1; family UTPRO1; genus UTPRO1. The sequence continues at coordinate 270,245 of MWST01000035.1, read as the reverse complement.
TCGGATTGTGGAAGATGTTGGTGAGCCCGCGGCGTTTACCCGCGCCCTTGAGCGCGACTCCGTCGCCGGTGCGCTCCCAACCGCCTTTGTAGATGCGTTGGTCCTCCCACTTGGTGGGGTAGCCGGTGCCGGGCTTCGTCTCGACGTTGTTCCACCACATGTATTCGGCGCCCTTGCGGTCGGTCCAGATGTTCTTGCAGGCGATGGAGCACGTGTGACAGCCAATGCACTTGTCGAGATGAAACACCATCGAGACTTGCGAGCGAACGTCCATTGTCGGTTCTCCTTCTCGTGGCGCTTCGGTCAGAACACGACCTTGTCCATCCGCTTGACGATGACGTGAGTGTCACGCTGCGGAGCGATCGGTCCCCAGTAGTTGAAATGATAGCTGAATTGGCCGTAGCCGCCGTTCAGGTAGTTCGGCTTCAGGTGTACGCGGGTGAAGCTGTTGTGGCCGCCGGCGCGGCGGTTGCCGCGCACCTGCGACTTCGGAATGCCCACCGTGCGCTCGGGTACGTGGTAGACGATGCACACGCCCTTGGGGATGCGGGCGCTCACACTCGCGCGGGCGCAGTAGACGCCGTGGTCGTTGTAGACCTCGACCCAGTCGTTGTCCTTGATCCCGAGAGCCTCGGCGTCCACCTCGCTGATCCAGCACGGCTCGCAGCCGCGCGACAGCGTCAGCATGCGGTGGTTCTCCATGTAGGTCGAGTGGATGTGCCATTTGCCGTGCGGCGTCAGGCAGTTGAGGATGCGCGCTTCGCCGGTCTTCAGAGTCTCGCGCAGGTCGCCGTACGCCTCCGGCTTCGGCGACGGCTTGTACGTCGGCAGGTGCTCGCCGTAGGCGATGTACATCTCCTGGTCGAGGTAGAAGTGCTGGCGGCCGGTCAGCGTCCGCCAGGGCACCAGCTTCTCGACGTTGTAGGTGTAGGCGGAGTAGGCGCGTCCGTTGGTCATCACGCCCGACCACAGCGGCGACGTCGTGTAGCGGCGCGGTTGCGCCTGGAGATCGGCGTAGGTGATGCGGAAGTCCGCCGTGCCGTGGCCGAGATCGGCGAGCGGCATGCCCGTCTTCTTCTCCATGTTCTCGTAGGCGCGGACGTTGAGCTTGCCGTTGGTGAGCGTCGAGAGATGGAGCACGGCGTTCACCGCATGCTCGTCTTCCTTGAGCGAAGGGTACGCCTTGCCGTTCCGCTTCTGCTTCGGGAAGTGGTTCGACGTCAGCATCTCGTCGTAGGCGTCCGTGCACTGGTAGTGGTTGCCGTGGGCTCCGAGGCCGGCGGTGCGGATGCGGTCGCCGAGCGTGATGAACTTCTCGTAGAGCTGCGTGTAGTCGCGGTCCTCGATGGCGATGTTGTGCATCGTCTTGCCGGGTACGGGCTTGCATTCGCCCTTGAACCAGTCCTGCACCCGGGGCTGCGCGATCTCGCCGGCGGAGTCGTGCGAGAGCGGGGCGTTGACGATGTCCTTGTGGGTGCCGGGGAAGTATTTCGCCGCCGCCGCGCTCGTCGCCCGGGCGAGCTCGTGGAAGATGCTCCAGTCGCTCTTGGCCTCCCACACCGGCGGGATGGCCGCCGACAGCGGGTGGATGAACGAGTGCAGGTCGGTGCTGTTGAGGTCGGCCTTCTCGTACCAGGAGGCCGCGGGCAGGACGATGTCGGAGTAGAGCGCCGACGAATCCATGCGGAAGTTGAGATCGACGACGAGGTCCATCTTGCCGACGGGCGCCACGTCGTGCCACTTGACCTCCCGCGGGTGATCCTCCGCGTCCTTGCCGATCGCGTTCGAGTGCGTGCCCAGATAGTGCTTGAGGCAATACTCGTGGCCCTTCATCGAGCCCATGATCGCGTTGCCGCGCCAGATGTACCAGACGCGCGGGTGATTCTCCGGCGCGTCCGGGTCGTGGATCGAGTACTCGAGCTCCTTGGACTCGAGCTTCTCGACGACGTACCTCTTGACGGCGTCGTCGTCCTTGGCGCCGGCGGCTACTGCTTCCTCGGCCAGCTCCAGCGTGTTCTGCTTGAACTGCGGGTAGAAAGGCATCCAGCCGCAGCGCACCGCTTTGAAGATGGTGTCGGCGGTGTGCATCTGCGTCCAGTCGTTGTCGGGCACGGTGTTGTATTTCGAGAACTGCCCGTCGTAGCGATACTGGCAGGTGTTGATGTAGTGCCAGAGCGGCGCCTGCTGGAGTCGCGAAGCGGCGTGGTGGTCCTTGGCGAAGGCGATCGCGCCCCAGGAGTCGGACGGGGCGAGCTTCTCCTGGCCGACGTAATGGTTCAGGCCGCCACCGTTCTTGCCGACGCAGCCCGTCAGCATGAGGGCCATCGCCCCGGCGCGGTACATGAGGTTTGCATGGTACCAGTGGTTGATGCCGGCGCCGATGATGATCATGCACTTGCCGCCGGTCTTCTCGGCGGTGGCGGCCCACTCACGCGCGAACTGGAGCACCGTCTTCGAGTCGACGCCGGTGAAGATCTCCTGCCAGGCCGGAGTGTAGGCGGCGTCCTTGTCGGTGTAGTCCTTGGGGTAGGCGCCGGGCAGGCCGCGGGGCACCCCGTACTGCGCCATGATGAGGTCGTAGACGGTCGCGACCACGGCGGTGGAGCCGTCCGCTAGCGGCACGCGCTTCGCGGGCACCCCGCGGGTCACGGTGGCGTCGAGGCCGAACTCCGTGAACGCTGCCTGGACCACCTCGTCGGCGCTGCCGAGCAGCGACAGCGCCGGATCGTACGGCGCATCGTCGACCAGGTTCTCGAGCTTCATGTTCCAGTCGCCGGGCTTGTCCGCCCAGCGCGAGCCGACGCTGCCCTTGGGCACGACGAGCGCGCCGGTCTTGGCGTCGACGTTGACGAACTGCCACTCGGGGTTGCGGACGCCCGCGAGCGCGGCGACCTCGGCGGCGCGCAGCAGTCGGCCGGGCTTGTAGCGATCGCCGTCCTTGTCGAGTCTCACGAGATAGGGACTGTCCGTGTAGCGCTTCACGTAGTCGGCGAAGAACTCGCTCTTGGTGTCGTGGTGGAACTCCTTCAGGATGACGTGCGTGACCGCCATCCAGAAGGCGCCGTCGCTGCCGGCGTGGATCGGAACCCACTGATCGGCGTACTTGGAGACCTGGCTGAAGTCGGGCGCGAAGACGACGGCCTTGGTGCCGTTGTGGCGCGACTCGGCGAAGAAGTGGCAGTCGGGCGTGCGCGTCATGTTGAGGCACGCGCCCATGTCCGCGATCATCTTGGCGTTGTACCAATCGGCGCTCTCGCAGACGTCGGTCTGCTCACCCCAGATCTCGGGAAAGGCCGTCGGCAGGTCGCAGTACCAGTCGTAGAAGCTCAGGTTGACGCCGCCGAAGAGCTGCAGAAAACGACTGCCGGCTGCGTAGCTGAGCATCGACATCGCCGGGATGGGCGAGAAGCCGATGACGCGATCCGGTCCGTACTTCTTCGCCGTGTAGATGTTGGCGACGGACATGATCTCGAGGCACTCGTCCCACGTCGCGCGGCGGAAGCCGCCCTTGCCGCGCGCGGTCTGGTAGCTCCGGCGCGCCTGCGCATCCGCCTGCAGCGCTTCCCAGGCCCGCATCGGGTCGCCCGTCTCCTGCTTCTTGCGGCGGTAGGCGTCGAGGAGCGCGCCGCGAACGAGCGGGTATTTGATGCGCAGCGGACTGTAGAGATACCAGGAGTACGAAATGCCCCGCTGGCAGCCGCGCGGCTCGTACGGCGGGAGCTTGTCCTCGAGCAGCGGGTAGTCGAGCTGCTGGGTCTCCCACGTGACGATGCCGTCCTTGACGTGGATCTGCCACGAGCAGCCGCCGGTGCAGTTGACGCCGTGGGTGCTGCGTACGATGCGGTCGTGCTGGAAGCGGTTGCGGTAGAACTCCTCCCACTTGCGCGTCTGCGGAGAGATGATGTCTTTAATCCAACCCATAACGACTCCCGTTCCTTCCTGGCTGCTGACGACGGATCTTCCCGAGGATCGCCGGCGTGACGGCGCGGCCCGGTGCCGCGCTCACCTGGATGCGACCTGACGGTCGTAGATGGCCTGGTTGACCGAGCCCTTCTTCCGGCGGCTCCAGAGCACGGAATACATGAGGAAGAGGAACACGGCGCCGCCGCCGCCGCCGGCCGCGAGCTTGATGCCCGTGTCGCGCGGCATGGCGCCCTTGTGCGAAGCGTTCTCGCTATCGAGGAAGGCGACCAATGCGGTGATCTCCTCCTCGGTGAGCGGCTTGCCTTCGAAGGCTTTCTGCATCACCGGGAACGGGATCGAGCCGAGGATCGATCGCACGCCCTGGTGGCCGCTGCGGCCGATGGCGTTGGTGAGCTCGCGGGCGAGGACGCCGCCGCTGATGACCGCGTCGTTGGCGACGTCATGGCACGAACTGCACGCCGGCCCGCCGTTGGCCAAGCGCACGGAGCCGACGAAGAGCTTCTGCCCGAGGGCGATCTCTTCCGCGGTGGCTTTCGGAGGCGGCGCCGGCGCCGCCGCGGCGGCCGTGGCGCCATCACCCGCGGCGCTCTTCGTGTACTCGATGATCGACTCGATCTCGGCCGGCGACAGAGGCCAATCGGGCATCGGCATCTTGTTGTACTCGTTGTAGATCGCCACGGCCTCGGGATCACCGGCCTTGATCATGGTCTGCGACGACTGCACGAACTTCACGATCCACGCCGAGCTGCGGCGATCGGCCACGCCCTTCAAGTCCGGACCGACGAGCTTGCCGCCGCCCACGGTGTGACAGGCGACGCAGCGCGACTTGAAGAGGTCGGCGCCGGACTCGGCGCGGCCCATCGTCGGCGTCAGCATGCCGACGATCGCCGCGAGCCCTGCGACCGGCTTTGCCGCGGCTAGGAGTTTCCCGAAGATCTCACGCATGGCCACGCTCCTGAGTTGAGTTCGATTGGCCTGGGCTGCACATCCGCACCGCCGCGCGTCAGCCGACCGCCCTGTTCCACGGCTCGCGATCGGTGCGGCGCGGCCCCTTAACACATGTCGGAGCGCGGCGCCATCCTCGGGTGCCGAGACCCCGAAACGGCCGGTGCCCTCGGCGCTCGCGGGACCTGGTCGGCGCGCCGGTGCGGGACTTCTCGAAGGCGCTGCGATCGCGTTATGCTGCACGCCATGTCCAGTGACCTATCCGATCTCACGGGGCGGCTGCGCGCCTCACGCATCGGCGTCGTGCTGGCGCTGCTCACGATCTTTTCCGGCTTCGCGATGGGCGGCGTCATGGGCGCGTTCGAGGAAGAGCTCAAGAGCGGCCTCGCCGCGCGCGCCAACGCGGCCGCGAGCAGCGTGTACGGCGGCGATGCCGCGAAGAGCAAGAGCGTCCTCGACAAGAGCTGGGCTTATTACAAGCGCGCGCACCTGCACGGCGGCGGCATCGGCGCCGCGGCGCTCGGGTTGATCCTGCTGCTGGCGTTGCTCGAACGGCCGAGCGCCTCCGCGCGGCGGTCGATCGCCCTCGCGCTCGGCCTCGGCGGGCTCGGCTATTCGAGCTTCTGGGTGCTCGCCGCGCGGGCGGCACCGAGTCTCGGCAGCATGGACGCAGCCAAAGAGTCGCTGCGCTGGCTGGCCGTGCCGTCGGCGGGCCTCCTGCTCACGGGTCTCGTGGTCGTCGCCGCGCTGGCGCTGCGCGAGCTCTTTACGACAGGCCCTTCTTGATGCGCGAGATGGCCGAGCTGCGGCGGGGAGAGCCTGGCCCGCTCGAAAGGTCGCGAAAGGGGGTCGCATGGCCGCGGAAGGTCCGTTGAGCGCGCTCGCGAGCGCGCTCGGGGGTAAGGAGGCACCGGACAACGCCTGCCGCTACGGCGGCCGGCCCGGCCACGTGGAAAGCTACTTCCTGCGCGCCAACCATTCGAGCAGGCCGCTGGCCCTGTGGCTCAAGGCCACCATCCTCGCGCCGCTCGCAAGCCCTGCCGTCGCCGAGGCGTGGTTCATCTTCTTCGACGGCGAGAAGGGCACCACGTTCGCGCAACGATGCACCGAGCCCTTCGAGCAGGCGGCCTTCACGGGAGCGGGAGCGCCCGAGCTCCAGGTGCGCGCTGCGGGTCTGGAGCTGCTCCTCGGGGCGCAAGGCTCGGCGCGCGGCGCTTTCGTTGCGCCGGAAGGCACCGCGGCGCTGGACCTCGTGTGGAAGGCCGACGCTTCGCCGATCGCGATGCCGCTCTCCCTCTTCCCGTACCGGCTCCTGCGCACCGGTCCGTTCCCGAAGTCGAAAGTGCTGACGCCGTTCCCGGCGCTGCGTTTCTCCGGGCGCGTGACACTGCCGGGCGGCGAGGTAGTGCTCGACGACTGGTGGGGCATGCAGGGGCACAACTGGGGCAAGGAGCATGCCTTCGAATACGTGTGGGGCCAGTGCCTCTTCCCGGCCGACGACGCCATGGCGGAAGGTTTCTCGGGACGCTTGCGTGTCGCCGGCCGCACCAGCCCGCGCATCTCGGCGCTCGTGGTGCGCAAGGGCGCGCGTACGTTCCGCTTCGACACGCTTTTCGACGTGTGGCGGCAGGAAGCCGACGTCGGTGCCGACGCGTGGCGCCTCACGCTGCGCGGCGGCGACGGCGAGGCGCACATCGAGATGGATGCGTCGGGCCGGCCTATGGTGTGCCTCGGCTACGGCAACCCGAATGGCGAGATGTCGTACTGCTTCAACAGCAAGCTGGCGAGGGTGACGTTGACGGTGCGGCCGATGGACGACGCCTCGTTCACCTGTGAGAGCGAGCACGGCGGCGCGCTCGAGTTCCTGCGCCGTGAGGCCGACCCCCGCTTTCCCGTAGTCTGAAGGAGACCAGCCATGCCCGTAGCTTTCGTCGAGACCATGCGCGGGACCGTGCGCGACACCGGGGGCGTCGTGCGGTCCGTAGACTTCCACGTGCGTGCATCCGGCGGCGGCCGCGGCCGCTTCGCGTTGTCCGGCGTGGTGCACGCGGCGCCGTGGGCGGAGGAGACGGTAGCCTCCGGCACGATGGAGTTCGCGCTGTGGCCGCCGGCCATAGACTACGACGTGCGCTTCCGTGCCGCCGACGGTCGGGAGCTGCGGCTCTTCGGCGCCAAGAAGCCGAGCCTCTTCCGGCCGCTCGAGTCGATGACGGTGCTGGCCGTGGCGCTCGCGGACGAGGCGGGCGCGGTCCTCGCGGAAGGAGCGCTGCGCTTCGACCTCATGGACTTGCCCGGCTTTCTCTCGTCGTGGCTGCCGGCGCCGACGAAGCCGCACCGGCAACTGGACGCGCGGCGCGCCGCCGTCGCCCGCCGAGAGCTCGCCTAGCTCGCCGCGAGGCAGCCTCTCCCGACTTCGCAGGTGCGGGTCGAACCGGAGCGAGAGGGCGAGTCACATGCCGGACCGTCGAACGCTCGAGATCCTCGCCGCGACGGCGCTGCCTCCGGGGCGCGTCCTCCCCGGTGCAGCCGCGCACACCGTTACCCGCGCGCGCGCCCTGCTGGGCGAGGTCATGCCCGCGGTAGCCGCCGGCTACGACCGCCTCCTCCTCGCCCTCGACGCCTGCTCGCTGATCGCGCACCGAGCGCGCTTCGGGCATCTCCCCGCCGCGAAACGCCTCGACGTGTTGGCTCGCCTCGCTCGCGGCGAAGTCACCCGCCTGGTTCTGCGGGGACTCCTGACGCCGCTCAAATTGGCGTACTTCGACGATCCGTCGGTCCACGCGGCGCTCGGGTGCCGCTATGCCGTGGCGCCTCCGGCGCCGCCCGAGCGCCGGCGCTGGCACGAGCGGATCTGCGACGCGTCCACGCTCGCCGACGCCGAGATCCTGGAGTGCGACGCGGTGGTGGTGGGCACCGGGGCGGGCGGCGCGCCGGTAGCGAAGGCGTTGGCCGAGCGGGGCCAGGCGGTGCTGCTGGTGGAAGAAGGTCCGCTGTTCACGCGACAGGACTTCACCGGGCGGGCGCTGCCGGCGTTGCAGGCGATGTACCGGCACGGCGGTACGACGGCGGCTTTCGGGAACACGATCATCCCCATTCCGTTGGGACGCGGCGTCGGCGGAACGACGCTGGTGAACTCGGGCACGTGCTTCCGCGCGCCGCCGCCGGTGCTCGCAGCGTGGGCCGACGCCGGGCTTGCCCCGCTCGGCGGCGACGGCCTGTCGCCGTTCTACGAGCAGGTCGAAGCCGTTCTCGGCGTCGCGCCGTCGACGACAGCGGCGCTGGGGGCGCCGGCGAGGCTCGTCGCCAAGGGCTGTGACGCGCTCGGCTGGTCGCATCACGCGCTCGCGCGCAACGCTCCGGGCTGCGACGGCCAGGGTCTCTGCTGCTTCGGCTGTCCGACCGACGCCAAGCGCTCGACGAACGTGTCGTGGGTGCCGCTGGCGCTCGAGAGAGGCGCGCAGTTGATGACGGGCTTCGAAGTGCGGCGCATCCTCAGGGACAGCGACCGGGTCGTGGGTGTCGCCGGCGTGACGACGGGGGCGGGTGCGCCCAAGTGCCTCACGGTGCGGGCGCGGGTGGTGGTGCTGGCCTGCGGCTCACTGCTGACGCCGGGACTCCTCGAGCGCAACGGGCTCGGCCGCACGTCGAGGCAGCTCGGGAGGAACCTCTCCATTCATCCTGCTTCCGCCGCTCTCGGGGTCTTCGCCGAAGAGGTCAACGCCTGGCGTACGGTGCCGCAGGGCTACGCCATAGACGAGTTCGCGAGCGAGGGCCTCTACTTCGAAGGCGCACAGATGCCGCTCGACATCACCGCGGTATCGTTGACGGGCTTTGGCCCCGCGTACGTCTCGCTGATGGAGCGCTTCAGCCGGACATTCTCGTTCGGCTTCATGGTGAAGGATTCGTCGCGCGGCCGCGTGCGGGGTCGGCGGCAAGGCGGGCCGTTCATCACCTACTTCGTCAACGAGGCGGATCGCGCCCGACTGCAGCGAGGGTTTGCCTTGCTGGCCCGCGTGTACTTCGCGGCGGGTGCCGAGGCGGTGCATCTGCCCGTCCTGGGCTTCGAGCGGCTCGAGAGCCTGGCCGACGTGGAGCGGTTCGAGCGCGCCACCGTCCCGGTGCGGCACATGGATCTCACGGCGTACCACCCGCTCGGTACCGCGCGCATGGGCGTCGAGCCGCTGCGGTCGGTGGTGAACGTCGAGCACGAGGTGCACGATGTGAACAATCTCTTCGTGTGCGACGGTTCGGTGGTGCCGTCGTCGCTCGGCGTCAATCCGCAGGTCACCATCATGGCCATGTCGCTGCGCGCCGCCGAGGGCATTCACCGGCGGCTCGAACGCCTGCAGGCGCGCGAGAGGCGCCGGGGCATCGCCGCCCGCTGACGGGGCGGTGCGGCGGCCGCGGCTGTTACGCTGGCGGCAGCGGCACGCCGCCCTTGACCCCGCAGCCTCCGGCGAGCAGAATCCTGCGAGTGATTATCATTATCAACGAGGAGCCAATAGCATGACCGCTCACCAAGAAGCGCTCGAGCTTCCGGGCGCGCACCTCGAGGTCGGACGAATGCCGGGGCACTGGCTCCTGGCGCGTGTGGGCAAGCGCGTGCTGCGCCCCGGCGGGCTCGAGCTCACCCGGAAGATGCTCGAAGGCCTCGCGATCTCTTCGCGCGATCACGTCGTCGAGCTGGCGCCCGGCCTCGGGGCCACGGCGCGTCTCGTGCTGGCTCGCGGCCCGGCCTCGTACGTAGGGATCGAGCGCGACGATGCAGCGGTGCGCGCGACTGCGCGCGTGCTCCGAGCCGGGGGCGCCAGCTGTCGCCAGGGGGTTGCCTCCGAGACCGGCCTCGACGCCGGTGCGGCAACGGTGGTGCTCGGCGAGGCGATGTTGACGATGCAGACGGTGGATCAGAAGCGAGCCATCGCTCGGGAGGCACACCGCGTCCTGCGCCCCGGCGGCCGCTACGGCATTCACGAGCTCGCGCTCGTACCCGACGATCTATCCGAGCGTGAGCGGACGGAGATCCGGCAGGCGCTCTCGGACGCCATCCACGTCGGCACGCGACCGCTCACGGTGAGCGAATGGCGGCAGCTGCTCGAGAGCGAGGGCTTTGCCGTGATCTCCAGCACGACGGCGCCGATGCATCTGCTCGAGCCCGGCCGCCTCCTCGCCGACGAGGGCGTGGTCGGGACGCTGCGTATCATCGCCAACATCGTGCGTACGCCCGCCGCGCGCCGACGCGTGCGGGCGATGCGTTCGGTGTTCCGGCGGTACGCTTCGAAGATCTGCGCTGTCGTGCTCGTCGCCCGCCGAAGATCCGACGGCGACGGGTGAGCGCTACCCCCAGCCGAGCTGTCGCCGGCCTTCGGGGGTGATCTTCTCCGGCGTCCAAGGCGGCTCGAAGGTCACGTCCACAGTCACCTGCTCGACCCCGGAGATCGTCGAGACCCGCCGCTCGACGCCGCTGATCATGACGCCGCCGGCCGGGCATGCCGGCGTCGTGAAGGTCATGGTCACCTTCACTTCTCCGTTCTCGGGGCTCCATTCGACGTCGTAGATGAGACCGAGGTCGATGAGATTGAGACCGGTCTCCGGGTCGTAGACGTCGTACAGCGAGGTCCGGACTTCCTTCTTCATTTCTTCCGGCGTCATGGCCGCCTCCCGTGAACGACAAGAAAATTGCGAGCGCTATACACCATAGCAGCGAAGAATGTTGCCGCACCGGCGAGCCGCAGCAGCGATTGACCGGCGAGCACCCCTGCCAGCAATAACAGCAAGCCGCCGATCATCAGCGCTGCCTGGATCTCGCGCGAACGTTCGTCGAGGAGCTCCGAAGCCGTGGGGACCTTCTTCAAGCCGACGTAGGCGCTGAACCGGTGCAGCCAGATGAGGAAGGGGACGATCTTGTAGAGCTGGCCGACGACCATCGTTCCCATGAACCCGGGGAGCGCCAACAATCCGTACGCCAGCACTAGGCGATTCTGCATGTCGTCCCCGAGTCCCGCGAACGAGAGAGTCCCGGCGACGACGAGCGCTCCTAGGAGGCACAGCACGGAGCCGGAGCTGAGCCATGCCGAGGCATCGAGATGGCGCCGCATGCGCCGCGCGAGGATCATCTGTACTCGAATGGCGAAGCAGACCACCCCGAGTGCGATTGCGGCAGCGCCCACGAGCGCGAGGTCGGGAAAGGGACCCGCGAGGAAGTTCCAACAGAGCGCAACCAAGCCGACATTCACCAGCGCGAGCGCGCCCCATCCCGGCCACGCCGGGGCGCCGTGGCTCAACAGGAACATCTCCAGGAGCTCGAATCCGACCCCCATGATCAGGAGGCCGAAGAAGCCGAGCCCCGCGGCGTGCGCATGCGCGCGAAGCGCCATGAGGTGGTTGACGCTCAGGTACGGATGCCAGAGATGGATCGCCAGCATGAATCCGAGCGAGGCGGCGAACACGAGCCAGGCGAGTGCCGAAAGCACGAAGAGGCCGGTCAGCGAGCGGGCGCGGACGGGATTGGCGAGGGCCGAGAGCGCCAGATGCGTTGCGTGGAGAAGTACCCCGAGGAACAGGAGGAAGGCCGAGAGCGGCAGGCTTGCGACGGTGGCGAGAAGGGCGATGTGCCCGACGAATCCGATCCCGCCGATGGCGTAGAGACCGAGCGCCGCCCACGCCGTCCGCTCCGAACGCAGCGGCACCTCGAACAGCACCGGCACCAGTTGCAGCATGGCCCCGAAAGCGATGGGGAGTATCCATCCGAGCGCGCACAGGTGCACCAGTCCCAGGATCTTGCCTTGGAAGTAGTGCCCCTCGAGATTCCACGCCGCGCCGCCGAGGGCGGCAGCGAACAGCACCGAGCCGACGATGCCGAACCCGAGATGCGCCCGGACGAGCGCGAACGACGGTGCGTACCGGGTGGCGAGCCCTTTCATCCGCCCTCGGCCTCGAACGCCCACGCGGGCGCGATGCGCACGAGGAAATCGCCTTCCGGCTGCGGCGTACACGTCGCCGCATAGCCGCGCAGCTTCAGCTTGTCGTAGAGCAGCACCGGCTCGCGGTGATGGCGGACGAGCAGTTGCGCGCCCGGTCCGAGATCCACCAGCTTCTGCAGGATGGCGATCATCGGACCGGGCGGCTCCATGCCGCGAACGTCGAGCTCGACCGGCGCCTGCAGCTCGGCACGCTCGTCGCTCGCGTCCGCGGCTCGCTGCGGCTGCTCGGCCTTGGTGTAGAACCAGACATGGTAGAGCCCGTCTCTCTGCTCGGTGAGGGCGGCGCGGCCGAAGCTCGACATCACCTCGTAGAGCGGCACCGGCTCGAATCCGACCAGCAGATGCAGCGCCTGCTTCTCGTCGAGTTGCTTCACCGTCTTCATGATCAGCGAGAAGGGATCGCCGCCGGCGTCGAGGATCGGCCGGACGTCGAGGAGCTTCTCGCCGGTTACTCCGGCAGCGCGCAGCTCTTGCGGGATCGCGGCGGCGGTTTCCATGGTGGGCTCGCTAGGCCGGTTTACCGATGCGCACGCGCCAGACCTGGGGACCTTCCTCGAGGTACTCCCACTCGAACTGGCCCGGCATTTCGGCGTTGAAATGGTAGTAGAGCGGCTTCGGATCGTGGTCGTTGATCAGCGTGAACGACTCGCCTGCCGAGAGCGCCTGGAAGGTGGAGAAGATCGTCGGGTGCTTCTGCGGGGGCGGGATAGTACGGACGTCGAGGGGGGAGCCTACGTTCTGCTTCGCGTTCGCCATGTATGCGTCTCCTGATGTGAGTTGGTCCCGACACCCCCATGGGCTGCCGGGTCGGGTCAGGCTGCTGTCGAGCTCGGCTTCGAGCCAATGCACGTCGTGTGCCAGATACGTCCTTCCTCATCCGGCGCGTCGCTGCAATCCGCTGGCCGGCTTCCGCACATGGCATCGGCGAGCGTAGCGATGGCTGGCGGCGAGTCGGGCTGGCGGCGGGTACTACGGCCCGACCCGGGCCCTCTCAGCGTTCCTTCACGGGAAACCTCGGCATCAGCACGTGGTTCTCGAGGTGGATGTGTCGGAGCACGTCGGCGGTGAGCGCCTCGAGCTCCCGGAAGAGCGCCCGATAGCTCCCGCAAGCCCACTCCGGGACGTGGAAAGCGTCGGTGGCGTCGGTCAGCTGTTCGAGCAGGCTGCCGACCTGGAGATGTTCGTCGCGTGCGGCGACGAGGTCGCGCCCGATCCGCTCGTCGTCGCGGTCCGCCGACTTCATCCTCGGGAACAGCGACTCCTCCTCCTCGTCGAGGTGCGGTTCGAGCGTTTCCGCGAGCTCCTCCAGCACTTCGCGCACGGTAAAGAGCTTCTCGTTGTGGGCTCCGTGCACCCGCTCCACCTTCGCCGCCAGAGGACGAAGCGGCGGCAGCGCCTCACGCAGGTATTCATGGTGCCGCGTGACGATGTGGTCGATCAGGGCTGCGGTCGCCAGCGTGCGCGGGTCGACCTCGTCCGATTGCGGCCTCCGGCGCACCGCTGCGTCGAGCTCCGCGGTGACCGCCGACAGGTCGAGACCGCGCTCACGACAAGCCTCCGCGAGCGCAACCTCGCCGTGGCAGCAGTAATCGATGCGGTGGCGCCGGAATACGGCGGCCGCCGCTGCATGCTCCAGCGCCAGCTCGGCCACGGTCCTCCGCGGGTCGATCGTTTCGATGCTGTTATCGGCGCTCGGCAGCTCGGCCATCGCGGCGTCTCCTCTCGGCGGGAGCGCCGCATCGGCGCGGCGAGCTTCCCGCCGCTGTCCAGCATGCCTCGTGCCACCTGGATTCGGGGGCTGGTGGTAGCAGCATCCCGCCGAATCTGTTCCAATGTGGAACCCATGGAACATCGGGCCCGCCATCAGTTCGAGTCCGGCGCCTGCAGGCACTGCGGGCTCGTGCCGCTGGTCGACCTCCTCCGCAAGCGGGCGCTGGTGGTTGCCGACAGCAAAGCGATGCGCGCGACCCTCAGGCGCGCGGCCCGCTTCGCCTCCAGCAGCGCCCCGGTTGCGATCTTCGGCGAGAGCGGGACCGGGAAAGAGGTGGTCGCGCGGGTGCTCCATACCAACAGCCCGCGGGCGCTGAAGCCGTTCGTGGCGATCAACGTTGCGGCGCTCCCTACCGAACTGCTCGAGTCGGAGCTGTTCGGCCATGCCCGGGGTGCTTTTACCGGCGCCCATCGCGAGCGGCAGGGCCTCTTCGAGGAAGCGAACGGCGGCACCCTGTTTCTCGACGAGATCGGCGAGATGCCGCTGCCGTTGCAAGCGAAGCTGCTAAGAGCGCTCCAGGGCGGAGAGGTGCGCCGAGTCGGCGGCGCTCACAGCTTCGCCGTCGACGTACGGGTGGTCTCTGCTACGCATCGTGATCTCCCAGCGCTGGTGAAGGCCGGCACCTTCCGTGAAGACCTGCTGTATCGCCTGAAGGTCCTGACCCTCAGGGTTCCGCCCCTGCGCGAGCGTCCGGAGGACATCCTGGTCCTGGCACGCCACTTCCTCGACGCCGAAGGATCGGAGTCGCAGGGGTTTTCCCGCGCCGCCGAGCAGGTGCTCACCGCGCATAGCTGGCCGGGGAACGTGCGCGAGCTGGCGAACGCCGTGCAGCACGGTGCGGCCCTCGCCAATGGCGAACCGATCGAGCCGGAGCACCTTCCCGAGGAATTGCTGGGCGCGGTGGCATCCCGGCCGGTCGGGAAGATCCGCGGACTGAAAACGCTCGCCGAGGTCGAGCGCGCGCACATCTTGGAGGTGCTCGAAGCATGCAGCGGCTCGGTCGCCGAGGCGGCACGCGCTCTCGACATCGGTCGCAATACCCTGTGGCGGAAGCTGAAGCAGCTCGAATGAGCGCCGTCGTCGGCTCGAAGGTGCTTCCGGCGTTGCGCTGTGCACCGACGGCAGCTCGCATTGCCACGCGCCGACCCGCCGGTTTCGACTCGCCGTCGCGGCTCGGCGCGCTCACGGGAGCGCGGCCGCGCCTGTGACGGCGGACGACGTCGTGAAAGGTACTGGTATCGACGCGTCCGCATCCGTTGAGCTCGATGGCCGGATCGTCATGGTGGGCTGTGGAACCATCGGGCAAACGGTGCTCCCGCTGCTGTCGCGCCACGTTCGCACCGCCGCGCCGGTCACGGTGCTGTCGATGGACGAGCGTGGCCGCGGTATCGCCACGGCCCAAGGCGCGCAATTCCTGCATTGCCACTTGAAGCCCGGGACCTTCCACCGACAGCTCGGGCGCTACGTGCGGCCGGGCGATCTGCTGCTGAACGTCTCGATGGACGTCTCCAGCCTCGATCTCGTGGAGTGGTGCGCCGAGCACGGCGTGCTCTACGTCGACACCTCCATCGAGCCTTGGCCCGGCGTCTTCGACAACCCGATGCTCACGGTGCGCGACCGGACCAGCTATCTGGCGCGCGAGCGCGTGCTGCGCCTGGCACGGCGCTTCGGGTCCGAGGCGCCGACCGCCATCGTGGACCACGGGGCCAACCCGGGTCTCGTCTCGCACTTCGTGAAGCGGGCGTTGCTCGAGCTGAGCACGGCGTTCGGTCTCGGCGACCGTCGCCCCGTCGACCGCCTCGGCTGGGCCGCGCTCTCCCGCGACCTCGGCGTCACGCTGATCCAGGTCTCGGAGCGCGATACGCAGGCGGCGGAGCGTCCCAAGCGCCCCAACGAGTTCGTGAACACGTGGTCGATAGACGGCTTCGTCGACGAGCTGATGCAGCCCGTAGAGCTGTCGCTCGGCACCGCCGAGCGGGGCCGGCCGCACGGCGCGCTCTGGCACCGGCGCGGCTCGGGCACGGTCTACTTCAAGCGACCGGGCGGCGCCACGTTTGCGCGGAGCTGGCTGCCGTCGCTCGGCGGATTCCAGGGCCTGCTCATGACCCACGACGAGGTCTTTTCCATCGCCGACTACCTCTCGCTACGCGACGGCGGCGGGTTCGGCTACCGACCGACCGTGATGTTCGTGTATCACCCGTGCGACGACGCGATGCTGTCGGCGCTCGAGCTCGAGGGACGAGGGTGGCAGATGCAGCCGCGCTCCCGGGTGCTGACCAGCGAGCTCGTGACCGGCAGCGACGAGCTCGGCGTGCTGTTGGCCGGGCACGCGCGCAATGCGTACTGGTTCGGATCGCAGCTGTCGATCGCGGAGGCGCGGCGCTACGTTCCGCACGCCAACGCTACGACGCTGCAGGTCGCAGCGGGCGCGCTGGCGGCCGTGGTCTTCGCCGTTCGCCACCCGCGCCGGGGCGTCCTCGAGGCCGACGAGCTCGACTTCGAGGAGTGCCTGGCGACCGCCGCACCGTACCTCGGCCAGCTCGTCGGGGCCTTCACCGACTGGACGCCGCTGCAGGGACGCGGCGAGCTCTTCGACGAAGCCCTCGATCCCGCTCGGCCGTGGCAGCTGCGCAACGCTCGGGCGCGCCAGTGGCGCGTCTGACCATCGCCGGGTCGAAGCACGCTCCGGCGGCTCACGAAACCGGAAGAGGCGGATAGCTAACTCGTGCGCCGTCGACGCGCGCGAAGGGCGTGAGCGCGTGCTTGCGGCAACTGCGCTCCGACAGGATCTCGACCACGGGGATGCCGCGCGCGTCGAGGGCATCGGCGACGAGCGAGCGATGGCAGCGCCACGGCACCGCCTCCGCGCACATGATGGCGGCCCGCTGTTCGCGACCGAGGCTGATCAGCGCCTCCAGTGCCTCGGCGAACGCCGGAGTCTGCATGTAATCGGCATAGCCGCGAAAGCTCGCGTTGCGCCAGCCGGTGTTCGGAGAATCC
This sequence comes from Polyangiaceae bacterium UTPRO1, assembly GCA_002050235.1. GTDB lineage: Bacteria > Desulfobacterota > Binatia > UTPRO1 > UTPRO1 > UTPRO1. The sequence goes on along the minus strand of MWST01000035.1, from coordinate 253,625 downwards.
TTGCGTGCGTGTCGCAGGCCGCCGAGGGAGGGCATGGGCACGTAGGCGATTCCCGCCGCCGACAGGCTGGCGGCCAAGGCTGCGGCGTTGAACTGCGGGTTGTGGCGCGAGCGCGGTACGGTCCGGACGTCGACGAGCCGCTCGATGTCGTAGGCGCGCAGCAAGGCCAGGAAATCGGCCGCCGATCGTGTCGAATGTCCGACCGTGAAAACGGTTCCGGCGGGCCAGGTCGTCTTCTGCGGTGGAGGATGCTTGCTCATCGACGATGCTCCGGACGCGCGCCTGCGTACCATCTTGTCCGCTGCCGCTGCGTCGTCAACACGGTTGACACGGCTGTGATTTCGCGTTTCGACTTGACGGGTCACGAACGGTCGCAGCCAGCGAGGCTTCGTCGACGCTCGCGAGGGCGAACGAGGAGGGATCATGCAGCACGTGTACGATTACCTGATCGTCGGTGCGGGTCTGGCGGGAGAAGCGGCAGCGCAGGCCATCCGCGGCGCCGACGACCAGGGAACGATCGGGATGCTCGGCGACGAAGCGCACCCGCCCTACGATCGCCCGCCGCTCAGCAAGGCGCTGTGGAAAGACGGCAAGGAAGACGACATCTGGCGCCCGATCGCCAAAGCCCGCGCCACCGTGCAGCTCGGCCGCCGTGCGCGGACGATCGATCGCGCCGCACACGTCGTTCACGACGACGCCGGCGACACCTGGCAATACAAGAAACTGCTGCTCGCCACCGGCGGCACTCCGCGCACCCTGCCGTTCGGCGAGGGCTTCATCTATTTGCGCACCTATGACGACTACAAGCGCTTGCGCGCGGCGGCCAAGCCGGGGGCGCGGATCGCCGTGATCGGCGGCGGCTTCATCGGCAGCGAGATCGCCGCGGCGATGGCGATCAACGGCTGCAAGACCACCATGCTGTTCCCGGGGAATGCGATCGGGGCGCGCGCGTATCCCGCCGCGCTGGCCGCCGCGATCACCGACTACTACCGCGAGCGCGGCGTGGACGTGCGCTCCGGGACTACCGCTACCGGCGGCAGAGCCGACGGTGACGGCGCCGAGCTCGTGCTGTCCGACGGCAGTACGCTGCGAGCAGACACGGTGGTGGCGGGCCTCGGTATCGTACCCAACGTGCAGCTGGCGCAGGCAGCGGGGTTGCAGCTCGATCAAGGCGGCATCGCCGTCGACGAGCACCTGCAAACGTCCGACCCGGACATCTATGCCGCCGGCGACGTCGCCGCGTTTCCGGCGCCGGCGCTGGAGCGGAGGGTGCGCGTCGAGCACGAGAATGCCGCAGCCACGATGGGTGAGCACGCGGGATTGTGCATGACCGGGCGGAACGCGCCGTACGACGAGCTGCCGTTCTTCTATTCCGACCTGTTCGATCTCGGGTACGAGGCCGTCGGGATCCTCGACGCACGCCTCGAAACCGTCGAGCAATGGGTCACGCCGTTTCGTGAAGGCGTAGTCTATTACCTCGACGGGGGCCGAGTGCGTGGCGTGCTGTTGTGGAACACCTGGGGGCAAGTCGACGCCGCTCGGGCGCTGATCGCCGCCCCCGGACCGTTCACGGCCGCAACCGTTCGCGGTCGATTGCCCGTCGCGGGGTGAGCGGGAGAACACGCCCGATGGCCGCCGCCAAGAAGCGTCGCATCGCGATCCAGCGCGCCTACGAGGAGCCCGGCGCCCGCGACGGGTACCGCGTGCTGGTCGACCGGCATTGGCCGCGGGGGCGCAGCCGCGCCGTTCTGCGCCTGGACGAGTGGGCGCGCGAGATCGCTCCCGAGCCGGCGCTGATCCACTGGTACGGCCACGTTCCCGAGCGTTGGCCGACGTTCCGCAAGCGCTACCTCTCCTGGTTGGCTGCGCCGGGGCGGCAAGCGCGTCTGCGCGCACTCCTTGCCGCGGCCGGACGCCGACCTATCACCCTGGTCTATGGCGCGCGTACCGAGACCGAGAACCAGGCGGTGGTGCTGCGCGAGGCGCTGCAGGCGTTGGACGACTGAACGACTGCCGCCTACGGCGCGGTCGTCCACTCACGAACCTGAACCAGGTCGGGATCGTCGGCGTGTTCGAGCAGCATGTGGGCTACGCGGCTCTGCCAGAGCTCCGCGAAGCGCGCCTGCTCGTCCTCGTCCGCTCGCCCGGCCACGACCTTGGGAAAGAGTGCCTGCATTTCGGGAGCCGGTGGCGCCGGCGTCGTGTCGAGGTCGAGGATCACGCCGCAGCCGCTGTCGCGTCGCCGGAGGCCCAGGAGGCCGTCGATCGGCGCAGAAAAGTGGAGGAGATCGCGGCGCGAGAAGCGGCGGTGCGGGCCGATTCCGCCGAAGCCGGTCTCGGGAGCGGCGCCGGTGAGGAGCGTAGCGACCGAGGCAATGACGCCGGTCGTGCCTTGCTCCCGCGGGTCGCGCAGGTGGACTTCCACGCCGCCGCGCTCGGGCATCTCGGTGCCGTAGAGGCGGCGGAGGCCGGTGCGGACCATGAGATAGGCGCCGGCGACGGTCGGGCAGGAATGACCGGCGAGCTTCACGGCGTCGGCATAGCCGTAGGTGATCACGCCGCTCTTCGAGACGCCGAGGAAAGCGGCCAGGGGATCGCGCAGGGTGACGGTGGGTGCGTCGGCAAAGAAGTCGGGAAAGTCCATGGCGGGGACTTTTCTAAGGGACATTCAGTCGACAGACAATCGCATTGGCGTCTATCTATGGTCCATGGCGTGAGATCCGAAGGGGGTGTCCGATGCAGCAGCGACTCGATTACAGGCTCGCTTCGCCGGAAGCGTACAAAGCCATGCTCCATACCGAGCAGCAGGTTCACCGGAGCGGCCTCGAAGCCTCGCTCCTCGAACTGGTCAAGTCCCGTGTGTCGCAGATCAACGGTTGTGCCTGGTGTCTGGACATGCACACCAAGGACGCGCGCGCGCAGGGCGATACCGAGCAACGCTTGTACCTGCTTCCGGTCTGGCGCGAAGCGCCCTGCTACAGCGCGCGCGAGCGCGCTGCACTGGCCTGGGCCGAAGCGGTAACCCAGGTCGCCACCCACGAGGTGTCCGATGCGGTGTACGAGGAAGCTCGGCGCCACTTCGACGAGAAGGCGCTGGTCGACCTGACGCTGGCGATCATCGCCATCAACGGCTGGAACCGGATGAACGTCGCTTTCCGCACCACGGTCGGCGACTACGTCAGTCCGCACGCGCCGAAACGCTGACGCGCCCGCCGGCGTCCGCGGTGGTCCGGGCGACGCTCCGCGGCGGTCGCCGGCGGTGACGACGGCGCCGGCGTTCAGCGCCTGTGGGCGGCGGCTTGGCGCAGTTCGCCGCGATGGTCGGGGTGTGCGATCGCGATCAGCCGTTCGGCGCGCTCGCGGAGCGAGATGCCGTGCAGGTTGACCGCCCCGTACTCGGTCACGATCCAGTGCACGTGCCCGCGCGAGGTGACGACGCCGGCTCCCGGCGTCAGGGCCGGCACGATGCGCGAGATCGTGCCCTGCTTCGCCGTCGATGGGAGGGCGATGATCGGGACGCCGTCCGGAGAGCGCGCGGCGCCGCGCATGAAGTCGAGCTGGCCGCCGATGCCCGAGACGATGCGGTGCCCGAGGGAGTCGGCGCAGATCTGGCCGCTGAGATCCACCTCGAGCGCGGAGTTGATCGCGGTCACACCGGGGTTCTGCTGAATCGCTATGGGGTCGTTGGTGCGGTCGCAGGGGTGGAACTCGACGAGCGGGTTGTCGTCGACGAAGTCGAAGGTGCGCCGCGTTCCGGCGACGAAACTGGTGACGATGCGATTCGAGAAGAGCCGCTTGCGGCGGTTCGTGACGGCACCGGTCGCGACCAGATCGACGAGGCGATCCGAGAACATCTCGCTGTGGACGCCGAGATCCTGGCGGTCGCCGAGGCGGGACAGCACCGCGTCGGGGATCGCGCCGATGCCCATCTGCAGCGTCGCGCCGTCGCGCACCAGCATCGCGACCTGCTCGGCGATGCGCGCTACTTCCGGTGTCTCCGGCTCGGGCGGCGTGTCGTGGAGGGGGCGGTCCGTGTGCACGAAGCGGTCGATGCGCGCGAAGGGCACGAGCGTGTTGCCGTGCGTGCGGGGCATCCGCTCGTTGATCTCGGCGATCACGAGCCGCGCGTGGTCGACGGCGGCGCGCGCCGTGTCGACCGACGTCCCGAGCGAGCAGAACCCGTGACGGTCGGGCGGCGAGAGCTGCACGATCGCCGCGTCGAGCACGACCTGGCCGCCGGCGAAGAGCGACGGCACTTCGGAGAGGAAGATCGGCACGTGGTCGGCCCGACCGTCGTTGACGGCGGCGCGCATGTTGGCGCCGGTGAACAGCGACACGCAGCGGAAGCGGCCGGCGAGCGCGGGCTCGATGAAGGGCACCGGCCCCTGGAGGTGCAGATGATACAGGCGGACGCCTTCGACGTCGGTTCGGCGTGCGAGCGCTTCGATGAGAGGCGTCGGCGTCGCGGCAGCGCCCTGCACGAAGACGTTGGTGGCGCTCCGCATCGGTGCGACCGCCGTGTCGGCGTCGACGGCGCGGTTCCTCCAGTCGGGAACGGGCATGCTCATGGGCGCTACCTCATAGCGGATCGCGCACGGCGGGTCTGCCCCCGCGCGACCCGCAAACTGCATTGACGACCCCGGCGGCGGCTGAGTATGTCGCGCCCATGGCGCGAAAGACGATCATTGCCGCAACGGCGGCGATATTGATGGCCTCGTGTTTGGCTGCGGTGAGTTCGTACGCGGCGTTGCGCTACAATATCTGGCAGGTCTACGGCCATGAGTTCCAGCTCGGCTATGTCGTCGGCTATCTCGACGCCGTGGCCATGGCGCAGCGTAAGGACACCCGCCTGAGCATCCCGACCGGCGGCGACAGGAACTTCGAGAAGTGGGTGAGAGACGTCAACGCCTTCTACGAGAACCCGGCGAATCAGAACCGCGAGGTGCCCGACGCGATGTACGACATCGGCGTGCGCATCCGGACGCAGATGCTCCAGGAGTGGGGGTTGAAGCGCCAGGGCCGTCCGGTCCCGACCCGAACCGCCGCACCCTGAGGCGGCAGGTGCCGGCCGCTGCGCCGGCGCCGGTCGCGCATTAGCAGTCCTTCTGAGCACGATCACCTGAATTCATTTTCCGTGCGCTTGCGGGATCGCGCGCCATGGGTATTATCCGCCCCCGCGTGCCTCAGGTCTTTCACCGTAGCACGAACACGATCGCGCGGGTCACCATCTTCGGGGCGCTCATCGTGGTCGCAGCTGCCGGCTATGGGTTGGCTCTCGTGAACCGCTCGTCATACGTGACGACGGCGGGTCTCGCGATCGAGCAACCCGTGCCGTTCAGCCATCGACATCACGCGGGCGAGCTCGGCATCGACTGTCGCTACTGCCATACGTCGGTGGAGATCAGTGCCAAGGCCGGCATCCCGCCGACCCAGACGTGCATGAACTGTCACAAGCAGATCTGGTCCGACAGCCCGATGCTCGAGCCGGTGCGTGCGAGCTTCCGTACCGACGCCTCGATTCCGTGGGTCAAAGTCCACGATCTTCCCGACTTCGTCTACTTCAACCACTCCATCCACATCGCCAAGGGGGTCGGCTGCGAGACCTGCCACGGCCGCATCGACCATATGAACCTGACGTGGCAGCAGAACTCGCTGCAGATGGAATGGTGCCTCGAGTGTCACCGGCGTCCCGAGCGCTACGTTCGTCCCAAGGAGGAGGTCTTCAAGATGGGATGGCAGCCGCCGAACGGTGATCAGCTGGCGCTGGGGCGCGAGCTCCTCGAGGCGAACCGCGTGCACCCGAAGACCGATTGCGACACGTGCCACCGATGAGCGAACCGACCAACCACGACGCCGAGGCGGCGCTGGATCTCGCGGCCGTCCGCGAGGAGCTGGCGGCGGCGCGCGGACGCCATTACTGGCGGAGTCTCGAAGAGCTGGCGCGGAGGCCCGGCTTCGAGGCGATGTTGACGCGTGAGCTGCCGCGCCAGGCGGCGCATCTGCTCGACGCCGTCGACCGCCGGCAATTCCTGCAGTTGATGGGCGCGTCGCTCGCGCTCGCCGGCGTTTCCGCGTGTACGCGGCAGCCGACCGAGCTGATCATGCCGTACGTGAAGGCGCCCGAGGAAATCGTCCCCGGGAGGCCGCTCTTCTTCGCGACGGCGATGCCGCTCGGCGGCGTCGGCACCGGGCTCCTGGTCGAGAGCCACATGGGACGGCCGACCAAGGTCGAGGGCAACCCCGAGCATCCGTCGAGCCGCGGCGCTACGAGCGCGTTCGCGCAGGCGTCGATCCTCGGCCTCTATGATCCGGATCGTTCGCAGACCGTCACCAGCGCCGGCGAGATCCGCACCTGGGATGCCTTCGCCGCCGCGCTCGAGAAGGCGCTCGAGCCGGAGCAGGGCAAGGGCGGCGCGGGTCTGCGCATTCTGACCGAGACGATCTCGTCGCCGACGCTGGCGGCGCAGCTGCAGGCGCTGCGCACCGCCTACCCCCAGGCGCGCTGGCACCAGTGGGACCCGGTCGCGAGCGACGGCGCTCGTCTCGGCGCGCGGATGGCGTTCGGCGAGGATGCGGACGTCCAGTACCAGTTCGCCGCCGCCGACGTGGTGCTCGCGCTCGACGCCGACGTGCTCGCGAGCGGCCGCGATCACGTACGCCATCTCCGCGATTTTGCGGGGCGCCGAAAGCCCGGTCCCGGAATGAACCGGCTCTATGCCGTAGAGAGCACGCCGACGCCGACCGGAGCCCGCGCCGACCACCGTCTTGCGGTGCGTGGGAGCGACGTCGAGGCCATCGCCTGGGCGCTCGCGGCGGCGCTCGGTGCCGTGCCGCAGGCGCCAGAGGGCGCTGCCGCCGCGCACGCGGCCTGGGTGCAGGCGGTCGCGAAGGATCTCGGCGCGCATCGCGGCAGCGGTATCGTGGTCGCCGGCGACCACCAGCCGCCGGTCGTGCACGCGCTCGCGCACGCGATGAACGCGGCGCTCGGCAACGCCGGCAAGACCGTCGTCTACACGGACCCGGTAATCGCCGAGCCGGTGGCGACGCTGGCGTCGCTCCGCGACCTCGTAGCCGACATGGACGCGGGGAAGGTGGCGGTGCTTCTGATCCTCGGCAGCAATCCCGTGGCGACGGCGCCGGTCGATCTCCGGTTCGCCGAGCGGCTCGAGAAGGTGCCGTTCCGCGCCCATCTCGGGCTCTACGAGGACGAGACCGCCGAGATCTCGCACTGGCACGTGCCCGAGGCGCACTACCTCGAGAGCTGGAGCGACGTTCGCGCGGCCGACGGCACCGTGACGATCGTGCAGCCGCTGATCGCGCCGCTCTACGACGGCAGGACGGCGCACGAGGTGATCGCGGTCGCCGCCGGCAAGCCGCAGTCGCCCTTCGATCTCGTGCGCGCCGAATGGAAGCCGAAGGCGGGCGCCGACTTCGAACGCTGGTGGCGAACGGCGCTCCACGACGGCATGATCGCCGGCACGGCGCTGCCGCCGAAGACTCCGGCGCTGCGCACCGACTGGGTCGGGACGGCGCTGACCGAGCACGCGAAGATCGAGGAGGCGAAAGGCCTCGAAGTGGTGTTCCGCCTCGATGCCGGCGTGCTCGACGGGCGCTTCGCCAACAACGGCTGGCTGCAAGAGGTGCCGAAGCCGCTCACGAAGCTGACGTGGGACAATGCTGCGCTCGTGAGCCCGGCGACCGCGAAGCGACTCGGCGTCGTCTCGGGCGACGTCGTGGAGATCGCCGTCGGCGACGGCGCGGTCGATATGCCCGTCTGGGTCCTGCCCGGCCAGCCCGACGAGTCGGTGACGCTGAACCTCGGCTACGGGCGCCGCCGCGCCGGCCGGGTCGGCGACGGCGTCGGCGTCGACGTCACGCCGATCCGCACCAGCGCGGCGGCGTGGATCGCGCTCGGTGCCGGCGTGCGGCGGACGAGCACCCGGTATCTCTTGGCGTCGACGCAAGAGCACGACCGCATGGAGGGCCGCCACCTCATCCGCGAGGCGACGCTTGCCGAGTACGTGCACGAGCCGGAGTTCGCGCAGCACGTCGAGCACCAGCCCGGCGACGACATGAACCTCTACCCGCCGTACCCTTACGAGGGCAGCGCGTGGGGCATGACGATCGACCTCGCGACCTGCGTCGGCTGCAACGCGTGCATTCTCGCGTGCAACGCCGAGAACAACATCCCCGTGGTCGGCAAGGATCAGGTGAGCCGCGGGCGCGAGATGCACTGGCTGCGGATCGACCGCTACTTCGAGGGCGAGGCCGAGAGCCCGACGATCCACCACCAGCCGGTCCTGTGCATGCAGTGCGAACAGGCGCCGTGCGAGGTCGTGTGTCCGGTGAACGCCACGGTGCACAGCAGCGAAGGCCTGAACGACATGGTCTACAACCGCTGCGTGGGCACCAAGTACTGCTCCAACAACTGCCCATACAAGGTGCGCCGCTTCAACTTCTACAAGTACCAGGACTGGACCACCGAGAGCCTGAAGCTGGCGCGTAATCCCGACGTGACGGTGCGCGCCTACGGCGTCATGGAGAAGTGTACTTACTGCGTGCAGCGCATCAGCCAAGCGCGAATCGCCGCTCGCCGCGAGGACCGCCCGGTGCGCGACGGCGAGGTCGTGACCGCGTGCGCGCAGGCTTGTCCGGCTGACGCGATCGTCTTCGGCGACATCAACGACCGCGAGAGCCGGGTGGCGAAGACCAAGGCCGACGCCCGCAACTACGCCCTCCTCGGCGAGCTCAACACGCGGCCGCGGACGACGTACCTGGCGTCGGTGCGCAACCCGAATCCGGAGCTGGAGAAGGCATGAGCCAGCCGCCGTCGACGCAGGAGCATCCCGGCGTGATTCCGCGCCCGCCCTTCATCGAGCCCGGGCACACCTTCGAGTCCGTCACCGACAAGATCGGCGCCATCGTTCTCGAGCAGGGCGTGCGCCGCGGATGGCTCGTCGGCTTCACGATCGCGTTCTCCCTGCTGATGGTGCTCCTGGTCGCGCTCACCAACCTGATCGCGACCGGCATCGGCATCTGGGGCATCAATATTCCGGTCGGCTGGGGCTTCGACATCATCAATTTCGTCTGGTGGATCGGCATCGGTCACGCCGGCACGCTGATCTCGGCGATCCTGCTCCTGCTGCGCCAGCAGTGGCGCACGTCGATCAACCGCTTCGCGGAGGCGATGACGCTCTTCGCCGTCGCCTGCGCCGGGCTCTTTCCGGTCGCGCACCTCGGCCGTCCGTGGCTCGCGTACTGGCTCTTCCCGTATCCGAACGCGATGGGGATGTGGCCGAACTTCCGCAGCCCGCTGGTGTGGGACGTGTTCGCGGTCTCCACCTACGCGAGCGTGTCCCTGATGTTCTGGTTCGTCGGGTTGATCCCCGACCTGGCGACATTGCGCGACCGCTCGCCGAGCCGGGTCGGGCGCTGCGTCTATGGCCTGCTGGCGATGGGCTGGCGCGGCTCGGCGCTGCACTGGCACCGCTACGAGACCGCCTACCTGCTTCTTGCCGGCCTCTCGACCCCGCTCGTCGTGTCGGTGCACACGATCGTCAGCTTCGACTTCGCGGTATCGCTCATTCCCGGCTGGCACGCGACGATCTTCCCGCCGTACTTCGTCGCCGGCGCCATCTACGCCGGGTTCGCGATGGTGCTGACGCTCGGGATTCCGCTGCGCTGGTACTACGATCTCGAGGACTTCATCACCATGCGCCACCTCGACAACATGGCGCGGGTGATGCTCGCGACCGGTCTCGTCGTCGCCTACGGCTACATGATGGAGACCTTCTGCGCTTGGTACAGCGCCAGCAACTACGAAGAGTTCATGATCACGAACCGCTTCTTCGGGCCGTACAACAAGCTCTACTGGTCCCTGATCTTCTGCAACGTGGTGGCGCCGCAGCTCTTGTGGTTCAAGCGGGTCCGGCTCAATCTCGGGCTGCTCTTCCTGATGTCGATCATCGTCTCGATCGGCATGTGGCTCGAGCGCTACATCATCATCGTCGTCAGCCTGCACCGCGACTTCCTGCCGTCGTCGTGGGGTATGTACACCGGGACGGTCTGGGATTGGGCCACCTTCATCGGCACGCTCGGCCTCTTCTCGAGCCTCTTGTTCCTGTTCATCCGCTTCCTGCCGATGATCTCGATCTTCGAGATGCGCACGATGGTTCCCGAAGCCAAAATCGACGAGAGCGCGGAGGCGCATCACTGATGAAGCGCGTCCCGCTCCACGGCATCATGGCCGAGTTCGACAATCCGACTGCGCTCGTGGTCGCCATCCACAAGACGCGCGCCGCGGGATACCGCGTCATGGACGCGTACTCGCCGTTCCCGATCGAGGAGGTCTCCGAAGCGCTGCACATCCACGACCGCCTCCTGCCGATCCTCGTGTTCTTCGGCGGGCTCGCCGGCTGCATCGGCGGCTTCGGGCTGGCGACGTGGACGTCGATGATCGACTACCCGATCAACGTCGGCGGTCGGCCGCTCTTGAGCTGGCCGTCGTTCCTGCCGATAACGTTCGAGACCTGCGTGCTCCTCGCCGCGGTGACCTGCGTACTCGGCCTTCTCGGCCTCAACGGGCTGCCGATGCCGTACCACCCCGTTTTCAACGTGCCGCAGTTCGCGCTCGCGAGCCGCGAGAAGTTCTTCCTCTGCATCGAGGCGACCGATCCGCAATTTCATCGCCAGGAGACGCGGCGCTTCCTCGAGACGCTGGCGCCGCTGAGCGTCGCGGAGGTCGAGAACTGATGTCGTCGCGGGTCATGGCGCGCGCATTGGGCGTAGCGGCGTTCGGACTGGCGCTCGTCGCAGCCCCGGGCTGCCGGCAGGACATGCATGACCAGCCGAAGTACGTCCCGTATCGCGGGAGCCGCTTCTTCAAGGACGGGCGTTCGGCGCGGCCGCGGATTCCGGGCACCGTGTCGCGGGGCGAGCGCGACGACGACACGCTCTTGGTGACCGGCAAGGCCGACGGCAAGCTCGCCGAGGTGTTTCCCGAGCCGGTGACGCTGGCGATGCTCGAACGCGGCCATCAACGCTTCGACATCTTCTGCTCGCCCTGCCACGACCGTGCCGGCACGGGCCAAGGCATGATCGTCATGCGCGGCTACAAGCAGCCGACGTCGTTCCACGACGAGCGCCTGCGCGGCATGCCGCCGGGTTATTTCTTCGACGTCATCAGCAACGGCTTCGGCGTCATGCCGAGCTACGCGGCGCAGGTGCCGGTCGCAGATCGGTGGGCGATCGCCGCGTACGTTCGGGCACTGCAGCTTAGCCAGCATGCGACGGTCGCGGACGTGCCGGCAGAGTCGAGGACGGCCTTTTTGGAGGGGAAGACGCTAGATCCGAAGACCGGGCTGCCGATGCAGGATGCGGCGCCGCCGGACGGGCGTGCCGCGGGGAGCGGTCATGAGTGAGCCGGTGCGCAGCACGCGCTTCGATCTCGCGCCCGACCATGTGCTGCACCGCATCCAGGGTGCGGCCCTAGTCGTCGGCGGTCTCGGCATCATCGGCTGCGTGATCGGCATTTTCGCCGCGCGCGAGGCGTTCTTCCACGCCTACATAGTATCGTACATGTTCTTCCTCGGGCTCGGCCTCGGCTCGATGGCGCTCCTGATGCTCCAGTACATCACCGGCGGCGCCTGGGGCGCCGTGATCCGCCGCATCCTCGAGTCGGCGACGCGGACGCTGCCGCTCATGGCCGTGCTCTTCCTGCCGATCGCGTTCGGCCTCACGCACCTCTACGAATGGGCGCGCCCGGACGAGGTCGCCCACGACGCCGCTCTCCAGCACAAGGCGCTCTACCTGAACGTCCCGTTCTTCCTCGGGCGCGCGGTTTTCTATTTCGTCGCCTGGATCACGACGGCCTATTTCTTGAATCGCTGGTCGCTCCAGCAGGACGCCGCCGCCGATCCGCGGCTCACGCGCCGGCTCGAGATGCTGAGCCGCGGCGGCCTCCTGCTCTACGCCCTCACCATCAGCTTCGCGACCATGGACTGGGGGATGTCGCTGGAGCCGCACTGGTTCTCGACCATCTACGGCGTGATCTTCATGGGCGGACAAGGACTCTCGACCTTCGCCTTCGTGATCCCGATGGCCGCGCTCTTGGCCGACCGCCCGCCGTTCTCGCGCATCATCACGCCGACGCAGTTCCACGACCTCGGCAAGCTGATGCTCGCCTTCGTGATGTTGTGGGCCTATTTCGCCTTCTCGCAGTACCTCATCATCTGGTCAGGGAATCTGCCCGAGGAGATTCCCTTCTACCTCGCGCGCACCAGGGGCGGCTGGGAATGGGTGGGGATAGTGCTCATGGTGGTCCACTTCGTGTTGCCCTTCCTCGTGCTGCTGTCGCGCGACCTGAAGCGCCACGCGCGGGCGGTGTCGATCGTTGCGCTGGCGCTGATCGGCGCCCGCTTCGTCGACCTCTTCTGGATGCTTCGCCCCGCCGTCGCCCCCGAGGGCTTCGCGATCCACTGGCTCGACCCGACTGTCGCAGCGGCGATCGGCGGTATCTGGCTCTGGCTCTACGTGTCCCAGCTGAAGACCCGCCCGGTCCTGCCGCTCAACGATCCCGCGATCCCGAGGGAAGCCTGAGATGAGCGCCGGCCATCACGAGCCGCAGCGGCCCGACGTCTCGATCGGCCACGAGGAGCGCGACGTTTCGCCGCGTTCGATCACGATCTCGGTGGTCGGGCTCGTCGTGATCGGTGCCGCTGCGTTCGTCACGATACTGCTCCTGTTCGACGTGCTGGCGCGTTTCCAGGCTGCTGAGAGCCCGCCGCCGAATCCGCTCGCGGCGAGCTACGGGATCAAGGAGCCGCCGGCGCCGCGTCTGCAGACCGACCCCCTGCGCGATCTCGCCGATCTCCATGCCCGTGAAGCCGCGGCGATCCACTCCTATGGCTGGGTCGACAAGCAGGCCGGCGTCGTCCGTATCCCCGTCGAGCGCGCGATGGCGCTCCTGGCCGAGCGCGGCCTGCCGGTACGGACGGCGGCGCCGAAGGACCAGCCGTGACGCGTCGGTGGCAGAAGCGCTTTGCGGCGCTGCTCCTCGTGCTCGGCGTCGCGCCGGTATCGGCCGCGACCGAGCCGGGCATCCGGTCGGGAGCCGCCGACGTGACGCCGCCCGCGCTCCGCGAGGTCGGCATCGATCAGCGCCTCGGCGAGCGGCTGCCCCTCGACGCTGCGTTCACCGACGACCACGGCCGCGTCGTTAAGCTCGGCGACTATTTCGGCAAAAAGCCGGTCGTGCTCGTACTGACCTACTTCGAGTGTCCGATGCTCTGCACCCTGGTGCTGAACGGCCTCGGCAAGACTCTCAAGACCATGAGTTTCGAGCCCGGGCGGGAGTTCGACGTCGTGGCGGTGAGTTTCGACCCCCGTGATACGCCGGAGACGGCTGCCAAGAAGAAGGCCGCGTACGTCGCCGACTACGGGCGTCCGGCTACCGCAGACGGCTGGCACTTCCTGACCGGCGCTCCGGCGTCGATCGAGAGCGTCGCCAAGGCGGTCGGCTTTCGGTACCGCTGGGTTCCGGAAGAGAAGCAGTTCGCGCACGCAGCCGCGATCATGGTGGCGACGCCGGAGGGCAAGCTCGCCCGCTACTATTACGGGGTCGAGTACTCGGGGCGCGACCTGCGCCTCGGGCTCGTGGAGGCAGCCGACCGCAAGATCGGCTCGCCGGTCGATGCGCTGATGCTCTTCTGCTATCGCTACGACCCCGCCACCGGCAAGTACGGCGCCATCGCGCTCAACCTGGTTCGCGCCGGTGGCGTCGCCACCGTGCTCGCGATCGGCGCCTTCATGACGGTGATGCTCCGTCGTGAGGCGGCCGCCGAGCGACGCCGCAAGGGGAGTGTCTGAGGCATGCTGGAACGACTCGGCCTCGTCCCGCCGCAAGCATCGACCGTCGCCGTCCAGACGGACCTGCTCTCGACGTTCCTGGTCACGGTCTCTCTGTTCTTCTCGATCCTGATCGCGGCCACGATCGTCGCCTTCTCGGTGAAGTACCGGCGCCGCTCCGAGCGCGACGTCACGCCCCGCATCCACGGCTCGACCGCGCTCGAGATCGCGTGGTCCGTGATCCCGCTCGGGATCGCCATGGTCATGTTCGGGTGGGGGGCGCATCTCTTCGTGACCCTGAAGCGGCCGCCGGACGATGCCCTGCAGGTTAACGTCGTCGGCAAGCAGTGGATGTGGAAGGTTCAGCACCTCGAAGGACGTCGCGAGATCAACGAGCTGCACGTTCCGATCGGTCGTCCGGTGAAGGTGACGCTCACCTCCGAGGACGTGATCCACAGCTTCTACGTACCGGCCTTCCGCATCAAGCAGGATGCCGTTCCGGGCCGCTACACCACGGCCTGGTTCGAAGCGACCAGGATCGGCAGCTACCATCTGTTCTGCGCCGAGTACTGCGGCACCATGCACTCGGGGATGATCGGCCAGGTGATCGTCATGGAGCCGGCCGACTACGAGGCGTGGCTCGCCGGCGGCGGCGTGAGTGCTGCGCCCGCTGCCGCGGGCGGGGCGGCGGGCGGCGGCCAGGACCTCGTCGCCGCCGGCAAGGAGCTCTTCGAACAGAAGGGCTGCGTCACGTGCCATCAGCCGGGCGCCGTTCTCGGACCGCAGCTCGCGGGCGTTGCCGGCCATACCGTCGAGCTCCAGGACGGCACGACGGTAACGGCCGACGACGACTACCTCCGCGAGTCGATCCTTTCGCCGGCGGCGAAGATCGTGAAAGGCTTCGCGCCTATCATGCCGACCTTCAAGGGCCAGCTGACGGAAGAGCAGGTGTTGCAGCTGATCGCGTACATCAAGTCGCTCAAACCGAGCACCGGTGACGCCAGCGCTGACGCCGGGACGGGAAAGACGGGCTCATGACGTCCACGAACTACATAAATGCCGACTACGGCATCTGGTCCTGGCTCCTCACCAAGGACCACAAACGCATCGCCATCCTCTACCTCGTATCGATCACGCTCATGTTCATCCTGGGCGGTTTCTTCGCTCTCTTGATCCGGCTCGAGCTGTTGACGCCGGCGGGCGACCTGCTCGCTGCCGACACCTACAACAAGATGTTCACCATGCACGGCATCGTCATGGTGTTCTTCTTCTTGATACCGTCGATTCCGGCGGTGCTCGGCAACTTCCTGGTGCCGATGATGATCGGCGCACGCGACCTGGCATTCCCGCGCTTGAACCTCGCCAGCTGGTACATCTACATGGCGGGCGCCGCGTTCACGCTCTACGCCATCTTCACCGGCGGCGTCGACACCGGCTGGACCTTCTACACGCCTTACAGCACCGCGGCTGCCAACACCAAGGTCATCCCGGCGGCGCTCGGCATCTTCATAACCGGCTTCTCGTCGATCCTGACCGGCCTCAACTTCATCGTCACCATCCACCGCATGCGGGCCCCCGGGCTCACCTGGTTCCGCCTGCCGCTCTTCATCTGGGCGCATTACGCGACCAGCATCATCTTCATCCTCGGCACCCCGGTGATCGCGATCACGATCCTGTTGGTGGCGGTCGAGCGCGGCTTCAATTTCGGGATCTTCGACCCCAAGCTCGGCGGCGATCCCGTCCTCTTCCAGCACCTCTTCTGGTTCTATTCGCATCCGGCCGTCTACATCATGGTCCTCCCGAGCATGGGGGTCGTGAGCGAGCTCATCACCTGCTTCTCGCGCAAGACCGTCTTCGGATACGGGTTCGTCGCGGTCTCGAGCATGGCGATCGCGGTGCTCGGGTTCCTGGTCTGGGGCCACCACCTGTTCGTCTCGGGCCAGTCCGTGTACGCCTCCATGATCTTCTCGGTGTTGAGCTTCCTGGTGGCGATTCCGTCGGCGGTGAAGGTCTTCAACTGGACGGCGACGCTGTATCGCGGCTCGATCGAGTTCGCGGCGCCGCTGATCTACGCGCTCGGCTTCATCGGCCTCTTCACGATCGGCGGCCTGACGGGGGTCTTCCTCGCGACTCTCGGCTTCGACGTCCACGTCCACGACACCTACTTCGTCGTCGCGCACTTCCACTACATCATGGTGGGCGGGGCGATGATGGGATACCTGGGCGGCCTCCACTACTGGTGGCCCAAGATCTCTGGCCGCATGTATCCCGAATGGCCTGCCCGCATCGGCGCCGCCATCATATTCATCGGCTTCAACCTGACGTTCTTCCCGCAGTTCCTGGCGGGATATCTCGGGATGCCGCGGCGCTATCACATGTATCCGCCCGAGTTTCAGGTGCTGAACGTAATGTCGACCGCCGGCGCTACGGTTCTGGGGATCGGCTATCTGCTGCCGCTTACGTACCTCCTGTGGTCGCTGCGGTACGGCAAGGCAGCGCCGGCGAATCCGTGGCGTGCGACCGGCCTCGAATGGCAGACGCCGTCGCCGCCGCCGACCGACAACTTCGCGACGACTCCCTTCGTAACCGAGGAGGCCTACGACTACTCCAGCGTTCCCGAGGCGGAGCTCGTATGAGCACGGGTCACGCCGGCGTCGACACTCGCGGTGATTCCTCTGCAGGCGCCCGCGCCTATGCCCACCAGTTCGACAGCGCCGAACATCAACACGGTACGGCGCAGCTCGGGATGTGGGTGTTCATCGCCCAGGAGATTCTCTTCTTCGGCGGGCTCTTCCTCGCGTACACCGTCTACCGGTTCATGTATCCGGAGGCTTTCGCGCAGGCGAGCCGTCATCTCGACATCGTGCTCGGCGGCTTCAACACCGTGGTGCTGATCGGGTCGAGTCTGACGATGGCGATCGCGGTCCACGGTGCACAGCTCGGCAAGCGCTGGATGCAGGTGATCTTCCTCCTCCTCACGATCTTCCTCGGGTGCGTGTTCCTCGGCGTCAAGGCGATCGAGTACGGTCACAAGTTCCACGAGCATCTGGTGCCGGGTCCGAACTTCAGGTTCGACGGCGATGCCGGGCACGCGCAGATCTTCTTCTCGCTCTACTTCGTCATGACGGGTCTGCACGCGCTGCACATGGTAATCGGCATCGCGATCCTCGGAGTTCTCGTTTGGCAGGCGGCGCGTGGCGCCTACGGCCGCGCCTACTACAGTCCGGTCGAGCTGACCGGGCTCTACTGGCACTTCGTAGACATCATCTGGATTTTTCTCTTCCCGCTGCTCTATTTGATCGGAAGGCACTGAGATGAGCGTCGAAGCCCACAGCAGCGATCACATAGCCCCGATCAAGCTCTACCTGGCGGTCTTTGCGGCCTTGATGGCGCTCACGGCGACGACGATCTGGGTCGCGTTCATCGATCTCGGGGAGCTGAATGCCTTGGCCGCCGTCGCGATCGCCGTCGTCAAGGCGACGTTGGTCATCCTCTTCTTCATGCACGTCAAGTACAGCTCGAAGCTCACGTGGCTGGTGGTGGCGAGCGGGTTCCTCTTCTTGACGATCCTGCTGGCGCTCACGATGGCCGACGTCGTGAGCCGGGGTTGGTTGGGGACTCCGGGGGGCTGACGTGTCGAGCCTCGTCCGCTCTTTCTCGTCCTCCCTCGGGCGCAAGCTGCTCATGGGGGCGAGCGGACTACTGCTGCTCGCCTTCCTGGTGGTGCACGTCGCGGGCAACTTGGTGCTGTTCGCCGGCCGCGATGCCTTCAACGGGTACAGCTATCACCTCGTCAGCAATCCGCTGATCTACGTGGCCGAGCTTGCCCTGCTCGTCTTGTTCACGGCGCATCTCGTGGCGGGAATCGTGGTGACGGCGCGAAATCGGGCGGCGCGCCGGCATCGCTACGCCGTGAAGCACTGGGCCCGCGGCAAGAGCAGCAAGAGCCACAAGAGCGTCGCCTCCTCGACGATGATCGTGAGCGGCGTTTTCATGATCGCGTTCGTTCCGCTCCATCTGTGGACTTTCAAGTGGGGTCCCAACTACCCTTCGTCGGCGGACCCGGCGGTGCGCGATCTCTACCGTCTCGTGATCGAGGAGTTCCGCCGGCCGCTCGAGGTCGCCTGGTACGTGGGCGCGATGCTGGTCATCGGTTTCCATCTCTGGCACGGCTTTGCGAGCGGCTGCGAGTCGCTCGGTGTCGACGATCGCGATTGGCTGCGCCGGACGGGACAGGTCCTGGCGGTCGCCATCACCGGCGGCTTCGTGATCGTACCGATAGCGATCTGGCTCGGGTGGGTGCCGGCATGATCCTCGACGGCAAGGTTCCCGCGGGTCCGCTCGATGCCAAGTGGGCGCGCCACAAGGATCACTTGAAGCTCGTGAATCCCGTGAACCGCCGCAAGCACACGGTCATCGTCGTCGGCACCGGGCTTGCCGGCGCTTCGGCCGCCGCCTCGCTCGGCGAGCTCGGATACAACGTTCTCGCGTTCACGATCCTCGACAGTCCGCGGCGAGCGCACTCGATCGCCGCCCAGGGCGGCATCAACGCCGCCAAGAACTACAAGAACGACGGCGATTCGGTCTTCCGGCTCTTCTACGACACCATAAAGGGCGGCGACTTTCGGGCTCGCGAGGCCAACGTCCACCGGCTGGCCGAGGTGAGCGTCAAGATCATCGACCACTGCGTCGCCCAGGGCGTACCCTTCGCTCGTGAATACGGCGGCTTCCTCGACAATCGCTCGTTCGGCGGGGCGCAGCTCTCACGCACGTTCTACGCCCGCGGCCAGACCGGCCAGCAGCTCCTGATCGGCGCCTACGGGGCGCTCATGCGCCAGGTCCACGCCGGCACCGTCAAGATCTTTCCCCGCCACGAGATGCTAGACCTGGTCGTCGTCGACGGCAGGGCGCGCGGCATCGTCACCCGCAACCTCGTGACCGGCGAGCTCGAGCGCTGGGCTGGCGACGCGGTGCTGCTCGCGACCGGCGGCTACGGCAATCTCTACTTCCTCTCGACCAACGCCGGGAACTCCAACGTGACCGCGGCGTGGCGCTGCGCCAAGCGCGGCGCCTATTTCGCCAATCCCTGCTTCGTCCAGATCCACCCGACCTGCATACCGGCTTCGGGCGAGCACCAATCGAAGCTCACGCTCATGAGCGAGAGCCTGCGCAACGACGGGCGGGTGTGGGTGCCGCAGCGCGCCGGCGACCGCCGCGCGCCGAGCGACATCCCCGAGAGCGAGCGTTTCTACTTCCTCGAGGAGCGCTATCCGAGCTTCGGCAACCTGGTGCCGCGCGACGTCGCCGCCCGCAACTGCAAGTCGGTCTGCGAGGCCGGGCAGGGCGTCGGCCCGACGGGCTACGCCGTGTACCTCGACTTCGCCGACGCGATCCGGCGGTTCGGGGCATCGGTCATCCGCGAGCGCTACGGCAACCTCTTCCAGATGTACGAGCGCATCGTCGGCGACGACCCGTACGCGGTTCCGATGCGCATCTATCCCGCAGTCCACTACACGATGGGCGGACTCTGGGTCGACTATGATCTGATGAGCAACCTTCCCGGCCTCTTCGTGCTCGGCGAGGCGAACTTCTCCGACCACGGCGCCAACCGACTCGGCGCCAGCGCGCTCATGCAGGGGCTCGCCGACGGCTACTTCATCATCCCTTATACGCTCGCGAGCTACATCGCGGGTACGACGTTGTCGAAGGTGACGGCCGACCATGATGCCTTCATGGAGGCGGCGCAGGCGGCGCAGGCGCGCATCGACCGCGTCCTGCGCGTGCGCGGCGACGTCTCGGTGACCGCCCATCACCGCCGGCTCGGCCAGGTCATGTGGGAGAAGTGCAGCATCGCGCGCAACGCCCGGGGCATCGAGGAGGCGCGAGCCGCAGTGCGCGCGCAGCGCCAGGAATTCTGGCACAACGTGCGCGTCCCGGGCGAACCCACCAACTTCAACAAGTCTCTCGAGCAGGCGCTCCGCGTCGCCGATTACCTCGAGTTCGGCGAGCTCGTCGCCATCGACGCCCTGGCGCGCGACGAGTCGTGCGGCAGCCACTTTCGCGAGGAGCACGCCACGCCCGACGGCGAGGCGCAGCGCGACGACGAACACTTCGCCCACGTCGCCGCCTGGGAATGGCGCGGCACGGAGGAGGCGCCGACCCTCCATACCGAGCCTCTGCACTTCGAGAGCGTGACGCTGACGCAGCGGAGCTATCGATGAGCGAAGCGACCATGACACTGACGTTGCGCGTCTGGCGCCAGGCCGGACCCGACGCTCCGGGGCGCCTCGTCGACTACTGCGCGCGCGGCGTTTCCCCGCACATGTCGTTGCTCGAGCTCCTCGACGTCGTGAACGAGGATCTCACTGCCAAGGGCGAGGAACCGATCGCCTTCGACTCCGATTGCCGCGAGGGCATTTGCGGCTCGTGCGGTCTCGTCGTCGACGGCGTACCGCACGGCCCTCAGGCCGCCACCACGACCTGCCAGGTTTTCTTGCGCCACTACCGCGACGGTAACGTCATCACCATCGAGCCGTGGCGGGCGCGCGCCTTCCCGATCATCAAGGATCTGGTCGTGGACCGCAGCGCGCTCGATCGCATCATCGCCGCCGGCGGCTACGTATCGGTCGACACCGGCAGCGCTCCCGAGGCCAACGCGATTCCGGTGCCGAAGGACGAAGCCGAGAGGGCGATGGACTCGGCCGCGTGCATCGGCTGCGGCGCCTGCGTCGCTGCCTGCAAGAACGCCTCGGCCGTGCTCTTCGTCGGAGCCAAGATCGAGCACCTGACGAGGCTGCCGCAGGGACTTCCGGAGCGCGAGCGGCGCGTGCTGGCGATGGTGACGCAGATGGACGCGGAAGGCTTCGGATCGTGCTCCAACGAGGGCGAGTGCGAGGCGGTTTGCCCCAAGGAGATCTCGGTCACGAACATCCAGCGGCTGAATCGCGAGTACGCGCGGGCGCGGCTCAAGCCGAGGCGCTGACCGGACCGCTATGCGGCGGCCGCAGAATCGCCGCACCGCCGCCGAGAGCGCCGTCCGCGGCTAGTGGATGCCGCGCGCCGGGACGAGCGCTGCCGGGTCGATGCCGAGGCTGCGCACGACCGACTCCCACATGTGGTCTGCGGCGGTGTCGAAGACGACCTCGCGGCGCAGCGGCGCGAGCAACCACGCTCCTTCGGCGAGCTCGCTCTCGAGCTGGTCCGCGCCCCAGCCGGCGTAGCCGAGGAAGAGGCGGATCGCCGACGGCGGGTGGCTCGCGACCGAGCGCAGCTTGTCGAGCGAGCCGGTGACGCAGACGCCGTGCTGCAGCGTTGCGACGTCGGCCTCGGCGGCGTCGCTCGGCGCCGCGCCCGGCCGCCCGTCGTCGCAGAACACGACCCAGCCGCGCTCGGGCTGCACCGGGCCGCCCCATCCGACGCTGCCGATGCCCGCCGACCACTGGATGCCGCTGTTCCGCATGAGCTCGCTCATGGTGATGTCGAGCGCGCGATTGAGGACGATCCCGAAGCTGCCACCTTCGTCGTGGTGCACCAACAGCACGACGGAACGCTTGAAATTCGGGTCGTCGAGCTGGGGCATCGCGATCAGGAGCTGTGACGAGAGCTCGGACATGGATCCCTTCTGGCACGTCTGACGATTCGCAGCCACTCCCGGCGCCCTTGCCGACGGCCGCAGCCGGCAGTACGGGGGCGCCCGATCACGGCCGGCGCCGTACGAGCGCGAGGGCGACGACCATGAGGGCCAGCCAGCCCGGCCAATCGCCGAGCTGCGCGTAGAGCGTCATCCCGGCGAGCGGATGGACGGTGCCGCGGAGGTTTTCACGCGTGAGGACGCCGGTGCGGTCGACGAGGCGGCCGGCCGGATCGACGATGGCGCTGACGCCGCTGTTCGTCGCCCGCACGAGCCAGCGCCGGTGCTCGATAGCCCGCAGCCGGGCGAGTCCGAGGTGGATCCACGGCTCTTGCGAGTCGCCGAACCAGGCATCGTTGGCGAGGGTAACGAAGAGATGCGGCGCCGATTCGCGCACCATGCGGCGCACCAGATCGGGGCGGACGGCCTCGTAGCAGATCGGGGTAGCGATTCGCCACGGCCCGAAGCCGAGCGCTCCGACGGTGCTCGCGGCCGCGAACTCCTCGGCATGCGGGAAGATTGCCGCCAGCGCCGGAATCGCGTCCGTGAAAGGCAGCGACTCGGCGAGCGGGATGAGCAGGTTCTTGTCGTACGCGTCCCTGATCATGCCGTCCTCGCCGGCGAGGAGCGCCGAGTTCGATTTGACTTTGCGGCCGTCCACCTCGGTCGTCGAGCTGGCGCCGAAGAGGAGCGGCACGGGGAGGTCGTGTACGATCGGCCGGCTCGAAACCGGCAGCGGACCGCGGATGCCGCGCAGGTAGGCGCTCTCGGGCCAGACGACGAGGTCGACGTCGCCCTCGTCGAGGAGTCGGCGTGTCTGCGCGAGGTGAGTGCGGTGCGTGAGGATGCCGAGCGTCTCTTTCGCCCGTACGTCGAGATTCGCCTGTACGACGCCGACGCGGATCGCCGGAGACCGCGCGCTCGCGGCGTCGACCTCGGCCGTGCGCGCCGCGCCGTAACCGGCGATGACGATGGCGCCGACGACGCCTGCGGCCCAGGCCGCCAGCGGCCGGGAACGGTGCCCCGCCAGCCAGGCGGCGGTCTTCAGCACGACGAGGTTGGCTCCGGCCAGGAGGGCGGAGAGAAGGAGCGGTCCCCCGAGGTCGGCCGACGCGGCGAGGAGCGGTACGGCGACGAGCCCGCCTCCGGCGTACAGGGGAAAGATCTGCGGCTGCAGCCACTCGAGAACTACCCACGGGGCGATGCCGGCGACGGCGATTCCGCAGCCGCGTCGGCGGAGCGCATGGAAGGCGATCCCGTAGGCGGCAAAGGCGAGAGCGAACCAGACGCCGTAGGCGAGCCAGAGCGCGACTCCGACCGCCCAGCGTCCGTCGAGGAACGGGCCGATCAGCGCCAGCAGCCAGAGATGTCCGCCCGCGAAGGCCGAGACACCGAAGAGGAAGCCGAGCCCGGCCGCCCGGCGTGGCCGCGTTGCTTGCGCGAGCGCCCACCAGAGAACCGCCAGGAAGAAGAAGAGACAGGGCCACGCGCCCCAGCCGAGATAGCCGAGGAAGTAGAGCGCACCGGCTGCGATGCTAGCGAGCGCTGCCGGACCGCCGGCGGCGCGTCCGCGCCCGGCTGCCGCGTCGTGCCGGGGAGCGGCGACTCGGTCGCTCCGGTCGGCGGCATCCGCCCGGACTACCGCGGTAGCCGCAGGCAAGGCTCCGCCCCCGGCGCGCTCCGCTCCCTGGCGGTCCGTCCTTCCTGATCCCGGATCTCCGGATCGGCGCCGCGCTGCAACAGCAACGCCGCGCTCGCCGCGTTGCCCTTGCCGCAGGCGATGATCAGCGGCGTGTCGCCGAACTGGTCGCGGGCGTTCATGTCGGCGCCGTGATCCACGAGGTACGCGATCACATCGGGATGGTCGGCGCCGGCGGCGTGCATGAGCGGCGTGCGCTGATTGAAGTCGCGGCTGTCGACGGCTGCCCCCTGCTCGACGAGGTAGCGGGTGACGTCGAGCTGACCGGTGTCGGTGGCGAAGCTGAGCGGCGTGCGGCCGGTGACGTCGGGATCGTCGATGCCGAGCTTCTTCTCTTCGTGCAGCCAGCGGACGAGGTCGAGGCTCTTGCCGTCCATGACCGCGAGGAAGAGGGCGTTCCGTCCGATCTCGTCCTTGACGTGCAGGTCGGCGCCGAGCTCCAGGGCGCGGACGATCGTGGGACGATCGTTTCGGCGGGCGGCGTCGAGCAGTCGCTGGCCGAGGGTGAAAGGCTCCGGATTCCGGGCTTCGCCGAGCCCGAGCACCGGGTTCTTCGCCGGAACGGGAGCCGCCGCCTGCGGTACGGCCGGCGACGGCGTCGGCTGCGGTGCCGGTGCGGACGGCTCGCCCGGGCTGCAGGCAGCGGCGAGCAGCAGCATCCCGGAGAGCGCGGGGAATGAGAAGAGGCGGGGGCCACGCCGGGACCCCCGCCTCGTCGTGTCGCGAACGCCGATCAGGCGCCTGCGAGTGCGTCGTTGATCGCCGGGCCGATGATCTGCATCCCGGGATCCTCGTTGTTGTAGTAGTTCTCCGGCTCGATGGTCCGCTTCTGCTGGTTGCTGCCGACCCAGTTCTGCAGGAAGGTCTCGAACGGCAGGAAGCCGCTCGGGCACTTCCAGCTCTGCGACCACGGGAACTCCAGCGCTTCGTACCATTTCTTCTTGCGCACCGAGGGACAGGCGTGGCTGCCGATGAAGGTGATGATCGACACGCAATGGCTGTCGTTGATCGGGCGGTGCCACGGTACGTGGTAGCTCCAGTTCGAGTAGTTCTTGATCTGGTTGATCAGGTTCGTCTGGTCCTGCCGCCACTTGGCGAGGATGCCAGCCTGGTTGATGCCGGGGAAGAAGCGCTCGTAGGAGAAGCGCGAGAAGTTGTAGTCGCTCGAGTAGCCCGTGTACGCCATCAGGTCGCTCGGAAACTGCTGGGCGACCATCTGGTTGATGCTGCCGTAGTTGGCCGGATTGAAGGGCGCGGGGAGCTGGCTGAAGAGCGACGCCATGTTCCACGACACCGTGATCGTCTGGTGGAGCTGATACGAGGCGTAGCTCGAGTTCGGCGCCGGGAAGACCGGACCGGAGTCGTTCAGCAGGTACGCCTTGACCGTCGGCTGGAGCGTCCGGCGTGCCTGGTAGAAGATCGTGTTGGTGGCGACGCCGCCGGCGCTGAAGCCGGTGACGAGCAGCTTGCCGATCGACGGGAAGCGCGTGTGCAGGAAGTTCAGCGCCGCAACCGAGTTGTTGTAGCCGTTGTGGCGGAACGTGAGCGGCGGATTCTGGCCGGTCGGGTCGGTGTAGGTGACGACGCGGTTGCCGACGTGCACGTCACCCGTGCAGTACGGCATGTAGACCATGTCCCAGCCGTTGGTGACGAGGTTCGTCTTCGAGCGGAAGAGCGTGATCCCGGGATCGGCGCCATTGATCATCGGCGACACGAACTTCGCCTTCATCTGCGTGATGTAGTCGACCGGGATGCCGTTCGGGTTGGCGGCGCCGAGGATGCCGGTCTGGCCGCTGCAGCTCGGGTAATCCCAGCAGGCGCCGCCGCCCTCGTACGAGATCACCATGTTGTTGGAAGTCGGCGAGTCGTAATACCAGAAGCGATACTGCGAGCCGTCGCTGCAGATCGTTCCGGGCAGCTCGACGCGGACCCAGGGATAGGTGTTGCCGCCGTCGACGACGTCCTCGATGCCGATGGCGCGCGATGTGCTCGGCAGCGCCAAGGCCGCCAGAGCCGCAAGAGCCAGGAGTGGAGTACGAGCTTTCATTGAGTCGCAACCTCCTTCCAGAAGTAGGGGACGAGGCCCCACGCCCCGTCCGGGGATGTTTCCGCTTGCGCGGGTAGCACGCGCACCTCGCACAGCGCAAGAAAAATCGTGTGAAACCGTGAACGATTTCGCGCCGCTACGCGTCACGGGCCGGGAGGGGCCGGGGTGGCGAACTGCTGCTGCTGCTCCAGCCAGGCGCGCCGCTCGCGCTCGTGCGCGGCGTGGCGTTCCTTGGCCTCCGCCATCTTGCGCGGGATCTCTTCGAGCCGCGCCAGGTGCATCTCGGCGGCGAGCTTCAGGCCGCCGATCGCCGAGCGCGGTACGAGGTTCCCGTAGTGCTCGGCCAGGTAGACGAGCCACTCCAGGTAGTCCTCGGAGATCCGCTGCTGCTCGTCGTAGAAGGCGTCGATCTCTTCGTCGCTCGCGGTGTTCGAGATTACCTTGCCGTACTCGGCATTCCACTGCTCACGGATGCGCGCGCGCTCGTCGATCAGCTCCTGGTCCTTGGTCGGGAACGCCATCTTCCAATAGAGGTTGTCGGGGAGGGCGCGACGCATCTCGCTGAAGTCGATGCGCGCCCATTCTTCAGCGGGATCGGTCATCGGCGAGAGCGGATCGGCTTTGTAGGCGAGATCCTGCGACGGTTCGTTGTCGTTCGCGTCCGGCTGCCAGACGGGCGTGCGGCGCGCCTGCGGTGCGGCCGGTGAGGCTGCGGTTGGCACCGTCGCGACCACGGCAGCGCGCTGGCGCGCCCGATCGGCGTTCACGCGGCGTAGCAGCAGGGCGACGGCGAGGAGCGCGACGACCGCGACGGCGGCGAAGGCTCCGAGACGGGAAGATCCGCGCACGTGCGCGCTCTAGCGCGAAGACGTCCGCACCTTCAAGTGAGTCGCGGTCCCAGATCCGCGCCGTCTCCAAGCTGCTCGAGCGCCAGCAGCAGCGCCTGGATGCCTTTGCGTCCGTGGCCGGCGTCGACGAGGCGCGCGTACAGTCGCTCGGCGAGGTCGAGCCCCGGCAGCGTCAACCCCATGCGGCGCGACTCGGCGAGGGCGATCTTCATGTCCTTCACGAAATGCTCGATCATGAATCCCGGCTCGAGGTCGCCGCGCTCGATGCGGGGAACGTAGTTGGCGAGCGACCAGGAGCCCGCGGCGCCGCCCGCCACCGAGGCGAGGACGGTCGGGACGTCGAGGCCCGCCCTTCGTGCATACAGGAGTCCCTCGCAGACGCCGATCATGCTGCTCGCGACCAGGATCTGGTTCACCATCTTCGTGTGCTGGCCGGATCCCGCGGGACCCTGCAGGACGATCGTCTTCCCCATGAGCGCCAGGAGCGGTCGGACGCGCGCGAACGTGTCGGCGTCGCCGCCGACCATGATCGAGAGCCGTGCCTCGCGGGCGCCGACGTCGCCGCCGGAGACCGGGGCGTCGAGCGCCGCGACGCCGCGGGCGCGCGCCGCAGCGTCGATCTCGCGGGCGAGGGAAGGCTCGCTAGTGGACATGTCGACGAGGATCGTGCCGGCGCGCGCCCCGGCGAGCACGCCCGTGGCCCCGAGCACGACCGCGCGCACGTCCGCCGGATAGCCGACCATCGTGAACACGACGTCGGCAGCGGCGGCGACCGCGGCAGGCGTTTCGGCCCAGGCGGCGCCCCGCTGCAGCAGCGGCTCGGCCCGGCTGCGGGTGCGAGTGAACACGGTTGCGGCGTGGCCGGCGGCCATCAGGTGCCCGCACATCGCCGCTCCCATGATGCCGGTTCCGATCCAGCCGACGCGCGGCTTGTCGGTGCTCTCCATTGGACGGCGCCGACCGTACTTGCGCAGTGATGCGACGGTCAAGGCGCCGGCTGCGGACTGGCGGCGGCGCAGAGCTGCCTGCCTCGGGCTTGCTCCCCGGGCCTATGCCGGCATGATGGCGCCGGGGAGCGTCCATGTTCGCAGCGTCGTTTCGGGTCGCTTGGGCCACCGTGATCACCTGCGCGGCGGCGATCGTCGTTGCGGCCATTGCCGACGCGGCGGTCGCAGCCACGCAGCGCTGCGGCGACGCCGACCGCAGCGGCGTCGTCAGCGTGAGCGACGGCGTGCTGGCGCTGCAGGCGGCCGCGGGGATAGCCGGCCGTTGCGAGACGGCGCTCTGCGATCTCGACGGCAACGGCGTCGTCAGCGTGAGCGACGGCGTCAACGTTCTAAGACTCGCGGCCGGGCTGCCGACGTTCACGGCGTGTCCGCTCGTCCCGGCCGCCGGCCTCACGCCGGTAGCGACCGGCCTCGACGAACCGCTCTTCGCCCTCGGCGCTCCCGGAGACCGCGGGCGCCTCTATATCGTCGAGAAACCGGGTCGGGTGCGCGTCGTCGAGAACGGAGTGCTCCGCGACCGCCCGTTTCTCGACCTGAGCGCGCTCACCAGCAAGGGCGGCGAGCAGGGGCTCCTGGGGCTCGCCTTCCATCCGGCCTACGCGGAAAACGGGCGCCTCTTCGTCGATTACACGGATACCGACGGCGCCACCGTGATCGCCGAATACAGGCGGCGCGGCGACGATGCGACGGCCGCCGCGCCGGATGCAGTCGCCGTCCTGCGGCGGATCGCGCAGCCGGCCGCCAACCACAACGGCGGCATGATCGCCTTCGGTGCCGACGGGTTCCTCTACGCCGGGCTCGGCGACGGCGGCGGGGCCGGCGACCCCAGCAAGAACGGCCAGAACCTCCTGAGCAAGCTCGGCAAGATCCTCCGCCTCGATGTCGACTCCGCGGCGCCGCCGCCCGGCAACCTCGCCGGCGCCGATCCCGACGTCTGGGACTACGGCCTGCGCAATCCCTTCCGCTTCAGCTTCGACCACCTGACCGGAGACCTCTACATCGGCGACGTCGGCCAGAGCGGCTTCGAGGAGGTCGACGTCGAGCCCCGCGGCCAAGGCGGCCGGAACTACGGCTGGAACGTGACCGAGGGCTTTGCCTGCTTCGCGCCGCCGAACGCTTGCGACACGACCGGCATTACCTTCCCTGCCGTCGCCTATCCGCACTCCAGCGGCAGCGATCGTGACGACTGTTCGGTGATCGGCGGCTACGTCTATCGCGGCCAGGCGCTCCCGGAGCTCGCCGGCCGCTACCTCTACGGCGACTTCTGCAGCGGCCGCGTGCGGTCGTTCGTGTGGAACGGCCGTGCGGCGGTGAGCCAGGTCGAGCTCACCGCGGCGCTCGGATCGAGCGCGACGATCCAGGCCCTGTCCTCTTTCGGCGAGGATCTCGACGGCGAGCTCTACGTCGTCGATCTCACCGGCACGGTATACCGCATCGACCCCCGCTGAGGAGTCGAGCGGGTGCGGTAGAGGTGTCGCGTCACGGAGCAGCCGCTACTCCTCAGGAGGTGAGAGAGTGAACCACAGCGAGATCGTGAGCTTCCTCTGGGGCGTCGCCGACCTGATCCGCGACACCTTCAAGCGCGGCAAGTACCAGGACGTCATCCTGCCGCTCACGGTGCTGCGCCGGCTCGACTGCGTGCTCGCCGAGACGAAGACGAAGGTTCTCGAGCGCCAGGGCCAGCTCAAGGGCAAGGGGCTCGAGGATCTCGACGCCCAGCTGCGGCGCGCCTCCGGCTTCGCCTTCTACAACACCTCCCGCTACGACTTCGCGAAGCTGCTCGCCGATGCCCCACACCTTGCGGCCAACCTGCGCAACTACATCGCCGGGTTCAGCCCGAACATGCGCGAGGTGCTCGAGAAGTTCGACTTCGACAACACGATCTCGAAGCTCGACGAGGCCGGACTTCTCTTCCAGGTGCTCGAACGGTTCAAGAACGTGGACCTGCACCCGGACCGGATCGACAACCCGACGATGGGCACGATCTTCGAGGAGCTGATCCGCAAGTTCAACGAAGCGCTGAACGAGAACCCCGGCGAGCACTTCACGCCCCGCGACGTGGTGCACCTGATGGTGGACCTGATGCTGGCCGGCGACGCCGATCGCATCCGGCGCCAGGGAATCGTCTGCACGGTCTACGATCCCTGCTGCGGCTCGGGCGGCATGCTCATGATCACCAAGGAGCACGTCACCGTCGGCCTGCGCAGGAACGGCGAGCTGCTGCAGCCGGCGATCAACCCGGACGCGGAGATCCACCTCTTCGGCCAGGAGGTGAACCCGGAGACCTGGGCGGTTTCGAAATCGGACCTCTTCATGAAGGACCCGACCGGGCGCGACGCCGACAACATCGCCTACGGCAGCGTGCTCTCCAACGACCGGCACGCCGGCCGAAGCTTCGATTACCTGATCGCCAATCCCCCGTACGGCAAGGACTGGAAGCGCGACGAGGACGCCGTGCGCGCCGAGCACGAGCGCGGCGCATCGGGCCGCTTCGCTCCCGGGCTGCCGCGGATCAGCGACGGCCAGCTCCTTTTTCTCCTGCACATGCTGGCGCACGCCAAGGCGCCGAAGGAAGGCGGCTCGCGCATCGCCATCATCATGAACGGCTCGCCGCTCTTCACCGGCGACGCCGGCAGCGGCGAGAGCGAGATTCGCCGCTTCATCCTCGAGCACGACCTGCTCGAAGCTCTGATCGCGCTCCCCGAGCAGCTCTTCTACAACACCGGCATCGCCACCTACGTCTGGGTGGTCACCAACCGCAAGGCGGCGGCCCGCAGGGGCAAGGTGCAGCTCATCGACGCCACCTCGTTCTGGGTGCCGATGCGCAAGAGCCTCGGCGACAAGCGGCGCGAAATCCCGCCGGAGAAGGCGCAGGACATCGTCACGCTCCTCGGCGCGTTCAGGGATGGCGAGACGCGCCGGATCACCAAGGACGGCAAGGAAGAAGAGGTCGTCGTGAGCCGCGTCTTCCCGACCACCCACTTCGGCTTCCGCAAGATCACCGTCGAGCGTCCTCTGCGCCTCAATTTCCAGGCTAGCGCCGAGCGTATCGCGCGGCTCGAAGAGGAAAGGAGCTTTCAGTCGCTTGCGCAGTCCAGGAAAAAGGGTGCGGCGGGTGCGAAGGAGGAGGCCGAGGGCCGCGAGCTGCAGGCGGCAATTCGCGCACTTCTGCACGGGCTCCCGGGAACGCTGTTCACGGACCGCAACGAGTTCGAGGAGGCGCTGGATGCCGCCGTCCGGAAGGCGCGTCTGAAGCTCCCGGCGCCGGCCCGCAAGGCGATCCTGTCCGCGCTCGCCGAGCGCGACGAGACGGCCGCGATCTGCCGCGACAGGGACGGCAACCCCGAGCCCGATCCCGAGCTGCGCGACACTGAGAGCGTGCCGCTCCCCGCCGGCGACGACCCGGCCGACGCCGAGGGGGTGCCCGCCAGCGTCCGCGCCTTCTTCGACCGCGAGGTGACGCCCCACGTCCCGGACGCCTGGATCGACACGACCAAGTGCGATTCGAAGGACGGCCGCGTCGGCCTCATCGGCTACGAGATCAACTTCAACCGCTACTTTTACCGCTACACGCCGCCCCGGCCTCTGGAGGAGATCGAGGCCGACATCCGGGCGATCGAGAAAGACATCGTGCGGATGCTGGCAGAGGTGACGGGAGGCCGAGCCGACTGATAGCGCCAGGGCCATCGGCTCCAAAACGTCGGGACTTGTGTTCAACACCCGGCGTTTCGTATCATCCATCGACAATGTCACAGGCGAACAGGGAGCGAGCACTGCAGCTGATCGAGAGGAAAGGGCTTACCCGCCCCAGGGATCTCGAGACCTATGGCATCACTCGGGCGCAGCTCTCTCGCCTGGTGGATGAGGGACTGGTCCTGCGAGAATCCAGGGGCGTCTACGTAGCGGCCCAGCATGCGCTCACGGCTGAGCACGCGCTGGCACAGGTCGCGAAGCGCGTGCCGAACGCGGTCTTCTGCCTGCTGACCGCACTGCGCTTCCACGGACTGACGACTCAATCCCCGGCGGAGGTCTGGATCGCGCTGCCGGAGAAAGCACGCCGCCCGCGCCTCGATTATCCGCGCCTGCGCGTGGCGCGCTTCTCGGGCGAGGCACTGAGCGAGGGCGTCGAGGAGCATCGCGTCGAGGGTGTCACGATCCGCGTCTATTCCGCTGCCAAGACGGTTGCCGATTGCTTCAAGTACCGCAACAAGATCGGCGTCGATGTCGCCGTCGAGGCGCTGCGCGATTTCACCCGCAAGCACCGCGGAGGCGCTACCGACCTGGCCCGCTTCGCGCGGATCTGCCGCGTCACGCGGGTCATGCAGCCCTACCTGGACGCGATTGCATGAGCAGCAAGGCGAACCTCGCCGCCTCCGTCGCCGCGCGCCTCGCGCTTCAGGTCGACATGGGCGTGGCCGACGCAGTATGGCCAGCACCGCAGACCTGCACTTTTCCGACCTTGCTCGATTTCCCGGCTCCCGAGCTGCTCGTCTACCCGCGGGAGGCCGTGGTGGCGGAGAAGTTCGAAGCGATGGTGGTGCTCGGCGACCGCAACAGCCGCATCAAGGACTTCTTCGATCTGCACCAAGCGGAGGCGACCGGTGCGAACGCCAGATCGCAGATGCCGCGAAACGTCGGCACTCGGGCGCAGGTGCCGACGTTTCGCGTTGACTCCAAGATCCGATCGGCGCATATTGTCGGCATGACACAATCAAATGCCGACAAAATCAGCCACAGCTCCGAGCCAAGCACGCCGCTCGACCGGCTGCGTGCAGCGGGTATCACAGGATTCTTCCGACCCATGGACCTCGGCGCGGCCGAGCTGACCCGTGACCAACTCCCGGCTCTCCTGCGCTCTGGGGCCGTCGAACGGGTCGGGCGAGGGCTATATCGGGTGGCGGACGCTGAGCTGACCGAGAACTACTCCCTCGCCATGGCCTGCGCGCGCGTGCCGAACAGCATCGTGTGCCTGCTCTCGGCGCTGCGTGTTCACGGCATCGGCACGCAGGCGCCGGCCGAGGTCTGGCTCGCGATTCCGCACAAGGCACGCGCGCCGCACCTGCGCGAGCTTCGACTGCGCATCGTCCGCTTCAGCGGGCCGGCCTGGACGTTCGGCGTCAAGAAGACCGAGTTCGAGGGCGTAGCGGCCCGGATCACGTCTCCGGCGCGCACCGTCGCCGACTGCTTCCGCTTCGAGCGCCTCGTGGGGCCTGAAACCGCTATGGAAGCGCTCCAGGATGCGCTCCGGCAGCGCAAGGTCACGATTGCCGAGCTGTCACGTGTAGCGGAGGTGCTGCCGTCGCGCCGCCTTAGCGCGGCACTGGATGTGACGTTGATATGAGCTCCGATGTGGCGGCATCGGTCCGGGCGCGCCTGCTCAACCAGGCCAGGGCACGCGGCGAGGAGTTCGAGCGCACGCTCGCACGCTTCGCCGGCGAACGGCTGCTCTTCCGCCTCGGCGCCTGTGCGGCGCGAGATCGCTGCATCCTGAAGGGCGCCGCCTTGCTCGCAGTCTGGATGCCGGATCCCTACCGGGCGACCCGCGACGTCGACGTACTGGCTTCCGGCGCCACGGACGACGCTGCAATCCGGTCGTTGATTACGGAGATCTGTGCAGTGGAGTGTCCCGAAGATGGTCTCCGCTTCGATCTCTCCGAACTGGTCGTGGAGACGATCCGGGCCGAGGAGGAATACTCCGGCAAGCGCGCCCGGTTCCGTGCGTTCCTCGGCAAGGCCCGCATACCGGTGCAGCTCGATATCGGCGTGGGTGACGCGGTCGCGATCACGCCAGCGGAGATAATCTATCCGACTATGCTTTCGTCGCTGCCGGCGCCGCGCCTGCGTGCCTATCCGCGCGAGCAGAGCGTAGCAGAGAAGTTCGAGGCCATGGTCAAGCTCGACACCCGGAACAGTCGGATGAAGGACTTCCACGACGTTTGGGCGCTTGCCGGCGCATTCACTTTCGACGGTGCGGCGCTGTGCCGCGCGGTGGCCGCCTGTTTCGAGCGGCGACGCACGCCGTGGACAGCGGAGGCACCGCGGGCTCTGACCCCGGCCTTCTATCACGTGCCAGAACTTGCGACTCGCTGGCGGTATTATCTCGCGGCAGGCGCGGTGTTGATTCCACCTCCGGCGCAGTTCGAGGACGTCGGCGAGCGCATCATCGGGTTCCTCGGGCCGGTGCGCGCGACGATTCTCTCGAGCGATCACTTTGCAGGAACCTGGCCGCCGGGCGGCCCGTGGTCACACCACCAACCGAAAGGAGCCCGATGACCACCGCCCCCCGCCCCTCGCGCGAGATCGACGCCAAGGCCCGCACCGTGCGCGAGCTGCTCACCGGTCGCAAGTACTCGATCGACTACTACCAGCGCGAGTACAAGTGGCAGCAGAAGCAGCTCGCCGAGCTGATCGACGACCTGACGGCCAAGTTTCACGAGAGCCACGAGCCCGGCAACGAGCGCTGCGCCGTGGCCGACTACGGCCACTACTTCCTCGGCTCGATCATCGTCAGCGACAAGGACGGGCAGAAGTTCATCATCGACGGCCAGCAGCGCCTCACCACGCTGACGCTGATCCTGATCTTCCTGCATCATCGCCTTCGCGACACCGAGCAGAAGGGTCAGCTCGCCGAGCTCATCTTCTCGCAGAAATACGGCAAGCGCTCCTTCAACCTCGACATCCCCGAGCGCGCCGCCTGCATGGAGGCGCTCTACAAGGGCGAGGAGTTTGCCGATCCCGACCCGCCGGAATCCATCGCCAACATCCTCGCGCGCTACGCGGAGCTGGAGGACCTCTTTCCCGCCGACCTCAACGACTGCGACGATCCCGCGCTGCCGTACTTCGTCGACTGGCTGGTGGAGAACGTGCACCTGGTCGAGATCACCGCCTACTCGGACGACGATGCCTACACTATCTTCGAGACGATGAACGACCGCGGGCTCTCGCTCACGCCCGCGGATATGCTGAAGGGGTATCTGCTAGCGAACATCACCGATATCGAGAAGCGCACGCGGGCGAGCCGCGTCTGGAAGGAGCGCGTGCAGGCGCTCGCCGAGCTCGGTAAGGACGAGGACGCCGACGGCATCAAGTCGTGGCTGCGCAGCCAGTACGGGGAGAGTATCCGCGAGCGCAAGCGCGGCGCCGCGCCGCAGGACTTCGACCTGATCGGCACCGAGTTCCACCGCTGGGTGCGCGACCACGAGGCGGTGCTCGGTCTCACCGCAAGCGCCGAGTTCGCACGCTTCATCGAACGGGACTTCGCCTTCTATGCCCGCTGGTACGAGCGCCTGCGACGCGCGGGCGAGACGCTGACCCCGGGGCTCGAGTGCGTGCACTTCAACGCCCAGCACAACTTCACGCTGCAGTATCCGGTGCTGCTCGCCTCGCTGCGGGTCGACGACGACGAGGCGGCGGCGCTGCGGAAGCTCCGCGTGGTGGCCGCCTACCTCGACATCCTGATCCACCGTCGCATCTGGAACTGGCGCGCGATCGACTACTCGTCGATGCAGTACGCGATGTTTCTCGTGATGCGCGAGGTGCGCGGCAGGAGCGCGGAGGAGCTTGCCGTCAAGCTCAAGAACCGGCTCGACCCCGAGACCGCGCCCGACTTCGCCGCGAACGGCGCCTTCCGCCTGCACGGCATGAACGGCCGGCAGATCCACCGGCTGCTCGCGCGCATGACCGACTACGTCGAAACCCGCTCCGGCCAGGCGTCGCGCTACGCCGAGTACACGCAGCGCGGCAGGAAGGGCTACGAGATCGAGCATGTCTGGGCCGACCATCCGAAACGGCACGCCGACGAGTTCGGCCACCCGAGCGAGTTCCAGGAGTACAGGAACCGCATCGGCGGCCTCCTGCTCCTGCCCAAGAGCTTCAACGCCAGCTACGGCGACCTGCCCTACGTCGAGAAGCGTAGGCACTACGCCGGGCAGAACCTGCTCGCGAAGAGCCTCCACGAGAGCGCCTACGACCACAACCCCGGGTTCAGGCGCTTCCTCGCCGAGAGCGGGCTCCCGTTTCACGCGCACGCCGAATTCCGAAAAGCCGACCTCGACGCGCGCCAGGCGCTCTACCAGCAGCTCGCGGAGTTGATCTGGAGCCCGGAGCGGCTGGCGCGGGAGGCAGCGTCGTGAGCGAGGATGCGCGCACGCTGGATGCGAAGCTGCCAGGCCGGTTCAAGCCGTACCCGACCTACAAGGACTCCGGCGTCGAGTGGCTGGGCGAGATTCCGGTGCATTGGGAGGTGAAGCGGCTGAAAGCCCTCGCCTCGGTTCAACTGAGCAATGTCGACAAGAAGTCGGTCGAGGGCCAGGAAACCGTCAGGCTCTGCAACTACACCGACGTCTACTACAACGAGCGGATCACGCCCGAGCTTGATTTCATGGCGGCCACAGCAACACAGGAGCAGGTTCGGCGCTTTTCGCTGCGCGCTGGGGACGTGCTGATCACCAAGGACTCCGAGTCGTGGACGGACATCGCGGTCCCTGCCGTTGTTTCAGAGAACCTGCCCGACGTTCTATGCGGCTATCACCTCGCCCATATTCGGCCCACGGACGGGGTAATTGGAGAGTTTCTTAGCCGCACCTTCTCTGCGATCGGCCTACGCGATCAATTCCAGATAGCAGCCAATGGGATCACACGCTTCGGCCTCGGCGGTGACGCGATCCGAACCGGCATGTTCGCGGTCCCCCCCGAGCCCGAGCAGCGCGCCATTGCCGCGTTCCTCGACCGGGAGACGGCACGGATCGATGCGCTGATGGCAAAGAAGGAGCGGCTGATCGAGCTGCTTCAGGAGAAGCGCACCGCCCTCATCACCCGCGCCGTCACCAGGGGCCTCGACCCGACCGTCCCCATGAAGGACTCCGGCGTCGAGTGGCTGGGGGAGATTCCGGCTCATTGGGAGGTCGGGGAGAACCGATGGCTCTTCCGAGAATCGGACTCGCGATCGCTGCTGGGCGAGGAGGAACTTCTAACGGTTTCGCACATCACTGGAGTAACGAGGCGATCCGAGAAGCCTAACGTTACGATGATCGAGGCTGAATCACATGAGGGCTACAAAATCTGCCGGCAAGGCGAACTTGCGATCAACACCATGTGGGCTTGGATGGGAGCTCTCGGTATCGCTCGCGAACCGGGAATGGTGAGCCCGTCCTACAACGTGTTTAGCATCGCGAGCGTCAGACTCGTCGGCGCCTACTACGACTATCTTTGTCGGATTCCCCTGCACGTCAACGAGATCATCCGGCGCTCGAAGGGCATATGGCACTCACGCCTCAGGCTCTATCCGGACGCTTTTCGTGACATCCAGACACCGCTTCCGTCTAAGTCCGAGCAGCGCACCATCGCCGCCTTCCTCGACCGCGAGACCGCCCGCATCGACGCCCTCATCGCCAAGATCCGCGACGCCATCGATCGCCTGAAGGAACTCCGCACCGCACTCATCTCCGTCGCGGTGACGGGGAAGATCGACGTGCGGGAGGAGGCGATCGCGTGAACCGTGTGGCCATCGAGGCCCGGATGCTCGGCCCCGCGGTTCGTTCCGGGCAGGCAGATCGGTGCACGGATTGACGCCCGAGACTAATAAAGTGAAGATATATCTGCTTTAGTTGCGCGGGCCGTTACTAAAGTCGCTTTCACAGGAGCCGCACGCGTGAAACGGACCCGGACCGGGACGTACGAGACAACGGCCGCCGGCGGTGAAACGGTTCGGGCGTTCGTGCCGGCCCCGCTGCCGCCAGTACCGCCCCTCGTTCTGGACGGCGCTGCCCGCGATGCGCTCGACGCGGCGCTGCTCGCCCTGGGCCGGCTCGACGGCGTCTCGAGCGTGCTGCCGGATACGCACCTCCTCCTCTACTCGTACATCCGCAAAGAAGCCGTGCTTTCCTCGCAGATCGAGGGTACGCAGTCCACCCTCGCCGACTTGATGCTCTTCGAGCTGAAGGAGTCGCCCGGCGTCCCGCTCGATGACGTGGTGGAGGTCTCGAACTACGTGCGCGCGCTCGAACACGGGGTGAAGCGGCTGCGCGGTGGGTTTCCGCTCTCGAACCGGCTGATCCGCGAGGTGCACGAAATCCTGCTCTCGCGCGGCCGGGGTGCGGGAAAGAGCCCGGGTGAGTTCCGCCGGACCCAGAACTGGATCGGGGGGACGAGGCCCGGCAACGCGCGTTTCGTCCCGCCGCCGCCGCATCGTGTGACGGCCGCCATGAGCGATCTGGAGAAGTTCCTCCACGACCCTGCGGCGCCGCCGGTACTGCTCCGGGCCGCGCTCTGGCACGTCCAGTTCGAAACCATCCATCCCTTCCTCGACGGCAACGGGCGTGTCGGGCGGCTCATGGTCACGCTGCTGCTCTGCGCCGCGGGGGTGTTGCGCGAGCCGATGCTGTATCTGAGCCTCTTTCTCAAGCAGCGCCGCGACCGCTACTACGAGCTGCTCGACTCGGTGCGCCGCGAAGGCGACTGGGAGTCCTGGATCGCGTTTTTCTGCGAGGGCGTGGCAGCGGTGTCGGACGGCGCGGTAGCGAGCGCGCGCCGCCTGCTCGACGTCGCCGGGCAGGATCGCGAGCGACTGGCCCGCCTCGGCCGCCGGGCGGGTTCCGCGGCGACGGTTCAGACTGCGCTTCTCAGGATGCCGGTCTGTACGATTCCGCTGTTGGCGAAGCGGACGGGCCTCACGTTGCCGACGATCGCGAAGGCGCTCGACGTGCTGCTGGACAGGAAGATGGTCAGTGAGACGACCGGGAAGAAGCGGAATCGCGTGTACCGCTACGACCGCTACCTCGAGATCCTGAACGAGGGGACGGAGCCGCTGTAAGCCCCGAGATCTCCGAGCGCGCCTTCGAGGAGGCGATCGAGTGCGGGCTGCTCCAGTACGGTCCCGACGCCTGCGCGGGAGACACGACTGCCGCGCGCGAGACCCCGCCGCCCTACGGCGAGAGCCCGCCGGGCGGCTACCGCAGGCGGCGCCCCGAGGACTACGACCGCACACTCTGCCTCCTGCCGCGCGACGCGCTGGACTTCGTCCTCGCTACGCAGCCGAAGGAGTGGAAGAAGCTCGAGCAGCACCACGGCACAGCGGTGCGGGAGCAGTTCCTCAAGCGCCTCGCCGCCGAGATCGCACGGCGCGGCGCGCTCGACGTGCTGCGGGGCGGCCTCAAGGACTCGGGCTGCAAGTTCCGGCTCGCGTACTTCCGCCCCGCGACCGGTCTCAACGAGGAGACGCGGCGGCTGCACGCGGCCAACCTCTTCTCCGTGGTTCGCCAGCTCCACTACAGCACGAAGAACGAGAAGAGCCTCGACCTCGTGCTGTTCCTGAACGGCATCCCGATCTTCACCGCCGAGCTCAAGAACCCGCTCACCGGGCAGGACGTCGAGGACGCGATCCGGCAGTACAAGACCGATCGCGACCCGCGCGAGCCGCTCCTTGCCTACCGGCGCTGCCTCGCGCACTTCGCGGTGGACCCGGACCTCGTCTACGTGACGACGCGCCTCGCCGGCGCGCGGACGCGTTTCCTGCCCTTCAACCAGGGGAAGTTCGGCGGCGCCGGCAACCCGCCCGTGCCGCCCACGCGGAAGGGCTACGCGACGTCGTACCTCTGGGAGGAGACCTGGGCGCGCGACAGCGTGCTCGATCTCGTGCGCCAGTTCATCCACGAAGTGGAGGAGGAAGACGACAGGGGCAGGAAGACGGGCGCGCGCTACATCATCTTCCCGCGCTACCAGCAGCTCGACTGCGCGCGGAAGCTCGTCGCCGACGCCCGCGTGCGCGGCGCGGGGCAGCGCTACCTCGTCCAGCACTCGGCCGGCAGCGGCAAGAGCTTCACCATCGCCTGGCTCGCGCACCAGCTCTCGACGCTGCACGACGCCGGCGACCGGCGCGTCTTCGACTCGATCGTGGTGATCACCGACCGCCGCGTTCTCGACCGCCAGCTCCAGACCACGATGCGCCAGTTCGAGCAGACGCTCGGCGTGGTCGAGAACATCGACACCACCTCGCGCCAGCTCAAGGAGGCCCTCGAGTCGGGCAAGACCATCATCGTCACGACGCTCCAGAAGTTCCCGGTGATCGCCGCGGAGATCGGCGAGCTGCCGGGCAGGCGCTTCGCCGTCATCGTGGACGAGGCACACTCCTCGCAGTCGGGCGAGAGCACGAAGAGCCTCAAGGCCGTGCTCGCCTCCGGCTCGCTCGAGGCGGCGGAATCGGAGGAGGCGGGAGCAGCGACGCCGGAAGAGGAGCTGGAGAACACGGTCCTCGCCGAGATGGAGCGGCGCGGGCACCTGCCGAACCTCTCGACCTTCGCCTTCACCGCCACGCCGAAACCGAAGACGCTGGAGCTGTTCGGCGTCAAGCGCGCCGACGGGAAGTTCGGTCCGTTCCACCTGTACAGCATGCGGCAGGCGATCGAGGAGGGGTTCATCCTCGACGTGCTGGCGAGCTACACGACCTACAAGGCCTACTGGCGGCTGCTGAAGAAGGTCGAGAACGATCCGCACTACGACAAGAGGAAGGCCGAGTACTTGCTCAAGTCGTTCGTGGAGCTGCACCCGCACGCGATCGCCGAGAAGGTGAAGCTCTGCGTCGAGCACTTCGCGACGCACGTGCAGGGCGAGATCGGGGGCAAGGCCAAGGCCATGATCGTCACGCGCTCGCGCCTGCACGCGGTGCGCTACAAGCTCGCGGTGGACAAGTACGTTTCCGAGCGCGGCTACTCGTTCAAGGCGCTGGTGGCGTTCTCCGGGACGGTGCAGGACGGCGGGCAGGCCTACACCGAGGCCAACATGAACGGCGTCCCCGAGACGCAGACCGCTGGAACCTTCGAGCGCCCCGACTACCGGTTCCTCATCGTCGCCAACAAGTTCCAGACCGGCTTCGACCAGCCGCTGCTGCACACGATGTACGTCGACAAGAAGCTCGGCGGCGTGAACACGGTGCAGACACTCTCGCGGCTGAACCGCACGCACCCGGAGAAGAAGAATACGCTGGTGCTCGACTTCGCCAACGAGGCCGAAGAGATCAAAGCGGCCTTCGCGCCGTACTACGAGACCACGCTGCTCTCGGAGGCGACCGACCCGAACCTGCTCTACGAACTGCAGGGCCGGCTCGCGACGTTCCCGGTGTACACCAACACCGACGTCAACGCCTTCGCGAAGCTCTACTTCGATCCCAAGGCGACGCAGGACCGGCTCTACGCCGTGCTGGCGCCGCTGGTGGAGCGCTGCGGGCAGTTGCCGGCGGACGAGCGCGCCGACTTCCGCGGCCAGCTCACCGACTACGTGCGGCTCTATGCCTTCCTCGCCCAGGTGCTCACTTTCGCCGACGCCGACCTCGAGAAGCTCTACGTGTTCGCCCGCCACCTGCGCCGTCTTCTGCCCGCGGACCGCGAGGCGCTGCCGCGCGAGGTGCAGCAGAACATCGACATGGAGTCCTACCGCATCCAGCAGACCGGAAGCGGGAAGATCGCGCTGGAGCGCAAGCCGGGCCTGTTGGACCCGGCAGGGAGCCGGACGTCGCACGGCACGGCGCCGGGGGAGATCGAGTCGCTCTCGCGCATCATCGCCGAGCTGAACGAGCGCTTCGGCCTCAACCTCGGCCCCGAGCACCGCGTGACGCTCGGCCAGATGATGGCGAAGCTCGACGACGACGCCGGGCTCGACGCCGCCGCGCGCGTCAACACGCGCGAGAACGTGCGCCTCACCTTCGACCAGAAGGTCGAGCGCGTGATCCAGGAGATCGTCGACTCGAACTTCGAGCTCTACAAGCGCATCACCGACGACCGGGCGTTCGGGGAGGTAGTCAAGAACTTCCTCTTCGACCAGTACCTGCGCGCCCACCGCAACGCCGAGGAGCTGATCAAGGGCGGCGAGTCGAAGACGCTGGAGTTCAAGTCGACGCTGCGCTGGAGCCTCAAGGAAGATCGACAGGACGACAAGGGCGTGACCCATGCAGTGCTCAAGACCATCGCGGCATTCCTGAACACCGAGGGCGGCGATCTGTTGATCGGTGTCGGTGATGACGGTGCGATCGTCGGCATCGAGCATGACCGGCTCGAGAGCGACGACAAGTTCATGCGTCACCTCGCACAGGTGGTGCGCAACGGCCTCGGCGATCGCGCCGGGACGTGCATCGATCCGAAGATGCAGGTCGTGCAGGGGAAGACCGTGTGCGTGGTGAGCTGCCAGCGCAGTCCGGAGCCCGTCTTCCTCAAATGGAAGGGGCTCGAGGCTGCGGCCGTGGGCGACTTCTTCGTGCGCAGCGGCCCGGGCACGGTGAAGCTGCCGCCGGAAAGCGCCCGCGAGTACATCCGGACGCGCTTCGACTCCCGGGTAGCAGCGCGGCAGTCGTGATGCGGCATGCCGCGGCCGGCGCTCCGTAGCGCCGCTGACGGCGGCCGGAGGTCACTCAAGTTTCGCTCCGGGACGGCCGAACGATCTGCAGGGAGCGGCACGGCCGCGGAGGTGTGCGCTCCGGCATATCAATAGACGCAGCAGCGAGAGCTCAGATGGGTGTTCGGATACACCTGCAATACGCGACGCCGCAGATGCGGCTGGCACGGGCCATCAGCGACGCCCACGGACGGCTGGTGGCCGGGGTCGGGACGGGGCTCTCACCGGGCGTGGTCCGGGTGCTGCGGCAGATGGCGGTGCAGAGCGTAGTGGTGGACGACGCGGGGGCGCGGGCGCCCTGGGAGCAGGTGCGGACGCTCGCCGAGGAACAGGCGGCACTCGCAGCGCGCTTCGCCGCCGAGCCGTCGACGCCGGCGCTCGCCGAAGTCCGGGCAGCGATCTCCCGATGCCTGGAGCGCCGCGCCGCGGCTCTCGCGGCCGGGCCCGAAGCTCACGAGGAACAGGGGTCGTGACTGCATCGGCGCCGGCCGACAAGGAGAAGTTCCGCTGGGAGGTGAGTCGTCTGCGCGCGCTCCCGACCCTGCCGAAGCTCCTCGAGCGGGTCGTGATCGCGCTCGAAGATCCCGAGATCAACTTTGCGAGCGTGGCCGAGCTCATCGAGATCGATCAATCGCTGACCTCCCAGGTGTTGCGCCTCGCGAACTCGGCCTTCTACAGCACCCAGGGGAGCGTCAGCCGGGTGAGCCAGGCGCTCGTGCTTCTCGGTAGCGCCGTTACCCGCAGCGTCATTCTGTCGACGAGCGTCCTCAATATGCGGGCCATGACCGTCCTGCCCGGCTTCTGGGAGCACTCGCTCGGCTGCGCGGTGGCTGCGGGCGCGATCGCCAAGGCGACCGGGCTCGCCAATCCCGAGGAGGCGACCGCGGCAGGCTTGCTGCACGACCTCGGGAAGGTAGTGCTCTACAAGCAGCTTCCCGACGCTTTTCTGCACATCGTCGAGGAAGCGGCCCGAACCGGCCGCTCGTTCA
This sequence comes from Polyangiaceae bacterium UTPRO1, assembly GCA_002050235.1. Lineage (GTDB taxonomy): Bacteria > Desulfobacterota > Binatia > UTPRO1 > UTPRO1 > UTPRO1. The sequence continues at coordinate 211,181 of MWST01000035.1, read as the reverse complement.
TCGAGGTCGAGCGCGAGGAGCTCGGCACCGATCACGGTGAGATCGCAGGCTGGTTGGTCGAGAAGTGGCGCTTCCCGGCTTGCCTCGCGGATCCCGTCACCTGGCACCATGCGCCGGCGCGCGCCGTGCGTGCCCGCGACGAGACCGCGATCGTACACGTCGCCGACGCGCTCGTGCGCGCGCTCGGCTACGGATCGGGAGGCGACCGCCGGCTGGCGCCGATCGACCCGACGGCGTGGACCCGGCTCGGGCTCTCCCCCGAGAGGCTCGACGCGGCCTTGGACCAATTCGACGTCGATCTCGATCACGCGCTGAATTATGCCACTTTCGAGTGATCGCGACGTCGCGGCTCCGAGCACCGAGCGGGCGCTGCTGCAGCGTATCGAGGAGATGTCGTTCCTAGGCGGCGTCAACGAACGGCTGGCGTGCGCGCCCGACTTCGCGTCGGCGTGTCGCGCTCTCGTCGAGCTGGTCTGGGAAGATCGTTACGCCGATGCGGTGGCGTTCGTGGCGGTCGACGCGCCGCGCCGCCTCTGCACCGTGCAGACGGTGCTGCCGGCCGGCTGCGACGTCGAGCCGACCGCCGAGATGAGCATCGACCGCGCGCCGTTCGCCACGGCGCTCGCGGGAACCGATCCGGTGGTCATCCGCGACGTTCCGCCGTTGCCGTGGATGCCCGAACCCGACGGCGGCATGGCGCTCATCGCCGCGCCGCTGCCGATCCGCGGCACCGTGATCGGTCTGCTGCTGGTGCACACGCGCGGCGATGCGACCGCGCTCGAAGAGCAGCGGCGGGTGCTGGCGCTCGTCGCGACGTCGGCGGCGCTCGCGCTCGATGCCGCCCGCAACGAGGCGCGCGAGGAATTCCTCGCGACGCTCCGCCACGACATCAACAACCCGATCAACGTCGCCCTTGGCTACGTGGAGATGCTATCGGACCGCTTGAAGCGGGACGGCGGCTCGCCGGAAATGCTCGCGCTCGCGGGCTCGGTCGCCGAGTCCTTGAAGGCGGTCGCGGACCTGGCGACGAACCACCTGCACATGGCGGCCATCGACCGCGGCGTCGCCGGTATCGCCCGCGATCGTCTCGATTTCGGCGCCCTCATCGGTGAGATCGTCGATCGACATCGTCCGGCGGCTTCCGAGAAGAACCTCACCCTGACGCACGAGGCGAGCTCGGTGACGGTGTACGGCGATCGCCGCCAGCTCGAGCGCGTCGTCACCAACCTCGTCGGCAACGCGATCAAATACACGCCGGCCGGCGGCCGGATCGAGGTGGAAACCGAGAGCACCCCGACGGCCGTATGCCTGCGGGTGAGCGATACCGGCTATGGGGTGGCGGAAGCGGACCGGCAGCGCCTGTTCACCAAGTACGGCCGCTTCCATCGCGACCGCGCGATTCCGGGGACGGGGCTCGGTCTCTATCTCTCGAAGGCGATCGTCGAGGCCCACGGAGGCACCGTCGGCGCCGCGAGCGAAGTCGGCCGCGGCTCCGAGTTCACGGTCCGCTTGCCGCGGCTCGCGGCGTAGCGGCGGGGGCCGTGTTCTCCCGGCACGGTCGGGGTGCGGAGCTCGCGCCGATCGTTCCCGACAGCGCTTGAAGCGGCGGCCGGAATCGGAGCGTAGTAGCCCGGCGGGAGGAAACCCATGCGGTCCTTGCGGCGACAGAGGAGGGGCGTTTCCTTGCTGCTCGCGGCCGGCGTCGGCTTGCTCGCCGCGGCCGGCTGCGGTTCGGGTGGTCACGACGGCGGCCGGTCGACACCGCACCGGGAGTCGATCATCGGGCGTGAGAACCGCAAGCCCGGGAGCGATGCCTGGCAGTTCTGGCGCCATGGGTACGTGGCGGCGGACGATGTCGTGGAGCAGGTGAAGGGCTATGCCTCGGCCACCAGCGTCAACCACGGCGAGGCGATCACGTTCTACGTCAGCGTCGCAGCGCCGCAAGCCTACACCATCGATGTCTACCGCCTCGGCTGGTACGGCGGTCTGGGCGGCAGCCTCGCGATCCGCCTCGGACCGCTCGCGGGGCAGCGCCAAGGCGAGTGTCCGGTCGACGCCGTCACGGGGCTCATCGCCTGCGACTGGATGCCGAGCGCCGAGCTCGCGGTGCCGCCGGCGTGGGTCAGCGGCATCTACGTTGCGGTCGTGCAGACCGAAGCGCGCTTCGCGGGTTTCATCCCCTTCGTCGTCCGTGACGACGAGCGCAGTGCCGACTTCGTCTACCAGCAGAGCGTCACGACGTACCAGGCGTACAACGACTACCCCGCCGACGGCCGGCGCGGGAAGAGCCTCTACGGCAGCAGCTTCGGTCCGCCGACTATCGCCGGCAACCCGCGCGCCGTCGCCGTCTCGTTCGACCGTCCGTATGCCGGCGACGGCGCCGGTCAGCTCTTCGATTGGGAGATCGACTTCGTGCGCTTCCTCGAACGCGAGGGCTACGACGTCGCCTACACGACCGATCTCGACACCCACGCGCGCGGCGAACGCCTGCTGCGGAGCCGGGCCTTCCTCTCCGTCGGACACGACGAGTACTGGTCGGCGGCCATGTACGATGCGATCGAACGGGCACGCGACCGCGGCGTGAACCTAGGCTTCTTCGGAGCCAACGCCGCCTACTGGCAGGTGCGCTTCGAGCCGTCGGCGGCGGGCGCGCCGGATCGCATCATGGTCTGCTACAAGGATGCGACGCTCGATCCCGTGCAGGGTGCGGCGGCCACGGTGCAGTGGCGCGATCCGCTGGTCGGACGCCCGGAGCAGGTGCTCATCGGCATCCAGTACGGCGGCATCATCGCCGGCGGACGCGACGGCGCCTATGCCGATTACGTAGTGCGCGACGCCGGCCACTGGGTCTACGCCGATACCGGGCTCGTCGACGGCGACGTCATCCCCGGCATCGTCGGCTATGAAGCCGATGGCTTCGATCCCGCCTCGCCGGGGCCCAGCGCGCGCGCCGGTACCGTGGCCTTCCTGTCGCGATCGCCCTTCGTGAGCTTCTCCGGCTCGACGTTCGAGGCCGGCTCGGCGGTCTACCAGGCTCCGAGCGGCGCCTGGGTGTTCGCGGCCGGCACCATCGGCTGGAGTCTCGGCCTCGACGACTTCGGCGACCGCGCCGTCCCCGACCGGCGCCTCCAGCAAGCGACCCGCAACGTTCTCGACGCGTTCGCCGCCGTTCACTGAGGCGAGTCACGGACCTCTGCAAACCCGCCGGCTCGGCCGGCGGCGCCGAAGCTCGGTCCGTTGCGTCTGCGGCGGCTGCTTGCTGTGGCGGCTCCGGGGTGGAAGGTGCCTCCGGATGAGGCGCGGCATCGAGATCGAATGGCAGCTCGCCTGTCGCGATGCCGCGGCGCTCGGGCGTTGGCTCGCGCGGGCTCGCTTTTCCGACGGCTGGGACGTAGCTCCGCTGGGTATCCGCCGCCTCGTCGACGCCTACTGGGACACTGCCGACGGCCGTGTCGCGCGAGCCGGCTTCGCACTGCGCGTGCGCCGGGTCGGCGGCGCGGTCGAGGCGACGCTCAAGGCGCTCCGCGGCGTCGAAGCCGGCACCCCAGCCGGCGATGCCGCCGGCGGCATCGCGCGTCGCCGCGAGATCACGTCGCGGGCGTCGACAGCGCGCATCGCGGCCGTGCGCGCCTCGACCGGCAGGGTCGGCAAGCGCTTGCGCCGGATCTCCGGCAGCCGCCCGCTCCGGCGCCTGTTCTCGGTGCGGACGCACCGGAGCGTGTTCGCGCTCCGCGACGGTTCTCGAGTGATTGCGGAGGTCGCTCTCGATCGCAGCGAGATCCGTGCGCCCGGAGCGCGGCCGCGCCGATTCGAGCGCCTGGAAATCGAGGTGACAGCGGGTCCGGTGGCCCGCGTCGCTGCGTTCGTTGCCGTGCTTTGCCGGCGTCGCCGCCTCGTTCCCGCCGTGCGTTCCAAGTTCGAGGAGGGACTGCGGGTGGTGGCGCTGGAATCGGTGCGCCGGCGCTGAAGGCGTCGCCGTGCCGCAGTGCCAGCGACCGGCGGATCCGTCGAAGAGCCGCGTTCTGGCTCGCAGCGATGCCGTCGCGAAGTTTTTCGTTGTCTACGTTGACGGCGGATGGCAGGTCATTCCCCAGGAGGGCTGTGCCGTGGGCTCTTCGTCTCGCGTGGCGCTGCGTAGCGTGGCGTCGTTGGTCACCGTATTGCTGCTCGTTCCCCATCCCGCTGCGGCGGCGCTCGGCAGGGCCGCGCTTCGTTGCCAGTATGCCGTGGCCTCGGGTGCCGGCGCACTGCTGGCGCGCCAGCTTTCCGATCTCGGCCGTTGCGTCGGTGCGGCTGCTGCCTGCGTCGAGATGCGTCCACGCGATCCCGCGTGTCTGGCGAGCGCCCGTGTCCGTTGCGAGCGCGCGATCGCGCGCATCGGGCGCCGCGGGGACGTCCTGGCGGCGAGGATCGGTGCGCGCTGTGCCGCTGCCCCCGCCGACGTGCTGCTCGAAGGGGAGGCGCTCGGGTTCGCGGCGCTCGCCCGGGTGTGTCCCGCGCTCGCCACCGGGCGCGCCGATGCGCGCGTGCTCGGGGCCTGTGTCTCCGGGATCGTCCGCTGCCGGGGCGAACGTCTCCTCGCCACGGCGATCCCGCGCGCCGGCGAGCTCGTTCGGATAGCCGCTGTCGGCGCGGCGGCCCGCGCCGCGCTCGCCTGTCTTCCCGATCACGGCGGCACCGGCGACGGAGCGCGTACCGACGACGCCGGCACGGCGGTCGTCGGCTGCATGCACGCGATCGCGCGGGTGTCGGCGCGCGTCAGCCTCCGGACGTTCGTCAACGCCGGCGCCTGCGTACGCGCGATTCGCGCTTGCGACGAAGCCGGCGGCGCCGCTTGTGGTGGCGACGCGCGCGCCGCGTGCGCCGCCGCGCTCGCGCGTATCGCCGGCGCCGAGGTTGCATTCCGTCGTGCCGTCATCGCGCGCTGCGGCTCCGGGACGCTCGATGGCTCGCTCCTCACCGGGGCCGACGGCGCCGGATTCGCGGCGCTCGCGTCCGAGTGCCGAGCGACGGGCGTCGAGGCCCTGGCGCGGGTGGACGATATCGCCGAGTGCGTCGGTCGACGGCAGACGTGCGAGGCCCGGGAGTTAGTGCGGGAGACAATGCCGCGCGCCGATGCCCTGTTCGCCGGCGTCGGCGTCGAGTTTGCGCGACCCTACTGCGATGCGTCCCGCCCGCCGACGCCGTCGCCGGCGGCGTCGGCATCGCGGACGCCGGCGGCACCCCGGACGCCGCTAGCCACGTCCACGGCGACGGGCCCGACGCGGACCGCGCTGCCGGGCGAGACCGCGACGCCGACCGCAACGATGACTGCGGGGCCGCAGCCCACCGCGACGCCGACCGCAAAGGCCACCGCAAAGCCGCAACCCACCGCGACGCCGTTTTGCGGCAACGGCGTGCTCGAAGACGGCGAGGAGTGCGACGGCGCGGACTTCGACGGCGATACCTGCGACGATCTCTGCTTCGAGTCGTCGCCCACCGGGACGCTCGCCTGCACGCGCCGCTGCACGATCGACTTCTCCGGCTGCAAAGGCGTCGATTGCGAAGCCCCGTGAAGCGTCGGTGGGATCCGAGCGGCGTGCGCCGTGTGCACGCCGCCGCTGGCCGGGTCCGCCGGTTGCGCGCCCGAATCTTGCCGCAACCGTGCGCGCCCTCCACAATGCGCGGTTCGTGTCGCGCTCTCGCAGGTCGTCCTCCTCCTACTACGGCTGGCGCATCGTCGCCGTCGCCTTCCTCACCCACTGCCTGAACGTCGGCTGCGTCTTCTACAGCTTCGGCGTCTTCTTCACCCCCTTGATCGCGGAGTTCGGCTGGACGCGAGCGCAGATCTCGTGGGGCTTCTCCTCGGTCTCGATCGTGGGGGCGCTGTGGTCGCCGTTCGTCGGCCGCATCGTCGACCGCCACGGATCCCGACCTTCGCAGATCTTCGGGGCCCTGGTGCTCGGCGGAACCTTCATGCTGCTGTCCCAGGTGCGCTCGCTGGCGCAGTACTACCTGTTGATGGCGCTCTGCGTATCGCTCGGGTCGACCGCGCTCGGTCCGATCCCGAGCAACAGCGCCGTTGCCGGCTGGTTCCTGCGGCGGCGCGGACGGGCACTCGGGTTCGCCACGGCCGGCATCTCGATGGGAGGGGTGGTGTTCGTGCCGCTCGCCCAGACACTCATCTCGCACCTCGGCTGGCGGCAGGCATTCATCGCGCTCGGTGCGCTCGTCATCGGTGCCGGTGTGGCGCCGATCGCGCTCGTGATGCGGAAGCCGCCTGCGGAACTGCCGGCCGACGAACGGTGGGCGGCAGGCGTTCCCGGGATCGCGTTCGAGATCGAGCGCTCGGTCACGGCGCGCGATGCGGTCCGCGATCCGAACTTCTGGCTGATCGCGGGCGCCTTCTCGTTGACGGTCATGGGGCTCTCCGCAGTGCTGCTGCATCAGGTGCCGCTCCTGATCGATGTCGGGGTGAGTCCGGCGCACGCGGCCCTCGCTCTCGGGGCGACGGCCGGCGTCGGCGTCGTCGGGAAGCTCGGATTCGGTGCGCTCCTCGAGCGGGTGGAACAGCGGCGCGTGATCGTCGGCTGCTTCCTCGCCCAGGCAGCCGGCCTGCTGCTCCTGCCGTTCGCGCGCGTCCCGGCGCTCCTCGTGCTCTATGTGGTCGTCTATGGATACGCGATGGGCGGCAACGCGACGCTGCAGGCTACCGTGCTCGGCGAGTGCTTCGGTCGCCGCCACTACGGCGCGATCGCCGGCCGCATGGGACCGATCATCGTCTTCTCGCAGGCAGTCGCGGTGCCATTGGTAGGCTGGCTGCGCGACCGCACCGGGAGCTACCTGCCGGCGATCCTGGCGATCGAAGCGATGACCCTGGTGGCGGCCTTTTGCATCTCGCGCCTGCGGCCTCCCGCGTGGCGGTCGGTACGCGCGACGTGAGCGCGACCATCGTGACGGCGGCGGCGCGCGATGCTAAGAGCCCATCCCGTCGTGGACGATGAGAGCGAGAAGCCGGCGCCCACTCGGGGAATGGGCTCTTCAGGAGGACGGCGCATGCGGGGGGCGGGAGGCGGGAAGCGGAGCGGACGGAAGCCGGCACGCGTCGAGACCGACGATAGTCCGCGCGGCTACGAGGCGACGCGCATGCGGCAGCTCTGGCGCGACATCGACGACGCCAGGCACAAGGCGGGGCTCGGTCGCGTACCGGAGCCCGAAGCGGCGCCGATCGGCTGGAGCGCGTCGGCGCTCTTCGAGTGCACGGCGGCGCTCGTCGGCGATGCCGCCGCTTGGGTGCAGGCGCACGCCCAGGCCGCCTGCGCGCTCATCGCGGGCGGGGCGGAGGTGCTGCGCTCGGTCCCGGTCGTCGGTCGTCTGGCCGCCCTGGTCCCGGCATCGGAGGCGCCGCCGCCCGGCAGCGAGCGTCCACCTGGCCGTGCCAACGGCGTCGGACGCCCGGTCGCCGCCGAGGCCGGGGAACCGACCGGCCCGGACGGCGGCTGGATCCATTGACGTCTTCCGCAAGGCGTCGTCGAGGATAGCGCTCGACGACGCGGCTTGCGCGCCGATGTGATCCCATCCCGTCCGGGCTCTGGCTGGTCGCCGCTCGATCTGCTAGGGCACGGCGACCCGCCGGCGGGTCCGGCGCCCCCCAATGTACGACTCGAGCGAATCACCGTCCGGACCGCGAGACCGGAGGGCGGACGATGCCCCGATGAAGGAGACGAAGTGAGCAATTCCCGAGTTCGCGCAGAGAATCGCTCCCGCCGTGAGCGCACCGACGTCGCCGCTCCGGCCCCGACCCACAAATTCATGGAGTTGCTCTCGCCGAACATCAACGTCGACTTCGTCGGCAAGCGCAAGTTCTTCCTCGCCCTCTCCTCGACGCTGAATGTCCTATCGATCGTGATGTTGTTCGCCTGGGGGCTGAACTTCGGCATCGACTTCGCCGGCGGCACCGACGTGCGCGTGCGCTTCAAGGACGCCACCACCGCGCACGCGCTGCGCACGGATCTCGGCGCCCTCGATCTCCCCGACCTCACGGTTCAGGAGTTCGGCGGACAGGGAAAGGAGTTCCTACTGCGCTTCGAGCCCGAGACGGCGACGGCGATGAACGTCGTCGCCGAGACGATCAAGGACGCGCTCGCCAAGACACATCCGGGGGAGCAGACCTTCGAGATCCTGAGCGTCGAGAGCGTCGGGCCGAAGGTCGGTGCCGACCTGCGGCGGCGCGGCTTCCTCGCGGTCGCGAGCACCACGATCTTCATGGGCATATATATCGCCTTCCGCTTCGAGCTGAGCTTCGGGATCGGCGCCGTCATCGCGCTCATGCACGACGTCCTGATCTCGCTCCTGGCGCTGGTGGTGTCGCGGACGATCTTCGATCTGACGACTCTCGCTGCCCTGCTGACCGTGATCGGCTTCTCGGTGCACGATACGATCATCGTCTCCGACCGCGTGCGCGAGAACCTCAGGAAGATGCGCCGTGCGAGCCTCGCCGAGGTCATCAACATCAGCATCAACGAGACGCTGTCACGGACGATCCTGACTACGGGCACGGCGCTGTTCGTGCTGGTCGCGCTCTATCTCCTCGGCGGACCCGGCCTCGAGCCGTTCGCCTTCACGCTCATCGTCGGCTTCGTTACCGGCACCTACTCGTCGATCTACATCGCGACGCCGGTCGTGCTTTTCTGGTCGCGCACCTCGAAGCTCGCAGCGCCCGAGTGAAGGCCCGCGGATCGACCGGGCGAATTGCATGCCCGCAGTCGCTCAGCTAAGCAGCTGCGCATGATCGGCGAGGCCGGGGTCTTCGATCTCGTGCGTCAGGGCGGGATCGTGATGGCTCCCCTGGCGCTCTGTTCGGTGGTGAGCGTCGCGGTCATCGTCGAGCGCGCCTGGGCGCTGGCGTCGGCGTCGCGGCGCTCCGAGCGCTTCCACCGCGCGGCCCTCGAAGCGTGGCAGGAGGGCGGCATTGCGGAGGTCGTTGCCGTCACCCGCCGCGACGACTCCCTTCTCGGGTTCGTCTACCGCAGCGTGCTCTCGGTGCCCGACGCCGACGAGGACGCGCGCCTGCATATCGCCTCCCGGCAAGTCGCGGCCGCGACACGCGCCCTCAAGCGCTACGTCTGGCTCCTCGGTACGATCGGCAGCCTGGCGCCTTTCATCGGCCTGCTCGGCACGGTGGTCGGCATCATCCGGGCCTTCGAGAACATGGCGGCGACGGGTTCGGGCGGCTTTGCGGTCGTCGCCGCCGGAATATCGGAAGCCCTGATCGCGACCGCTGCCGGGCTCCTGGTCGGCGTCCTCGCGATCTTCGCCTACAACGCCTTCATGGTCCGGATCGGCAACGAGAGCGCCGATCTCCGAGAGCACGCCGACGACCTGCTCCTCCGACTGCGCACGTCCGAGCGGACGGCGCCCCGAGCATATGGCAGCGCGGTTGCTCAGTGACGCCGAGGACGGCGAGGCGATCGTCGCCGAGATCAACGTCACGCCGCTCACCGACATCTTCCTCGTGCTCCTCATCATCTTCATGGTGACGAGCACGGCGATGATGCAGCAGGGCTCGAAGGTGTCGCTGCCCTCGGCGCAGGGGGGCAACCCCGAGACGACCGGGATCACGATTACGGCGGCTGCCGACCACACGATCGAGCTGAACGGGATCGCCGTAGACCGTGCCGATCTCCGCGACGCGCTCGCCAAAGCGCTCGCGACCCGCGAGGACAAGGGTGTAATTCTGCGCGGCGACCGGACCATCATCCTCGAAGACGCCGTACAACTGATGGCGATCGCTCGCGAGGCCGGCGCCGAGCGCCTCGCCATCGCGACCGCGCCGCCGGCCAAGTAAGCCGCCCGGGGGACATCCGCATGGGGGCATCGACGGCGCGTCGCGATCGGCGGTGACCGGCCGCGCACGCACGGCCGTGCTGGCGGCGCTGTTGGTCGCGACCGCGGCATCGCTCTGGGTGACGACCGGCCACCTGCGGCTGGATCCGAATGTCGGTTCGCTGCTACCCGACCGCGGCGACGCCGCGGCCTTGCGGCGCTACGTCAGGGCGTTCGGCGGCGGCGACCTCGGCGCGGTCATGGTGCGTAGCGGCGACGTCGACCTGAATCGTCGGCTCTGCGCAGAGATCGCGGCGGCGCTGGCGACGCGTCCGAGCATGGCCGTCGCCGTCGATCGTCTCGAGGTCTCTCAGGGGCTGAGTCCATGGCTCGCTTGGCGCCACGCCGACGCCGAGGTCCGGACCCGCCTCGCGGCGGCGCTGACGCCGGAAGGCATGCGCGCTCGTCTGCGCGAAAGTCGCCGGATGCTGGCTCTGCCCGGCGGCGGCGCGCTCACGGCGCTCGTCGCCGGCGACCCGCTCCGGCTGGCGCAGATCGTGTTCGCGGGCGCGGCGGCGGAAAGCGGGCTGCGCTCGCAAGCGGACGGCCGCTTCACGAGCGACGGCGGGCGCACCTGCCTGGTGCTCGTGAAGGGGCGCGGCCAGGCACTCAGGTCCGCCGACGCGCGTGCGTACGCCGCCGACATGGCGGCGGTGCTCGATCCGCTCCGCGCCGCATATCCGCAGGTCGTGATCGGCGACACCGGCGGCCATGCGATCGCCGCCGCGACCGAGACCATGATCAAAGGCGATCTGATGCGTTCGGGTCCGATCGCGACCGTGCTCGCCTCGGTCGTGTTCGTAGCGCTCTTCCGCCGCATTCGCGCCCTCGTTGCGGTGCTGCCGCCGCTCCTCCTCGGGACTCTGTGGACGGCAGCGCTCGCATCGGCGCTGCCCGGCGGTCTCTCGGCGATCGCAGTTGCGTTCACGTCGGTCGTGGTCGGCGTCGGCGTCGACACCGGCGTGCATGTCTATGCGGCCCTCCTCGAGGCGCGCCGGGCCGGGCTCGACGCGCGCGCGGCCGCTGTCGCCGCTCGTCGCGGGACCGCGCGCGCCGTGCTGCTCGCGGCCGTGACTGCGGCTGCCGCATTCGCGGCGCTCGGGCTCTCGGAGATCCGGGCGGTCCGCCAGCTCGGCGTGCTCTGTGCCGCTGGCGAAGTGCTGACGGCGATCGCCATCGTCGTCGTGACTCCCGAGATCGGCCGCTGGCTCGAATGCGGCGCGCCGCCGGCCGCACCCCCGGCTCGGTGGACGCGGGTCTTCGCCTGGCTCGCCGGGACGCGCCGCCGCGCGCTCGCGACCGCTGCCGTAGCGCTCGCGCCGATCGCCGTCGTGGCGCTGCTCGGGCCACCGCCTCTCGCCGCGGTGCTGGTCGGTATCCGCGCGAGCGCCCTCTCGCCGCTTCGGATCCAGGAGCAGATCTACGAGACGTTCGGTGGCCGGCCGGGACAGCTGATCGTCATGGTCGCCGATCGCGATGCGGAGGCGGCGCGGGAGCGGGCGGATCGCGTGGTCGAGGCACTGGCGGCGATTCCGGAGGCGGCCACCGTCGATGCGCTGACGGCGCTCGCCCCGGCCTCCGCGACCCAAGCAGCGCGCCTGGCCGAGCGCGATGCTCTCGACCTGCCGGCGAAAGCCGAAGAGCTCGCGCGGGCGCTGCGCGACACCGGATTTGTCCCCGATCGCTTCGCGCCGGTGCTCGCGGCGATGCGCGCGCCGCCGCACGAGCTGGTCGACCTGCGAGCGCTCGCAGCGAGCCCGTCGGCGATCTTGCTGTCGCGCTATCTCGCGGTGGACGGCGGCGAGACCATCCTCGCGCTGTACGTGGAGCCGGGCGCCGGTGCGGCGGCTACTGCTCGGATCGAGGCGGCGGTACATGCGGCCGATCCGACCGCTGTCTTCACCGGCTACGGCCGCCTCGAAGCCAATCTGCGCGATTCCCTCCGTCACGATCTGCCGCGTATCGGCTCGGTAGCGGGGCTGCTCGTCGTGATGGCTCTGGTCGCGGCGCTCCGTCGTTCCCGCGACGTCGTCATCGCGACGCTCGTCGTCGTCGGCGAGGTGGCGGCGGTGCTGACGTTCTTCCGAGTCGCCGGTATCCCGCTCCACGCCTATTCGGCGCTCGTGTTGCCGGTCTTGCTCGGGATCACCGTCGACGAGGGCATGTTTCTCCTCCATCGCGCCGGCACGACCGCCGAGCCCGACGGTATCGCGGCGACGCTGCGCGACGAGGGACCGGCGATCGCTGCAACCGCGCTGACGACCGCAGCCGGCTTCGCCGCGCTCGTCTTCTCGGAGTTCGATGGTCTCCGTGACCTCGGACTCGCCGGCGCGCTCGGCAGCACGGTGGGTCTCTTCATGGCCCTCACGCTCGTTCCGGCGGGCCTCCGGCTGCTGGCTGGCGGAGCGGTCGCGCGCGCGAAGCTCGTGACCTGATCGTGCGCCCGCACCTCGAGGCCGCTCAGGCGTAGCAGGTCGGGTCGATCGTCGGAAAGAGGTTGTCCGCCGCCTCGACCGCAGTGAGACGGACTTCGTCGATGGCGCCGCGCTCGATCTCGGCGGCGAGCTGTCCGAAACGCTCGAGATGCTCGGTCGTGCGCCGGACGGCGTAGTCGACGACGGTGCCGCGGGCGATGATGAACGCCCAGTCGCTGGCTTGCGCGAGCAGGAGCTCGCGCGCAGCTTGGTCGAGCGCGCGCTTCACCAGTCCGCGGGCGTGACGATGGCGGCGGGTAAGTGCGACCATGCGATCAGCGGCATGGTGCAGGTGTCCATAGATCCAGTCGTTCGCATCGGAGAGCCAGATCTCGTGATACCCCTTGAAGCCCCACGAACTGGTGTTGGGCTCCGCGACTTGGTGTGTCGGGTGCGCGTCGAGGTACTCGTCGAGGGTCGTTAGGCGGAAGGCGTCCTGAGCCGCTACGCGGCGACAGACGGAGTCGAGCCAGGTCGGGCCTTCGTACCACCAATGACCGAAGAGCTCGGCGTCGAACGGAGCGGTGAGGAGCGGTGCGCGCCCCGACGCGTCTCGCAAGCGCGCCACCTGGCGGGCGCGGCTCTCGACGAAATGCGCCGCGTGCAGCTCCGCCTTCGCTCGCGCCCAGTCGGGGTTGTACGGCTCCTTGTGGTCACCGGGGCCGGTCACCCGGTAGTACTTGATGCCGGTGAAGGTGCGCGCGCCTGCACCGGAGACGAACGGCCGCAGCTCGTCGAGCGGCAGGTCGAAGCCGATGTCGCGGTAGAACTCGCGATAGTCGAAATCTCCCGGATATCCCTCGACCGAACTCCACACCTGCCGGGCGCATTCGGCATCGCGGCCGAAGGCGGCGACGCCGGACGGACAGAAGAGCGGTGCGTGCACGCCGTAGACCGGCGGCGACGAGGCGAGCTCGATCGCGTGCGTGTCGACGCAGCAATAGCGGACACCGGCATCGGCGAGGATGCGATCGAGGCCTGCATAGTACGCGCATTCGGGCAGCCAGAAGCCAGTGGCCGAGCGTCCGAAGAAGCGGCGGAACTCGTGCATGCCGAGAGTCACCTGCATGCGTACCGCCTGCTCGTTGACGGCGAGGAGCGGCAGGCACCCGTGAGTCGCCGCCGAGGTCATCAGGCGCACGTTGCCGCTGCCGGCGAGGGCGGCAAAAGCGGCGATCAGGCTCCGCCGGTAGCGGCCGACGTAGGTTTCGTGCGCGCGTCGAAACGACGTCAGGTAGTGGCGCGCGAGCGGCGCGAAGGCTGGGTCGTGACGCGTGCGGACCACCTCGCGGTCGGCGAGGCCGATACGCTGCTCCAGATAACGTTCGTAGCGTGTCTGGAGGAGCGGGTCGGCGAGCATGTTGAGGAGCGGCGGCGAGAGCGAGATCGTGACGCGGTGCCGGATCCCGTCGTCTGCCAGACGCTCGAAAACGTCGAGCAACGGTAGATAGGTCTCGGTGATCGCTTCGAAGAGCCAGTCTTCCTCGAGGAACGACTCGAGCTCCGGGTGGCGCACCCAGGGAAGGTGCGCTTGGAGGACCAGAGCCAGAAGGCCGGGATCGGCTGGCATCAACGATCGGAGCGGCCCGTCGGCGGCGAGTCGACCGTCGTCGGACTCGCCAGGCCGCCGCGCACCAGGCTCCAACTCCCGCGCTGCACGGCGCCCGGCGCCGACCCGGGCTGCCACGACGAAGGCGCGGGAGACGCTCCGCCCGGACTCGTGGCTGCGGGGGCCGGTGCGGACCCCGGGCGAGTCCCGGAAGCCTGCGCTGCGGTGCCCATCGTCACGGCGCTCGGAACGACTTCTCCCGCGCCGCGTCTTTCGTTCCATCCGACGGTCATCCAGCGGCCGGGCGCGCTCCCGGGTTGTTCGGTGCGCGGCGTCCAGACCGGCTGCGAACGCGCCAGCGGAAAGAACCTTCCGTCGGCCCGCAGGTAGCCGACCTCGGCCACGAAGCAAGCCCCCGGCTTGCCGACGTAAGCGTAGAGCGAGTGCGCGTCGCCGCCGACCGCGAAATCTTGGAAGCGGCGGGGCGGCTCGGCATCGAACGCGATCCGGGTCACGTCGTAGGTGCGCAATACGAGCCGCAGTGGATCCGAGCCGGCCTCCGTTCGTGCGGCATTCTCGCGCGCCCGCGACACGTCCCAATAGGCGTAGAGACAATGCGGGTCGCGTGCCAGCAGCACCAGGCGATCACTGCCGTACGAAGTCGGCAAGCGCCCGCTCGTGCGCAGGAGGTCGGCGGCGGGAGTCGCGGCCCGCCGCGCCGCGGCGGGCCGCGCCGGCATAGCCGGCATGTCGGATGCCGATACGGCCGCATGCGATCCGTCGCTCGTCGGCTCGTCGGCCGGGAGCCTCGCCAGGAGCCCGCGCACGATGCGGAGGCTCGCTTGCGCGAGCGTGAGCAGGTGCCGGCGGACCGTTTCCGCCAGTCGCTCGGCGGCGGCAATCGCCTCGACCTTTGCGGCGTGGTCGCCTGGAACCCGTGTCACGACGCGACTCTAACCACGTTGCCTCAGTGCGTCAAAGAGCATTTCATTAAATCCGGCGTCGGGGTCAGCAGTGCGGGACGCCGTCACCCGCGTGGGCGCTAGGCGGGAGGAGCGGGACGCCGGAGCCATCGGGCGTCGGCCGGTTCGTGATCAGGACTCGTCCTGCCGGGCTCTGCCACCAGATGCACGCAGGTTGCCTTAGGTGCTGGCGTATCTTGGCGATGTGCCGGTGCTTGACGAGCGCTGCCGTCGGGCCGCTGCGACCGAGCGCTGCGGCGACCTCGGCGGGCGAGCGGGCGCGCATCAGGCTCCGGCCGCCGTAGTACGTGAACGAGTGCCCGCGGATCTTGTACGCGAACACGAGAGTATCGGCGGGGAGGGCTGCGGCGGCCCGGGCAGCGGCGCGAAGGCTTGCGAAGTCGTCCACGACCGGAGCGGCGGCATGGAAGAAGACGATCTGCAAGGTGAGCATCCCCATGGCGACGAGCGCCGGCACGGTGCGCCAGGCTCCCCGGCGGCGGATCAGCCAGCTCGCCACGCCGTAGGCCGCGAGCGGCAGTACGGCGAGAGCCCTTCCGGCATAGCCTGGCAGCATGATCGCAGCGGCCAGCGGCGTAGCGACGGCGATGATCGTCAGGGTGGCCGACCACAGGAGCGCGGGGATCGCCAGGGCGCGGGCGCGGGTCGGAGCCGGCGCCCGCAGCACGCGATCGAGGTAGATGGCGACGATCAACGCCAGCGCGGGAAAGATCGGGAGAAGGTAGGTTGCGAGCTTGGCGCGCGAGAGGCTGAAGAAGGCGAAGGGCAGCGCGCACCACGCGAGGAGGAACCTCTCCAGCCGGTCACCACGGCGGGCGCGCCGGATCGTGCGCCGCATCGCCGCAGGCAGGAACATGGTCCACGGCAGGAACGTCAGCGGCAGCGTCCAGACGTAGAACCAGATCGGGTTGGAGTGGCCTGCGAGCGTCCGTCCGACGAAACGTCCGAGGTTGTGCTGCCAGAGGAATGTCCAGAGGTAGTCGGGTGCATAGACGGCTTGCGCGGCGTACCACGCGGCAAGACCGATGACCGCGGCGATCGAGACGACGCCCGGACGGAGCCGCGAGAGCGAGAGTAGAGGACGCGTCGCCGCGGCGTATGCTCCGAGTACGAGGACCGGCAGCACGAGTCCGATCGGCCCCTTGACGAAGATGCCGAGCACTATCGCCACGTAGAGCGGCCAGGTCACGGCTGCGCTCCAAGGCGAGCTCCGCCTCGGCCTCCCGCCGAGCAGCACGAAGCCGTGCATCAAGGCTGCGGTCGTCAGCAGGGTCAACAGCATGTCCATCCGGACCGATCGACCGAGCGCGACGAATTGTGCCGCCGTCGCCAGCACCACGCCGGCGCCGACCGCGGCGCGCAGGCCGGCGTACGACCAGCCGAAGGCGAACACGAGTACGATCGTCACGACGGCGGCGATGGCGGACGGCAGGCGCGCCGCCCATTCCGTTCGCCCGAAAGCGGCGAACGAGCCCGCGAGCATCCAGAAGAACGGCGCCGGCTTGTCGTAGTAGCGAGCGAACGCGAGCGTCGGTGTCATCCAGTTGCCGCTCTCGGTCATCTCGCGGGTCGTCTCGGCGTACCGGCTCTCTCCCGGATCCCAGAAAGCGGGCCGCCCGAGGTCCGCGAAAAAGGCCAGTGCAACGATCACGGCGAGGGCTGCGACACCTGCCGCGACGGACATGCGATGGCGCGGCGGGGCAGTGGCGGGCACGAGTCGCGCCGAGGCCTAGCACGCGATCTCGGCGCCGTCCACGCGACCCGTGGCGACGATGAGCGAGCAACTAGGGATTTTTTCCCGTGGGTGTGAGGATTGGAAGCGATTGCGACGATGTAACCAGCACGCGCCTAATGCCGAGGAGCAGGAGGCATAGCCATGATGATGTCCAGTCTCGGGCGGCACATTCCCCGCGACCTCGATAAGGAGCTGGCGCGCGCCTACGACGGCGAGATCCCGCCGCCATATTATTTCTGGGATATCGCTCTTGCCCGGCGCCACATGCCGGCTCTGTATCGTCCCGGCGAGATCGACGTCGTCCTTCCGTACCGCTCCTTTCCTTCCGAGTTCGTGATGGCGCCGACGATTTCGATCGACGCGCTCGACGAGATGCTCGAGCGTCGTGCTCGCCGCGAAGAGCTGAGCGGCAGCAACTAGCGCGCATTTTTCGCCGCCAGGTGCCCGGGGCGCCGAGGTGGGGCAATGGCGGCGTCTTCCCGGCGCCGGCGCGGAGTCCTGGTAGCCAGGGCAGTGCTCCTTTGGTAACTCCCGAAGGGAGAGGAGCGGGATGGAGCGACCGGCGCATCACGGCAAACGGCGGTTTCGGAACCTCGCCCGCATCGATCGCGGCGGACTCGACGTCCTGGTGCCGTTCCTGGCGCGCCGCCTCGCGGGGTTCTTTCGCAATCGCCCCGGAGCGCCGCCACGGGTGTGGAACGACGGCGCGTTTCTGCGCGAGAACGCGCGCCACAGCGATCCGACGGTCACCTGGATCGGTCATTCGACCGTGCTCGTCCAGATGGATCACCGGACTTTCCTGACCGATCCGATCTGGTCCGAGACGCCGTTTCCGGTGTCTTTCGTGGGGCCGAAGCGTTTTGCGCCGCCGGCGCTCACGCTCGAAGCGCTGCCGCCGATCGACTTCGTGCTGGTCTCGCACAACCATTACGATCACCTCGATCTTCCGACCCTGCGCTGGCTCGTGGCGACGGGCACGCGCGTCTTCGTGCCGCTAGGCGATGCCGGCTGGCTCCGTGCGGCCCGGATCGGTCCCGTCGAGGAGCTCGACTGGTGGGAGCGGCGCGAGGTGGCCGGGCTCGAGATCCATTGCGTGCCGGCGCAGCACTGGAGCGGACGTCGGCTTACCGACGACTGCGCGAGTCTCTGGTCGGGATGGGTGGTGACCGGTCCGACGCGCCGATTCTATTTCGCCGGCGACTCGGGATATTTCCCCGGCTTTCGCGAGATCGGCGCGCAGCTCGGGCCGTTCGGTCTCGCTGCCATGCCTATCGGCGGGTACGACCCGCCGCGCATGATGCGACCGGTGCACCTCGATCCCGAGGAGGCGGTGCAAGCCGGTCTCGAGGTCGGTGCCGAGCGTATTCTGGGTATCCACTACGGGACGTTCGACCTTACCGACGAGCCGCTCGACGAAGCCCCACGCCGTTTCCACGCCGAAGGCGCCCGGCGCGGCATTGCGCCGGAGCGGCTCTGGACGCCGCCGCTCGGCGAGACGCTGCTCTGGTAGGCGCCTATCGGGCTGCGATCAACCCGCCGGGCAGACGCCGCGCGACGAAGGCGGCGATCTCCGCGAGCCGCGGTACGCACGCCGCGTCGGGTGCTGCGGCGGTGAGCTCCGGACCGCCCACCAGTACGACCTCGAGACCGGCAGCGCGCGCTCCCAACAGATCCTCGGCGACGGTGTCGCCGACGTGCAACACCTCGTCGGGGTGCAGCCGAGCGCCGGCGAGTGCGTGTGCGAAGATGCGCGGGTCCGGCTTGGCAGCGCCGGCTTCGCTCGAGATGGTGATCGCGTCGATGGCTCCGGCGAGCCCGAGGTGCGCGAGCACGCCGCGGACGCGGGAGTCGAAGTTCGAGACCACGAGGATGTGCAGCCCGGCGGCCCGCAGTCGCGCCATGAGGGGGGCGGCGTCGGGATCGGCGTACCAGGCTGCGGCGCTGCCGAAGAAGGAGAAGAGCGAGTCGAAGTAGGCGTCGAAGTCGGCCACTGCAATGTCGGAGAAGACTTCGCCTACCACGGCGCGCCACCAAGCCTTCTCGCGTCGTCTGAGCTCGGACTGCGGAAGCGGAGGGAAGGCAAGCGGCGGTGCGGCACGAAAGGCGGCGCGAAACCGGTCATGGAGGACGGCGGGATTCGCGGCGATGCCGTGGCGTGCGGCGATCATGGCGTAGAGCTCACCGACCGGGCGCACGGGATGGAAGAGCGTGCCGGCGGCGTCGAACGACACGGCGCGCAGCGGTGCGGCGGTGTCGGCTGCGCTCGCCGAGCGGTGCGTGCGCATCATGGCCGCTTAGAGCAACGGCGACGGGGCGTCAAACGAGCTTGCCGCGTGCGACCCGTCGCGCCATGATCGCGCGCGATGGCGGAAATCATCGACTTCCAGGAGATCGTGCGTGCTCGGACGCGACACCGCGGCCGGGTGCTCACCGCGCGCTGTCTCGACATCATGGAAGCATGTCTGGCGAGAACGCGCCTCGCCTACGATACGGCGCTGCCGGCCGATCGACCGGCGTGGGGTGCGAAGGTCCGCCAGCTGGAGGGGTTGGTGGAGTATGCAGCGAGCTGGCTCTGAGACGGAACGGCCGGTGTTGCGGCGTCTGGTTGCGCTCGCGGTGACGTTCGTGCTCGCGGGAGTTTCGGCGTGCGGGCCGATCTGGCTCGGCCGGCGGCGGCATCCGGCGGCCGAGCCCGAGAAGATCACCGCCGCGTTGGCGCGTGTACCGGAGCCCGACGAGCTCCCCGGGATCGTCGGGCGCCTGCAGTACCATCGCGTGAAACCGGGCGAGACGCTCCTCGACGTCGCCCGCGAGGCGGGCCTCGGATTTCACGAGCTCCGCGATGCGAATCCTACGGTCGACGAGTGGATCCCGCCCGCTGGCGCCGAAGTCGTCGTACCGTCGCGCTGGATCCTGCCGCGCTCGAAATATCGCGGCCTCGTCGTCAACATACCCGAGATGCGGATGTACGTCTTCCCGACGACGGCGCGCCCCGGCGAGCTCGTGCCGCTGCGAACGTGGGCCGTAGGTATCGGGACCGAGGAGGCTCCGAGTCCGATCGGACCCTTCACGATCCGCTCCAAGGACGCGAACCCCACCTGGATCGTTCCCGACGACATCCTCCGCACCATGGACAATCCTCGACGGGTCGTGCCGCCGGGTCCCGACAACCCGATGGGTGCGTATCGCTTGCGGCTGTCGCACGGGCTCTACGCTATCCACGGCACCAACGACCCTTGGTCCATCGGTCGGCTGACGACGCACGGATGCATCCGCCTCTATCCTGAAGATCTGGAGATTCTGTATCCGAGCGTGGCGCCCGGCACCCCCGGCGAGCTCTTGTACCAGCCGGTGAAGTTCGGGGCGCGGGGGACGCGTATTTTCGTCGAGGTGCATGCCGATGTGTACGGGCGGATTCGCGATTTCGAGCGCTACGCCCGAGCTGAGGCCAGGAAGGCGGGCGTCGACCAGCGTATCGACTTCGGCCGCTTTCTCGCTGCCGTGAAGGAGAAGCACGGCATTCCGGTGGACGTCACCAAGGGAGCGCCGCCCCCGACCGAGAAGCGCGCGTAGTCAATCGTCGGCGGTGACGATGCCTTTGCGGATCGCGTAGCGCACGAGACCAGGCGTGTCGTGGATATCGAGCTTGGTCATCATCCGCGTACGGTGAGTATCTACGGTTTTCGGCGTGATGCCGAGAGCGACCGCGATCTGGCGATTGGTGTGCCCCTCCGCGACGAGTTGGAGGATCTGGCGCTCGCGCTCGGTGAGGGTGGTCTTCTCTTCGGTGGGCTGGGGTGAAGCGAGGAAGCGCTCGATTACGACGTGCGAGATCTCGGAGCTCAGATAGTAGTCTCCGCGCTCGACCTTCTGGATCGCTTGCAGCAGCTCGGCCGCT
This sequence comes from Polyangiaceae bacterium UTPRO1, assembly GCA_002050235.1. GTDB lineage: Bacteria > Desulfobacterota > Binatia > UTPRO1 > UTPRO1 > UTPRO1. The sequence continues at coordinate 190,678 of MWST01000035.1, read as the reverse complement.
GCCGATCGCTTGATCAGATACCCGCGTACCCCTGCCTGCAAGGCCCGCAACACGTACTCCTCGTCGGCGTACATCGTCAGGATGATGACCTTGGTCTGGGGCAGGACGCGACGCAGCCGGCGGCTCGCCTCGATACCGTTCAGGAGCGGCATCGCGATGTCCATGACGACGATGTCGGGAAACGTGCGGCGCGCTTTCTCGATCGTCTCCTGCCCGTTCTCGGCCGTGCCGACGACGGCGATGCCCTGATGAGCCTGGAGGAGGGAGAGGATGCCCTCGCGCACGATCGTGTGATCGTCGGCAAGGAGCACTTTGGTTCGCTCGTGGGTCATCCGCGGATGGGCGAAGCCGGCGCTGGGATCTTACGCGCCGCGGACGCTAGCACCAGCAGCCGGAATCTGCCAAGCGCCGGTACGCCATTTTTCTTGCCGACGTAGGGTGATGACCGGACAGTCTTGGCTGGAGGGAAATGAAGGGGCGTCCTATCAGACCGCTTCGCCAATCCGCATCTCGATTAGGGGGATCCCGTCATGTCCGTATCGTCGCTTCGAGAGTCTGTCAGCGGCGTCGCCGCAGGTTCCGATGCCTGGCTTGCGGGGGCGAGCGCTCCGATTCGCGAGATCGAACGGGTCCTAGCCCATCTCGCGCATGCCGACGTCGACATGGAGATCCACGGCGAAAGGGGCACCGGCAAGCACGTCTTGGCCGAGCGCATACATCGGCAGAGCCGCCGCGCCGGCGAGCCCTTCATTGCGATCGCGCTCGAGAAGCTGGGGGAGGCCGAGATCGAGCGGGAGCTCTTCGCGGAGAACGGCGGCGTGCTCGCGCCGAACGCCCGGCAGGCGACCGTCTATCTGAATGCCGTCGATCTGCTGCCGACGCGGCTCCAGGCTCGAATGGCGCTGGCGCTCGCGCAGCGCGATCGCGACCACGGCGTTCGCATCATCGTCGGCACGACGACGCCGCTCGAGGAGCTGGCGCGCTTGGGACGATTTCGGCGCGATCTCTTCTTCCGGATCGCCGTCGTCCGGATCGTACTGCCGCCGCTGCGCGAGCGGCGCGAGGACATTGCGTTCGTAGCGGATGGGGTTGTGGGGGAGTGGTGCGAAGCGGCGGGTATGCCGCGTCCTAGGTTCTCCCGGCTCGCCGTCGCCGAGCTCATGAGCTATGCCTGGCCGGGCAACTCGCGCGAGCTCGAGCAGACGATCGAGGCGGTGCTCACGTTATCGCGAGGCGGCGAGGTCACGCCCGAACGCATTCGTACCGTGCTCGGTCGCCGGCCACGGCGCTACGCCGCACCCCATGTGTTCCCGCTGCGCCAGCTCGAGCGCGACTATATCGCGGGCGTGCTCAGCAGCTGCAACTGGAACCAGAGTCTGGCGGCCCGTCGTCTCGGGATCGGCCGCAATACTCTGATGCGCAAGATCAAGACGTTCGGCCTGCGCGGCGACGCGGCGGCGTAGAGCGCGGTCGTGCCGGGCACCTGCGGCAGTGCCGGCCGTGACGAAATCTGAGCCCGCTCGCTACGTAGCGTGCTTCCGGAAGTTCGGAGGCCGCTTCTCGGCGAAGGCCTGCTTGCCCTCCTTGGCCTCGGCGCTCTGGTAATAGAGCTCGACGGCGCTGAATCCGAGCCCACCGATGCCGTGGATATGGTCGGTGTCGGCGTTGAACGATTGCTTGGCGATGCGGAGCGCCGTCGGACTCTTGGCGAGGAGGTCGGCGCACCAGGCCTCGACCTCCTTCCGCAGGTCGGACGCCGGAACGACCTTGTTCACGAGCCCCATAGCCAGCGCCTCGGCGGCGTCGTACTGCCGGCACAGATACCAGATTTCACGCGCCTTCTTTTCGCCGACGACGCGCGCCAGGTACGCGGTGCCGAAGCCGGGATCGACGCTGCCGATGCGCGGGCCCGCCTGACCGAAGATGGCGGTATCGGCTGCGATCGAGAGGTCGCAGACGACGTGCAACACGTGACCGCCGCCGATCGCGTAGCCGTTCACCATCGCTATTACGGGCTTCGTCACGTTCCGGATGGCGCTGTGCAGCGCCGCGACCTCGTCGAGGGCGATGTAGCCTTCCTTCTGATCGCCACCGCTGCAGAACGCTTTGTCGCCCGCGCCGGTGAGCACGAGGACTCCGACGCCGTCGTCGTGCCATGCGTCGCGCACGCAGGCGATCAGATCGCGTACGGTCGCGCTGCGAAAGGCGTTGCGGCGCTCGGGTCGATTGATCGTGATCCACGCGGTGCCGTCGCGCTTCTCGTAGAGGACGTCGGTGAGCTGCATGGCCGTGCTTCTAGCGGCGGTCCGCGACCTTGACAACCTGGAGGTCGCCGGCGAAAGCTCGCCCGCCATGACCGACACGGTCTATCGGGCCATCGTTCGTCATCCATGGCTCGTGCTGGCGGTGGCGGCGATCGTGACCGTGCTGCTCGGATCGGGAGTACGGCATCTGCGCGTCGACAGCTCGGTCGAAACTCTGTTGCCCCGTAACGATCCGGGACAGGCGCTCTACTCCCAGGTCGTCGAACGCTTCGGCAGCGACGAGATCGACATCATCGGTGTGCTGGCGCCGGACGTGTTGTCGGCGTCGACCCTCGAGAAGATCCGCAGCGTGACCACGCGGGCGGCCGCGATCGACGGCGTCGCGCGGGTCATCAGTCTAGTCAATGTCCGCGACCCGATAACCGACGTGCTCGATCCGCCGCTGCTCATTCCCGAGATCCCGACGACGCAGGACGCCCGCGACCGGCTGCGCGCGCGCATCAAGGACAATCCGCTCTTCGCCGGCAACTTGATCTCTCCGGACAGTCACGGCGCAGCGATCAACGTGTTCTTCGACAGCGGACCGCGTGCCGAAGGCGCGGCACAACGGATCGATCGCGAGCTCGAACAGATCCTCGTCGACGTGCAGGACGATGAGAGCCCGGAGCGCTTCTACATGACCGGGTTATCGCACTTGAAGGTGAAGGGGCTCGCGCTCATGCGCCGCGATCTCGCCGTGCTCACTCCAGTGAGCCTCGCACTAATGATCGCGGTGTTGTTCGTCTCGTTCCGGACGCGGCGAGGTGTCGTCCTGCCGCTCCTCTGCGTCCTCGCCGGCGTCATCTGGACGATGGGCCTGATGGGATGGATCGGCGAGCCGATCTCGCTCGGAACGCTGGTGCTGCCCTCGCTCCTGATCGTGATCGGCAGCTCGTACGCCACCCATGTCGTCGCGCGCTACTACCTGGAGCTGGAGGCGCCGACGAGCTCGGAGCATCCCGTGTACAGGGCACTCCGGCAAGCTGGACTACCGGTCTTCATCTCTGGGCTGGCGACGCTGATCGGCTTTTCCGCCTTGCTCCTCAACTCTATTCCGGCCGTGCGTGCCCTCGGGCTCTACGCGGTGATCGGCATCACGTTTCTCTTCTTGCTGGCGATGGCGCTGGTGCCGGCGCTCATCATGGTGCTGCCGGAGCGTCACTACCGGTGGACGACGGCCGCAGGGGCGACCGATGGCCTCGGTCGTGCCCTGTCCCGGTTGGCACAGATCGACATTCGGCACCGGCGCGTCATCTTCGTCGTCGCCGGCGGGCTGGTGGCGCTCTCGGTCGTGGCGCTGCCGCGCATCCGGGCGGACACGAATTTCTTGGCATATTTCCCGGCCGACTCGCCGATCCGCTTCGCCCATACCGCGATCAGTGCGCGGGTGGCCGGCGCACTGCCGTTCTATGTCGTCGTCGGCACCGGGCTGCCGCAATCGATGCTCGAGATGCGAGCGTTGCGCGAGCTGCGGGAGCTGCAGCGCTACCTGGAAAGCCTTCCCGGTGTCAGCAGGACAGTGGCATTCACCGACTATCTCGATCTTCTCGACGCGGGTCTGCGCGCCGGCGCCGACATCGTCGTCGACGAGCAGGGGCGCAAGGTCGAACCCGGCGACGTCAAGAGCTTCTGGGACGACCCGAGCCGCCTCGGCGAGGTGCTGACCCTCGTCCGTCAGAATCCGGAGACGTTCCGCTCGGTCGTCACGCCCGACTTCGGTCAGGCGAACGTCCTCGTCCGCACGCGCTTCGAGACGTCCTCGGAGATCGCCGACGTGGTCCGTCATATCCGCGAATGGGCCGAGCAGCATCCGGGAATGCCCGCCGAGCCGACGGGCAGCGTCATCCTCCTGAGCGGCACCACGGACGACGTGGTCTGGGGACAGGTGAAGAGCGTGAGCATGGCGCTCGCTGTGATCTTCGTAGTCATGTCGCTGCTGTTTCTGTCGGTGAAGATCGGCCTCATCGCGATGTTGCCGAACATCGTTCCGGTGATGTTCTTCTTCGGCATCCTCGGATGGTCGAACATCATGCTGAACATCGGCACCAGCGTCATTGCGGCGATCGCGCTCGGGATCGCCGTCGACAACACGATTCACTACATGGTGCGTTTCAATCGCGAGCTGCACGTGAGCTACGACGAGCGTCGATCGCTCTCGGCGGCGCTTAGCACGGTCGGCCGTCCGATCGTGTACACGTCGGTAGCGCTGACGCTCGGATTCCTCGTGATGCGGCTCTCGGACTTCGTTCCGATCCGCGACTTCGGTGTCCTGTCGGCTGCGACCATGCTCGCGGCCCTGGTGACCAATGTCATGCTCCTCCCCGCGTTGCTCGCCCAGACGCGGATCGTTACACTTTGGGACCTGTTGTTCGTGAAGCTCGGTAAGGACCCTCACAAGACGGTGCGACTCTTCCATGGACTTCGCCGCACACAGGCGCGCATAGCGGTGCTGCTCGGACGGTTGTGCAACGTTCCGGCGGGAGAGGCCGCCATCCGGCGCGGAGAGGTCGGCGACGAGATGTACGTGATCATCAATGGTCGCGCCGACGTCGTGGTGGACGATGCCGACGGGCGTCCACGGGTTCTGCATCGGCTGCAGCGCGGCGACGTCTTCGGCGAGATGGGGCTAGTTCGGCAGCAACCAAGGACCGCCGACGTCGTTGCGGTCGAGGCTCTCGAGTTGCTGGCCGTGGACCAACGCTTTCTCGAGCGGCTCCAGCGGCGCTATCCGCGTATCGCGGCGACCGTGTTCCTCAATTTGACGCGCATCCTCAGCGACTACGTCGAGCGCACGACCGAGCAGCTCAAGGCGGTGCGGTGACGGTATGGCGCGATCTTCGCATGCTGCGACCGCGAACGCCGACAGCGCCGCTGGCCGGGCCGTACCTAGGGTCGCCGCCGGCGAGCGCGAGCGCGGCTGGTTCTACCGACGATCCTGCACCGGGGTCTGGCGGCGCAGCGTGGGCGACAGCGAGGTGGCGTTGACGGCGGCTCCGGACCTCCGCGCTGCCGATGGCCGGCAAACCTGGCTACGAGGTTGCGTACGGCAGCGCACGGGCGTCCGTCGGCGCTTGCGATCCGAGGACCGTGATGTCTGAGGGCACGCTCGCTGCCGCCATGCGTGCACGTGGCGGCGTCTTTATTGGCGAGGGCGGATCCGTGACCGCAGCGCACTTCGGTGACGCGGCGGAGGAATATGCGGCGATGCGCGGCACCGCGGCCGTGGTCGAGCTACCGTGGATCGAACGCCTGCGCGCGACGGGCAGCGACCGGGTCGGATTCCTGCAGGGGATGTTGTCGAACGACGTCGCCAAGCTCGTACCTGGAACCGGGTGCCCGGCGCTGCTCTTGAACGAGCAGGGCAGGGCCGTCGGCGACCTCGTCGTACTGGCCGGCGAAGGGGTGATCGTGCTCGACGGGGTAGGTGCGACGTCGACGGTGCGCGCCGCGCTCGAGCGGTTCATGGTGGCCGACGACGTCGAGCTCGTGCCCGCGACGGCGACGTCCGTCCTCGCCGTGCTCGGTCCGCAGGCGTCCGACGTGCTCGCCCGACTCGATCTTCCCGCGCCGGCCGCGCCGTATGCGCACGCGCCGGCCGCGATCCCCGACGACGTACTCCACGTCGTGCGGGTGCCGGCGCCGGGTACGGGTGGATTCGTGTGCCGCGTGCCGACCGCAGCGGCGGCGACCTGGTGGGAGCGCTCGATTGCCGCCGGCGCGCGCGCTGCCGGATCGGAGGCGTTCGAGGTGTTGCGTATCGAGAGCGGCGTGCCGCGGCATGGTCGGGACGTCTTCTCCGACACGCTCGCGCTCGAGGCGCCCTACGCGCACGCGATCAGTTTCCGCAAGGGATGCTATCTCGGCCAGGAGGTGATGGAGCGGATCACGGCGCGTGGGAACGTGAATCGGAAGCTCGTCGGCGTCGAGCTCGAATCCGGTGCGGTCGCGGAGCCGGGCGTGCGCCTCTTCGCGGCGGACCGTGACGTCGGATGGATCACGAGCGCGGCACGGTCGTGGCGGCTCGGACGAACGGTCGGTCTCGCCTACGTTCGCCGCGATTACGGCGAGCCGGGGGCCGTACTCGCGCTCGGAGCCGCGGGCGGACCGGGGGCTACCGTCCGCGCCTTGCCGGCTCTCGACGCGAATCCGGCGGGAGATGCAGGTTGACCCGAATTGTCTCCGTCTATGCGCGGATTCCGAAACGCAGCGGCGCGTCCCCGCGGCATACGAGCTCGCGATAGGTCTCGGTGTCGCTAGGCGCACCGGCGAACATCCGTAGGTCCTCGGGTGTGTCGAGATCGAGCTCGAGCCGGGCGTTGCGTACGACCGTGCAGGGAATCCCCGCGTGCTCGGCCGCCGCGACGTGACGTTCCAAGCTGCGACCGCCGAAGCGCGACGGGAACACGGTCGGGGGCGTGCGCAGCATCGCGTTCGTTCCCGTGCCTTCCTTCGAAGGCACGACGCGCGCACCCTGCAGCGGATTCCGCCGCAGGAGGTCGTCGATATCTCCAGGTTGCACCAGCGGCACGTCCGAGAGCACGACGAGCACGCTCGTAGCGCCGAGCCGTACGGCGGCGTCGGTGCCGAGCATGACGGCGCCGTTCAGGCCTCTGGGCGCTCCCTCGTCGACGACGATCGCTCCCACCCGGCGAGCGTGCCCGGCGAGAGTCGGGTCGGCAGTGACGACTACGACGGCCTCGATCGCGTCCGCCGTCGCCAGCGCGTGCAGCACGTCGGTGTACATCGCGGCCGCGACGCGGGCGCGATCCGCGTCCGTGAGGAGCGGCGCGAGCCTCGTCTTGGCAAGTGCGAGCGGCTTCGCGGGAAGCAGAGCGACCTTCACGACCGGTTCCTCGGGTGGCGCTGCAGTAGAAGGGACCCCGGTGCGAGTCAAGCGTGGCGAGCGGCAGCGGGACTCGCTTGCGGCCGTTCGGAGCCGCATATAAAGAGCCGAACCGCATGAGGAACATGCGTTCGTAGCCTGGCACCATGCGTATCGTGGCAGGTATAGCGCGCGGGCGGCGGCTGCGCGCTCCCAGGGGACGTCTCGTGCGCCCCACCGCCGATCGAGTGAAGGAAGCCGTGTTCTCGATACTGGAAAGCCGTGACGGCTGTGAAGGATGTGCGGTACTCGACCTGTTCGCGGGTGCGGGAGCGCTCGGTCTCGAAGCGCTGAGTCGCGGGGCGCGCTCGGCGGTCTTCGTCGATCCCGCGCGCCCGGCGCGTGACGCTATCGAGGCGAATCTCGCGGCTACGGGACTGGCGGGTGAGGTTCTGACCATGCCCGCAGCCCGCGCCCTCGATGTCCTTGCTGCGTCAGGACGCCGTTTCGATCGCGTATTCCTCGACCCGCCCTATGGCGAGGGATGGGTCGCCCGCACGTTGCAGGCGCTCGACGAGGCCGATCTCGTCGTCGCTGGCGGTTGGATCGTGGCCGAGCACGAGCGTGGCGCGCCCGCAGCCGCAACCGTCGGGCGCTTTTCGCAGGAGCTCACGAGGCGCTATGGCCATACCCAGATCACGCTCTACCGGGCGGGACACCCACGGGCGAACGACGATGCCGGGACGTAAGCGAGCTGCCGGCGGCACCACTGTCGCCGTCTATGCGGGGTCTTTCGACCCGATCACGAACGGTCATGTCGACATAATCGAGCGCAGCCTCCAGGTGTTCGATCACGTGATCGTGGCGGTCGCCTACAACATCCACAAGGATAGCGCGATGTTCACGCCCGACGAGCGGGTGCAGATGATCGCCGACGTCTTCCGCCGCTACCGTGGTCGCGTCATTGCCGACCGCTTCAGCGGATTGCTCGTCGACTACGTCGAGCGAAGGAAGGCGAAAGTCATCATCCGTGGTCTTCGCGCCGTGGCCGACTTCGAGTACGAGTTCCAGATGACGATGATGAACCGCCACCTCAAGTCGAACATCGAGACGATCTTCATGATGGCGGCGGAAGCGCATTTCTATACGAGCTCGCGTTTGGTCAAGGAGGTCGTCATGCTCGGAGGGGACGTGGAAGGCCTGGTGCCTGACGTCGTCTTGAAACGGCTCGAGGAGAAGGCTCGCCGCGCGTGAAGCGCGAAGTCCATCGTTAGGGGGCTCAACCTTGACAAGGTGGGACCCCGCCAGTAGACGAGAACGCATTGCGTAGCCGGCACGCTCCGGCACGCTGCCGGCGCTAAGGGGGCGTGGCGGGTCAAATGTTGGCACATCTTTTGCTGGAGCCCGGGAAGATCTCCTACGAGGAGGTCGAAACGCCCGTACCCGGACCCGGCGAGGTCGTCGTGAGGGTATCGACGGCGCTCACCTGCGGCACCGATCTCAAGGCATTCTTACGCGGCCATCCGAAGATGCCGATGCCGACCCTCTTCGGACACGAGTTCGCCGGAGACGTTGCGTTCGCCGGCAAGGGTGTCCGCAGCTTCCGTGAGGGCGACGCGGTAATGGCGGTGCCGACGGCACCGTGCAAGACGTGCTACTACTGCAAGCGCGAGCAAGAGAATCTCTGCACGACGATCATGGACAACATGGTACTCGGGGCGTACGCCGAGTACGTGAAGCTCCCCGCCGCCGTGGTCGAGACCAACATGTTTCCGAAGGCGGCATCGCTCGACTATGCGGAAGCCGCGCTGCTAGAGCCGCTCTCGTGCGTCGTCCACGCTATAGACCGTCTGCAGGTGCGTCCTGACGACACGGTATTGATCATCGGCGCCGGCGCGATCAGCCTCCTTCATCTGCTGGTTCTGAAGAGTGCGGGCGTACACGACGTGATCGTGCTCGGCCGGCGGCAGTACCGCGCGCAGATGGCGGAAGATCTGGGGGCGAAGGTCATTCTCGCCTCCGAGCCCGATCAGGCGCAGGCCGAGATCATCGAGGCTACGCAAGGCCGAGGCGCTGACGTCGTCATCGAGTGCACCGGGCAGCCGAGCGTGTGGGAGCGAGCCATCCACTACGCGCGCCGCGGCGGCACGGTTGTGCTCTTCGGCGGCTGCCCGTCGGGAACGCGCGTGTCCTTCGATACGGCGCGTTTGCACTACGACCAGATCACGCTGATGAGTCCCTTCCATTTCACACCGCGCGACGTCCGGAAGGCGCAGACGCTGCTCAGCGAAGGGAGTATCGACGGCCGCTCGTTGATCACCGGGACGTACTCGTTCCCTGAGCTGCATCGGGTTCTGAACCTTTTGCAGCGGGGTCAGGGCATCAAGTACGCGCTCGTGCCGCAAAGCGCTTGATCCGCGGCCGGTCGTCCGCCTTGTCTGTTCCCGCTGTCCCCCGCACCATGCGGGCCGCCCGACTGGACCGAGATCTCTCGGTTGCGGTCGCCGAGCTGGAAGTGCCAGCGCTCGGCCCCGGCGAGATCCTCGTCCGGACGCGCGCGTGCGGGATCTGTACCGGCGACATCATGGGCTGGTACATGCAGCGCAAGGCACCGCTGATCTTCGGGCATGAGCCGGCCGGAGAGGTGGCGGCGGTCGCGGGCGACGTGGCCGACTTCCGGCTCGGGGACCGCGTCTTCGTGCATCACCATGCGCCGTGCCTGACGTGCCGTCTCTGCGCCCGCGGCGAGTACGTGCAATGTGCTGCCTGGCGCAACGGCAGGCTCGTTCCCGGCGGTATGGCGGAGTATTTCGCCGTTCCAGCCGGCCAGGTCAGGGCCGATACCCTGCGCCTGCCGGAGCACGTGACGTTCGCCGAAGCGGCGCTCGTCGAGCCTCTGGCGTGCACCGTGAAATCTCTGCGCCGCGCGGCGCTGCGAGGCGGCGAGCGCGTAGCCGTCATCGGGCTCGGGGTCATGGGGCAACTCCACGTGGTGCTTGCCCACCATGCCGGAGCGGTGCAGGTCATCGGCTTCGACCGGGTCTCCTTTCGCCTCGAGCGTGCTCGAGAACTCGGTGCTCATGCGACCGTCCACGTCGACGAATGCGATCCGGTGGAAGCAATGGGGGCGCTCACTGATGGCGACATGGCCGATGCCGTGATCGTCGGACCCGGCAGCAAGGAGGCAATGGATCTCGGCATACGTCTCGCCGGTCGTGGGGCGACCGTAGTCTTCTTCACGGCGGGCCGACCCGACGATCGTCTCGAGATCGCTCCGTACGAGCTGTATTTTCGTGAGATTCGCCTCGTGCCGAGCTATTCGTGCGGACCGAACGACACGCGCGAGGCCCTCGACCTGATTACCCGCGGCGTCGTCCGTAAAGACCAGGTCGTGACGCACGAGTTTCCCTTGGAGCGGGTCGCGGAGGCGTACCGAACGGCAGCGATGACGTCGGCGCTCAAGACGATCGTCACGTTCGGCTCGTAGAACAAAAAAGGCGGTCGTCCGCCAGGACGCCGCCCTTTTTGAGCTCTGCGTTCGAGATCCGAAGTGACTACTTGCGCATATGCTTCATGAAGATGGCTTCGGTCTTCTGTGCCGCGGCCTCGGCGCGACGAGCTGCGTCCTCGACACGGCTCGCCGCCGTCTCGGCGCGCGATGCAGCAGACTCGGCCTTCGCCGCGGCCGCCTCGGAGCGATCTGCCGCCGACAGCGCCTTGGACGAGTCCTTCGCACAACCCATGCCGAGCGCCGATGCCAGCATGACTGCGGCTGCGATTCCGGCAACCCTGATTCTTCCGTTCCGCATCGTTCTCACCTCCTTGAATGGCACGCCTCTCGGCGTTGCTCCACGCGACTGCGTTTGGCACAGAACCCCAGCGCTAGCAAGCCAACGCCCGCGGCCTGTACCGCCCCTTCGCCTCGGAGCGATCAGTACTCGTCCCCGTACTCGTCCTCCCCGCCCGCCGGGGTCTCGCTTTTCTTCTCGGGTTTGTTGGCGATGGCCGCTTCGGTGGTGATCAGCAGGCCTGCGACACTGGCGGCGTTCTGAAGCGCCGACCGGACGACTTTCGCCGGATCGATGACGCCCGTCTTCAAAAGGTGTTCGTAGGCGCCGGTGAGGGCGTTGTACCCGAAGTCGTCCTTGCCCTCGCGCACGCGGTTTACGATCACCGACGGTTCGCCGCCGGCGTTCTTGACGATCTGCCGCAGAGGCTCTTCCATGGCGCGCCTGACGATCTCGACACCGACCCCGATATCGCCCGCAGCCTTCACGTCCGCCAGCGCCGCTTGGGCGCGCAGAAGCGCGACGCCTCCACCGGGAACGATGCCCTCTTCGACCGCAGCCTTGGTTGCATTCATCGCGTCGTCGACTCGCGCTTTCTTCTCCTTCATGGCGACCTCGGTCGCCGCGCCGACTCGCAGCACGGCAACACCGCCGGCCAGCTTGGCGAGCCGCTCCTGCAGCTTCTCGCGGTCGTAGTCCGACGCGGTCTCCTGGATCTGTGCGCGAATCTGGGTGACGCGTGCCTGGATCGCATCCTTCTTGCCCGCGCCGCCGACTATGATCGTGGTGTCCTTGTCCATGACGGCGCGCTTGCAGCGCCCGAGATCGTTCAGCGTCACGTTTTCGAGCTTGAGGCCGAGCTCCTCGGCGATCACCCTGCCGCCGGTGAGGATCGCCATGTCCTCGAGGATCGCCTTGCGGCGGTCGCCGAACCCCGGGGCCTTCGCGGCGGCGCACTTGAGTGTGCCGCGAATCTTGTTGACGACGAGGGTCGCGAGCGCTTCGCCTTCGACTTCTTCGGCGACTATTACGAGCGGCCGTCCGCTTTGTGCGATGCGTTCCAGCACCGGGACGAGATCCCGCATGCTCGAGATCTTCTTTTCGTGAAAGAGGATGTACGGTTCGTCGAGTTCGACTGCCATCTTCTCCGGGTTGGTGGCGAAATACGGAGACAGATAGCCGCGATCGAACTGCATGCCCTCGACTACGTCGAGCGTGGTGTCTAGGCCCTTGGCCTCCTCGACCGTGATCACGCCCTCTTTGCCGACCTTCTCCATCGCCTCGGCAAGGAGCTCGCCGATAGTCTCGTCCCCGTTGGCCGAGACCGTACCGACCTGCGCGACGCGCTCATGGTCCTTGATCGGTTTGCTCTGCTCTTTGATGTGCTCGATGGCCCGCTCCACCGCCAAGTCGATGCCGCGCTTGAGATTCATGGGATCGTAGCCCGCGGCGAGCAGCCGCAGTCCCTCGCGGACGATCGCCTGGGCGAGCACCGTCGCGGTCGTCGTACCGTCGCCGGCGACGTCGGATGTCTTGCTGGCGACCTCGCGAACCAGCATGGCGCCCATGTTCTCGAACTTACCTTCCAGCTCGATTTCTTTGGCGACGGTCACGCCGTCCTTCGTGATCAGGGGAGCGCCGAAGCTGCGCTGGAGGAGAACGTTTCGGCCTCGCGGTCCGAGTGTGACCTTGGCGGCGTCGGCGAGCACGTTGACGCCGGCCAGGATGCCGTCGCGCGCTCGTTCGTGCAGATGGACGGTCTTGGCGCCCATAGGAAGCTCCTTTCGGGTATCGTGATCGGTGGCGAAAGATCGCGGCGAGTGTAAGCATTCCGATCGCGCATGCAAGGGTGCGGTTCGCGCGGGCTCCCGGCGCATCCTCGCTTGCACTGCCACCACGCTTCGGCTACAGCAGGCGCAATTTTGCGCCGTTGGCGATGACCGCTCGGAGGCGCTCGACGAGGTTTTCCATGAGAGGCGGGTTGGTCGTGGCGTTGCTGCTTCTGGCAGTGTCGACGGCGCAGGCTCAGGCCCGCGACAACGCGCGGTACACGTTCGGCGGAGCTGCCGAACAGGGTACGTTCGTGCTCGATACGCAGACGGGGCGTGTGTGGCGCTACGACCGCGTCGACGATGCCTGGTATCTCTACGACCTCGAGGCTCTGGTGCGGACGCCGCGGGGCGAGACCGGACGTTCGCAGCGCGACGAAGGCGATAAGGCCGCTCCCGACAAAGGACGCGCCGAGTAGCTCGTCGGCCCTTAGCCCATGACCGGTCCGGTCAAGGGAGGCTACCGCTATGGGCGGTGTCGAGCCAGCCGCTCGGTGCTATGGCTTGCGGCGCCACGAGGGGGATGACGGTAAGGATTCCGCCGTCTTGCTCGACTACGAGTTCTCCTACCGGCTGACGTACCTCGACCGGTGCGGCGATCTCGTCCGGCAGCTGCAGCCGGAACGCGAGCGCCGGCGGCGAGGTCGACGCTGCAGTGAGAGACCAGCCCTCGGCGGCGATCGCTCTGAAGGTCGGGATGATGCCGCCACGCACCTTCACGCTCGGTCCTATGCTCTGGCCTTCGTGTACCAGCTCGATCCGGCGGTAGCGTCGGAAACCGTGCTCGATCGTCGTCGTAAGCTCGTCCATTGCCTGCGGCCCCGCCGTCGCCACGAGGAGCTCGAGACCATCGCGCTCGACCAAAGCCACCCGCGCGCTAGCTGCCGGAGCCGCCGGCGAGGGCGCCCGATCGACCGCGATCAACGGGTCGGTGGCGCGCGCGATCAGACCTCCGTTCGCGATCGGAACGCCGTCGAGCCCGATGCGCCGCCGCAGCTCGGTATCGGTGACCACCGCCAATGCGAGGCGTCCGAGATCGCGCGCCGTGGTTGCACCCCGCTCGCGCGCGCTGTCCGCGGCCGCGAGGGGAGCGGGAGAGGGCCAGGCGCCGGCGACGCTAGTGTGCGAGAGGCCGAGCCGCTTCGCGAGCTGCTGCATACGGATGCGGCATCGCTCGATGCTCGGACCCGCCGCCGCGGCGAGCGTCTTCGCCGCGGTTCGCGAGTCGCCGAGCAGCAGCAGTTGCAGCAGGTCGCCGATCTCGACCGGATCGTGCTCGCTCAGGCGAGGACCGCGATCACCGGCCACCGGCAGTACCGGAGCGGGGTCCGTGAAGGAGATTTCGCCGGCAGCGATCCTCTCGCGCAGGACAGCGACGAGGAGCAGGTCGGCGACGCGACCGAGCGGGATGGCGACGTCGGCGTCGGAGGCCTCCAGAAGGCGACGATCGGCGACGTCGAAGATGACGTGACCGGCGTCGGCGCGGCCCATCCACCCGACCACGATGGCGACGACTACGAGCGCCGCGTGGCACATACTGCGCATACGCATCCACCCCTCTCGGCTGTCGCGGAGCCGCTCCGCCGGCTCGCCTACCACACGACCGGCGGATGCGGCAATGTCGTCGGCCGGTTTCGGGAGCGCCGGGGAACGCGCGTTGACAGCGCGTCGTCGGCGCGCGCACAATCACGTCCGTTCGAACCGGTACGCCATGGAGGCCATGACCTCTCGCACCCTCCCGACGCCGGCGTGCGGGTGGGTCTTCCGCGACATGACCGCTCGGGATTTGCCCGCGGTGATCGCGATCGAGCGCGCCTCGTTCGCGAACCCCTGGACAGGACCGTTGTTCCTCCAGGAGCTCGGCGTGCAGTTCTCGCGCATTCTGCTTGCGTGCGACGCCGTAGGGTGCGTCGCTGGTTACGTCTGTCGGTGGATCGTTGCGGACGAGGCGCACGTGCTGAATCTTGCCGTCGATCCGCGAATGCGCGGACGTGGTCTCGGGGCGGCGCTGTTGAACGAGGTGGTCACAGAGGCGCGAAGCCGCGGCGCCGAAGCAGTGACGCTGGAGGTCCGCCGCAGCAACGACGCCGGTCGCCGGCTGTACGAGCGTTGCGGGTTTGCGGAGGTCGGGCAGCGGATCGACTATTACGGACGAGGCGAGGACGCATTGCTCTTACGCTTACCGCTGCGTGATGGCTGAGCCGCGCCTCGCGGTCGACGTCGGGGGTGGCCTGACCCTGCGCAATCCCGTGATCGCTGCAGCGGGAACGTTCGGTTACGGTATCGAGTTCGCCGGGGTGATGGATTTGACCGCGATCGGCGCCATCGTGGTGAAAGGGCTCTCCCTGGAGCCGCACCGCGGCCATCCGCCGCCGCGGATATTGGAGACGGCCGCGGGCATGCTGAACGCGATCGGGCTCCAGAACGTCGGAGTGCGGGCGTTCATCGACGAGAAGCTGCCGCAACTCCGTGAGATCGGTACGCCGATCGTCGCCAATTGCTGGGGACACGCCCCGGAGGAGTTCGCCGAGGTGGCGGCGCGGCTCGCGGACGCTGACGGGCTCGCCGCGATCGAGGTCAACGTGTCGTGCCCAAACAAGCGCGAGTGGGGGCGGATCATCGCCACGGATCTCGACCTCACCAGGCAAGTCGTTGGCGCCGTGCGGACGCGCTGCCGGCTGCCGCTTTGGGTCAAGCTCTCCCCGAACGTGACCGACATCGCCGCCTTCGCCCGCGTGGTCGAGGAGGAAGGCGCCGACGCGGTGAGCCTCGTCAACACTTTCGTCGGCCTCGCCGTCGACCTCGACACACGCCGCCCGGTGCTGACGAACGTGACGGGCGGGCTGTCTGGTCCTGCGATCAAGCCGATCGCGCTACGCATGGTCTACGAGGTCGCCCGGGCCGTCCGGATACCGGTGATCGGCATGGGCGGCATCGGCGATGCGACTGACGCACTCGAGTTCCTCCTGGTAGGAGCCCGGGCAGTCCAGGTCGGCACAGCCTCCTTCATCGATCCCCGGGCCACCGAACGCATCGCGGCGGGGATCGCGACCGGTCTGAGCCGGCGGGGGTGCACGGACGTAAACCAATGGATCGGCACCTTGCAGGCCCCGTCGAGACGATGACTTATGCGCCGACGTGCGCCGGGAAACGCTGTAGAGTCACGTAGTTAGCTGGATTGTGACAGCCAAAAACGATTGACGGGCGGCGTCTTTTCGACTATGCTTGCCGATTGCAGTGTCGGTTCCAACGGAGGAGCTGCGTGACCAGTACATTCAAGGTCGGTGAGAAGGTCGTCTATCCGGCGCACGGCGTCGGTGTCATCGAGAGTATCCAGACGAAGACCATCTCCGGCACCGCCCGCAAGTTCTACATGCTGCGCATTCTCGACAGCGACATGACCATCATGATCCCGACCGAAAACGTCGGGAGCGTGGGCCTGCGCCGAATAATCGGTCGCGACATGGTGGCGAAGGTCTACAAGATCCTGCGGGACAAGAAGGTCGAGATCGATCAGCAGACGTGGAATCGCCGCTACCGCGAGTACACCGAGAAGATCAAGACGGGATCGGTCCTCGAGATCGCCAAGGTGCTCCGTGATCTCTTCGTTCTCAAGGGCGACAAGGAGCTGTCGTTCGGCGAGCGCAAGATGCTCGATACCGCACGCAACCTGCTGGTGAAGGAGCTCGCAATCGCCAAATCTCATTCCGAGGACAAGATCATGGAGGAGCTGAAGACGATCTTCGCCCACTGAGGCGCACAGTCGATGGCCGATGTCGAGGTCATCCTCGTTGCGGGTGGCACGGGGCGGCGATTCGGGGGAGCCGTCCCGAAGCAATTCCGGCTGCTCGGCGGCCGTCCGATGCTCGCCGTCGCCGCGAGCCGCTTCGTCGGCGTTCCCGGCGTCGCCCGACTGATCGTCGTCGCCGCCGCCGAGGAGCACGCGCGTTGTGCGCGGATGCTAGAGGCGGTGCCGTTGCCGGTCCGCTTCGCGACCGCCGGAGCGGAGCGGCAGTTCTCGGTCGCGAGCGGCATCGCGGCGCTCGATCCGCGGAGCACCATCGTTGCAGTGCACGACGCCGCCAGGCCGCTAGTGCGCCCGACCGACATCGCGGCGTGCATAACAGCAGCCCGGATGACTGGTGCCGCCATCCTCGCGACGCCGGTGCCCGACACGGTCAAGCGCGTCCACGACGGAAGGATCGTTGCGACGGTGCCGCGCGGTGACCTCTGGCTGGCGCAGACGCCCCAGGCCTTCGCCGTCGACGTGCTCCGCCGCGCTCATGCGGAGGCGCCGCGCGGCGAGGCTTCGACCGACGATGCCGCGCTGGTGGAACGCCTCGGCATCGCGGTGGCGATCGTCCCCGGGCAGCCGAGCAATCGCAAGATCACGACGTCGGAAGATCTCGTCTGGGCCGAGAGCGTCGTCGCGGCCGTCGCGGACTGAACGGCGTCGGTGTCCGCAGTTCCCGAGTGCTGGCGCGCGACCACCCTGCGGACAGCTCAGATGCCGTCGGCGTGGAAGAGGTCGGTGGTGAGGTAGCGCTCGCCCGTATCGGGGAAGATCGTCACGACCGTCTTCCCGGGTCCGAGGCGCTTCGCGATCTCGAGAGCCGCGACGCAGACTCCACCGCAGGAGATGCCGCCGAGGATGCCCTCCTCGCGGGCCAGCCGGCGTGTGCAGGCGGCGGCATCCGCGTCGGTCACGGTCATCACCTCGTGGTACACCTCGGTATCGAGGATCTCGGGAACGAAGCCGGCACCCCATCCCTGGATCGTGTGGAAACCGGGTTCGCCGCCCGAGAGCACCGGCGATGCCGCCGGCTCGACCGCAACCACCAGTACACCCGGCATGCGTTCCCGCAGCACCTCACCGACTCCCGTCACTGTACCTCCCGTACCGACACCGGCCACGAACGCGTCGATACGCGGGAACTGTGACAGCAACTCGCGGGCGGTGGTTAGCCGGTGCACCTCCGGGTTGGCGGGGTTGGCGAACTGCTGGGGCATGAAGTAGTCGGGATTCTCGGCGACGATCTCTTCCGCTTTCCGGATCGCTCCGTGCATGCCGCGGGTGTCGGGGGTCAATACCAGCTTCGTGCCGTACGCGATCAGCAGGCTGCGGCGTTCTTCACTCATCGTATCGGGCATGGTCAGGATGAGACTGTACCCCTTGATCGCGCAGACGAGCGCGAGACCGATGCCGGTGTTGCCGCTCGTCGGCTCGACGATGGTCGCGCCCGGACGGAGCCGGCCGGCGCGCTCGGCCGCTTCGATCATTGCGAGGCAGATGCGATCCTTGACGCTGCCGCTCGGATTGAACGATTCGAGCTTCGCCCAGATCTCTGCCGAGCCCTCGGGAACGATGCGGTTCAAGCGCACGACGGGCGTGTTGCCGACCAGGTCGAGAAGGGATTCAGCGGTGACCGCGGACGACGACATGGGGGCGAGAATGATAGCCGCCGCTTTCCGGGACAGTCAACGCAACGGGTCGGACGTGTCGAACGGACGCAGCCTGATCGACGGGGAGAAGTCGCGGCCGGTCCGTGTCCGGCAAATAGCGGCAATATCATCGACGCCGGGCGCAGAAACAGGGCCTTGAGTGCGTCGTCTGGTGTTGTTCCCGGGAGCGCTCGGTGACCTGTGCATGCTCGCTTCGGTGCTGGCAGTACGGGCGGCGCGCGATGAGCGCATCGTGTTGTGCGTACGCCGGGCGCTAGCGCCCGCTGTCGGCATGCTCCTTCCCGCAGCCGAGATCGGACCGCCCATGGACGGCGCGGCTATGAGCGCGCTCTTCGGAGCTACGGTCGATGCCGAGCTCGAGCAGTATCTGCGTGCCGCCGATCGTGTCGACGCGTGGCTAGCTCGGAGCGACCACGACGGTTCGTTGTCGCGGCGGCTAGCCGCGCTCGAAGTGCCGTTCGCGCTCCACGAAGTGCCGCGTACGGATGCGCTCCACCACGCGAGTCTGGACTACGCAGAAGCTCTGGGCGTGGCGCCGCTCGGGGCGGCGGCGCGTGCCGTCGCCCCGGTGCCGTCCGGACCGCTACCGTGGCGACGCGCCGGGGCGCGCCGCCTCGTGCTTCATCCCGGCGCCGGTGCTCCCGGCAAGGTATGGGAGTTGGAAGGATTTCGCCGTGTCGCCGCCGCGTGGGAGGCCGCGGGTGGCGAGGTGGTCGTGCTCCTCGGCCCAGCGGAGGATCCACAGGCCTGGGCCTGGCGAGCGGCCGGGCGCTCGTGCGTCCGCAACGCTACTCTCGGTGACGCTGCCGCTCTGATCGCGAGTGCGCCCTATTGGCTCGGAAACGACTCGGGCATGAGCCACCTCGCCGGCGCGCTCGATCGCGCCGGCGTCGTCGTCTTCACCGCGACGCGGGCGGCTCGATGGCGGCCGCTCGGAGGGCGGCTGGCCGCGATCGATGCCGCGGGGCGTGCGCTCGATGTGGTCGTGCGCCAGGTGCGGGCGGATCTCGAAGCCGTCGCGGCCTCATAGCTTGACACCCTCAGGTCCCGGCATTAGCGTCCTCGCGAATCGCAACATGGCCACGTTTGCCGCGCCGATGCGGGTGTTCCGCATCCTTCGCCACTACCCGCAACCCGGCAGGTGGCCGCAGCACCCGCCGCAAGGTCGTCATCATCGTCGGTTCATCGAGGTCGTTCCATGAACAATACATTGCGCACTACAGTACTCCTCGCCGCGCTCACCGGGCTGATCGTCTGGATCGGACAGCTGCTCGGGGGATCCCAGGGCGCGGTGATGGCGCTCGTACTCGCCGCGGTGATGAACTTCGGGAGCTACTGGTTCTCCGACCGCATCGTCATCGCGATGTACGGAGGCCGCGAGATTCACGAGCAGGACGACCCGGAACTCTACGCTATCGTGAAGACCCTGGCACAGCAGAACCAGATGCCGGTGCCGCGCCTCTTTCTGATCCCGACCGAGTCGCCGAATGCATTTGCAACGGGTCGGAATCCGCAGCATGCGGCCGTCGCAGTGACGGCGGGTATTCGCCGCCTACTCACGCGACGCGAGCTCCAGGGTGTGCTGGCACACGAACTCGCGCACGTGACCAACCGCGACATTCTCATCAGCTCGATCGCCGCGACGCTCGCGGGCGCCATCATGATGCTTGCCCGCATGGCTCAGTGGGCGATGATCTTCGGCGGTGGCCGTCGCGACGATCGTGAGGATGGCGGCGGGGCGCTAGGCCTCCTCGTTACGATGATCGTCGCCCCGCTGGCAGCCATGCTGATCCAGATGGCCATTTCGCGATCGCGGGAGTTCCAGGCCGACGACACTGGAGCACGGCTCGTGCGCGATCCGGAGGCGCTCGCATCGGCGCTCCGCAAGATAGCGGGGGGCTCGGCGGCGGTTCCCCTAGATGCCAGTCCGCAAACGGCGCATATGTTCATCATCAATCCGCTGCGCGCATCGGCCCTGCAGAACCTCTTCAGCACTCATCCGCCGCTCGAAGAACGGCTCGAACGGTTGCAGCGGATCGCAGCGGAGCTCGGGCACACGGCCGGATAGGCGGGGGATATGAGCAAGGACGAAGAAGAGCAGTCGGCGCGAGGGTTCAAGGTCTCCGATCGGCGTCGCTTCGTCGACGAAGCCGATCCGGCGACCGAGGAACGCGAGGCCGTGGCATCTGCGGCGCCGGCCGCATCGCGTCCCGAGACCGGCACCGCCGAGGATGCGGCGTTCCACGCCGATGATGTGCCTCCGCATGCGCACGAGATGAGCTTCACCACTTTCGTCATGGGCCTGTCCACTCAGGCGCTCATGCACCTCGGAGAGATACCCGACCCCGAAGCGGCGCAGGCGACGGATCTCTCCGCCGCCAAACAGATGATCGATCTGCTCGGCATCCTGCGCGAGAAGACGACGGGCAATCTCGAGCCCGCGGAAGAGCAGCTGCTGTCGTCGATGCTCTACGATCTGCGCATGCGCTACGTCGAGGTGTCCCGTAAGCGCTAGGCAAACGGCGGGCGCATCGGATCGCTCCGGCGCCGCATTCCAGGAGGTGAATCCACGGTGCGTACCATGAGGGGAGCACTACTCGTGCTCGCGATCGGCATCATAGTCGGCGTCGCTGCGACGCTGCAGTTCGGTATGCCGGGCCGCACGCAGACCACGACCGCTGCACCGCCGTCGAAGCCCGCGATCGCGACCGCACCCGCCGGAGCGCCGGCGGTCCCCCCGAGTCCGGTCGCAGGCGCCACACCGGCTCCCGGCGCGGTAGCGGTGTTCCCCGATTTCGCCACGCTCGCGGAGCGGCTGAGTCCCGTCGTCGTCAACATCTCGACGCGCGCGCAGCGCAAGGAGCAGCAATCGGGAACGCCGCGATTTCGGGGTCCCGGCCAGCCCGGTCCGCAATGGCCGTTCGGCGACGGTGATCCGCGCGACTTCACCGAACCTTTCGAGCGCTTCTTCGGCCCCGGGCCGCGACAGCGCCAACAGCCGCAGCGCAGCCTCGGCTCGGGCTTCGTTATCGACCCGGACGGCTACATTCTCACCAACAACCATGTGGTGGAGAACGCCGACGAGATCGTCGTACGCCTCGACAACGAGCAGGAGCACAAGGCGACGCTGGTCGGGAAGGATCCGAAGACCGACCTGGCATTGCTCAAGATCGACGGGATCAGCGGTCTCGCGGCCGCACCGCTCGGTGACTCAGACACGCTTCGCGTCGGTGAATGGGTAATGGCGATCGGTAACCCCTTCGGTCTCGATCACTCGGTGACGGAGGGAATCGTCAGCGCCAAAGGTCGCTTCATCGGCGCCGGCAACTACGATGACTACATTCAGACCGATGCCGCCATCAACCCGGGCAACTCCGGCGGGCCGTTGCTGAACCTGCGTGGCGAGGTGGTAGGCATCAACTCGGCGATCTTCAGCCGCACCGGCGGCAACATCGGCATCGGGTTCGCGATTCCGGTGAACCTCGCCAAGGAGCTGATCCCGCAGCTCCGCGAGAAGGGCAAGGTAACGCGCGGCTGGCTCGGCGTGCTGATCCAGAAGGTGACGCCCGAGATCGCCGAGTCGCTAGGTCTCGATCAGGCGCGTGGCGCGCTCGTCGCCGACGTCGTCGCCAACGGGCCCGCGGCGACCGCCGGCGTGAAGGTCGGGGACGTCATCGTCGAGTTCGACGGCCATACGGTGAATGAATCCAACGAGCTACCGATGCTGGTTGCGCGCACGCCGCTCGGAAAGCAGGTCACCCTCAAAGTGATGCGCGACAAGGAGTCCATCGACCTCACGGTCACGATCGCCGAGCTCCAGGACGACGAGACGCAGCTCGCGAGCGCCGGCGACAGTGAGAAGCTGGGCCTATCCGTCCAGACGCTGACGCCGGAGATCGCCGAGAATCTCGGCGTCAGCGAGACGAAGGGCGTCGTGGTGAGCGGCGTCGAGTCCGGATCCGCTGCCGACGACGCCGGCATCCGTCGCGGCGACGTGATCCTCGAGGTGAATCGGCAGGCCGTCGGCGACGTGGACGACTACAAGGCTGCGCTCAAGAAGATCGAGACGGGTAAGAACGTGCTCCTGCTGGTGCGTCGCGGCGACAACACGATCTTCCTGGCGCTGAAGCCTCCGGCCTGACCACGGCCGCCGGGAGCGGTCCGAGCGCACGGACCGCTCCCGGCCGTTCATTTCCTATGGCGGCGCATCGTTCCCGGCGCTGGATCAGCCTTGCGACGCTGGCTTTGCTAGCGGTCGCGGCGTTAGCTTACGGGCTGATCGCCTATCGGGATCTCGAACGTACGGTCGCCGCGAAGCTCGACGGCCGCGCGTGGGCCGTGCCGTCGCGCGTCTACACCGATGCCTTCGCGCTCTATCCCGGGCTGGAGGTCGCAGGGACGGGCGTTTTCGAGCGACTCGTGCGCCTCGGGTACCGCGAGGTGGACGTCGTACGCGGCCGTGGCGAGTTCCGTCGCGACCCCGGCGACGCAGCGCTCGACATCCACCTCCACGCGTTCCGCTACCCGCTCCATCCCGAGGCCGGCCGCGCGATCCGGTTGACCCTCGAGCACGGAGTCATCACTCGCATCAGCGATCTCGTGACCGGCGAGGAGGTCTTCGACGCGCAACTCGAGCCCGAGCCGCTCGCCGGACTCTACGATCAAGTGTGGGAGGAGCGGCACGTGGTCACGCTCGGCGAGATCCCGCCGCGCCTGGTGCAAGCAGTGCTCGCTGCCGAGGACAGCCGGTTCTTCCAGCACGGGGCCGTCGATCTGCGCGGGATCGTGCGCGCGCTGATGCGTAACGTCGCCGCCGGTCGCGTCGTCGAGGGCGGCAGCACGCTGACGCAGCAGCTGATGAAGAATTTCTTCTTGACCGAAGAGCGCACCTGGAGCCGCAAGGCGCGGGAGCTCGCCATGGCGATCGTCACCGAACGGCGCTACTCGAAAGAGCAGATCCTCGAGCACTACCTGAACGAGATCTACCTCGGGCAGAGCGGCGCCAAGGGGATCTTCGGCGTCGCCGAGGCGGCGCAGTTCTATTTTGGTAAGCAGCTCGCGGATCTCACGGTCGGCGAAACGGCGTTGCTCGCGGGGCTGATCAGGGCACCGAACGCCAACTCGCCGTTTCGGAGCCCGCTGCGCGCGCAGGCGCGCCGCGACGTCGTCCTCACCGCCATGGCCGAGCACGGTGCCATCACCGCCGAAGAGGCGGAGGCGGCGCGGAACGAGCCGCTTGCACTGCGGCCGTACGTTACCGACCGGACCAATGCGCCGTACTTCGTCGATGCGGTGCGCCGGCAGCTACAGGCCTCATATCCGCCGCCGGTGCTGACGGCCGAAGGGCTGCGCGTCTTCACGACCCTCGACAGCGAGATGCAGGCGGCCGCCGAGTCGGCGGTGCGAGACGGGTTGGCCGAGCTCGAACGGCTGTATCCCAAGCTTCGCCGCGCCGAACCCGAGGAGCAGCTCGAAGCGGCGCTCGTCGCCATCCATCCGGCCACCGGCGAGATCAAAGCCATGGTTGGCGGTCGCGACTACCGCGTCACGCAATTCAATCGAGCGACCGATGCCGAGCGTCAGCCGGGCTCGGTCTTCAAGCCGGTCGTATATTACGCGGCGTTCGACCCCGATGCCGGCGCGCCGCACTTCACGCCGACCTCGCGGCTCGAGGATGCGGCATTCGCATGGAAGTACGAGGGTCGCACCTGGACGCCGGGGAATTACCGGGACCGCTACCGCGGCCCGGTCACTGCACGCGAGGCGCTCGAGGATAGCCTGAATGCCGCGACCGCGCGCCTCGCGTTCGAGATCGGACTGACACGCGTTCTCGATGCCGCCGCCCGCCTAGGCTTTCCGGGACCTCTGCCGGCGCTGCCCGCGATCGTGCTCGGAGGTGTAGAGGCGACGCCGCTTGCCGTGGCGGAGGTGTATGCGGTCCTCGCGAGCCAAGGGCAGCGGACGACACCGCGAGCTATCACGCAGGTCGCCGACGAGCGCGATGCGCTGATCGAAGGGCGCCCGCTCGACATCGCCAGCGTCGTGTCGCCGCAAGCGACCTACCTCGTAACCCACATCCTGGAGGGCGCGATCGATCACGGGACCGGCAGAGCCGTCCGCACGCTCGGCTTCCGCCTCCCCGCCGCCGGCAAGACCGGCACCACGAACGACTATGGCGACGCCTGGTTCGCCGGTTACACGCCCGATCTCGTCACCGTAGTCTGGGTCGGATTCGACCGCAGGCAGTCTCTGGGTCTCTCCGGCGCGCAGGCAGCGCTCCCGATCTGGACCGAGTTCATGAAGCGCGCGACCGCCGGCCGGCCCGCACGCGATTTCGAGATACCGCAAGGCATCGTCCTGGCCATGGTCGATCCGGAAAGCGGCGGCCGCGCAACGGCTGCTTGCCCTCACGCCGTCCTCGAAGCATTCCTCGAAGCCGACGCGCCGGTTGCCGATTGTCCGCGGCACGGCGGCTCACCGCCCGCCGGCACGGGTACGTCCGGAGCCGGCGACGCAGCGGCGCGTGAGACAGCGAAGGGAGGGAGCTTTTGGCAGCGATTGTTCGGAAGGTGAGGGACCGCGGACGGTGGCTGGCGCTCGGCGCGGCGCTCGCACTCTCGGCCTGTGCGTCCGTGCCGGCGCCAGCGGGTCGCGGACGCCCGATCCGCGCCGATCCCGACGCGCGCCCGCCCGTCGAGGTCGCGCGCGCGCGTCCTCCCGCCGCGCCAGCACCGCCGCCGGTCGCGCCGCCGAGTGCGATCCGCCCCGACGACGGACCGCTGACGGCCAAGATCGATGCCCATACGCCGGCCGCGCGCGCCAACGCGCTCCGGCTCGCCGAGGAAGGCCGCCAACGCCTCGCTGCCGGCGAGCCGGCGCGAGCGATAGAGCTCCTCGAGCGCGCCGTCGCCATCGACGGCCGGCTTCCGTACCCCTATTATTTCCTGGCCCGCGCCCATGCCGCCGCGCATCATCCCGACCTCGCACGCCGCTTCCTCGACCGCGCCGGACAGAAGCTGGCGCGTGAACCATACTGGACGAGCCGCGTCGAAGAGCTGCGCGGCAAGCTCCTCGCCGACGCCGGCAGGACGAGCGAGGCCGAGGCTGCCTACCGCCGGGCGCTCGCGGCGTGGCCGGAGAACCGGGGCGCCGCCGAGGCCCTGACAGCCGCTTCGCGACGTGACAAGGAGACGAGGGGCGGAGCCCCCTGAAGCATGCGCGTACTGGCCATCGAAACCTCCTGTGACGATACCGCCGCAGCGGTGCTCGACGAGTGCGGCGTGCGCGCGAGCATCGTCGCTTCGCAGGACATGGTGCACGGCAAGTACGGCGGCATCGTTCCCGAGCTTGCTTCCCGGCAACACATGGTGACGATCATCCCCGTCATCGAGCGCGCGCTCGCCGCCGCCGGCGTCGGCCTCGATGCCATCGCGGGCGTGGCGGCGACGCACGGTCCCGGACTCGTCGGCTCGTTGCTCGTCGGCTTGCAGGTCGCGAAGGGAATCGCGTTCGAGCGTCGTCTGCCGTTCATCGGCGTGAACCACCTCGAGGGCCATCTGCTCGCGATCCTGATCGATCGCCAGGTCGCTTTCCCTTACCTCGGCCTGCTGGTCTCCGGCGGACACACGAGCCTCTATCTCGTCGAAGGCGTTGGCCGGTACCGCCAGCTCGGACGGACGCGTGACGACGCTGCGGGCGAGGCCTTCGACAAGGGCGCGAAGATGCTCGGGCTCGGCTTTCCCGGCGGTCGTGAGATCGACCGGCTCGGCGCCGGCGGCGATCGTACGGCGATCCGCTTCCCGCGCGCTTCGCTCAAGCGCGGTGCGTACGACTTCAGCTTCAGCGGCGTGAAGACGGCGCTGCGGCAGTATCTCGTCGACGGTCTGGCGCACTCGCTCGAGGACGTGTGCGCAAGCTTCCAGGAAGCGATCGTCGATATGCTCATCGCTCCGACCCTTCGCGCCGCCGCGGCGCTCGGCGCCACGACGATCGTAGTTTCCGGCGGCGTTTCGGCGAACCGCCGCCTGCGTACCGCCATGACCGAGGCCGGCGGCGCCGCAGGCTGCGCGGTCGCCTTTCCGCGCCTCGCATACTGCACCGACAACGCGGCGATGATCGGCTACGCGGGTCGTGCGCGACTCCTGCGCGGTGAGCGTCACGACCTCACGCTGAATGCGGCGGCGACGCTGCCGATAGGCGTATGAGCCGCCTCGCCGCCGAGACCCGCGCGCTCCTCCAGCGCGAAGGGCTGGCGCCGCGCAAGAGCCTCGGCCAGCACTTCCTCGTCGACCGGAGCGTGATCGAGCGCATGGTCGATCTGGCGCAGGTGAGCGAGCGGGACGCCGTGCTCGAGATCGGACCCGGTGTAGGCGCGCTCACCGACGTGCTCGCGGCGCGCGCCGCTCGGCTCTACGTGGTCGAGTACGATCGTGGGCTTGCGGTCGTACTGCGCCGCAAGTTCGCGGCCCATCCCGAGGTGAAGGTCATCGCCGGCGACGCTCTCGAGGTCGATCTCCGCGGCGAAATACCCGAGACCGAGGTGAAGGTGGTAGCGAGCCTGCCCTACAACGTCTCGGTGCCGATCCTCTTCCGCCTGATCGAGGAGCGCCGCGTGTTCCCCGATCTCACGGTCATGGTGCAGAAGGAGGTCGCCGACCGGCTGCTCGCCAAGGCCGGTACGCGCGCCTACGGCGGGCCGTCGGTGCTCTTCCAGCTCTACGCCGAGCCGATCGGGCGCTTTCGCGTCTCGTCGTCGTCGTTCTACCCGCGGCCGCAGGTCGCCTCGGAGGTGCTGCGCGTGCGTCTGGCGCCGTCGCCGCGCGTGTCGGTGGCAGAGCCGCGCCTGCTAGCGGCAATCGTGCGCGCCGCATTCAACCAGCGCCGGAAGATGCTACGCAACGCCGTACAGGCTCTCGTGGAGCCGCTGGGGCTCCCGCCGCCGGTCTGGGACGAGGTGTTCGCCGCCGCCGGCGTCGACTCCCGCGCGCGCGGCGAGACGCTCGACCTCGCCGCCTTCGCGCGGCTTTCGGACGCGGCCGGAAGGGCGCTCGACACCGTCGGTGCGCCGCGACGAAGGCCGCGCTCGGGACGTTAGAGCCGCCCGTGCCGGAGCTTCCCGAGGTCGAGACGGTGCGGCGCGGCCTCGCCGATGCCGTTGCCGGGCGGCGCATCACCGTGGTCGAGGTGCACGAGCGCCGGCTGCGCCGGCCGCTGGCGCGCGACTTCGCGGCGCGGCTCGCCGGACGGCGCATCGAAGGAGTACGGCGGCGCGCCAAGTATCTGCTCCTCGACCTCGACGACGGGGCTTCCTGGCTCGTGCACCTCGGCATGACGGGGACGATGGTCGTGCGGCCGGCGGACGAGCCGCGCCGGGTCCATACACACGTCGTCGTGCAGCTCGACGACGGTCGGACGCTGCGCTTCCACGACCCGCGCCGCTTCGGCTCCATGCAGATCGGTGCGGCGGACGCGCTCGCGCCGCTGGCGACGCTCGGACCGGAGCCGCTCACAGCCGGGTTCTCGGGCGAATCTTTCCACGGCGTCGCCCGCCGCCAGCGGCGGACGGTGAAGAGTCTGCTCATGGACCAGCGCGTGGTCGCCGGCCTCGGCAACATCTACGTGAACGAGATCCTGTTCGCTGCCGGCATCCGGCCGAGCCGCCGGGCCTCGCGGGTGACGCGTGCCGACGCCGAGCGCATCGTCGCCGAGACCCGCCGCGTGCTCGCGGCTGCGATCGAGCTCCGCGGCTCATCGATCTCCGACTACCGCGACGAGCGCGGCGAGCCGGGAGCCTTCCAGCTCACCTTCCGCGTCTACGAGCGCGCAGGCGAACCGTGCCGCCGCTGTCGCGGCGTCATTCGCCGGTGCGTCATCGCCGGCCGGAGCTCGTTCTACTGTTCTCGGTGCCAACGTTGACACGAAAGGAGACACGCCCATGCTCCGACGTACTCCGATGCTGATCGCCGCCGCCCTGCTGGCGCTCGGCGCTCCGACCTTTGCCGGGACGCAGGAGGAGATCGACCGCCTCTTCGCCGAGGCTGCAGCGCTCGAAGCGCGTGGCCAATGGAGCCTCGCATCGTCGGACTACTCGAAGATCCTCGACAAGGATCCCGAGAACGCCCTGGCGCACTATCACCTCGCGACCTGCCAGGTGCGGGTCGGCATGACCGACTACGCCATCGAGCACTTCGCGGCGGCCATCCGCATCGATCCGAATCTGCGGGAGGCGCGCGAAGGCCTCGAGGGCGTGTACGTGACGCGGGGTTTGCTGGCGCGCCAGGCCGGAAAGGACGGTGAGGCGCTGGCGGCGTTCGAGGCGGCTGTGCAGGCCAACCCCAAGTCGGCGACCGCGGCGCTAGAGCTCGGAGCCGAGCTGGAGCGCCGTGGAGAGAGCGCCCGCGCCGAGGAGGTCTACGCCAAGGCCGCGACGGCGGCGCCGGACGACGCTGCTACCCACGCCAAGCTGGGCGCGGTTTTCGCGGAACGCGGCATGAATGACCGCGCCGCGACCGAGCTGGAGACCGCTGTTCGCTTGAACCCTCGCGATGCGACGGCGCACAAGGCGCTCGGCTACGTCTATGCGGCCCTGGGCAAGCGTGACAAAGCGGCGGCTGCGTTCCACGAGGCCATGCGGCAGTACGTGCTCGTCGGCGACATGGTCGGCGGTGCGGAGGCCGAGAGCTTGGAGAAGAAGGCCAGAGCCGGCGAGCCCCTCGGCGCGCGACACTGACGAACCGGCGGAGCCGGCGCCCGAGCGCCGGTGAGTCGGCGTCTCAGCTCGTCTTCAGCGGTTCTCCCTTGGCGTTTTTCTCGCGCAGGAGCGCGAGCAGGCGCTCCGGGCCGCCGTTGGAGACGACGTCTTGGAACTGCGAGCGGAAGTTCGAGACCAAGCTCACGCCCTCGGCGACGACGTCGATGATCTTCCAGACCCCGTCCTTCTGACGCAGACGATAGTCGATCAGGAGGTCGTTGGCGCCGTTGCGGACGATCCTCGTCTTCACGGTCGCGTCGCCGCCGTGCTCGGAGCGCGTGCCGGTGACCTGTACCTTCTCGTTCTTGTAGTTCTCGACGTTGCGTCCGTAGGTCATCGACAGGTGATTCTTGAAGAGGGCCACGAATTCCTTGCGCTGGGCCTCGTCGAAGCGGCTCCAGTTGCGGGCCAGAACGAGCCGCGAGAGCGTGTCGAAGTCCATGGCGCCGACCGCGATGTCCTCGACGCGCTTGCGCTTCTCTTCCATCGAGAGGCTCTGGTCGCTGAGCACCGCGATGGCGCTGCTGGACGCCTTCTCGATGACGGCCGCGGCGGCGTCTTCCGCTGCGCGCACGGTCGGGGGTGCGGCGGTTCCCAGCGCCAGCGCGGCGGCGAGAACGAAGCAGCTACCGCGCACCTTCGATAGTGTCGAAATCATAGAGTTCGTCCGTTGGCCCGTGGCCGTTTTCCTGCTGGTGATCGCCGGCCACGAGCTCGTCGTTCACGAGCGCCCTGCGGCGCTGATAGTAGGCGTTGCGCGTGAAGGCATAGTAGTCCAGCGCCGTCTCCTTCGCATTGCGGACCGCGTCCAGGTACTGGGCCCGCGTATTGACGACGTTCACGACGGCGGCTCCCGTCCACCAGACCGAGTTGACGACGAGGGGAGTAAGGCTGAGCACGTAGTCGACGGGCATGCCGGCCGTATCGCGCGGATTGGACGGACCGAAGAGCGGCAGCACGAGATACGGTCCCGGCGGGACGCCCCAGACGCCGAGCGTCTGTCCGAAGTCCTCGTCGTGCTTGGTCAGGCCCCAGATGGTCGCCGGATCGAAGAAGCCGACGACGCCGAACGTGGTGTTCACCATGAAGCGCCCGACATCGATGGCGGCGGCGCCGGGCTTGCCCTGGAGCACGTTGTTCACCAGCACGACGGGAAAGCGGAGGTTGGCGAAGAAATTCACCAGGCTCGTCTCGACGCGTTCGGGCATTACCCTGTCCCAGCCCTTGGCGACGGGCTCGAGGACGTAGACGTCGGCCTTGTCGTTGAACCAGAAGATGCCGCGGTTCATGCGCTGCCACGGGTCGTAGTCGGCACCCTGGTCGTCGCCGCGCGCCGCGGCGGGGAGCGCCAATGCGAGCACGGCGATCAGGGTCAGCATCGTTCTCAGCGGCATCATCGGCAGGTTCCTCTACTTGTCCTTCGCGTCGCTCTCTCCGGGCGCGTTGTGCACCATTTTGCCGATCAACCGCTCGAGAATCACCGCCGATTCCGTGAACGTGATCTCGTCGCCGGACTTGAGCGTCTGCTCGTCACCGCCCAGCTGGAGCGCCACGTAGCGGTCGCCGAGGAGGCCGGCCGTCTGGATGGACGCCGTCGTGTCGGTCGGGAGGACGAGTTTCGGATCGAGATCGAGCGTGGCGCGGGCGCGATAGTCGGGGCCGAGGTCGATCTTGGTGACCTGCCCTACCTTCACGCCGGAGATTTCCACCGGTGCGCGTACCTTGAGCCCGCCGGTCTGATCGAACGACGCGTAGAGCGTCAGGCCGCCAGGGCCGGTGTAGGAAAGCCCGCCGACGTTGATCGAGAGGTACGCGACCGCGCCGAGCGCGGCGAGCACGAAAAGACCGACGAGGAGGTCGCGGAGGGGGGATCGAGTCATGGGTCACACTCCCCAGAGGGCGGTCACGAAGTAGTCGAAGATCAGGATGCTGACGGATCCGACGACTACGGTCGATGTGGTGGCCGCGCTCACGCCCGCCGAAGTCGGCGTCGCGCGGTAGCCGCGATAGGTGGCGATCAAGCCCACCAGTACGCCGAAGATGAGCGCTTTCAGCAGGCTGCCGAGGATGTCGTTGCGAAAATCGACTGCCGACTGGAGACTCGTAACGTAGTTGCCGCTGTCGAGTCCCATCAGCCCCACCCCGACGAGATACCCGCCGGCGAGGCCGCAGACAATGAAGAGCGCCGAGAGGAGCGGCATCACGACCATCATCGCGATGGCCTTCGGCTTCACTACGAGGTCGACCGGATCGATAGACATCATGCGCAGGCCGTCGAGTTGCTCGGTTGCGACCATCGTGCCGATCTCGGCGGCCGTCGCCGAGCCGGCGCGCCCGGTCGCGAGGAGGGCGGTGAGCACCGGACCGAGCTCGCGCACGAGACCGAGTCCGACCACGGCGCCGAGCGATTCGGCCGCGCCGAAGCGCACCAGCGTGTTGTATCCCTGCAGGCCGAGCACCATCCCGACGGCGAGCCCACAGATGCAGATGATGACGAGGGAGAGGACGCCGAGCTTGTAGAGCTCGTCGACGAAGAGGCGGAAGCGCCAGGGCGGCATCGCCGTTGCGCGCAGCACCTGGAGCGTGAAGACCCCGAATGCTCCGAGGTCGGCAACGAAACGCAGCGCCGCCCATCCGAGATCCTGGACCGGTCGCAGCATGGTCAGCGCTCGCCTCTCACGCTGGCCTCACGGCGGTCGACGCGCCGGGGAGATCGTCGGGGGCGGTCACGGACGGGTCTTCGCCGTCGCTCAAGAAGGCGACGATGCGTGGATCGGTGCTTGCTTGCAACTCGGCCGGCGTTCCCTCGACCGGTCCGTCGGGCAGCAGCACGACTACGTGGTCGGCGATCCGCATGGTCGACGGGATGCTGTGCGAGACGATGATCAACGTCACGCCCCGGCGGCGGTTGATGTCGACGAGCAGTCCTTCGATCCGCCGCGCCGAGATCGGGTCGAGGCCCGAGAACGGCTCGTCGCAGAGCAGTATGACCGGCTCGCGCACGATTGCGCGCGCCAGCGCGACGCGCTTCACCATGCCGCCGGAGAGCTGCCCCGGCAGGAGCGCATCGACGTTCTGGAGGCCGACCGCTTCTATGCAGGCATGGACGGCTTCGGCGATCTCGCGGGCCGAGAGCCGCGTGTGCTCGCGCAGCGGAAACGCGAGGTTGTCGAAAACCGTCAGGGAGTCGAGGAGCGCGCCATGCTGAAACATCATTCCGAGCTTGCGGCGGACCCGGTAGAGCTCGGACTCGGAGAGGCGCGTGATGTCCTCGCCGTCGACGATGACTGCGCCGGCACGCGGGCGGACGAGGCCGCCGATCGTCCGCAGCAGGGTGCTCTTCCCGGAACCGCTCCCGCCCAGGATCACCGAGATCTTGCCGCGCGGGAATCGGCACGAGAGGTCTCGCAGTACCTCGCGCGCGCCGAACGCCACGCGCACGTGTGCGAGCTCGACGTGCGCTTCAACCATGTGAACGGAGGACGGGGTGGAGCTGCAGGGGAGGTCGCGTCACGGAGGGCCTTCTACCAACATCGGGGGCGCGAAACGAGGGGCGGCGCCGGCGGGTGCGTGGGTCAGATGCCCGACGGCGCGCGGACATCGAGCCGATCGCGGAGGCCGTCGCCGAGGCAGTTGAGCCCCAGCACCGTCACCATGATCGCGAGGCCGGGGAAGATCGTGAGATGCGGCGCCACGAGCGCGAAGGCGCGGCCGTCGTTCAACATGGCCCCCCAGGATGCCGTCGGCGGCTGAGCGCCGAGCCCGAGGAAGCTGAGCGACGCCTCGGCGACGATCGCCGCCGCCATGCCGAACGTCGCCTGTACGAGCAGCGGAGTCGCCAGCAACGGCACCAGATGGCGCAAGAGGATGCGATGCTCGGGGACGCCGAGCGCGCGCGCCGCTTCGACGAGCTCGCGCTCGCGCAGGCGTACGATCTCGCCCCGCGCCAGGCGAGCATAGCCGGTCCAGCCGATCAGCGAGAGCGCGATGACGACGTTGCGCAAGCTCGGACCGAGCACGCTCGTGAGCGCGATCGCGAGCAGGAGGCCCGGGAAGGCGAGCAGGACGTCGACGGCGCGCATGGCGAGCTCGTCGATCCAGCCGCCGGCGAAGCCCGCGAGGGCGCCGATCGTCGTGCCGATCGCGAGCGAGACGAGGACCGTTATGATCCCGACCGCGAGCGAGACGCGCGCTCCATGGATCACGCGAGCGAGGATGTCGCGGCCGAGGGCGTCCTGTCCGAGCCAATGCCGCGCCCCCGGCGGCGCCAGGTTCTCGCTCAGTGCCTGCGCCCCCGGATCGTACGGCGCCAAGCGATCGGCGCCGAGCGCGACCACGATGAGCACGGCGATGAGCCAACCGCCGACCACGAGGCGGTACGAGCCGCGCATCAGCCGTTGCTGCGCGCGGCCGCGGCGCCGCTGCGCGGGTCGAGCCAGGCGTTGACGACGTCGGCGAGCGCGTTCGCGATCACGAAGCAGGCCGCGATCACCAGAACGCAACCCTGCACCACCGGATAGTCGCGTTGATTGATCGCGTCGATCAAGAGGCGGCCGATGCCGGGCCACGCGAAGATGGTCTCGGTGATGACGGTGCCGGCGAGGAGGGCGCCGAACTGGAGGCCGAGGATCGTGACCACCGGCCCGAGCGCGTTGCGGAGCGCGTGGCGCGTCAGGATGGCGAGGCGGCCCACCCCCTTGGCGCGCGCCGTCCTTACGTAGTCTTCACCGAGGCATTCGAGGACGCTGGCGCGTGTCATGCGGGTCAGGATCGCCGCCATGCCGAATCCGAGCGTGCACGCCGGCAGCACGAGATGCGCCCACGTGCCGCGCCCGGATACCGGCAGCCACCGCCAATGGATGGAGAGCAGGAGGATGAGCATCGGCCCGAGCCAGAAGCTCGGCACCGAGACGCCGAGAAGGGCGAGGCCGATCGAGCCGCGGTCCAGCCAGGTGCCCGGTCGTGCCGCTGCGGCGAGTCCGAGCGGGAAAGCGAGCGCCAAGGCAACGGCGAGCGCGGCGATGGTGAGCTCGGCGGTCGCGGGGAAGCGCGCCGCGACGAGCTCGGCGACGGCCGTGCCCTGCACGAGCGAGCGCCCGAGATCACCGCGTACGAGCCCGAGGAGGAAGGCGCCGTATTGGGTCGCGAGGGGCCGATCGAGGCCGAGCGTCCGACGCAGCGCAGCCCGATCCGCAGCTTGCGTGCTTTCGCCGAGCATGACGTCGACCGGATCGCCGGGAACGAGGTGGAGCATGAGAAACACGAGCGTCGCCGCCGCCAACATGGTCGGCAGCGTGAGGACGAGACGACCGAGCGCGAGACGCAGCATCGAGCGGGCTCTTAGCGGAAATAGCTGTGGGGAGGCCATGCCGTCGTGGCCGGCGCCGGGCCGCGCGCGCTGCTGACGGCCGTCGACGGCGCCGGCGCCGCGAACGTCGCCGTCGCCAGCGAGCGCAGGCTGCCGTTCGGGGCCGGGACGAAGCCGCGCAGGGTGCGGCTTTTGACGACGACGTTCTCGGCCCACCAGAGCGGGATTATGGGCAGATCCTCGGCGGCGAGGCGCTGCACCTCCGCGTAGAGGCGGCGGCGCTCGGCCCGGTCCTCGGTGGCACGCGCGGCGGCGACGAGCCGGTCCATCGCCGGGCTCGCGTAGCCGCCGCGGTTCACGCCCGCCGGCGGCTGCATCGTCGAGTGGAACATCCGGAAGTAGATGTCGGGATCCCGGACGCCGACCCAGGCGAGCGCGTAGAGCTCGAAATTGCCGCGCTTGATGTCGTCGTAGAAGGTCGCCCACTCGTAGCTGCGGATGTCGAGACCGAGGCCGAGGCCGGCGAGGTCGTGCTGGAACACCTCGGCGATGCGGCGCCGGAGCTCGACCGTCGAGGTCTTGTAGGAGAAGCGCCGGTGTGCGGCGCTAGCGGCGCGCCCGAGGCCCGCCCGCTCGAGCAGCGCGGCGGCACGGGCCGGGTCGTAGGGATGCTGCGCCACGTCGCCCGTATAGGCCCAGTGAGCCGGCGGCAGCAGGCCGGTCGCAGCGGTCGCGGTGTCGCGCAGCACATGGCGGACGATCGCGTTGCGATCGATGCCGGCCGCGAGCGCGGTGCGCACGCGGCGGTCGGCGAGGCGCGGATCGCGGAGGTTGAGACCGAGGTACTGGAACGTGGTTCCCGGCGAGATGATGAGCTCGAGCTCGGGGCGCGCCGCCAGCCACGGCAGGAGATCGGGATCGAGGGCGTTCTGGACGAGGTGGACACTGCCGTTGGCGAGCTCGAGGGCGCGCACCACCCCGTCCGGCACGACGCGGAAGCGCACGCGCGCGAGCCGCGGCGCGCCGTCCGGCGCATCCCTCCATGCCGCGAGCTCGACGCCGCCGCCGTCGAGTATCTCGGCAACCCGGAACGGCCCGCTGCCGACGACCGCTGCCGGGGCGATCGGACCGTCGGCGGCCAGGTGCGCCGGCATGATCCCGAGGCTCGTGCTCTCCAGGAACGACGCTGACACTTCGCGCAGCCGGAAGACGACGGTGAGCGGATCGGGCGCCTCGATTGCAGCGATGGCCGCGAACGCCTCGCGCTTGGGTGAGCCCATCGTCGGATCGAGAACCGAGCGGTAGGTGGCGGCCACGTCCGCGGCGGTGAGCGGCGTTCCGTCGTGGAAGCGCACGTTCGCACGCAGTGTGAACTGCCATTCGAGCGGCGACGGGTGCTGCCACTCTGCGAGCGCGGGCACCGGCTCTCCGCGCTCGTCGCCGGCCGTGAGGCCGTCGCTCACCAGATCCGCGACCAGCGCCGAGTTGGCATCGGTGGTGAAGCGCGGGTCGAGCGCGGCGGGTGCGCTCTCGAGCGCGATCACCACGGTGCCGGGCGGAGCGGCGGTGGCGGCGGGACGGCTGCATGACAATGCGCAGAGCAACAACCCCGTGAGCGCCGCACGCATGGCGCTCGCGAGCCGCCCGCGTAGCGGGGCAGCGCCGAAACCGCGTTGACTCTTTTTTTCGTCGTGCCATACGATCGGTGGCCGTGATCGCGAACGAGAGGACATCTGGTGATCGCCCGTAGCATACGGCTCTCGTTCCTGGTGCTGGCGGTGATCGTTGCCGGCGCCGGCGTCGGTGCGGCCAAGGAGGCCCCGTTCTTCCCCGAGCCCGCCGCGCTCCGGACCCAGGTCAAGTTCTGGGAGAAGATCTTCGCCGTCTACTCGAAAGACCAGATCGTCTTCCACGATCCCGAAAACCTCGCTCGCGTCTACAGCGTCCTCGACTTCCGCGATCGCGCGGCCGCCGGCGAGAGCGAGCTCGTGCTCGAGATCGCCAAGCGCGATGCCGTCGCCCGGGAGCGGGAGCGCATCCGAGAAGTCCTTCTCCGCCTCGACGCGCGCCAGGGCAACACCGGAGGCCTCGACGACGACGAGCGGAAGGTATGGGACCTCTTCGGGAAAGACAAGGATCCGAAACGGTTCGCGCTCGCCGCCGACCCGGCACGTATCCGCACCCAGCGCGGGCTGCGCGAACGGTTCGCGGAGGGCGTTCGTGTCTCGCGCCGCTACCTCGCCGACATGGAGGAGATCTTCCGCCGCCATGGCCTGCCGGTCGAGCTGACGCGCCTGCCGCTCGTCGAGTCGTGTTTCGACATCGAGGCCTACTCGAAAGTGGGAGCCGCCGGCATCTGGCAATTCATGCCGTCGACGGGGCGGAGCTATATGGCGATTGCCGGGGTCGTGGACGAGCGCCGCGATCCGCTGCGGGCGACGCGCGGTGCGGCTCTGCACCTGAAGGCGGACCACGCGGCGCTCGGGAGCTGGCCGCTCGCGATCACCGCCTACAACCACGGGCGCGCCGGTATCGCGCGGGCGGTGCGCGAGACGGGAACCGACGACATCGGCCGGATCGTGAAGGAATACCGCGGTCCGCAATTCGGGTTCGCGTCGCGGAACTTCTACGCGGAGTTTCTGGCCGCGCTCCACGTCGAGCGCAGCTACAAGGACCATTTCGGCGAGCTGCAATTCGATGCACCCTTCGTCGGCGACGAGGTGGAATTGTCGACGATGCTCGCGGGGCACGTCGCCGCGAGCTGCGCCGACGTACCGCCCGCGGATCTCGCCGCGCTGAATCCGGCAGTCGACCGTAACGTCTTTCTCGGGGGCGGCAACCTGCCGCGCGGGTATCTCCTGCGCATCCCGCAGGGAACTGCAGGTGCGTTCCGGCAGCGCCTGGCGCAGAATGCCGCCGCTGCCCGGGTCGCCGCGGCACGCTCCGGGGATGAGCGCCGAGGCGGGGACAAGAGCGCCTCGGCGCGCGCCGCGACGCGCACCCGGGGCGCCGGCGGCACGATCGCCGGCGGCGGCGAGAAGACGCACACGGTGGCGCGTGGGCAGACGCTCTCGCACATCGCCGAGCGCTACCGGATCCCGGTGCGCAAGCTGCGCGACGCCAACCGCCTGCGCGGCAACTCCGTCAAGGCGGGGCAGATTCTGAAGATTCCGACGGGCTGAGCCTGCCGCCCATCTTGCCCCGATCCGCCTTGAGCGGCGGAGCGGCCGATAATAGGGTGACGCGACGTGCAGTACTACCCGGCGTATCTCGATCTACGTGGACGTCCATGCGTCGTCATCGGGGGCGGAGAGGTCGCTGCCCGCAAAGTCGCGTCGCTTCTCGAAGCCGGAGCCCAGGTGACCGTGGTGAGCCCGACCCTCGCCGGCGCGCTGCGGAAGCTCGTCGATTCCCGGGGAATCGTTCACCACCCCCGGCCGTATCGGCGCGGTGATCTCGCGGGAGCGTGGCTCGCCTGCGCCGCGACCGGTGACGAGACGGTGCATGCAGCGATCGCGGCGGAAGCTGCCGCAGCGCGTGTTTTCCTGAACGTCGCCGACCGGCCGCGTTTTTGCGGCTTCATCGTGCCGGCGGTCGTGACCCGTCGCCCGCTGAGCGTCGCCGTGTCGACGGGCGGAGCGAGCCCGGCGCTGGCGAAGCGTCTGGCGCGGGAGATCGAGGCGACGCTCGGGGCCGAATGGGGCGTGGCGGCTCGGGTGCTCGGGGCACTCCGGGAGCGGCTCGGGGGCGACGACGCGGCGGCGCGGGGTCGGATCTTCGCGGATCTCGCCGACACGCCGTTGCTGCACGCGATCCGCGCCCGCGACGCAGCACGGATCGACGCTCTTCTCAGCGAGCACGTGGGGACGCGGACGACCCTTGCCGATCTCGGCATCGATCTCGCGGCGGGAGCGGACGGCTAGGCGCCATGGATCTCCTGCTGTTGAAAATCGCGCTCGTCGCCTACCTGGCTGCCGCCGTCGGCTCGAGCCTCCACGTCCTCAGCCTGACCTCGGCAGCGCGCCGGATCGGCACTGCCGGCCTCGCCGTGGCCTTCGTGGCGCACGGTGCGAGCATTGTCCTGCGCTCGCTCGCGACCGGCTATCCCGCCGTCACGACGGAGTACGAGGCGCTCTCCTTCTTCGCGTGGATCACGGTCGGCGTCTATCTCGGGGTTCAGGTGCGCTACCATCTTCCCGCGGTCGGGGCGGTCATGGCGCCGCTCGCCTTCACGGTGACGCTGGCGTCGTTCGCGTTCTACGCCGGCGTTCGCGAGCTGCCGCCCAATCTCCGGAGCGCCTGGCTGCCCATTCACGTCGCCGTCGCCTTCCTCGGCAACGCCGTGCTCGCGCTCGCCTTCTGCGTGAGCCTCGTCTACCTGGTCCGCGAACGGCAGCTGAAGACGAAGCGGATCGGCGGCCTCGCCAGCCGCCTGCCGTCGCTCGAAGCGCTCGACGCGCTCAACTACCGCGCCCTCGCGTGGGGGTTTCCGCTGCTCACGCTCGGCATAGTCACCGGCTCGCTCTTCGCGAAGCACACCTGGGGCCGTTTCTGGTCGTGGGACGAGCGCGAGATCTTCTCGCTGGTGACGTGGTTGGTCTATGCCGGGCTGCTCGAGGGGCGCATGGTCGTAGGCTGGCGCGGGCGGCGCGCCGCGACCGTCACCATCGTCGGCTTCGCGCTGGTCTTCATGTCGTTCGTCTTCGGCCACGTGATCTTTCCAGGCAAGCACGGAGGGAGCTTCGACTGACCGTGGCCCGCGGCCTCTGCATCGTCGGGGTGAACCACCGGACCGCGCCGGTAGCCCTGCGCGAGCGTCTGGCTTTCCCGGCGTCCGGGCTGCCGGCGGCGCTCGCCGAGCTCAAGGCGGTGCCGGGCGTGCAGGAGGCGGCGATCGTGTCCACTTGCAACCGTGTCGAGGTGGTCACGGGCACATCGGTGCCGGCAGCGATGGTGGCGGCCGGCGTCGAGTCTTTCTTCGTGCGCGTCCGCGAGCTCGAACGCTCGGCGTTCGCGCCGCACCTCTACGTCCACCACGGGCGCGATGCGGTGCGCCACCTCTTTCGTGTCGCGGCGAGCCTGGATTCCATGGTCGTAGGGGAGCCGCAGATCCTCGGCCAGATGAAGAATCAGTACGTTGCCGCCGCGGCGGCCGGAACTTCGGGACCCGTGCTGCACAAGGCGTTCCATCGTGCCTTCACGGTGGCGAAGCGCGTCCGCACCGAGACCGCGATCGCGAGCAAATCGGTTTCGGTCGCGTCGGTGGCGGCGGCTCTCACCGGCACGATCTTCGAGACCCTCGAGGACAAGACCGTCATGCTCGTCGGCGCCGGCAAGATGAGTCAGCTCGTAGCCCGCCACCTGCAGGCGCGCGGCAGCGGCGACATCATGGTGACGACGCGCACCTTCGACCATGCGGTGGCGCTGGCGCGCGAGTTCGGCGGCCTGCCGGTTCCGTTCGAGCGTCTCGCCGAGTATCTGAAGCATGCCGACATCGTCATCGGCTCCGCCGGCGCCGTCGACCACCTCGTCGGCCCGCAGCTCGTTCAGGACGTCCTGCGGGCCCGCAAGCAACGGCCGATGTTCTTCATCGATCTCGCGGTACCCCGCAACTTCGACCCTGCGATCAACGACCTCGACAACGTCTACGTCTACGATATGGACGACCTCGCCCGTACGAGCGCCGACAACACCGGCGAGCGCGAGCGCGAGGCGGCGCGCGCCGAGGCGATCGTCGACGACGAGGTCGAGCGCTTCGGGCGCTGGCTCGCCGGTCTCGACGTCGTGCCGACGATCGTGGCACTGCGGGAGAAGGTCGAGACGATCCGCAAGGCGGAGCTCGAAAAGGCGCTGGCGTCGCTGCAGGATGCGGCGCCCCGCCATCGCGCGCTGCTGGACGCGCTGACCTCGTCGATCGTGAACAAGATCCTGCATGCGCCGCTCGCTTCGTTGAAGCGCGAGGGCGCAGCCGACGACCCCGATCTCGCTGCCAGCGTTCGCCGTCTCTTCGATCTCCGGGTCCAGGAGCGGAGCACGACCAACGGTTCCGGGGAGTCGGAATGAACCGCACGGCTCTCCGTCTCGGGACGCGCGGCAGCGCCCTCGCGCTTTGCCAGTCCGGCCTGGTGGCCGCGGCGATCGAGAGCCGCGGCACGCCCGTCGAGATCGTGACCATCCGCACCAGCGGCGACGTCGCCACCGGCAGCCTCGCTGCCCTCGGAGGCAAGGGCCTTTTCGTCAAGGAGATCGAGGAGGCGCTGCTGCGCGGGCGGATCGACCTCGCGGTGCACTCCTTGAAGGACGTGCCGGCGGTCCTGCCCGCAGGCCTCGAGCTCGCCGCGACGCCGCCGCGCGCCGATCCGCGCGACGTGGTGGTTTCGCCGGCCGGTGTCGGGCTCGAGCGCCTGCCGGCCGGCATGCGAGTCGGGACGTCGAGTCTCCGCCGCCGCGCCCAGCTGGCCGCGCTCCGGCCCGACCTCGCCGTGGTCGACATGCGCGGCAACGTGGACACGCGCCTCAAGAAGCTCGCGGCGGGCGAGGTCGACGCCGTCTTGCTGGCCGCGGCCGGGCTCGAGCGCCTCGGTCTCGCACCCTCGGGTCTCGTGGCGGTTCCGGCAGCGCGCTTCCTGCCGGCGATCGGGCAGGGGATCCTGGCACTCGAGGTGCGCGCCGACGACGCTGCTACGCGCGCCGTCGTCGCCGCCCTCGACGACGCGCCGACGCGCGCTGCTGCCGCTGCCGAGCGCGCCTTCCTCGCTGCGATCGGAGGCGATTGCCACACGCCGCTCGCGGCGTATGCGACCGTCCGCGGCGCCGCGCTCGGCATGCGTGCGATCGTGGCGTCCGTCGACGGCCGCACGATTCTGGGCGACGCCTTCGACGGTCCGTGCGCGGCGGCGGTCGAGATCGGAACCCGACTCGCAGCGGCGCTCCTGACGCGCGGGGCGGGCGAGCTCATCGCCCGCGCCGGCACGAGCCGTTCGTGAGCGGCGCCGGCCGTGTGAGTCTGGTCGGCGCCGGGCCGGGCGATCCGGGGCTGCTGACCCTGCACGGCAAGCGCTGCCTCGAAGGCGCCGACGTCGTCATCTACGATGCGCTGTCGTCCCCTGGGTTGCTCGCGCTCACCCGGCCGAGCTGCGAGATCGTTTTCACCGGCAAGCACGGCTCCGGGGCGCGGCTCACGCAGACGCAGATCACGGCGGCGATGCTTGCGCATGCGCAGGCCGGCCGCTGGGTCGTGCGGCTAAAGGGCGGTGATCCGTTCGTCTTCGGCCGCGGCGGCGAGGAGGCGCTCGCATGTGTCCGGGCAGGCATTCCCTTCGAGGTGGTGCCGGGCGTCACCGCGGCCGTCGCGGCGCCGGCCTACGCGGGGATTCCGCTCACCCACCGCGATCACGCTTCGGTAGTGAGCCTGGTTACGGGTCATGAGGCGGAGCGCGAGGGCTCGAATGCCGTGCCGTGGGATGCGCTCGCGCGCCAGGGCGGGACGCTCGTCCTCTACATGAGCGTCCTGCGGCTCGCCGCCAACCTCGCGAGCCTGACCGCCGCTGGCCTCGATCCGGCGACCCCCGCTGCCGCGATCCGCTGGGGCACGACCGCGCGCCAGCGCGTCGTGCGCGGCACTGTTGCAACCTTGCCGGGACTCGTCGCTGCGGCTGCGCTCCGCCCGCCGGCGCTGGTCGTTATCGGCGGCGTCGTCGGACTCGCGCCCGAGCTCTCCTGGTTCGAGCGGCGACCTCTGTTCGGTCGCCGCATCGTGGTGACGCGGCCGCGTGAGCAGGTCCGGGCCTTCGCTGCCCTGCTCGAGGCCGAGGGCGCGGAGGTGGTGTCGCTGCCGACGATCG
The DNA here is from genome assembly GCA_002050235.1 of Polyangiaceae bacterium UTPRO1. GTDB lineage: Bacteria > Desulfobacterota > Binatia > UTPRO1 > UTPRO1 > UTPRO1. Next base: position 148,571 of record MWST01000035.1, on the reverse strand, counting down.
CGCCGGCGCCGCCGCAGTCGTTCGCGGCTTGCGACGCCGCTCTCGCCGATCTCGGCCGCTACGCGTGGCTCGTGCTCACGAGCCCGCACGGCGTCGAGGTGTTCTTCGAGCGCCTGCGGGCGCTCGGACGTGACGTGCGGGAGCTGGCCGGCGTCGCCATCGCAGCGATCGGGCCCGCGACCGCGGCCGGCGTCGCGGCGCGCGGGCTGAACGTTGCCCTCACCCCCGGCGAGTACCGCGCCGAGGCCGTTGCCGACGCCATCGTCGCCCGCGGCGTTGCCGGCGTCCGAGTGCTCCTGGCGCGGGCAGCGGGTGCGCGGAGCGTGCTGCCGGAACGCCTGCGCGCCGCCGGCGCCCTCGTCGACGACGTCGCCACCTACCGCACCGTCGTGCCGCCGGAGGCTACCGCCGCCCCCGCGCTCTTTGCCGGTACGCGGCGCCCGGATCTCGTCACTTTCACGAGCTCGAGCACGGTCGCCCACTTCGCCGGGCTCTTCCCGGGTCGCGACCTGCGCGCGGTGCTTGCCGGCGTCGCCGTAGGCTGCATCGGCCCGGTGACGGCGGCGACCGCGCGCGAGCGCGGGCTCACGGTCGATGTCGAGCCGAGCGAGTACACGGTGCCGGCATTCGCTGCCGCGATCGTCGACTACCTGCGCTCGCGTCCGTCCGACTCGGCACACTGAAATCCCTGCGGCGCGGCATATTTTCGCCGCTCCGCCATGGGGCCGAGGCGGTCGAGGCGGAGCAGCGAAGGCTGTGCGGTCTGTTCGTACGGGCCTGGAATTTGCAACGACGAGCACCGGTGCTGGAGACGGCAGACACCAACGGCAGCATCAACACCATTCGCCTCAGGATCGGCATGGCCGTCTTGGCAGTGCTGCACCCGCTCTTCTGGATCGGCCGCTCCGGCGGCGATTCCGGCGACATCGAGATCGCATGGACCCGGGCCGCCATCGTCCTGCTGGCGCTGGCGCTGATCGGAGTGAGTCTGTCGCGGACGACGATGCGCCGCTTCGGCCAGCACGCCATGCTCGCCGCGATGGCGGTCGCGATCGGCGGCAGTCTCTGGATCCTCGTTCTTCGGGACTGGAGGATGGAGGCGATGATTGCGCCGGTCACCGTGTGCTTCGTGGTGTCGGCGGTCGCGGTCAGCCGGGCGGAGATGGTGCTGACCCTCGGGCTCGGGACCGTCGTACCGACCCTCCTGACGTTCGCACACGGTGCGTCCGTAGGGCAGTTGCCCGCCATTCCATTGCTCTCGATGGCGTCGTCCGCGATCGGCGGGACGTTCGTGAGCTGGTTTCGCATCCGCTCCTCGGCGCTGCTGCGCGAGGAGATCGCGCGTCGTAAGGTCGTGGAGGCGGACCTGCTCGGCGCTCGCGCCCACCTCGAGTCGATTCTGAACGCGACCTCGGACGGTATCCTCGGCGTCCAGTTCGCCGCTGACGAGCCGCGCGTAGGCTTCGCCAACCGGCGCTTCGGAGAGATCTTCGGGCTGGCCCCGCACGAGCTGGTCGGCGTCCGGGACGATGATCTCCGCGCCGTGGCGGCGCGCTCCTTCCTGCGCCCGGAGAATTTCGAGAGTAGCGTCGCGTGGCTGTACGCACATCCCGAGGCGGTGCGCGTCGACCAGCTGGAGCTCGTGCATCCCATGCCGGCTGTGCTCGAGCGCTGGAGCGGCCCGGTTCGGAACGCGGACGGCGGCGTGGTCGGACGGATCTGGGCCTTTCGCGACGTCACCGCCGAGCGCGCCGCCCGGCGCGATCTCGACGAGTACACGGCGCGCCTCGAGGCCGCTAATACCGCCCTCGAACGGGCGTCGCAGGCCAAGGATCTCTTTCTCGCCAACCTCTCGCACGAGCTGCGGACCCCGCTCTCGGTGATCATCGGCTACCTGAACCTGGTGCTCGAAGGGGGCCTCAGCGCGACGGAGGCTCGTGACTTCCTCGAGCGCAGCAACCGCAGCGCCACCCATCTCCTGCAGCTCATCTCGGATATGCTCGACCTCACCCGACTCGAGTCGGGAACGGCGGTGCTCGAGGTAGCTCCGCTCGCCGTGACGCCGATCGTCGAGGAGGTGCGGATGCTCACCGAGGTGCTCGCGAGTGCCAAGAGCGTCGGCCTCGAGATCGTAATCGACGGGGATCCGTGGGTCCTCGCCGACGCCCAGCGGCTCAAGCAGATCCTCCTGAATCTCGTCGGCAACGCCCTCAAGTTCACGGATGCGGGTAGCGTCACGGTCACGGTCGATGTCCGTCCCGGCGAGGTCGGCTTCACGGTCCGCGACACTGGGTGCGGCATCCCGCGGGATCAGCAGGCAATGCTCTTCAGCAAGTTCATGCGTCTCGATAGCCGTGCGACGGCGCCGACCGAGGGCGTCGGGCTCGGGCTCAGCATCTGCCGCGAGCTCGTCACGCTGATGAACGGGACCATCTCGCTCGCTAGCGCCGGGCTCGGGCACGGCACCGAGGTGCGCTTCACGCTTCCGAGCGGGGTTACGGAGCAGCGGCGGACGGCCGCCAACCCCTGACGATCGCCGCTAGGCACCCCGAGAGCTCGAGTCGCGGTGCGCCCGGAGCCGATGTCCGGCGCCGGGGAGAGCCTCTACCCCCCTTGCTTTTCGATCCGCGACGTCATTTTTCTCTCCCGTTCGACGATCCGCTTCTGCTAGGCTCCACCCTACGTCGCCGGCGGTCGCAGCCGCCCGAGACCAGTGCCGATGCCCGAGATTTTACGCCGCGATGCGCCTTGCAGCGTGCGATCGAGCGCTGCTACCGCACGGACCCCGTCAACGCACCCGTTTATAGAGAGAGGAGACCCCCAGATGACGATCGGTCGAGCCCGAGCGTCGTTGCTCGTCGTTGGATGCATGGCGGTCGTGCTGACCGCGACCGCCGCCAATGCGCAGGTCACCGGCAGCCGCTTGAAATGTTTGCTCGCGAGCGTGAAGTCATCCCAGAAATACACGGCCGCGAAGCTGAAGCTTCTCCAGAAGTGCAAGAACGCCGACCTCAAGGACGGCAGCTGCTCCGCGCCCGATGTCGGAGCCTTGGGGAAGCTCGACACCAAGCTGACGAACGCGATCGCGAAGGCCTGTGCGCTCACGCCTACGGACTTCGGCTTGATGGGCTTTCCCGGCCCGTGCACCGACCCCAATCCCGGCGATGGCTTTACGACCGCCGACTTGCAGCTCTGCATGAAGAGCGCGCACGATGCTTTCGTGTCTGCGGCGATGGATCTCGCATACGACCCCACGGTAACCGGACCGCTGGCCGGCGATCTCAAGTGCCAGGCCGAGATCGGCAAGCAGACCGCCGGGCTCGCCGCCTGCGTCCTGAAGAACGTCTCGAAGTGTCGTGACGCGCTCCTCAAAGGCAAAGAGCTCGGCGTCCCCCCCGACTACTGCGCGACGCTCTATCCGAAGGCGAGCGCCGCGATCCAGAAGTGCAGGAACAAGCTCACGGATGGGATCGCCAAGAAGTGTACGGATGCGCAGATCTCGACGCTCAAGGTCTGCACGCCGGATCAGGCTAGCGCAGCGACCGCCGCGACCTGTTTGATCGACGCCACGACCACGAAGCTCGACGGCCCCGAGATCGCCGTTCCTCCCGACGTGATCGACTACGAGTACGCGGTGCGCGGCGGCCTCTGCGGCGACAATGTCGTCAACAACTTGAACGAGGAGTGCGACGGGACGGACGATACGGCGTGCCCCGGCCAGTGCGGAACAGCCAGCATACCCAATGGGTTCTTCGCCTGTCTGTGCAAGACCAAGCCCCGCATGGTGGTCGCGGAGTCGGCCATCGGCGCCGATACCGACAACGGATGGTTGGGAACGAGCTCGGACGGCAGAGTCGTGGACGGCGGCGGCTTCATCGTCGACCTCTACGATTGCGACGGGAACGGAGAGTGCATCGCCGGACCCAGCTGCTCCGGTGGGCTGCATTCGCCGTGCAGCGTTCCGGAGAGCGCCCCCTCGGGAACGACCGGCGATTCGATCTGTGCCGGACTCGGCGAGGGTACCTGCCGCAAGGAGCGCACGGCGACCGGTCCGCATTGCTTCATGGACATCGACAAGAAGTGCAATGGCGCCAACGTGAACGACCCGGTCTGCAACCTGCCCGGCGACTTCTGCGCCACGACGCCGATGGGCGCCCCCGTTGCCCAGGTGGCCGGCGGCGTTCCGGTATGCAACGTCAGCCGGTTCAGCGAAGACGTCGTCGGGACGACGAACCTGGTCAATGGGGAGTCGGCGTTGAAGGTTCGCCGTCGCGGCGTCACCTTCTGGGGCCTCTCGGCGGAGAAGCCGTGCCCTCTGTGCGGCGGCTTCTGCGGTCTCAGCCGGCGGCCATGCGATGACGATACCGACTGCGCGCCGTCGGGGGGTACGTGCATCACCGAAGCCGTCTGCAGCGACGGAGCGCGCAAAGACAAAGCATGCCGCCGGACACCGCCGTTCGGCGGCGAGATCCCGCCTTTCGGGGTCACGAGCATGGATTGTCCACCTTCCGGCGGCAAGGTGAGCACCGATCTCGGGCTCGACGTCAATATGGATCCGCGAACGACCGGGACCGTGACGATGGCGCCGAGCTACAATTGCACCGGTCCGGGATGGACGAGCAAGGCGTGTCTCGGCGGGAGCAGCGAGGGGCGTCCATGTACGGATGTTTCCGAGTGCCCGGGCGGAACCTGCGTCGGGCAGTGCTTCTGTCCCGGACAGTTGCAGCCGACTGCGTGCGGACCAGCTTGCGTCGGCGGCGCCAACGACGCCGAACCGTGCACCACCGATGCGGAGTGCGATCCGCCGAACGGCTTCTGCCACGCGGGGGATTGTCGCGCCGATCCGATGGACCTCGATTCCAATCAAGAGGGCGCGTGCACGAATCAGAACGTACCGCACGACATGTTCTGCGAACTGACGCCTGCGAAGGGGTGCACGTTCGACTCCGACTGTCAGCCGTCGATTCTGTGTCCGTTCTGCGTCTCCGGCGATACGTGCAAGTTCAGGAAGCGTGCCTGCTTCGTCAACAGCGGTATCATTCGTATCGGTACGCCCGGCACGACGAACCGGACGACGGTGGCCGTGTACTGCGTGCCGATCAACAATGCCGCCATCAACACTGCGGCCGGGTTTCCGGGTCCGGGCGCCACGCTCCAGCCCGAGACCATCTACGTCGTACCGTGATCGTCTGACGTTCGTCGGCGACGCGGGGGTCGATTCCGCCCGGAATCGACCCCCGCCCGGCGCGCCGCCGTCGCAGCGTGGACGTGGTGCGCGATGCGGGTTAGAACGCCGCGCATGAGTACCGTGCGCGAGTTCATGGAGAAGCACTTCCTCCATTTCAACAGCCGGGAGACGCTGGCCGCAGCGAAGGCCTACGAAGCGCACCTGGCGGCGGGCGGCAAGATGCTGGTGGCCCTCGCCGGCGCGATGAGCACCGCCAAGCTCGGCCAGATCCTGAGCCGTATGATCCGAGCGGGCAAGGTGCACGCCATCAGCTGCACCGGGGCGAACCTCGAGGAGGATCTCTTCAATCTCCTCGCCTACGAGGAGTACGAGATCATCCAGAACTGGCGCGCCCTCTCGGCCAAGGACGAGGCCGATCTCTATGCGCGCGGCTTCAACCGGGTCACCGATACCTGCATCCCCGAAACGGTGATGCGGAATCTGGAAGGGCGGCTTCTCGAGCGCTGGAAGCTCGCCTGCGAGCGGGGCGAGCGGAAGTTCGAGGCCGAGTACCTCGCCGATCTCTTTCGCGACGGCAAGATGGAGCCGTTCTACCAGATTCCTGCCGAGAACAGCTGGCTTCTAGCGGCCTGGGAGAAAGGCGTGCCGGTGTACGCGCCCGGATGGGAGGACAGCACGACCGGCAATATGTTCGCGGCGGCGGTGCTGCGCGGTGCCGTCCCGCATCACCAGTGCGTGAAGAGCGGCACCGAGCAGATGCAGCACCTGATCGAATGGTACCTCGAGAGCTGCGGCAAGAAGGAGAATACGCCGAGTGTCGGCTTCTTCCAGATCGGGGGCGGTATCGCCGGGGATTTCGCGATCTGCGCCGTGCCGACCATCATCCAGGACCTCCGGCGCGACGACGTGCCCTACTGGGGCTACTTCGCACAGATCTCGGACGCCGTGACCAGCTACGGCGGCTATTCCGGCGCCGTGCCGAACGAGAAGATCACCTGGGGGAAGCTCGACGTCGCGACGCCGAAGTTCATGATCCAGTCGGATGCGACGATCGTGGCGCCGCTGATCTTTGCGTATCTGCTCGGCGACTGACGAGTCCATGACGGCGGGTCCGCCGGACGTTCGTAGCCCGCTTCTAGTCACCGGCGCCGCCGGCTTCATCGGCGCGCGCTTCGTCGAGTCGTGCAACCGGCGCCGCCTCCCGATCGTAGCGGTCGACCGGCTCGCGAGCTTCGCCGAGCGGCGCGAGCACTGCGGACTCGATTTCGGCACCCGAATCGACATCGATGCGCTCGACGCATGGCTTGCCGCCGAGCCGCGGGCACTCGCCGGCATCGTGCACCTGGGCGCGTGTACCGACACTACCGAGATGGACGTCGACTACCTCAGGCGCGTGAATCTCGCGTACTCGCAGCGGCTCTGGCGCTGGGCGAGCGAGCGCCGCGTACCTTTCGTCTACGCCAGCAGCGCTGCGACCTACGGCGCCGGTGCCTACGGCTACGACGACGACGAGGCCTTGGTCTCCAAGCTCCGGCCGCTCAATCCCTACGGCGAGTCGAAACAGCAGTTCGACCTCTGGGCACTCGCCGAGGAGCGCGCCGGGCGTATGCCGCCGGCCTGGAGCGGCTTCAAGTTCTTCAACGTCTACGGCTTCGGCGAACGCCACAAAGGGAAGATGGCGAGTGTCGTCCTGCACGCCTTCGATCAGATCCGCGCCGACGGCGAGGTGCGGCTCTTCAAGAGCTACCGCCCCGATATCGCCGACGGCGCGCAGCGGCGAGACTTCGTCTGGGTGGAAGACGTCGTCGCCGTCCTGCACTTCGCGCTCGAGCGCCCGCTGGCGCGGGGTCTCTTCAACCTCGGAAGCGGCACGAGCCGCACCTTCCTCGATCTCGTCCACGCGACCTTCGCGGCGCTCGGCATGACGCCGAAGATCCGCTTCATCGACATGCCGGAGAGCCTGCGCGCCCGCTACCAGTACGCGACCGAGGCGCGCATGGACCGCCTGCGCGCCGCCGGCTGGACGGCGCCCTTCACGACGCTGGAAGAGGGCGCCAGGCGCTATGTCGCCCGCCTGCTCGCGGCGACGTAGCGCCGCACGCGATCGCAGCGATCGCGTGCGGCGCAGCGATCGTCGGTGAACGGGCTCAGCGGACGCCGACGACGAGAGCCGTCGAGTTGTCGCGGCCCCCACGCTCGTTGGCGAGGCCGATGAGCTCGCGGCAGGCGGCGCCGAAGTCGTCGCCGTTGCGGGCGACGATCTCCAGCATCTCCTCGTCCCTGACCTGACCGTGCACGCCGTCGGTGCAGAGAAGGAAGCACTCGCCGGGTCGAACCGGTTCGACCCGCCAGCTCGCTTCGACCATGGGCTCGGCGCCGAGGGCGCGGGAGAGCACGTTCGCCGCGATCGCGTGGTCCTCGGTGAGGCGTTCGATGCTGCCGCTGCGGATGCGGTAGATACGGCTGTCGCCGACGTGGCAGAGGTTCGCGAAGCCGTCGGCGAAATGCAGGGCTGCGACCGTGGTGCCCATGCCGCGCTGGCTCGGGTTGCTGGCGGCCGTGCGGAAGATGGCGTCGTTGGCGCATTCGACCGCGATCACCAACCGGCGCGCGCCGACGCAAGGCTTGCCGCTGGCATCGCGAAACGGCGTCAGGTCGTCGTCGGCGAGGAGCTCTTGCAGCTTCGCCTTGATCGTCTCGGCGGCGGTGCGGCTCGCGACCTCCCCGGCGGCGTGGCCGCCCATGCCGTCGGCCACCAGGAAGAGGTCGAGCTCCGGTTCGTACGCGTACGCGTCTTCGTTCCGCTCGCGGCGCAGTCCGCGATCGGAAAGAACGTCACCAACGACCACCATGAGCCCCACCGTTGTCCCATATCGACCCCCGTGCGCGCAACGCGGTATCCGCGGTCGGCGACCCGGGGCCGCGTTCATGCCTGGGTCTGCGGCCCGACCCTGTAGCGCAGCGGTTCCAGACTCTGCCGACCCGGCAGGATCCGGCCGCTGCCGGCCAGGGTGATCTCCTCGCGGGTCACGCGGAAGGTGTCGCCGCCGTCGGTCAGCACCCAGGTGCCGTTGGTGCTGCGGTCGACGAGCAGGAACTTGTCGCCGCGCAGCACGACCTCGCAGTGGTGCCGCGACACTACGGTTTCGTCGATGCTGACGTCATTGTCGGGATCGCGTCCTACCGTCAGCTTCGGGCGCGATGGGCCGAGCGCGTACTTCTCGCCTCCGTACGTGAGCTCGAGCGCGGCGGTGTAGCCGCGCGGGCGCACGTTGGTGCTGACCGTGGCTCCTTCCTGTTTCCAGAGGTACTGGTAGACGAGCACCCAATCAGGGCGGCCGCGAAGCGCGAGCTGGTCGATGACGCGGACGTTGTCCCGCATCGCTGCCGGGATCCCCTCGTAGGTCTCTCCGGCCATGAACACTTCGTCGGCGCCGGCGAGCGACGTGAGTCGAGCGGCGACGTTCACGACGTCGCCGTAGATGTCGCCGGCGTCGAGCACGGCGGTGCCGGTGGCGATGCCGACACGGACGCGGACGCCCTCGGCGTGGACCTCGCTGTCGGGGGCTTCGAGCGCCACCTGCATCGCATGCGCCGCGTGCACGGCCGGCTCGGCGGCGTCGAACACGGCGAGGATGGCGTCGCCGACGCGCTTGATGACGCGTCCGTCGAAGCGTCTGACTTCGGCCTCGAGGGTGTTCAGGCAGGACGAGACGAGCTTGTAGGCGGTTTCGTCGCCCCGTACCGCGCAGAGCATGGTGCTGCCGCTGATGTCTGCGAAGATGACGGTGATCGGTGCTTCCGCCATGCTCCGGACTGGCTAGCATGCGGAGGAATGGTTTGACAGATGCGCTCGTTCCGCGCCGGGCCGTGGATCGGGCTACGGCGCCGGTGCCAGGGTCGCGGCTACGTGCGCCGCTCCGTACAGCCCCGCGTCCGGATCGCGGATGATCCGGACGGGAATCTCGCGCATGAACCGCTCGTAGCGGCCCTTGGCGATGAACGCGCGCATGAAGGCGCCGCCCGCAATCGCCGGCAGCAGCTTGTTGACGATGCCGCCGCCGACGTAGATGCCGCCGGTCGCCATGCCGGTGAGCGCCAGGTTGCCGGCTTGGGCGCCGTAGATCGCGACGAAGCGCTCTACGGCGGCGACGGCCGTGCCGCAGGCGCCGGCGACGCCGAGCTTGCCGATTACGGCCGCCCGGTCTTCGTGTTCGAGGCGGCGACGCGTCGCTTCGGCGACCGGCATCCGGCAGCACTCGACGAGGAAGTCGAAGATATTGGCGAGCCCGTGACCCGAGACAGTGCGTTCGTACGAGACGTGGCCGTCGTACTTGCGTTCGAGCCAGCGCAGCAGGTCGTGCTCGACCTCGTCGCGTGGTGCGAAGTCGGCATGGCCACCCTCGGTCGCTACCGGTACGTGGCGCGTACCGTCCCAGAAGAGGAGTGCCTGGCCGAGCCCGGTGCCGGCGGCGATCACGGCGCGATTTCCCGCCCGCGCAATCCCCGGACTCAGGACGAGGAGCTTCGTCGCCGGCAGGGCGAGGGCGCCGTATGCGGTCGCCTCGAGGTCATTCAAGAGGCGGACGTGCGGGGTGCCGAGGAGGCTGCGCAGGGCCTCGCCCCGGATGTGCCAGGGGAGGTTGGTGGCGGTGACGGCGTCGTCGACGACCGGCCCGGCGATGCCGAAGGCGGCGGCGACGGTCGATGTCGGAGCGGCGTCCGCGAGGAAGCGGGCGATCACGTCCGCGAGCCCGGAGTACTCGCGGCTCGGGAACGTGGCGCCGCGGATGAGAGTCAGCGCGCCGCCGTCTGCCGCGTAGAGCGCGAGGCGCGAGTTCGTACCGCCGATGTCACCCGCGAGAACGTGTGTCGTCATGGTCGCTCGACCAGTCGGTGTGGAAGATCCCGTCGCGATCGAGGCGCGCGTAGGTGTGGGCGCCGAAGAAGTCGCGTTGTCCCTGGATCAGGTTGGCCGGCGTCCGTGCACGTCGGAAGCCGTCGAAGTAGGCGAGCGACGCTGCCATCGCCGGGAGCGCGATGCCGAGCTTCACCCCGAGATGCACGGTTCGACGCCACGACTCGACGCGCGCTTTGACGGCCTTTGCGAAGTCGCGGTCGAGGAGCAGGTTGGCGAGGTGCGGATCGCGTTCGCAGGCTTGGCGGATACGGTCGAGGAAGGCGGCGCGGATGATGCACCCGCCCTTCCAGATGCGGGCCATCTCGCCGAGCTTGACGCCGTAGTCGAATTCCTTCGATGCCGCGGCGAGCAACGCGAAGCCTTGTGCGTACGAGCAGATCTTCGCTGCGTAGAGGGCGGCGCGGATGTCCGCGATCGCCGCTTTCTTACCGCGGGCGAGGGGCTTCGGCGCCGGCGGGTAGACCTTGGCGGCGGCGAGACGCGTCGCCCGCTGCGACGACATGATGCGCGCATCGACGGCGGCGGTGATGGTCGGGATCGCTATCCCGAGGTCGAGCGCGGCCTGGGTGGTCCACTTGCCGGTGCCCTTCTGGCCGGCGGCGTCGACGATGGCGTCGATGAGCGGCCTGCGGCCGCCTCTGTCGTCCTTGAAATTCACGATCTTCGCCGTGATCTCGATCAGGAACGACTGCAGCTCGCCGGCGTTCCACTCGGCGAAGATCCGGGCGATCTCGGGCGCTCCGAGCCCGAGTCCGTGGCGCATGAGATCGTACGACTCGGCGATCAGCTGCATGTCGCCGTACTCGATGCCGTTGTGCACCATCTTCACGAAGTGGCCGGCGCTCTTGCGGCCGACGTAGGTGACGCACGGGCCGGAGTCCGCCTTGGCGGCGATCTTGGTGAGGATGGGCTCGAGATGGCGATACGTGGCTTCATCACCGCCGGGCATGAGACTCGGACCCCAGAGCGCCCCTTCCTCGCCGCCGCTCACGCCCATGCCGAAGAACTCGATGCCGGTCGGGTCGAGGGCGGCGGCGCGCCGATCGGTATCGCTGAAGTGCGAGTTGCCGCCGTCGACCAGGATGTCGCCGGACTCGAGCAACGGCCGGAGCTCCGCGATCACCGCGTCCACCGGATCGCCGGCCTTCACCATGACGATGATGCGGCGCGGGCGCGCGAGCGCGGCAACGAGCTCCGCCGGCGTCTTCGCGCCGACCACGTTCTTGCCCTTGGCGCGGCCGCTCAAGAGCGCCTCGGTCTTGGCGTAGCTCCGGTTGTAGACCGCGATGGGAAAGCCGTTGCGCTCGATGTTGAGGGCCAGGTTCTCGCCCATGACGGCCAGTCCGATGAGTCCGATCTGCTGCATGCGGGAGACCTTTCCCGGCCGTCAGACCGCCGGCCGTGCGGCCGCCTCGTCGAGGAACCAGATGAGCTCGCCGCCGGTCGGACGGACACCGACGACCGGGTGCGGCGGCGGGTCGTCGCCGCGCCGTGCCGCTTCGAGGCACTCGGCGACCATGGCGCGCTTGCCGGCGCCGGCCGCGAGCACCCAGACGTGATCGGCGGCGTTGAGGACGGGATACGTGAGCGTCATGCGCTGCGTCTGCAGCTGCGGAACGTCGTTCATGACCACCCAGCGCGTGCGCTCGGTGAGGGCCGCGGTGCCCGGGAAGAGCGACGCCGTGTGGCCGTCCTCGCCGATGCCGAGCAGGACGACGTCGAGCACCGGGACGCCGTCGCGGCGCCGCGCCACCCGCTCCCCGAGGAGCCGCGCATAGCCCTCGGCGTCGCCCCGCTCGGCTTCCATGCGATGGGCGACGACGGACACGTGATCGAGGAGCGCGCGCTTCGCCATGCCGTAGTTCGAGTCCGGATGCTCCGGCGGGACGCTGCGCTCGTCGCCGAAGAAGAGCTCGATCTTCGCCCACGGCAGGAGGGTACGGGAGGGCGGTGCGGCCAGGAGCTCGTAGAGCCGCCGCGGCGTCGAGCCGCCGGAGAGCGCGATCGTGAAGGGTGTCGTCGCTGCTGCCGCAGCGACCGCGCAGAGGCGCTCGGCTACCGCCCGCGCCAGCGCTTCGCCGTCAGCGAGGATTTCGACCTCGATTCGCGCACCCGTCATCGCAAGCTGCTATGCCGCCTTTCACCGCCCGCCTCAAGGATGCCGCCGGCGACCAGGGACGGCACCGGCGCTTGACCCCGGCGATGCCTCGTGGTCGATGACCGGCGATGGCGGAGACGGTCGCGACGGATGCCGCGCGGACTGCGCTCGTGCTCTCGGGCGGCGGCGCCCGGGGAGCTTACCAGGCCGGAGTCCTCCTCGGTCTCGTCGAGATCGGATGCATCGCGCCGCAGCACTCGAACATCGGCCTCTTCGTGGGCTCGAGCGCGGGCGCGATCAACGTCGGACTCCTCGCCGCGACGGCGGATAGCTGCGCTGCGGGGATCGAGCGGCTGGCTACGGTGTGGCGCGGCCTCACCGCCGACCGCGTCTTTCGTACCGACGTCGCCTCTCTCGGCTCGATCGGGCTCCGCTGGGTGCGCGACCTCACCTTCGGCGGCCTGGTGGGGAACGTGACCGGCAAGGCTCTTCTCGACACCACGCCGCTCCGCCGCTTGATCGGCAACGAGTTCCAGGCCGGCCGGATCGCCGCCAACCTCGCAGCCGGGGTGCTGCGCGGCGTGGCGGTCGCCGCTACCGATCTCTACAGCGGCAGCGGCGTTCTCTTCGTCGAGGCGGCACCGGACTTGAGCCTGTGGAGCCGTACGCGCTGGAGCATCGAGCGCGCGGAGCTCGGCGTCGAGCATTTCATGGCATCGAGTGCGATTCCGATCTTCTTTCCCTCCGTCGAGCTCGGTAGCCGCCATTTCGCCGACGGCTGCATTCGCAATACGGCGCCGCTCGCCCCTGCCATCCAGCTCGGCGCCGATCGCATAATCGCGATCGGCGTCCGCGGCGTGTCGGCGCCGTCAGTCGACGACGGCCACCGGCGGCCTGCGCCCACCATCGCCCAGGTGGCGGGCGTACTGCTCGATGCCGTGCTCCTCGACGCCATCGAGTCGGACATCGAACACAGTGCCCGTGTGAACACGAGCGTCATCCGTTGGGGCGGCGGCAAGACCCCAGACGATTTCCGCGAGATCGAGGTGCTGTCGATCAAGCCCTCGGTGTCCATCGGCGCCATCGCCGGCGAGCTCGCCGACCACATTCCGATAGTCGTTCGCTACCTGCTCCGCGGCCTCGGGAGCGACGAAGCGACGCGCGATCTCGCGAGCTACCTGCTCTTCGACACCACTTTCTGCAGCCGGCTCGTAGAGCTCGGGCGCAGCGACGTCCATGCCGCGCGCACCGAGATCGAGGGCTTCTTCATGCGGCCGCTGCGGCCGCGCGGGTGACGCCGTGCGTGGGCGCCGGCGCAGCGCTCGCGGCTGCGAGGCGACGGCCGGCGGCGCCGTCGTCGCGCCCGCTTGCGGGCGCAGTGGCCGATCCACGGACGCGCCGAGCTTGTCGACGAAAGGCTTTCCGACCGTCGTCGCGCCCGCTTGCGGGCGCAGTGGTCGATCCACGGACGCGCCGAGCTTGTCGACGAAAGGCTTTCCGACCGTCGTCGCGCCCGCTTGCGGGCGCAGTGGTCGATCCCGAGGCGCGGGGCGGCGAGATCGCGGCTCAGGCGTCGGAGGCGGCCAGCGGATCGAGTACGAGGCCGCTACGCGCGGCGGGTGCGAGCGCCTGCCCGAGCCCGCGGCGGATCTCGGCTGCGAGCGCGTCGGTGACTCGGCGCCGCAGGTGGCTCCGGGCGGTCACCAGCCCGATCTCGCGCACCGGGGTCGGGGCAACGAGAGGCCGGACCTGCCGCCGGCGCCGCGCCGCCGGGAGGCCGTCGACGACCAGCTCGGGGAGCACCGTGGCGCCGAGGCCTTCATCGACGAGCCGCACGAGGGTTTCGAAGCTGCCGCTTTCGAACTGGATGCCGGATGGGTGCGGGTGCGGCTCGCTGCCGCAGTACGAGAGTACCTGGCTTCGGAAACAGTGCCCTTCCGCCATGATCCAGAGGTCGCGGGTCCGGAGCGCGGCCTGCGTGACCGTCCGTCTGCGTAGCAGCGGGTCGCCGGGCGGCAGGTAGGCGAGCATGCGCTCGCGGCCGAGGGGCTCCTCGCGCAGGCCCGCCACCCTGAGTGGGGTCGCCGCGAGGCCGGCATCGAGGGTGTCGGCGCGGAGGCGGGCGATGATCTCCTCGGTCTTGAGCTCCTCGACGACCAGCTCGACCCGCGGGTGCGCGGCGGCGAAGCGTCCGAGGAACAAGGGCAGGACGGTCGGCGAGAGGGTCGGGATGACGCCCAGGCGGAAAGGCCCGGCGGGCTCCTCGCCCTCGACCACGACCTGCCCGAGCCGTTCGGTTTCGCGCAGGACCGCACGCATCTGGGCGAGCGCCGCTGCCCCGTCGGCGGTTACGAGCAGCGGCTTCTTGCTGCGGTCGAAGAGCACTACTCCGAGCAGCTCCTCGAGCTTGCGGAGCTGCATGCTGAGGCCCGACTGCGACACGTGGCAGCGGGCGGCGGCTTCGCGGAAGTTGCCGGTGGTCTCGACGGCGACGGCGTAGCGCATCTGCGTGAGGGTGATCTGTCCGAGATCGGCCACCGACCGACGATAACCGGAAATGATCGGACATTCAAAACGTTCGATTGGACTAATGCCGATTCCGGGTGCAGACAGGAACGGCGCCGGGGAGCTCCGGCCGTGAACCGTCAACCAGGAGGAGGAATCGAGATGTCATTGATCTACACGACCATCAAGCGGTGCAAAGGAGTATGGACATGACGAAAATTCTTGGTCCGCAACGGCTGGGTCCACTCACATGGCTCGTCGGCGAATGGGAAGGCGACGTGGGTGTCGACGTTTCCTTTCACAACCGGGACGGCGAGACGTCGGAGACGAGCTACTTTGAACGTTTCCGCTTCCATCCGATCCCGAAGCAGGAAAACGGTAAGCAGGAACTCGAGGGCTTGAAGTACGAGAACCAGGCGTGGCGGCACGGCGAAGAGGCCATGGAGCCATTCCACGATGAGATCGGTTACCTGCTCTGGGAGAAAGCGACCGGCACGATCATCCGGAATGTCGTCTTCGGACGCGGCATTGCCATCCTGGCCGGCGGCACCGCCAAGCCGCGCGACACGAGTCTCCGCTTCAAGGCAACGCCCGGTGACCCGAATTTCGGCATCCTGCAGAACAAGTACCTTTCCGAGCGGGCCGAACTGCGGGGCTTCGAGGGCACCTTCACGCTCAGTGACGACGGCACATTCAATTACACGCAAACCCTGGTACTGAAACTCGCGGCGCTCGGCGGTAAGGAAATGAACCACACCGACCGCAACACCCTACGTCGTGTCAAACGCTACCACCCGAGCATAGAGAACAGGTGAGGGTCCTTGCGCTGACATGAAAACGGTTTCGCCTTCGCGGGGCCGTTTCATGCAGGATTGCGGAAAAAGTAGGTGTCGGCGTGCGCGTCGTGCGGGTGCTCGACGGCACGCAGGATTCCGACGACGCGCGGTTTCAGTGCGCGGGCGGCCGCGCCAAAACGCTCGTGTCGTTCTCCTGCCAGCGTCGGCGCCTCTGCCCGAGCTGCTGCGGCCGGCGGCCATCCGCCGGAGCCGCGGAGCTCGTGGGCCACATCCTGCCGTACGTTCACATCCTCTTGCGACCGCCGCTGGCGCAAGAGCGGTTGTCTCATCTTCCCGACGACCGTGTCGTCTGCACGCTCCGCTCGCCCTGGCATGACGGCACGCGGCAAAGGTCGTTGCAGATACCTTGCGACGACAACTGAAAATGATCGGACGTTCAAAACGTTCGATTGGACTAATGCCGATTCCGGGTGCAGACAGGAACGGCGCCGGGGAGCTCCGGCAGTGAACCACCAACCAGGAGGAGGAATCGAGATGTCATTGATCAACACGACCATCAAGCCGTTCAAAGCCGAGGCGTTCCACGACGGCAAGTTCGTCACGGTGTCCGACGCGTCGATCCGCGGCAAGTGGAGCGTCTTCGTCTTCTATCCCGCCGATTTCACCTTCGTCTGTCCGACCGAGCTCGAGGATCTCGCCGATCACTACGACGAGTTCAAGAAGCTCGGCGTCGAGGTGTACGGCGTGTCGACGGACACGCACTTCGCGCACAAGGCCTGGCACGACACCTCGCCGGCGATCAAGAAAGTCCGCTATCCGCTGGTCGGCGATCCCACGGCCACGCTGGCCCGCAACTTCGACGTCCTGATCGAGGAAGCCGGCCTGGCGCTGCGCGGCAGCTTCGTCGTCGACCCCGAAGGCAAGATCAAGCTCTGCGAGATCCACGACAACGGCATCGGCCGCGACGCCGCCGAGCTGCTGCGCAAGGTGAAGGCCGCGCAGTACGTGGCCACGCATCCGGGAGAGGTGTGTCCGGCCAAGTGGCAGGAAGGCCAGAAGACGCTGAAGCCGTCGCTGGAGCTCGTCGGCAAGATCTGAAGGGGATCCTATCCGCATGCTCGACGACGAACTGAAGGCGTCGCTGGGACGCTATCTCGAGTACCTGCAGCGGCCGATCGCGGTCACCGCGGCGCTCGACGACGGACCCGCGGCGGCGGAGATGCGCTCGTTGCTCGCCGATCTCGCCGCGGCGTCGAGCATGGTGCGGGTGGCGGAGGACGCGGACGGGGGCGCCGGCATGCGCCGGCCCTCGTTCGCGATCCACCTTCCCGGCGAAGCACCGCGCGTGCGCTTCGCCGGGCTGCCGCTCGGACACGAGTTCACCTCGCTGGTACTGGCCATGCTGCACGTCGGCGGCCACCCGCCGAAGGTCGACGAGGAGGTGCTGAGGCAGGTGGAGGCCCTCTCCGGACCGCTCCACTTCGAGACCTACTTCTCGCAGTCGTGTCAGAACTGTCCCGACGTCGTGCAGGCGCTGAACCTGATGGCGGCGCGCAATCCCGACGTCACTCACGTCGCGATCGACGGAGCGGCGTTCCCGGAGGAGGTGGCCGAGCGGCAGGTGCTGGCCGTGCCGACCGTGTACCTGAACGGAGCGCTCCTCGGTCAGGGCCGCATGGAGATCGAGGAGCTGCTCGCGAAGCTCGACGCCGGCGCCGCCGACCGGCGCGCTCGGGCGCTCGACCGCAAACCGGTCTTCGACGTCCTGATCGTCGGCGGCGGGCCGGCGGGTGCGGCGGCCGCCATCTACGCGGCACGCAAGGGGTTTCGCACCGGTATAGTAACCGAGCGCTTCGGGGGCCAGGTGCTCGACACGAACGCCATCGAGAACTTCATCTCCGTACAGGAGACCGAGGGCCCGAAGCTCGCCGCTGCGCTCGAGGCCCACGTCGCCGCCTACGCCGTCGACGTCATGAAGCTCGAGCGCGCCGTGAAGCTCGTGCCCGGCGACCCGATCGTCGTCGAGCTGGCGAGCGGCGCGCGCCTCGCGGCGCGCAGCATCGTGCTCGCGACCGGCGCCCGCTGGCGCGACATGAACGTTCCGGGCGAGGCCGAGTACCGGACGCGCGGCGTCACCTACTGTCCGCACTGCGACGGCCCGCTCTTCAAGGGGAAGCGGGTCGCCGTCATCGGCGGCGGCAACTCCGGCGTCGAGGCGGCGATCGATCTCGCCGGGGTGGTCGAACACGTAACGCTCCTCGAGTTCATGGACGCGCTCAAGGCGGATGACGTCCTGCAGCGCAAGCTCCGGAGCTTCGCGAACGTCGAGGTCGTACTCGGCGCGCGCACTACCGAGGTCGTCGGCGACGGCGCGCGGGTGACCGGCCTGCGCTGGGAAGAGCGCACGACGGGAGCTCTCCACGATCTCGCCGTCGCCGGGGTATTCGTCCAGATCGGGCTCCTGCCGAACACCGACTGGCTGCGCGGGGCAATCGAGCTCGCACCGACGGGCGAGATCATCGTCGACGATCACGGTCGCACGAGCACCCCGGGCGTTTTCGCCGCCGGCGACGCTACCACTTCGCCCTACAAGCAGATCGTCATCGCCGCCGGCGACGGCGCCAAGGCGGCGCTCGCCGCTTTCGACTACCTGATCCGAATCACCGCGCCGGCGGCTTGACTGGTGCCGCCGGGACGCGTGCCTGTCGGGCGGCGGTCGGCCATGCCGGCTCCAGGGTCTTTGCGGTTCGCGTCGCTGCTGCGGCTCCTGTAAGGGGTGCGGCCGGGCCGCACTCGGCCACATCGTTACGGGAGGATGACCATGCCGTCCGCTGCCGCCCTGGATTTCGATTCGACGAAGCCGACGTCGCCTTTCTACAACGACAACCATCGCGAATGGCGCGACACGCTGCGGCGCTGGGTCGCCAAGGAGGTGGCTCCCTTCGTCGATGTCTGGGAAGCAGCGGGCGAGATCCCGCTCGAGCTGTACCGGAAGGCGGCGGAGGTCGGTCTCCTGGGCCTCGGCTATCCCGAGCAATACGGCGGCACGTCGGCGGGGATCGATCGCTTCCACCACATCGTCACGGCCGAGGAGACGGCGCAGGTCGGAGCGGGCGGCATCTTCGCGTCCTTGCTGGTGCACGCGATCGGCCTCCCGCCGGTGCTGGCACTCGGCTCCGAGGAGATGAAGAACCGCATCGCGCCGCCCGTCCTCGCCGGCGAGCGGCACATCTGCCTCGGCATAACCGAGCCCGACGCCGGCAGCGACGTGGCCAACATCCAGACGCGGGCGGTACGCGAGGGCGACGTCTACGTCGTCCGCGGCAGCAAGATGTTCATCACCGGCGGCCTGCGCGCCGACTACGTGACGGCTGCGGTCCGCACCGGCGACCCCGGCTACGGCGGCATCTCGCTGCTGCTCATCGAGCTCGACCGCCCCGGCGTGTCTCGCACCCGTCTCGAGAAGATGGGCTGGTGGGCCTCTGACACGGCGGCGCTCTACTTCGACGACGTGCGGGTGCCGGCAGCGAACCTGATCGGCGCCGAGAACCAGGGCTTCTTCGGCATCATGCTGAACTTCAACGGCGAGCGCCTCGGGATGGCGGCGAGCGCGACCGCCTACGCGCGCACCTGTCTCGTCGAGGCGGCACGCTACGCTCGGGAGCGGCGCACCTTCGGCAAGCGGCTCGCCGACCATCAAGTCATCCGCCACAAGCTTGCGGAGATGCTGCGCCAGGTGAACGCGACCCAGGCCTATCTGGAGAACTGCGCCTGGCGCGTGCAGCAGGGCGAGACTCCGGTTGCGGACCTGGCGCTCCTCAAAGTCCAGGCGACGCTGACCATGGAGTTCTGCGCCCGCGAGGCCATGCAGGTGCTCGGCGGCGCCGGGTATCTCCGCGGTAACAAGGTCGAGCGCATCTACCGCGAGGTGCGCGTCAACGCGATCGGCGGCGGTAGCGAAGAGATCATGCGCGACCTCGCCGCGCGCCAGATGCAGCTCTGAGCGGAGCGGCGCCGTCTTGCGGGCTCCCCGCGAGCGGATGGCCTCCGAGCTGCGGCGACGATCGCGCGCCGGAGCGCCGGTGCCTCAGGCGCCCGGCAGCAGCCCCTGCAAGCGTTCGGTGGCCGCGATGTAATCTTGCACCATGTCCTGGATCACGTGGCGCACGGAGCGGATCTCGTTCATGCGGCCGACGATCTGGCCGACGGGATTGAACCCGACCGCCTGCGCCTTGGCGGCGTAGTGGTGGCCGCGGGTCACGGCCTCCGCCGTCACCATGAACTGGAGCGGCATGCCGAGCGGTTTCGGGTTCTCCGGCTTCTCCCAGGCTTCGGTCCAGTCGTTGCGCAGCATGCGACAGGGTTTCCCCGTCCACGACCGCGAGCGGACGGTGTCCTTGCTCGTCGCTCGCAAGAAGCTCTCCTTCTGCGCCGGCGGCGTGTCGGCCTCGGTGACGGTGAGCCAGATCGAGCCGGTCCACACGCCCTGGGCGCCGAGCGCCATCGCCGCCGCCATCTGCCGGCCAGTGCCGATACCGCCCGCGGCGAGCACGGGGATCGGCGCCGCGGCTTCGATGACCTCGGGCCAGAGCACGATGCTGCCGATCTCGCCGGTGTGGCCGCCGCCCTCGGTACCCTGGGCGATGATGAAGTCGACTCCCGCCGCCTTGTGGGCGAGAGCTTGCTTGGCGCTGCCGCAGAGGGCGCCGACCAGACGGCCGGTCTCCTGGATCTCCGTGATCACCTCGGCCGGAGGCGTGCCGAGGGCGTTGGCGATGGCTTTCACCTTGGGATGCTCGAGGGCGACCGCCACCTGGAGGCCGGCGGTCGCCTCGGTCCAGCCGAGGAGCTCGCGGGGTTTCTCGTCGGCGGGGAGCTCGGGCACGCCGTGGTCGGCCAAGAGTTTCTTGGCGAAGGCGCGGTGCTCGGCAGGGATCTGCGCGGCGAGCATCGCCTGCAGCTTCTCGACATCGGTCTCGCCCATGCCGACGTACTTCCCGGGGATGACGATGTCGACGCCGTAGCCGCCGCCGACGTGCTCGTCGAGCCAGTCGAGTTCGACCCGCAGCTGCTCGGCGGAGAAGCCGACCGCGCCGAGCACGCCGAAGCCGCCGGCGTTGCTGACCGCCGCGACTACGTCGCGACAGTGGCTGAAGGCGAAGATCGGAAATTCGATTTCCAGGCGGTTGCAGATCTCGGTTTTCATGGTGCCTCTCGCGTCAGACGGCCGTTCGAGACGCTAGCGACCTGTGAGGCAGATGGCGCGCCTCCGGATGCGGTTGTTGTGGCCATCTGCATGCATGTGACGGCGGACACTCGCTGATCGTTAGCCCTAGAGGCGCTCCGCCGCGAGGCCGCGGCGTGCCCGGCCGCGGCAGGCCTGCCACGCGTCCTCGAGCCGGTCGGCGGCGGGCAGCCGGCTCGGGTCGCCCATGACCTCGCCCTTCCAAGCGGCGGCGAGGAGATTCCTTCCGAGCACCGCTCCCGCCGTAGCGACGCCGCCTCGCAGGACCGAGCCGATGCCGTGTCCCGAAGGGGTGCTCGCGCCGGTCAGGAAGAGTCCCTCGATCTCGGTCTGCGGTCCGAGCCGCATCGGGCCCATCTGGTCGATCGCGAACTCGATGCCGTAGCTGGTACCGCCGGTCGAGCGCGTGAAGCGCTCCTGCGTGAGCGGCGACGCCGCCTCCTTCCAGTAGATCTCGGAGCCGATCCCGGGGAGCACTCGCTCGGCGGCGTGGATCAAGCGCTCCATGAGCACGGCCTTCGCATCGCGATACCCGCGGTCGCGATGGTAGGCGTTGCCGGCGGTCGCGGGGCCCTCGGTGGCGTGCCAGAGTGCGTACTCACGGGGCGCCAGGGTCATGATCTGGAGATTGGTCCAGCCGGCGGGCGCCATCCGGGTGTTCGTCGGATCCTTGCGCGAAGCGACCGTGACGTACGCGAAGTCCGCGTCGGGAAGGCGGCCATCCTCGAGCTCGGCGTAGATGCTCTCGATGTCGTGGCTGCCCCAGAGGAAGTAGTTGGTGTTCGGCTGCCCGGTGACCCGGTCCGCATCGAGCACGAGGTAGCAACAGAATAGCGGCAGCGACATGCGGAAGCGCTCGACGCGCTCCAGCGTCTCCTTGCTCCAGCGCTCGCGACCGACGAGCTCCAGGCACGTGCGCTTGAGGTCGGCGTTCGACACCACGACCGGGGCGTCGATCTCCGCAGTCGGCCGGCCGGGCTTGCCGCCGACCGTGACCCCGGCGACGCGGCCCGCGGCATCGCAGCGGATGCGCTGGACCGGAGCCTGCGTGCGCACCTCGCCGCCGTACGCTTCTATCGCCTCGACGAGCCGGGCGGCGAGCACCTGGCCGCCGCCCTCGGGGTAGAAGGCGCCGCGCATGTAGTGGTCGGTGAGGCCCGATTGCAGCACGACCGGCGTCTTGGAGGGGCGCACGCCGTAGTCGCCGCTCTCGCCGAGGAGTACGGCGGACGCGCGCAGCGAGAGGCCGTGATGCGCGAAGAGCTCGGTTACGGGGCGGAGGCCCCACGCGAGGAAGGCCGGACACTCGGCGAACAGGGTGAGCTCGTCGATCTCGCCCGCGCGCAGGCGGCCGGCGCCGGCCGCCACCTCCTGCATGATGTCGAGCACCGCCGCGAGCGCACTCGCCTCGGCCGGGAACGTCGCCAGCAGCCGCTCGCGGTAGCGCTCCCACCCGGTGGGGATGCGGAAGGTGAAGTCGGGAAAGACTAGCGTCGTGTAGCCGTCGGGGTCGAGCTCGCGGAAGCGGACGCGGTCGGCGATCCCGACTCCGCGGAGTATGCGCGTGATCTTGCCCTCGGGTCCGCACTCGCCGATGTAGTGGATGCCGACGTCGAACTCGAAGTCGTGCTGCGCCACGCGGCGGCGGAACACCTGCGAGTTGCCGCCGGCGACGTAGTGCGACTCGAGCACGAGCGTACGGCGGCCCGCGGCGGCAAGATAGGCCGCGCAGGCGAGACCGCCGAGCCCGGATCCGACGACGATGCAGTCCCAGCGTTCGTTTCCCATGATGGGGACGCTGCCTAGCGCCTCCGGAATCGGGGAGCAAACGGATCGTGGGTCGCGGGGACGCGGCATGCGGCCGCGATCGGTGCCTATCGGCCGGCCGGCGACGGGTCGGCGGGCGCCAGGAAGCCGAAGCGTGCGAGCACGCGGGCTCCATCCGAGGAGGATACGTGCGTCACGAATGCGGTCGCATCGGCCGGATCGGCGGCGTCCCTGAGGACGACGATCGGATAGCGGACCACCACGTTCGTCGCTTCCGGAACGTCGATGCCCGCCACCTTTGCCCCCGCGGCGCGGACGTCGGTGACGTACACGAGGCCGGCGTCCGCTTCGCCCATGGCGACCTTGGTGACGACGCCCTTGACGTCGAGCTCGCGGCTCGCGGGCGGAGGGTCGATGCCCGCGTTCCGGAACGCCTCGGCAGCGTACCGCCCGCACGGTGCGGACGCCCCGCAGAGCGCGACCACGAGGTCGGTGCGGGCGAGGTCCGCGAGAGCGGTGACGTGCTTCGGGTTGCCGGCGGCGACGACGATCTGTAGGCGGTTGCGCGCGAAGATGCGAGGCGTCCCGGCGGCGGCGCCGCGGGCGACGAGCGTCGCCATGGTGGCCTCGTCGGCGGCGGCGAAGACGTCGGCCGACGCGCCCGCGAGGATCCGCTGCGCGAGCGTGGAGGAGGCGCCGAAGTCGAGCTGGACGCGCACTGCGGGATGCATGCGCTCGAAATCGGCGGCGAGGTCGCGGAAGGCAGCGGTGAGCGAGGCCGCAGCCGAGACCGTGAGCGTGCGCCGGGAGGCCGGATCGTCAGCCCGGGCGCGGACCGTAACCGTGGCGAGGCCGAAGGCGGCGACGACGGCGATCGTGCGCGCGAGCAGCGCCATGGTCAGAAACGGAACATGGCGTCGAGCTGCGTGCGCAGCAGGGTGCGGTTCTGCGTCAGGGGCACGTTGGCGACGCTGCGATCGAGTACGTTTTCGACATATGCCTTCGCGGTCAGCTGCAGGTGCGGCAGCGGCGCGTAGTCGAGCCGCACGATGTGGACGAGGAGGTTGGTGGCGCCTTTCTGCGTCGGTCGCGCTCCGTCGGGCTGCGCGGGGCGGGACGAGAACTCGTTGATGTCGCTGAACGAGAAGATGGAGAGCACGGCATCCTGCTCGACGCGCGCACAGGTGTACGACACGGCCCAGTCGCCAGGGTCCAGGAGTACGTTGCGATACCAGTCCTTGCGGGCCCTGCCGATACCGGCGCCGAGGTAGAAGCCCAGGTTGCGATCGCTGGCCTCGGTATTGTACGCGAGCTCGGCGAAGATGCCGGCCGGTATCCCGAGGCCGAAGGGATCCGCGGCATCGAGCGCGGTTCCGACGTCGAGCACGTTGAATCCGGATCGATAGCCTACGATCCTGCCGCTCGCGTCTCTTTCGACGGCGTTGCTGTTGGCAAGCTGGCTGTTGTAGTGCGGGTTCGCTTTCGTGTCGGCGGGCGGGTCGTAGTAGGGATCGAGGGACCGGCGGGCCACGGTATCGATGCCGTCGAAGTAGAAATCGGCGAGCGCGAACGTCCAGGTCGCCCAAGGAGGGAGCGCGGTTTCGACCACCAGCTGTCCTCCCGGGATCCATGGATCGGCGCCGTCGGCGACCTCGTCGACGATCCATTGGAAGGCGCTCAGAGTGACTCTGCGTACGAATCCCGTCCGCTTCTCGACCAGCCGCACCGTCTCGGTAGCGCCTTCGGGAGCGATATCGTCGTCCCATACGAGCTCGGAGGGCCTATAGGCGCCGACGCCGAACTTGCCGGCCGTGACGGTCAGCCAGCCGGGCGTGAGGCCGACCGTCTCGCCGGGGGTGAGGGTGAGGTAGGCCCAATCGAGATTGACGCCGCGGCGCGAGAAGACGTCGCCGAGCGTCTGATTGGTGGAGATCGGGTCGTCGGCGTTTCCCGTCGCCAGCCGCACCGTACCCGCGAGCTCGTTGCTCGCCGCCACCGTCACGCCGATGCGAGCGCGGGCGCGGAATCGGGACCGCGCGGTCTTGTCGTCTTGGTAGAAGCCCTCGTTGCGCAAACGGATGTCGCCGAACGGCGTGAACATGTCGATCCATGCCGGCAGCTTGGCCTTCAGCGCCGCGAGCTGCGATTCGTCGGCTGCGTGTCCGCGGTGCTCCTCCTCGCGCGCCTCGCGAAGCTCCTCGGGGGTGATCAGCCCTTTCTCGACGAGGATGTCGCCGAGGTCACGGGCTGTTGCCGACGCCGCGGACAGCAGAGCTGCGGCGAGAAGCGCTAGGCGGATGCGGCAAGCGGCTCTAGGTCGGGTGCGGCGTCCACTGCGCACGGGGGCTCCCTATCTTTCGTCCGCGCCACGGGCGCGGGCCGGTTCGGGGGCCGCATATGTGGCGCGATCCTCCGATAAGGGCAAGCGCCGCGGGAGTCGATGCGCTCCGCCGCGCCGGCGGGCGCGATCGGAGGCGCGCCGGGCTCGCCGAACGGCGGGTGCTTGAGCCGGAGCGATGAAACCGCGAGGATGGCGCGCCATGCCTTCGGTCCGAGCGGTCCTTTTCGACTTCGGCGGCGTCTTCATGGAGTCGCCGTTCGCGGCCGTGCGCGCGTTCGGCGCCCGCCTCGGTCTCGACCCCGGCCGCGCCCTGGAGCTGATCTTCGGGCCCTACGACCGGGATACCGATCATCCGTGGCACCGTCTGGAGCGCGGCGAGGTGTCGCTACTCGAGGCGCGCCGGGCAATCATGGAGCTCGGTGCGCCCGAGCATCGCGTCGACCTCTTCGAGGCGCTCGGCTCGCTGCGCGACACGACCGTTCGCGAGGATGTGATCGCGCTCGCGCGCGAAGTGCGCGCCGGCGGCGTCCGGACCGCGATCGTCACCAACAACGTGCGCGAGTTCGGCGACGGATGGCGCGCCATGCTTCCCGTCGGCGAGCTCTTCGACGCCGTCGTCGACTCCGCGCACGTCGGCGTCCGCAAACCGGATCCGCGCATCTTCCGCATCGCCCTCGAGCGCCTCGGCGGCCTGGCGCCAAAGGACGCCGTTTTTCTCGACGACTTCCCGGGAAACGTCGTCGCCGCCGAGCGTCTCGGCATGCGCGGCATCCTGGTCGGAGAAGATCATCGCCCCGCGTTGCGCTGGCTGCGCGCGCTCTTGAAATAGGACGTCGGTCACGCCACGTAAGGAGATCCGTGTTCGCCTCGAGGGATTCACGTCGCCCATGAGCATTCTCGACAAACTCAAGCCGCAACCGCGCTGGAAACACTCCGATTCCGCCGTCCGCCTGCAAGCGGTCGCCGAGCTCGACGATCCGGAAGAGCTCGCGACCCTGGCGGAGCGCGACCTCGACGCGGGGGTGCGGCAGGCGGCGATCGCCAAGGTCGGCGATCCGGCGGTTCTCGGTCGCGTGATCGCCGTCGACGCTGATCTCGGCGTTCGCGACGCCGCCGCGGATCGGTTGCTCGCGCTCGCCCTCGACGCGCCGCCGGCGGCGGCGGTAGCGGCGGCGAGCTTCCTCGCGGACGTGCGGCGCCTCTCGACGGTTGCGAAGAGCGCCGCGGCCGACGCCGTTCGCGAAGCGGCGCTCGCCAAGTTGAGCGACGAGCGTGCCCTCGGCGGCGTCGCTCGACATGCGAAGATGGAGAGTACGGCGCAGGCTGCCGCAGCCCGGCTGAACTCGTCCGACGAGCTGCTCTCGACCGTGCTGAACAGCGATCATCGCGAGGTCGCGCTCGCCGCTTTCGATCGGGTCGTGCATGCGGGATCTGCAGCGGACCCGGACGTGGCGTTGCTCGAAACCATCGCGGCGCGCGCACAGCAGAGAGTCGTGGCCCGGCGCGCCAAGGCGATGCTGCAGGCGATCGCGGACGCGGAGGACGCGCGGCGCGCCGCTGCGGCGGTGCGGGAGAGGCAGGAGGCCCTGCTGTGCGCCGCCGTCGAGGGTCTGGCGCAGGCGACAGATCCCGACCGCGCCGGAGCCGAGCTCGCGCGCCTCGCTGCGGCTTGGGAGACGTTGGGGGATATGGATGCGGCCGTCGCGCGCCGCTTCGCCGCCGCCGCCGACGCGGCGCGGGCGCGGATCTCGCAACGTAGCCAAGAGCTCGAGATCGCCCGTGCGGCGACACGCCGCCGCGACGAAGCGCTGGCGAGTCGCGACGCCCTGTGCCGGCGCGTCGAGACGATCGCTGGCAGCGACTTCCGCGGGCAGCTGGCATCCCTCGAAGCCGAGTGGGCTGCGCTGCCACCGCTCGTCGAGTACGAGGACGAAGTTGCGGCGCTGACGGCGCGCTTCGCGGCGGCTGCGGCCGCCTGCCGCGAGCGCTGTGAGCGCGCCGCCGCACTCGGTGCGGCTCGCGACACTCTCGACGGCATGGTCGTCGAGGCGGAAGCGCTCGCCGCCGAGATGGGGAGCGCCGCGGCGGCGCGATGGCGGGTCCTGTCGCGGGACGCGCGGACCCTCGTGAGTGCCCTCGACGATGCGTCGCGGCCGGTGGCCGACCTCGTCGATCGCCTCGAAGCCGTGGCGCGGGTATTCGCGGCGCACGAGACGGCGGCGCGCGAAGCGGCAGCCAAGGCCAGACAGGAGCGGATGCAGGCGCTGGCGCGGTTGGCAGCGCGCGCTGAGCGCACCGCCGCTGCGGAGACCATCACCTTGCGGGAGGGGGAGCGCCTGCTGCGTGACCTGGCGGAGGCGCTCAAAGGCGTCGATGCGGAGACGATGAAGGAAGCACGCGAGGTCGTGGCGACCCTGCGCTCGGTTCAGGGGCAACTGGCGCAGCGCGTGAAAGAGCTGCGCGAGATGGACGATTGGCGTCGATTCGCCAACGTCCAGCAGCAAGAGGAGCTCATCGCGATGGCGGAAGCCATCGTTGCGTCGCTCGAGGCGGAAAAGGAAGCGGGGGTGGAGAGCGATCTGGCGGCGACGGCCAATGCCCTTCGCGAGCTCCACCAGCGGTGGCACGAGGCGGCCGCCGTGCCGCAGCACGTCGGCCGTCGGCTCTGGGATCGCTTCAGGGCCGCTACCGACTTCATTCGCAGCCGCTGCGAGGTCTACTTCGCACAGCTGCGCGAAGAGCGTCGCTCGAACCTCGCCGCCAGGACGGCGCTCGTCGAGCAGGCGGAAATGCTCGCCGGCTCGACCGACTGGACCAAGACCGGGGTGCGGTTCCAGGAACTGCAGAAGGCCTGGGACGATGCCGGGCCCGTGGGACGCGAGGCCGGCCGCGAGCTGGCACGACGTTTTCGTGCTGCCTGCCGCGCGTTCTATGCCGGCCGCCGCGGTGCGCTGAGCTCCTTGAAGAAGGAGTGGGAGGAGAACCTCGCGCGCAAGGAAGCTCTCTGTGAGCGCGCCGAGCATCTGTCGACATCGACTGACTGGGACGCGACCGCCTCCGAGCTCAAGAAGCTGCAGGCCGACTGGAAGACCATCGGACCCGTCAGCCACAAGAAACGCGAAGCGATCTGGAATCGCTTCCGCTCGGCGGCGGACACCTTCTTCGTCCGCTACCACGACCGCCACAAGCTCGCCGCGGTGGCGCGGGTCGCCGAGCATGCCGAGCTGGTGGCGACGCTCGAAGCGCTCGGCGCGCTCGCGGAGGCGCCCGAGGATCTCGCCGCGCAGGTGCAAGCGCTGCGGGCGGCGCTCGCGAGCCTGCCCCGCGTCGAGAGCGCCGAGATGGAGGCGCTGCGCGAACGCTGGCGGACAGCGCTGGCGGCGATCGGCGCGCGGTGGCCGGCGGCGTTCACGGGCACGGACCTCGACTCGGCGGCCGTCCAGGCGCGGCTCGAGAAGCTCGTCGCCAAGATCGAGCGGCTTCTCGCCGGCGCCGAGCCTGCGACGGTCGCGGACGGATCCGATGCGGCGTCGCTCGCGGATCGGTTGCGGGCGGCGCTCGCCAGCAACGCCATGGGTATTCGCCCCGACGAGTCGAAGTGGCGCGCTGCCAGGAAGACGGTGGAAGATGCTCGGGAGGCGTGGCGGCGGATCGCCCTGGTGTCGAGCAGCGAGACACGGGCGCTCGAAACCAGGTTCGAAGCGGCCTGTGCCGGCGTCATGGAGCAGGTGCAGCGGCACGGCGGGCCCAGGGAGGCTTTCGGAGAGGAGCGGCGAGGGCGCGGGCGTCCTCCCGGTCGAAGATCGAATCGAGGGCCGGGCTCCGGAGCGCCGCGAGAGGCGGGACGACCCATGCATGCGAAGCCCCGGCCGCGATCCTGATCGGTCACGGCAGGTCCGGTTGTGCGCGCCCCCCATCGGCAGCTAGAAGGACGCCCGCGTCCGCCGTTCTGGAAGGTCGCGTCATCTCTCGCGCCGTGAGCACTTTCGACCAGCCCGTACAGCCGCCGACCGCCGCCACGGCGGCGCGTGGTCCGCTGTCGCACATCCCGCTCTTCGCCGGACTCGCCGAGGACGAGCAGATGGCGCTCCTTTCGGTAATGCACCGCCAGCACGTCGAATCCAATCAGACCATCCTCTGGCGCGGCGATGAAGGCGACAGCCTGTACCTGGTCGACAGCGGTCGGGTGATCGTCACCGTCGCTAACGAGCGCGGCGAGCACGTCACGCTCGACACGCTCGGGCCGGGAGGGTTCTTCGGCGAGATCAGCCTCCTCGACGGCGGTCCGCGGACGGCATCGGTGCGGGCCGCGGAGCCGAGCGAGGTCTACGTCCTCGAGCGCGACGACTTCCACGCCTTCCTGCGCCAGCGCCCCGACGTCGCCATCGAGATCCTCACCGTCATGGGGCAGCGCCAGCGCAGCAGCACCGAGGCGCTGCGCGCCATGAAGAACCCCAACGTCGCGTTCGCGGCCAGCCGGGTGACGATCTGGCAGCGGGTCAGCGACGTCATCGCCTTCGTGGCCGCGAGCCAGTGGTTCACGCTGTTCCACTTGACGTGGTTCGGGACCTGGATCGCCGTCAACGTCGGCGCCAGCGTCGGCCTGCTGCCGGCGTCATTCGCCTACGACCCGTTTCCCTTCGGCCTGCTGACGATGATCGTGAGCCTGGAGGCGATCTTTCTCTCGATCTTCGTGATGGTGAGCCAGAATCGGCAATCCGAGAAGGACCGGCTGCGGATCGACCTCGACTACCAGATCAACGTCAAGGCGCAGTCCGATGTCACCATGATTCGCCAGAAGCTGGATGAGATCGAGGCAATGTTGCAGACGCTGCGGCAGTCCTGACTCCGTCGGCCGATGGCGCAGCGGGCCTAGGAGGGCGGGACCCCGGTTGCCGAGTATCGAGCTTGACCGGGTAGGGTCCGCTGCGCGATGACGGTCGCCATGACGCCTACCGCCTCGCGCCTGGCCCCCGAGCAATTCCTCGAACGCTTCGGCCGCTACTTCAACCGCGGACGCATCGACGCCATCGCCAACCTCGGTTTCCTCTTCGTCGAAGGCCGAGCCGAGGGGGTCTATTTCGAAGACTCCCAGGGCCGGCGTTTTCTCGACATGTGGTGCATGGGCGGTACGTTCAACCTCGGGCATCGCAATCCGGCAGTGGTCCAGGCGGCACAGGCGGGGCTCGCGGAGGAGGACTTCGGGAGCTTGTTCTTCTTCAGCGAGGCCAAGGGGCTCCTGGCGGAGAAGCTGGCGCAGTGCACGCCGGGGCGGCTGGAGACGACGCACCCGGTGGTGACCGGCGGTGAGGCGATCGATCTCGCCGTCAAGCTGGCTCGCGGCTCGACCCGGCGGACCGCGATCCTGCACGCCGACCAGGCCTACCACGGGTGCACCGGCTTTGCGTTGTCGATGATGGCGCGCGGCGAGATGCGCGACTTCGCGGAGCCTTTGATACCGGACTTCCACGAGATCCGTTACGGCGACGCCGGCGATCTTGCAGCCAAGATCTCCGACCGCACCGCTGCGGTCGTGCTCGAGGCGGTGCGCACGGACGCCGACATGGCCGTACCGCCGCCGCAGTATTTCGCCGAGGTGCGGCGGCTCTGCGATGCGACCGGCGCCAAGCTGATCATCGACGAGGTGGTGTGCGGCATGGGGCGGCTCGGCACGCTCTGGGGCTGTCAGTACTGGGACGTCGAACCCGACATGCTGGTCACCGGGAAGGGGTTCAGCGGCGGGGTGTTTCCGATGTCGGCGGTAGTGACGCGGCCCGAGTGCCTCGACTTCTTCGCCGAGTCGCCCTACCGGACGATCTCCTCGTATGCCTGGTCGAACGTCGGAGCGCGCGTCACCCGGGCGGCTCTCGAAGAGACGGAACGGCTGCTGCCGCGGCTGGCGGCGCTAGGGGACGGGATCGAAGCCGACCTCCGGACCCTCCAGGCTCGCTACCGAGGAGCGCTGCGCGGGGTGCGGCGCGCCGGCATGATGTTCGCGCTCGATTTCGCCGACGCGGCTACGGGGATGGCATTTCTCGGGCTCATGTTCAGTCTCGGGGTGCTCGTGGTGGCGTCGAGTCAGCGCCTCGAGATCGTGAAGATCTACCCGCCGCTGATATTGGAGAAGGAGCACGTCGCGGAATTCACGGAAAAGATGGAGACGGCGCTCAAGTCCTTGGGGTCGTGAGCGTTGCCACCCGCGCCGCGGGGGAGTGCCATGCCCGCTCCCCGCGTGAGCGTCATCATTCCGGTGCGCGACGCCGCGGCCACCATCGCCGAAGCGCTCGACAGCGTCGCCGGTTCCGGCGTCGAGGCCATCGTCGTCCTCGATCGATGCAGCGACGATACGGGTGCGGTCGCCACGCGGCACGCGACCCGGCCGCTGGTGCTGCGCTCGCCGCGTCCGGGAGCAGCCGCCGCGCGTAACACCGGCATCGCCGCCGCGCGAGCGCCGTTCGCGGTGTTCCTGGACGCCGACGATCGCTTCGTTCCGGGCGGCCTCGCGCGCCTCCTCGCGGCCGCCGGCTCCGACGTCGCCGTGAGCTATGGCGACGTCGTGACGATCGACGAAGGCGGTGCGCGCTTGGGGAGCGATGGGCCGCCGTTGTTCGCACGGCGTCCGTCGGGCGACGTGCTCGCGGATCTGCTCGCCGGCAATGTCATAGCCAGCACCGGAGCCGCCTGCGTATCGCGCGCCGCCCTCGATGCGGCGGGTCCGTGGCGCGAGGATCTGGCGCGCGCCCATGACTGGGAGCTCTGGTGTCGGATGGCGACGGTGGGCCGGTTCGTATTCGTCGGCTGGCCGGCGGTCCTCGAGCGCCGCCTCCATGGGCGCAGCATCAGCGCCACTCTCGGCACCGACGTCAACCACAGTCTCCGTAGCGTCGAGGCCGTATTCTCGAACCCGGAGATCCGGCGCCGCATCGATCCGCGCGCTCGGCGCGGCCTGCGGACGCGCCAGGAGGGCTGGATGCTCGCCGTGGCAGGGACGGAGTGTCTGCACCAGCGCCGCTTCGTCGAGGCCCGTCGGCTGTTTTTCCGCGCGCTCGCCCGCCGTCCGGCGCCCCGCGAGGCGATCCTCTTCGGCTGTGCTCTCCTCGGCGTCATGCCGCAGGCGCTCCGCCGCCGGCTCAAATGACGACGATCTCGGTTCTCCTCCACGAGAACGACGAGCGCTTCTTCACCACGCCCTATCTAGCGCGGCTGCTCGTGCGGGAGTGGCGACATCTGGGGTTCGCGGTCGAGGTGCGCCGCGGCACCGAAAAGGCCGGCCTAGCCGACCTGTTGGTTCCGCACCTCGACATGACCGTGACGCCCGACCAGTATCGTGACTTCATCGATCGCCATCCCCAGGCTCTGAACCGCGGGGTCTTCGACGTCTCGAAATCCCGGATCAGCCGCAACCTCCGGACGCGAGGCGATCGCTATGCCGGCCCCGTCATCGTCAAGACCGACCGCAACTTCGGCGGCATTCCCGAGGTGCTGCTCGGCCGCCGACGCGGCCGCCGCGGGCTGCTGCCGCGGCTCGCTGCCGCCATCGTGCCGCGCCTGCCGAGACGACTGGGACGCCGCATCGGCTGGCGCCACGTCGCCTACCTGCCCCCCGACCGCTATCCCGTCTTCTCCTCGCTCCCGGATGTTCCCGCCGCCGTCTTCGACAACCCGCACCTCGTCGTCGAGAAGTTCCTCCCCGAAAGTCACCGCGGCGGCTACTGCGTGCGCTACCATTATTTCCTCGGCGATCGCGAGGTGAACCTGCTGGTCGGTTCCGCGTCGCCGCTGGTGAAGGCCGAGGCCGCGACCTACGTCGAGGAGATAGCCTCCGTACCGCCGGAACTGCGCGCGCTGCGCCGAGCGCTGGCTATGGACTACGGCAAGTTCGACTACGTGGTGCGCGACGAACGCGTAGTGCTTTTCGACGTCAATCGCACCCCTGCCGCTGCGCTCCTCGAAAAGTTCGCGCTCAGCGATGCCGCCGTCCGCGAGCTGGCGCCGGGCATCCTGTCGCTCCGCGCCCGACCCTCCGGCGCCGGCTGATGTCGCCTACGACCTCCAGCGCGAGGCCGTAGGCTTTCACCCGGTCGTAGGGGAGACAGGCGCAACCGGAGTCGCCGCAGCGGATGCTCCAGGAGCTCGTGATGGCGCAGTAGCCGCAACCGCCGCCAGGGTCGCGTCGCCGTCGTTCTTTCGCAGCGCGAGCTCCGGGTCGCACACACTGAATCGCAGCGGTCGACGCCGGGGATTTTCCTTGACAGGGCAAAGGGCTCTCGGCTAGGCAGCGGCCGGCGTTCCGGCTCTGGCGGTCCGGGCGCTCCGTAGCGATCCCCGTTACAGCATCTCCGACGCAGGGGGCTTCATGAAGAATCGATTACGTCTGTTCGGCGGCCTTTTGTCGTTCTCGGTGTTGCTATTGGCGCTTCTCTGTCCGCTGCCTTGGGCGCCGCCGGTGGCTGCCGAGGGGCCGCCGATGGTGATCGATGGGATCTCGCCTCGTCGGGTCGGCAACAACGGCTTTCTCTGGTTGTCCATCATCGGCAAACTGCCGTCGAATATCACGAGAATCTCGTTGCGGAGCGAAGGGCTCGACGAGATAGTCGGTGACCTGTCGACGTTGGGTCGGACCGTCTTCGAGGATGAATTCGGTGAGCCGACGGTTCTGCTGCGTGTTCGGTTCGAGCTGGTGGATGCGGTACCGAGCACCTATCGTCTGCAGATCGAAGACGGCGATGATCCGGGCCGGCAAACGGAAAGAATGGATCTGGTCGTCGAAGAGCTGCGTCCATCCAGCCTCTGGGTCGGAGTTTCCGGATTGGATCGGGTGCGTCCGGGTTCGATCGCGACCTATGCCCTGACATACGGCGCCGACGGTAATACCGACATATCTTCCGGTCTTCTGTTTCTCGCGCTGCCCAAAGGTCCCGCGATCACGTATCAATTCGATTTCGATCTGGCGGATTTCCAGTCATCTGCGGGCACGACCGGCAAATTCGAGGCGATCATCGGCGACTCGCCCTACGAAGTATTCAGGTTGCATATCAAGGATATCTCTCCAAGCGGTTCAGCGCCGCTCACCTTTACGATCAACTGGGGTTCGGAGCAGCGCTGGCACAATATAGAGGCGTGGTTTGCCGGGAGTAGGCCAGAGGGCTTCTATCCGATCTGGCCAACGAATCACTACGAGGAAAACTAGGGGCGGCACGCCATGACCAAACTCCTTCTCCGATCGCTCGTTTTGCTCGTGGCTTGCAGTCTCGAATTCGGGCTTGTGGCCGCTCGCGTGGAAGCTCAGTCCTCGTCCGAGCCGCCGGCATCAGACCGCGCCGCTATCGAGCTGATCATCCAACTAGGAATCGAGCGGACGGCCGAAGACAATATGCTGACTCGCCTCTCGAATGGTCAGGCGTGCGTCGATTCCTCGGAGGATTTCGTCGTCGCGATAGCTGCGGCGATGAATGCTCCTGAGCAGCAGGGGCAGTTCGATGGCTGGCGTATTCGGCAGGTCACCAACATAACGGGCGTCCATACAGCGGCAGTGGCCGAGTCGCCGCACGGCGATCGAGCAGTGTATTACGTGGACAACTACTTCGGGCACCCGGATGTCGTCCCTGCACTCAAATACAGTGAGGACACCTATATCGTCCTTCCCGGGGTTTTGACTGCGCCCGGGTCGGTGCTTTTCACCGTTCTGCCCTGGATGGCACATGATGAATTTTTGCGCAGTATCACAATTGGCGCTGCATCCTCGTCGCCGGACCCGGACCCGGACCCGAATCCGGACCCAGATCCGGACCCGGATCCGGACCCGCAGCCGCAGCCGGTATCGGGCTCGCTTCCGGAGGGTAGGGCGGTCAGACCCGTTTGGGTGGGCGCACCCTGGGATCCAAATGCGAAATATGGTCCGCTGGGCCACGGTCCGGAGCATTTCGTCGATCGCAGCAAGCCCTTCGATTACACGATCACTTTCGAGAACCTGCCTTCAGCCGGAGCGCCGGCGCAGATAGTTGAAATCCGCGATGTCCTCGACCCCTCGCTGGATGCGGGGACGTTGCAATTCGATGCCTTCAGTCTGAGTGGCAGAGCGACGTTCCTCGGCATCGTCGGACTGCAGAGCTTTACCCGGTACGTGGATCTGAGACCGGGCGAGGATGTAGTGGTAAAGGTGACCGGAGGGATCGAGAAAACCGAGCCGCCAGTGGCCAGATGGCGCTTCGTGGCGCTGGATCCAGGCGTCTGCGGTGCGGATTTCCACTGTATGGTGCCGTTCGATCCCGCGGATGCCGGCAGCGGATTCTTGCCGCCGAATGTGCTGCCTCCGCAAGGTGAGGGCTGGGTATCGTTTTCGATCGCTCCGAGGGAGGATGCGACGCAGGTGGCGAACCAGGCGTCGATCGTCTTCGATCGGAATGATCCGATCGAGACCAACGTTTGGGAGAACACGATCGACGATCAGGCGCCGTATAGCTACGTGGACCCGCTACCGGAAACCCAGACGACCCGTGATTTCATGGTCACTTGGAGCGGCGGGGATTTCGACGGTTCCGGCATCGCGAGCTACGACATCTATTTTTCTCCGGACGATGGCGCGAACTACTATCCCTGGTTGTACCGGACCGCGGAGACCGCGGCGCTGTTCGTGGGGGCGATAAACGGTCGGACATATCGATTTTTCAGCGTCGCGCGGGACCATGCAGGAAACATCGAGGCATTTCCGCGCCGCATGGACGCGTACACGACCATCTCCGTGACCGGATGCGACGGGGTCTACGGTAGCAATAAGAAATTCGACGAGTGCGGGGTCTGCAACGGTCCGGGTCTGAACGAGGACGGCTGCTGC
This sequence comes from Polyangiaceae bacterium UTPRO1, assembly GCA_002050235.1. Lineage (GTDB taxonomy): Bacteria > Desulfobacterota > Binatia > UTPRO1 > UTPRO1 > UTPRO1. The sequence goes on along the minus strand of MWST01000035.1, from coordinate 112,875 downwards.
GGGGAGGCGCAGAAGGACTGCGCCGGGACCTGCGGCGGCACGGCGACGCCGGATGCGTGCGGGGTCTGCAACGGTCCGGGTCTGAACGAGCATGGCTGCTGCGGAGAGGCGCAGAAGGACTGCGCCGGGACCTGCGGCGGCACGGCGACGCCGGATGCGTGCGGAGTCTGCAACGGTCCGGGTCTGAACGAGCACGGCTGCTGCGGGGAGGCGCAGAAGGACTGCACGGGAAACTGTGGAGGTACGGCGACGCCGGATGCGTGCGGAGTTTGTGGAGGAAGCGGTCCGGGGGTGTGCGGGTGCGGTGTTCCCGAGACGGACGGCGACTGGGATGGGGTGCCGGACTGCGTAGATAACTGCCGGCTGGTAGCCAATCCGGACCAGAGCGACCGGGACGGCAACGGGGTAGGGGACGCTTGTGAAGAGGCGGAGCCCGGGAGGATCTGTTCGTTCCTCGGAAACAACCGGAGCCGATTCCTGCCGGACGTCGATGTCTTCGCTTTCCGCGGCAACAAGAACGAACAGGTGACGATCGTATTGAATGCCGATCCGGAGCAGGCCGGAAACGGAAGACGGGCGACGATATTGCTCTACGATATGATCCGCCGAGTTTATCTGCTGCGCGCGGCGACCGGACGGCTGCCGAATACGATCCGGACCGCGCTTCCGGCAACCGGTCAGTACCAGATCATGGTGCTGGAGGATTTCCTGCCTCTGCGACAGAGCTACAGCGGCCCTTATTGTCTGACGCTGGCGGCTTCGCCGTCGACCCAAGCGACCTTGGAGGCCAGCAGCTCGGTGGAGTAGGGCCAGGTCACGCGGGAAAAACGCGCGAGAATTTCACGCCTCCCGAGTGGGCATGCTGGTGCAACCCGATGCCGAACGCTGCAGCCCGGCGCAGGCGACGATCGATGGCGAAATAACGCTTCGGTGCGGGGCGTAGCGACGTTCTTTAGATCGGTGCACGCCGCCGGTGATCGCGGCTCGCTGCACGCCAATCCATCCTGACCTCACCCGGGACGCGGAGCGAATTGCAAGCTGCTTCAGCGCTCCGTCAAGTTAGTAATTGATTACTTGCTTTGCGCGGCGGTTCTGCGATAAAGGAACGTATGCAATATCTACCGGCCGACGAACGCCGTGCAGCCACCGTCCAAGCCGTGATCGACTTGGCCGGCGAGCAGAATCCCGCTGACATTACGACGACGGCCATTGCCGAGCGCATGGGCCTGACCCAGGGGGCCTTGTTCCGGCACTTCCCGAACAAGGACGCGATCCTGGAAGCGGTGATGTCCTGGATCAGCGAACGTCTGTTGGCACTGATCGATCGAGCCGCGACCGAGGCGGCGTCCCCGCTCGCGGCGCTCGAAGCCATGTTCATGGCGCACCTGAACTTCATCTCGCGACATCCGGGCGTGCCACGCATGCTCTTTGGCGAGCTACAGCGCCCCGGCAAGACTCTGCCCAAGAGGATGGTGCAGATGCTCCTGAAGCAGTACACCGAGCGGCTGCGCCGGTTGCTCGCAGTCGGCCAGGCCGCAAGCGAGATCGCTGCCGACCTCGACGTCGACGCCGCCGCAATGCTGTTCATCGGGACGGTCCAGGGCCTGGTGATGCAGTCGCTGTTGGCCGGCAAGGTCAGCGAGATCCGGCGCGACGCACCGGCCGCGTTCGCGATCTATCGCCGCGGCATAAGTGCCGGACGGTGACGAGGCAACGCACGGGGAGCAGGCCGTGAAGAAGGCAATGCACCTAGGTTCGTTCCGCACCCTTTCGGTTCTGGCAGTTGTGCTGCTCGTAATGGGTCTCATGACCTGGACTTGGTCGCAGCGCGCCGAGCCGGATCGTGGATCGCTTCGGTTGTACGGAAACGTCGATATCCGCGAAGTCCACCTTGCGTTTCGACAACCCGGCCGCGTAACCCAAATGGCCTTCGACGAGGGCGATGTCGTCGAAGCCGGCATGCGGATGGCCGCATTGGATCCCCAGCCGTTTCGGGAATCGCTTGCCGCTGCGGACGCTTCGGTGCTGATAGCACAGGCCGAGCTGGCCAAACTGCGGAGCGGCCTGCGCCCGCAGGAGATCACACAGGCACGGGAGGCGCTGAACGCGGCGCTGGCCGCGTCCGCCGAGGCGCGACGCAATTTCGAGCGCCAGGTCGAGTTACTGGCGTCGGGCACTAGCAGCCAGCAGGTGGTGGATGCCGCACGCGCCGCGCATGAGCAGGCCGCCGCCAACGTGCAGGCGACCAAGGCGGCACTGTCTCAGGCGCTTGAAGGCTCACGCCGCGAAGACATCGCGGCGGCTGAGGCGCGGCTCGCTGCGGCTCTGGCCGAACGTGCGCAGGCGGCAACGGCGTTGGCCGACACCGAGCTGATGGCCCCAAGTAACGGCACCGTGATCGGGCGTGTGCGCGAACCCGGCAGCATGGTCGTGAGCCAGAGTGCGGTCTACATCTTGAGCCTTGACGCGCCGGTCTACGTGCGCGCTTACGTTGGCGAGGTCGATCTGGGACGCATTGCACCCGGGACGCGGGTGCGCGTGCATTCCGATTCGTCCGCCAAGGTTTACCAGGGCCGAGTCGGCTACATTTCGCCCCGCGCCGAATTTACCCCCAAGACAGTCGAGACCGCTGATCTGCGGACCGATCTCGTGTATCGCCTGCGCATCGTCGTAGAAAACGCCGATGCCGGCCTGCGTCAGGGCATGCCGGTAACCGTCGTCGTGGATGCACGGGACGCGGCCTCCAGGCCGGCCCGGGAATCGTGACATGCCATCCGCCGCCGACCCCGCAGCCACGACCCCGGTGACCGCTGATGCGTCGATAGCAGTCGAGATCGATCAACTCGACAAGCGCTTCGGCAGCGTGCACGCGCTGCGCTCCTTGTGTGCACGCATCCGCTACGGACGCCTGACAGGACTGGTCGGGCCCGATGGCGCGGGCAAGACGACTCTCATGCGCGTGCTTACCGGCCTGCTGGTACCCGACGCCGGGCGCGTCACGCTCGCCGGCTTCGACGTCGTGCGCGACAACGACGCGATCCACGTCGCCAGCGGCTACATGCCGCAGCGCTTCGGCCTCTATGAAGACCTGTCGGTGCTCGAGAACATCCACCTCTATGCGCGGCTGCGAGGGCTGGACGTTCGCCACAACAGCGAGCTGTTCGCTGAACTACTGGACTTCACGCGCTTGGCTCCGTTCACGAAGCGGCTGGCGGGCAAGCTGTCCGGCGGCATGAAGCAGAAGCTGGGTCTGGCCTGCGCGCTCATGGCACGGCCGCGCGTGCTGCTGCTGGACGAGCCCGGTGTCGGCGTCGATCCGGTCAGCCGTCAGGACCTGTGGCGCATGGTGCAGGCACTGACCGACGAGGGCATAGCCGTGGTCTGGTCCACCGCCTACCTCGACGAGGCCGAGCGCTGCGAAAGCGTGCTGCTGCTCAATGAAGGCCGGTTGCTGTTCGACGGCCCGCCCGGGGACCTGACCGCGCAACTCAAAGGCCGCAGCTTTCGCCTCGAGAACGTGGGCGTACGGCGGCGCGCGCTCCTCACCGAGGCGCTCGACCTGCCGAGCGTGAGCGACGGCGTTATCCAGGGTGCGGGCGTACGTCTGGTGCTGCGCGAAGGCGCCGACCGCGCGCCCGTCCAGGCGCTGGCCGAGCAGGCACAGGTGGAGCTGGCCCAAGTGCCGGCGCGCTTCGAGGACGCTTTCATCGACCTGCTGGGCGGCGGTCCCGGGGGCACTTCGATCCTGGCCGAACGCCTGCCGCCGGTCGAGCTGGGCTCGGACATCGCGGTCTCGTGCCGTAATCTCACCAAACGCTTCGGCGATTTCACCGCGACCGACAACGTCAGCTTCGAAGTGCACAAAGGTGAGATCTTCGGTCTGCTCGGCCCCAACGGCGCCGGCAAGTCGACCACCTTCAAGATGCTCTGCGGGCTGCTCAAGCCGAGCGCGGGCGAGGCGCAGGTGGTCGGACACGATCTGCGCCGTGCCACCGGGGCGGCCAAGAGCCGACTCGGCTACATGGCGCAGAAGTTCTCGCTCTACGGCCTGCTGTCCGTGCGTCAGAACCTGGAGTTCTCGGCCGGCGTCTACCAGCTCGATGCGGGCACGCGACGCGAGCGTATCGCCGAAATGATCGAAACCTTCGATCTGGGCGACTGGCTGTCGGCCACTCCCGACTCGCTGCCGCTCGGGCACAAGCAGCGCCTGGCGCTGGCCTGCGCGCTGATGCACCGGCCGCCGGTGCTCTTCCTCGACGAGCCCACTTCCGGCGTCGACCCGATCACGCGACGCGAGTTCTGGACCCACATCAACGGCCTGACGCGCAAGGGCGTGACAATCATGGTCACCACCCATTTCATGGACGAGGCCGAATACTGCGACCGCGTCGCCATGCTCTCGCGCGCGCGCCTGATCGCATTGGACACGCCCGATGCGCTCAAGCGCAGCGCCGCCACCGTCGGACGCCCGGATCCGACCATGGAGGACGCGTTCATTCACCTGGTCGAATCGGCTGACCGCGCCCTGGAGGCAGCCGCATGAGCAGCATCGCCGCCAATCGTCAGCTCGGCGCGTCGGGCCAGGACGCCGGCCTGCGTCGCTTCGACCGGCGGCGCCTACTGGCTCTGGTCACCAAGGAGAGCTACCAGGCACTGCGCGATCCTTCCACGCTGCTGATCGCCTTCGTGCTGCCGGTGGTGCTGCTGCTGCTGTTTGCCTACGCGGTGTCCCTCGACGCCAAGGATGTGCGTATCGGCGTGGTGTTGGAGTCACCCGGCGTCGCGGCGCAGGAACTGGCGGCCGCTTTCGCCGGTACACGATTCCTGGATGCACACTTTGCGCACGACCGCCGGGAGGTGGCGGACAAACTGATCTCCGGCGAGTTGCGCGGCTACGTCGTCATCCCTCAGGACTTCGAACAGCGCCTGGCGCGGCGCGACAACGAATCGCTGGTGCAGATCATTACCGACGGCTCCTACCCCAACACGGCCAACTACGTCGAGAACTACGCGCGCGGCGTAGTGCAGACCTGGGGTGCAGGGCTCGATGCGGCAGCGTCGCCACCAGCCATCCTGCTGGAGCCGCGCTACTGGTTCAACCCCGAGCTGGAGAGCCGCCGCGCACTGATTCCCGGTGCCATTGCCATCGTCATGACCATCATCGGTACCATGCTCACCGCCCTGGTGGTGGCGCGCGAATGGGAGCGCGGCACGATGGAGGCAGTGCTGTCGACCCCGGCGTCGGTGGTCGAGATCCTGATCGGCAAGCTGCTGCCCTACTTCGGGCTCGGCATGCTGTCTACGCTCGGCGCTGCAGCGCTGGCGGTGGGTGTGTTCGACGTGCCGCTACGTGGCTCGCTGGCGGCGCTGCTGCTACTCTCGGCAGCTTTCATGGTGCCCGCGCTGGGTCAGGGGCTGCTGATCTCCTCGCTCGCACGCAACCAATTCCTGGCTGCGCAGATCGCGCTCTTCACCGGCTTCCTGCCGGCGTTCATGCTCTCCGGGTTCCTGTACGAGATCGAAGCGATGCCGGCGGTGATCCAGGTCGCGACGTGGCTGATTCCGGCACGCTACTTCGTCGAAACGCTCAAGACCGTATTCCTCGTGGGCGACATCTGGGCGGTCTTCGTACCCGACTTGGCGGCGATGACGGCAACCGGAGTCCTGTTCTTCCTGGCGGCGAAGCGCGCCACGCGGAAGAACCTGGAGTAGGGCGCTGTTCGCAGCAACTTTCAACCCGATCCGCTTGCGTGCGCAGTTCGTGAAGGAAGTCCTGAGCGTGTTGCGCGACCCGCGCAGCCGCATGGTGGTGTTCGTACCGCCCATCCTCCAGCTTCTGGTCTTTGCATTCGCTGCGACGCTGGAGGTGCGCAACGTAGACGTCGCGGTCTACAACCTGGATTCAGGTCGTTGGTCGTACGAGATGGTGCAGCGGTTACATAGCGCACGCTTCATTGCGCACGTACGCCACGTGGGCAGCCAGCACCAGCTGCGTGAGCTGATCGACTACGGCGAGGTGATTGCCGCACTAGCCATTCCCGTAGACTTCTCGCGCACGATTGCCGCCGGCGGCAGCGCTCGTGCCCAAGTGCTGGTCGACGGGCGGCGCAGCAACTCGGGTCAGATCACGGTGAGCTACCTGTCCACGATCGCGGCCGACGTTGGCGCCGAAGTCGTGCCCGACGCGCAGGCACCGACGCCCGTGGTCGTGCGCCACTGGTTCAACCCGAACCTGACCTACCGCTGGTTCGTCGTTCCGGGTCTGACGGGCATCTTGGCGCTGTTCAGCTCCCTGCTCATCACCTCGCTGTCGATCGCGCGCGAGCGCGAGCTGGGCACCTTCGACCAATTGCTGGTCTCGCCCACTTCGACGCCCGAAATCATCGTCTCCAAGTCGCTGCCGGCACTGGCAATTGGCACCGTGCTCGGCCTGTTCATGGTCGGCGCCGCCGTGTTCGGCTTCGGAATTCCGTTCACGGGCTCGTCCGTGCTGCTTCTCGCCAGCCTGGTGCTATTCATCCTGTCGGTAGTGGGTATCGGCTTGATGATTTCCGCGGTCAGCATGACGCAGCAACAGGCCATCCTGGGAGCGTTCGCCATTGGCGTCCCGGCGGTGCTGATGTCGGGCTTCGCCACCCCGGTGGAGAATATGCCGCTGGCGCTGCGGTGGCTGGCGCAGGTGATTCCGCTCACTCACTTCCTGGTCATCGTCGAAGGCAGCTTTCTCAAGGCCATGCCCCCCGGCGACATCCTGGCCAGCCTGTGGCCGCTGGCCGTCATTGCCGTGGCCACGCTGACGCTTGCCACCAGCTTCGTGCGCGGGCGGTTGCAATGACGTGGCCCGACTACCCGGGCCACGGCGTCAGAGGAACGGCGTACGGCCTCGTCCCTTGCCGTCAGCGCCGCGGTCGGCCTTCGCGGCGTCCACCGCCGTAGCCCGCCCAGGCCGGAACGCCGGCGGCATTGCGAAGCGTGAGCACCTGCCCGTCCTTTCGCACCTCGCGAGCGACGAGCGCCCGCTGCCCGTCGATCGACACACGTGATCCCTCCACCTCGACCTCGTCGCCGCTCTGGAGTCGGGGTGGGTGCGCGTCGACATACCACGCGGGCCCGAGGTGCACGGCGACCTTTTCCTTGCCGGTCTCGATCGTCATGTGCACCCCGCCACTCCGCCCTCTCCCTGGTGACGAAACGTGGTCGATGCTCATGATCCGACCCTTGATCGTTTCGACCGTGCTCGGATCGTAGTTCCGACCCGCCGCAGCCGGTGAGGGCTGCGCCGCAGAGGTGAGCACGCCTCCGACCGCTAGCGCCAATCCGGCAGCGAACATTGCAACGACCCTCATGGTCAACCTCCTGACCGCTGCAGCTACTTTCTCTCGACCGGAATCCGCATCCCGTAGAAGGAGCGGTGTACGAACAGCAGCGACAGCGCGAAGAAGATCACCGCCAGGCCGGCGCTGGCGCTCCGCGACATGGTGATCGCGAGCTCGACCGCGAGGAGGCCGAAGAGGGTCGTGAACTTGATGATCGGGTTCATGGCGACCGACGACGTGTCCTTGAACGGATCGCCGACGGTGTCGCCGACCACCGACGCCGCGTGCAGCTCGGTGCCCTTCTCCTTGAGCTCCACCTCGACGAGCTTCTTGGCATTGTCCCAGGCGCCGCCGGCGTTGGCCATGAAGATCGCCTGGTAGAGGCCGAAGAGCGCGATCGAAATCAGGTAGCCGATGAAGAAGAACGGTTCGACGCAGGCGAAGGCGAGAGTCGAGAAGAAGACGGTCAGGAAGATGTTGAACATGCCCTTCTGCGCGTACTGGGTGCAGATCTCGACGACCTTCTTCGAGTCGGTGATCGAGGCCTTGTCGGTGTCCTCGAGCTTGATGTTCTGCTTGATGAACTCGACGGCCCGGTAGGCGCCGGTGGCGACGGCCTGCATCGACGCGCCGCTGAACCAGTAGATGACCGCGCCGCCGGTCACCAGTCCGAGCAGGAACGGCGCGTGCATGAGCGAGAGCTTGTCGAGCTGCTCGGTCAGGCCGTGCGTCAGCACCATGATGATCGAGAAGATCAGCGTCGTAGCGCCGACGACGGCGGTGCCGATCAGCACCGGCTTGGCGGTCGCTTTGAAGGTGTTGCCGGCGCCGTCGTTCTCTTCGAGGTAGTGCTTGGCCTTGTCGAAGTTGGGAGCGAAGCCGAACTCCTTCTTGATCTCGTTCGCGACGTTGGGGACGTTCTCGATCAGCGATAGCTCGTAGACCGACTGGGCGTTGTCGGTCACCGGCCCGTAGGAGTCGACGGCGATCGTCACCGGCCCCATGCCGAGGAAGCCGAAGGCCACGAGGCCGAAGGCGAAGACCGGCGCCGGCGTCAGGTCGCCGACCTTGATGAAGAGCTCGTCGAGCCCCAGGAGCGAGACGGCGAACGCCGTGCCCATGAGGGCGACGATGACGATGCCCATCCAGTAGGCGCTGAAGTTGCCGGCGACGAGGCCGGAGATGACGTTCAGGGAAGCGCCGCCCTCGCGCGAGGCGGTGACCACCTCGCGCACGTGACCGGACTCGGTGGAGGTGAAGATCTTGATGACCTCGGGGATGATGGCGCCGGCGAGCGTGCCGCAGGTGATGATCGTCGCCAGCTTCCACCACAGCGAGCCGTCGCCGAGGTTCGGGACCAGGATGTACGAGACGCCGTAGGTCATCACGACCGAGACGATCGAGGTGATCCACACGAGCTGCGTGAGCGGCGCCTCGAAGTTCATCTTGTCGGCGTCGGCGTAGGCGCTCCGCGCCAGGGCACCGTTGATCCAGTAGGAGACCGCGCTGGCGATCAGCATCATCAGGCGCATGATGAAGATCCACACCAGGAGCTGGACCTGCACGTTCACCTGCGTCGCCGGGACGGCGAGCAGGATGAAGGTGATGAGCGCGACGCCGGTGACGCCGTAGGTCTCGAAGCCGTCGGCAGAAGGCCCGACCGAGTCGCCGGCGTTGTCGCCGGTGCAGTCGGCGATCACCCCGGGGTTACGGGCGTCGTCCTCCTTGATGTTGAAGACGATCTTCATGAGGTCGGAGCCGATGTCGGCGATCTTGGTGAAGATGCCGCCGGCGATGCGCAGCGCCGAGGCGCCGAGCGACTCGCCGATCGCGAAGCCGATGAAGCAGGCGCCGGCGAGATCGGAGGGTATGAACAGGAGGATCGCGAGCATGAGCACGAGCTCGGCGCTGATCAGCAGCATGCCGATGCTCATGCCGGCCTGGAGCGGGATGGCGTAGGTCGGGAAGGGCTTGCCCTCGAGGCTTGCGAAGGCGGTGCGCGAGTTGGCGAAGGTGTTCACGCGGATGCCGAACCACGCGACCCCGTAGCTGCCGCCGATGCCCACCAGGCTCGCGAGCAGGATCACGACCACCTTCACGGCGTCGAAGTGCATGAGGAAGCCGAAATAGACGACCATGATGGCGCCGATGAAGAGCTCGAGGAGCAAGATGAACTTGCCCTGGGTGATGAGGTAGGTCTTGCAGGTCTCGTAGATGAGCTCGGAGATGTCGAGCATGGCGCGGTGGACCGGCAGGTTCTTCAGCGTGTTGAACTGCGTGAAGCTGAAGACGAGGCCGAAGGCGCAGATGACCCCGCCCATGACCAGGAGAAGCGTCCAGCCGTCGACGCCGAGGAACTGCTCGGAAGCGAGGTCGGGCAGGATGAGCTCGGCCTCGCTGGCGCCGGCGCCGCCGGCCGCTATGAGCACGAGCGCTACGGCCAGTGAGAGTGTTGACGTCACACGTGACTGCAACCGAATCATACGGGTGCCTCCTCCAAAAACTCGAGGCGGGGAGAATTGGCGGCCCCGTCCTCCAAGGTTTCGAGTGGTTGGCCGCCCGGACGAGAAGGCAAGGACACCCTGACGCCTGCCTCTTCTCGCGAGCGCTTCTGCGCACTCCCGACGAAACTCGCCGGCCGCGCCGAGCGGCCGGTTCGAAAATCGGCGCTTCTTAGCACCGGCCCGCCGGAATTGCGAGCGGGCCGCGTCCCGGGGGCCGCCCGGGCTATCCTGGAAGGGTCGGGACGCCGCCGCGAGATGATGGATGTCGGCCTTCGCCATGGCAGGTGTCATGGGTTCCATGGCACAGCGCTGGTACCCGGGCGGCCGTATGCCTCCCTCGCGGATGCTCTGCCTGACGGTCGGGGTCGCGGTGCTCTGCATTGCCGCGCCGGCCTTCGCCAAGCGCAAGCCCCGCGTCGAATGCGGGCGCGCTCAGTTCGTCTTCGCCGACGGACCGCTCACGAGCGACGACCGGGCGACCGGACGGAACTGGCCGGCCGTCGTCATTGCCGACGGCATGGTTTCGATCCCGGGCGTCTGTCCGGCGGTGCCCGGCTCCCTCAAGCCCGGGCGATCGGGCATGCGGGTGAGCGCGATCTGGACCGACTGCGACGGTATCGACGGCAAGGTGCGGCTGCGCGCCACCACGAACGGTTCCTGCAGCGAGCTGACCGGCCGCTTCTACCTGCCGCGGAGCGTCACTGCCAAGCCACCGAAAGGCGGATGGAAGGTCAAGGGCGAGGCGGCGATCACGTGCGTCGACACCGGCCTCGAGCCGCTCGAGGACGGTCAGGAGATCTACACGAGCATGACGTGCGACTCGAGCACCGAGGATCTCGCCCAGGTGCTCGGCGAGATCTGCGAAGTCTTGCAGGGATCGCCCTGTCTCTCCACCAGCGCTACCTGCGGACGGCGGGCGCAGGAGATCTTCACCGGCGTCACGCTCTTTCCTTCGGTGAAGCAGCCGGCGAGCTGGAACCGGTTCGGCGGCCGCGGCGAGATCATGGCGCAGGCCGGACTCTGCATCCTGAAGGATCTCGCCAATGGGGCCCACAGCAACAGCGCCAGCGTCGATATCGGGATCGGCAAGGTCTCGATCGACCAGGAAATCGCCTTTCGTGCCTTCGACGTCGACCAGCGTGCGGTGAGCATCTATCAGAATCTCGACTTCTGCGTGCCGGTCTTCGGGTGCTTGAGCGGCGTCGGCCAGGAGATCCTCGTACGGCTCGCCGCGAGCTGTCCCGCGCATCCTTTGGGGCAGTCCTGCGGGTCCTATCCCGTGAAGTCCGCGTACGCGCTCGACGTCATCGCCGACGAGTCGGCGCGCTACCTCGGGCTCGCGGCTCCGGTGATCACCGTGGTGACGCCGTACGGACCGGTCAACGTCCAGCCGCAGATCCAGTTCTGGTCGAATCTCGGCACCGTACTCTCGCCGTTCGGCAGCTCGATACAGAAGGACCAGACGATCGGTCCGCTCGATGCGCGCTTCGTCGATTCCGTCGCTCATCCGCCTGTCCGTTTCTACGATCGCTACGGACGTATTCCCGGCGTCGTCTTCTCGTCCCAGCCTCGGGCTCTGACCGACGGCGTCGGCTGGGACAGCCAGATGGGATTCGGCAGTCGCGATGCGCGCCCGTGGACGAGCGAGTGGAGCCCCGGCGGCAATGTGAACGCGAGGCGGCCGGATCTGGACCTCGGGGCGGCGCGCAGCACCGGGGAGAAGCAAGCGAACTTCCACGTCCGCGCCGAGGCGGAGATCGCCTACTCCCCGACGGACATCTTGCCGTCGTGGCTCAAGGGCAGCGGCGTCGACCTGTGGTTCAAGATCTGGATCAAGCCGAAGGCCGACGCCGCAGTGGCTGGACAGCTCGGGATCTTCTCGTCCGAAGGCGGCGTCTACCAGCTCGACGACGGCCTGAGACACTATGCTCAGCTCGTGCTCCGCGACGGCGCCAGCGCCGCCGGCTCCTTCGTCGTCGACGCCGGGCTCGACCTCGTAGCCGTGATCGATCTGCCGTCGCCGCTCGACGACATCACCCTCATCGACATCCATCCCGACTTCTCGGTTCCGGTCGACAAAGGTGACGACGACTCGCGCCAGCACGGAAAATGGCGTGAGGCGCGCGCCGGGTCGAGCTCCGCTCCTCCGGCGGCGCCGGAGTTCGACGGCCCGATCCGTACCTTCCATGGCGACGTCGACGGACCGGCGTTCATCGAGGAGTGCCTGACCGAACCGGTTCCCGAGCAGCCGCACCCGCCGCCGTCGTTCACGCCGGGAGACGGGAGCGTGCTCGACCGCGATCTCCTCTTTCCGTGCAACATCTGCGTCACGGTCGGTCAGCACGACATCGACATGTGCGCGCCCAACCCCGGACACGGCGCCGGCGAGTGTACCCAGGGACCGCGCTGCCATCCGGCCCTCGTCGAGGCCGGCATCTGCTCCGATCTGAGCTACCACTCGACGCCGCAGGAGGCGGTGCTCTATCCGGCGACGACGAATCCTCTGCCCGCCGCCAAGCACTGGATGTGCGATCTCTCCAGCAAGGCGGGCTGTCTCGATCTCTGTCGCTTCGATCCCGAGAGCGCGACCCTCACGGTCGAGAAGTCGGCGGTCGACATCGTCGGGCCGAAGTGCGCCAAGCCCGTGGTGAAGTAGCGGCAGCGGTCGCGATTTGCGCTCGCCGGCGCTAAGACGTCGGCAGTGATCGCTCTCGGGCTGCACATCATCGGCCGCGCCCGGACGCCGTGGAGGCGCCGCGAGGACGCGCCGCACCAGCCTGCGGCCGCACCGGATGCGGCGGGGGTCATCGAGATCGCGCCGCCGTATCGCGCGGCGCTCGCGGACCTGGCGGGCTTCGGACGGATCTGGCTGATCTTCCATTTCCACCGTAGCGGCGGCTGGGGCGCCAAGGTGCGGCCGCCGCGCGGCGGGCCGAAGCGGGGGCTCTTCGCTACCCGCGCCCCCGATCGTCCATCGCCGCTCGGGCTCACCAGCGTCGGTCTGGAGTCGGTCGACCTCGAGCGCGGCGAGATCCGCGTCCGCGGCCTCGACCTCCTCGACGGGACGCCGATACTCGACATCAAGCCCTATCTACCGCGGTTCGACGCCTGGCCCGATGCCGGCCACGGCTGGATCGAGCCCTTTCTCGAAGCCGGCATCGAGCCGAAGCTCAAGCGACCGCAACGAGCCAGCGAAGGAGAGTGACGAAATGCAGATCGGCATGATCGGTATGGGACGGATGGGGGCCAACATGACCCGGCGCCTACTGCGCGGCGGCCATGCGGTGGTGGCCTACGACGTCGTTCCGGCGGCGGTCGAGGCGATCACCAGGGAGGGCGCTACGGGCGTGCACTCGCTAGCCGAGCTGGTATCGGCGCTGACGCCGCCGCGCGCCGTCTGGCTCATGGTGCCGGCCGCGATCGTCGACCGCACCCTCGCCGAGCTGGAGCCGCAGCTCGCGCCGGGCGACGTCGTGGTCGACGGCGGCAACTCGTTCTACCGTGACGACGTCGAGCGCGCGAAGCGCCTCGCCGCGAGCGCCATCCACTACGTCGACTGCGGAACCAGCGGCGGCGTCTGGGGGCTCGAGCGCGGGTACTGCCTCATGATCGGCGGTGAGCATGAAATAGTCCGCCGCCTCGATCCGATTTTCGCGACGCTGGCGCCCGGCAAGGGGACGCTTGCGCCGACGCCCGGGCGCGAGGGCCGCGCGGGCACGGCCGAGCAGGGGTATCTGCACTGCGGTCCCGCCGGGGCCGGCCACTTCGTGAAGATGGTCCACAACGGCATCGAGTACGGCTTGATGGCGGCGTACGCCGAGGGCCTGAACGTCCTGCGGCACGCCAACGTCGGCAAGGCGTCTGCGGCGGCCGATGCCGAGACGACGCCGCTCCGCGACTCGCAGTACTACCGTTACGACTTCGATCTCGCCGACATCACCGAGGTGTGGCGGCGCGGGAGCGTCATCGCCTCGTGGCTCCTCGACCTGACGGCGCAGGCCTTCGCGTCCGATCCCGGGCTCGACGGCTTCTCCGGCCGCGTCTCGGACTCGGGCGAGGGACGCTGGACCCTGGACGCGGCGATCGACGAGGCGGTGCCGGCGCACGTGCTGGCGGCGGCGCTCATGGAGCGCTTCGCCTCGCGCGGCGAGGCCGGGTTCCAGGACCGCGTGCTCTCGGCGATGCGCTTTGCCTTCGGCGGCCACCACGAGAAGTGACGGGCGGCGCCGGCGCGCGGCGGCGTGCGCCTGACGACGCTGGCGGCCGCTCCTACGACTCGCGCAGCGGCCGCCAGCGCGCCTGCGTGCCCGCGAGCAGTCGATTGGCCTCGTCGGGCCCGTCGCTGAACGGGTAGTAGTTGGGAAAGCCCGGCGGCGGCAGGTCCGCCCAGGCGTCGAGGATCGCGGTGACGAAGCGCCACGAGTACTCGACCTCGTCGGAGCGCGTGAACAGCGAGGCGTCGCCGCGGAGAGCGTCGAGGAGCAGGCGCTCGTAGGCCTCGGGCGAGCGCTCGTGGAAGGCCTCGCCGTAGAAGAAGTCCATCTCGACTTCCTGGAGGTGGATGCGCATGCCGGGCTGCTTGCACGCGATCGAGAGGCTGATGCCCTCGTCGGGCTGGATGCGCATGACGATGACGTTCGACATCGGGCGGGCGACGATCGCGTCGTCCTTGTCGCCGAGGTAACGGAAGAGGTGCAGCGGGGGCTGCTTGAACTCGACGACGATCTCGGAGACGCGCTTGGCGAGCCGCTTGCCGGAGCGCAGGAAGAACGGCACGCCGGCCCAGCGCCAGTTGTCGACCTTCATGCGCAGCGCCAGGAACGTCTCGGTGATCGACTGCGGGTCGACGCCGTCCTCCTGGCGGTATCCCTTCACGACCTGCCCGCCCTTCTCGCCCATGCCGTACTGGCCGCGGACGGTGTTCGCCGCCACCTCCTTGCGGGTCATGGGCACGAGCGCGCGCAGGACTTTCACCTTCTCGTCGCGGATCGCCTGCGCCTCGAGCGCCGACGGCGGCTCCATGGCGATCAGACAGAAGAGTTGGAGGATGTGGTTCTGCACCATGTCGCGGATGGTGCCGGCGCCGTCGTAGTAGGCGCCGCGCCGCCCCTCCATGCCGAGCTCCTCGGCGACCGTGATCTGCACGTTGTCGACGTACTTCTGGTTGAAGAGCGGCTCGAAGATCGAGTTGCCGAAGCGGAAGCTCAAGATGTTCTGGACGGTCTCCTTCCCGAGGTAGTGGTCGATGCGGTAGATCTGACTCTCGTCGAGGGTCGCGGCGACGATGGCGTTCAGGGCCCGCGCGCTCGCGAGGTCGGTGCCGAAGGGCTTCTCGATGATGACTCGCGACCAGACGGCGTCGCTCTTCTGGCGGATCAGACCCGCGGCCGCGAGGTTCTCGAGGATGAGCGGAAAGAACTCCGGAGCGACCGACAGGTAGAAGAGGCGGTTCCCGGGCAGACCCCGCTCCTGCTCGATCTTCTCGAGTCGGGAGCGGAGCGCCTGGAAGGTCTGCGGATCGTCGGCGTCCCCCGGCTGATAGTACAGCGCCTGGACGATCGGGTGGTCGGCAGCGATGGTCTCGCCCGGCACCTGAGCGTGCAGCGCCGTCAGCATGCTGTCGCGATAGGCGTCGTCGCTGAGCCGCGTGCGGGAGAAGCCGACGACCGCGTAGCGCTCCGGGAGATAGCCGCCGCAGTGCAGGTGGTAGAGCGCCGGCAGGAGCTTCCGCTTCGCGAGATCACCCGAGGCGCCGAAGATCACGATCGTCACCGGATCTTTGGCGCGGATCGCCTCGACGCCGGGATCCGGGCCCTCGGTGCGCTTGATCGAGACTCCGGTCTTGCCGCGTACCGGCACCGGCGTGCTCATCGGCCGCGCCGCGCCCGCGTCCGACGCCGCGCGCTCTTGGTCTTCGGGGTCGGCCGCCGCGTCTTCGCGGGCTGCGGGCGTACGGGCTTGGTCTTGGTCTTCGTTTTCGGCGCCGCGGGCTTCTTCTTCACCGTGGTTCGGCGCCGCTTGGGCGCGCTGCCCCCGACGACCGCGAGGATCGTTCGCAGGCCGAGGTCGACGTCGACGCCGAGCGATACGCGGAGCACTCGCCGGCCGCGCGCAGCCAGCGATTGGTAGTCGCCGAGGGCTTGCGCCGCTTCGAGCGTAGCGAAGCTGAAAGCTTCACCCGGGATCGCCAGATCCTCGCCGGGCTCCGCCGAGAGCTGGATGAAGACGCCGTTCGCAGCGCCGCCCTTGTGGAGCTGGCCGGTCGAGTGCAGGAAGCGCGGGCCGTAGCCGACGGTGGTGGCGTTCCGCGAGCGGTCGCGGAGGGCGGCGCGGATCTGCCGCAGGATCTGCTCGCGCTCGCCGGTGCGCTCCACGTATGCGGTCACGGCGATGTAGTCGCCCTTGCGCACCAGCTTGAGATGCGCCTCCAGGCGACGTGCGAAGTCGGTGGCGTTCACCGAGACGACGCCGCCGGGATCGGGAAGCGCGCCGCTATCCCGATACACCTGCAATAGCCGCACGGTGTTGTCTTTCGACTCCTGCACGTTCGGCTGGTCGAAGGGATCGATGCCGAGCACCCAGCCCGCCGCGGCCGTCGCGATCTCCCAGCGCAGGAACTCGCCGCCGAGGTCGTAGGCGTCCTTCAAGCGGAAGGCCACGACCGGATGGCCGGCGCGGGCGAGGCTCTGTACGGCGCGCTCCTGGCTGCCGTCGAGGCGGATGTAGGCGAAGACGCGGTCCCTGCCATAGGCATCAGGGCGGCCGACCGGCTCGCCCTCGACGGGAACGACGCCGGTACCCTCCTTGCCGGTCGACTCGGCGATCAGCTGTTCGAGCCAGTAGCCGAAGGTGTCGACCTTTCTGTCGACTATGAACGTGAGCTTGTCGCGGCCGGCCTTGGCAAGCGCCCCGATTACGGCGCCGAGGTAGAGCCCGGGATTGCGCGCTGCCGGGATCGTCGGGCCGCACGCGAGCATCATGCGCTTGGCACGCTGCAGGAGCTTGGCGACGTCGATGCCCATGAGGGCCGCCGGCACGAGACCGAAATGCGAGAGCGCCGAGTAGCGCCCGCCGATCTCGGGCCGGGCCAGAAAGACGCGCCGGAAACCGTGCGCTCGCGCTCGCGCTTCCATCGCCGTGCCGGGATCGGTGATGGCGACGAAGTGCCGGCCGGCCTGGTCGCCGTGCGCCTTGCGCACGCGATCGTAGAAATACTGAAAGAAGACGTTCGGCTCGGTCGTACTGCCCGATTTCGACGACACGATGTAGAGCGTCTTCGCCGGATCGCTCCAGCGTTCGCGGGCGGCGACGGCCGCGGGATCGGTCGAGTCGAGCACCTGCACGTCGACGTGGCCCTTGGCGACGCCGAATGTCCGCCGCAGTACTTCCGGGGCGAGCGACGAGCCGCCCATGCCGCAGAGCACGGCGCGGGTGAAGCCGGCGGCGCGCACTTCGTCGGCGAAGGCGGTGAGCTCGTCCACCTTACCGAGCATGAGGTCGGCGACGTCGAGCCAGCCCATGCGGGCCGCGATCTCGGCCTGGTGTGTCGGATCGTCCGCCTTCCACAGCGTCGGGTCCTGCTTCCAGAGGCGCTCCGGAAGCCTCGCTGCATCCATCGCGGCGAGCGTAGCCTGCACCGCCCGGTTCGATGATCCGAGCTTGGCCATGGTGAGATCCGTCAGCAGGAACGCCTCGCGCGATGCCGACACGACCGCGATCAGCGATTCGAACGACTTCGCGAACGCGGCGACGCCGTCGACCTCGAGCTTGTGGGTGACGGCGGCCATGCTGATGCCGGCGTCTTCGATGCGCTGCAGGATCGCGGCGGCTTCGTCGAGGCCCTCTGCGAGCCGCGGCGCCGGCTTACCGTGGTCTTTGTAGGCGGCGATGGTCGCCGGCGGCAGCGTGTCGACGGTGTCCGGACCGATCAGCGCCTCGACGTAGTAGGTGTCGGGGTAGGCGGGGTTCTTGGTCGACGTGCTGGCCCAGAGCGGGCGCTGCAGGCGTGCTCCCTGGGCGGCTAGAGCCGTCCAGCGCGCGCCGGCGAACTTCCTGCGGAAAGCGGCGTAAGCGAGCTTGGCGTTGGCGATCCCCGCTTTGCCGACGAGCTGCCGCAGCTGCGCCTGCTGGTCGGGACCCGCCTCGCCGATCTTCCGCTCGAGCTGCGCGTCGACGGCCGTGTCGACACGGCTCACGAAGAAGCTCGCTACCGATGCGATCCTGGCGATCGGCTTCCTGGCGGCGAGCCGCTTCTCGAGGCCGGCGAGGTAGGCATCCATCACCTCGTCGTAGCGCTCGAGCGAGAAAATGAGGGTCACGTTGATGTTCAGGCCGTCGGCGATGCAGCGGGCGATGGCGGGGACGCCTTCGCGCGTCGCCGGGATCTTCACCATCAGGTTCGGGCGTGCGACGGCCTTCCACAGGCGGTGCGCTTCCTTGATCGTCGCTTCCGTGTCGGTCGCGAATTTCGGTGCGACTTCGATGCTGGCGTAGCCGTCGGCGCCGCCGCTGCGGGCGTACACGGGCGCGAACACGTCGGCGGCGGCGCGGATGTCCTCGATCGCGAGGGCGTCGAAGATGTCTTCTGCGTTCTTGCCCTTGCGGGCGAGGACGCGGATGGCATCGTCGTAATCCTTGCTCCGAGCGACCGCATGCTCGAAGATCGTCGGGTTGGAGGTTAGTCCGGTGATGTCGCCGGCGGCGACCATCTTCGCGAGCTTTCCCGAGGTCAGGAGGTCGCGACTGATGTTGTCGTGCCAGGGGGACTGTCCGAGATGTTGCAGCTCGACCAGCGGATTCGCCATCATCTCCCTCCCGAGCATCCGCGCGAGCGGAGCTCCCGACGCGGTCCATCCGCGTCATCGGCATGATGCCTAAGAGTGGTCTAAAGATACAGAGGGTCTTGCGTCCGGCGGTGTATCCGCCGGACGCAGGTCGCTCAGGGACAGGCCGAGATCGACGGCAGGCCGGCGGCGGTGCGCAGCACGTGCACGCCGTCGGTGACCGTGATCTCGCCGCTGCCGTCGACGTCGCAGCGTTGCGGCGTGCAGGCGCTGGAGAGCCCGGCTGCGGCACGCAGCACCTGGACGCCATCGCTGACAGTGACGGCGCCGCTCAGATCGGCGTCACCGCAGAGCCCCGGCGTCGGACCGACCAGGGGATATATGCGTTCGGCGCCGCGGATGTCGGCGGCCGTCGGGTCGCTGACGAAACAAAGGCCCTGCGGCGCAAACAGGGACGCGGAGCGCATGAGCACGTTGTAGTCGTCGCCGCACTCGTCGGGATGGGAGAGCCCGAGGACGTGTCCGAGCTCGTGGGCGAGCGTCGCCCGGAAGCTGGCCGGCGAAAATAGGAAGGCTTGATTGACGGTGATGTTGGCGTCGATCAGGTGCCCCGACTGCGAGCCTCCAGTATAGAAGATGCTGAGCGTTACGGCGAGCACGTTGCTCGCGTACAGGGACTTGCCGTCGCAGAGCGTCATCGACGTGCCGCCGATCGAGACTTTGCCGTCGTTCGGGTCGCAGAAAGTCACCGTGTTCTCGGCGTCGACGAAGGTGAAGCGTCCCGGTAGGTCGGTGTTCCAGGTGCCGGCCGCCTGCTGGCAGAGCTCGACACAGGCGTGTCCGTCGCTGCCGCAGTAGATGGCCGTCCCGGCCGCAGCGAAGAAGCTGCAATCGAACTCGACGGTGGCGTTGTGCCAGAAGACCTCCGGATCCGCCGGGCACTCCCGGCTCCCGGCATTGATGAACGCGTAGGCGTCGTCCGGCGTCCAGGGGCACGACTGACCGACGGCCGGTGCCGCGAGCGCGAGACCAGCGAGCAGTGCGGCGGTGAGGCAGCTCAGGAGCGTCGTCACTTGCGGGCGGCTCGCAAGAAGTCGAGGAAGGCGTCGAGCGTGGGATCGCCGCCGGCGCCGCGCGCTCCCACCTGGGCGGCGCTGCTTGCGAGGCTCCGCCCCTGACGATCGCGGACGACCGCGGCGGTGCGGGCATCGCCGATCACGCGGTAGAGGCCTTGGTTGAAGCCGACGAACGGACTCGCGAGCGGCGGCGTGCGCTCGGGCTCGAGGAGCACGACGTAGCGTTCGCCGACCGCGAGCTCCGGCATGCCGTCGACGCGCTGGCGAACGCCGCCCACCTCGCCGCCGGAGTACACGAGCTCGACGCTCGCCGGGAACGTGCCGGCAACCGCCTCCTCGACCGTGAAGCGCACGGCCGTCTCGAACCACTGGGGCCGGGCGGCAACGGGGCGACTCGTGACCGCTGCTACCGTGCCGACGAATATGCGGTCGGCGGCCGCGGCCTGCGCCGCTGTGGTCATGTTCGCCACTACGGTCGCTCCCGCGGAGCGCGCGGCGACCGCACCTCCGAGGGCTACGCCGAGCAATATCGCCGTCGCGGCGGCCCGCGCTGCGCCGGCGCTGCTCCCGTCGTGTCCGGTCATGCGCAGTGCCGTTAACATACGGAGCTTCATTGCGCGACCCACGAGCCGTTCACCTTGTGCAGGTTCTTCCTGATGTCGATCGACTGCGTCTGGCGCCGGCCGCCGGCATTGAAGCTGTCCTCGCGCGTCAGCGTGACCACCGCGCTGTCGGGGCTATGCACGTCGATGGCGCTCCTGGCGATGCGCACCTCGAGATCGACCAGATCGTTCAACGCGGCCGCGAGCTTGCTGCGGTTCTCGGGCTTGACGACACCGAGCGCCAGGAGCTCGTCGACGTTCTTGCGCTGATACGCGTCGCGATAGGAGGCGATCCAGCTCTCGAGCTCGCGCCGCGGATCGCTGCCGGCGTGCGGCGCGAGCGGCGTCGGCGCGAGGCGCGGCGGCAGCGCCGCGACCTGCGTCGGCACGGCGACGGGCTCCCGCGGGTGCGCCCGGACGGTCCAATGCCGGACCGCGGCGGCGCGCTCCGGTGCCTCGACGCGCACTTCGACATCGGTGCTGCCGGCGTGCTCGGAACGGTACGTGAAGCGCGGTCCGTCGGCGCCGTGGACCGGACGCTTGTCGACGGTCCAGACATAGGAGAGTGCGCTCGCCGGCGCCCGTCCGGCGCGGGCCTCGACGCTGAAATCGGTGGCGTCGCCGAGAGCGGCGATGATCTCCGCCGGCGCCGGAACCTGGTGCGTGATGGCGACGGGCGCGCGCGGCACGGTGACGGTCCACGCAGTGCGCGCCACGGGACCGGTTCCGACCGCCACTTCGGCGCGCACTTCGCGGGTCGTTCCTTCGTCGTCGTCGGTGGGGGTGAGCTCGAGGGTCGGCGTGCCGTCGCCTGCGGCTTTGTCGTCGACGAACCAGGCGTAGCGCAGGGGAGCGCTGCCGTCGTCTTTTGCGGTCACCTTGAAGCGCGTGCTCCTACCGGGCGCGGCCTGTACCGTCTTGCCGCGGGGCTCGAAGCCGCTGATGACGGGGGCGGCCGCCGGAACCTCGGGTGGGGGCGGCTCTTCGACCTTGGCGATCTGCTGGGGCGGAGCAGTCGGCGCCGCCGGCTCCGGCCGACGGTCCTCGACCACCTGCTGCGGCGGTGCCGGCGGTGCTACCGCGCCAGCTTCCTTGGACGCTGCCGCGTCGGCCGGCACCGCCACCTGCGGCGGCGCCGGCTGTGGCATCGTGCCCGTGGAGCCGCCGCGCAACAGCCAGACGCCGGCGAGCAGCGCGACGCCCGCGGCGCCGATGCCGATCCACGCCACCGGCAGTCCTCGTCCGGTCGGCGCCGGCGGCTGCTGGCGCGCGACCACGGTCGCGGCGCCGGCAGCCGCGGCAACGACGGTGGCGTCGGCAGAGCCGGCAACCGCGGCGCCATCGCTAACGACGGTGGCGTCTGCGAGCGCCTGGTCAGGTGCCAGCGTGGTCGCTTCGCTGCCGGGCGCCACACCGACGGCCGACATCGTCTCGGCGGCAGCGGCGGTCGGCGCCGCCCGTTCGGCCGTGGGGGCGGCCGGAGGCGGTATCGTCCCCGCAGGCAGCGCCGCCAAGACCTCGGCCGCTTCGTTGTAGGCAGCGGCGGCGGCCGCAAAATTTCCGCGCGTTGCCGCGGCGGTACCGCGCGCGTGTGCCGCATCCGCCTTCGCAAGCTTGCGGCGCGCGAAGAAGCCGGCAGCCGCCGGAGCGCGCGTCGCCCGCAGGTCCTCGACGCGAGCCCGCGCCGCCTGCGCATCGCGCTCGGCAGCCGCCCGCACCGCGGCGTCGCGCGCCCGGCCGAAGGCGTCGCGCGCCGTCGCGAAGCTGCGCTCGCTGCCGTCGTAGTCTCCGCTCTCGAGAGCGCGCTCGGCGACCGCCAGCGTCTCGTTCGCCTGCGCCAGCTCGGCGGCCGCGAGCTCGGCGGCACCGGCGGCCTCGGCCTCCAGGTGCGCAGCGCGCGCGGCGTCGCGGGCGGCGCGGGCACCGGCTCGCGCCGCGGTCACCGCCCGGTAGCTCTCGGCGGCCTTGCGGAACGCGATCGCCGCGGCGACGCGTTTTCCTTCCCGTTGCCGTCGCTCGCCGGCCGTGAACGCCTGCTCCGCAGCGTTGGCGGCCTGGTCGTCGGGTCCGTCCAGTCCGGCCGCCGCCCGCGCTGCGACCGCGCTCTCGTAGGCCGCGTGCACGGCCTCCTCGAGCGCGGCTGCGAACGCCCGCTCGGCTTCCGCGGCGATCCCCGGGACGGCGTTGCAGTCGCCGTCCCGGCGGCGTGCGAGCGCCCGCTGCTGCTGTTCGACGGCGACGGCCCAAGCCGCGGCGGCGAGCGTTTCGGCGCCTGCCTCCCGCGCTTCCGCTCCGGCCGCCGCGGCGTCGGCGAGCGCCGTGTCGGCGGCGGCCTCGATCTTGGCGCGCGCAGCGGCGTTCTCGGCGGCGGCGAAGCGCTCACGGGCCGCCGCCGCGGAGCTCACGACGAGGCTCAGCTCGTCGGCAGCGAGCGCTCGTTCGGCCGCGGCGAGCTCGTCGGCCGCGGCTATGAACTCGGCGGTCTCGTCAGCGCCGGCATCGACCGCTTGCTGCTTCGCCGCGGCGACGGTGGCCAGGGTCTCCCGCAGCTCGTGGCGGCGAGCGACACGCGCGGCCTCGGTGATCGCGGCGTCGTAGCGCTCGCGTGCGCGCGCGTAGTCGGCGGCCGCTGACGCCATGCCGGCGGCGTCGTTCGCGGCTCCGCCGGCCTGTTGTGCGAGCGCATCCGCCTCGGCTACTAGCGCCGCTGCGTAGCGCTCGGCTCCCGCGTTCCTGGCGCGTGTCCGTGCCGCTTCCATCGAGCTCCGGGCTTCGACCAGCGCCGCGGCCAGACGCTCCTCCTCGGCACGCCGCAGCGCCGCAGCGCGGACCTCGTCGAACGCCGTCGCGACCTCACGGTAGAGCTGCTCGGCACGGTCCCATTGCCGGTCCTCTTCCGCAGCGGCGGCCTCGCGCTCGCGCGCGCGGACCCGGGCGAGCGCGTCGGGGACGAGCTGCTCGGCGCCGGCGGCGATAGCGGCGTCGCGTGCGGCCGCCATGGCGGAGCGGGCCGCGAGCGCGGCGCGGCTTGCCTGGGCGAGGATCGCTGCTTGCCTGGCGGCGGCGAAGCCATCGCCGACCCGCGGCAGGAGCGTGCGGACGCGGGTCAGCTCGCCGGCGGCGAGGGCGGCTTCGAAATCGGCCTGCTCACGTGCCGCCGCTGCGAAGGTGTCGGCCGCGAGCGTCGCTGCGCCGGCGCTCTCGGCAGCCGCGCGCGCCGCTCGGAGCGCGGGCAGCTCTTTCTCGAGCACCTCCCGCTCGCCGGCTCGGGCCGCTGCCGATGCGGCGGCGCGGTAGGCGTCGGCGGCGCGTCCAAGCTGGGCTGCGGCGAGCTCTAGCTGCCCGCGCTCGATCAGTTTCTCCGCGGCGCCCGCTAGGGCCTCGGCTTCGATGCTCTCCGCCTTCGCGTGCCGGGGAGCGTCTGCCGCGGTCGCCTCGGCGGCAGCGGCGCGCATGGCGGCACGGGCCTCGTCGACGCTCTGGTGGAGGCGCCGGCCGGCCTCCTCGCCGGCGGCGGCGAACCGGTCGCGGACCTGCGGCAAGAGCTCGCGGACGCGGGTCAGCTCGCCGGCGGCGAGCGCCTCCTCGAGGCGGATCTGCTCGCGGACGGCCGCGGCGAACACATCGGCGGCGAGCGTCGCGGCATCGGCCTGCTCGGCAGCCTCCCGGGCGGCGCGGAGCGCCGGCATCTCGTCCTCGATCGCCTTGCGCGCGCTGGCTTGACGTGCCGTGACGAGGGCGGCGCGAAACGCCTCCTCGGCTTGGCGGTACTGCGCCGTTGCCTGCTCGTACTGTCCTTGGACCTCGCTCGCCTCGGCCGTGGCGACGAGCTGGGCGGCGTGCTTCATCGCCTCCGGGGCGAGCGCTGTGAGATCGCGCTCGGTGGCTTCCCGGGCGACGATCTGCATGGCCGTCTTCGCCTGCTGCGCGGCGCGTTGGCTGCGACGCTCGTTCGCCTGCGCGGCGGCTGCGCCGTATGCCTGGAGAGCATCGCGATAGAGCTCGCCGGCGCGCGTGTCGTCGCCGCGCTCGCGTGCCGCCTGGGCCTCGCGCTCGAGCTCGTCGCCGCGCCGGAAATCCGTGGTCGCCGCCTCGAGCGCGCCTGCGGCCTCGGCGGTGCGGCGCGCGGCGGCGACGGCCTCAACCGACTCCACGGCCGCGCAGGCCCGGAGGTCGGCGAGCATCTCCGCCGCGGTCCGGTACCGCTCGTGACGGTCGCGGGCGATCGCCCTCTCGATGACCTCGATGAAAGCCTGCGGCGCTTCGGGCAGGGTCGTGATCTTGTGGTCGCAGGCGTGTGGCCGCTTGACCGGGCACTCGCCCGTTTCGATGGAACGATGATGCTGCTCGACCTCTTCGGCGGAGAGGCCGGCGAAGAAGTGCCGGCCGGTGTAGATCTCGTAGAGGACGATGCCGAGGGCGTAGATGTCGACGCGCGCGTCGAGGCGACGCCCGCCGCCGCCGGCGAGGAACTGCTCGGGCGCCGAGTAGGGCACGGTGCCGGCGAAGACCGTATGCGTCGCAGCGTTGCCGATCTGGGTCTCGCCGCCGCCGGCGTCGGCCATGAGCTTGGCGATGCCGAAGTCGGCGACGACGACGCGCCCCGTCTCTTCCTCGACCATGATGTTGACGGGCTTGATGTCGCGGTGGACGACGGCCTCGGGTTTCTGGCTGTGCGCGTAGTTGAGGGCGTCAGCCGCCTGGATACCCATGCGGATCACTTCCGCGAGCGGAAAGCCCTTGTTCTGACGGGCATTCAGGAGCTGCCGCAGGTTCTTGCCGCGGATCAGCTCCATGGTGAGGAAGTAGGTTTCGCCGTCCTTGCCGAAATCGTAGACGCGCACGATGTTGTCGTGCTCGAGGCGGAACATCACCTGTGCTTCCGTAAGAAAGCGCTCGATGATGTCCTCGGAGCGGCCGGGAGCGAGAGTCTTGAGGGCGTTCTCGCGGCCGCGGGTCGTGTCGCGGACGTGGTACACCACGCCCATCCCGCCTTGGCCGAGGAGGCCTAGAACCTCGTAACGGGCGGAGATCTTCACGAGGAGCCTGCGCCGTCCGGATCGACGCGCAACACGACGACGGTGCAGTTGTCCGGACCGCCGCCGTCGTTCGTGCGCGCGATGACGGTGGCACAGATGGCGTCGAGATCGTCGCCGCCCTCGGCGACGATCTCCGCGAGCCGCTCGGGAGCGAGGACGCGGTAGACGCCGTCCGAACAGAGAAGGAAGGTATCGCCGGGGGTGACCGGACGAGAGGACACGTCGACGTCGACGGTCGGGGCGACGCCGATCGCCCGCGTGAGCACGCTCTCGTAGCGCGCGCGCGCGGCGGGGTCGGTGAGCTCGACGCCGCGGGCGGCGAGGTCGTTCAGATAGGAGTGGTCGCGCGTCAGCGCTTCGATGGCGCCGTTGCGGATGCGGTAGACGCGCGAATCACCGACGTGGGCGACGTGGCCGACGCCGCCTTCGATCAGCATGGCGGCTATCGTGGTCCCGAGGCCGTGGAGCGCCGGCTCCGACTGCGGCAGCGCCCAGATGCGGCGGTTGGCTTCCTCGATGGCCTGGCGGAGGCGTCCACTGCCGTCCGCGCCGCCGGGTGTGTCCGCGGCGAGTGATTCCGTGATCACCCGCACTGCTTCTTCGCTGGCCCGCCTGCCGCCGGCGTGTCCTCCCATGCCGTCGGCGACGAAGCCGAGGCCGCGGTCCGCGGCGAGTCCGAAGTGGTCCTGATTCTCGCGCCGCACCCGACCCCGATCGGTGCGCGCTGCCCCCCTGATCTTCATGAAGCGTCGTCGACCGTAGCAAGGAAAGCTGCGGGTTTACAACTGCGGAACGGCACCGGGTCGATCGCCGACAAGCACCTCGTGTGGCGCTTGACCTCGCGCTTTCGGCTTTGGTATCGGCCGACGGCGTAGAACGATCGCCGGCGGCGGCCATGCCGCGCCGCGCAGGGGGGTGGATCATGCGGTTGGCATTTTCGGTGGCGGCGCTCGCGGTGGCGGGCATGGTGGGAGCGGCGACCCCGGCGGCGGCCCGGACTCTGCAGCGTACGCTCGTTCCGCCGTCGGCCCGAGGGACCTTCCTCGAGGCTGCGATCATGCCGCTCTCGACCGCCATCTCGACGCAGGTCGCGAACCAGATCCCGACCCTCTCTACCTCGGCGGGCTATACCTACGAGTGGAATCCCGAGCTCGAGGTGCTGGAGCGGTCGGCGAAGACGTTCGGACCGCTCTTCTCCGAGCGCGCCGTGACGCTCGGACGCAACAAGTTCAACCTGAACGCATCCTACAGTTGGATCCGGTTCGACGAGTTCAACGGCAGGAACATCGACAAGCTGCGCAATCGCGCCGAGGTCGCCTATGTTCCCGAGACCGGCAAGATCGGGTTCTTCGGGCCGTCGCGGACTGCCGACCTCGACAACAACGGGGTCAACGAGGCGCTGATCGGCGACGAGCTGAACCTGCATCTCGATCTCGAGACCCAGCTCTGGGACTTCAGCTTCACCTACGGCGTGCTCGACGACCTCGATGTGAACATCGACATCCCGGTGCTCTATACCTACGCCCGCAGCTCGCTGGTGGAGCGTCTGCCGGATCCGCGCTGCCTCGGCGTCTCGGCCGACTGCGATACGCTCTTCCGCTCGGGCTTGGGCGATCAAGCCGCGGTGGTGAACGGCGTGGCGGGCTCGTTCACCGTTCTCGATCCCACGGCCGACCGCGACGACAAGCTCGGCATCGGCGACATCCACCTGCGCGCGAAATATGCGCCGCTGCGGCGGCCCGTCAGCATGGCGGCGCTCCTCGACCTCTCCCTGCCCACCGGCAAGAAGGAGAACTTCCAGGGGACGGGCGACACCCGGCTGCAGACTTCGCTCGTAGCCTCCAAGGACGTGCTCGACTTCCTCGAGTTCCACGCCCAAGGCGGCGTGCAGTTCAACGTCAACACGATCGACCGCAGCCAGGCGCGCTATGCCGCCGGCTTCACCGCGCAGGCGACGAATGCGCTCGCGGTGACGGTCGATTTCATCGGCCGCAGCGAGTTCGGCTCCCAGGGGCGGATCCCGAACACGGGTCGGCTGCCGGCCGTGCGCCGAATCGGCGGCGTGCCGACGCTCGTGCAGCCGCTCAGCGAGATCGACGGCGTCGACGAGTACGGCAATCCCGTCAACGAGGACCAGAACTTCAAGGGTCGGCCGATCTTCGTCGACATCAAGCGCAACGACGTCCTCGATCTCGCCGTCGGCGCCCGCTTCGCGGTGGGCGAGCAGGGCATCCTCTTCCTGAACTTCCTGGTGCCGCTCAACCAGGATGGTCTGCGCGCCGATTTCATCCCGACGCTGGGATTCGAAAAGACCTTCTGAGCTCCTCGCGGGGAGCGGAAACGGCGGCGGGCGGCGTGGATGTCCACGCCGCCCGCCGGCCGCTGCGCCGAGGACTCGGCGCCTACTACGAGACCGACTTGCCGACGCTCAGGTCGGCGACGTTGCCGGGAGCGTTGTTCTGCGTCACTTCCTGCACCGTCACATCGAGGTCGTCCGCCGAGATCGCGGCCGTCGCCTCGAAGGTGCACTGGATATTGATCGGGAAGGTGAGGTCCGACGTGTTCGCTACGCTCAACGTCAGGGTTCCGGCCGCGTCGTTGTGATTCTTGGTGAAGATGCCGCCGCCGCCGTCCACAGTGCACTCGACCTGATCGGCCGCGCCGGCGAAGCTGCCCTTCTCCTTCGGATACGCGACGCGCACCTGGAAGGCCTGGATGCCGTGCGCAGCGGTGAAGTCGAAAGTGACCGTGTGCTCGGTGGTGCCGCTCGGCGTCGACGTCGGCTCGGTCGCCGGCGTTACCGTCGGTGCCACCGCCGTCGGTGTCACGCCCGGCTTCGGCGTCGCCGTGCGCGTCGGCTGCGCATGGCCGTTGTCGTTGTGGTTGTTGTCGTTGTCGCCGCAGCCGCCGGTCAAGGCGAGCGCCGCCACCATCATCCCGATCGTGAGTCCAGACTTGAGCGTGTATTTCATCGTGATCGTTCCTCCTCCGTGTACAGTGGCCGTGAGCGCGGCTCCTGCGACCCTCGTGCGCTCGCATCCCGAGCGCGTAAGGCCGTCGCATTAACAGAAGGCTCGAAGCATGGTCAAGCTGCCCGCGGCGCGGGTGCCCCCTGTCAGGGCGCGTTTTCTGCCGTACTGACGACTAGTTGCAGCGCGAAGTCGCGGGCGCCGACGATGTCGCCGGCAGCGACCGTGACCGGATCGGGGGCGTTGCGGTCCGGATAGGCGCCGCAGGCCTCGCCGACGTCGCAAATAGCGCCGTCGCCGTCGCGATCGGTGGTGGCGATGATCTCGTATCGTCCCGGTGCGACGCCGGTGAAGCGATATCGGTAGTAGCCGGCGGCGACGGCCGTGGTCGTGGCGAGGATCACCCCGGTCGCGGCGTCGCGCAGGAGGATCGTCACCGGGCCGATGTCGGCGGGCGGCGCCGCTGCGACCTCGGCGACCACCGTGAGCGCCGCGGCGCCGCCGGTCGAGGCGAGATCGACGCGTCCGGTATGGGATCCTCCGACGAGGCCGTCACGGTCGACCTCGAGGCGCAGCGCTCCGCCGGTGATGGCGGCGGCGAGCCAGCGTTCGCCGTCGTCCGTCGCCACGACGGGTGGAGCGAAGGCCAGGTCGCCGCCGCCCGCATTCGCAAACGGCACCTGCAGGACGCTTTCGTCGGCAGCGATACGGACCGTCGACGCGGCAATGGTGAGGGTGGGCTCGGCCGGGGGCGCGATGCCGCCCAGCAGGCGGACGGCGCGCGCCGCGTCGACGATGCCGGCCCCATAGCGATCGTCGCGTCCCGGAGCGCCCCGATCATCGGCCGTTGCGAGCAGGACCTCGCGCAGGCGCGACGCCGAGGCGCCGCCGGGGACGCCGAGCAGGAGCGCGGCGACGCCGCTTACGTGCGCACTCGCCATCGACGTGCCTTGCAGGAGCCCGTAGTCCTCGACGCCGGGCAGGCGCGTGCTGAGCACGCCGTCGACGAAGCCGTCGGCGTCGCGGTCGCGGTGCGTGTCGCCGCCGGGCGCGGCGAGATCGACGCCGGGTCCGGCGGTCGAGTAGCGCGCTGGTGCTCCGAGGCGGTCGGTGGCGGCGACGCTCATGACGTTCGGATACGACGCGGGCACCAGCGTAGCCCGCCCGCCGGTGTTCCCGGCCGCCGCGACGACCAGCAGCCCCGCGGCCGTCGCTGCGTCGATGGCGCTGCGCAGGACCGGGTCGTCGTTGCTCGTCGTGAGGCTCAGGTTGAGGATCCGGGCCGGGATCGCCGGCAGCACGCCCGATACGTTGGGGAGACCGGCCGCGAACCGGATTGCCTGGGCGATGTCGAAGAGCGTGCCGCCGCCGATACCGAGCGCGCGCAACGGCATGATCGAGGTCCGCCAGGTGACCCCGGCGACGCCGAGCGTATCGTTGCTGGCCGCGGCGATGGTGCCGGCGACGTGCGTGCCGTGGAACGTGCCGCCGTCGTCGCGGTCGGGCTGGTCGCCAGGGTCGAAGGGATCGGGATCGATGCCGTCGCCGTCGTTGGCGCGCTGGGCGCTGCTGATGAAGTCGAAGCCGGGAACGAGGCGGCCGGCGAGGTCCGGGTGGTCGCTGCGGATGCCGGTGTCGACGACCGCTACCACGGTGGCAGGGCTGCCGATGGTAACGTCCCAGGCGCTCGGCAATCCGATCGCGGCGTAGTGCCACTGGCGTGGATAGAGCGGGTCGCGCGGGATCCGCGCCGCACGCGCCAGGCGGTTGGGCGCGGCGAAGAGGACGTCGGGAGCGGCGGCGAGCGCGGCAGCGGCGGCGCGGGTGCGCGCCCGCGCCGCCGCGCGCGCGCGCTTGGCCGCGAGTCCGGCAGCGGCACCGCGTCCGCGCGCCGCCGTGCTCGCACGCAGCGTCGGCAGCATCATCACCACCGTGCCGTCCGGGGCCGCGAGCACCGTGGCCATCGGCTCGCGCAGACCGATGTCAGCGACGGCCGCGAGCGCGCGCGCAGTCGCAGGCGATCTTCCTGCGGTCGCTTCCGGCTCCAGACGCGCGACGATCTCGCCGATCACGATCGGCGCCGTGTCGCCGCGGTAGACCTCGGGCTCGATGTCGATCGGTGCCCCGGCGCCGCGGAGCGCGGTCACGCCGGGCGCCGCGATGCCGGAGGAGGAAGCGCTGACGTCGAGTACGTAGGGCGACGGCCGGGAGCCGGCCGCGGCGGTGACGACGAGGTCGAAAGCGGCCGGCTCGGCGCTAGTGATCGCGACGCGGCAGCGCTCGCGGCCGGGGAAGGCGCTTTCGCAGGTCGCGCTCCCGCGCGGTCCGGCGTCGATCAGCAGGTCGAGATCGGTGCCGGGGGCGGCGGGAAAGGCGAGCGTCAACTCGATTTCGAGCGCGCCGGCGGCGACGAACCTCCAGGCATCGTACGGGTCGTCCGCCGCTATCGCGCCGACGAGCCGCTGCGCGTCGCCGGGTGCGATCCGGCCCGCGACCGCGGCCGTGCCGGGGCCGTCGTTGGGCTCGTGTTCGACGTGCGCGGCAGCGCTCGCCGGGGGCACGAGCAGCCGTCCGGCGATCGTTCCCGAGCGGCAGGCGTCGGCGATCGGCAAGGCGGCGGCGCGGCGCAGCGCCAGTACGCCGTCGGTGACGGTGAGGCTGCCGTCGGCGTCGAGATCGCACGCGGCTACGCAGGCGCCCAGACCGACCGCCGCGCGCAGGATGCGGACGGCGTCGGTCACCGTGACGGCGCCGTCGCCGTCGGCGTCGCCGCAGAGCGCGGCGTTGGCGCTGCCGACCGCCGTCAGCGTCAGCAGCGCCGCCAGCGCTGCGACCCCGCGCTTCAGGCGGCTCGATGCAGCAGGCCGGTGTTGCGGTCGAGCAGGAACCGGACGATCCGTTGGGTGCGCAGGGTGACGATCGCGGGCGGGCGCTCGGCGTTCGCGAAGTCGATCTGGATGCGCGCGATCGATCCCGCCGCCGTCGCCGGCAGGTCGAAGATCAGCGAGCCCTGGCGGGCCGCGCCGTCGCCGGCGAGGACGATATGCTCGAAGGCGATCGTGAAGGCGCCGCGCTGCGGCGAGTCGGCCTCCAGGGTGCCGTCGATCAGCTTGGCGGCGCCCTGCATGTCGCCGACGCCGAGCGTGCCGTTCAAGGTCAGCGTTTCTCCGCCGCGCACGCGCCGCAGCTTGAGGGCATCGAGCCCGAGCGCCAGACCGGAGCCGAGGACGACGCGGCCGATGGTGCCGTCGACGATGGCGTTGCCGAGTCGGCAATCGGAGAACGTGATGATGCTCGAGCTGCCGGCGCCGACGGTCGTGATCGTGCCGTCGTTGTCGCACGTGCCCGCTGCTAGCGACGCCTGCGAGCTGACGCCGGGGACCTTGGTGAGCGCCCCGAAGACGGGGAGCGCCGGGCTCACGACGCCGTTGGCCTCCGCACCCGTGAAGTCGCAGGCGTCGACGACGGAGATTCCGGCTGCTTTGCGCAGGATGTTGACACCGTCGCTCACCGTGATGGTGCCGTTGCCGTCGAAGTCGCAGCCGTCGTCGCACGTGGTCGAGAGGCCGGCTGCAGCACGGAGCGCCTGCACGCCGTCGGTCACCGTGACCGCGCCGTCGCCGGTCGCGTCGCCGCAGACGGCGGCGCCGCCCGCCGCCGACCCGGCGAGGGCGGCGGCGAGCAGCGCCTGGAGGGCCAAGTTGCGCATGGCCTGCAACGCCATGATCGTGTCCGGACGCTAGTGCGAGAAGGACTCCAGCTCGCCGGTCACGAGATTGTATCGGAAGGCGACGAACTGGTCGTCGCCGAGAAGTACGTCGACCATCGCCCATTCGCTGCCGTCGAAGGAGAGGCGGATACTGGTGACGCCGCTCCACGCCGGATCCTCGACCTGGAACTCGAGGCTGCCGCTGATGAAACTGGCGTTGGGATCATCGGAGACGACGAGCGCGTCGAAGATGATGCGGAAGCGGCCGCTCGCGGAGGAGGAGAAGTCGAAGTGGCCGTTCAGGACGGAGCCGTTCTCGTGCGCCGTCTCCGTGAAGCTGCCGCTCATCGACGTGTACTCGCCCGTAGCTACCTCGGTGAAGGTGAGGTCGAAGTCGAGGCCGTTCGCCGTCGGCATGGAGAAGCCGCCGTACTCGAGTCCGCCGCCCATCACGCAGTGGTGGAACGAGATCCTGCCGCTGTCTTCGACGGTGAACGTGCCGCCGGGGTTCTCGCACTCTAGCGTTTCCGCGGCCCGCGCCGCAGCGCCGCCGCCGAAGCCCTTGACGAGAGCGCCGAAGAGCGGGAGCGAGCCCTGCAGGAGCCCCTGGACCTGGGCGTCGAGGCTCGTGCCCGGACACGCCTCGGTGATGGGGAGATGGGCAGCTTTGCGCAGCACGTTCACGCCGTCGCTGACCGTGATCGTGCCGCTGCCGTCGACGTCGCAGCGCGCCGGGGTGCAGGTGCTGCTGAGGCTGGCGGCGGCGCGCAACGTCTGCACGCCGTCGGTGACGGTGACGGTGCCGTTGCCGTCGGCATCGCCGCACACCTCCGCGGCTGCACCTGCGGCGCAGACGAGCGCCAGTACGGGGATAGCTACCAGGGACTTCCACATCGATGACGACATTCGAACCTCCGGGATGTATTGCCGTTGATGGCGCGGCGACGGCCGGGCGGGTGGTAGGGACATACCGCGCTTGCCACGAGACCCGGGGTGCTGGGTAGCAATCGAACGCCGCAATTGTCAATGCACCGCCGATC
Source organism: Polyangiaceae bacterium UTPRO1 (assembly GCA_002050235.1). Classification (GTDB taxonomy): domain Bacteria; phylum Desulfobacterota; class Binatia; order UTPRO1; family UTPRO1; genus UTPRO1. Next base: position 79,837 of record MWST01000035.1, on the reverse strand, counting down.
TCCTATCGTCGCGGTGAGCAATGGGATTCCCCACGCATCGCCCACGGCGGCTGCGGCGCACCGCGACCTTGCGGCGCTTGGTGGCGGAGTCCCGTCCGAGTGTCGACGGACTGGTGCTGCCGCTCTTCGTGGTGCCCGGAAGCAGCGTCGTGGAGCCGATCGCCTCGATGCCGGGGGTGTCGCAATTGTCGGTCGATCGCGTCGTCGAGGAGTGTCGCGAGGCGGCCGACCTCGGCATTCCGGCGGTGATCCTCTTCGGCATCCCCGAGCGCAAGGATCCCCACGGCTCGGAAGCATGGGCGGACGACGGTCCGGTTCCGCGCGCCGTCGCGGCGATCAAGCAGGCGGTCCCCGATCTCCTGGTGATCACCGACGTGTGCCTCTGCGAGTACACCGATCACGGCCATTGCGGGATCATCGCCGACGGCGCGGTGCAGAACGACCCGACTCTCGATCTGCTCGCGAAAGCCGCGGTGGCCCATGCCCGCGCCGGCGCCGATCTCGTCGCCCCTTCGGACATGATGGACGGCCGCGTCGGCGCCATCCGCTTCGCGCTCGACGCCGCGGGCTTCTCCGAGCTCGGCATCATCGCGTACGCCGCCAAGTACGCATCGGCCTTCTACGGGCCTTTTCGCGATGCCGCCCAGTCGACGCCCCGCTTCGGCGACCGGCGTGGCTATCAGATGGACCCCGCCAATAGCCGGGAAGCGATCCGTGAGGTGCTGCTCGACGTCGAGGAGGGCGCCGATGTCGTCATGGTCAAGCCGGCGCTTGCATACCTCGACGTCATCCGGAGGGTGCGGGAAGCAGTCGACGTCCCCGTCGCGGCGTACGCCGTGAGCGGCGAGTACGCCATGATCAAGGCGGCGGCCGCCGCCGGCATGCTCGACGAGGAGCGCGCCATGCTCGAGTCTCACACGGCGATCGTGCGCGCCGGCGCCGGCATCGTGCTCACGTACTTCGCCAAGGCTCTGGCGCGACGCCTCGGACGATGACGCCGCGGCGGCGCGCGGCGCGCGGCGCCGCGCTCGTGCTCGCGATCGCCGCCGTGCTGGCGCCGCTGCGCGCCGGCGCGGTCGGACTCGCCGAGGAGCAGGCGCTCGGCGCCCGCTTCGCGCTCGAAGCCCGCGTCCAGCTAGCACTGGTGCGGGAGCCGGCCGTGACCGGCTATCTGCGCGACGTCGGCTCCAAGCTCGCCGCCCGGCTCGACGGCGCGAGCTCCCCGTACCGCTATTACGTAGTACGCGACGCCAGCCTGAACGCCTTCGCGGTGCCCGGCGGCTACGTCTACGTGCACAGCGGCCTCGTACTCGGGGTCGCGAACGAAGCCGAGCTCGCCGGCGTGTTGGCGCATGAGCTGGTGCACGTCGCCGCCCATCATGCGGCGCGCCAGCAGGAGAAGACCGCGCTCATCGGCTACGGGACGCTCCTCGGTATGTTCCTCTCGATCGTGCACCCGGCGCTCGGCGCCGGCGCACTCGCGGCCGGCGCCGCTGCGCAGCTCAAGTACCAGCGCGAGTTCGAGCAGGAGGCCGACGCCGTTGGCCTGGAGCTGATGGCGCCGGCGGGCTTCGACCCCGCCGGGATGCCGGCGTTCCTCCGCGGCGTGCTGCGCGAGCAGCGGTTGAATCCGGCCGGCGTGCCGCCCTATTTCCTGTCGCATCCCCTCACCGAGGACCGCGTCGCCGCGCTCGAACAGCGCCTGTCCTCCCTGCCGCGTCCGGCGCCGCGCCCGGGCGGCGAGCTTCGGCTGGCCGCCGCGCAGGCGACGATCCGGGCCCTGACCGACTCCGCGAGCGCGGTGCTGCCGGCATATCGCGCCGCGGCCGCCGCGGCGCCGGACGACGCAGCAGCGGCGCACCGGCTGGGGCTCGTTCTCCTGTACGCCGCGCCGTCGCGTCCCGACGAGGCGGAGCCGCTGCTGGTGCGGGCTGCTGCCGCAAAGGTGCCGGGGGCGCTCGGAGATCTCGGACGCGCTCAGGCGCGGCTCGGCCACAGCGACGGCGCGCGGCAAAGCTTCGAAGCGGCGCTCCGGCTCGCGCCCGACGACGCCGCGCTGTCGCTGGAGCTCGGCAAGCTCGCGCTCGCGGGCGGGGAGCGGAAGCGCGCGGGCGCGCTCTTCACGCGTGCGCTCGCGATCGACCCCGAGCTCGACGACGCCGAGTACGGTCTCGCCGAATGCGCCAGCAAGAACGGCGACGAGCGCGGACAGTGGGCGCACCTCGGCCGGGCGTTCGAGCTCCGTGCGGATCTCGCGCGCGCGCGCAGCGCCTACGAGAAGGCGCTCGAGCTGGCGTCGGAGAACGCTCCCGAGCGCGCCGAGCTGCGAGCGGCGATCCAGCGGATCGACCGGGTCGGTACCGGGCGCTGAGGACGCGGGCCCGCTCGGCATTCCGAGCTCGGGAGAGCGCAGTTGCCGTCAACGCACGAAGAACAGCACGATCTCGAGCGCGATCAGGAGGATGATAGTCACCTCGAGGATCTCGGCGCGCGCCGTCGCGGCCCGGCTCGAGAGCACGTCGGCGATCTTCTGCACGAGCTCGAGCTTGCCGTCGATGCTGCGCTGCCATTCGCCGAGGTGGAGGCGCTCGGCAGTACGTGCGTAGATCTTGGTGAGGTAGAGGTCGCCGACGAGCTTCACCGCGTTCACGAGCCGCTCACGCAGCGTGGCGGTGTCGAGCCGCAGCTCCGCGAGCTCGCGCACCCGTACGACCTCGCGGCGGAACGAGAAGAACCGGTGCGGCCGGCTCAGGTGCTCGTAGAGCTCCCCGATCCTGTGGTCGAGCATCGCGTCGAGGAAGCGCAGCTCGAGCAGCTGTACGTTCAAGAGCTCGAGGACGTCGAGCGCGTCCTCCCATTCCTCGTCGAAGACCAGCGCGACGTTCCAGTCGGTGACGACGAGGTCGTGCGGGTGATAGGTGACGGCCGTGCGCAGCACCTCGTCGCCCTCGCTCGGCGAGAGCGGCTGCGGCTCGCAGTGCACGATGCGCGCGAGCAGGTCACGGTGCGTTCCGAGGAGCGCCGGCGCGTCGACGCCGGGATCGAAGCGCGAGACCTGGATGACGTAGTAGTCCTCGACCATGTAGCTGCCGGCGGCGGGGCGGGTGACCGCCGGCGCCAACTGCGCGAGCGCATCGTCGAGGGCGGCGCGCGCCGCCCCCGCGAGCGTGTCGTCCGTCGTCAGATGCGCCATGAGCGCCGGCAACGCCGTGCAGTCGACGCCGTCGAAGGGCAGGGCCAGCACGATGGTGACGGCGCCGAATTCGTGGGCGCGGAGCGTCACCTCGGCTTCGATCCGGCGGCCGGCCAGTGCTACCGGTCGTGAGCGCAGCGCCAGCGTCGCCGCGGGCGACGGATACTGCACGCGCGGCGGTGCATGGTTGCGGCGGCCGTCGTTCGCCGCCGCGGCGGGACTCGTCGTGCGTAGGCGCCCCAGATCGATCTCGTAGGCGACATCGTACGAGAATAGAGCGAAGAGACGGCCGGCGGCGATGCGCATCGCCGGGATCCTTGCGCTCGCGGTCGTCGATTCGCAAACGCAGCGTCACATTCGTAGCGCAGTAGCGCGGCGCCGCCTGCGGATGGGCGCTGCGCGAATGCGCCATCGTCGACTCAGGCGCGTGGCATCGGCCTTGCTGACCTCGGATTCGCGATGTCGCACTCCGACGATCCGGATCGACGGCGACGGACGCTGCACGGCGTGCGCGCCCTTGGTCGCCAGGCGCGGCTCCGCCGCTGCCGTGCCGCAATGGCGCCCGATCGACCTCGCCTCCGCCTCGTGTACGGGCGGCGCGCGCCGTCGCTGCCGTTCGGCATTCATCCCGGGCTGCCGTCGGCGCTCGCGTTCGCCGCGGTGAGCATGACGGCACTTGCGTATGCTGCGCTCGTCGATGCGGCGAACGGCGCCGGGGCCATCGCAGCCAATGTCGCCGCGCGTTTGCGCGCGGCGCTCGGTTGAGCCGACAGCGGCGTCTTCGAGGCGGGGGCGGCGGAGCGGGGGGCGGAGCTCCGTCAGTGGAAGATCGTAGTGACGTCGAAGTAGAGCACCTGCTCGTCCTCGCAGGCGTCGCACTCGACGCGCGCGTAGCGAAAGCGGCGGCCGTCGAGGTCGCGAGCGCCCTCGCCGACCGCGTGGACGCCGGCGCCGCAGTGGCAGCGCCGCGCGGCGATCGTCTCGTCGATGGTGTCGAAGGACGACACGGCGATGGCTTCCGCTAGCGATGCGCCCGGACCGCGGCGGATCGCAGCTCGCGCCCGGCGCCGTCCGATGCCGCGTCCGGCCCACACGACGGCCGTCACCAGCACGACCGTTGCGAAGAGCAGCGCCGTCGCCACGCCCGCCTCAGGCGGGAAGACGCCCTGGTCGGAAGAGCACCTTCTTGTCGGTGACGACGAGCTGCTCGTTCAAGACCAACTGCAGCGCTTGCGAGAGCACCTTGCCCTCGAGCGCCTGGCCGCGTTGCTTCACGTCGTCCAGCGTGTCTTCGCCGACCCGGATGTGGAAGACGTCTTGCAGGATCACGGGACCCTGGTCGAGCTGCTCGGTGACGAAGTGCGCCGTGCAGCCGGAGACCCGCACGCCCTCCTCGAAAGCCTGCTTGTAGGCATTCGCTCCCGGATAATAGGGCAGCAGCGACGGATGAATGTTGATGATGCGGTTCTGGTACTGCCGCACCACATCGGCAGTCAGCACCTGCATGTAGCGTGCGAGCACTACATAGTCGGCGCGTGCTTCGCGAAGCTTCGCGAGCAGGAAGGCCTCGTGAGCGGGCTTGTCGGTCGACGGAAACGACTCGAACGGCAGCCCGGCGCGCTCGGCTATCGGTCGGAGGATCTCGTGATTCGAGAGGACCGTGACCAGGTCGCCGTTCAGTAGCCCGGCGCTGCGGTCGGCGATCAACTGCTCGAGGCAGTGCGGCTCCCTGCTGACCAGCACGGCTACCCGTTTGCGGTCGCGGACGCTGTGGAGGCGGACGCTCACCTCCATGTTCATGTCCTCGCCGATCTTCTTGAGGCCGAGGACCATCTCGTCGAGCGACGGCGCGAGGTCGGTCAGATCGACCCGCATCGTCATGATGAAGAGGCCCTCCATCACGCGTTGCTCGATGTCCTCGATGTTGATGTTGCAGCCTGCGAGGTAGGCGGAGACGCGGGCGACCACGCCCTTCTGGTCGCGGCCGACGATGGAGACGATGGCGCGGTTTTTCTGGGAGGCCATGGGCGACGGGCCGGCGTTATCGCAGAAGGATCGTGAATTCAACGTGCTGGAGTGGATCGTGCCAACGGGAATGCGATGGCGTGCGCGCCCGAGGCGCCCGCGCCGGCGACCCGCCGGCGGCGATCTTTCGTCTTGTATGCCGCACCGCCCCGCTCTACCTTCTGGCGTGCGCGGCGCCTGCTGCGCGAAGGAGGTTTCGCCTCATGCCCTCGAAGCAAGCGGACGTCCTGGTCGGCCGGCGCTATCTGACGCGCGGCTACCTGGACCAGGCGCTCGAGCTCTTCTCTCGCAACGCCGACGTAGTCGCCACGGCGGACTGGAGCCTCCTCCGCGACAAGCTGCTCGAGCGTGGCCGCATCCAGGACATGGTGCGGGTCTGCGAGCTAGGCCACGTGCCGATCCCGAGCGACCAGCTCGTGACCCGCGGCGACAAGGCTCTGAGGACCAAGGACATCGATCTCGCCATCGACCTCTTCGAGCTTGCGGGCGCCGATCGGCCGCGCTGGGAGCGCGTCGTCGACGTGCTGATCGAGATGCCCGATCGCAAGCGCCAGGCGGTCGCCATCGCCGACCGCTACCTCGTCGACCACGCCGAGGTGCCTGTTGCGACGCGTCCCGGACCGATTCCGCTGAAGAAGGCGGGGCAATCGAAAGCCGTCAAGTGACGGCGGTGCGCTTCCGGCATAGTGTCGGCGCGTGAGCCGCGTCCGTCCGATCGTCGAGCGCATGCACGGCTACGTCCCCGGCGAACAGCCGCAGGGCGGGCGGGTCGTCAAGCTCAACACCAACGAGAACCCGTATCCACCAGCCCCCGGTGTGATCGCCGCCGCCCGCGCCGCGGCGACGGACGAGCTCAGGCTCTATCCCGAGCCGAGCGCCAGGCCGCTGCGCGAGGAAGCCGCCCGCGTCTACGGCGTCCGTCCCGAGCAGGTCCTAGCCGGCAACGGCTCCGACGAGCTGCTGACGATGTTGATGCGCGCCATCGTGGGTCCGGACGACATCGTCGTCTATCCCGAGCCGACCTACTCGCTCTACGACACCCTGGTGACGATCCAGGAAGGACGCGCGCTCACCATACCGTTTCCCGCCGACTTCACCCTGCCGCCCGCGCTCTTCGCCGCGGAGGGGCGGCTCATGATGGTCTGCAATCCGAACGCGCCCTCCGGAAGCCTGACGCCCGTCGCGATGATCGCCGAGCTGGCGCGCGCCTTCGACGGCGTCGTCGTCGTCGACGAGGCGTACGTCGACTTCGCGCCGCCGGGCTCGACGGCGCTGCCGCTCCTCGCCGCGCACGACAACGTCGTCGTGCTGCGTACGTTCTCGAAGTCGTTCTCGCTCGCCGGAATGCGGATCGGGCTCCTCTTCGGTCACGCCGATCTCCTCGCCGAGATCGCCAAGGTGAAGGACTCCTACAACCTGAGCCGGGTCGCGATCGCCGCCGGCACGGCGGCGCTCGCCGCCGTCGACTGGATGGAGCGGAACGTGGCCCGGATCGTGGCGACGCGGGGGCGCCTGGCAGCGCAGCTCGCCGGCCTCGGCTACGATGTCCTGCCGTCGGCGGCGAACTTCGTCCTGGCGCGCCGGGCGGGCCAGGATCAGGGTCCGGTGCAGGCCGCGCTCCGCGATCGCGGCGTGCTCGTACGACACTTCGCGACCGAGCGGCTGCGGGACGCGCTGCGAATCTCGGTCGGGACCGAGGACGATACCGACTGTCTGCTCGCCGCGCTCGCCCGGCTCTCCGTCGCGCGCCGGACGCCGTAGCGGACGGCGACAGCGACCGATGTCGTTTCCTCGTTGCTACGGGGGGCGGAAATCGCCTATGGAGTGCACCGTGCGGGGGTTGCAGGTCGTCCGGCGCCTCGGACTCGCGACGGCGCTCGTGGTGGGAGGCATGGGGGTGAGCCCGGTTCACGCCGCCGGCAGCGACGTCGCGTTGCCGCGGTCCGAGCTCCTCCAGCGTGCGCTCGCGGCCTATCGGCGCGTCGAGAGCGCGGGGCTCCTGCGACGGCGGCTCCTCACGGTCATCGACTACTCGCTGCCGTCGCGGGAACGCCGTCTCTGGGTGCTCGACCCGGCGCACCTGCGCGTCCTCTTCCACGAGTTCGTGGCCCACGGGCGCGGCTCGACGACCGCAGACGATCCCGATCGGGCGGTTCGCTTCGGAAACGAGGCCGCGAGCCTGCGCTCGAGCCTCGGCGCGTTCCTCACCGGCAACACCTACCGCGGCAAGCACGGGCAGTCGCTCGAGCTGATCGGGCTCGATCCCGGCGTCAACGACAAGGCGCGTGAACGCCGCATCGTCATGCACCCCGCCGACTACGTAGGCGCGGCGTTTCGGGCGACCTGGGGCGGGCGCGTCGGGCGGAGCTTCGGCTGCCCGGCGATCGATCCCGCGGTGGCCCGGCCGCTCATCGAGAGCATTCGCGACGGCAGCGTCGTGTACGTCGGCGGCGCCGCGCCGCGCCTGGCGCGCGCAGAGCGTCAGTAGCGAGGCCGTCGGCGCGCCGCGAGCGCTTGCTCGAGCTCGAGGTCGTGGCCGTAGACATCGTCGTAGAAGGCGATCGTCTCGTCGGCCCGCGCGACCGCGGTGGCGTAGGCGATGACCACCGTGATCGGCCGGCGGAGCGGCACGATCGTCTGTTCGGTCGCCGCCAGCAGTGCGTCGATTCGTTCCGGTGCCAAGCCTTCGCCGCCGAGCACCCAGTGCGCCATGGCGGCGGCGTCGCCGAGGCGGATGCAGCCATGGCTGAAGTCGCGGCGGGCGCGCGTGAAGAGCTCGCGGGCCGGCGTGTCGTGCATGTAGACGTCATAGGGGTTCGGAAAGAGGAACTTCACGCGCCCGAGCGCGTTCTTCGCGCCCGGCCGCTGGCGGAGCTCGGCGGCGCCGTTCGCGAGCTCGGCGATCGCCGCCGGACCGGGTGTGAGCACGCGGCCGGCGCGTACGATCTGCATCTGCTCGCGCGCGAGATAGCCGGGATCGCGCCGGATCTTCGGCAGCTGCTCCTTGCGGACGATGCTGGTCGGGACGTTCCAGTAGGGAGCGAACACGACTTGCGTCATCGGCCGCGAGAAGAAGGGGGTCTCGGTGCGGAAGGCCCGCCCGGCGATGATCGGCATGCGCAGGGCCGGCAGGCGCGCCGTGCCGATCGCGTCGAAGGCCAGCGCCTCGAAGCCCGGGACGTTCGCGATCACGGCACGATCACGTGCCAGCAGCGGCAGCCAGCGCAGGCGCTCGAGCGCGAGCTCGATCTGGCGCCGGCGGACGGCGAGCGGCACTGCTAGCGCCGCCGCCGTCGCCGGGCCGATCACGCCGTCGGCGGCGAGGCCGTGACGCGATTGGAAGCGCTGCACGGCGCCGACGAGGACGCCTTCGTAGCGGTCGGCGACGGCGGCGACGGCCTCGACGTCGAGGTCGCCGACCGCGGCGAGCCAGCGCGCGAGTCGAGCGGCAGCGGCGAAGCGGTCGCCGGGGCGGAGCGTGCCGGCGACGACGACCGGCGCCAATGCGGCGGCGTCCTGCGGCGGCGCTTTCTCCGCGGCCGCGGCGAGGGCGCGGTAGCGGGCGAGCTGGCGTTCGAGCAGGAGGTTCTCGCGCAGCGGCGGGACGGCGTCGTCGACGACCGTCGCCACCGGGGTGCCGCCCGCTAGCTCTTCGCTCAAGGCGATGAGCCGGGCCTGCTTTCCTTGCTGGTCGTAGTCGACGCCGAGCGCCGCCGGGTCGACGCGGCCGCGGTGGAGGTCGTGCAGCAAGCGGACCGCGGCGGTGCCGAGCGCGACCTCGAGGCGCGCCGCCTCGGCCGCGGTGCGGGGCGGTGCGCTTTCGGCCCTGGCGACCGCGTCGGCGAGCCCGGCGGCATCGTAGTCGGCGGCATCGAGTCCGTGCGCCGCCGCGTCGCCGAGCGCGGCGATCAGGTCGTGGGCGCGGTGGTTCGGACGGCCGTCGTCGAGCCAGAGCGGAGCGTAGCCGCGCGTCGCGTAGAGGTGGGCCACCAGGGCGCCGTCGCCCCTCGCCGCATCGGCGCCGAGAGCCGGCACCAGATCGCCGATGGCGGCGGCGATCGTCGTCGCCGCCGCCGCCGGCGTCGGCAATGGCGTCAGGACGAGCAGCAGCAGCGTGGCGCCGAGCACCCAGGGCGTCAGCCGCCGCATCGCGATTCCGGGGATGTCGGCGCTGCGCGGCGGGTGCAGCAGCGCGACGATCGGCGCTCCCGGGCGCGGCCGGAGCGGCGCGCGGCAGCGCCGGCGGCCTGGTCGCGGCGGCGGTGTCAGTCGATCAGTCCTACGCGCCGCGCCTGGGCGAGAGCGCTTATTGCGTCGACGCGGCGGAGGGCGTCGCGGATCTCGACGGCGAACTTCTGCCGGCGCTCGTCGACGCCGGGCCCCGGATCGAGGAGCTTGCGGTTGCGGGCGAGGCGGAGCGCGGTCGCGAACAGCACTTTGGATACCGACTCGCCGGAGTGGACGCGGCGCTGCAGCTGGTACTGTTGCGCGAGCGCCAGGCTCTGGGCGATGAACGAGGACTCGTCGAAGGTGGCGGCGGGATCGCGGCGTGCGAGTCCGTCGGCGACGACGCGGTACGACTCGAGGAACGGTCGCAGCACACGGTGGGCGCTGAACGGGCGGATGCGGCGGATCAGCTGCTCGATTCCGGGTCGCGCCCGCGCCAGCGCGTGCTCCCAGTCGGGGTCGTGGAGGCGGAGCTCGGCGTCGATCTCGGCGCGGAAGGCGTCTTTCTCGGCGAAGAAGAACTCGAACTTCATGAGGTCGCGTAGCGCCATCGCGGCATCCCAGAAACGGGTGCGAGGCTCGCCTTCGCGCTCCGCCGTCGCGAGCAGAGCCAGCTCGGCGATCGCGCCGTTGACGAAGAAGTGGATGATGGTGTTGCGGTAGTAGGCCGCGGTCGGCTCCTGCTCCGGGGCGATCTGGTAGACGGTGTCGAGGCCGGCCGTGTAGGCGGTCACCACTTTGCTGTCGACGAGCGTGTCGAGGGCGCGCTGCAGGCCGGTCGCGTCGTCGAGGTTCAGGTCGCCGGTGGTCGGGAGTCCGCGGCGCCGCACGTAAGCCAGAAGGTTGGTCATGCCGCGCAGGATCTCCGGGACCGTGAAGGCGCGTCCGCCGCCGCCGAGGAGCGCCATGGTCACCAGCGAGGTCGGCGTGATCGGCGTCACTTTGTTGATGCGGTTCGCCACCTCGAAGGCGAGCTTCTGGAGCTGGAGATTCTGCTCGTCGTCCTGCGGCTCGCTGCCGGGCTGGGGCGGACCGATCTGCGCCTGCAACGACACCGGTTCGCCGAACCTGATGTGGATGTCGCCGTAGCGGCGCCGGAGTTGGCGCACGAAGCCGACGAACCACCCGAAGCTCTCGCGCGACTTGGCGCCGCCGCGCTGCTCGGCGACGTAGGCGCCGACGTCCTGGATCTGGTCGTACGCGATCGCGACCGGAATGAGGTAGACGTCGTCGCTCTTGCCGCGCCGGTAGGCGTCGACCACGTAGTGCAGCATCCCGAACATCGGCGGCAGGAGCTTTCCGGAGCGGGAGCGGCCGCCCTCTATGTACCACTCGAGCGAGAAGCGCTTTTCGATCAGGTAGTCGATGTACTGGCGGAGGACGAACTTGTAGACCGGGTTGTCCTTGAAGCTGCGGCGGATGAAGAACACGCCGCTGCGCCGCACGAGCGGACCCACCGGAAAGAAGTTCATGTTGATGCCGCCGGCGGTGTGATTCGGAGGATGGCCGTTCTCGTGGAGCGCGTACTGGAGCACGAGGTGGTCGAGGTTCGACTTGTGCGACGGCAGGAACACTACCGGGTGCCGCTGCGCGAGAGCATAGAGCTCCTCGAGCTTCCCCTGGTCGTAGTGCAGGGCTTCGCCGTAGCCGCGGGTGTAGATGAGGTGGATCAGGTGGGCGGTGAGGTCGATGATGTACGGGCTGTGGGTCGCGGCTATCTCGCGGAGATACCGGGACGCCTCCCTCGCGATCTTGTCTTCGGACTTGCCGCGCTCGCGGGCGAGGCGGGCGATGCCGCCCCGGAAGGCCGGACGCGCCTCGATGTTCTCGCGGACGAAGCGCGGCACTTTGTAGCGCGTCCCGCGCAGGCGCCGCTCGGCGCGTTCGAGGGCGAGGGTGGCCTGGAGAGCCACGAAGTCGGCAAGCCCGGTCGTCTGCGCCGCGTCGGTCCCGCAGGCCCGTTGCCAGCGGTCGCGTAGCTGCGAGAGCGGCGCCGGCTTGCCGGCCACCACGCGGCAGCGCTCGGGATGGCGGCGCCGCACCCACCATTGGCGGAGGATGCCGGGATCGCGCGGATCGCCCGTCGAGAGGAGGTCGCGCAGGCGAGTGCGATGGACGCCGTCGATGCGCGGCGGCAGCCAGGCGACGCGGAGCGGCGCCAGCAGCGGATCGTCGCCGGTCGCGAAGCGGGCTTCGAGCTTGGGGTCGAGCTTGCGTTTCCTTCCCCGCGCCGACGGGACCGGGAGCATCTCGATGTCGCTCGCACTTCCGCCCTGCGGCCGATGCGCACCGATCCAGTGCTCGAGCGCGCGCCGCTCGAGGCGGCTCGCGGCGTCGAGCAGGAATACGATCGGGCGGCGTTCGACGTCAGGCCAGGCCGGTTCGTCGGGCGCGGGTTGCGCGATGCGGGGCGTCGCCATGGTGGGGAACGTTCATCCCGCAACCCGTCGCCGGTTTGCAAGGCCGAGTCGTGGCGACGAGCGGTCGGAGAGGCGTGATTCTCGCGCTCGCAGCGCTCTGCTAGGGTCCGCGCGTGCCGACCGACCGCGGGTGCCGTGTCGTCCTCCTGCTCTTGGCGCTGTGGCTCCCGGCGGTCGGCTGCGTCGTGCATGCCGGCGAGCCGGGAGTACGGACCATGACGGCGGGCGTACCGCCGCCTGCGCCCGGGCATCTCCACGCGCTCCTACTGAACGGCGGCGGCCGCAAGGAGATCAACTACCGCAGCCACCTGCACCATATCCGCCGGGCCTGGGAGCTCCTGCGCGCTGACGGGGTGCCGGCGGCGAACATAACGGTCTTCAGCGCCGACGGCGCCGATCCGGCGCCCGACCTGGCGATCCGCGAGAGCGACGACGTCCGCGGCTTCTGGATCCTCCCGCAGTGGACGCAGAACGCGCTGCGGGCGCCGATCACCTACGTCGACTCGGCGATTCCGGGCGTGACGTTGCGGGCGGCTACCAAGGATGCTCTGCGCGCCTGGTTCGCGGGCGCCGCCGCCCGCCTCGGAGCCGGCGACACGCTGCTCCTCTACGTCACCGACCACGGCGAGAAAAACGAGAAGGACCTCGCGAACAACACCATCTCGCTGTGGAACGACAAGCTCGGCGTCGCCGAGCTGCGCGAGATGCTGGCCGCGTTCGACCCCGACGTGCGCGTGGTGATGCTGATGTCGCAGTGCTTCTCGGGGTCGTTCGCCAACGTCATCGACCCCGACGCCGACGCGGCCCCCGCCGGCAACGTCTGCGGCTATTTCTCGACGACCGCCGACCGGCGCGCCTACGGCTGCTATCCCGAGAACCGCGGCAAGGACGGCATCGGCCACTCGCACCATTTCCTCGAAGCCGTGGCGGGGCTCGATCGTTTCCCGGCCGCCGAGCGCAGCGTGCTCGTCACCGACCGCACGCCCGACATCCCGAACACGACGCTCGACGCGTACCTCGCGGCGCGGCTGGCGAAGGCCGCACGGACGGTGGACGGAGAGGCCGCGCCGGCGCCGCCCGAGAAGGCCATGGCCGCGCTCGCCGACGAGTTGCTCGCCGAAGTGTGGCGCGATCGCGGCCGGTGGGAGGCGGACATCCGGCTGCTCGACCGGATCGGCGCCAGCTTCGGCACCTTCAGCCCGCGCTCGCTCGGCGAGCTCGAGGAGCAGGCGCGGGTGTTGCCCGAGTTCTCGAGCCGCCTCTCGACCTACGCCGAGCGCTGGAACCAGGCGTTCGACGCCCTCAAGATCGAGATCCTGCGCGAGTTCGTCCGCGAGCATCCGGCGTGGAAGCCGCGCCTCGAGGCCTCGGCGCTGCGGCCCCTCGACGCCGACGGGCGCCGCCGGACGCTGCACGAGCTCCTCGCCGAGCTGGTGCCGTTCGCGAGCGCCGACCGCGCCCGCCATGCGCGCGTCAAGCTCCTGAAGCGCAAGGCCGCCGATGCTGCCGCCGCCAGCTATCGCGCCGAGGTGCGGCTGGGGGCGGTCCTGCGCCTGCGCACGCACCTCACCAGCATGGCGGGACACGTCTACATGGCGACGCGCGCCGCGCCCGAGGAGCGCGCCGCCTACGAGCGGCTCGCCGCCTGCGAAGATCTCGGGCTCGGCGGGCCGATCGATGAAGGTGCGCTCGCGGCTCTGGCATCGGGCGAGAGCTTCCCGCCGCTCGCGGAGGAACGCCGGCTCGTCGAGGAGTTGATGCCCGCGTACATGGGCATCTATTTCCGCCCCCTCGACGAGGCCCAGCGGAAGAAATGGAACACCGGCGAAGGCGCGGTCGCCGTCACGACGGTGAATCCGGACTCGCCGGCGCAGACGGCGGGGCTCGCGGTCGGCGACGTCATCCTCGGCCCGCCCGGAGCCCTCTTCGAGGAGCCGACCCAGGTGCGGGAGTGGACGATGCGGAGCGAGATCGGCGTCGACTACGAGCTGGCGACGCTCCGCGACGGCGTGCCGCGCACGGTGACGCTCCGCCCGGGTCCGTATCCGCTCGAGCTGCCGAAGCTGCCGGGTCCGCCGAAGGTCGGAAGCCTGGCGCCGACCATGGATCTCGACGTCATTCGCGGTGCCGGGCGGCTCGGGAAGGAGCGTGCGGACCTCCTGTATTTCTGGGCGACGTGGTGCGTGATCTGCAAGCACGCGCTCCCCGAGGTCATGGCCTTCGCCGTGCAGCGGGGCGTCGACCTGATCGCCGTCACCGACGAAGATCCCGAGCTCGTGCAGCGCTTTCTTGCCGACCAGAAGGAACCGTTCCCCGAAATCGTCGCCATCGACCGCCATCGGGCGACGTTCCAGAGCTACGGCGTGAGCGGCACGCCGAGCTTCGTGCTCGTCGACCCAGACGGCGTCGTGCGCTTCTACCAGACGGGCTACACGGTCGAGAGCGGCTTGCACGTCGACGGCTGGACGTTCGCCGGGCGGAAGCGCGCCGCGGCGGCGCCGTCGGCGGCCGCCAAGCAGCCGTAGGCGGGCACGATGACGCCGCGGGCCGAATACGCAGCACGCCTCGCGGCGCGCCGCAGCGAGCGCGAGGCGCTCGGGGCACGCATCGAGCGCCTCACGCGGCTGCGAACGGCGGCGTTCGCGGTCGGGCTCGCTACCCTCTTCCTCGCGTTCGACTTCCGGCTCGTCCCGCGCTGGGTCGTGGCTCTGCCGGCGGCCGCGTTCGCGGGGCTCGTCGCCGCGCACCAGCGGACGCGCCGCGCCGAGCGCAGGATGGGGCGCGCGGTCCGTTTCTACGAGCTCGGTATGGCGCGGCTCGACCACGCCTTTGCCGGGAGGGGGAGCGGAGGGGAGCGGTTCCTCGATCCGGAGCACCCCTACGCGGCCGATCTGGATCTCTTCGGAACCGGCTCTCTATTCGAGCTTCTGTGTACGGCGCGCACCCAGGCGGGCGAAGAGACCCTGGCACGCTGGCTCCTGACTCCGGCGGCGCCGACCGCGGTCCGCGACCGGCAGCACGCGGTCGCGGATCTGCGCGCCCGCCTCGATCTCCGGGAAACGACCGCGCTCCTCGGCGAGGACGTGCGCGGCGTGATCGATCCGACGGCGCTCGTCGCCTGGGCGACGGCTGCGCCGTGGCGGCCGACCGCGTTCGAACGCGGTGTCGCGATGGCGCTGCCGGCGGCGACCTGCGCCGCCGTCGCGGCCTGGAATCTCGGCGTTCTCGGCCCGTGGCCGATACCCGTCGCCGCCGCGGCGCAGCTCGCGTTCGCGCTCCACCTCCGGTCCAAGGTGCTGCCGGCGATCCGTCGCTCGGCGCAGCCGGCGGCGCATCTGGCGCTCCTCGCCGAGCTTCTCGCCGTGCTCGAGCGGGAGGCCGGCGATGCGCCCGGGCTCACGACGCTGCGGGCGGAGATCGCGGACGCCGGGACGCCGCCGTCGCGGCGCATTGCGCGCCTCGAGCGGCTCGTCGACCTCCTCGATGCGCACCGCAACCAGGTCTTCGCGTCCGTGTCCTTCGTGCTCCTCTGGCGCACGAACTGCGTGCTCGCGATCGAAGCCTGGCGGGCCGAGTGCGGAGCGGCGGTGCCGCGCTGGCTCGACGCGATCGGCGAGAGCGAAGCGCTGCTCGCGCTCGCGAGTCATGCTTTCGAGCATCCCGACGACCCGTTCCCCGAGTTGGTCGACGGTCCGCCGCGCCTGGACGGCGCCGGGCTCGGCCACCCGCTCATTGCCGAAGAGCGCTGCGTGCGCAACGACGTCCGTCTCGGCGGCGCGTGCCGGGTATTGATCGTGAGCGGGTCCAACATGTCGGGCAAGAGCACGCTGCTGCGGACGGTGGGCGTGAACGTCGTGCTGGCGCTCGCCGGCGCGCCGGTGCGTGCCCGGCGCCTGGAGCTGACGCCGCTCGCGGTCGGCGCGGCGATCCGGATCGTCGATTCGCTGCAGGACGGCACCTCGCGCTTCTACGCGGAGGTGAAGCGCCTGCGCCGGATCGTCGATCTCGACGCCGGTCCGTTGCCGCTCCTCTTCCTCCTCGACGAGATCCTGAGCGGCACCAACTCGCACGATCGCGCGATCGGCGCCGAGGCGATCGTCAAGACACTCGCCGCTCGCGGCGGCCTCGGCCTCGTCACTACGCACGACCTGGCGCTGGCGCGCATGGTCGACGGGCTCGGCGCCGCTGTCAACGTGCACTTCGAGGATCACCTCGAGGACGGTCGGATGTGCTTCGACTATCGGATGCGCCCGGGCGTGGTCGCGAAGAGCAATGCGCTCGCGCTCATGCGCGCCGTCGGCCTGGAGGTCTGAGGTCGGTCGGGCCGGCGCCCGCGGGGCACGACCACGGGGCGAGGAGCGTGCTGCTACTCCTCGCCCCCGTCGTCATCGCCGAGCGCTGCATCGTCTTCGCCACCCCCGACCCCGTCGTCGCTGCCCGGGATGCCGACGCCCTCCATGCCCGCGCCGGCGGCGGCGCTGCCGGCGCCGATGCCCGCGTCCGGTGACGGCTTCGGGGCGTCACGGAAGTCGGCGCGTTTCTTGTCGATGCGGTCGTAGACGAAGGGCTTCACCGAGTAGACGATGCTGCTTCCCGCCGCCGCCACGAAGGCCTTGGCGTTCGGGTCTCCGGCCGGCTCCGGGCCGCGCGCGCCGATGAGCGTGGCGAGCGCCTTGCCGTCGGCGTCGCTCAGCACGACCGTCATGTCGGGTGCGTCGAGCCCGTGCGCGCGGAGGTCCGCGCCCGAGGTCTCGCTCACGATGTCGCCGCCCTTCAAGCCGGCGACGTCGTCGAGGAAGCGGGTCATCGTCGGCTCGCGCTCGGTGCCCTCGCCGGGGTCTTCGATGTGCCAGGCGCCGTCACGCTTGGCGAGCGTGAAGCCGTTGCCGTCCTTGCGGGTGACCGTGATCCTGGCGACCCGATCTTTGGCGAGACCGGCGAGCACGGTCTTGTCGCGCAGGGTGTTGAGGGGCTTGTCGAGGTTCTTCAGCGCGTAGTCGGGCAGGGTCACGACGGTCGCGAGCTCGGCGCGCTTGGCGTAGACCGCCTTCCTGTTCGGATCGTCGTCCTTGAAGGCGCCGAGGAGCAGGGTCTTCTGGGCGGCGTCCTTGCCGATCCACACGGCGATGCGGAGCTCCGGGCTCGCGAGTCCGTACGCGGCGAGGTCGGCGCCGGCGTCGTCGGTGACGAAGTCCTCGGCGCGGAGGCCGCGCAGGCTCGCGAGGAAGGCGCGGATCTCGGCGGGATCGGCCGCATAGGCTCCCGGCTGGGTGATGCGCCACGCCTCGCCGTCGCGCTCGATCGTGATCGTGGCGCCGCCCTTGGTGATCTCGATCTTGCGGACCTCCGCATCCTCGAACGAGACCAGGCTCTTGTCGCGCAGGTCCTTCACCTGCTTCTTCATGGCGCTCTGGAACGCCATGGTGCCGATGTAGACCTTCGGATCGTCGTCCTTCTGCAGATACGCGGCGGAGCCGATCTGGGTGGTCTTGCCGATCTTGATCGGCGGCACGCTGCCGTCCTTGAGCGTCAGCGTGATCGTCGCCTCGGGCGGCGCCAGGCCGTAGGACGCGAGCTTGTCGCCGACGTCGTCGAGGGTGCGCGACACGTCTGCCTCCGCGATCGCGACCAGCATGTTGTCGACCACCGGGCCGTCGGCGTCGGCCGCGACCGGCTGGGTGAGACGCCAGTGTCCGGCGTCGCTCCTTTCGAGGACGATCGTGCGGTCGGGGTAGGCGAGAGTGATTCCCGTCACCTCGTCCTTCTTCAAGGCCACGAGCTTCTTCGACTCGGCTTCGCGCTCGCGGCTGGGCCGCTCGACGAACCAGAGATAGGCGCCGAGGGCCACCAGGACGAGGAACAGGACGAGGGTGTTGCGCGGTCTCACGTCATGCTCCGGCGCCACCAGACGGTGAGGCCGAGCAACAGCAGCAACTCGGGGAGCACCAGCACCGATAGGTAGAAGATACGGCGCGTCTCCGCGGGCCCGAGCTGCGTGCGCGATGCCTGGATGGCGCGCGGCCGGATCGAGATCTGCTGCTCCTCGCCGCCGAGCCACGCCATCATGTTGAGCACGAGGTCGCGATTGAAGAGCTGCCCGAAGAACTGGTTGGAGACGAAGTCGGCGTCGCCGACCACGACCAGCTTGGTCTCGCCTTCCTTGTCGAAGCCCATCTCCTTGTGCTTGCCGGTGACCGCGACTGCGAGCGGCACCGGGCCGGCGATGTCGCTGTCGCTCTTCGCCGCTTCGCCGCGCTTGAAGACGCCCTCGACGTCGGTCTCCGCCCATGCCGACGGACTCGATTTGACGATCTCGACCGCGCTCACGCCCGGCTTGCCGGCGGCGTCGGCCTGGACCGCGCGCGCCATGGGGAAGATGGTCCGCTCGGTGAATCCTTGGGTGATCGGGTGCGTGCCGTACGTCGAAGCGAGGATCTGTAGGCCCAGCGCCGGGCCCTGGAAGAGCCGTACGACCTGATCGACGACGACCGTGTCGGTGAGCTTCACGCCCCACGGCTGCAACAGATCGACGAACTGCTGGCCGCGCTCGGGCGGCACGAGGAAGAGCGCCGCGCCGCCCTTCTTCAGGTACTCGCGGATCTCGGTCAGCTCGTGGTCGAAGAGGGGTCGGTCGGTGGCGGCGACCAGGAGGATGTTGCACTCGGCCGGCACCGAAGCTTCGCTCGCGAGCAGCACCTTGCGGGTGTCGTAGTTCTCGTTGCGGAGCGCGTCCTGCAGGGCCGAGGCGCCGCGCGCGTCGCGGTTCTCCGGGTCGGCTTCGCCGTGGCCGTCGAGGAAGCAGACCAACTTCTTGGTGCCGGCGGTCGCTTTGATGATGCCGTTGGTGATCGATTCCTCGCTGATGTCGCGCGTCACCGTGGCGGTGCGCTTGTCCTCGGACGCCGGGTCGCCGTACTCGATGAAGAGGAACGGGATCTCGGTGACCTTGTAGCGCTCCGCGAGGTCGCGGTCCTTCACCGGGTCGACCATGCGGTAGCTGAAGCGGTTGGAGGCGTTCTTGTAGCTGTCGAGGAGGTCGTCGATGATCGGGTCCGTGCCGCCTTCGACGAAGGCGTGGACCACGAGCGGCTTGTCGAGCTTCGCCAGCACGTTCCGGGACTGCGACGACAACGAGAAGACTTTCTCTTTCGTGAAGTCGAAGCGGTGGTTGTGCCGCGCCGCCAGGTAGTTCAGGGCCGCGAGGACGGCCACGAAGATGAGCGAATAGACGACGGCGTTGGCGCCGTACCGGGTGGATCGCTCGCCGAGGAAGGTGCTCAGGTTCTCGCGGCTCGCCGTCAGGTAGAGCACGAGCAGCAGGAGTCCGAGGCCGACGTGCACCAGGACGTACGCCGAAGCGGCCGGCGCTACCGCGTAGGCGACCAGACCGAAGGCCAGCAGGACGATGCCCCACAGACCGAAGAGCGACGTCGATCGACTGCCCACGCCTACCTCCAGCGAATCGATTCCACCGAACGATGAGTGAGGAAGAGCGCCAGGACGATGACCGTCGCGAAGTACACGAGGTCCTTCGTATCGACGACGCCCTTGACCATCTGCGCGAAGTGTTCGGTGAGTGACATGTACTTGAGGATCGAGCCCATGACCTCGCCGGCGGAGTCCGCCGGCCAGGCGATGATGTAGAGCAGCAGGAGCGACACCAGGCAGCTCACCGCCGCGATGATCTGGTTCTCCGTGAACGAGGACATCAGCACTCCGACTGCGACGAAAGCCGTAGCCAGCAGGAGGAGCCCGAGGTAGCCGGCGAGGATCACGCCCATCTCCGGGTTGCCGTAGACCATGAGGATCAGGGCGTAGACGAAAGTCGTCGCCACCATGATGGCGACGAAGACGAAGGCGCCGAGGAACTTCCCGAGGACGATCTCGGAGATGCGCAGCGGCGACGTCAGCAGGAGCTCGTAGGTGCCCGCCTTCTTCTCCTCGGCGAGGCTGCGCATCGTGATCACCGGAACCAAGATGACCAGGATCACCGACAGGTTGTGCAGGAGGGGCGCGATGACGAACTCGTTCAGATTCAATCGCTCCAGCACCTGGGGATTCTGCTGTGCAGAGTAGATCGTGAGCAGCAGGTTGAAGCGGGCGAGCAGGTTGAAGAAGAACCAGCCGCCGAGGAGCAGGTAGCCGGTCAGCACGACGTAGGCGATCGGCGACACGAAGTACGAGCGGATCTCGCGGCCGGCAATGGTGAAGACGTTCCTCATGCCGTCGCCTCCGCGGCGTGGTCGGCGTCGTGCGCCTTGGCGATCGCGCGCAGGAAGACGTCCTCGAGCGTGCCGCCGCTCTTGAGCGTCGCCATGTCCTGCTCGAGCACGACGCGGCCTTCGTTGATGATCACGACCTTCTCGCAGATCTGCGACACCTCGGGCAGGATGTGCGTCGAGAGGATGATGGTGCGCTGTCCCGCGAGCTGTTGGATGAGGGCGCGGATCTCGCGGATCTGGATCGGGTCGAGGCCGATCGTCGGTTCGTCGAGCACCAGCACCGGGGGATCGTGGATCAGCGCCTGCGCCAGTCCCGCCCGCTGCCGGAAGCCCTTCGAGAGCTGTCCGAGCAGGCGATGGCGCACCGATTCCAGTCCGCAGGTCTGGACGACGCGGTCGATCGCGTCTTCGATCGCGCTGCGGGGCATGCCTTTGATGCGGGCGACGAAGCGGAGATACGCTTCGGCGGTCATCTCGGTGTAGAGCGGCGGATTCTCCGGCAGGTAGCCGATGCGGCGCCGCACCTCGGCGCTCTCGGTGAAGACGTCGTAGCCGGCGACCTTGGCGGTGCCGCTCGTCGCCGGCAGGAACCCGGTGAGGATGCGCATCGTCGTCGTCTTGCCAGCGCCGTTCGGGCCGAGGAACCCCAGGATCTGGCCTTGCGCGGCGGTGAAGCTGATGTCGCGGACGGCGACGAAGTCGCCGTACCGCTTGGTGAGGTTACGAACCTCGAGCATCGGAGCTCCGGTGCGTCATCTGAGCGTTGAATTGGCGTGCGTAGATAAAACGGGCGGACAAGTAACGGCGGGGTACCGGGTTGTCAAGATAACCTGCGCGCTGCGCCGGTGGCATGTCGTCGGCAACGGCAGTACAAGCCGACTCGGCACTGTCCGAGATGTTCGAGCTCGACGACACGCAGCGCGCTTTCGAGAGCGTCGCCCGCGCCTGGTGCGAGGGAACGCTGGCGCCGGCGGTCCCCGCCCTCGAGGCGGGGGAGGTGCTGCCGTACGATCTCCTGCGCGCGCTCGGCCGTGATCTCGGGATCGCCGATCTTCTCGCGGCAGTCGGAGAGCGCCGTCTCGCGCAGCTGGCCGGCGCCGCAGGAGCAGGGCAGTCCGGCGCCCGCGGCGGCGACGACGGCTCCGAGGCGGGGCTCGGCGGCGATCCGCTGCTGACCAGCATTCTCCTGAAGGAGATCTGCCGCGTTTCGCCGGGCTTCGGTATGGTTCTCCTCGCGACCCTCGGCTGCGCCATGACGATCGTCGCCCGCGGCTCGGCGGACATGATCGAGCGGTACGCACTCCCGCTCCTGCGCTTCGAGACCATCGGCGCCTGGGCGCTCACCGAGCCGGGCGCCGGCAGCGACGCTTTCGGGGGCATGCGTACGACGGCGGTGGTCGAGGGTGAGACGCTGGTCCTGAACGGCGAGAAGACCTTCATCAGCAACTCGCCGTACGCCGACGTCGTCACCGTCTACGCGCGCGTTCGCGCCGGCGCCGCCGCGGCGCGCGTGCGCCCGGTGCTGGTCGAGCGCGGCACGGCGGGCTTCGCGGCGACGCCGCCGATGCGGAAGATGGGCATGCACGACTCGCCGACCGGAGCCATCTTCCTGAGCGACTGCCGGGTGCCGCTGCGACATCTCTTGGGGACCTTGGAGCCGGCCGCGGCAGGCGCGGCGCGCGGCGGCGCTGCACTCGAGACGCTCACGCTCGAGCGCGCGGTGATGCCGGCGATGTGCCTCGGCATCATCGAACGCTGCGTCGAGGCATCGATCCGCCACGCCAAGACGCGCCAGCAGTTCGGCCGGCCGCTCGCGGAATTCCAGGCCATAGCGTTCAAGCTCGCGCGCATGGAGCTCGCGCTCGAGAACGCCCGCAACCTGGTCTTCAAGCTCGCCTGGGCACAGCGTCGGCGTGCGCTCGATGCGCGGCTCGCCTCGCTGGCGAAGCTCTACTGCGCCGAGCAAGCGGTGCTGGCGGCGCTCGACGCCATCCAGATCCACGGCGGCGCCGGCTACATGGCCGATCTGCCGCTCGAAAAGCTCATGCGCGACGCCAAGATGTTCGAGATCGGCGGCGGCACCAACGAGATGCAACTGCAGGCGATAGCGCGCGCCGTCCTGGCGTGAACGAGGGCGTCCGGGGGCGGAGGCGCGACATGGCCCGACGAAAGCGATCCTCCGGGGAGCAGCTCGCGTTCCGATCGCCGCAGGGGACGCCGGCCGCGGCGCCCGCTACGGCCGCGGTGTCGCCGCCGATCCGCCTCTACCTGGTGGACGCCAGCGCCTACGTGTACCGCGCCTTCCACGCCATCCCGTTCCTCTCGACGTCGCGGGGCGTGCCGACGAACGCCGCCTACGGCGTCACTACCATGCTGCTGAAGCTCCTCCGGGAGGAGCGGCCGACCCACCTGGGCATCGTCTTCGACGCTCCGGGGGGCTCGTTCCGCGACCGCCTCTACCCCGACTACAAGGCGAATCGCGCCGCCATGCCGGACGAGCTCGTGCCGCAGCTCGGACTCATCAAGCGCGTCGTCGAGGCGCTGCGGCCGCACGTGGTCGAGATGTCCGGCGTCGAGGCCGACGACGTCATCGGCACGCTCGCGAAGCGCGTGGCGGCGGCAGGCGGCGAGGTCGTGATCGTCACCGGCGACAAGGACTTCCAGCAGCTCGTCGGCCCGCGCGTCTCGCTGCTCGACCCGATGTTCGACAAGCGCACGGGTCCCGAGCAGGTGCGCGAGCGCTACGGCATCGAGCCCGAGCGCTGGGTGGACGTGGTCGGCCTCATGGGAGACGCCGTCGACAACATCCCCGGCATCAAGGGCATCGGCGAGAAGACGGCGTCGGCGTTGATCCGCCACGCCGGCTCCCTGGAGGCGCTGCTCGCCGACCCCGAGAGCATCGCTGCTAGCGGGATACGCGGTGCCGCCGGCCTCGCCGCGAAAGTGCGCGCGCACGCGGAGCAGGCGGCGCTCGCAAAGGAGCTGGCGACGATCCGCTGCGACCTCGCGGTCGCCGAGACGCTCGACGATTTCCGCTATCCCGGTCCCGACCGCAGCCGCCTCGAAGACCTCTGCCGGGAGCTCGAGTTCCATCGTCTCCTGCGCGAGATGCCGCAGCTCGACGTGGTGGCGCCGCGAGGCGCGGGGGCCGAGCTGCCGGTTGCGCTCGACGGTCGCGAAGGCGCCGAGGTGCTGCCCGAGCTCGCGGCGGCGACGACGATCGGTTTCTTCGTCGACACGACGCTCGCGGATGCGATGCGCGCCGTGCCGAGCGCGATCACGGTGGCGCCGGCGCCGGATGCGCACGTGACCGTGCCGGTGCCGGTCGACGCTTCCGGTCCGGTCGGCGAGGCGCTGCGGTCGGCGAGCGTCGAGAAGGTCGGCGAAGATCTGAAGCGCGCCATCATCGTGCTCGGACGCCACGGTGTTGCGTTCGGCGGGCCGCTCTTCGACGTCGGCGTCGCGTCCTACGTCCTCGATCCGTCACGAGCGAGCCACGGCGTCGACGAGCTCGCCCGCCACTTCCTCGGCATTACCGCTCCCGAAGCGGAGGCGCCGATCCGCCCGGCGTGGACGGCGCGCACCGCCCTGGCGCTTCGGCCCGTGCTCGAGCGCGCGCTCGCCGAGCACGGCGGTCTCGCGCTCTTCCGCGACGTCGAGATGCCGCTCGTCGAGGTGCTGGCGGCGATGGAGCGCCGCGGCGTGCGCGTCGACGCTGGGGCGCTGGCGAAGCTCGCGGCCGAGTACCGGGCCGCGCTCGCCGCGCTCGAGACGGCGATCTACGCGCTGGCGGGCGGTCCCTTCAACATCAATTCGCCCATCCAGCTTCGTGAGGTGCTGTTCGACCGGCTCGCGATTTCGACCAGAGGGCTGCGCAAGGGAAAGACCGGCATCTCGCTGGACGTCGACGCGATGCACAAGCTGGCGGCGGTGCACCCGCTGCCGGCCAAGATCCTCGAACACCGCGCCATCGCCAAGCTGCTCTCGACCTACGTCGATCCGCTGCCGCAGCTCATCCATCCCGAGACCGGCCGCATCCATACTTCGTTCAACCAGACGGTGACGGCGACCGGACGCTTGTCCTCCACCGACCCCAACCTCCAGAACATTCCCATCCGCACCGAAGAGGGCCGTCGCATCCGCGCCGCTTTCGTCCCGGACCCAGGCAAGGTGCTGATCGGCGCCGACTACTCGCAGATCGAGCTCCGCGTCCTCGCCCACCTGAGCGGCGACCCGGTGCTGGTGCGGGCGTTCGCGAGCGGCGAGGACATCCATACCCGCACCGCCGCCGAAGTCTTCGACGTCCTGCCGGCGCTCGTGACCCCGGAGATGCGCCGGCGCGCCAAGGTCATCAATTTCGGCATCATCTACGGGATGGGGCCGCAGCGCCTGTCGCGCGAGCTCGCGATCCCGCTCGCCGATGCGCAGCGCTACATCGAGAATTATTTCGCCCGCCTCGAGGGCGTCACCCGCTTCATCGACACGACCCTGGCCGAGGCGCGCCGTCAGGGGTTCGTGACCACGCTCCTCAAGCGCCGCCGCTACCTGCCCGAGCTCGCTAGCGGCGACGACAATCTGCGCGCCTTCGCCGAGCGCACGGCGATCAATACGCCCGTCCAGGGGTCGGCCGCGGACCTCATCAAGCTGGCGATGGTGAAGCTCGAAGCCCGCCTCGCGCGCGACCGGCTCCCGGCCGCCATGATCCTCCAGGTCCACGACGAGCTGGTCTTCGAGGTCGCTGCCGACGCGGCCCCGGAGGCGGCCGAGGCGATTCGCCGGGAGATGGAGAGCGTGATGCCGCTCGCGGTCCCGCTCGCGGTCGACATCGGCATCGGCGCCAGTTGGGACGCAGTGCACTGACGGCCTTGCGGCGCCGACGGCGATGGCGTGGGCGGGCGGCGTATCGGGGGTAGCACCGCGGGTGCGGGGCGAGTAGAAGACGGCGCCATGCAGGAGCGTATCGTCGCGAGCCGGTGTCTGAGCGTCCGTGAGGGCCGTCTCTTCGTGGAAGACGTGAGCGCCGTAGAGCTCGTGGAGCGGTTCGGCTCGCCGTTGTTCGTTCTCTCCGAGGCGCAGCTCCGCAGCAACTATCGTCGCTATCGCGACGGCTTCGCCGCCGGTTGGCCCGAGGGCCCGGTCGACGTGCTGCCCGCTTTCAAGGCCAATCTCTCGCTCGCGGCGCGCCGCGTCCTCAGCGAAGAAGGCGCCGGCGCCGACGTCTATTCGCCCGGGGAGCTCGCCGGCGTCTTGAGTACCGGCGTCGACCCGGAGCGGGTGTCGGCGAACGGCGGCGGCAAGACCCGCGAACACCTCGCCAACTGCGTCGCCGCGGGCGTCCGCATCACCGTCGAGGATCCGGAGGAGATCGACGTGATCGAGGAAGTGGCCGCGTCTCTCGGCAAGCGGGCGCGGATCCGCCTGCGGGTGAAGCCGCCGCTCCCGAGCCTCTGGAAGCCGACCGACTTCGCCCGGCTCTTGATCCCGATCGACCTCGGGTTCCAGGTGTACAAGTCGGGTATCCCCCGCGAGTACCTCGTCGATCTCGGCCGGCGGGCATTGGCCCTGCCGCACGTCGAGCTCGTCGGCCTGCATCTCCACGCCGGACGCCACTCGGCGAGCCTCTGGTACTGGCGCGGCTTGATGCGGCACTTCGGCGATCTGGTGGCGGATCTCTGCGCGGCCTGGGGCGACTGGCGTCCGGCCGAGCTCGACGTCGGCGGCGGGATGGCGACGCCTCGCGACCCGCATTCGCGCATGCTCGAGCGCGGCGAGTTCCTGGCCTCGCTCGTGGGCTTCCCGGCGCTGACCGCGCTGCGGGCTCTCGGCGCCGCGACCTACCATGCGACTCTCGCTCGGCTGATCGGCTCGCTCCTGCACGAGCACCCGCGACGACCGCTGGCTCCGAGCATCGAGGACTACGCCGCGACGATCACGACCGAGCTGCGGGCGCGCCTGCATGCCCGCGGCGTGCCGACGGCCGGAGTCCGCCTGCAGGTAGAGCCGGGACGGGGCCTCTACGGCGACTGCGGCCTCCACCTCGCGCGCGTCAAGCTCGTGAAGCGGCAGACCGAGCCCGTGCCGCTGGCCTGGGTGCTCACCGACACGACGGAGTTCTTCCTGGCGTGCGGAACCATGGAGGCGAACCGCTACGACGTCGTCGTCGCCGACGCCGTCGATGCGCCGGCGGTCATGACCGCCGAGATCGTGGGCCATTCCTGCGGACCGGACCGGCTGGCGCCGAGCGCTCCCGTTCCCGAGTTGCGTCCCGGGCAGGTCCTGGCGTTCCTGGATACCGGCGCCTACCAGGAAGCCTCGGCCTCCAACTTCAACGCCCTGCCGCGCCCGGCGACGGTCATGGTGCACGGCGGTGAGGCGGAGATCGTGAAGACGGCGGAGCGCATCGACGACGTCTTCGCCCGCGACGTCGTCCCGAGGCGCCTGGCCGTTCCCGAGCCGCGGCCCGCCCGCTCGGCGTGACCGCGGCGCGCCCGGGTCGCTCGTGACCGCGTTCGCCGCCGCCGTCGTCGTCGTCCAGCTCGCTGCGGCGGCGGGAATCGTCGTCTTCTGGATGACCTTCGGGCGCGCCCGCTTCGACGAGCCCTGGCGGCCGCCCGGGTTCGCGGAGCACGAACGGGCCTTTCCGCTCCCCGACATCGTCGCCGCGGCGCTGCTCGCGCTGTCGGCAGGCCTCGAGTGGATCGCCCCCGCACGGGCGCGATCGCTGGCGCTGATCGCCGCC
Organism: Polyangiaceae bacterium UTPRO1; assembly: GCA_002050235.1. Lineage (GTDB taxonomy): Bacteria > Desulfobacterota > Binatia > UTPRO1 > UTPRO1 > UTPRO1. The sequence goes on along the minus strand of MWST01000035.1, from coordinate 53,011 downwards.
GGAATGCTGCTCTTCCTGGGCCTCCTCGACTTCAACTACATGCGTCAGAACGATCTCTTCGCGCCCGGCCACGACGGCCGCGCGCATACGGCGATCGTGGTTGCCATCCTGACGGTGGCAGCGCTGCTGCTGCTCAGGCACGTGTGACCGTTCCGGTGCCGCACCCGGGCGGACGTACTGTCGGAAGTCATGAGCCGGACTGACGCCACGCATTCCGGTATCGACGACGCGGCGTCAACGACCAGCGCATATCCGGGGTGGTGCCACTCCTTGCGAACCCTGCAACGGCAGTCGAAAGGGGAGTCAGTCATGCGTACGCTCGTATTCGTAATCGTAGCCGCCTTGCTGGGCGCCGGATCCGCCGGGGCCCAGGGTGTAACGGCAGGGAGATTGGACCACCTCGTCTGCTACAAGATGAAGGACGACCTCAAGATCAGGGCCCAGGTCGACTTGAAGGCGGAGCTGCAGCCGGAGTTCAGCCAGGCCGGGTGTGTGGTCGTGAAGCCGACGAAGTTCTGCGTGCCGACGACCAAGTCGCTGCTGCAGCCGGTTTCCACCGGTCTCGACATCGTCGGTCAACCGTTGCGCAACGACTTCATATGCTATCAGCTCAAATGTCCGCGCGATGGGTTCCCAGCCATTCCCGCGAAGCTCGTGGGCGATCAGTTCGGACGTCACCGCCAGGGGAAATACCAGGCGGTCGAGCTCTGCGTGCCGGCGCGCAAGGAGGCGGTTCCCTGCGGGCGGGTCGGGACCGGCAAGCAGTGCGGCGGCGCCTGTCCGGCCGATGGCAACGGGCAGTCGGCGGCATGCCGCTTCGACAAGGACAGCGGGGAATGCACCTGTGCGCCCGAACCGACGTGCGGCGGTCGCCCCGATGCCGCCGGGCAATGCGGCGGTATCTGTGCGCAGGCAGGCGAAGTATGCCGGCCCGGGCTCGATGCCGCGGGGAAGCTCTCCTGCGCCTGTCAGCCTCCGGCGACACCGCAATGCGGTCCCAACTTCGCGGCCGGTATGTGCGGCGGGGCATGCCCCAACCCGATGGAGCAATGCGTGAACATCGCGAGCCCAGCGGCAATCGAGTGCAGCTGCCAACCTCGCGGGCCTGGTTGTCAGCGCGAGCCGGGAACCTCGCAGTGCGGCGGAGATTGTCCTGCAGGGTTCAAGTGCTCGCTCGACCCGGTGATCGACGACTGTCGGTGCACTCAGCAGCCGCAGCCGTGCGGGAACAATCCGTTTACCGGGGAATGCAGTGGCTTCTGTGAGGAAGGAGGGGTCTGCCGGGCCTTCAACGACGGTCCGAGCTGGGGCTGCATGTGCACCTTCGACCTCAACTGACCCTGTAGCGCGACGGCGTCGGCTCGTCGCGCCTCGCTGCGGGGGGCGGCCGGGGGATTCCCTGCCGCCCCCCGATCGTTGCCGAGATCGCTGGCGAGAGTGCCGGCAAGCTCGACGATCGCGTCCCGATCCGTGATGTGCTAGCGACGGACCATGCTCGAATACGTCTGGGATCAGGCCCGCCTCTTGTTCGCCAGCCTCCGTGAGGAGACGAGCGAGAGCGGCTTGTTGCCGCTCCTCGAGCCGGTGGCTCCGTTCAACCGCTCGCCGCTGCTCGTGCCGCTGGTCATGGCGGGCTCGCTGATCTCGCTGATCTTGCTCTCCGGTCTGGCGATCGGCGCGTTTGCCGCTCTCTTCACCGCGCTGCTGGCTCTGTATCTCCTGTTGACCGAGGTGTTCGGCGTGTCGCTCGAGCTCCACCCGTTCCCGGCCTGAGCCGGCCGCGCACCGACATGAGCGTCGGCGACGCCTAGGACCGCAGACGAGCTACGTCGTCGCCGGCACGTAGCGGCTGATCGTGTCGACGACGCAGCCCGGACGGTCGCCGCCCTCGATCTCGACCGTTACTCGCACCGTCGCCTGGACGGCGCCGCCCTTCACGTCCTCGACCTTGAGGAGCTCGCCGCCGCCGCGCACGCGGGCGCCGACCTTCACCGGCGCCGGGAAGCGCAGCCTGTCGGCGCCGTAGTTCACGCCCATCGAGATGCCGCGCACCTCCATGATCCGGGGCAGGAAGAGGTTTACCAGCGACAACGTCAGATAGCCGTGCGCGATCGTGCCGCCGAACGGGCCGCGCCGGGCGCGCTCGGGATCGACGTGGATCCACTGGTGGTCGCCGGTCGCGTCGGCGAAGCGGTTCACACGGTCCTGGGTGATCTCGAGCCAGTCGCTGTAGCCGAGGTGCGTGCCGACGGCGGCTGCGAGCTCGCGCGGGTGCTGGAAGACGGTGGGCATGGGCCCGTCCAGTCGCATAGCGTCGCCGCGATGTCGAGCACGCCGGACGCAAGTGCGGCGGAGGTCGGGACGGGCTCGGCCCGCAGGGCGCGTAGGCTCCGTCGGCGATCCGACCGAGCAGGTCCGCGGCGGCGCTCTCCGCCGCCGCGGCGCGCCGCGGTCATTGCGCTCGGAGCGCGTCGATCGGATACGGACGCGGTTCGCGGACGCTTCGGGGGTTCGCGAGCAGCCCGGACGCGGCGGCGACATCCGCCCGCCGGCAATCCGCGGTCGGGCGTAGGGAGCCCAGGGTGCGATCGGGCTCGAGGGCGATGTGCTCGACGCCGTCCGCTTCGGCGAGTGCCAGCAGCTTCGCGACCGCGATCCGTCCGATCGCCGTCGCGCCGACCGTACGCTCGATCACGAGGCCGGCCGCGGCGAGGGCGCGCAGCGGCCCGTCGCCGCTCGTGCCGAGCGTGACGCGGACGCAGAGACCGTCGGCAGCGGCTGCAGCGCCGGCTGGTGCGGTCGCGAGCGCGAGGAGCTCCGGGGCGAGTCGCGTGCGGGCCCGCACGCCCACGGCGGGGACGCCGGTCGGCGTCGGTGGTGCGGCGCCGTCGCGCGGCGCGGCCGTTGCGTGCGGCGCCGGTTCGGGTGCGCGGCCGCCGCGCATTTCGTAGGTGCGGTTCGCCGCGGCGGTAATCGGCGTCGCCGCCGTGCTGCGGCGCGCGAGCGCCATCGGCGTACTGGCGACTGCCTGTGCCTCCGCGGCGGAGCCGAAGATGCCCGCGTAGCCAACGCCCTCCGGCATCTCTACCGGCACCGTGACGGTGCGTTGCCGGCCGGATTCGTTCACGACCGTCTCCTCGATCGCGACGAAGGAGGTGAACTGGGTCAGGAGGCGGTGCTCGAGGGCGATGGCGACGAGGCGCTCGCGGCGTTCTTCGGGTACGTCGCCGCGCTGCGCGGCGGCCAGATCCTCGTCCATGATCGCATCGACGCGGGCGCGCGCCCAGAGCGAAGCGATGGCGGCGTGCGCCGCTTCGCGCTCCGGCAGCTCGACGGCGAGGCGCTGCTCGTACGGTCGGCCGCCGCGGAAGCCGCGCAGCACGACGGTGCCGCGGCCGGCCCGACGATAACGGGCGTGGATCACCAGCGGCCGCTCGGCCCACACGTCGGCGAACGCCCGCGGTTCGACTTCGACGACGTCGAGGCCCTCGAAGGCGACCTGCACGTCGGTGAGGACCGGCGCCGCGAGGCGCTCGTGGAAGCGCTGCGCCACGACATCCCCGGGATCGGCGAGCAGGACCATCTCCGGTTCGCCGCCGCCGAGCCGGGCCATGGCCTCGATCAGGTAGCGGTTCACGCTGTTGCCGGTGCCGAAGGGGAACCAGCGCGACGTGCCGCGGCTCCGCCGCACGAGCTCGAGCACTTCGAGGTCGTTGCCGACGTAGCCGTCGGTCATGAAGGTCACGATGCGCAGCCGATGCTCGTCGGCGGGCATCGCCGTCACGCGGGCGACGGCTTCGGCCATCATGGTGCCGCCGTTCGCTTCGAGAGCGTCGATATGGTCGCGGGCGCGCTTGCGGGTAGCCGCGGTCACGGGCTGCGGCTCGGTGAAGAGGACATGCGCGTCGGCGCCGAAATCGACGATCTGGAACGTATCGCGCTGGTTCAAGTGATCGATGATCCAGCGCATCGTTTCCTTGGCCTTCTCGAGCGGCGCCCCCGCCTGCGAACCCGAGCGGTCGATGACGAAGACGAGCTCTTTCGGGGCGGCGTCCTGGGCGGTGGTCCGGCGCGGCGGCAGCAGCATGAGCGTGAGATAGCCGTCGGTGCCGGGGGCGCGATGAGTGAGAGCTGCGTTCCGGATATCGTCGCCGGCCGCCGTCCAGCGCAGCACGAAGTCGCGATTCGGGATCTCGCGGCCGCGCGCGAGGGCGATGCGGACGCGGGTCGGCGTTGGGCGTTCGATCGTGATCGCGTGAAGCGGCGACACGATCTCGCCGACCGGCACGCCGGCGTCGATGTCGATCGTGATCCCGAGGTCGTGTCCGGCGCGCATGCCCTCGGGCGCCACTGGCGGTGTCACCCGAGAGGCGTCGGGAACGCGGCCGGTGTCGGACGCGAAGCCGGTGCCGGCGTGGCCGGTCGGAGTTCCGGGGACGAAACGCGGCCCGACGACGGTAGGGATCGAGAGCTCGAAGCTTCCATCGGCGTACGCCAGCGGTTCGACGTAGGCGATCCGGATCTCGACCTCGGCGCCCGGCATCAGGTTCGCGAGCGACTGGGAGAAGATGTTCGGACGTTCCTGGTCGAGGAGGGTCGCGAGCCGGCCGGCGGCACGCGCTGCTTCATAGACACGACGAGCGTCCTCGCGCCGGCGGACCTCGCTGCGGATCACGCGCTCCCCGGTCCGCATCGTCATGTCGTCGACGGCAGCTCGAGCGGAGAGCGGAAACGTGTAGACGGCCTCGACGGGATCGGGAAAGGGATTGACGAAGGTCTGAGTCACGACGGCGCGGGCGACGAAGCCGGAGACCTCCACCGCGATGTCCGTGTGCTGCAACGGACAGGGGCCGAGCGCGGTGCCGTCGGCGCGCCGGGCGGTGAGCGCGCTGGAGCCCGCCGGCGGCGGCATCCATTCGTCGGCGCCGGCCGCCGGTGCGAGAGCGAGCCACGCGAGGAGCAAGGCGAGCCGTATGGCGCGCTCGCGGATTCGGAAGAGGCTTTGGGTCATGGGGATCTCCTTCTGCAGTGGGGGGTCGGCGGCTGGCGGAAAATCGGCTCACGCGCTAGCGAGACGCCGAGGATGGGAGCGTTGCGAGAGGACTGGATCGGTACGCTCGAGGCGTTGTGCGCGGGCGACCGTACAGCGTTCGCCAGGATCAACCGCCTGATCTCCGGATTCCTCGTCCAGCTCCGCGCCTACGAGTTCCGCGACGAGTGGGAGGATCTCCGCCAGGAGGTCGTGCTGTCGCTAGTTGCCAACGCCCGTGCGGGTCGACTGCGCGACCCAGAAGCGTTCCTCGGCTATGTCCGCATCATCACCCGCAACAAGGTCGTCGATCGGATGAAGGGAGCACGCCGGCGCCACGAGCGCGGCACCGTCGTCTGGGACGACGAGGCCGCGCTCGCGCTCGGGGCGGTATCGGATCCGGCAGTTGCGGCTGCCCGCGAGTTGTGGAGAGCCGTGCGCGAGCTGCCGGAGGAGCAGCAGAGCGTGCTCGAAGGCATCTATCGTCAGGGCAAGACCTATCAAGAGACGAGCGCGGAAACCGGGATCCCGCTCGGCACCATGAAGCGCCGCCTCCGCGATGCGCTCGAAACGCTGCGTCGTCGCTTCGCGGATGATCCCGAGCACGGCTGAGCCGGTGCCGATGCACGCGCCGACCTATCGACCGATGGAGCCGTACGCATGACGTGTCGTCGAGCCTTCGAAACCGATGTCGTTGCCGTACTGCACGGCGACGGTGACCCGGACTTCCTGGCGCATGCGGAGACGTGCGCGGACTGTGCGGCCGAAGTGCGCGTGTGGCACGAGCTCGACGCCCTGCTGCGAGCGGGCTCGCCGGCGCCGGGAGCGATCGTGCATCCCGCACCGGAGGCGCTGGCCGCATTCGTCGACGCGCCGGGATCGCTCGCGCCGGACGCACGGATGACGATCGAGCGGCACGTCGCCGGTTGCGTGGTGTGCGCGGACGAGGTGCGGACGCTTCGCGGTTTCGCGGCGATACCCCTGTCGGCGTCGGTGGCGCGTGGCGAGGTCGATGCGGGCAGGGAGTCCGGCGGCGATCCAACCGGGCCGCGCGGCGCAGGAGCGGCGCCCGCTCTCGGCGGGACGGTCCGGCACTGGCGGATCGGGCGAGTGGTGTGGCATCCCGCCTTCGCGTACGCGCTCGTCGTCCTCCTAGCCGTACCGCTCGTGCGCGAGATGCTGCCGCGGTCCGTACCGCGGCGAGGGACCGAGGGGTCGCCGCTCGTGCTCAGGGAGGCCCGCGAGCCGGAGTCGCGGATCGCCGCACCGCCCGCCGTGAAGATCGCGCCTTCCGCGGCGTCGCCGGCGGTCGGGCTCGAGGCGGTTCTCCGTCAGCCGAAGGAGCGGGCACCCGTGGGTCCGCAGGCTGCGGGCGAGCTGCCGGCACCCGTCGGTGCGGCTGCGGCCGGCGCCGCAGCGGACAGGACTCCGATGCTCCGCGCCAGCGGTGAAACCGCTCCGTCGCTCCTCGTCCTCGACCTGAAAGCGGGCGAGCCCACCACCTATGGTGCCGAGGTGGTGGGGCCGCCCGTCACGCTGCGTGTCGGCCGACCTCCCGACCTCGCGCCCGGACCGCTGACGGTCAGCGTCCAGGCGCACGCTGATCGGCGTGAGCTCACGGCGCATGCGAGCAGCGCGGATACCATCGCCATCGACATGCCGGGCGGCTGGCTCGCGCCCGGCGACTACCTCGTCATCCTCCGGCCGGTGGCCGGCGGCTTGCCGGCGCTCCTCGGCTTCACCGTCCGTGCCGCCGCCGACGCTTGCCAAGAGCCCGCGCGGAAGCCGCGCGAGCGAATGTCGCCATCAGGGTTGCCGACCCCTGTCCCGACCGCTAAACCCTGGGCCCCATGACCGAACAGAAAGCGACCAACATCGTCTGGCACCAGGGCAGCGTCACCCGCGCCGATCGCGAGAAGATCAACGGGCACAAGGCGTGCACCGTGTGGCTTACCGGGCTCTCGGGCTCCGGCAAGTCGACCATAGCCGTCGATCTCGAGAAGCGCCTCTGGGAGCGGGGCGTCAAGACCTACATCCTCGACGGCGACAATATCCGCCACGGACTCAACAAGAACCTCGGCTTCTCCCCCGAGGACCGGACCGAGAACATCCGCCGCATCGGCGAGGTGGCGAAGCTCTTCACCGACGCCGGCGTCGTCGCGCTTACGGCGTTCATCTCGCCCTATCGCGCCGACCGCGATCAGGTGCGCAAGATCATGGGCGACGGCGACTTCGTCGAGGTTCACGTCGACTGTCCCGTCGAAGTCTGCGAGCAACGCGACGTGAAGGGCCTCTACAAGAAGGCCCGCGCCGGCGAGATCAAGGAGTTCACCGGCATCTCGGCGCCCTACGAGGCGCCGACCAAGCCCGAGCTCACCATCAATACCGCTGGGCAGACCGTCGCCGAGAGCTCGCAGCAGATCCTCGCCTATCTCGAGCAGAAGGGCATCGTCCCGCGCGCCTGAGGCGCGACCGCCGGCTCCGACCCGTGGGCCGGAAGCCGGCGCGCGCGGCGCGGGCGCGCCGATTCCCCGGCGAGTGTCAGGCGCTCAGCGCTTTCTGGAATCCCGGCCGCGCCGCGAGTCGATCCCAGTATGCGGCGATGTTCGCGTGCTCGGCGCCGACGCAGCCGAGCATCCGTGCCGCCATCACCAGGTAGCCCATCATGATGTCGGCTCCGGAGAGCTCGCCGCCGACCAGGTAGTGCTTGTCCTGGAGCGCGCGTTCCAGGACGTCGAGCGCGTTCTTCGCCCGCATCCGACCGTCGGCGGCGACCTGCGGGAGGCGGTCGGCCTCGGGGAGGAACATGGTGTGGCGAGCGACGTCGCCGAGCGGCGGAAAGGCGGTCGCTTCGGCGAAGTGCACCCACTGGAGGTACCTGCCACGCTCGGGGTCGCCGATTGGCGGTGCGAGGCGGCCGCGGCCGTACTTCTCGATCAGGTATTCGAGGATGGCGCCCGACTCGAACATCACCATGCCGTCGTCGTCCAGGGTCGGGAACTTGCCCGCGGGGGTGTCCTGCTCGAACGAGCTCCGCGGCGGCTTGAAGGGAACGGCGACGAGCTCGTAGGCGACACCGAGCTCCTCGAGGAGCCAGACTATACGAACCGAGCGGGTGAGCTGCGCGTGGTAGAGCTTGAGCATCGTCTGGACCTCCGTGGGGCGTGGGGGGATGGGCGGTGCCCTATGCGGGGTTCCGCAGCGGGTCAAGACGGGCGCGTCGGCGGCGATCGCGGCGGCGCTCCTAGCCGGTGCAGCGCGCGCAGCGCGCCGTTGCGGTTTCGGCAGCGACGGTCGCCGTTGCCGGATCGTAGGCGAGAACGCGGCCGGCGAGGGGGGCGCCGATCGCGAGCAGCGCCTTCACTACCTCGGTCGCAATGACGGTCGCGAGCACGCCTTCGCGAAGCGGTGCCAGGAGGGAGCCGACTTCGTCGCTGCCGGCCGTTGTGCTCACCGCGCAGCGCGGGCACGGCGGCCAGGCGCCCGCCCATCCGCCGGCGATCCAGAAGAGCGATCCGGCGCGCGGCTGCCAGGACGCGAGCGCCTCGGCGGCGGCCGCCACCGTGGCTGCGACGACGACGGCGGCATCGCAGCCGGCACTGGCCGCGTCGCCGAGGGGTGCCAGCGCGACGTCCCGTTGATCCGGGTCGACGACAGCTCGCGACGCCGGCTCGACCGCGATCCACCCGATCCCTGCTGCCGCCAGGTATGCGACCACGCGCTCGGCGGCAGCGCCGGCGCCGACCACCGCGACGCGCGCTGCGAACAGGCGCTCCTGCCCGCGCGCTCCCACCTCCTGCAGGATGATCTGGCGGCTGTAGCGCTCGATCCGTTCGTCGTCGAGCCGCACCACTGCGTCCCTACTCCCCGCGATGGCCGATCCAGAGATTGGTGCTGAGGTAGCGGACGCCGAAGTCGCAGAAGATCGTGACCACGACGCCGCGCTCGAGCCGGCGCGCCACCTGGAGGGCGGCGACCAGGTTCGCACCCGACGACTGCCCGACGATGACGCCCTCCATGGTTCCGAGCTTGTGCACCATCTCGTAGGCGTCGTCGGTGGCGACGGGGATTTTCTCGTCGAGCTCGTCCTCGTGGTAGATGCCGGGCACGATCGACGACGCCATGTGCTTGAGGCCCTCGAGGCCGTGAAAGGCGTCGTCGGGCTCGACGCCGATCACCGCTATCGCCGGGTTGCGCTCCTTGAGCGCGCGGCCGGTGCCCATGATCGTGCCCCCGGTGCCGAGGCCGGTCACGAAGTGGGTGACCGCGCCGTTGGTCTGTTGCCAGATCTCGGGGCCGGTCGTCAGGTAGTGGGCCTGCGGATTGGCTTCGTTGAAGTACTGATCGGGCTTGAAGTACTTCTCCGGATCTTCGGCGAGGACCTCGCGGCAGAGCCGGATGGCGCCGTCGGAGCCTTCGAGCCCGCTCGAGAAGATTATCTCCGCTCCGTAGGCGCGGATGATCTTCTTGCGCTCGACGCTCACGTTCTCGGGCATCACGAGCTCGACGGGGTAGCCGAGTGCGGCCCCGATCATCGCCAGCGCGATACCGGTGTTCCCGGAGGTGGAGTCGAGGATCGTCTTTCCGGGGCGCAGCAGCCCCTTGGCGATTCCGTCGCGGAGCATGTTGAGGGCCGGGCGGTCCTTCACCGAGCCGCCGGGATTGAAACCCTCGAGCTTGGCGTAGAGCCGCACGGCGGGCGGCAGATCACGAGCCAGCGCGCGGATGCGTAGCATCGGGGTGTTGCCGACGAGGTCGAGGATGCCCGGCTTCCGCACGGGCGCGAGTGACCCCGATGGCGCAGTGCCGCCGGTCGTCCCGGCACCGGACGACATGCGAATCCGGCTCGGACCCGCTACGCCGTGCCGCCGGCGATAGCGGGCACGATCGAGACCTCGTCGCCGTCCTTCACCGGCGTGTCGAGGCTCGAGAGGAACCGGATGTCCTCGCCGTTCACGTAGAGGTTGACGAAGCGGCGCACCTTTCCGGCATCATCGCAGATGCGCTCCTTCAGGCCGGGGTGGCGGCTCTCCACGTCTTGCACGACGGCGGCGACGGTGGCGCCGCTGGCGCTGACGGTCTCGGCACCGGCGGTGAGCTTGCGCAGAGGGGTCGGGATGCGGACCTGTATGGGCATGGATGGGATCTCCTTTGTGCGGGTCGAAGACCTCAGGTTCTAGCCGGTGCCCGCGGTTGCGGCCAAGGGGTCGCCAAGGGGTGCGCAGGTGGGGCAGGCGGGGTTGCGGCGGAGCTTCACCTGCCGGAAGCGGGTCGCGAGCGCGTCGTAGGTGAGGAGCCGGTCGGTGAGGAGCGCGCCTTCGCCGGTCGCCAGTCGTATCGCTTCCGCCGCCTGGAGCGTGCCGATCGTGCCCGCGAGCGAGCCGAGCACGCCCGCTTCCTGGCACGAGGGAACGCTTCCTGCCGCTGGCGGCGCTCCGAACAAGCAGCGGTAGCATGCCGAGACGCCGGGCAGGATCGTCATGAGCTGACCCTGGAAACGCACGATCCCGGCGTGCACGAGCGGGGTCCGCAATCCAATCACGAGATCGTTGATCAGGAACTTGTTGGCGATGCCGTCGGTCGCGTCGATGACGGCAGTCTGGCCGCGAACGAGATCCCGGGCGTTCCCGGCGTCGAAGCGCACCGCCGCGACCGCCGTAACCAGCGCCGGATAGCGTGCGGCGAGGGCGTCGCGCGCCGACTCGACCTTGAGACGGCCGAGGTCGGCGGTGCGGTGCAGGAGCTGTCGATGCAGGTTCGAGCGCTCGACGCGGTCGTAGTCGACGAGCGTCAGGCGCCGGATGCCGGCCGCTGCCAGCGCCTCGGCGGCGGCACAGCCGAGAGCGCCGGCTCCGATCACGAGCACGGACGCGTCGGCGAGCCGTGCTGCCGGCGCGCCCGCCGCCGCTGCGACGCTCACGGGCGGCTCAGTAGCGACCCATGCCGGCGCCGCCGCCGCCGGCGCCGGTGCCGGTGCCGCGCCCGATCGGTTGATAGGCGCCGGGGTCGGCTCCGCCGGTGGGCAGCTTCGGCGCTGCGACCGGGTCGACCAGCGCCGGCGCCGCAACCACGGTGCTGCTGCTCTCGCTCGGTCCGTAGCTCGCGACGAGATCGGCGAGAAGTGCGTCGGAGATCGGCGTCCGCACCGCCGGAACGGCGCCCGCGGCCCGCGATCCCGGCCCCGTCTCCGGCATGCTCGCGTAGATGTCGGTGCGCTCCTTGACCGCCGCTCGGACCTTGGCGGCCGCGGGTTCGTCGCCGCGACGCTCGTACGCCGCCGCCAGATCCTCGAGCGCCGCGGTCGCGGCGACTGTGTCGGAGAACTTCTCGAGGAGGCCCTTGACGCGATTCTCGCCGGCCCGCACGTTGTTCTGCTTGAAATAGAAACGGGCAACGTAGCGCTCGTGCTCCGCCATCGACTCGCGGCAGCGGGCCATGCGGCGGCGCGCCCTCGGCGCGTACTCGCTCTCGGGATAGCGATCGAGGACGACGCGGTACCAGCCCTGGGCGTTGTCGGCCGCTTGTTGATCACGGTCGATCGTCGTCATCTGCTTGTCGAAACTCCTGCCGAGCAGGTAGTACACCTTCGCCAGCGCCGGGCTCATCGGGTGCATGCGCTGGAAGTCGTTGAAAGCGGCGATGGCCTCGGCGTACTGGCCTTTCTTGTAGTGCGACTCCGCGATCGCGAGCTCGGCTTCCTCGGCGTGAGGATCGAACGGGTACTGGTCGAGCAGATCCTTGTAGTTGCGGATCGCTCCTTCGTAGTTCTTGTCCGTGAAGGCGGCCTTGCCCTCGGTGTAGTACTTGTCGGCGGTGAGGCGCGGCGGCGTTCCGCATGCCGCGAACCCGATCGCCGCTAGCGCCAACGCCGGAGCGATGCGACGAAAAAGCATTCGCGGGTTCCTAACCGATGCCATGCGGGGACGCAATCGTCGGCGGACGCTCGGGCCGCGGCGAGCTCGCGGCGCGGCCCGCGGCGCGCCGCAGGAGCAGCAAGGCGCCGAAGTTGTAGGTAGCGTGCGCGACGATCGGCACCACGAGCGAGCCGGCGGCGAGCGTCAGCGCGCTCATGACGGCGCCGACGGCCGTCGCCCAGACGAAGTAGGTCGCGGTGAGCGCGTGCAAGGCTCCGAAGCAGAGGCTCGATACTACGACCCCGGTTTCGGGCAGGAGCACGCCGCGAAAGAACAGCTCTTCGGTGAGGCCCGAGAGGGTCGCTATCACGAGCACGTCGGTGGTCGTGATCGTCGCCGCGAACGGGCGCAGCACGTCGCGCCAGACGCGCTGCATGCTCGGCGCGCACAACAAGACCGGGATCGTGCTCCACAGCAGAGCTCCGGCGAGGGCGCCGGCGAGCACGCGCCCGGGTGTGGGGACGAGGAGCGGCGCCAGGGGCAGCGAGCGCAGCGTCGCCCAGACGCCGGAGACGAGGACGAGGGCCAGCGAGAGCGTCCACTCGAGCCGGAGAAACGCGATGCGCGACATGTTCAGCTCTTGACCGCGCGCGCGCGGCAGGTCTTAGCATAGCCGGCCCGCTTCCGGGTCGGCAATGCGAGAGCGAACGGACGCGGCCCCGACTCGCATGCACGAGCTCATACTGATGTGGCGCAACACACGCATGGTCGTGCTGACGGCCATGTGCGCGTCGTTCTACGCAGCGGTGCTGATCCCGTTCCTGGTGGTGCCGATCATTCCGGGGGTGACGCACTTCCGTCCCGCCAACGCACTGCCGGTCGTGTGCTCGTTCCTCTTCGGTCCGGCGGCGGTCTGGGGCGCCGCGATCGGCAATCTGATCGGCGACTTCTTCACCGGGCTCGGGCCGGGCGACCTCTTCGGATTCATCGGCAACTTCTTGTACGCCCTGGCGCCCTATCGCCTCTGGCGCGCCTGCGCGAGCAGCGATCCGGTGCCGAGGACGCCGACCGCCTGGCTGCTGTTCGTCGTCGTGGTCGTGACCGGAGCCGGCCTCTGCGCGGCGACTGTCGGCTTCGGCCTCCAGGTGCTGGGCTTCGTGCCCTTCGCAGTCCTCGCCAACGTCGTCATCGTGAACAACTCCGTGACCGCACTGGTCCTGGCGCCGCTGCTGCTCGCGGTGCTGTATCCGCGCGTGCGCCGCGTGCGTCTGCTCCACGGCGACATCATGGGACCGCATCCGGCACCCTCGACGGTGCGCCTCGTGCTCGGCGTCGGCTTGGCGATCGCGGGCGCCCTAGTCGCTTTCGTCGGCGGTAACTGCGCCGCCGTCGGGGTGCTGCCGCCGAGCTTCGTTGCCGCGACCCCTGACCTCACGCTCGCTGTGATCGTCCTTCCCGGCCTGGCGCTCGCTGCGGCGGGCCTTGCCCTCCTGTGACCGCGTTCACCGGCTGCGCTGGCGGCGCGTCGCTCGTGGTGCGCGATTTCACGTGCCGCTACACCGACCCGCCGGCGCCGGCGCTCGCCGGTGTCTCGCTCGCAGTCGCCCCCGGCGAGCTCGTCGCGATCATGGGCGCGAGCGGCGCCGGCAAGTCGACGCTCCTCCGTTGCATCAACGCCCTAGTACCCGCGCTCGTACCGGCCGTTTGCGATGGCGAGATCCGCCTCGGGGCGCAGCCGCTCCTCGGTGTGGAGGTGGGAGATCTCGGCGGCCGTGTCGCCATGGTCTTCCAGGACTTCGAGGCGCAGCTGTTCTCCACCAACGTGCGGCTCGAGGTCGCATTCGGACCGGGACAGCTGGGCGTCGAGCCGGGCGAGATCGCAGCGCGGGTCGAGCGGACGCTGGCACTCGTGAACCTCGCCGACTGCGGCGACCGCGATCCCTCGACGCTCTCGGGGGGTCAGAAGCAGCGACTCGCGATCGCCAGCATCCTGGCGATGGAGCCCGAGGTGCTGCTGCTCGACGAGCCCGCAACCGACCTCGACCCGATCGGCCGCCGTGAGTTCTACGCCGCGCTCGAGAGCGTACGCGGGAAACGTCTCGTGCTGCTCGCAGTCGAGCACGAGGTCGATCCGGTCCTGCGTGCCGACCGGCTGGTCTTGATGAGCGCCGGGAGGATCGTCGCCGCGGGGCCGACGGCGGCGCTCGTGCGCGACGTCGATCTCTTCACCGCGTGCGGCGTGCGGCCACACGACCTCGCCGTCCTCGCCCGGCGGCTCGGTTGCGATCTGCCGCTCGACGTCGACGGCGCGGTCGCCGCGCTGCGCGCGCGCGGCGTGCCGGAGTCGGCGCGCACCGCGCCCGCCGCCGCGCCTGCTGGCCGGACCGCCGCCGCCGCGCCGCCGATCCTCGAGGTGCGGGGCCTCGCGCGCGTCTACGAGGACGGCACGCACGCGCTCGCCGACGTGAGCTTCACGCTCGGCAGCGGTGAATTCGTGGCCCTCATCGGCCAGAACGGCTCCGGGAAGACGACGCTGGCGAAGCACCTGAACGGGCTCCTCCGGGCCGAGGTCGGCGAAGTCCGGCTCGACGGCGCCGACCTCGGCGCACTGCCGCTCGAGCGGGTCGCGCGCGAGATCGGCTACGTGTTCCAGAATCCCGACCATCAGTTGTTCGCGGCGACGGTCGCCGACGAGGTCGCGTTCGGCCCGCGCAACTTCGGGCTCGCCGGCGAGGCGCTCGCGGCGCGCGTCGACGAGACGTTGGCGGCGGTGGGACTCGCTGCGGTGCGCGACGAGGATCCCTGTCTGTTGCGCAAGGGCGAGCGTCAGCGCCTGGCGGTCGCGACGGTCCTGGCGATGGCGCCGCGCGTGCTGATCCTCGACGAGCCGACGACCGGCCTCGACTATCCGCAAGTGCGGGCGATGCTCGAGCTGCTGGCGCGCCTGCACGCTGCCGGCACGACGATCGTCGTCATCACCCACAGCCCGTGGGTCGTCGTCGAGTACGCGGAGCGCGCGCTCCTCATGCGCCGCGGCCGGCTGGTCTTCGACGGCGCGCTCGGCGAGCTTCTCGACGACGAGCCGCTCCTGCGCTCGGCGGCGTTCGAGGCGCCGCCGGCGGTGCGAGTGGCGCGCGCACTGGGCATCGCCGCGCGCACCGTAGACGAGCTGGTGCGCGCGCTCGAATCCGAGGATTGACGGGTGGCGCTGTCGCTCTACTTCGACCGCTCGAGCTGGCTCCACCGCCGCCACCCGATCGCCAAGGTGCTGGTGCTCGTCCTCCTCTTCTTCGCCGCCTTCCTGCTCGCTGATCCGCTGCCGCTGGCATGTCTCTTCGTCCTCGTGTTCGCCGTCACTGCGAGCGCGCGGGCGCTGCCGGTGCTCCACCGCATGCGCTGGCTGATGATCCCGGTCTTCTTCTTCACGGTGATCATCTGGACGCTCTTCTATCCGGCAACGGCTGGCGCACCGGTCGACCGCTGGGCGGCGTTGCGTTACGGCCTCGCCATGGCGCTGCGCCTCGAGACCTTCCTCGCTACCGGCTTCGTCTTCCTCGCCACCACTACCATCGAAGAGTTCGCCTTCGCGCTGGCGCGCCTCGGCGTCCCGTATCGCGCCGGCTTCGTGCTGACGCTCGCCTTCCGCCTGGTGCCGGTGTTCTTCGAGGCGGCGCTCACCGTGCGTGACGCCCAGCGCTGTCGCGGTCTCGACTTCGCCTCGGGCAGCGTCGCGACGCGGATCGCGCGCTACGGTCCGGTGATCGTGCCGGTCTTCATCGGTGGCTTGCGCCGCGCCGACCAGATGGCGTTCGCGCTCGAGGTTCGGGGTTTCAGCGCCGGTCGGCCGCGGACGTCGCTGCCGCGGCCCGGCATCGATGCGGGCGATCTGTGGCTGCTCGCTACCGGGGTGGCGATCGCCGTGGCGACTCTGGTGGTGCCGTGAGCGCAGCCCATGGATCGCCGCAATGCCGGTGCTCGCCCGCGAGCGGCAATCGCCGCGGCCGGAGCCGTGGTGCCGTGAGGGTCTGGCGCCGCGTTCTGACAGCGGTGGCGCTCGCGGCGCTCGCGATGCCGCAGGGTGCCGCGGCGTGGGGGCTCGGCGCCCATCGCTGGGTTGCGATCCGGGCTGCAGAGCTGGTGCGCGAGAGCTGTCCCGCGCTCGGTGCGGCGCCGCGGAGCGTCCTCGGCGACGCCGCGGTCGAGCCCGACACCGTCCTCAAGCGCCGCGACGGCCGGCGCGAGGGCGTGCGGCACTACTTCAACCTCGACTACTACGGACCGCCGCCGTTCCGTGCCTTGCCGCGCGATCGTCGCGCCGCCGAGGCGCGCTTCGGGCGGAAGACGGTGGAGCGCGAGGGCACTCTGCCGTGGCATGCCGCCGAAGTGGCACGGCACCTCCGCGACGAGCTCCGCCGCGGCGACGTTGCGGCGGCGCGCGTCACCGCCGGCCACCTGGCGCACTACGCCGCCGACGCCACCATGCCTCTGCACGCCACCGCGAACTTCGACGGCCAGGAGACCGGCCAGCGCGGCGTGCATCGGCGGATCGAAGCCGAGCTCGTCGGAGCCGACCTCGACGAGTATACGCGGCGGGCCTGGAAGGTCGGACCGCGCCGGCCGATCGCGCCCGAGAACGCCGCGGGCGCCCTCTTCGCCGCGCTCGAGCAGTCGTACGACCGCGCGCGGCTCGTGCTCGCGGCCGATCGCAACGCCGCTCGCGGTACCAAGGTCGGATCGCGGCTCTATTATCGCCGCCTCCACGCCGACCTCGTGGAGATGATGTCGGAGCAGCTCGCCGCGGCCGCCGTCCTCGCGGCGGCGCTCTGGCAAGGGGCCTGCGACGGAGCGCGTTGACGCCCGCGGCGTCCTGCCTCCCGTGCGCCGCCCCGGCCGCTGCCGCCGTCGTCTCTAGAGGAGCGGCCGGCACCGTCGACCGAGGCAGACGGCAGTGGCGGCACCACGTGATGCGGTGCTAGACCGCATTCGTGGCAGTTCCTGACGACGTCCGTCCTCGGGGAACGTCGGTCGCTATCGTTGGCGGGCGTCCGCGGCGCGCCCGCACCGCCATGATCGTCTTCGTCGCCGTCGTCAGCGGCCTGGCGGCGCGCTCGATCGGCGTCACCCGGTCGTTCGACTGGCGCAACTCCTCCGGTGCGTTCAGCTTCGGAATGGACTGGCACCAGGCGGACTATGTGCAGATCGCGCGCAACTACTGGCGCGACGGTCTCGACATGCTGCACCCGCGGATCGACTGGCGGGCCGACACTCCGGGGTGGGTGGAGATGGAGCTGCCGGTGATCCCGTGGCTCGCCGCGGCGGTGTACCGGGAGCTCGGGTACGACGAAGCGGTCCTGCGCTGGCTCGTCTGGGCGGCGTCGGTCGCCATGCTCGGTCTCTTCGCGCTGTTCACGCGGCAGAGCGGCCTGGCGCCGGCGGCGGCGGCGTTCGCCGTGGTCGCGATGGCGGTGAACCCGATCGCCGTCATGCTGAGCGTGGCACCCCAACCGGAACCGTGGTCCCAGTCGTTGTCGCTCGGATCCATGATGCTGGTCTGGCGCTGGCTCGAGTCGCCATCGCGACCGGGACTGCTCGCCGCGGCGGCGCTCCTGGCCGCAGCGGCGCTCGTCAAAGCCCCGGCCGCGGCGTGCGGTCTGGTGCTCGCATGGGCCGTGTGGCGCCGGTACGGCTGGCGCTTGCTCCTGGTTCCCGAGGTGTGGCTGGCGGCGCTGGTCGCGGTCGCGCCGCCGGCCGCCTGGTACCTGTGGGCGCGGCGGTTCTGGACGATCTACGGCAATTCTCTCGGCGTCTCCAACGAGACGCACCTGCTCTCTGCCGGCATGCTGTGGCCGCCCGCGTTCCTCGCCCACATCGGCTTCTGGGAGACGGTCGGCGTCTTCTCGCCCACCGGCTGGGTGCTGGGGTTCGCTGCCCTCACGGTGCGCTCGCCGCAGCGCGACTTCGCGCTCGTCTGGTACGGGGCGGTCCTCGCCTTCTACGTGGTGGCTGCCGATACGGCGGGCGACGGGTGGGCTTCGTATTACCACGTGGCGTCCACCGCGCCCGCCTGCCTGCTGATGGGCCTCGGTTTCGGAGCCCTGCGCGACGGGACGGTGTCGGAGTGGATCCCGGGTTTATCCGCGGAGCGGGCGCGGTGGACAGGGATGGTCCTCGCCGTCTGCACCCTGGCGGTGCTCGCGGCCACGACGGCGGGAGCGCTCTGGCTGCGGGAGGTCCGCGGCAACGGCGAGGCTCTCTACGAATGCGTGCGGGCTGCGCGGGCGCACGTGCCGGAGGACGGGTGGATCTTGCTGCGCGGCGGCAGCAAAGTGGACGGCCACGGGCATCCGGTCGCCTGGGACGACTCGCGCTTCTTTGCCTGGATGGATAGGCGCGGCTTCGTCTATCCCGCAGAGGACGCAGGGCTCAGTACGTTGGAGAGCTTTCGCTCCCGGGGCGCTCGCTTCTGGCTCGCCCAACCCGGCGAGCTCCGCGACGAGGCGGTGCAGCGCGCGGCAGGAGGCTGGCGGGTGGTCTGGCACTGCGAGGGACTGCTCGACGTCTATGACATGGGTGCGCAAGCGGGCGCACCGGGGCCTTGAGAGCGTCCGCACGTCGGCTACCGGTCGATCTTCGCGAGGCCTGGCGCCGGCGTCGTGCCGGTCGTCGGCGTACGGACGATGATCGCCAGCCAGAGCACCAGCGCTACGACCAGAGCCAGTCCGTTGGCGGACGTCGCGATCAACCGAGCGGCGCTTCCCGGCGCGAGCCGGTTCACGACCGTGACCGAGGCGGCGTAGTTGACCTGGGGCACGAGCAGGAGCGCCAGGAGCGTCCAGCGGGACGCTCCGGTCGCCCGGGAGCGGCCGGCGACCAGCACGACGATCGGCAGAAGGAGGAGGATGGCGTTGTAGAGCTGATGGTAGACGGCGAGCAGCGTCGCGATGCACGCGAGCGCGTCGGCCTCGGTGCGATCCGCTGCGTTCGTCAGCGGGCGCAGTCCGGTCAACCCGGCGGCAAAGACGCCGAGCACCGCGAACGTCACCAGGACGTCGCCGAATCCGAGCGGGTGGCCGAAGGCGTGGCCGAGGAGGCCGGCCAGGTCGATGCGGTAGAGACTCGTCGCCGGATTGACGCTCGCTTCCGCCGCGAAGTGGGCCTGATTCGTTTCGAGAGACACGAGGAAGAGGCCCAAGCCTCCGGATCGCCATATGAGCACGGCTGCGGGTACTGCAGCGACGGCACCGCCGATGGCGAGGCCGACGATCACCGTACGCCACGCGCGGCGAAGCGCGAGATACGCCAGCAAGGGGAGGCCGAAGGTCGGTTTCAGCGTGGTGAGGGCGAATCCGAGCCCTGCCGCGCGGGGGTGTCGCGGGAGGAGCGCCAGCGTCAGGTAGACGCCGAGCACCATGGTCGCAGTGTACTGCCCGACGAAGGTGTTCATCTGTCCGGGGCGTCCGAGAAGCGTTGCGGCGGCGACCGCGAATGCCGCCGTGACGCCGGCACGCACGCCGGCCAAGCGCAGGGCGAGCGCGGCGAGCACCGGCGTGAGGGCGATCGTCCATGCCAAATAGGCGTAGCGGGCGATCCGGAACGGCAGCAGGGCGAAGGGGAGGTGGACTACGAAGGTCGCCGGTGAGTAGAGAGGAAACGGTTGGCCGACGGGTTGGCGAGTCTTGTATTTCGGCGTGTCGTAAGGATTCTCGCCGTCGAGGAAGTCGCGGACCGGATAGTAGATAGCGTCGCGGAAGTCCTGCAGAGCGTACTCTGCGACCGATCTCTGGCCCGGGAGCGGCGACCAGCCCGTGACCCGCTGCGTACAGAGGGCGGCCGCGAAACAGAAGGCAAGCACGGCGCCGGCGCGAGACATCATGGCGAGATCGCGGCGCGCGCGAGCGGCGGCGGCGAACAGCGTGTTCGTCCCCCGCGGCGGGCTCCATCACCGGAGACTGCGGCGCCCCGGACCGGCGGCGTGTCCACGGCCACGGTGGGGCTCGATGTTTCGTCGGCGTGCATCTTCGTCAGGCTAGGCGCGGGTTCATCGCATTTCTCGTGCTCGGTTCCAACTCGCGAGAAGCGTTTGTTGCCCACGCAAAAATCGCGACGCTCGGCTCTCGTGATTCCGGCGCCGGCATCGATGCGGCCCCTGGCATGTCGTGTGCTCGTCTCGAGCGCGACATTTCGCGAAATGGAGGTGCATCATGCCCCGGCAAGCTGGTGAGCGTTACCTGTGCGAGAAATGTGGAGCGACCCTCGTCTACGAAAAAGGGTGCCCCTGTCCCGAGAAGGCCAAGCACTCGGAGATCTGCTGCGGCAGCCAGATGAAGGCCGTCGGCAAGTCCGGCTGAGCCGGAGGCGCTACCGGTAAGCGGGTGCGCGGGGTGCGAGGCTATCGAGGCGCGTGATCGCTCGGCGGCGACTTCTCGAATTGACGCTCCGGTCGTTCGCAACTTCGACCCGAGGGATGGCGGCAGGCGGGGGTGAGGTCGACGAAACGGCGTCGGAAGTTCCGCAACGGGTGTCGCCCGCTCAGGGAGCTCGCCTCGCTGGCCGTTGAGAAACGCGGCCCGCGAATCTACCCTCGCTCGATGGCGCGCTGCATGTCCTCCCGTCAGGACGTACTTGGAGGCCAAGGCCTGCGGACGTTCGCCAGGGCGTGCGGGCGAGCTCTGCTCGCGGGGCTCATGCTCGCGTGCATCTCCGCTGCGGATGCGGGCTCCGATGCCCGGGCGGCAACCACCAAGGTCGCGGCCACGATCTTTCCCGTCTACGATATTGCGCGGCAGGTGGCTGGGTCCGTTGCCGACGTGGTGCTGGTGCTGCCGCCCGGGGCGAGTCCGCACACCTTCGAGCCCACGCCGGCCACCGTGTATGCGCTCGCCGGGGCCAGCGTGCTCTTCGTCGTCGGGCACGGCCTCGACGACTGGGCTGCGCGCCTGGCGCGCGGAGCCGGCATCCCGCGGCTGTTGGCGGTCGATGTCGGCATCGCGCTGCGTCGGACAGCCGACGAGCGCGGCGGTCGCGGCATCGACCCGCACTACTGGCTGTCGGCCGGCAACGGCAAGCTGATCGCGAAAACGATCGCTGCCGAGCTCGTGCGGCTGACGCCCGACATGCGCGCGACGATCGACGCCTCGCTCGCGACCTATCTGGCGCGGCTCGACGCCGCGGACGCGGAGATACGCAAGTTGCTCGCCGACCTGCCGATGCGGCGAATAGCGACCGTCCACGACGCTTTCGGCTACTTCGCCGCCGCCTACGGACTGGAAGTGGCGGCGACGTTCGAGCCGTACCCGGGCCTGGAGCCGAGTCCGCGCTTCGTCGTTGCGTTCCAGAAGACGATCCGATCGTCGGGGATCCGCATGGTCTTCACCGAACCGCAGCTCTCGATCGACGCTCTCCGGCCGATCGCGCGCGATCTCGGTGCAACGCTCGGGACGCTCGACCCGCTCGGAGGCCTGGCCGGCCGCGAGGGATACATAGAGCTCCTGCTCTTCGACGCGCGCGCCGTGGCGGCCGCTGCTCGCCGCCGGACCGACGGGGATCCATGAGCGCTCTCGCGAACGTTCCCGCGTTGGAAGTGAGAGGCGTCACCGTATGGTTCGAAGGGCAGGATCGGCCTGCCGTCGAAGACGTGTCGTTTTCCCTGCGCGAGGCGCAAATCGCCGTCCTCATCGGACCCAACGGGTGCGGTAAGAGCACGGTCTTGAAGGCTATCCTCGGCCTCGTACCGTTCGCTGGCGACATCCGGATCGGTGGCGTCCCCGCCGCCCGGGCGCGCCGGCAGATCGGCTACGTGCCGCAGCGGCTGGCTTTCGACCCGACGCTGCCGCTGACCGTCCGCGAAGCCATCCGCATGCCGCTCCTCGGGGTGCGCACGCCGGAGAGCGAGGCGGCGGTGAAGCACTACGTGGACGTGTTCGGGATCGCCGATCTGCTCGACAAGCGTCTCGGCCGTCTCTCCGGAGGCCAGCTGAAGCGCGTGCTCATAGTGCGCGCGATGGTGACGGGTCCCCGTCTCCTGCTGCTCGACGAGCCCGAAGCGGGCGTCGACATCGGCGGCGAACAGACGCTCTACGATCTCCTCGGTCGCCTGGTGTCGCACCATGGGCTTACCGCGCTCGTCTGCTCCCACGACCTGGACATCGTCTTCGGCCACGCCGACGTCGTGCTCTGCCTGAACCGCCGCCTGCAGTGCACCGGGGCGCCCGCGGAGGTGCTCACCCCGGAGGCGTTGACTCGCCTCTACGGTCCGACGACGGCGATCCATCGTCATCGACCAGGAGGCACGGCGAGGTGAAGGCGGGGACGCTGGTGCGGGGTGGCGCGCGTGCTTCGGGGACGCGGAGCGCTGCGGTTTCGGGCCCATGCGCGCCGATCGGCGGCGGCAGCGGCCCCGCACCGGCCGACCGGCGGATGCGGCCCGGCGGCTAGCGAGGTCGATCGATGCCCACACTCGTCGAGGCGTTAGGCTATCCGTTCATGCAGCGGGCGCTCTTTGCCGGAGTGCTCGTCGGGCTGGTCGCGAGTCTGCTCGGAGTCTTCGTGATCCTCCGGCGCTCGGCTTTCTTCGGCGACGCCATCGCGCACGCGTCGCTGGCGGGCATCGCGGTCGGCGTCGTCGCCGGGCTGCCGCCTCTCGTCGTGGCCGCCGCGGTCGCGGTGGGCATCGGCCTCTCGTTGCATCGCTTGGAGCGAATCGGACAGTTGTCGCTCGATACGATCCTCGGCTTCATCTTGCCCTTCTTCATGGCAGTAGGCGTCCTGGTGCTGAGCCTGAGCCCGGGCTTCCAGCCCGAGCTACTCTCCTATCTCTTCGGCAGCATCCTGACCGTGAGCTGGGAAGGGCTCGCTGCCATCGTCGCCGTCGGCTCGCTCGTGGCGCTGGTGCTCGCTCGTCATGGCCGTGCGCTCGTCTTCTCCGCTTTCGATGCGGACGGTGCTCATGCCGCCGGACTCCCGGTCGGGAGGCTCCTGACGATCCACCATGTGCTGCTGGCGCTCGTCGTGGTCACCAGCATCAGCGTCGTCGGCATCGTCCTGGTCAATGCCCTCCTGGTCATTCCCGCCGCGACCGCCAAGCTCCTGGCGCGATCCTTGGGCGAGACGTTCGCGCTCGCGGCCCTGCTCGGGATCGCCAGCGTGCTCGCCGGTCTGTTGGGCTCGCACTGGCTCGATGCACCGTCCGGACCCGCAATCGTGGTCACTGCGGGGATGCTGTTCCTGGCCGCCTGGGGGTATCAAGCCTGGCAGGCGCGGAGGCACAGGAGGAGGTTGCGTCCGTGAGCGGAGTGTCCGGCGACATCATCGTCGATGGCCTCGCGCCGCGGATTCCGAGTGCTGGGACCTGGCGGCTCTTCGAGCAGGCGGCCGGCGGCTACGACGAGTGGTACGACAGTCCCAGCGGTCGGCGTGTGGAGCGTTCCGAGCGCCGCCTGCTGCGATGGCTTCTGGACCAGGTCCCAGGTAGCAGGAGCCTCCTCGACGTGGGGTGCGGGACGGGGCGTTTCACGGGCTGGCTCGCCGAAAGACCCCTGCGCGTGTTCGGCCTCGATCGTTCGCCGGCCATGCTGGCCGTCCTGCGGCGACGCCACCCCGAGGTGCCAGTTGTCCTGGGAGACGCGCACCGACTACCGCTCCGCGACGGTGCCGTCGATCTCACGCTCCTCCTGACGACGCTCGAGTTCCTCGAAGACCCGCTGGCCGCGCTGACCGAAGCCGTACGCGTTTCCCGGCGAGGGATGCTCCTGGTGGTTCTCAATCGCTGGAGCATGGGCGGGCTCTCCAGACGGGTGGGTCGGCAGAGATCGGGCAGCCTGCTCGGTCGCGCCCGCGACTGGACGGTCGCGATGCTGCGCGCCGCGGCGAGGAAAGCGGCCGGCCGCCGGCTGCGGGCGACCCGGTGGCGGAGCGCGCTCCTTCCCGGCGGTCTCGCCGATGTGCCGACTATGATTCCGCTCGGGGACGTGCTCGGCCTCGTGGTCCGGCTCGACCACGCCGGCGACCGGGAGCTCGCATGTCTTGCGGCGAGCTCCCGGTCGCGGTTCACGTCACGCCCGCGATCGGGCGGTCACTGATCGGTGCAGTAGATGTTGCCGTTGTTGGTATCGAGTGCGGTTTGGAAGCTCGCCCAGATCGCGTTTGCGTCGAGACACGGAGGACAGCTGCTGCCGGCCTTCAGGACCGACTGCTGGAAGCGAGCTTTGCACGACTTAACGACGTCGTCGGTCTCGCATTGAGCGAAAGTCTGGCGGATCGGCTTGTTCCAGTACATCAGCTCCGTGATTTTCTGATGACAACGGATGTTGAGGCAGCGGGTCGATTTGATCAGGCTGCGCATGATCTTGTTCTGGCACTTGACGACGTCTCGCTGCTGCGACACGAACCCATGGCCGTCGGGGAACGGGGTATTGTTGAGGTTGTTGTCGCAGTAGATCTGGTCCTTCGCTACCTGCACCGCGGCCTCGTACAGCGGGTAGAGACCTTGGCGTGCCGGGTCGTCGAGACAGTTCATGCAGGTGCCCTGGTCGAGCTTTCCCAGTGCCCGCTGATACTGGTTCCGGCAGGAATACGTCCAGGTGCTGCGGCAGTAGTCGTAGTCGAAGCCGAGGCCCCGCGCTGCCGCGGCAGCGAAATCGACGGCACAGCTCATTTCGCAGTTTAGCGGCATGATCGTGACCCGCTTGTTCAGGTAGCGCGTGCACGAGAGGCCGCCTTGCGACGGCGGGATGTACCCGGCGAGCGGTCCGCCCGGATCCAGGGGCGTGGCGGCCGAGGCGGTGCCGGCGCCTACCGCGCTGAAAGTTGTCGCGGCGAACAACGCGATGACCAGTTTCCACATGGGGAGCTCCTATCGACGGGATTGATTGAGGGCGGCCAAGCTCTGCCGCGTCAGGTCGGCGGCGAAGGTGATAAGCAAGAAAACTGCCACATGCGGCGTCTGGCGTTGCAACGCGATAAATCTGGAGTTTCCACGGCGATTCGCCCCCGGCCCGGGACGTGAGATCCGTGCGCCCCTGCTCGAAAAGGCGCGGCTGCGCGGTTGTTCCGTCGGGCGCCGTGAGCACGCGGCTCGGATTGACGGCCGTCGCGGTGTCGCCTAGTTACGGCCAGCGACCTGAGATTCTCCCCTCGTTCCGTGGCCACGATGAACCGAGCCACTCGATCCCTCGATGATCCGACTGCGACGGCGAGCGCGCTCCGCGGACGCGAGCTCGAGGCCGCGCGTTGGCGGGCGGTATTGGCGGCGGCGCGCGACGCGATCATCGGTTTCGACGCGCAGGGGAAGATCACTGTCTTCAACGCCGCCGCTGCGGCGATCTTCGGTTACCGGGCCGAGGAGGTGCTCGGACGGAACGTCTCGATCCTGATGCCGCTCGCGGATGGCAGCGAGCGCGATGCGCATGCAGGGAGCGCCGCGACGGCCGCTGCGTCGTCCGCGCACGGCAGGCTCACGGAGGTCGCAGGGCGGCGGCAGGACGGCACGACGTTGCCGCTCGAGCTCTCCGTTTCCGAGGCGCGCGTCGGCCGCGAAGTGATCTACACCGCCATCGCACGCGATGTCTCCGAGAAGCACCGCATGCGAAACGCGCTGCGCGTCCGCGCCGTGCAGCAGGCGGCGACGGCGGAGCTCGGTGCGACCGCGATCCGAACCGCACTGCCGGATCTCATGGACGAGGCCGTCGCCCTGGTCGCACGTACGCTCGGCGTCGACCACGTGCGCGTCCTCGAGCTGACGCCGGGCGGCGACCGGCTGTTGCTGCGTGCGGGCGTCGGTTGGAAGGAGGGGCTCATCGGCCGCGCCGCCGTCGATCTCGGTCCGGACTCGCAAGCCGGGTACGTGTTGCGCTCGCGCGAGCCCGTCGTGGTGCGCGACCTGCGCACGGAGAAGCGCTTTCGCGGGACACGTATGCTGCGCGACCACGGCATCGTCTCCGGCGTCAGCGTCATGATCCACGCGCCGCATGGTCCATACGGAATCTTGAGCGTGCATTCGCAGACGCCGCGCGACTTCAGTCCCGAGGACGTGAGCTTCGTGCAAGCGATCGCCAACGTGCTCGGCGCGGCGGTCGAGCGCGCGCACGTCGAGGAGGAAGGCGAGCGTCACCGCCAGCTAGCGTTGCAGCGGCAGCGGCTCGCCGACGTCGGCGCCCTGACGACGAAGATCGTCCACGACATCGGCAACCCGCTTGCCGGCGTCTCGATGCTGGTTGCGCAGCTGCGGCGCCGCATCGAGCGCGATCCGGAGCAACCTATCGCCGGCTCGCGCAAGTCCGTCGAGCAGCTCACGGCGACGGTACGGCACCTCGATGCGTTGGTTACCGACTTCAAGGGATTCGCTCGCGAGCAGCGGCTGCGTCTCGAGGAAGTGCGCTTGCCGAGCCTGCTGGAAGAGGTGGCGTCGTTCTGGGAGGCGGAGGCGACGGTGCGCGGGATCGCCCTCGTGGTCGATGCCGGCGATCCGCCGCCGATCCGCGCCGATCGGGAAAAGTTGCGACGGGTGCTTGACAATCTGATCAAGAATGCGCTCGAGGCGATCGAGCACGGTCCCGGCACGGTGGAGATCGCAAGCCGCGTCCTCGCCGCCGGCAAGATTGGCATCGTCGTGACGGACACCGGTCCCGGCTTCCCGGTGGACATCGACGCTTTTCGGCTCTTCGAGACGACCAAGCCCAACGGCACCGGACTCGGCCTCGCGATCGTGCGACAGATCATCGACGCTCACGGTGGCGGCATCGATTTTGCTCGATTGCAGCCGCATGGGACTGCATTCCACATCGAGCTGCCGCGAGAAGGACCAGGCGGACCGATGCTCCGCGATCTCGATTCTACTCGTCGATCGTGAGGCGGGTTTCCGGGGCGCTCTCGCGGCCATGCTGCACGAGGACGGGCACCGCGTGGTCGAGTGTTCGAGCGTGAGCGGGCTCGCGGAGCTGCAACGTCTCCAGGAGGTCGACATCCTGGTGTGCGCTCATGACATGCCGGTCGAGAACGGGCTCTGGCTCGTCGATCGCCTGCACGCCGTGAGACCTGCGGTACCCGCGATCCTGGTTGCGCCCTATCGCCCGGTCGCACTGGACGACGAGTTGGCGACGCGCCCCTTCGCATGGCTCGTCGAGAAGCCCGTCGACTACGACACGATGCACTGGTTGATCCACGAGCTGACACAACGGTTTTCGGGGTTCGCCGGTAACGCCACGGTCCACTGAGGAGCGGGCACCGCACGCTGCGCATGCTGCCGGCGCTGCCGGTCGACGCGTCCGGCCGCCGAGCCGTGCGAATGAGTACGCGTCGATCTCGGGCGATGACTTCGTCCGGCGGCAGCGGCGACGCCGTGTCCGGGGAGTGGCGGCGCTTCCCATGAGCGGGAATTCGATCGACAGGGGAGTCGCGCCTTTGCCAACCGCGTGAGACGGCGTCCGTCTGATGCGTATCCGGCATGCCTGGCACCGTCCTTGCGATCAGGGGGAAAACGTGGAGCTGTCGTCCGCAGCGCTGCGCGTGCTCGAAGCGCGCTATCTACGCCGTGATGCCGCACGGCGGGTGATCGAGACACCGGACGAGCTCTTCGCCCGCGTCGCGCGCGCAGTCGCCGAGGCCGAGCTCCTGCTCGGCAACGCCCGAGCCGCGGCGGAGTGGGAGGAGGCGTTCCGCGCGCTCCTCGTCGGCATGG
Source organism: Polyangiaceae bacterium UTPRO1 (assembly GCA_002050235.1). Lineage (GTDB taxonomy): Bacteria > Desulfobacterota > Binatia > UTPRO1 > UTPRO1 > UTPRO1. The sequence goes on along the minus strand of MWST01000035.1, from coordinate 25,455 downwards.
ACTTCCTGCCGAACTCACCGGTGCTGATGAATGCCGGCACTCCCCTCGGACAGCTCGCCGCCTGTTTCGTGTTGCCGATCGCGGACACGATGGAGAGCATCTTCGGCGCGCTCCGGGCGATGGCGCTCGTGCAGCGTACCGGCGGCGGCACCGGCTTCGCGTTCTCGCATCTGCGCCCCCGCGGCGCCGCTCTCGTAGCGACGGGCGGCACGTCTTCGGGACCGCTCTCGTTCATGGAGATCTTCGACTGCGCCACCGAGCGCGTGAAGCAGGGCGGCCGTCGCCGCGGCGCCAACATGGCCGTCCTGCGCGTCGATCATCCCGACGTCCTCGACTTCGTCGACGCCAAGAGGACGCCCGGCCGCCTCTCCAACTTCAATCTCTCGGTTGGAATCACCGATCGCTTCATGGAGGCGATGACCCGGGGCGATCGCTACGACGTCGTCGACCCGATGACCGGAGCGACCGTCGACCGTCCGTATGCGGGCGCAGTGTTCGACCGCATAGTATCTGCGGCGTACGACACGGGCGATCCCGGCCTGCTCTTCCTCGACGCGATGAATCGCGCCCATCCGGTCCCGGCGGCCGGTCCGCTCGAGACGACCAATCCGTGCGGCGAGGTGCCGCTGCTGCCGTACGAGAGCTGCGTACTCGGCTCGGTGAACCTGGCGCACATGATCCGCGCCGCGCCGAGCGGAGCAGCGCTCGACTGGGAGCGCTTCCGGCGCGCCGTACGCGTCGGCGTGAGGTTTCTCGACGACGTCATCGAGGTCAACCGCCCGCCGCTGTCGGCGATAGCGGCGGCGACACGCGCTCATAGGAAGATAGGGATCGGCGTGATGGGCTTCGCCGAATGCCTGATCGAGCTCGGGATCCCCTACGATTCGGCGGCCGCAGTGGAGCTCGCCGACGAGATCGGTGCTTTCATGGCCGCGGAGGCGAGCGCGGCGTCGTCGCAGCTCGCTGCGAGCCGCGGCGTCTTCCCCGGCTGGGAGCGGAGCGTGCATGCGGCGCGCGGCGTGCGCCTCCGGAACGCGACGCTCCTTTCCATCGCGCCGACCGGGACGCTCAGCGTGATCGCCGGCACGAGCGGCGGCATCGAACCGCTCTTCGCCCTCGCGTACAGACGCCGGCACACGCTCGGCGGCGCCCCGTTCGTCGAGATGAATCCGCTCTTCGAGCGCTGGGTGCGCGCCCACGCGCCGGCGCCGGAGGACGTGCTCGCGACCGTTCGCCGCTGCGGCACGCTCGCCGGCGTTCCCGGCCCCGAGGCCGTACACGCCCGCTTCGCCACCGCGACCGAGATCGCGCCGGCGCGTCATCTCGCCGTGCAGGAGGCCTTTCAGCGCCACGTCGACAATGCCGTCGCCAAGACCGTGAATCTGCCGGAGCACGCGCGGCCGGAGGACGTCGCGACTACGTACCGCGAGGCCTGGCGGCTCGGCCTCAAGGGCGTCACTGTCTATCGCTGCGGCACGAGCCCGGCCCAGGTGCTGTCGCTCGGGGTGGACGAGGAGCCACTCGGGCGCGAGCTCTTCGCCAAGTGCGATCCGGGTGCATGTCGGCTCTGACGAGCGCCCATCGCCCGGCGATCGCCAGGTCGCGAGTACCCGCCGCAAGCCGCCTGGTACCGTGCGCCGGCTGCGCGGCGGCGCAGCGCCGGCACCGAAGCCCGGTGTCTCCCGGTGACCGGGCAGCCGGGACCATGCCGTGATTCCGGCACTGCCGTGGGGGAGGGTGCGGCTCCTCGCCCAGGTCCTGCGCGCCACGGCAACCTGGCGCTGCCACGATACTGGCTACCCGAGTCCAGTACCGGAGAACCCGCGCTTCATGACGGCACGCGCGGCGGCGGCGCTCGTGCGCGACGGCGACGTCGTCGCGGTGTCGGGACTCGGTGCGAACCAGCGGGCGTCGATCGTCTTCTGGGCGCTGCGCGAAGCGTTTGCGGCAACCGGTCATCCGCGGGGCCTCACGCTCGTGAACCTCGGCGGGCACGGGGGGCGCGGGTTGGCGTCGGGGACGCTCGAGGAGCTCGGCCGCCGCGGACTCTGCAGGCGCCTCGTCACGGGGCATTTCGAGACCTACCGCGCCATGCTCGACCTCGCCGCGATGGGCGAGTGCGAGCTGCAGTGCATTCCACAGGGCACGCTCGCACTCCTCATCGATGCCCTCGGGCGCGGCGAGGAGTCGTGGCTCACGGCGACCGGCACCGGGACGTTCATCGATCCGCGCGTCGGTACGGGATCGCCCGTTGCCGGTGTCGGCGAACAGCTCGTAAGCGTCGAGGGCGACCGTTTGCGCTATCGGATGCCGCCGATCGACGTTGCCATCTTCAATGCTCCCGCCGCCGACCGCGCCGGCAACATCTACGTACGGCGCTGCGCCATGATCGGCGAGACCGCCGAGATCGCCCGCGCCGCGCGTCGCAACGGCGGTCGCGTGATCGCCAACGTCGGCCTCGTGGTCGAGCCGGGCTACGACGCCGTGTATCTCCCCGCCGACATGATCGACGCTATCGTCTACCACCCCGACACCGAGCAGGCGGCTGGGATCTTCCACCGTTGGCACTGGCCGGCGCTCACGACCGAGAGCACGACGCCGATAGTCGAGGCGCGCGCCGCGGCCGACCTCGTGAGCCGGCTCTCGGGTGTGACGCCCATCCGCAGCCCCGTCGACGACGCGGTGGCCCGACTCGCCGCGGCGACGGTCGCCGAGCACGTCGCGCCCGGCGCCTACGTCAACATCGGTACCGGCATCCCGGAGCACGCGTGCCGGAAGATGATCGATGCCGGCTTCCACGAGCAGGTCCGCCTCCTCGTCGAGAGCGGACCGATCGGCGGCGCGCCGGCAGGCGGCGTGTACTTCGGCGCGGCGTTCTCGCCGCAGCGCATCGTATCGTCCGTCGAGATGTTCCGCCTCTGCTACGAGCGCCTCGACGCCGCCTGCCTCGGCGCGCTCGAGGTCGACGGCGTCGGCAACGTCAACGTCTCGCGTCGGAGCGACGATGTTCGCGACTACGTGGGTCCCGGCGGCTTCATCGACCTCACCGCCGCCGCGCGCACGATAGTGTTCGCCTGCGATTGGATGCGGGGCGGCGCGATCCGGTTCGAGCACGACCTCGTGCGCATCGAGCGCCGCGGCGCACCGAAGTTCGTCGCCCGGGTGCGCGAGATCACCTTCGACGGCCGACGCGCCGTAGCCGCCGGGAAGCACGTCTTCTACGCGACGCCGGTCGGCCTCTTTCGCCTGGGCGTGGAGGGCCTCGAGCTCGTGCGCGTAATGCCCGGTATCGACGTCCGCCGCGACGTGCTCGATGTCGCGACGGCGCCGATCCGCATGCCCGCGAGCGGCAGCGTTCCGCTGGTGGCATTCGCGATCGTGACCGGCGAGGGGTTTACGCTGCGGCCCGGTGTCGGCTGAGGTCCGGCTCATCGCCGCGCCCCGCATGCAGAGGAGCCTCTGCGAAGCCCGGGCGGAGTACATGGCGGACGCTGGCGCCTCGCGCGAGCAGTACATTCCCGGCTGCCGAGGTGTCAGAGGCGGCGCTGGCGCCGTCGCGCACGATTTCCCTTGGCGGGTCCGCCCCGCTCGGGCTATCCGACGTGCATGCGCCACTTCGTTTCCGTATCGTTCCTCGTCGTTGCAACCATGGTCGTGCCGGTCGAGACGCACGCCATGGACGAGCTTACGAGCTGCGGACAGTTCGTGCGCGGCTCCGCTGTTCTCGTCGCCGACCTCGATTGCTCGGCGACGGACGACGATGCCGTGAAGCTCCAAGGGCGCCTTCACCTGGCCGGCTTCACGATCATCGGCCACCCGGCGCACGACGTCGTGAGCTGCGAGAAAGGTCCGTGTCGGATCGATGGTCCGGGCACTCTCACCGGCGGCGCCGGCGGCGTCCGCAGCAAGAAGAATGCGCGGCTCGTCGACGTGACGGTCGGTTACAACGCCGGGCGCGGCGTGTACGCCCGCAAGAGCGCACGGCTGGACGGCGGGATGCTCGCGGGCAATGCCGGCACCGGCGTCTACGCCGACAAGATCCAGGCGTTTGCGACGCAAATCTCGGGGAACGGCGGCGACGGAGCGCACGCGATCCGGAAGGCGAGCCTCTTCGACTGCAGCGTCACGGGGAACGCCGGCGATGGCGTCAGCAGCGATCGTCTCGCCAGGGTGAGCCACTATACGGTCGTCTCCGGCAACGGGCTCGACGGCATCGACGCCGGGCGGATCATGGTCAAGCGCTACGCTGCGGTGACGATGAACGGCGCCTCGCTTGCGTGCGGCGTCACCGAACCCTGTGACGATCTCGCCACAGACCGGCGACCGGTCGTGAGCCTGGACGCCGTCTGCGGCACGAGCCGCGACACCCGGGACGGCGGCAGCTGGGACGCCTGCAGCGACGACTGATCCCGCAAGGAAGGAATCGCATGGATTCAGCGCGGCCAACGGCTGTTCAGTGTGCGTTTCTTGTGATGGATTATGTGAGGCGCGCACTGCCCGTCAGACGGCACTAGGTTATTGGGGCGTGCAATGGTGACGCAGGCGATCTAGCGCATTCGATCCATCAGGCGCTGCATCCAGGATCGGCGTTCCACGGTTGTCGACTTCGGGGACTGTTGAGGGGGTGTGTTATGTCCGTGCGCGATCGGGTCCGCGATTTGTTCGACGACAGTGGTTTGTATGGTACCCGAACCCTTGGGGTGCTGCGCAGGTGGGAACGGCGACCGCTTTGCGGTCTCAATCGCAGCGACGTAGCGGTCCCAGGCGTCCCCGACTTCGGATGCCACATGCTCGGCGTTTCGGCGGAACAGCGACTCCCCAAATTCTTCCATTGTCGGTGCTCTGCCGAGTGCCTCTTCGATCTGAATATATCCGAGAGACTCTTGCGCAAGCCGCGTAAGCTGATGGTGTCGCGTTTGTGCCTGCGCCTGAACCGCACCTTCTTCTCGGCTAGCGACGACCACCTTACGCTCGAACGGCTCACCACCTAGGGCAAAGAAAACCGCCCGTACAAAACCACGGCGATCCTGCGGCATGAGACAAACCCGTGTTGGCTTTGGCGGTGCCTTCTCCCGCAACACTGCATAAACCATCGTGAAGTCGCCAGCGAACCAGTGGTTCGCGGCTTCTGCGGCATTGATGACGCATCGCTTTGGTGTGGGGGGGTTCCCCTTGTCAGCGATATGCCTGTTGTATTTATCTGCTACGTCTCTGATTTCGGAGTCCCACCGTAGGTGCAGATACTCATCGAGATACCTACCGGCCCATTCGCGCCTATGCTGATTAATGACATCGCGAAGAAACTCAAATCCATCTCGTCGGCTGCCATAGCTGATGCTTGTTGTGATCGCGATGCCTGGAAGAACTTCGCTACGTGATTGATCTTCGTAGATCGGTTGCGGTGGGCCGAGCTTGCTCTCTGCAGCTACTAAGTCGCTGAAGAGTGACTCATCCACCGGGCACTTCAGATCCTTGAGGATGGTGAGGTCCCTTGCGTGATACTCGGCCAGTCCGTCGAGCCCGGTACGGGAATAAGGACCTTCGCAAACAAACCACGCCGTGAGAGCGCAGCCGTGCCACATTTGGAGAGCTGCTCCGAACGCTTTCGCCATCTGCGCGTGCGGGAAGGGCTCGCTGACGATTCGTTCGGGCCATCGTGGTTCGACGATCGATTCCCATAGCTTATCGATGTCCGCCACGAGGTCCGACGGAAGCAGCTTCCGGTAAGAGCCGCTCTGGCGCGCTTCACGTGGGCCGGCGTCATCGAGTTCGACAAAGCCGCCCTCTTCAACGAGACCCCAGAGTGACGGACTTCCGCTCTGTTGGCGCGCGTGGATTTCGTCGAAGACTTGCCAATACCGCTGCAGAACCTGGACCCGGCGATCGATCGGGGACACCGTGTCTGTTTGATTCCAGTACGTGGCGAGCATGCGGTCAATTTCCTCGATGTCGATGCCAGTACGCTGGGCCACATCCTTTGCGCGTGTTCGCCCGCTGGCAAAAGGACGTACGTGAGGAAGTGCCGTTGTAATCTTCTCGTCGGCGTGTGGCTCCTCACCGATATAGCGAAGAAATCTCAGCCAATCGCCAGCAAACCATGCCGACAATGTCGGCTGAAATGGCTTGGTGAGTACGGTCTTGCGGAGGGCCGGCTTGCGCCCGCTCTTTTCGTAGTAGCGTTGGGCAAGTTCCTTGATACAGACGACTCGGTGACGGCGAATTGTGTCCAAGCTCGATTGCGATATCAGCGTATCGAGCAGCCTGCCCTTGCGAGCCAACTGCTCCTCAATCGGCAGCCTCACCCATGTAGCGCCAGGACGCAGCTCAGCAAGTTGCTTAGAGCAGTCGATTCCCAGTGACGCCAGGTATTCGGCGTTCGAGTCCCACGCCACCCTTTCATCTTCCACCGTCAGCTGCCCGGCGCGGTGGCCGCGGAGTGCGAAGGGTTCGAAGACGCGTTCAAAGAACGGCTCCAACGTAGCCCACACGAACAACGCATCCGCAGACTTCTCAAGCCATGGCCGCACGAACGCGTGCACTGCATTGCCCCAGGCATGGCGGCGGTCTAATCGCCAGTAGTATGGGAACAGGACCGTTCCGGGACGAACATTCTCTCTCTTCGGGATGTACCAAGCCCCATGGCTCTGTTGTGAGGACGCGGCGAAGTGAGTCGCCAGGACGGCTCGGTCGTCGGCGAGTACGTCGGTGAGCTGAACCTCTTCGGTGACTTTGGTGCAGGTGATCGTGAGGACGGCCTGTGCCTTGAATGCGCGGTCGACGATACTCCAAACAAGCTTCTCTACGGCTTCGAACTGTCCGCTATGTCCCGCTGCGCTTTCCCGTCTGCAGGTCGCGTCGGGAATCTCGCGGAGCATCTCCCGTCCAAAAGTTTGAGCGTTCTCTTCACTCATGGAGCTGCTTCATTATTTCGACGTATTGCTCAAACGTGACCGGTTGCGCCGTCGCTGCCGCGTATGCCGCGTATCGCTGAGCAAGCGCCTGGCGTTCACGCTCGCCGCGAATCTGCTCAACGCGCTCTTGGTCATGAACGATACGTTGCTCAATGGCGCCTTGCTCGAAGAGGACGAACGCTTGAGGGTGCTCTGCCACGTCCGCACCGCGTGTGCCGGGTAGCGCCCCGTCCCCACCTGCAGGCGACGATCTCCAGCTGTCCGGAATCTCGTGTCGCGTGCGCGGGTCCATGTCGTTCTCGCGGTAGATTGTGTCGACGTGTTCATCGAGCCCGAGTTCGGCGTGATAGATCACGTCCAGAAATTGCTGCCGTGGTCCGACTCGACCTTCGAGTGCGGGATGGGTGAGAACACGAATCCCCCGCCCGATGAACTGATAGCATTCGCTGAAACTGCCGTACGGGCGCATTGGGACGACCACCATGATCGGAGGAAAGTCGTAGCCTTGCCCGAGCATCTTTAGCTGCACGATGCCTTGAAGATCCCCCGAGTCCTGTTCGAAGCGTGCACGGACGGCCGCGATCCGGGCTTCGGTCATGGAATAGTGGAGATGGCTGCACGGAATACCGTGCTCTTCTGCAATGCGCGCGATCTGTTCCGCGTGCCGCTCCCCCAACGCGGCAAACAGTACACGCGGCTTGACCGGGTAGATGATGGCCGCCTGCTCGTCCAGCACCGCTTTCACTGCGCGCATGATCTGCCGGATTGGTGCGTCGGACTTCGCGGTGATGCGGGAGAGTTTACGTTCATCCTGAATAAGTTCGAGAAGCTGTGCACGTCCCTTGATCTCTTCGCGCGCTCCGTCAGGCCAAACCATCTCGTAGGTTGTCTGCTCGGGATCGGGCGCGAAGCGATGCACACGTAGATTCTTGGCGTTGCCCTCCGCGATGCTGTCCACCAGTCGGTATCGATAGACGACATCGGCATCGATGGGCTTTCCGTCTAGCCGCTGAAAGCAAGCTGACATCAAGAACGTCCGAGCGCTCGTGAAGTGCCGAAATGTGCGCTGATAGGAATCCGAGGCCGCGATGTGAGCCTCGTCGACAACGATAAAATCAACATCCGAGTCAAACAGTTTCGTGAGCAGGTCGTCTGGGCTCGTTCCGTCTCCCAAGGAATGAAAGTTCGTGATGATGACATCTGCGGCAAGGAGTTGATCCCGCGAAATGCTGCGGATCGCTCCTCCGTCCCTGTCGAGCGTTAGGACGCGCGGCGGCGGACAGCCGGGGATTAACGGGCCACCAGGAAGCCCGTAGAGCACGTTACCCACCGCTTCGTGGTCGAAGGCTTTGTCGAAGGTTCCACGGATCACCGTACCGGGAGTGACTACGAGCGCTCGACGGCTCGCTAACGCGAGGGAAGCAACGACACCGAGTGCGGTCTTGCCGGCACCAACAGCCATGACGCAGGCCGCGTTCTTGCCTCCACCATGAAAGTAGTTGACGAGCGCTCCGAGCGCTTGCTGTTGGCACTCCCGAAGGGTGCGATGGTTGATCTTGTGCCGGACACTATCGAAGTACGTCATCTGGCGTCCCGCCTGTGGTTGTGTGGTCTGCTCAGGGGACCCGAGCGCGAACAGCGGATCGGGATTCATGTCGTCTGGCACGGCGACCTGAGGGTTCGGGATCAGGAACGTTCGGAGGAGTGAGTCGCGCTCTAGTAGTGTCTGGAGCTGCGCGACACAGCGTGTGGTGTCGAGGCGTATCGCGTCGTAGGAGAAGCGGATGACCACACGACCGCTGGCGGCCAAGTCGTTTTGCCTCATGCGGTCGTATGAGAAGGCGAATCGCTTGCTGTGGAACTCGAACCCGTCCAGTTCGATCGCAAATGTATGGGCGGCGCCACGGATCTCGTAGTCGACGCGGTACTGTCGAGTTCCAGACTCGACCACCTGCTGCGCAACAACTCTCTCGCAGAGTCGTGCATCCACCGCGGGCGACAGAACCCACCGCAGGAATGCACGCTCGAGGAACGAGCTGGCAGGCAGGAGTGTCCAAATGGTGGCGTTGCTATTCGGTGTCGGATTCAAGTGTCGCCAGTCGTTCGCGAAGTTCCTTCAAGTCGTCATCGCCTTGACCGAAGCGGCGGGCCAGCTCAGCTACTTTGATTGCTTCGGTAAGGAAGCCTTCGCGCTCGTAGATGCGCATGAGGATGAAGAACGCCCTGACACCTACGAAGGAGCGCTTTCCCTCGGCATCTTCGAACTGGACCGCTTTGGGGGCTGCTTCGATCAAATTGATGTTGGCCCAGCACAATCGCTCTATATCTGCCAATGTATGTGGTTCGTGACGATCCCAGAGCGTTCCAATCACGTGCTGCAACGCGAAGTGGTAGTCGCTCGGCTCGCCGGGAAGCTCTAGAGTCTCGTCGATGTTGCGTAGAAGGGCGGCCGTAGAATCGTCCGCTGGCTTGTGCTGGCTAGCAGGCGATGCGGACGTTGTTCCGTTCGGGAGTTGCCACGTCAGCGAAGTGTGGCGTTTTCCGTCCGCCGTGTACGACTCGATGGTTGGTGTTGCATCATGGCCAGGGATTGAAGTGCGGGCGACCGGCTTCGTAGGCGCGTACGTGAGCCCTGGAATGTCTGCAAAGCGGCGGAACCAGTGTGGCATTACTTCCTCTTCGGGGAATCGCTGCCGTAGCTCTGAGGCGGCGCGGCCGTCAAGGCGCGGGACCAGGCCGCGGAAACCAACCGCGATTTGACGCTGTGGTCTGGGTGCATCACGATCGAGACATGACCGCGGGACTCAGCGCTGGCGCCCAGGCAGTCGGATGCGCCCGCTGCGGAGCGGTCTTGAGCGAAGCGAGCGGCTTGCGGTTCGAGCAGCGGACTCCTTGCCCGCAGTGTGGCTCTCGCAATCGAACTGTCGCGGTTCAGCTCGCTGACGGAATCGGTGTACACGCTTCGATGGCAGGGAAGGGCCGACACGGCGAGAGAGGCAAGGCCCGACCATTCGTCCAGTTGAAAGCGGGTGCCGACATCTTCCGCAAGACGGGGAAGTGGAACGAGCGCGAGAAGGTCGAGGACCGCGACCACGATCGTTATCACGAGCGGATTGTCGACCCCGAGACCGGCGTCGTGCTTTACGAATGCCACGAGCCGCTGAGTGCACATCGTGGTCACGGCTCGACAAAACGCCGCAACGACTCACGCGATTAGCACGCGGGAAGTGCGCTGTAGTTCCTTGGCCGCATTCACTCGCAATCCGGGACACCTTGGCGCTAGCGGGGCGTCGTCCCGACGGCGCCGTCGCTGCGCAACCCCGGCGACCCCCAGCGGACCAGCCGATCAGTCCGGTGGTCGTTCGGCGGCCGGCCGCCGTCGCGAGCCCGTGCGGTGCCGGGCTCACGACGGCGGCTAGAGATTCGCTTCTCGATCAGTGCCTCGGGAACTCGAGCTTCCAGCCCTGCTTGGTTCGTGTCCAAGCCGCCTTGTAGAGGAACACGTCGTCGCCGATCAGGAACTGCGTGGCCATGGTCGGCAAGGTGGCGTTGCTGAGATCGCCGTACGCCTGGACGGCGACGTGACAGACGTCGTTCTTGCACTTGAGCTGGAAGCGCCGCAGGCCGCCGCTCTTGTTCGCCGCCTTGTCGACGTAGACGTGCTTCAGCGCGCCGGCCGAGCGCAGCGCGCCGGGCGGCAATATCTGCCGGAACAGGACGCCGTCCGCATTGTCGAGGAGGAAGCCGCAGGCTTCCGTCGCCGGGCTGATCGGGGTGAGCGGCGCGACGCCGCCCCTGAGCTTCACCCAGTCGACGCGCGGGGCGGTCCGGAGCCCGATGGTGGCCGGGTCTTTGAAGATCACGGGACACGTGCCGCAGTCGGGATCGAGGCAGTCGATCAGGCCGTCGCCGTCGTTGTCGAGGAGATCGTTGCAGATCTCCTGGCGCTGGCAGGTGGACGAGCAGCCGTCGCCGTCGTTCGTGTTGCCGTCGTCGCATTGCTCTCCCGACAGCGGATCGACGATGCCGTTGCCGCAGGTCGGCAGCGTGCAGTCGGCCTCGCAGCCGTCGGCATCGTTGCGGTTGCCGTCGTCGCACTGCTCGCCGGCGGTGACGATGCCGTTGCCGCAGGCGGTAGGCGTGCAGTTGCTGTCGCAGCCGTCGCCGTCGGCGACGTTGCCGTCGTCGCACTGCTCGGGAGGATCGACGACGCCGTTGCCGCAGCTCGGCAGCATGCAATTCGCGTCGCAGCCGTCGCCGTCGACGACGTTGCCGTCGTCGCACTCCTCGGGCGGCCCGACCACTCCGTTGCCGCAGGCGCTCGGCGTGCAATTCGTATCGCAGCCGTCGCCGTTGGCGACGTTGCCGTCGTCGCATTCCTCGGGATCGGTGACGATGCCGTTGCCGCAGGCGGTCGGCGTGCAGTTGTTGTCGCAGCCGTCGCCGTTGACGGCGTTGCCGTCGTCGCAGTGCTCGCCGGCGGTGACGATGCCGTTGCCGCAGGAGGTCGGGGTGCAGTTGCTGTCGCAGCCGTCGCCGTCGATGCCGTTACCGTCGTCGCACTGCTCGCCGGCGGTGAGGATGCCGTTGCCGCAGGCGGTCGGGGTGCAGTTGCTGTCGCAGCCGTCGCCGTCGACGAGATTTCCGTCGTCGCAGAGCTCGCCGGCCTGGTTGATGTAGCCGTCGCCGCAGGCTGCCGGGACCCAGTTCTTCTGCGCCGATGCCTGCACGGTTCCGGTGACCGGCTCGCCGGCCAGCACGATGCCTTGCTTGTCGGGAACCTTGAACTTTAGCCCGACGGGTACGGTGAAGCTCGCGCTCGCCGTGATCGTGTCGCTACCCGGAACTCCAAAGCCGTTGCTGTACGAGATCGTCATCTGCCCGGCGGCGTCGGTGGTTCCGGGGAAGGTCTGGGGTCCGGAGACGCCGGTCACGACGATGGTGATCGGATAGTCGGCGAGCGGCAGACCGTCGGATCCGGTCAGGGTCGCGGTGACGTCGTGGGACGTGTCGGCGGGCAGGATGTTCGTGGCCAGCGCTGGCGACAGCGTCATGCTGTGCGGCACGACCGGGACGGGGACGCAGTTGCTGGCGCTGGCGTCGGCGATGATCGCCTGAGCGCGCGCCTTGATGTCGGCGGGTCCGCCGATCACGTAGCCGTCGGTGAAGAACCATATCGCCGCCTGCACCGCTGCGGCTTCCTTGCTGGTCGGCGACAGCACCGGCGCGGCGTGCGGGTAGTAGTTGTTGAGGATATAGACCACCTCGCAGGGATAGTCTGGAATGACCTGCGGCTCGATGTCGCCGATCGTGATGTGATGATTGAGGTCGACGCAGTAGGCCTCGGTGAGCGGTCCGTCGAAGGGCGGACCGATATCGATGTTGAAGGTTCCGGCGTAGCTGAGATCGGGCGGACCGGTGATCGCCGTTCCTTGTGCGAGGCTCACCATCTTCGCGTCCGCAGCGTGACCGCGGGTGGGTGCGAGGAACAGCAGACAGAGCACTGCCAGAGCGCCCGCGATCCGGTGCAGGAACATCGGGATACGCGATCGGGGGTGGTAATTCATGGCGGATCTCCTTTGGAGGTGCGAAAGAGTACGAGGTCGGCGCGGCACGTCGACGTACCGCGGCAAGATAACAGACGACTCCCCCGTCGTGTCAATTTTTTTGTGAAATGGCGGGGCAGTACGGTGGCGATTTGCTGTGCCATTTGGGTGCACTTGCGAAGCGCCCCCGGCCCCGTGACGGACCCGCTAGGTGCACGAGCTCGGCCAAACGCCGCATCGGATGCTTTGGGAAGAGCGCTAGAGCCAACCGCGTCGGGCGTGCTGTCGCTTCGCAACGTTGCGAAGCGGCTTCCGATCCGCGCTGCGGCGCCCGTCGTCGCGGAGGCGGAGGGTGCCATTCGCTGCGGCGGCCAGGCGATGAATCCTTGGCACGGCGCATGCTGTTTTTCGGGCGGGAGGTCAGGACCATGCGTCGACCCAAGATCGTGTTGTGCGCGGTCGATCTCACGGATCTAGCCGCGCGCGAAGTCGAGATCGCGAGTCAGGTGTGCGAGGCCTTCGGAGCGCGTTTGGTGCTCCACCACAACGTTGCTGCGGCCGCGCCGGGCTTGACGCCGACTTGGCAGTGGAAGGAGGTGCACCGCGATGCCCACGAGTCGGTGGTCGACGTGGAGCGCGCGATGCGGGCTCTGATGGATCTGGTGCCGAAAGGCGTGCCCGTCGAGACCACGGTGACGAGCGGTCCGGTCGTGCCGATCCTGCTCGACCTTGCGAATCGTTTGCCGGCGGATCTGGTCGTCCTCGGCAACCACGGACGTAGCACCGACGACCATGCCTCGGTCGCCGAGCGCATCGTCGCGCGCGCCGCGTGCCCCGTGCTTGCGATCCACGAGGGTGGGGATGCCGCGGCGCCGCTGCGCCTTCGCGCCGGAGCCGGCGGTTCGGCACCGGAGGCGGTGGTCGCCGTCGACCTCGACGAGGGCAGCATGCAGGCGCTCGACTACGCGTTCGATCTCGCGCGCGACCTTGGTCTATATCTGCACGTACTGCACGTCGGCAGAAACGGCGCCACCACGCTGGCGCTCGACGAGGCCCGGCGCCGGCTCGAGGCGCTGGTGCCGGACGACCTCGGCGGGCGGGTCGATTGTCACCTCGAGACCGGCGAGCCGAGCGAGAGGATCGCGTCCTTCCTCTGCGAGCGTTTGCCGGCCTTCGTCGTCGTCGGCGAGCACGCACGGAGCCTCGTCCGCCGCTTCACGCACGACACGGCGCGCGACGTGTTGCACCGGGCGCCCTGCCCGGTGTGGTTCGTGCCGCCGGCCGCTTGACGCGCGTCAGACGGCGGCTTCGTGGGCGGGCAGCGGCGTGTCGTCGGCGACGGCAGCGTCGTCGAGGAAGCCGAGGATCGCGGCGCTGGTCTCGCGTGGGCGCTCGATCTGCGGCACGTGGCCGCAGTCGAGCTGGAGGTGTCGGGCCGATGCCAACGTCCGCTGCACGTGGGATGCGAACGCGATCGGGACCAGCGTGTCGTGCTTTCCCCAGATGAAGAGCGCCGGCGGCTGTAGGCCCGCGAGCCGTGTCCAGAAGCCTTTGGCTCCGTGCGGCTCCTCCAGGTAGATCTGCCGTGCCGCCGCGTAGAACGCGACCCGGCCGCGCGGCGTGAGGTAGGCACGCATGAATTCGTCGACGCCCGCCCGCACCCAGCCCTCGCGGGCGCCGGGTATCGTGCGGTGTACGATCGCCTCGATCGCCCAACGCGGGGCGACCTGCACGAGTCCGAGGTGCGGATTGAACGCCCGCACGATCGGCGCCCACGGGCGTGCGCGCCGCCACGCCAGCGAGGGCGCGATGAGCACGAGCTTTCCGACCCGGTCCGGGTGTCGGAGGCCGAGCTCGAGCGCAATGCGGCCGCCCATGCTGTTGCCGATCACGTGGGCGCGGCCGAGTCCCAGGGTGTCCATAAGCTGGACGACGGCTTTCGCGAAGAAGGGCGGGTGGTAGGCCTCGCCGAGCGGCTTGTACGTATCGCCGAAGCCGGGGAGATCGATCGCGATCGCGCGGTATCTCCCGGAGTCCGCCAACGCCGCGACCGTGGGCAGGAACGATCCCTTGGTTGCGCCCAGGCCGTGGAGCAGGAGCACCGCTTCGCCCCTGCCCGCGGTCATGAGGGCCCACGCCCCCGCCGGCGTCGTAACGCGCTCGAAGCGGAGGCGCTCGGAGCCGGTCGCGCCGCTCGTCGCGGCGAGGAACCCGACGCCGATGTGGAGGTTGTGGCGGATCGTGAGCCGGCCGTTCTCGTGCGCTTCGAGCCCGCTGCGTACGTCGCGGAGCAGCTCCGTCCACACCTCGCGGGGCGCGGCGAGGATCGCATCCGGCGTGCGGGCAGCGTCCGGGGCTCCGATCTCGACCGTGTCGCCGGCGACGACGACGTCGGCCTCGCCGTCGTCAACGACGACGAGGCGGATGCGCGCTCGGCCGGTCGGGGCGTCGAACGCGGTCGGATCGAACCGCTCGACGAGCCCTGTCAGCATCGACAATGCCGCGTCGGTCATTCGCAAATGATCGTTGTGATCGGTATCCAGAGCAAGCGGCGCACCGTCGACGTCCACCCGCCGGGGCCGATCGATGCTCGTCGCCGGCGGTTGGGTGTGCGACTCAGGCGCGCGCGCGTTCGGCGGGCCGTCGCCGCGGCCGCGACCGCGGCCCGAGCCAGTCCGCGACGACGCTCCATACGTGCTCCGGGGCGCTTTCCCCCGCGAAGACGCCCATGTGTCCTCCGGGGGCGACGACGAACGTCTTGTCGACGCTGCCGACCGCCGCCAACACCGCGCGCACGGGACGAATCGGCGCCACGCGGTCGGTCTTGCCCGCGATCACGAGGAGCGAGGCGCGAATGCGCGCGAGGTCGGCGAGCTTCCGACCGAAGCGCATCCTGCCCTTGACGAACTTGTTCTTGCGGACGAGCTCTCGCGAGAACTGGAGAAATGCTCTCTGGGGGTAGTCGATGAATTGCCGGACCCAGGCATTCATTGCGACGAAGCCTTTCACGTACTGGCGGTTCCACAGGTTCATGAGGAGGTCGACATAGCGCACCACGGTCTTGGTAGGCGTGAGCGCCTGGAAGGCGAGGCTCGCCAGGCCGCCCGGCACGTTGCCGATACCGCGCACGACGACCTCGGCTTCCATGGCGATCATCTTGAGCACCCACGCGAAGGCGCCGAGCGCGTCCATGTCGACGGGCGCCGCGATATCGACGATGTTGCGCACCGAGCGGTCACGATTGGCGGCCGTGTGCGCGAGCGCGAAGGTTGCGCCCATGCAGTAGCCGAGCAGCGAGATCTCTTCGGCGCGGGCGTCGGCTTTGACGGCTGTGCAGGCGGCCGGCACCCAGCGCAGGACGTAGTCGTCGAGCGTCACCAGCGCATCCGCGGCGTCGGGCTCGCCGAAGTCGACCAAGTAGACGCGAAAGCCGCGCGCGAGCAGGAACTCGACGAGGCTTCGCCCCGGGAAAAGATCGAAGATGAACGGCTTCACCATGAGCGGTGGGATCAAGAGCACGGGAATAGGGTACCGGCGACGCTTCGACCCCCCGAGATAGCGGCGTACGGTCACCTTCCCGTCACGATGGATGATCCGATGCGGCGTGCGCCCGATCAACGGCGACGGATCGCGCACTAGCCAGCCGACGCCGTTGGCCAACCATTCGGCGGCGCGGCGGAGCTCGCGCCGCGCCAGATGCCGCGGGCGAGCCAAGGCTGCGGTGAGCATGCGCGGGCGGCGACGGGGGCTCAGGCCGGAACTCGTGCCTCGAGGTCCATCTCGTCGCGCCCGAGGCTGTCGACCGGCGGCCCTGCGGCGAGCCAAGCGTCGGCGGCAGCGACGCCGAGGCGGTGCATGTGCTCGATCACGCCGTGTTCGAAGAAGAGGTACGACCCCGGCGTGAAGATCGCGTCGCGCGCCGGGCGGACGACCTCGTAGAGCGTCACGTCGCGGTAGGTGCGCTGCTCGATGCGCGCCAAGCGGTTGCGCTCCAGCAGCAGCTTGCGGTCGATGTTGTAGGCATTCTCGAGGAACGTGTCGGAGGTGCGCTCGACGGCGCGTCCGAAATGCGGGAAGCGACCCCGGATCGGGTCGGGCGGTTCGGTTACGAGAACGGTGACTATCTCGTCGGCGCCGAGCGACACGACCGGTGCGAGCGGCGTGTTGACGAGCAGCCCTCCGTCCCAGAGGAGGTGATGACCGATCTCCACCGGGGGGAACAAGAGGGGAATGCTGGCACTCGCGAGCACCATGTCGACGGTGATCGCGTCGACGACGCAATAGTCCGGAGTGCGCGTATATGACGTTTCGTAGTTCACGAAGCGCACCAGGCGTCCGGTGTGGGCGTCGACGGTGTTGATCGCGAGTCGGAGCGGGCTCCGGATCCGCTCGCCGCCGAGCGCCTCGACGAGACGGCTGCGAAGCGGCGCCGTATCGGCGATGAAGGGCTCGCGCACGCCTTGCAAGAAGCGGCTCACGAGCTCGAAACGCGCGGTCAGGAGATACTCGACCCAGGTGGCCAACAGCGCCGCCGGCCGCGCCGACAGATGATTGCGGGAGCGCTTGAGGAAATCGCGGATCGCCGCCGGCGTCGACAGCCAGCGCAAGAACTCGCTGCCCATCAGTCGCAGCAAGGTCATCATTGCGTCGTGGAAGAAGAGGTCGCTCGCCACGACCGGCGGGTCGGTGGCGATGCCGTACCAGAAGTCCATCATCTCGCGGGGCGACTTGCCGGCGGCGATCAGCGCCGCGTTGATGCCGCCCGCCGAGGTGCCCGAAAGCACGCCGGGACCTTGCGAGAAGCGCGGGTCGTCGAGCAGGCGCTGATACACGCCTACCTGGAAGGCGCCGCGCGCTCCGCCGCCCGAGAGTACGAGGCCGAGCGTGCGGCGCCGACTTTCACCTGCACGTAGCGAGCTCACTTCGACGACCCTCTCATGGACTATAGGTCCGCACGGCGCTTCACCTGTCCGCTGCCGATCGCCCGCGGCCGATGGACATCTTCACCGACTGGTGATCTTGACCACCCTGACTTTCCAGCAAGTCGGACCTTTTTCCAGGTATTCCCAGCGGAAGGGTTCCCGGCTCTCGGCCTCCATTTGATAATACAACGGTTTGGGGTCGTGATCGTTGATGAACTCGAAGGCTTCTCCGGGTTTTATGTCGGCGAACGCCCTATAGAACATTTCGTGCCGTTGCGCCGGTGGGTGAGGACGGAAGTCCAGTTCGTTGACGACCGCAAAACCTTCGTCCTCGAGTCCGCTCGGCGCTTCTTTTTTGACGTGTGCGACGTACTCACCGGACTGCGTTTTGGTGCTGGTCCAGGTGTGTTTTCCGGAAAACTTGTTTCGGAAGATATCGCGGATTTCCACGGGATCTTCCTTCGCGATCAATTCCATCGTCGTGTCCGGCTCCATCATGCCATAACGGTGAAACACCACCTTGGCCCATTCGCTCCTATTCATATTTCGTAGATCCAGGAGCGTCGCGACTTCTTTCATGTCCCGTGGCTGGGATGCTCCGGTGCGGGTTGCCCTGACTTGCCAGTCTCGACCGCCGCGATTCAGGTATTCCCAGCCGACCACATCGCCGTGGATCGACTTGAGCTCGTAATAGAGCGGAATGGGGTCGTGGTCGTTGATGAAAACGAAGCTCTCGCCGACCGGCAGCTCGTGAAAGAGCTTCAATAATTTCTCATGCCGCTGAATGGGCACCAGCACTCGGACGTCCAGCGGTTCATCTGATTTCATGAGCATGACCTCGATGACCGCAGGTTGCAGGTTTCCCCGCTCATGGTCAATGTCGGCCGGAGTGTCGCGGAATGGACGCGCCGGCCAGAGGGCGGACCGTCCACGGCGTTGCCCACGTGCGTGCGCCGCGCTAGTCTCTCGCGCTTTGCGCGATCAAATCTCCTGATTCACGCTGCCCCCACTAGCTGGTGAGAGGTTGCGGAAAGGATCTCGCTCTATGGCTGGTCTCGTTCCTGCTCACGGTGGTCTCGCCGAGCCCCTCGATCTGACCGTTCCGCCGGCGGAGGAAGCCGCGTTCAAGGCGGAGCTCGCGAAGCTTCCCGTGGTGCCCGTATCGGATGCCGATCTCTCGACCGTCTATCGGTTCGGCGACGGCGCGCTCTCGCCCCTCACCGGGCCGATGGACGGCGCCGCCTATGCGCGGGTGCTCGACCACGCCTACATCGAGCACCGGGGGAAGCGCTACGCCTGGACGATTCCGCTGGCGTTCCCGATCACCGCAGCGCTGGCGAAGACCCTAGAGAAGGGGCGCGCGGTGGCGCTCGTCAACGGTGCCGGCACGCCCGTGGCGCGCCTCGAGGTGAGCGACGTCTTCGCCTGGGACAAAGCCAAGTACCTGAAGAGCGTCTACGGTACCGAGCGCACCGACCATCCCGGCGCCGACATGGTGCTCAAAGGCGATGCCGACAAGACGTACCTGGTCGGCGGCACCATCCGGACGCTGCCGCAGCCGAAGGACGCCGAGTTCGGGAAGTACGTGCTCTCGCCGCGCCAGGTGCGGGAGATCTTCGCGAAGAAAGGCTGGAAGCGCGTCGTTGCCTTCCAGACCCGCAATCCGCTGCACCGCGCCCACGAGTACGCGCTCGTCTACGGCCTCGAGACGCTGATTCGCCAAGGCTACGATGCCGGCGCCGTGCTCAATCCGCTGATCGGTGAGACCAAGGGCGACGACGTTAACGCGCGCGTCCGCATGCAGACCTACGAGGCGCTCATCGCCAACCGCTCGCTCGGCGAGGGCGACAGCGATCAGGCGCTCTGGGGTCCGCGCCGGGAAGCAGTGCCGGATCGGGTTATCCTCCTCGGACTCGACATCAAGATGTTCTACGGCGGGCCGAAGGAAGCCGTGATGCATAGCATCTACCGCCAGAACTTCGGCTTCACCGACATCATCATCGGCCGCAAGCATGCCGATGCTCCCTACCACGACGGCACCGCCATCTGGGGCGATTTCGACGCCCAGGAGATTTTCGGCAAGCTCGGCGGCGACCTCCAGATAAAGCCCCTCAAGGTCGGCTTCGCCGCCTACTACGAGTCCGCCGGCCGGGTGGACCTCATGGACCTGCACCCGAACGAGAAGCCAGTCTTCATTTCCGGCAAGGACGTGCGCAAGAGCCTCACCGAAGGAAAAGAAGTGGACCCCCGCATCATGCGCCCGTCGACGTCGCGCATCCTCGCCGCAGCGATGAAGGGCATGAGCTGACTGCACGCGCCGCGCCCGAGCCGAACTGCAGGGTGCCGGAAAATCGCTTTACAGCCGGCGCCGGATGGCGTTAGGGAACCGCTTGCGGCGCCGCACTCCGGACTGCTCGGAGTCCGGCGCCCGCCGGCCGCGACCGGATGCGGCCGGCGAACAAGCGAGGTGCCTCCATGCCGATCCGTTGCCTCCGCCTCCTGACTCTCTTCGCCGCCGTAGTCCTGGCGACGCCCGGCGCTCGCGCCGAGTTCCCATATCCGCAGTGCGGCGGTCCGCTCGCGCCGTCGTGCAGCGATCCCGCCGACTACGCCTCGTACCTCTTCCTCCCGGCGACGGTGCCGCCGACGATCCCTCCGGATCTCGACCCGAACGACTTCCGCTTCTCGAGCCTGGTCGATCCGGCGGTGCCGGCGACGGCCCGCGAGCTCCATGGCGTGCGCGGCCCGAGCGTCGACACGGCCTGGCAGGTGACGACCGGGCGCCCGGACGTGGTGATCGCGATCCTCGACTCGGGCATCGACTGGAGCGACGCCGGTGCCATGGGCGATCTCGCTGCCAAGGTACGTTTGAACGCGGCCGAGCTGCCGCTCCCCGAAGGGACGACCAACGGCTATGACCGCAACGAGGACGGCGTCTTCGACGTGCGCGACTATCGTGCCGACGGGATCCACGCGCAGGACTCGCGCGTCGCCGACAGCAACGGCAACGGTCTGATCGACCCGCAGGACCTGCTCCGCGCCTTCTCCGACGGCATCGACGCCGACGCCAACGGCTATGTCGACGACATCGCGGGATGGGACTTCCACGAGGACGACAACGACCCCTACGACGACGTGCGCTACGGGCACGGCACCGGAGAGGCGGAGGACTCGACCGCGGAAGCCGCCAACGGCGGCGGCGTCGGCACGGCGCCGAGCTCCACGTTCATCCCCATCAAGGTGAGCGATAGCTTCATCTCCGACGTCAACGACTTCGCGCGCGGCGTCGTCTTCGCCGTCGATAGCGGCGCCGCCGTGATCCAGGAAGCGAACGGTACGCTCGACAACTCGCCGTTCGCCCAGGAGGCGATCGACTACGCCTACGCCCGCGGCGTGCCGGTTATCGCGTCGGCCGCCGATGAGGAGTCGTACCATCACAACTACCCGTCGAACTACGAGCACACGATCCCGGTGAACTCGATCCGCGCCCAGGACGGGACGTTCGTCCAGGATCGGACGTATCTCCTGCTGAACGGCTGCACCAACTACGGCGGCCACAACGTGCACGTATCGATACCGTCCAATTCGTGCTCGTCGGAAGCGACCGGACGCGGCGCCGGCATCGCGGCGCTGATCGTGGCGCAGGCGCGGAACCTCGTCGACATCGGGGTCCTGGCCAACCATCCCGCGACCGGAACCGCCCTCTCGGCCAACGAGGTGAAGCAGATCCTCGCTGCCACCGCCGACGACTTGGACTTCAGCGGCGATCTGGCGCTGGCCACCTCGCCGGCGGTCAAGTTCGGCTTCCTCTCCGACCTCGTGTCGACGCGCTTCCCGAGCCACCCCGGCCGCGACAAGTACTTCGGCTACGGCCGCGTCAACGCCGGCCGGGCGGTGCGTGCGCTCTCGGCGACGACGATCCCTCCCGAAGCCGAGCTCGCGGCGCCGGGCTGGTTCCGGACGCTCGACCCGACGACGACGCCGATGGTGGTTGTCACCGGTTCGACCGCCGCGTATCGCCGCGCCAACAGGTACGACTACACGCTCGAATACGGGTGCGGCGTCGATCCGGTCGAGAGCGAGTACGCGCGCCCCGGACACGTGATCGCCGCGGGTACGCCGGCGGCGGCCATCGACGCAGGTATCCTCGGTACCTGGGCCATAGGCGCGGTATCGGCCGACTGCGCCTTCGACGCGATCACGCTCCCGGTCGCCGACCGCGACGACTTCGACGAGGTCTACAACGTGACGCTGCGGCTGCGCGTTGTCGACGACCTCGGGAATGTCGGCGAGGACACGCGGGTGGTCTCGGTGCACCACGACCCCGACCTGCACCCGGGCTTCCCGGTCTTCGTCGATGCGTCGGGCGACAGCTCGCCGGCGCT
Organism: Polyangiaceae bacterium UTPRO1; assembly: GCA_002050235.1. Classification (GTDB taxonomy): domain Bacteria; phylum Desulfobacterota; class Binatia; order UTPRO1; family UTPRO1; genus UTPRO1. The sequence continues at coordinate 3,691 of MWST01000035.1, read as the reverse complement.
CGCCGATCTCGACGGCGACGGAATGCTGGAGCTCGTGCTCGCGACCGCGGCGGGCGAAGTGCACGCCTTCCGCGGCGACGGTACGGAGCTTCCCGGCTGGCCGGTCGCGACCGACCTCGACGTGCTGCACACGGGCTCCGCCGGCTTCGTGAGCGGCGCCGTCGGGACTGGAGTGCACGAGTCGATCGTCGCTTCGGCTGCGATCGGCGACCTCGATCGCGACGGCGCGTTCGAGGTGGTGGTGGCGTCGACGCAGGGCAAGCTCTACGTCTTCGCGGCGGACGGAACACGCCGCGCCGGGTTCCCGGTGCGCACGACGCCGGCGTTCTCCGACCCCGCGATTCGCGACGAAGCGAACCGCCTCGACCCCGGCTTTCTCGCGGCCCCGGCGCTCGCCGATCTCGATCGCGACGGCAGGCTCGAGATCGTTATCGGCGCGCTCGATCGCCACCTCTACGTGTGGCGAGCCGACGGCTCGATGCAGCCGGGCTTCCCGATCCTCATGGTCGACCGTACCGTCACGACCGTGGATCCGGCGACCGGCCGGGTGGCGTGGGATCTCGTCGGCGGTCGGCCGCGGGGCTCGCGCGGCACCAAGATCGTCGCTTCGCCGGCCATCGGCGACATCGACGGCGACGGTTTCCTCGAGATCGTCCAGGGCACCAACGAGGAGTACGTGCGCGGCGAGCCCGCCAACGTGCAGCTCTCTTTCTTCGCGGGAATGGCCGGGCTCGCTCCGGTGAACGGCCGGATCTACGCCGTCGACCACGCCGGCAGCCTGAGCCCGCGCGTCGCCGGCAACCCGGCGGGTCCGTATCTGCCGGGATGGCCGGTGAAGATCGCGCTCTTCACCGACGATCTGCTGCCGACGGTGGCGCACGGCGTCGCCCAGGGCGCGGTGCTCGGCGACGTCGACGGCGACGGCATCGACGAGGTCGTGGTGCAGGGCAACAACGGACCGGTCTACGTCCTGCGCGGCGACGGCACGTCGTACTACGGCCTGAGCCAGAACGGCTCGCATCTCACGCTCGACTACGACGTGAGCCTGGCCCGGCCGCTCGCAGCCGAGTCGACCGATTTCCCGATGAGCCTGGCGCTCCTCGGCAGCCCGAGCCTCGCCGACCTCGACGGCGACGGCAGCCTCGAGGTCGTCGCCGGCACGATCGGCACCACGAAGTTCATCGATCAGCAGGCGCCCGCACGCCAGGAGCCCGGCGATCACCAGCTCTCGGCGTGGCACGCCCGCACCGGGCACATGATGTCGACCTTCCCGCGCATCATCGAGGACATGATGTTCTTCGGGAATCCAGCCGTCTTCGACATCGACGGCGACGGCGTCCCCGAGGTCGTCCAGGGGAGCGGCGGCGGCTTCGTGCACGCCGTCGATCATCGCGGGGTGCAGCCGGCCGGCTGGCCGAAGTTCACCGGCGGCTGGATGATCCCGATCCCCGTTGCCGGCGACATCGACGGCGACGACCGCCTCGAGGTGGCGACAGCAAGCCGCGAGGGCTACGTCTACCTGTGGGACGTGCCCGGCACCGCTTCACCGCGGGCGGTGCGCTGGCAGGGACACCGCCACGACCGGCAACGTGCAGGCGCGCTCGACTCCGGCGTCCCGGCCGGACTCGTACCCGCAGGATGCGATGCCGGGGTGTGGAATCTCGGCCTGCAAACGGCGCGACTGAAGAATCGCCAGCCGGCCGGGACCGACGGTCTGCGCGTGCGCGGTGGCTTCGTGCTCGCGGGCAACGCGCTCGACTTCACGACCGATCCCTTCGAGCTTCGCTTGGTCGGCTCGAGCACCGTCGCTGCGGCGAGCGCGCCGCACGGCCTCGTGCCGATGAAACGCGGCTTCAAGTACCGGGGTCCATCGTCAGGCGGCGGCGTCCTGAACGTGCGCCTTACGAGCAAGGACGGACGGCGCTACAAGCTGGTCGCGTCGGTGTCGGGTCTGACTGCCGCCGGCTCGGCGGTGCCCGAGGGTACGACGCTCGTGCGCATCGGCGACGATTGTTTCGCCGCCGTCCTGCCGTGCAAGGCGGTAGGCGGCGGGCAGAACGAGGTCTGCGGGACGGCGCGGTGAACCGCCCTCGGGGTCAGATTCCTGACCGGGTTCGGCTTCTCTGACGTTCGGTGCGGCGGCCGAGCGCCAGCACGGCCGCTGCCGCCGATGCCCCTGCGAGTCGCTCCGGTACGGAGTCGGTCGCAGCGAAAACGCCGCCTTGGGCGGGCTGCGCCGGACGGCGTGCGTGCTTCTTCGCCGCCGATCGACGACGGGGAGCGAAGGGTCCCGCGCACGGGGATGCCTTGCAGGCACGCCCTATGCATTGGGGCGCTGCTTCATGCTGCATCTGCCGTATCGTCTCAGGCGATCCCTGCGCCTCGCAATCGGCGTTGCCGCGCTCGGCAGCGTGGCCTTGACGGCGAGCGAGCTCGCAGGCGCCCATCCGGGTGGGATCGACGGCCAGCGTACACGTCTCGATCGCTGCGCACAGGCTGCCATGCAGGCCGGGAGCACCTACGGCGTCAGCAGGTTGGATCGGTTCGGACGCTGCCTCCGGCGCATCGGTCACTGCCTGGCGAGGACCGACAGCGATGCGTGCCGCACCCGCATCCATGATTCCTGCACCGCCATCCTGGCGGCGCTGCCGAATGATGAACGGCGCTGCACGCGGCGAATGCTCAGGCGGTGCAACCCGTCGACGGTGACCCTGGCCGAGATGCTCGGCGCCACTGGCCTCGACCACGAACGAGCAGCCGCCGCGTGCCGCGAAGATTTCGGCATCGCGCTCGACGACCACGGAGCCATAGCGGCATGCGCCGTACGGCGCCTGGCCTGCGAGAGCGACCACGTTCTCGATCTCCGGCATCCTCGCGCCGGGGAACTCCTTCGGGTCGCCGGTATCGGGCGCGCGACGGCGGCGTGCCTGCCTGATCGCGGTGGTGCCGGAGAGCTCGATGGTGCAGCGGCGGCGACCCTGGAGTGCCTGGGCGCGATCGCGACCACTAGCTCCGCGGTGCTCACGCGCCGGCTCGGCGCCCTGCGCGGGTGCGTGATGCCCGCGCTCGCCTGCACCGAGCGGCAGTCGGGCGTCGACGCCTGCCTCGCGACCGCCGCCCGCCGCTGCGCGGCGCGGACGAGCGGCGCGAACGGCAGCTCCGGCGGCGTTGCGCGCGTGCTCGACCGGGCGTGCGGCGGCGCCTCTTTCGCGACGCTCGAGGCGCCATCGGGAGCGAACCTGGCGGCGCTCGCTGCTACGTGCAGCGCCTACGGCTCGGATGTGAGCTCGCTCGCCGGATATCGTGATTGCTTCGAACGCTTCCATGTGTGTGCGAGCTTCGGATTGGCGCGGGCGGCGATTCCGCGCAGCGATGCCCTGCTGGCGCTGGTGGGAGGCGACACCGGTCGCGCATCGTGCCCGACGGCTGCCCCGGTGACCGCGACCGACACCCCGACCGCGACGCTGACGGCTACGGCCACGGCGACTGCGACTCCGACCCCGACCGAGACGGCGACCGCGACTCTGACCCCGACCGAGACGGCGACCCCGACCGCGACGGCGACGGCCACGGCGACCGGGACCGCGACCCCGACGCCGACCGCGACCGAGACGGCGACCCCGACACCGACCGAGACCGCGACTCAGACGGCGACCGCGACGCCGACGCCGACCGAGACGGCGACCGCGAC
>MWST01000003.1 GCA_002050235.1 Polyangiaceae bacterium UTPRO1 | reverse complement strand
TCGCCGCCGGTGCCGGCGCGGATCTCGAGAAGCACGTTGCGGTCGTCGTTCGGATCGCGCGGCAGCAGCAGCACCTTGAGCCGCGCCTCGAGGGCGTCGTTCTCGGCTTTGAGGCCGGGCAGCTCTTCCTGGGCGAGCGCGCGCACGTCTTCGTCGGCGTCGTGCAAGAGCGACTTGTTGCCCTCGATCTGCTCCTGGAGCTCCTTCCACGCCCGATAGGTATGGACGATCTCCTCGAGCCCCGAGCGCTCCTTGCCGAGCTTCGCGAACTCCTTGCGGTTGCCGATGATCCCGGGCTCGACGAGAAGGCTCTCGAGCTCGACGTATCGCGCTTCGACCGCGGCTAACTTGGCGAACATGGCTCGAACCCGAGACTACCGGACCCCGACACCGGAACGAAAAAAGGGGCGGAGGGCGCTCCCTCTGCCCCAGCGTCGCAGCGAGAGGCTCCGCCGCGACGAGCGCACCCGGTAGCGCTACTGCTGCGCCGCCGCCTTGGTGACGTTTCCGAACTTCCTGCGGAAGCGTTCGACGCGTCCGGCCGTATCCACGAGCTTCTGCTTACCGGTGTAGAAGGGATGGCAGCTCGAGCAGAGCTCGACGTGGATCTCCGGCCGCGTCGAGCGCGTCTCGATGACGTTCCCGCAGGCACACGCGATCCTGGCCGGCTGATAGTTCGGATGGATGCCTTCTTTCATGGATGACTCCTCGGCGTGTCGTGCGAAGCCGCGAACCATACCATCGCGGTTCGGGAGCGGCAACTCGACACCCGGCACGGGGCTGGATAAGGACCAGCGCAAAGGGGTCCTCGATGAAGATACTCCGCTCGCTCCTCGCCGCCTGCCTACTCGCCGGTCCTGCCGCCGCCGATGCCTGGGCCGGCGACCTGAACGTCGACACGGCCGCCGACGAGCTCGTCACCGTCATCGTCCAGCTCGACGAGGCGCCCGTCGCCCGCTACCGCGGCGGCATCCCCGGCCTTGCCGCCACCAGCCGGACCACGACCGGCGCTGCGCGCCTGGATGCGCGGAGTGCTGCCGTCGGCGCCTACCGCGCCCACCTGGCGGCGCGCCATGCCGCCTTCGCGCGCGACGTGCGGGCGGCGATTCCGGGCTCTCGCGTGCTCTACGAGCTCGACATGGTGATCGGCGGCATCGTCCTCGAAGTGCCGGCGGGCGCGATCCCGACACTCGCCGGCCTTCCCGGCGTCCTCGCGGTCCATCGCGACGGACGCGCCCGCCCCGACACCGTGCAGACGCCGGCTTTCATCGGCGCCAAAGCGGTCTGGAGCAAGCTCGGCGGCCAGAGCAACGCCGGCGAGGGCGTGATCGTCGGCATCATCGACACCGGCATCTGGCCCGAGCACCCGTCGTTCGCCGACCCCGATCCCTCCGGCCGGCCGTACACGGCGCCTCCCGGCACCCGTGCCTGCGCCTTCAGCGGCGGCGCCCACCCCGGCCCGGCTTTTGCCTGCAACGGCAAGCTGATCGGCGCCTACCGCTTCATGGCCGGGTACGAGGCGTGCGCCGACTGCGCCCAGCCCGCCGCCGACTTCTCGAGCGCGCGCGACGGCGACGGTCACGGCACGCACACTGCCAGCACCGCCGCCGGAAACGGCCCCGTCGTCGCCGAGGCGCTGGGGTTCGCGCGCGGCAAAGTCTCGGGAATCGCGCCGCGCGCCCAGGTGATCGCCTACAAGGTCTGCGGCGAGGATAGCTGTTTCCAGTCCGACAGCGTAGCGGCCATCAACCAGGCGATCCTCGACGGCGTCGATGTCATCAATTTCTCGATCGGCGGCGGTGGCAACCCCTACTACGACGTCGTCGAGCTCGCCTTCCTCGACGCCTACGAGAGCGGTATCTTCGTCGCCGCCTCGGCCGGGAACAACGGACCGTTCGCCGACACCGTGGGGCATCGCGGCCCGTGGGTGACGACGACGGCCGCGAGCACTCCGAAGAAGCTCTACCGGAACAAGCTCTCCCTCAAGGCCGCCGACGGTGCGAAGCTAAAGCTCGTCGGCGCGAGCTTCACTCCGGGCATCAAAACGCCGGCGCCGTTCGTCCTCGCCGCGAGCGCCGGCGACCCGCGCTGCCTGGACGCGACCGCCGACGGCGCCTTCACCGGCATGATCGTCGGCTGTCTGCGCGGCAACGGCGCCCGCGTCACCAAGGGCTTCAATGTCGCCCAGCGCGGCGCCGTCGGCATGGTGCTCTACAACGATCCCGCCGACCCGAGCCAACTGGGCGTGTCGAGCGACAGCCACATGCTCCCGGCGGTACAGCTCGATGCTCCCGAGGCTGTGAAGCTCCTGGCCTTCGCGGGCGCGCACGCGAATCTCACGGCCTCCTTCACGCCGGGGAAGCTCGCCAACGCCCGCGCCGACGAGATCGCCGCCTTCAGCTCGCGCGGCGGTCCGAACCTCGCCCTCGGCGTCCTCAAGCCCGACATCGCTGCCCCCGGAGTGCAGACGCTCGCCGGCGACACGCCCGAGGGCTACGACCCGACACACCGCGACGGCGAGCTCTTCCGCGCCCTGGATGGCACGTCGATGGCAAGCCCGCACATAGCCGGCGCCGCAGCGCTCCTACGCCACGCGCATCCGACGTGGACGCCGGGCGAGATCAAGTCGGCGCTCATGACCACGGCCTGGACCAAGAAGGTAGTGCGCGAGGACGGTACGACGCCCTTCTCCCCTTTCGACGGCGGCGCCGGCCGCGTCGCTCTGAAGCCGGCGTTGGCTGCGGCGGCCGCCTTCGACGTCGCCGCCGGCGACTACCGCGGGCACGCCGATGACCTCTGGGTAGTGAACTACCCGAGCATCTTCCTGCCGGTGACGGCGCCGGACGTGGTGACCATCGAGCGCGAGATGCGGAGCACGCTTGCCAAAGCGAGCAAATGGAAGCTGAGCGTCGTCCCCGCCGCCGGGCTCACCGTCACGGTCCCGGCCGAGGTCGTCCTCCCCGCCGGCGGCACTGCGACCATTCCGATCACTATCGACAAGAGCGGCCTCGCCCCCGGCGCAGCAGCGCACGCCACCCTGCGGCTCAAAGGCAAGGGGACGCTGCATCTGCCGATCAGCGCCGTCGGCACCCGGCCGCTCCCGAATCTCCGCATCACTGCCGCGTCGATGTCGAGCCCGATCAGCGGCGGCAGCACGGTCGCGATCAGCGTCACGCTAGCGAACGTCGGGAGCGGCGCTGCCGTCGTCCCCGGGACGATGTACAACAACCTGTACCTATCGACCGACGCCGTGCTCTCCGCGGATGACTGGTATTTCGGGTGGTGCTCGTTCTCGGGCACCCTCGACGCCAGCGATACGGACGTTTGCGCCGGCGACCTCACTGTCGGCGCGAGTCTTCCCGTCCCGCCCGGGAGCTACAGGCTTCTGGTGCTCGCGGATGCCTACGGCGCGGTGCCCGAAAGCAACGAGAGCGACAACCTCTTCGTGGCTCCGGGAACCATCGTCGTGCAGTAGCGGCTTCGCGTCACGGGCGCGGCAGGCTGCGGACGCGGGCGACCGCATCCTTCCATCCGGCGTAGGCGGCTTCGCGCGCCTCGGGCTTCATCTTCGGTTTGAAGACCCTGTCGACGGCGCGAACGCGCTCGAGCTCGGCCTGGGTCCAGAAGCCCGTGCCGAGGCCGGCCAGGAAGGCGGCGCCGGCAGCCGTCGTCTCGACGACCTTGGGACGATCGACGGTGGTGCCGAGGACGTCGGCCTGGAACTGCATGAGGAAGTCGTTCGCCGCCGCGCCGCCGTCGACGCGCAGGGCGGTGATCGGCTTCGCGGCATCGGCGGCCATGGTCTCGACGACGTCGCGGGTCTGGTACGCCAGCGACTCGAGCGCCGCGCGCACGAGATGCTCGCGACCGACGCCGCGGGTGAGGCCGAGGATGGCGCCGCGGGCCTCGGGATCCCAGTACGGAGCGCCGAGGCCGACGAAGGCCGGCACGACGTAGACTCCGAGGTCGCTTGCGGCCTGGCGCGCGAGCGCTTCGCTCTCGGCAGCGGTCTTCAGGATCTTCAGGCCGTCGCGCAGCCACTGCACGAGCGCTCCGGCGATGAAGACCGAGCCCTCGAGCGCGTAGGTGGGCGCGCCGCCGGCGCCGCAAGCGATGGTCGTTACCAGCCCGCGCGCCGAGGCCACGGCCTCGCTGCCGGTCTGCATGAGCACGAAGCAGCCGGTGCCGTAGGTGTTCTTCACCATGCCGGGGGCGAGGCAGCCCTGGCCGAAGAGTGCCGCCTGCTGATCGCCGGCGATGCCCGCGATCGGCACGGCGGCGCCGAGGAGATGCGGCTCGGTGGCGCCGAAGACCCCGCTCGACGGCCGCACCTCGGGCGCCATAACGGCGGGGACGTCGAACGTGCGCAGCAGCTCCGGATCCCACCGGCGCGCGTGGATGTCGTAGAGGAGGGTCCGCGAGGCGTTGGTCGGATCGGTCGCGTGCACCTTGCCGGCCGTGAGCTTCCAGACGAGCCAGCTGTCGATCGTTCCGAAGACGAGGTCGCCGGCGGCGGCGCGCCCGCGCGCGCCGCGCACGTGGTCGAGGATCCAGGCGATCTTGGTCGCCGAGAAGTACGGGTCGAGGACGAGTCCGGTCTTGGCGCGGATTCCGGCTTCGGCGCCCGCGTCCTTGAGCGCGGCGCAGACATCGGCCGTGCGCCGGTCCTGCCAGACGATCGCGCGGTGGATCGGCTGGCCGGTGCGCCGGTCCCACACCACCGCGGTCTCGCGCTGATTGGTGATGCCGATCGCGGCGAGCGCCCCCGCCTTCACCTTGGCCTTGCGGAGCGCTTGCCGCGCCACCGCGAGGGTGACGCGCCAGATCTCCTCGGCATCGTGCTCGACCCATCCGGGCTGCGGATAGTGCTGGCGGAGCTCCGCGTAGGCGCGCCCGGCGATGCGGCCGCGCCGATCGAAGACGAGCACCGTCGAGCCCGTCGTACCTTGATCGATCGCCATCACATGCGTCGGCTTGGTCGCCATCCGTTTCCTCCTCGTGCCCGGCGGCGCCGTCGTCGGCATGCCGTCGCGAACCGGCGCGTCCGCGAGCCCGAGCGCGCGGCGCCTGCCGATCGCGGGTCTTACCAGCTCACCGGTGCGGCCACTACACCCGGTCGGCGACCATCGGCAACTTGCGCCTCCGGGTCGCGCTGCCTATCATCCGCGCGCATGCGGAGGCGGATAACGCCCGAGCGCATCGCCAGCGAAGCAGGCGCCGAGCTGGCCGAGGCTTTCGGACCGGCACTCCGCACCGTCGTCCTCTACGGCAGCACCGGGCATCCCGACTTCCGCCCCGAGCGCTCGGACATCAATCTGGCTGCCGTCGCCGGCCCGCTCTCGTTCGCCGAGCTGCAGCGGGTGGCGCAGTGGTACGCTCGCTGGCGCGGCGAGCGGGTCGCCGCCCCGCTTCTGCTCGCACCCGCCGATCTGGCGCGCTCCCTCGACGTCTTTCCCCTGGAAATGCTCGACATCCAGGCCCGCCATCGGACGCTCGCCGGCGAAGAGCTCTTCCGCAACCTGCCGATCGCACGTGCCGCCGTCCGCCTCGAGTGCGAGCGCGAAGCCAAGGGCAAGCTCCTGCGCTTGCGGGCGCTCTACCTGGAGCTCGCCGGATCGATCCTCGATCTCCGCGCGCTCATCATCGACTCGCGGAAGTCCTTCCTGCACGTGATGCGCGGCCTGCTCTGGGTGCGCGGCCTCGGCTGGGAGACGCGCGAGGCTGCGGCCGTAGCCGCGTTCGCCCGCGCCTTCGACTGCGCGCTGCCGGTCTTCGAGCACCTCGCCGGCGGGCGCCATCCAGGCCCTATCGAGGAGCGGTTCGCGGACTACGTGGCCGAGATCGAAGCGATCGCGACCCTCGCCGACGCCGCGGAGACGCCGGCATGACCACGGCGGCCAGATGAGGCTGCACTGGTCGCTACCCCGTGGACGCCGCGCCCGTGCGATCGCCGGCGTGATCGCCTGCGGAGTCGTGCTCGGCGCCTGGCGCAGCGAGGCCGCACCGGCGCCGCTGCCGACGCCGCTCGGCCCGGTTTCCGACTTCGCCGGCGTCATCGACGCCGCGACCGCAGCGCGCCTCACCGCGCGCATCGAAGAGCTCCGGGAGAAGACGGGATCCGAGATCGCCGTGGTCACCCAGACGACGACGCAGCCCGACTCGGTGTCGGAGCGCGCCCTCCGCCTGGCCGAAGCCTGGAAACCCGGAGACGCCGCCAAGGACAACGGCGTGCTCTTCCTCGTCGCCGTCGACGACCGCGCGCTGTTCATCGCCACCGGATATGGCATCGAAGGCGCCCTACCGGACGGGCTGGTAGGCGAGATCCGCGACCGCACGATCCTGCCGAGGTTTCGGGCCGGCGACCTCGCGGGGGGCATCGAGGCCGGCGTCGATCGCCTGGCGGCGATCATCGCCCGCGAGTACCATGTCGAGCTGACCGGCGCGCCCGCACCGGAAGCGCCGCCGACCCGGCGCTTCAGCAGCGGCGACCTGATCGTCCTCGCCATAATCCTGCTCGTGATCTTCGGTCCCTATTTCTTCGGCTGGCACGGCGCACCGGGAGTCCAGGGACCCTGGCGGCGTCGCCGCGCCTGGGACGTCGACCCGCCGCTCTGGGGCGGAACGTTCGGCGGCGGCGGCTTCGGCGGCAGCGGCGGCGGCGGATTCGGCGGATTCGGCGGCGGCAGCTTCGGCGGCGGCGGCGCCGGCGGCAAGTGGTGACCCGAGACCAGGAGGAGGACTATATGACCAGTTCACGAACGCAGCGCGCCGCGGCGATGCTCGTGCTGCTCGCGTCGACGCTCGCGGGCTGCGGCTACAACCGGCTGGTGAGCCTGCGCGAAGCGATCGACGGCGCCTGGGCGCAGGTCGAAAACCAGCTCCAGCGCCGCAACGACCTGATCCCGAACCTCATCGAGGTGACCAAAGGATACGCCGCCCACGAGAAGGAGATCTTCGCGGCAGTGACGAACGCGCGCGCCCGCATGCTGGCGGCGGGCGGATCGCGCGACGCCGAGATCGCGGCATCGGGAGAGCTCTCGTCGGCGCTCTCGCGGCTCCTGGCCCTGGCGGAGAGCTATCCGAACCTGAAAGCCGACACGCAGTTCACGCGCCTCTCGGACGAGCTCGCCGGCACCGAGAACCGGATCGCCACCGAGCGGCGGCGCTACAACGAGGTCGTGCAGGAGTACAACACCCTGACCAAGAGCTTTCCCACGGTGTTGACGGCCCGGATGTTCGGGTTCGGCGAGCAGCGGTACTTCGAGGTCCCGGAGAGCGCCAAGCAGGTGCCGCAGGTGAAGTTCTGATGTCATGCGCATCCTGATCGCCGGCGCCGGCGCGGTGGGCGGCTTCTTCGGCGCCGTGCTGGCGCGCGCCGGGCACGACGTCACCTTCCTCGCCCGCGGTGCGAATCTCGCGGCCCTGCGGGCGACGGGCATCACCGTAGAGAGCATCGACGGCGACTTCCACGTCTCGGACCCGGCGGCAGTCGACGTCGTCGCGGGGTTGGCGCCGTTCGACCTCGTTCTCTTCACGGTCAAGTCGTACGATACCGCGGCCGTCGCCCGACAGATCGCACCGGCCGTCCGCACCGACACCGTCGTCCTCTCGCTGCAGAACGGCATCGAGAACGAAACGCTGCTCGCTGCGGTGCTCGACCTGCCGCCGCTCATGGGAGCGATGACCGAGATCGGCGCCGAGCTGGTAGCGCCGGGCGTCGTACGCCACGTCGCCGAAGGCACCATCTTCTTCGGCGAGATGACCGGACACGAAAGTCCGCGCGGCCGGAACCTCGCCGCCCTCCTCGGCGCCGCCGGGATCCGCCACCGCTTCAGCCGCGACATCATCGTGCAGCTCTGGAACAAGCTCATGTGGAATGCGGCCCACAACGCGGTGACGGCGATCACCCGCACCACAGCCGGCGCCGCCGCCGCGCTCCCGGCGACTGCCGCCGTGCTGCGGGCCGCCATGCACGAAGTCGTCGCGGTCGCGCGCGCGCAGGGCATCCTCCTCGATCCGCAGCGCGTCGAGGCCGTCGTCGCCTTCTCCCGCGAGCGCCTGGGCGCGCTCCGCACCTCGATGCTGCAGGATATGGAGCGCGGCCGCCGCCTCGAGTACGACGCGATCAACGGCGCCGTCGTGCGCTTCGGTGAAGCGGTCGGCGTCCCGACGCCGGTGAATCGTACCCTCTACGGCTTGCTGGCCGCGCTCGATCCCGGGCGCGGCCGTGCCCCGTGAACGGAGACTTCGACGATGGATCTGCGCTTCTTCCTCACCGTTTTCTCGACCGTCTTCCTAGCCGAGCTCGGCGACAAGACCCAGCTCGCGACCTTCCTCTACGCCGCCGACGGCAATCATTCGAAGCTCACGGTCTTCGTCGGCGCCGCGTCGGCGCTGATCGTCACCTCGGCGATGGGCGTCGCGCTCGGCAGCGCGGTCTCGCAGTACGTGAGCCCGCGCATCCTCTCGTGGCTCGCGGGCGCCGGCTTCGTCGCCATCGGGATCTGGACGATCGTGCGGGCGTAACGGCGGTCGTCCCTCGTGAAGCGCTCTCGGCGCTGCCGCCGCCAGCTCGCCCGCTACAGGGCGCTCAGAGCGACAGGAACCCGAGCCGCGCCAGCTGCATCCAGAGAGCCGGGAATACTCCGATCAGGACCGTCATCACGGCGGAGAAGACGATCGACGTCACCAGGTAGGGCTGGCGCGCCACGCGTCCGGACTCCTCGGCGCCGGGGGTCAGGTACATCGCGATCAACACGCGAATGTAGTAGCCGGCCGAGATGGCGCTGTTGAGGACGCCGATGACGGCGAGCACGTAGTAGCCGTCGCGGATCGCGGCGGTGAAGATGTAGAACTTGCCGGTGAAGCCCGCGAACGGCGGAATGCCCGTCAGCGACAGCATGAAGATCGCCATGGTGACGCCGAGGAGCGGGCGGCGAAAACCGACCCCGGCATAGTCGTCGAGCATCTCGTTGGGCTCGCCGACCGAGCCGAGCGCCGCGACGACGCCGAAGGCGCCGAGGGTCATGAAGGAGTAGGCGAGGAGGTGATAGAGCGCCGCCGCGCCGCCGGCCGCACCCGACGCTACCAGGGCCACCAGGATGTAGCCGGCGTGGGCGATGCTCGAGTACGCGAGCATGCGCTTCACGTTCCGCTGCACGAGGGCGAGGACATTGCCGACCGTCATGGTGAGCGCCGCCATCACCCAGAGCAGCATCCCCCAGTCGGCGTGCAGCCCGGCGAACGCATGCAGGAACACGCGAACGAAGGCCGCGAAACCGGCGGCCTTCACCGCCACCGCCATGAGCGCGGTGATGGTGGTCGGTGCGCCCTCGTAGACGTCCGGCGTCCACATGTGGAACGGCACTGCCGCCACCTTGAACCCGAAGGCCACGAGCAGCATGGCAACCCCGGCGACCATCAGGGCGCGGTGCGGCGCGCCCGCGGCCGCCGCCGCGATCAAGTCGAGGCGAAAGGCCCCGGTCGCTCCGTAGACGAGCGCAATGCCATAGAGCAGGAACCCGGTCGCGAAGGCGCCGAGGAGGAAATACTTCATCGCCGCCTCGTTCGACCGCAGCTGCGTCCGCCACGCCCCCGCGAGCACGTAGACGCTGATCGACATGATCTCGAGGCCGAGGAACACGAGGATGAGGTCGTTCGCCGACGCCATCACGATCATGCCCGCGAGCGCGAAGACCAGGAGCCCGTAGTAGTCCCCGGCGGGGATGCCGGTGCCCTCGAGATAGGTCATCGACATCAGCACCACGACCATGCCGGCGACCAGGAACAGGAGATCGAAGAAGAGCGCGTAGCCGTCGAGCGCGAATGTCCCGGCGAACGTCATCGACTTCTGGCCGGCTAGGCACGCCGTTACCACCGCACAGACGGCGAGGCCGATGAGCGTGATCCAGCCGAGCGTCTCGTCGTCGTCGGCGAAGAGGCCGAGAGCCAGCAGCACGAAGCCGAGCAGCGCGGTCAAGCCGACCGGGAGAACCGCGAGCCAATCGATCGCCGGCAACAGCAGCCGCTCCATCACACGCCCCTCGCCGGCTTCGTCGCCGCGCCCTGCCCGTCGATCGCCACGGCGCGCGCCTGCTGCTTCTCCATGCGGGCGATGATCGCCTTCACCGACGGCTCCATCACCTCGAGAAACGGCTTCGGGTACACGCCCATGACGACGATCATCGCGACCACCGGCGCCAGGACCGCGACTTCGCGCGGGCGAAGATCCGCTAGCGCCATGTTCTCTTCGTGGCGCACCGGCCCGAAGAAGACCCGCTGGAACATCCACAGCATGTAGACGGCGCCGAGAATGAGACCGCTCGACGCCAGTACGGCCGCGAGGCGGCTCTGCCCGAAGGCGCCGAGGAGGATCAGGAACTCGCCGACGAACCCGTTCAGGCCCGGCAAGCCGATCGACGACAAGGTCACGACCATGAACACCGCGGCATAGCGCGGCAGCGGCTTCCAGAGGCCGCCGAAGTCGGAGATCAGGCGCGTGTGGCGGCGCTCGTAGATCATCCCGACCAGGAGGAAGAGCGCTCCCGTCGACAGGCCGTGGTTCAGCATCTGGTAGATCGCCCCCTGGATTCCCATCGGGTTCAGGGCGAAAAGCCCGAGCATCACGAAGCCCAAGTGCGACACCGATGAATAGGCGACGAGCTTCTTCAAGTCGGGCTGCACCATCGCGACCATGGCGCCATAGACGATGCCGACCACCGCGAGCGCCAGGATGAAGGGCGTCGCCGCCGCCATCGCCGTCGGGAAGAGCGGCATCGCGAAGCGCAGGAAGCCGTAGGTGCCGAGCTTCAGCATGACGCTCGCCAAGATCACCGAGCCGCCGGTCGGCGCCTCGACGTGCGCGTCGGGGAGCCAGGTGTGGAGGGGAAACATGGGCACCTTGACCGCAAAAGCGACCGCGAAGGCGGCGAACAGCCAGCCCTGCTCCGCGGGGCTCAGCGCCACGTCGTAGAGGAGCCGCACGTCGAAGGTCGTCGGCGCGCCGGCGCGGGCGTGCGCGCCCACGAGGTAGAGGATCGCGAGCAACATCAGCAGGCTCGCGGTGAGCGTGTAGATCAGGAACTTGATCGAAGCGTAGATCCGGCGCTGGCCGCCCCAGATGCCGATGATGAAGTACATCGGCACCAGCATGAGCTCCCAGAAGACGTAGAAGAGGAACAGGTCGAGGGCGACGAAGGTGCCGACGAGCCCGGTCTCGAGCGCCAGCATGAAGAAGAAGTATTCCTTGACGCGCTTCTGCACGCCGTCGAAGGAGAAGAGGATCACGAGCGGGGTCAGGAACGTGGTGAGCAGGACGAGAAAGAGGCTCACCCCGTCGATGCCGAGCAGGTACTGGATGCCCCACTCCGGGATCCACGGATGCTGTTCCAGGAACTGGAACTCGGCCGTGTTCGGACGGAAGCCGGCCCAGAGGCCGAGCGACAAGAGGAACGTGATCAACGAAAAGACGAACGCCGCACGTCGGGCGCCGTCGACCTGCTCGCGCGGCAGCAGCAGGACGAGGAAGGCGCCGATCATCGGCGTCCAGACGACGAGGCTCAGAAGCACGTTGCCGCTCCCCCCGGCCGGTTCGAAGGCGCTCATCGGATCACGTAATAGGCGAGCACCGCGACGACCCCGCCGAGGAACACGAGCGCGTAGTGCTGCACGTTTCCGGTCTGCAGGCGCCGCCAGAGATCGCCGTTCGCGATCAGGCTCCCGGCGACGCCGTTCACGAAGCCGTCGATCAGCTCCTGATCGGCGACCTTCCAGAGGAAGGTCGAGCAGCGCACGTACGGGGTGACGACGGTCGCATCGTAGAGCTCGTCGATCCGATACTTGTCGAGCAGGAGCTCGTAGACGCCCCTCATATTGCGGCTGAGCGTCGCCGGCATGTCGGGGCGGCGCAGGTAGAAGACGTAGGCGAGCGCGGCGCCGGCGAACGCGACCGTCGTCGCGATGACCATGAGCCCGCCCTCGCCGAGCAGGCCGCCCGTCGCCAGATGAGGGTGGCCGGTGACCGGCGCCAGGAAGCCGCCGAAACGGTTGCCCCAAAGCCAGTGCTCGGGAAGTCCGACCCAGCCGCCCACGATCGACAGCACCGCCAGGATGGCGAGCGGGATCGTCATGACCGGCGGCGACTCGTGGACGTGGTGCGCAGTGTCGGGATCGGCCCGGAGCTCGCCGAAGAAGGTGAGGAAGAGGACGCGGAACATATAGAAGGCGGTGAGCGTCGCGGCGGCCGTCGCCACTAGCCAGAGCCAGGGATGCCCGCCCGCCCACGTGTGGTAGAGGATCTCGTCCTTGCTGAAGAAGCCGGCGAAGCCCGGGGCCCCCGCGATCGCCAGCGTGGCGGCCGCAAAGGTCCAGAAGGTGACCGGCATCCTGGTGCGGAGCCCGCCCATCTTGCGGACGTCCTGTTCCCCGCCCATGCCGTGGATCACGCTGCCGGCGCCGAGGAAGAGGAGACCCTTGAAGAAGGCGTGGGTCATCACGTGGAACACCGCGGTCGCGAAGGCGCCGACCCCCAGGGCCAGCATCATGAAGCCGATCTGGCTCACCGTCGAATAGGCCAGCACCTTCTTGATGTCGTTCTGCACGAGCGCGATCGTGGCGGCGAAGAAAGCCGTAGCGGCGCCGAGCACGGCGACCGCCTGCATCGCCGCCGGGCTCAACATGTAGACGACGTTCAGCCGCGCGATCATGTAGACGCCCGCGGTCACCATGGTCGCGGCGTGGATCAGGGCCGAGACCGGAGTCGGTCCCGCCATGGCGTCCGGAAGCCAGACGTAGAGCGGTATCTGCGCCGATTTGCCGGTCGCGCCGAAGAGCAAGAGCAGCGCGATCACGGTCGCGGTCCCGGGCGCGAGGCTCGCGGCGTGGGCCTCGATGTGGGCGAAGCCGAGGTCGAGGACGCCGCCCGCCGCCGGCGCCAGGCTCCAGGCGAGCAGGAAGAGCCCGAGGACGAAGCCCATGTCGCCGATGCGGTTGACGATGAACGCCTTCTTGCCGGCGGCCGCGTTGTCGTCGTTCTCGTACCAAAACCCGATCAGGAGATAGGAACAGAGGCCGACGCCCTCCCAGCCGACGAACAGCACCAGCAGATTGTCGCCGAGCACCAGCAGCAGCATCGCGAACATGAAGAGGTTCATGTACGCGAAAAAGCGCGGACAGCAGTCGTCGTGGGCCATGTAGCCGACGGAATAGACGTGGATCAGCAGCCCGACCCCGGTGACGAAGAGCGCCATCACCGCCGAGAGCGCGTCGAAGCGGAAGGCGACGTCGGCGTGGAACGGCCCGGAGGTCATCCACGTGTATGCGGTCTGGGAGAGGCGCGCCCCCGGCGGGGCGGCGAAGAGAGCCGCCGCCGCAGCGACCGTGACCGCGAACGCCGCCAGCACCGCGACCGGCGACGTGATCTTCACCAGGCCGGGCACGCGCTCGGCGGCGACGGCGATCAGGAATCCGAGGAGCGGCAGGGTCGGGATCAGCCAGAGCACCTGCGAGTGCAGGATCACGGCCTCGGCGGCGGCGTGGGTCTCGTGCATGGGATCAGCCGCGCAGCAACGCCAGCTCGTCGACGTTGACCGTGCTCCGGTTGCGGAAGGAGGCGATTATGATGGCGAGGCCGACCGCGGCTTCGGCGGCGGCGACGGTCATCACGAAGAAGACGACCACCTGTCCGTCCACCGCGCCGCGCGCCCGGGCCAGCGCGATGAAGCTCAGGTTCACGGCGTTCAGCATGAGCTCGATCGCCATGAAGATCACGATGACGTTCCGGCGCACGAGCACGCCGACGACGCCGATCGCAAAGAGCACCGCCGACAACATCAACACCCATTGCGTCGGAACGATCATGGGAGGCTCGACCGTCTCTGCTTCTGCGCCAGCAGGACCGCGCCCACCACCGCGACCAGCAGCAGGATCGACGTCAGCTCGAACGGCAGGAGGAAGTCGGTATAGAGGCTGCGCGCCACGGCTTCCGCGCTCCCGTAGTCCGCCGGCACCTCGCCGCCGCCCATGGTGGCGCCGCGCAGGAGCAGCGCCAGCTCGACCGCGAGAACGACGCCGCCGAGCCAGGCGAGCCCGCGCAGAACGTAGCGGTGGCGGCCGCGCTCCGGATCGTCGTCCTGGAGGTTCAGGAGCATGATGACGAACAAGAAGAGCACCATGATCGCGCCCGCGTAGACGATGACCTGGAGCGCCGCGATCATGTGGGCTTCGAGGAGGACGAAGACGATCGCCAGGAGGAACAGCGTGACCACCAGGAAGATCGCGCTCTTTACCGGATTCGGATGCAGGACCACGCCGAGGGCGGCGGCGACGGTCGCCACCGCGACCAGGAGGAAGAGGGCGGCTCCCATCGTCATCAGCCGATCGACACGATGACGATGCCCGTGACGAGCATGTTCGCGAGCGCCAAGGGCAGCAGATACTTCCACCCGAGGTCCATGACCTGGTCGTAGCGGTAGCGCGGCAGCGTCCAACGCACGAGGATCTGAAACACGCAGAGCGCGAAGACCTTGAGCGTGAAGCTCACGATCTGGAGGACGACGACCGCGAGGTGCGGCAGCGCCACGATCACGCCGCCGGGAAAGTGGAAGCCGTCACGAAAGAGGAACGGCACCTGCCAGGCGCCGAAGAAGAGCGTGGCAGCGAGACCGGCGACGACGACGCTCTCCGCGAAATCGCTCAACATGAACGCCGCCTGCTTCATGCCCGAGTACTCGGTGAAATAGCCGCTGACCAGCTCCGACTCGCCCTCGGGCAAGTCGAACGGAACCCGCTTGGTCTCGGCGATGCCGGCGATCAGGAAGATGAGGAAGGCGAGCGGCTGGTAGATGACGCCCCACGCCGGGATGACGCCGAAGAAATGATGCCCCTGGGCGCGGGCGATCGCCTGCATATCGAGCGTACCGAAAGCCATCACCGCGCCGATGAGGGCGAGACCCATGGCGATCTCGTAGGAGATCATCTGGGCAGCGCCGCGGATGCCGCCGAGGAGCGCCCAGCGGCTGTTCGAAGCCCAGCCGCCGAGGACCACACCGTAGATCGCGAGCGAGGACATGGCGAGCACGTAGAGGATGCCGATGTCGAGAGCGGCGACCTGGAGATTGATCGCCTGGCCGCCGATGACGAGCTCGTCTCCGAACGGGATGGCCGCGAAGGTGACCAGGACGGGGAAGACGGCGAGGAACGGGGCCAGGAAATGCAGGAGCTTGTCGGCTCCCGCCGGCACCATGTCCTCCTTGGTGAGCAGCTTGATCGGGTCGGCGACGAGCGTGTTCAGGAGCCCCAGGTTCAGCGGCATGACGCCGAAGACGTTGGCCCGGTTGGCGCCGATACGATCTTGGATCAGCGCGCTCCCCTTGCGCTCCACCCAGAGCAGGACGGCGCTCATGTTGAGCACGAGCATCAGCACGGCGAATGCCTTCACCGCCGCAATGCCGACCGCGATCAATCCCACGCCAGCGCCCCGCGCCGCCAGACGTAGACGAGGCCGAACCCGAGGACGGCGACGAACGTGAGCATCTCGATGAAACCGGGGACGCCGAGCTGTCGAAATACGATCGCCCACGGGTACATGAACACGACCTCGACGTCGAAGACGATGAAGAGGATGGCGACGAGGTAGAAGTGGACCGAAAAGCGGCCGCGCGCGGGGCCCGACGACGGGTTGCCGCACTCGAAGACCTCGTCCTTGACCGCGCGGCGCCCCTTGCTGCGGGCGCCGAAGATCATGCTGCCGGAGACCATCCCGAGGACGATCACGGTGCCGAGCGCGAACGTGATGAGGACGCCGATGTATTGGTCCAGCACTGCGAATGCCCCCGCGAAACCCGTGCCCCCGCGCAGCCGGGGCCGCGCGGCGCCACCCGTTATGCCGATGGTCTCCCGCATGTCAAGGTTGCGGGCGCTCGACACGGCGAGCCGCTGGTGCGCCGGACGCGCGCGCGCTACACGACGGCAACGCCATGCCGGACGACGTCACGCCGCTGATCGCGCGCCTGGTCGGAGCGCGCTGGCCGGGCACGGAGCTCGCGAGCGTCGTCCACCTGGCGGGCGACTTCTCCACACGCCGCTACCTGCGCGCCGGCCTCGCCGGCGGCGGCGCGCCAGAGACCGCGATCGTGATGGTGCTCGCCGGCAGCGGCTTGCCCCTGAGCTCGGAGGAGCTCGGTGTCTTCGACGCACCCCCCGTCGAGCTCCCCTTCCTCGACGTGCACCGCCTGCTCACCGCCATCGGCGTGCCGGTTCCGGATGTCTACGTCGCTGCCGTCGACCAGGGAGTGCTCATATTGGAGGACGCCGGAGACGTCGCGCTCTGGGACGCCGCCGCCCGCGACCCGGCCGGCACAGAGCGCCTGTATCGCCGCGCCATCGACGTGCTCCTCGTCCTCCACGAGCGCGGCACCACGCATCGTCCGGCTACCAGCATCGCCTTCCAACAGGGGCTCGACGCCCGGCTCCTGCAGTGGGAGCTCGAGCATTTCCTCGAATGGGGCGTGGAGCGCCGCCTCGGACTCACCCTCTCGGCCGCCGCCCGCCGCGGTTACCAGGAAAGCTTCGACGCCATCACGCGGGAGCTCGCCTGGGCGCCGCGCGTACTGAGCCACCGTGACTACCACGGCTGGAATCTCCTCTGGCGCGGCGACCGACCGATCGTCATCGACTTCCAGGACGCGTTCCTGGCTCCGCCCGAGTACGATCTGGCGTCGCTGCTCACCGATCGCGTGACCCCGCGCCTGATCGACGCGCCCATGGAGCAGCGGCTCCTCGCTCACTACTGGAGCGGGCGCGGCCGGACGGAGGACCTCGACCGGCGCCGCTACGCGCGCATCGCCCTGCACCGCGCGCTCAAAGTACTGGGACGCATCCACTACATCGCGCTCGCCAAGGGGAAGCCGGCGCCGCTCGCGTTCCTGTCCGACGTGGTCGCTACCTGCCGACGCTTCCTCGCCGAGGTGCCGCTGCCGGGCGCGCTCCCGAGCGAGTTCGCGGCGCAATGGCCGGCTGCGGCGCCGTGAAGGCGATGGTGCTGGCCGCCGGACTCGGCACCCGCCTGCGTCCGCTCACCGACGAGCGGCCGAAGGCGCTGGTCGAGGTCGGGGGGCGACCGCTGATCACCTACGGCCTGGAGCTGCTCCGCCGCTACGGCATCACCGACGTGGTCGTGAACCTCCACTGGCATGGCGAAGCCCTGCGGAGCGCGCTCGGCGACGGCAGCAGGTTCGGGCTGGCGATCAGGTACTCCGACGAGCACGAGCTCCTCGACACCGGCGGCGGCATCAAACGCGCCCAACCGTGGCTCGGTGGCGACGACTTCGTCGTCCTGAACAGCGACACGATCATCGATGTGCCGCTCGACCGCGTCATCGCTTGCCATAGCGCCCGCGGCGCCGACGCGACCCTCGTGCTCCGTCGCGACCCCGACCAGGCGCGCTACGGCGAGATCGAGATCGACGCCGACGAGCGCGTGCGCCGCTTCCTCGGGCAGCCGCAAGGCATGGCGGCGCCGCTCACGCCGTACATGTTCGCGGGCGTCCACGTGCTGTCGCAGCGGGTATTCGACTTCATGCCCTCGGGAGGAGCGTTCAGCATCACCCGCCATACCTACCCGGCGATGCTGGCGGCCGGTGCGGCATTGTACGGGTTCCCCTTCGCCGGCTTCTGGCGCGTCATCGACACGCCCATCGATCGCGAACGCGCCGACCGCGACCTGGCCAAGGTCGATCTCCGGCACTGAGGAACGCGCCGGTACGTATCGCGCTTGACGCAGTTTCGCCATCTGCTTTACAGATCGCAGTGAAGTCGGTGGTGGGAAGGGTGACATGGGCATCACTATCGTCCAGAAAAGCGACCTTACCGTCCGCAAACGCAACCCCCGGATCGCCCTCGTGCTCGCCGGCGGCGCCATCAGCGGCGGCGGTTTCAAGCTCGGCGGCCTGAAGGCGTTCGACGACTTCCTGGTCAACCGCAAGACCACCGACTTCGACATCTACGTCGGGCTCTCGGCCGGCGCGTTCCTGGCGGCCCCGCTGGCAAGCGGCGTGACGCCGCCCGAGATGCTGCGCAGCCTCGAAGGAAGCTCGGAGGAGTTCACGCAGTTCCGCGCCTTCGATTTCTACCAGCCGAACTACAGCGAGTTCGTCGAGCGCCCGATCCGCTACATCCTCGACCTCGCCACCTTCATCCCGGGCTCGATCCTGGATCTGGTCGCCAAGAGCCCCGCACTCGCCGAGAGCATCGCCGGCCCGGTGCGCGATTTCGTGCGCGCGCCCTCGATCACGCGCGCCGCCGACGTGCTGCGGCCGCTCGGGCAAGCGCTCCTCGACGGCCGGCCGTTCCCGTTTCCGCTCGACTATGTGCCCTCCGGCCTCTTCGACAACGTGACCATCGAGCGCTATCTGCGCGACAACCTGGAGCGCCGCCGCATGCCGAACGGCTTCAAGGCGCTCTTCCAGGCGCGCAAGAAAGAACTCTACATCTCGGCGATGAACCTCGACTCGGCCGAGCGCGTGGTCTTCGGCCACGACGAGGACAGCTCGCTCACGATCTCCGAGGCGGTCCAAGCCTCGACGGCCCTACCCGGCTTCTACCGGCCGGCGCGCATCCGCGGCATCGACTACGTCGACGGCGGCGTGCGCCGCACGGCCAACATCGACGTCGCCATCGACCACGGAGCCGACCTCGTCATCTGCTACAACCCGTTCCGCCCCTTCTCGAACCGGGTGGTGCGGAAGTACGATCCCCAGAAGGACGACTACGTGGCCGAAGGCGTGCAGCTCGCCGACCGCGGCATGCTCACCATCCTCAACCAGGTGCTGCGCACTCTCCTGCACTCCCGCCTCCAGCTCGGACTCCTCCAGTACCAGGACGACCCCAATTTCAAGGGCGACATCGTCCTCATCGAACCGGCCGAGAAAGATCTGGACTTCTTCCAGATGACGCCGATCGCCTTCTGGGAGCGGCGCCGGGCCGCGCAACACGGCTACGCGTCGGTGACCCAGTCGATCGAGATCCACTACGACATGATCCGCCGCATCATGGAGAGCTACGGCATCCTCATGACCCGCAAGACGGTGAGCGAGGGCCTGCAGCGCATGCGGACCGGCGAGACCCCCGAGGAAGCAACGGACTTCCTGACTCGCGAAGTGCCGTCGCGCGCGATCTCGATCGCGAAGGCCTGAACAGGCCGCACGCCAACGTAGCGAAATCGCGCGCGCGGAAAGGGTGCTCCGGGCGCTGCACCCGCGCCCCGCACGGCCTTCTACGTTGCTCTGGCCAGGGGCCGCGGCTATACAAGGCCGGCGATGCTGAAGATCTCGCCCCAAGAGGAAGCGGACATCGCCGCCCTCGCGCTGCGCTTCGAAGCGGCTGAACCGGCCGAGATCCTCGCGTGGACCGTAGACCGCTACGCCCCGGACGCGGTGCTGACCTGCTCCTTCCAGCACGAAGGAGTGGTGCTCGCTCACATGTTGCAGTCGATCGCGCCCGCGACCCCGGTGGTCTTCATCGATACCGGCTATCACTTCCCGGAGACCCTGGCCTACCGCGATCAGCTCGTGGAGCTAATCGGATTCAACCTCGTCGAAGTCCGGCCCGCGCTCAGCAAGGAAGAGGTCGAGCGCCGGCACGGACCGGAACTCTTCCGCCACGATCCCGATCGCTGCTGCGAGATCAACAAGGTCGAGCCGCTCCGCCGGGCGCTCCGGAACGTCAGAGCATGGATCAACGGTCGCCGCCGTGACCAGGCGGTGACGCGCAATGCCCTGCCGGTGCTAGAGGAGCTCAAGAACGGCATCGTGAAAGTGAATCCGCTGGTGCGCTGGCGCGCCCGCGACACGCACGAGTACATGCAGCGGCACGCCCTCCCCCTGCATCCGCTCTTCGAACGCGGCTACGCGAGCATCGGCTGCGCTCCCTGCACGCGCCCGGTGCTCGCGGGAGAAGACGAGCGCGCCGGACGATGGGCAGGCCGGGACAAGGTCGAGTGCGGAATCCACACGGCCTTCAACGACCCCGGCCGCGACATCTGACTTTTCCCGTCCCCGCGTAACGCCCGGAAACGGCCGAGGGGAGCGCGCCCGGCACGGACACGCTCCCCTCGAGGCGGATCGGATTCGTTTGCAGCGAGCGTTCAGCTCATCGGGAAGATCTGCTGCATCTTCATCGCCAGACCCATGTCGCCGGCGATCTTCAGCTTGCCGCTCATGAACGCCATCTGCGGGTTCAGCTTCCCATTCACCATGTCGAGGTAGTCGCTCGCCGCCATGGTGATGGTGATGTTGGGCGATGCGTGCGAGCCTTCACCGGTGGTCAACTTGCCGTCGTCGATAGCGAGGTTGTACTTGCCGCCGTTGTCGCCAGTCAGGTCGAACTGGTAGACGGCCTTCAAACCCTTCGCTGCTCCGGCGTTGAACACGCTCGGCATCTCGGTCATCACGTCCTTCACGTTCGAATACGGTCGTGGCATCGAAAACCTCCTTCACACAACTGAGGGTGGAGTAGTTGAACGCGAGGCTGATATCCAATTCGTTCCATTGAGTAAAGTGGGGTCAGGGAGCTTCGTTCATCGGGTCTTCGTCGTCGAGCCAGGCGAGGAGATCGGCGCCGAGAGCGCGCACGAGCCAACGGTGAACGCCGTCAGCGAGCCGGGCCGCCGACGCGCCCAGCATCGGGAAGTGCCCGAGAGCCGCTTGCGTTTCCAGGTCCCAGCCGCGTTCGGTTGCGAGGCGGCGGCAGAGCGCCAGCGGCGCCGCAGAGTCGCCGTCCGCGGCGACGATCAACCGCGGCAGCGCACGCTCGTCGCGCCCGCCCTCTCGTAGCGTGCCGCCCTGCACGAGTGCTCCCGAGTCGGTCCGCAAGCAGCGAACCTCGGCGTCGCTGAGTCCAGCGATCAAAGGATCGGCAGCGCCGACTCGCGGCGGTACGAGTCGGTGAGGTCCGCCGAGAAAGACGCTCCGCCACCAGCGCAGCCGACTGCGGAGAAAAGCGCGTCCCGGCACTACGGGCGCTATCGCCACGACCGCAGGAAGCGCGAGCTCGGCGGCGAGAATGTCGGCGAGTCGGAGCCCCGCATCGTGAGTCACCACGACGGGCGGCGCGGGAAGCTCACGACAGACCGCCGCGAGCGCCTGCCGTCGGCCCTCCAGCTCGAGCGGCTCCTCCGCTGCGAGAAAGGACGGAATCCACGCGTCCCAGCCGCGATGCGCGAGATGTGCGGAGAAGTCACGCCAGATCCATCCTCCGGTCCACAATCCGTGCAGGAGCAGCAGCGGATAGCGAAATCTGGAGGCTTCGGCACGTACGACGTCGACGGGAATTGCGGAAGATTCGCTGTGCATCGATCATGAAAAAAGCCCTTCGACGATACGCCGAAGGGCCTTTTCCCATAGAGCCCGGTGGGCTCTACACCTCGCCTGAGTCCAGAACGGAACTACACGTTACGAGAACTTCTCGCTGCGAATGAAACTGAAGAGAAGAGCGAGCTTACTTCTTCTTCTTGGCAGCGCCCTTCTTGGCCGGCGCCTTCTTCTTGGCCTTGGACGCTTTCTTCTTGGCTGCCATAGACACCTCCTCAAAAACGTTAGCTGCGTTTGACCCAGGTCCGCTCAGGCGAGCGCTCCCTCATCCACAGCCACCTCACCACTCAACCGGGTCGCATCATAGAGAAGTACCGTGGAAAATGTCAAGAGAAAAATCGCATTTTGGAAACGGATTCTGATTAAGAATCACGGCGATGTCGGGAGACTCTCACCAGCTTAAAATCCTGTTCACTCGAATCGGAGCCAAGGAGTAGCAGAGCGTTTTAAACCAATTCGGAAGCGAGGCTACCGCCGCCAAGCCCGGCCGTCCCGGCATCGGCGAAGACGAGGCGAAGCCTTCTAGCTCGAGCGCCGGAGAGACTTCGGGCGCGACGCGCGAAAGGTGAAGGCCTTCGCGCCGGGATAGGCAGCACGCCGGCCGAGCGCCTCTTCGATGCGCAGCAGCTGATTGTACTTCGCGGTCCGCTCGCCGCGGCACGGGCTCCCGGTCTTGATTTGTCCCGCGTTCACCGCCACCGCGAGGTCGGCGATGGTCGCGTCCTCGGTCTCCCCGGAGCGGTGCGAGATCACGGTCGTGTAGCCCGCTTTGCGGGCGACAGCGATCGCTTCGAGCGTCTCCGTGAGAGTCCCGATCTGGTTGACCTTGATCAAGATCGAATTGGCGGCGCCCATCTCGATTCCCTGCCGCAGTCGAGCCGGATTGGTCACGAAGAGGTCGTCGCCGACGAGCTGAAGCTTGCGGCCGAGGCGCCTGGTGAGGAGCATCCACCCGTCCCAGTCGTTTTCGGCCATGCCGTCCTCGATCGAGACGATCGGGTAGCGGTCTACCCAGTCGTCGTACAGATCGACCATGTCGGCCTGGGTGCGGTCCGCGGCTCCCGACTTGCGGAACACGTAGCGTCCGTCCTTCCAGAGCTCGCTCGCCGCGGCGTCGATGGCGATCTTCACCTGTGTACCGGCACGATAGCCGGCCACCTTGATGGCCTCCATGATCGCCCCCAGCGCCTCCTCGTCCGACGCGAGATTCGGTGCGAATCCTCCCTCGTCGCCGACTCCGGTCGAGAGGCGCAGGCCGCGCAGCACCGCTCGTAGCGCGTGGAAGATCTCGGCGCCCATGCGCAGCGCGTCCGCAAACGTTCTCGCACCGACAGGCATGATCATGAACTCCTGAAGATCGACGGTGTTGTCGGCGTGAGCACCGCCGTTCAGGATGTTGAACATCGGCACGGGCAGCACCCGCGCCCCCGTGCCGCCGAGATAGGCGTACAACGCCTTGCCCGACCGCGCTGCGGCCGCGCGCGCCACGGCGAGCGAGACCCCGAGGATCGCGTTGGCTCCGAGACGCTTCTTGTTCGCCGTCCCGTCGAGCTCGATCATCAGGCTGTCGATGTCGGCCTGGCGGCGCGGATCACGGCCGACGAGCTTACGCGCCAGGATCGCATTCACATTGGCGACGGCACGCGTGACCCCTTTGCCGGAGTAGCGCTTCGCCTGTCCGTCGCGCAGCTCTACCGCTTCGTATTCTCCGGTCGACGCGCCCGACGGAACCGCCGCGCGGCCGAGCGTACCGTCGTTCAGCAGGACGTCGACCTCGACCGTCGGATTACCCCGCGAGTCCAGGATCTCGCGCGCGTGCACTTTGGCGATCTTCATTCTGCTCTCCTTCGCTGCTGCGACTTGTGGCCCGGCGGATCACTCGTATACGATCCCGGCGCATGTTGGGGGGAGGCGCGGCGAGCCCGTCTCGCCAACGGGTGGTGCTGATGATCGCGGCGGCGGCGGCGACGGCGCTGGTAGGCATCGTCATGTTCGGCAGTCGCGGCGTCTTGCATCTCCGGACGCTGACGGCGGAGCGAGTCGAGCTCGATCGCCGCATCGCCATCCTCCTGCACGAGAACGAGCACCTGCGCAGCCGCGTTCATCGCCTGCGAACGGACGATCGCACGCTCGAGCGCCTGGCGCGCGAGCAGCTCGGATTTACGCGACCCGGCGAGATCATCTATCGTTTCGGGACTGGCTCGGGCTCCGCACCGGGCGTCTCTCCCTGACGTCATCCGGCGCCGCGCGGTCCCCCTGGCCGGACGGGGAGGCGGCGGCGCTCCCGGGG
Organism: Polyangiaceae bacterium UTPRO1; assembly: GCA_002050235.1. GTDB lineage: Bacteria > Desulfobacterota > Binatia > UTPRO1 > UTPRO1 > UTPRO1. Next base: position 77,091 of record MWST01000003.1, on the reverse strand, counting down.
TGAAGCTCCACCACCTCCTTGGCGTGGAGCTTGAGCCCCTTCTTCACGCCCCACAACAGCACTTGTCTGCCGCGCGGCGGACCAACCGGCATCACCAGGACACCGCCTTCGACCAACTGCTCGATGAGGGCGGGAGGCACGCGCGGCCCCAGGGCCGTCACGATGATCGCGTCGTACGGGCCGTATTCCCGCCAGCCGAGCGAGCCGTCGCCGACCTTCACATGAACGTTTTGATAGCCCTCGCGCGTGAGCCGCAAGCGGGCCGTCGCCGCCGATTCCGGTATGACTCCCACCGAGAACACCTCGCCGGCGAGCTCGGCGAGCAGCGCCGCAGCGTAGCCCGAGCCGGTGCCGACCTCGAGCACCCGCGTCTCGGGCGTCGGCCGCACGAGCTCGATCATGCGCGCCAGCATATACGGCTGCGAGATCACCTGGGCGAAGGTCGGCGGCAGGGGCTTGTCGTCGAACCGGCGCTCGGGCGCGCCCGTGGGTACGTAGACGCCGCGGGGCACGCGCGCAAACGCCTCCAGCACCCGAGCATCACGGATGCCGCGCGCCGAGAGCCGCGCCTCGATCCCGGCGTCGGTAACGGCGAACGACGATACGACCGAGGAAGCGAGCGCGCCCAACGACAGCGCGAGAGTGACGAGCACGGGCCGAAGCCCGAGGGTCACGCCTCTTCCTCGCCCGAAACCAGCTCGTCGTATTCGTCGGCGTCGAGTAGCGACTCGAGCTCGGAGCTGTCGTTCATCTCGACTTCGATCAGCCAGCCCTCGTGATACGGATCCTCGTTGACGATGGTGGGATGATCGTCCAGCTCCGTATTGATGGCGACTACCTGGCCGGACACGGGGGCGATGAGCTCGTTCACCGTCTTCACGGACTCGAGCTCTCCGAACGACTCGCCCTTCTCCACCTCGTCGCCGACGTCGGGGAGCTCGACGGCGATGATCTCGCCGAGCTCGTCCTGGGCATGCTCCGAGATGCCGACGTGCGCGCGCGATCCGTCGATACGTAGCCACAGATGATCGTTCGTGAACTTCAGCGTGTCGGCCATGCACGACCCCTCGTGATCATGCGGCCGTTATAGGGTGCCGCTTTTCGCTGTCAAGGGAGCAGTCGCCCGCACGAGCGGCGACGAACCATGCAAAGAGAGCCGGTACACGTCGTCCGCGCACCGGCTCTCCTCTTTCCCCCGGCCACCACGACCGCAACGAGGCATCGGGAGCTCGACCACCGCCTCAGTTCCCCACCGGTTCCCGTTCCCCCTCCACGCCGCGACGTTCCGGAGCCGCCGCGGCGACGGACCCTGAGCAGAAGCTCACGAGCAGCCGCTCGTCGAACCGCAGTTGAGACACTTGTAGCAGCTGCCGTTGCGCACCATGATCGCACCGCAATCCGAGCAGCTCGGCGCGTCCGCTTGCGGGCTGAAGCTCACGATGCTCGCCTGCATCTCGATCTCCTCCCGGACGACCGTCCGCGTCTCGGCGAGCACGACCTCGGCGAGTCCCACCTCTCGCCGCTGCTCGACCGAAAGGTGGCGCGAGCCGAGGAAGCGGAAGATGTAGTCGGTGAGCGACTTCGCCATCGGAATCTCCGGATTCTTGGTGAACCCGGAAGGCTCGAAGCGCACGTGTGCGAACTTGTTTACCAGCACCTCGAGAGGCACGCCGTACTGCAACGCCATCGAGGTGAGGGTGGCGATGGTGTCCATCAAGCCGGAGATCGTGCTCCCTTCCTTCGCCATCTTGATGAAGATCTCACCGGGCGTCCCGTCCTCGTAGAAGCCGACGTGGATGTAGCCCTCGTGACCGGCGATCTCGAACTTGTGGCGCTCCGACTTGCAATCGTTCTGCAGCCGCCGCCGCGTCGGTCGGGGCTCGACCTTCGCCGGCTCGGCGGCCTTGCCGGTATTGAGCGGCTGCGTCTGCTTGCAGCCGTCGCGATAGATCGCGATCGCCTTCAGCCCGCCGCGCCATGCCTCGAGATAGGCTGCGGTCACATCGTCCACCGTCGCGTCCGCCGGCATGTTGACCGTCTTCGAGATGGCGCCCGAAATGAAGGGCTGCACCGCGCTCATCATGCGGATATGGCCCAGGTAGTGAATCGAGCGCGCCCCGCGCTGCGGCTTGAACGCGCAATCGAAAACGGCGAGGTGCTCGTCTCCGAGGTGCGGAGCTCCCTCGATCGTCTCCTCCTCTTCGACGTATTCGAGGATGTCCTGGATCTCGCGGCTTTCGTATTCGAGGCGGGCGAGCGCGCGGCGGATCGACGTGTTGCCGATCTTCAGCATACCGCCGCCGACGAGTTTCTTGTACTTCACGAGCGCGATGTCGGGCTCGATGCCCGTCGTGTCGCAATCCATCATGAAGGCGATCGTCCCGGTCGGAGCCAGCACCGTCGTCTGCGAGTTGCGAAACCCCTGCCTCTCGCCGAGCGCGCACGCGTCGTCCCATACGCGCCGGGCCTCGCTCAGGAGATCGAGAGGCACGAAGGACGGATCGATCTTGTGCGCAGCCGCACGGTGCTTGCCGACGACCCGCTGCATCGGCTCGCGGTTCGGCGCATAGCCCGCAAACGGGCCCATCTCGCCGCTCAGGCGCGCCGACTGTAGGTACGCCTGGCCGCACATGAGCGCCGTGACCGCCGCCGCGTACTGCCGACCGGCCTCGGAATCGTACGGCATCCCGAGCGACATCAGGAGCGCGCCGAGATTCGCGTAGCCGAGCCCGAGCTCGCGGAAGGCGTGCGCGTTCTTCTCGATCTGCGGCGTCGGGTAGCTCGAGTTGTCGACGAGGATATCCTGCGCCGTGATCATCACGTCGACGGCGCGTTTGAATGCCGCGACGTCGAAGTCCCCGCCCGCGTCGACGAACTTCATGAGGTTCAGCGACGAGAGATTGCAGGCCGAGTCGTCGAGGTGCATGTACTCGCTGCACGGATTCGAGGCGTTGATGCGGCCGCTCGCCGGGCAGGTATGCCAGTCGTTGATGGTGGTATCGAACTGCAGACCCGGATCGCCGCAGAAATGAGCGTTCTCGGAGATGGCGCGCATGACGTCGCGGGCGCGGAGGGTCTCCGCCACCTCGCCGGTGCGGACGAACCGCGTCTGCCAATCGCCGTCGGCGACGACCGCGTTCATGAAGGCGTCCGTCACGCGCACCGAGTTGTTGGCGTTCTGGAAGGCGACCGAGCCGTATGCTGCGCCGTCGAGCGAGCTGTCGTAGCCGGCCGCGATCAGCGCCCGGGCCTTCTGCTCTTCATCGGTCTTGCAGGCAATGAACTCCATGATGTCGGGGTGGTCGACGTTCAGGATGACCATCTTCGCCGCGCGCCGCGTCTTGCCGCCCGACTTGATCACGCCGGCCGACGCGTCGGCCGCCTTCATGAACGACACCGGGCCCGATGCCGTCCCGCCGCCGACCAGACGTTCCTTGGACGAACGCAGCTTCGAGAGGTTCACCCCCGACCCGGAGCCGCCTTTGAAGATGACGCCCTCACGCCGATACCAGTCGAGGATCGAGTCCATCGTGTCCTCGACCGAGAGAATGAAGCAGGCGCTGCACTGCGGTTTCGCCTCGACGCCGACGTTGAACCATACGGGGCTGTTGAAGCAGGCCTTCTGATCGAGGAGGAGATGCGTCAGCTCGTCGGCGAACACCGCCGCGTCGGCGGGAGTTGCGAAGTAGCCTTGCGCCGTACCCCACGAGCGGATCGTACCGACGACGCGTCCGATCAACTGGCGAACGCTGGTTTCGCGCTGCGGCGTGCCGAGCGGCCCGCGGAAGTATTTCGAGACCACGACGTTGGTCGCGAGCTGCGTCCAGGTCTTCGGGACCTCGACGTCGTGCTGCTCGAAGACGACCTCGCCCTTCTCGCCGTGGATGACCGCGCTGCGCCGCTCCCACTCGATGCTCGCAAACGGATCGCTGCCGGCCCGGCTGAAGTACCGCTCGACCCTGAGGCCTCTCCGCCCTTCCCGGAGCACGCCGTCGACGTCGGGCGTGCTGAACGCCTCGAGCGCCGTCGCCATCCCCTCCGCTCCACCTGCCTCCATGCCGTCCACAGCCACCCCGTTTTCCATGACCCCACCCTCGCGTGTTGGAGCTCCGCCGGCATCGGAGCGCACCGTTCGAGAACTTTTGGCGACCCTGCGAAGCATCAAGATGTTGTATGGCAGGCGGCGTCAGTACACAAGGAATGGACGTGCTGTCAAGAAAAAAAAGATGCAGTCGATAAAGCTTTCTCCCGGTGCGCACGCAGGCTAAGGACCGGCGCGTGCACCGCCGCCGTGAACCGATCGCGCTCGACGCCGTGCTCGACACCTGCCTCGACCGCGTCCTCGGCCTCCCCGGCGCCGGCGCCGTGTGGCGGGTCTGGGGCGACGCGGTGGGAGCGGCCATTGCCCGCCGCGCCGAGCCGGTGCGGTTTCGCGGCCGGACGCTCGTCGTCGCGGTGTCGAGCACTCCCTGGATGCAGGAGCTGAACCTGCTCAAGCGCTCCATCGTCGCCGCGCTCAACGAGCGCCTGCCGCAGCCGCTCGTCGACGATCTCTTCCTCGTCCTGACCGAAGGCCGCACCGCAGCGACCGCCGTGCCGCACCGTTCCCCGCCGGCGTGTCCGCCACCGCCGGCCGTGGTCGATCTCGATGCCTTGCCGGCCGGACTCCGCGCCAGCTTCACCGGCGTGCTCGAAGCCTGGCGCCGCCGCGCGCGCGCCCGTTGACGCCCGAGATGCCCATGACCGCGCCGACCGACGCGACCACCGTCATCGACGATCTCGCGCTGCACTACCTCGACTGGGGCACCGCCGGGCATCCGCCTCTCCTCTGCCTGCACGGCATCACGCAGACGGCTCACAGCTGGGACGAGGTGGCGCCGAAGCTCGCGCGCAGCCATCATGTGCGCGCGCTCGACCAGCGCGGCCACGGCGATTCGAGCTGGGCGCCCGACGGCGACTATCGGCTCGCGACCCAGAGTCGCGACGTCGAACGCTTCATCGAAACCTCACTCTGCACGCCGACGGTCGTCGTCGCACTCTCGATGGGCGGACTCGTCGCGCTGACGCTCACCGCCCGCCGTCCCGATCTCGTGCGCGCGCTCGTCGTCGTCGACATCGCGCCCGAGGTGCAACGCGGCGGCGTCGACAACATCCGCAGCTTCGTCGCCGCGACCGACGAGTTGGATACGTTCGACGATTTCGTCGCCCGTGCCCACGCCTTCAACCCGCGCCGCTCGCTCGCCAATATCCGCGAACGCCTGCGTCACAACCTGAAACGGACCCCGGGCGGGCGGTGGACGTGGAAGTACGATCCGGCGCTGCGCGATCCCGCGCGGATCGCCGTCGACATGGACGACCTCTGGACGCGCGCTGCCGGAATCCGCTGCCCGGTCCTGATCGTACGCGGCGGCGAGAGCGACATCCTGGCTCCGGAGGTCGCGGCGCGCTTCGCGGGCATCGTCGGCGCCGAGGTGCGCACCGTACCCGGCGCCGGTCATTCGGTCATGGGCGACAACCCGGGCGGGTTCCTCGCCGCCGTCGAGCCGTTCCTCGCCGCGCTGCCGCCGGCCTGATCTCGTGCTGCGGCTGATCGCGCTGCGCAAGCGCTTCGGCGACACTACGGTCGTCGACAGGCTCTCGCTCGCGGTGGCGCGCGGCGAGCGCCTCGTGCTCCTCGGCGGCTCCGGCTCGGGCAAGACGACGACGCTCAAGATGGTGAACCGACTGATCGAGCCCGACGGCGGCAGGGTCGAGCTCGAGGGTGTCGACGTCGCCGCACTCCCTGCGCACGTGCTGCGCCGCCGGATCGGATACTGTTTCCAGAGGGTCGGGCTCTTCCCGCACATGACGGTCGGAGAGAACGTCGGCATCACGCCGCGGCTCCTCGGCTGGCCCGCGGCGCGCATGGCGGCGCGCATCGACGAGCTCCTCGATCTCGTCGAGCTCGAGCCGGCGCGGTTCCGCGATCGCCCGCCGGCGTCGCTCTCGGGCGGTCAGCAGCAGCGCGTCGGGGTCGCGCGCGCGCTCGCCGCGAGCCCGAGCGTGCTCCTCCTCGACGAGCCGTTCGGCGCCCTCGATCCGCTGACGCGCGCGCGGCTGCAACGATCGTTCGTCGCGCTCGCGCGCCGACTCGACCTCGCCGCGATCTTCGTGACCCACGACATCCTGGAGGCTCTCGCGATCGCCGATCGCATCGCCGTCCTGAACGGCGGGCGCCTGGAGCAGCTCGATACGCCGGCGGTGCTCCTGGCGCAGCCGGCGACCGAATACGTCCGGACGCTGCTCGCAACCCCACTGCGCGGCCTCGCCGAGCTCGAGGCCGCCCTCCGCCCGCACCCGGTCGCGTGAGCGAGCAGCTCGCGCTCCTGCCGGATCGCCTCGCCGCGCACTTGGAGCTGGCGCTCGCCGCCCTCGCGATCGCCGTCGCGATCAGCGTCCCGCTCGGCGTCTGGGCGACGCGGCGGCCGCGTGCCGAGTCCGCGGCCCTCGCGGTCGCCGGCGCCGTCCAGACGATCCCGAGCCTGGCGCTGCTCGCCGCCATGGTGCCGGCGCTCGCAGCGCTCGCCGCGCCGGCGCATCGTTTCCTCGGCATCGCTGTCCCGAGCATCGGCTATCTGCCCGCGCTCCTCGGGCTGACGCTCTACGGCGTGCTGCCCGTACTGCGGGGCACGGTGACCGGGATCCGCGGCGTCGATCCGGCGCTCGTCGAGGCGGCGCTCGGTGTCGGCATGACCGACGGAGAGCGCCTGCGGCTGGTCGAGCTGCCGCTCGCGTGGCCGGTGATCGTCGCCGGCGTCCGCACTGCGACCGTCTGGGTGGTCGGAATCGCTACCTTGGCGACGCCGGTCGGGGCTCCGAGCCTCGGCGACTACATCTTCAGCGGCCTCCAGACCCGCAACCCGACGGCCGTCCTGACCGGCTGCGTCGCCGCTGCCGGGCTGGCGCTCGTCCTCGATGCGCTCGTACACGCGCTGGAGGTCGGCGTACGCCGGCGCCGGCGGGGACTGGCCGCAGCGGCGCTCGCCGGCCTCGGCGGGATCGCGCTCGCGACCGCCGCGCACGCCGTCGCGCACCGCTTCGGAAACGGCGAGCCGCCGATCACGATCGGCGCCAAGACCTTCACCGAGCAATACGTGTTGAGCGAGATCGTCGCCGACACGATCGCCCGCGCCACCTCGCACCCGACGCGCATCGTCGCCTCGCTCGGCTCGACCGTGGCCTTCGACGCCCTCGCCGCCGGAGCGCTCGACCTCTACGTCGACTATACCGGCACGATCTGGACGACGATCCTGAAGCGCACCGACGTCCCGCACGATCCGGCGGTCGTCCTGGCCGAGGTGCGCCGCCGCCTCGCCGCCGCCTACGGCATCACCCTCGTCGCACCGCTCGGCTTCGAGAACGCCTACGCCCTGGCGATGCGCGCCGCGGCCGCCCGCCGGCTCGGTGTGACGACGATCAGCGAGCTCGCAGCGCGCGCCCCCGACCTCGTCATCGCCGGCGACTACGAGTTCTTCGGCCGGCCCGAGTGGAGCGCGCTCACCGCCGCCTATGGACTCCATTTCCGCGAGCGCCGCAGCATGGACGCCTCGCTCATGTACGCCGCCGTCGCCGGCGCCCAGGTCGACGTCATCAGCGCCTTCTCGACCGACGGCAGGATCGCCGCGCTCGGCCTCACCATCCTTGCCGACGACCGCCGCGTGATCCCGCCGTACGACGCCGTCCTGCTCGCCGGCGCTCGCCTCGTGCGCGAGCACCCCGACGTCGTCCGCGCCCTGCGGGCGCTCACCGGCGCCATTGGACCCGACGCCATGCGGCGCCTGAACGCCGCGGTCGACGAGGACGGCGCTACTCCGGCCGCGGTGGCGCAGGCCTTCGTCGCCCGCCTCGTCGCGCCGGCGGTCAGCCCCGGACCGTGAGCGGCGCCGCCGGCCCGGCAGCCGCGACGGCGAGCTCCGGCGGAAAGACGAAGCGCTCGCGGGTCGCCGCGGCGACGCCGCGCGCGACCAGCGCCGACAGGTCGAGCTGGCGCTCCGCCGCCTCCGCCTCGGCGACCGTCGCCCGCGTCGTCGGGTGCGCGGGCGTGAAGAGCGAGCAGCAATCCTGGTCCGGCAGGATCGACGTCGCGAAAGTGCCGATGCGAACCGCCTGTTGGATGATCTCGTTCTTGTCCATGCCGACGAGCGGGCGTAGCACGAGCGCCGGCGTCGCCGCCGCGACCGCCTGCATGTTCTCGAGCGTCTGCGACGACACCTGCCCGAGGCTCTCGCCGGTCACCAGCGCGCGCGCGCCGCGCCGGCCGAGCGCCGCGGCGATGCGCAGCATCATGCGGCGATAGAGCACCACCCGGTGGCTGCGCGGGACCCTGGCTACGATCTCGCTCTGGATCTCGCCGAACGGCACCACCGTAAGCTCGGAGCGGAGCTGCCAGCGCGTCAGGTGCTCGACCAGGTCGCGCGCCTTGTCGATGCTGGCGCGGCTCGTGTACGGCACGCCGCTGAAGTGCACGAAGTCGACGCGGCACCCGCGCTGCATCATGCGGTGGGCGGCGACCGGCGAGTCGATGCCGCCCGACATGAGGCAAGTGACGCGGCCGCTCACCGTGACCGGCAAGCCGCCCGGGCCGGGGCGCTTGCCCCCGGACACGTAGGCCGCACGCGGCAGGATCTCGACCGTTATCGGCAGCTCGGGGGCGTCGAGGTCGACGCGCCCGCCGACCTCGGCCGCGACCGCGGCCCCGAGGAGCGCGCCGAGCTGCGGCGACGTCAAGGGAAACGACTTGTCGGCGCGGCGGGTACGGATGGCGAACGTCGTGAACGGCTCGGCGCGCGCGCAGTCGAGGACGGCGGCGCGGATGGCGTCGAGATCGGCCGGCAGCTCGACGGCGACCGAGTAGTTGGCGACTCCGAAGGTGTGGGCGACGCGGTCGCACACGCGGTCGACGGGAGCCGCCGGTGCGAGCCGCAGCACGATCCGCCCCTGCCGGCTATCGGCGCCGAGCACGCCAAGACCGGTGGTCGCGTCGCGCAGGTTGGCGATCAGGCGGCGGACGAAGCGCGGTCGATTGCCGCCCTTCAACGCGATCTCGTGATAGCGCACGACGACGCAAGCCATCCGCCGCCCATAGCACGCGCTTCCGGGCCGGCGAACCGCCGTGGTATCCGAACCGATGACCCGCGCCATCCTCTCGGCCCTGCGAACGGCGCTCGCCGAAACGCGGTCCGACGCAGCCGCCGCGACGACGTCCGTACACCTCGATCCGCACCCGCCGACCGCCGTGCCGGCGGCCGTGCTGGTGCCGCTCTTCGACGTGGACGGTGATCTGCACCTCCTCTACACGACGCGCAGCGCGGCGCTGCCGACGCATGCCGGACAAGTTGCGTTTCCCGGCGGCCGCCACGCCCCCGAGCGCGATCCGTCGCTCCTCGCGACGGCGCTCCGCGAGGCCGAGGAGGAGGTCGGCCTGCGCGCCGCCGACATCGACGTGCTCGGCGCCCTCGATCCCATCCACACGTTCAGCTCGAGCTTCCGCATCACGCCGTTCGTGGCCTGCATTCCGCATCCCTACGCCCTGCGCCTGGACCCGCACGAAGTCCACGACGCCTTCGCGCTGCCGCTGCGCGTGCTCGACGATCCGGCGACGAGCGTCACCGAAACCTGGACGATCGACGGCCGCGCGGTCGCCGTCACCTCGTATCGCCATCAGGGTCGCGTGATCTGGGGCGCCACGCAGCGGATCACCGCGAGCCTGCTCGACCTCGTCACCGCGCTGCGCGCGCACCAAGATTGACACCCCTCCGACCGGCTCGTAAGGTCGCGCGCGGGTCGATGGCACGGCAAGCGCGACAGCGTGGTCGGCGCGCGAGCGGAGCGGGTCGCTGGCCGGTCCTCGGCGTCGCGCTCGCGCTCGCCGCACTGATCGCCTACGTCGGCTGGGTGAAGCTCGAACCCCGGCGTCCGGTCGCCGAGCTCGCGCATCCCATCACCGCGCTCGGCCGCGACAGCACGATCGACGTGACCCTGCGCGACGTCGGCACCGGACTGGCGTGGAGCCGCATCGAGATCGAACGCAACGGCACCACCACCGTGCTCGCGAGCGCGCGCTACCCCGCCGAGACCTGGCGCGGCAGCGGCCTCCACGAAACGGCGATCAGCGCGCCGCTCGCCGCCCTCGGCGGCGCGCTCGGCGAAGGCTCGGCGACGCTGCGCGTCTTCGCCGGCGACTACTCCTGGTTGCGCTGGTTCCGCCGCGACTCGGCGCTGCTCGAAGCGCCGTTCGCGATCGACTTGACGCCGCCGACGATCGAAGTGCTCTCGCCGCAGCATTACCTGAAGCTCGGCGGCCTCGATTTCATGCTCTACAAGACCGCGCCCGACGCGCTCCGCAGCGGGGTCGCGGTGGACCGCTACTTCTTTCCCGGCACCGCCGGACTCTTCGCCGACCCGGCGATCCACGTCGCGTTCTTCGCAGTGCCGCAAGACCTCGACGCCAAGACCGCGGTGAAGGCCATAGCCGAAGATACCGCCGGCAACCGTCGCGAAGTGCCGTTCCACGCGGTCGTCAAGCCGCGCGCGTTCGCCAACCGGACGCTCGACATCGACGACCCTTTCCTCGCGCGCAAGGTTCCCGAGATTCTCGACGCCAGCCGCCTGCCGACACAGCCGGACCTCGTCGCCGGCTACCTCTACGTGAATCGCACCGTGCGGCAGAACAGCGAGGCGCGGATCAAGGAGGTCACGCGGACGTCGGCGGCAAAGCCCCGGTGGGACGGCGCCTTCCTCCGCCAGCCGAACAGCGCGCCGCTCGCCGGCTTCGGCGACCGCCGCTCATATCGCCACGATGGCGCCATCATCGACACCCAGACGCACCTCGGTTACGACCTCGCGTCGCTGCGCCAGGCGCCGGTGGTCGCCGCCAGCACCGGCACGGTGGTCTTCGCCGACTACCTCGGCATCTACGGCAATGCCGTGATCATCGACCACGGTCTCGGCATCTTCTCGCTCTACGGCCACTTGAGCGCGAGTACGGTGACGCCGGGACAGGAGGTGCAGCGCGGCGACACCATCGGCCGGACGGGCGAGACCGGGCTCGCCGGCGGCGATCATCTGCACTTCAGCGTCATGCTCTACGGGGTCCACGTCGACCCCGTCGAATGGTGGGACGGCAAGTGGATCCGCGATCACGTGACCGCGAAGCTCGAGCAGTATCCGCGCGCCACGGCGACGGCGACGCGCGATGAGTGACGAAGCGGCGGCGAGTCGGGACGCGCTCCGCGCCGCCGGCATCGCCGACGACGAGACGGCGCCGGACGTCCTCCTGGCGCTCGCCGGCCGCACGCCCGCCCTCGATCGCGCGCTCGCCGAGCGCCTGGCCACCGTCGTCGACGCGGCGCACGCCGCCGCGCTCCGCGATCTTGCCGCGGCCGCCGCGCACCGCGGCTGGAAAGCAGCGGCGAAGGAGGCGCGCCGCGCGCTCTATCGATTCGGACAGCGCGGCGTCGTCCCGCCCGCTCCGGCCGCCCCGGCCGCCGCCCCGGCGCCGCGTTGGGCTGCGCCCGCGCTCGAGGGCTGGGCCTCGGGCATCGACGGCCGCGGCGACCGCCTGGTCTGGATCGTGCGGCCGCAGCCCGGGGGCGGCCTCCTCGCCATGACCGCGATCCTGAACGAGCCGCGAGGCCTGCGCGAAGTGCAGCTCGCCGAGCTGTCGCGAAAATCGTTCCGCGCCTTGCGCGACGAGCTCGTCACGCGCCAGCGCCTGCGGCTGGTGGCGCTCGACGGCGCCTACTGCGACGCCCTCCTCGCCGCCGGGTACGAGCGCGCCCGGGCCGGCGGCGCCGCCGAGGCGGTCGGCCAGTATCCGGCGCTCCGCGCCCGCCTGACGAGCCGTCCGCCCGCCCCGCTCGAGCCGCCCATGATCGCGCGCGTCGCCCCCGCCGCGGCGCAGGACACCGCGGCGATCGCCGCCGGCGCCAAGCTCCTCGACGAGGTCGACTTCGCGACCTGGCTCCTCGACCGCGCCACGCTGGCACCCTATCTGGAGGACCTCCGCGCCGCGCGCGCAAGTCCGATCCTCGTGAGCCAGCCGCTCCTGGAGGAGCGGGTGCAGGCGGTGCTGACGCGCGCCGAGCGCGAGCTGTTCGCCGGACCGGCGGCGGCGCCTTGGCGGCGGCGCCTCGAGGAAATGGCGTTCGTGTTGCACGCCACTGGCCGCCCGGAGTTCGCCGCTGCCGCCGCGGCAACGGCAGCGAGCCTCGGCCGCGGCGAAGCGCCGCTCCCGTTCTCCACGACTCTGCTGCGGCGGAGCGTCGACGCTTGCCTCGCTGCGGACGAGGCGCAGGCGCGTGCAGAAGCAGAGAGCTCGGTGCTCGTCCGCCCGGGGCAGCCGCGCGGCGGTCCGCCGCCGTACCCGCCCCGGCGCTGACTGCCGCGCTCAGAGCCGGATCGTCATACCCTCGGTAGCGCACTCGACGCCGAGCTCGCCGCAGTGCGCGCGCATCTTGCGCCCGAGATGAACGAGCACGAGGCGGCGGCAACCCAGCCGCGGTACGAGCGGCTCGAGCGTCGTCCATTGGATGTGGCGGCCCATGGGCTCGTCGTACGCGGTGCATTCGCAGAGGAAGAGATCGGCGCCGCGCGCGAGATCGAGGAAGCGATCGTCCCAAGGCGAGTCGCCGCTGTAGAGGAGACGCTTGCCGCCGGACGCGATGGCGACCGCGAGCGACACGTCCTCGATCTGGTGCGGTACGCGCACCGGATGCAGCTCGACGTCGGCGATCGTCACCCGACGCTCCGGCTCGAGCTCCACGAACTCGAGCGCGAAGGGCAGCGCGTCCGGGACGACGTCGGGGTAGAGCGTCCGCGCCAGCGCCTCCACCCGCGCGCCGATGCCCGCCGGACCGAGGATCGTGAACGGGCGCGTCCGCGGCCGCTCGTAGATCCACTCGAGCAGCAGGAACGGCAGTCCCGCGAAGTGGTCGCCGTGCATGTGGCTGATCACCACGAAATCGATGCGCGCGGTATCGATTCCCTGGCGCTTCAGCGCCAGCAGCGCCGTCGGACCGCAGTCGACCAGGAAGGTCGCACGCGCGGTCTCGACCAGGTACGCCGCGTGCGGGTGCCCGCCGCTGCAGAACGCGTCCGCCGAGCCGAGAACGGTGACGTCGAGCTTGACGCCGGCCGACGCAGGCATGCGCGGGTGTCTAGCGCCAAGAGAAGTCGCAAAGCAACGGACATGCGGGTCCGAGCCCGACTTCCGACGCCGAGGCCGGCGTCACGTCATCAAGATGACGGTCGCCATGCAGGCTGTACGCAAGCGCCTCCCGGGAACGACGCAAGCGCGCGCGGTAGGCGCTCCGGCTCGTGGCACCTGCTTTGCTCCGCGCTCCACGACCCACGTTCGGGTCGCGGAGGCGTTCGATGCTTCGGTCGGTTCTCGTCACCCTGCGCGTCGCGGCCGCGCTCGTCGGGCTGCTGCTCCTGCTGTCGGCACCCGCGCGCGCGACGACGCTCGTCCGCATGAGCGACGAGGCCCTGACGCTCTCGGCCGCGGCCATCGTGACCGGCACGGTCACCGAGGTCGGCGCCGAGCGCGCGGGGGGCGGGGCGATCGCGACCTTCGTCACGCTCGCCGTCGAGCAGGTCCTCAAAGGATACGTACCGCAAGCGACGATCACGATCCGCGATCCCGGCGGTCGCGTCGGCGACGACGAGCTGCATATCTACGGCGCCGCACGCTATGCGGCCGGCGAGAGCGTCATCGCCTTCCTCGATCAGGACGGCGACGGCTTCCTGCGCACGAGCCAGATGGCACTCGGCAAGTTCTCGGTGACGACCGACCCCGCGAGCGGCGCGCGCATCGCCAGCCGCCCGCTCGTCGAGGACGGCGTCGTCGTCCTCGGCGGCGCGCGCCTCCAGAGCCACGATCCCTCCGACCGCCGCCTCGCCGATCCCTTCATCGCGCGCCTGCGCGACATCGTACGCCGGCAGCCGGTGCCGCGCATGCTGCAGCCGCTGACAGCGAGGCCGTCGTTCGGTGCCGCCGCAGCCGCGGCACCGAACGACGCCGAAGGCTACACGCTCTTCAACAACGTGCGCTGGTTCCTCCCGGACGCGGGTCAGCCGGTGCGCTACTTCGTCGACCAGGCCGGTGACGCCAAGGTCGGCGCCGCCGCGAGCCAGAGGGCGGTCGCCGACGCGTTCGCCGCCTGGACCAACGTCCCGACGAGCGCGATCGTCATGGAGTCGGCCGGGACGACCACGGCCTCCGCCAACGGCTTCTGCGACGGCACCAGCAAGATCATCTTCAACGACCCCTTCAACGAAGTCACCGACCCGTCGGGATGCAGCGGCGTGCTCGCGATCGGCGGCTACTGCACGAGCGGCGCCGCGAAATCGTTCGCCGGCGCCACCTTCCGCGAGGTGGTCGAGGGCGACATCATCTTCAACAACGGCTGGAGCGGCTGCTCGTTCTGGAATGCCACCAATCTCGCCGAGGTCGCGACCCACGAGATCGGCCACACCATCGGACTCGCTCACTCCAACGACACCAGCGCCACGATGTACTCGTTCGCACACTTCGACGGCCGCGGTGCCGGACTGACCGCCGACGATCGCGCCGGCGTGAGCTTCCTCTATCCGGACAGCGGCGCGGGCGAGCCGACCCCCGTGCCCACGCCGACGACGCCGCCGACGCCGCCGCCGCCGGACACCGATCGCGACGGGATCGCCGACGCCGCCGACAACTGTCCGCTGGCGCCGAACCCGCGGCAGGAGGACATCGACGGCGACGGCATCGGCGACGCCTGCGACAACTGCGTCGCGGTCGCGAATCCCGATCAGCTCGCCGGCGACGCCTGCGGCCTGCTCGACATCCAGTCGCTACGCATCGCGATCGCGAAATCGGCGCACGAGGACTCGATCGCGATCAAGGGCCGCTTCGATGCCGTCACCGCCGCAGCGATGGCCGAGATCGCCGGCCAGGCTCTCACCGTGACGCTCAGCAAGACCGACGGCGACGAGCTGATGCAGGTGGTGATCCCGGCGCGGAGCTGGAAGATCAACCGCAACGGGACGAACCTCTCGTTCACCGACAAGACGGGCCGGCAGCTCGACGGCGTGAAGAAGATCTCGCTGCACTCGCGCGACGGCGCCCGCTACGCGTTGACGCTGACCGCGACGCACCTCGATCTCGAGCGCGGTCGCGCACCCGAGCTCGCACTGTCGATCACGGTCGCGAGCGAACGCTACGTGAGCGCGAGCGGCTGCCAGACGAACCGGCGCGCGAATCGCGTCGTCTGCCGCCAGAAGACGCGCTGACGCCGCGCGCGACGGCGCCGCACCGACGAGGATGCGAGCGGAACTCGCGATGCCCTCCTCTGGCCCGGCTGCGCTCCGGTTGGTAAACACCGCCGCCATGCTGCCCGAGTTCACGGTGCGCCGCGCCCGTCGAGGCGATTTCGCGCGCGTGCGCGCCCTGCTCGGCGTCCGACCGGACGCGAGCCGCGCCGAGCGCAAGCGCTTCCGGCGCCTCGTCGGGACGCTGCGCGAGGATCTCTACGTCGCCGAGCGCGAAGGCGACGCAGCGCTGGCGGGCCTGGTCGTGATCGCCTACGTGCGCGGGCTCGGACCGGCAACCGCCATGGTGCGCGAGCTGCGCGGCGACGCCGCGGCAGTAGCCGAGCTCCTCGCCTGCGCCGAGGCGCGCGCAGCGGCGCGCGGCTGCGCGCGGCTGGAACTGCACACCGACGACCCCGGCGCCTGCGATCCGCTCTGGGAGGACGCGGCGCGCATCCGCCGCCGCCCAGTGTCGTCGTGAGCCGCCCGGCGGGCGTCGAGGGCGAGCACCTGGCGCGCATCGTCGCTCGCGTGCGCGCGCAGCATCCGGGCTCCGCAGGCGAGGCGATCGCCGCCCTGGCGACCGCGCTCTTCGTCAAGGACGGAGAACGATGGGCAAGCGAGCTCGGCGACGATGCCGCCGCCGCGGTCGCCGCCCGGAGCTTCGCTTTCATCGCGGCGCCCGGCCGGGTACCGCGCATCCGCACCTGCACCGGCGACGACGCGACGGTCCTCGAGACCGTGGTCACCGATCGCCCCTTCATCGTCGATACGATCCGCAACTGCGTGCGCGCCGCGGGCATCGAAATCCGCCACGTCCTGCACCCGCTGCTCACCACGCTGCGGGAGTCCGCCGCGGCGCCGGACGAGCTCGGCCCGCTGCGCGGCCTCGACGCCGCACACGAAGGCGCCGGAGCGCGCGAGTCGTTGGTGCACGTCGTGCTGCCGCCTCTCGACGTCGAGCGCCGCGCCGCACTCGAGGCCGCCGTCGCTGCGCGCCTCGCCGACCTCGTGCTGGTGACCGACGACTACCAGGCGCTCGTCGCCGCCACCGAGGGCGTCATCGCCCACCTCGAAGGCTACAAAGGCGGCAGCGCCGCCTGGGAAGACGAGGTGCAGGAAGTCCAAGAGCTGCTGCGGTGGATGATCGCCGGCGGCTTCGTCTTCCTCGGCTATCGCAGCGTCTCCATCGAGGAGCGCGACGGCGTGCCGACCCTGGCGCTCGACCCCGACTCCGGCCTCGGTCTCCTGCGCCGCAGCGAGCGCTCGCACTGGGCCACGCCGACGGCGATCGCGAACATCCCCGAGCCGATCCGCAGCCGCGTGGTCGGCGGTCCGCTGCTGGTGATCGCACGCACCGCCGCGCACGCGCCGGTCCACCGCGACGTCCGCATGGAGTACGTCGGCGTGAAGAAGCTCGACCGCCAGGGACGCGTGCGCGGCGAGCTCCGCCTCCTCGGACTCCTCACCGCCAAGGCCTACGCCGATACGGCTTCGGAGATCCCGGTGCTGCGGCGGCGCTTCCAGCAAGTGCTGCAGGCGGAGCGCGTCGTACCTGACTCGCACGAGCACCGCGAGATCCAGGCGATCTTCGACACGCTGCCCAAGGTGGAGCTGTTCGCGATGTCGGTCGACGCCATCCGCACCGAGATCCGCACGATCCTCGCCGCCGAACGCTCGCGCGAAGTGACGCTGACTCTGCGATCGGACCCGCTCGAGCGCGGCGTCGCAGTCACGATCATCATGCAGCGCGACGCCTTCTCCGAGCTGGTGCGGGACCGCATGCGCGACACGCTGGCGAGCCGCTTCGGCGGCGAGGTCGTCGAGGACCACGTCGTGCTCGACGCCAACGAGCACGCCCGCCTGCACGTCTCGCTGGCGGCACCGCGCGCCCAGGTCCTGGCGGTCCGCCGCGAGGAGCTGCAGCACGAGATCGCCGAACTGACGCGCGGCTGGAACGACCGCCTCGGCGATCGGCTGCGAGCCGCCTACGGAGACACCGAGGGTACGGCGCTCGCCGAGCGCTACACCGCGGTCTTTCCCGACGTCTACAAGGCGGCGACCGATCCGGCGACGGCCGCGGCCGACGTCGCGGAGCTCGAGGCGCTCGTCGCCGGAGCGCAGATCCGCATCGCGCTCGCCGACGCCCCCGGTGATCCCGAGCCCTGCACGGCGATCAAGCTGTACCTCCGCCGACCGCTCGTCCTCTCCGACGTCATGCCGGTGCTCGAGGACCTCGGGCTGCGCGTGTTCGCGGAAAACGCCGTGCTCTTGCCGGCGCTCGCAGGCGCGCCGGCCCACATCGAGACCTTCCTGGTGCGCACGGAGGCGGGCGCCCGCATCGACCTCGCCGGTGACGCTGCACGCCTGATCGCGGCCGTGCTCGCCGTCCGCGATGGGCGCGTCGAGAGCGACGGCCTGCACCGCCTCGTGCTCACCGCCGGGCTCTCGTGGCAGGAGATCGAGGTGTTGCGCGGCTACGGCGTCTACGCGACGCAGATCGGCGCCGCGCCGAGCCCGCGCGCCGCGGTGGACGCGCTCACCCGCCATCCGCGCCACGCGGCGCTGCTCTTCGCCTGGTTTGCGGCGCGCCACGATCCGCGCGCCGACCCCGAGCGAGCTGCCGCCGCTGGCGATGCCTTCGTCGGCGCGCTCGACGAGATCCCGAACATCGCCGACGACCGGGTCCTGCGCGCGCTCGGCAATCTCGTCGGCGCCACCGTACGCACGAGCTACTACGCCGGGCTGGCGACCGGACGCGGCGAGACCGTCGCTTTCAAGGTGGACTGCGCCCGCGTCGACCACATGCCGAAGCCGCGCCCGCTGTACGAGATCTTCGTCCACGGGCCGCGCGTCGAGGGCGTGCACCTGCGCGCCGGCCGCATCGCGCGCGGCGGCCTGCGCTGGAGCGAGCGGCGCGACGATTTCCGGGCCGAGATCCTCGGCCTCTTGAAGACGCAGACGGTGAAGAACGCCGTCATCGTTCCGGTCGGCGCCAAGGGCGGATTCATCGTCAAGGGGCCGGTCGACCCGGCGGCAGTGGTCGCCGCCTACCGCACGTTCGTCGGCTGCCTGCTCGATCTCACCGACAACCTCGACGGCGACCGCGTCGTGCGTCCGGCCGGCATCGCCTGCCACGATCAGCCCGACCCGTACCTCGTAGTCGCCGCCGACAAAGGCACCGCCACCTTCTCGGACGTCGCCAACGCGCTCGCCGCAGAGCGCGGCTTCTGGCTCGGCGACGCCTTCGCTTCGGGCGGCTCGCACGGCTACGACCACAAGCGCATGGGCATCACGGCGCGCGGCGCGTGGGAGTGCATCGCGCTCCACTTCCGCGAGCTCGACGGCCGCGACGTCACCCGCGACGCGTTCACCGTGACCGGCATCGGCGACATGAGCGGCGACGTCTTCGGCAACGGCCTGCTCCGCTCGCGCACGGCGCGCTTGCGCGCCGCTTTCGACCACCGCCACGTATTCCTCGACCCCGATCCCGATCCGGAAGCGTCGTACGCAGAGCGGGCCCGGCTCTTCGCGTTGCCGCGCTCGAGCTGGGCCGACTACCGTCCCGAGGCCATGAGCGCGGGCGCGGCCGTGATCCCGCGCGGCACCAAGACCGTCCGGCTCTCGGCCGAAGCGCGCGCCATGCTCGGCATCGCCGCAGAGACGATCGACGCCGATCAGTTGATCCAGGCGGTGCTGCGCATGCCGACCGACCTGCTCTTCAACGGCGGCATCGGCACCTACGTGAAGGCGCGGAGCGAGAGCAACGCCGAGGTCGGCGATGCCGCCAATGCCGCCGTGCGCGTGAACGCGAACGAGCTCCGCGCCCGCGTGGTCGGCGAAGGCGGCAATCTCGGGTTCACGCAGCGGGCGCGGATCGAGCTCGCGCTCGCGGGCGGCCGCATCAACACCGACGCCATCGACAATTCCGCCGGCGTCGATACCTCGGACCACGAGGTGAACCTGAAGATCGCCTTGCAGCCGCTGGTCGCCAGCGGCGCCATGACCGTGGCCGCTCGCAACGATCTCCTCCGGGAGATCGCCGAGGACGTAGCCGCGCTCGTGCTCGCCCACAACCGCGCCCAGAGCCGGGTCATCTCGCGCGACCAGCGCCGCAGCGAGACCCGCCTCGTCGACTTCCGCGAGATGATGGCCGATCTCGAAGCGACCGGGCTTCTCGATCGCGCGCTCGAAGGGTTGCCCGATCGCGAGGCTCTGCGGGCGCGCCGATCGACCGTCCGCGGCCTCACGCGCCCCGAGCTCGCCGTGCTGCTGGCGTACGCCAAGATGCATGCGACGCGGCTCCTCGCCGGCGACGCCCTCTGCGAGGATCCCTATCTCGAAGGCGTGCTGTTCGCGTACTTCCCGGCGCCGATGGTCGCCCGCTGCCGCGACGCCATCCGCACGCATCGGCTGCGCCGCGAGATCATCGCCACCACGCTCACGAACGACATCGTCGACCTGATGGGCGCCACTTTCTTCACGCGCACGATGCGCGAGAGCGGCGCGTCGGTGCCCGACATCGCGCGCGCCTTCGTGATCGCGGACGCTCTCGCCGGCGCCCGCGCGCTGGCGTCCCGAGCGGCCGAGGCGGGACCGGCGGTCGAGACGCGCGTGCTCGATCTCGTGGTCGCCGCGCTCGACCGCACGGTGCGCTGGCTGCTCGCCGCCTATCCGAGCCTCGGCTCCCTCGACGCTCTCATAGATCGCCTCCGACCGGCGCTCGCGGAAGCCGAAGCGGCGCTGCCGCCGGCCGAGCGCGGCCGTCGCCAAGCCCGCGCCGCAGCCCTCGCCGCCGAGCAGGTGCCGGCGGATCTCGTAGCATCCTGCGTTCGGCTGGAAGGGCTGCGCGCGCTCCTCGACGTCGCGCACGTAGCGGCCGCGACCAGCATTCCGTCGGCGACCGTAGCCGCGACCTACTTCGGCGCCGACGAGATCTTCGACTTCGCCTGGCTCCGCCGGACCCTGGACGACACCGCCGGCGCGGACCGCTGGGAGCGCCGGGCGGTGGAAAGCCTCGGCGCCGAGCTCGACCGGGTGCGCCGCGAGCTCACCCGCCGGCTGCTCGCCGGCAGCGGCGAGGTCGCCGCCCGAGTCGTGACCTATCGTCTCCGCCGCGCCGCGACGCTGGAGCGCATCCGCACCCTCCTCGCCGACCTCCAGAGCGCGGGGACCGTCACACTCGCCGCGATCATGGTATTGGTGCGCGAGCTCGGACGATTGGAGGAGAACGGATGATATTGAAGGTCTTGGTGGGATTCCTGCTGGGGTTCATCCTCGGCGTCGCCGGCGCCGTGTTCATGGTGACGTCAGGGGCCGGCAACTACATCATCGCCGCCAACCCGCGCGTGCAGGAGCTGGAGGCGAAGATCCGCGAGCTCGAAGACCAGCGCACGTTCATGGCGCGACGGCTCGAGGACGTCGCCGGCCGGAGCGAGCAGATGGCGCGCCGCTTCGAGGAGCTCGCCGACCGCTTCGAGGCGGTGGCGCGGGAGCGGCTCGCCCCCGCCCGCGAGGCGCCCGCCGCCGAGCCGGCGCCGGGAGCGGCGCCCGCAGCGAACGACTGAGCGGGCCCGCGCCAGCGAGGATCACCCCACGAGCACCGAGCGGCCGCCGCCGACACCCCACTGTCCGGACACGCCGGGGACGTTCGTCCTCGACGTCACCGCGCTAGCCTACGGACGGGATGCGCTCGGACGCCACGAGGGGCGCGTCGTCTTCGTCCCCGGCGCGGCGCCGGGCGACCGGGTGCGGGTCCGCATCGTCGAGGAGCACCGCAACTGGGCGCGCGCCGCGCTCGTCCACGCCTGCACGCCGGGTGTGGCGCGCCGCACGCCGCCGTGCCCGTGGGCGCATGCGTGCGGCGGCTGCCCGTGGCAGCACATCGACTACGCCGCGCAACTCGTCGCCAAGGAAGCGAGCGTCCGCGAGTCGCTGGCGCGGATCGCCGGCGCCGCGCCCCGCGCGCTCCTGCCGATCATCG
The DNA here is from genome assembly GCA_002050235.1 of Polyangiaceae bacterium UTPRO1. Classification (GTDB taxonomy): domain Bacteria; phylum Desulfobacterota; class Binatia; order UTPRO1; family UTPRO1; genus UTPRO1. The sequence goes on along the minus strand of MWST01000003.1, from coordinate 55,778 downwards.
CCGCGCCTTCGGAGTGGGGCTACCGCCATCGCATCCGGGTGCATGTCGGCGCCGGCGGCGTCGTAGGCTACCGGCAGCCGCGCTCGCATGCGCTCGTGCCGATCGACCAGTGTCCGATCGCCGAGCCCCCCGTCGCCGCCGGGCTCGCACCGCTGCGAACTCTCGTCGCCTCGTTGCACACCGTGCTCGACGACGTGGAGATCGTCGCCGACGGACGCGGAACGCTCGTGTTCGAGGCGACAGCTCGGGGCGCCTTCGTCGCCGCCGACGAGGCGACGATCCGCGCCTGGCTCGCCGCTACCCCGACCGCCGCAGGGATGGCGCTCCGCGGCCGCACGTGGAGGCGCCGCTTCGGGACCACCACGATCACGGTGCGCGCGCAAGCCGACGCGCCGCCGACCGTGCAGCGCGCCGGGACCTTCACGCAAGTGAACCCTGCCGCCAACCGGCTCCTCGTGCGCTCGGTAACGGCGCTGGTCGGCGGCGGCGCGCCGGTGCTCGACCTCTTCTGCGGCGCCGGCAATCTGACGCTGCCGCTCGCACGCATCGCGCCGTCGGTCGTCGCCGTCGATCACGACGCCCGCGGGATCGAGGACGGCGCCGCCAACGCAGCGGCGGCAGGTCTCGACAACGTGCGCTTCGTGGTCGCCGCCGCGGACGCGTATCTCCGTCGTCACGGTCTCTCGGGCGCGCGCGTCGCGGTTCTCGATCCGCCGCGCACCGGCGCCGCTGCAGTGACGCATCTCCTGGCGCGGCTTGCACCCGAACGCATCGTCTACGTGTCGTGCGACCCGACCACCCTAGCGCGCGACGCGCGCACGCTCACCGGCGCAGGCTACGCGATCGGGCGCGTACAACCGCTCGATCTCTTCCCGCAAGGTCCGCACGTCGAGACGGTCCTCGAAGCCGTATTGACTGCTCCCTAGCCCGCTTATACGGTCCCTTAGGCGATTCTGTTCGATCGGCTGATGGCGAACGACGACAAGACCGCACGCGCGAAGGTCACGATCATCTCCGGCAAGGGGGTGTCGCAAACCATCAACTACCTCCTCGAGGACCGCGACGAGCTGGAGTGGGTGGTCGCCGTAGGCCGCAACAAGAGCGGCGAGATCTTCTTCTACGACACCGGCGGCGACATCGTCGAAGACCTGGGCACGCTCGAGTACCTGAAGCAGAGGATCATCCGCGCCCATTTCGGCGACGAGCCGGAGTGAGCCGCGGCGGCGGGCACCGGTATGCCGGCCGGCCCGCCTAGAGCTCGTCGGGGATCGTCGCGATCACGCGCTCGCCGTCCATGCGCAGCGGCACGCGGATGAGGGCGCGGCCGAAGGGCGGGCCGGAGACGCAGTGGCCGGTGGCGGGCTCGTAGAGCGCGCCGTGCGTCGCGCACACCACGTAGCAGCCGCTGTCGTCGAGGAAGCGTCCCTCGACCCAGTCCATGGTGATCGCGATGTGGCGGCAGCGGTTGACCCACGCATGCAGAGTGCCGTCGACATTCACGATGAAGGCCTCGGTCGGCTCGCCCGCGGTCGGCAGCAGGAACTTCCGCGTCGTGCCCGGTGCGAGCTCGCCGACGGCGGCGACGACGACCTCGCGCGATTGCTCCATCCGACCGACTTGCCTAGCATGCGCGTGCCGCACCGCCAATGGACACGCCGCCACCGCAGCTCAGCGTCGACGACATCCGGCGCCGCCTGCGCGCGCACGCGCCGCGGATCATCGAGCCGAGCGGCAAGCGCGCGGCGGTGGCGGCGGTCCTGCACGACGGCAACGCCGGCAGCGAGCTGCTCTTCATCGAGCGCGCCGAGCGCCCGCACGATCCGTGGTCGGGCCACATGGCTTTCCCCGGCGGCCGCGTCGATCCGGGCGATGCATCGGTGCGCCACGCCGCCGAGCGCGAGACCCGCGAGGAGGTAGGCCTCGACCTCGCGAGCGCCGAGTTGCTCGGGCGCCTCGACGACATCGAGGGCGCGCCGCCCGGCTTCGACTCGCTCGTCGTGTCGGCCTTCGTCTACCGCCTCGATCGTCGCGCCGCACCGACACCGAACGACGAGGTGCGCGAAGTGCTCTGGGTGCCGACGGCCCACCTCCAGGAACGCGACCGCCGCGTGCCCTTCTACTGGCCGCGCGAGCAACGCGAAATGCACTACCCGGGCATCCTGGTCGGCGCGCCCGGCCGCCATGTCGTCTGGGGCCTCACCTATCGCTTCCTCGAGCTCTTCTTCGCGGCGCTCGGCCGTCGGCTGTAGAAGCGTCAGCGCCGCCGCAGCGCCGCAGCGCGACCGGCGGCCGTGCTCAGATCGCGCCGAGCGCGCGCTCGAGCTCGGCGAGCGTACCGCAGGCGACGACGGCGTCGACGTGGCGCGCGTAGGTCGCCATCACACTGTCGCCGGTGTCCCAGCGCTCGCGCGGCTCGGGATTCAACCAGAGCACGCGCCGCACGCGAGCCCGCACCGCCGCGAGCAAATCGGCGCGCGCCGGCAGTCGGTTGTTGCGGGCGTCGCCGAGGATCAGAAGCACGGTGTCGGCGCCGAGCGCTGCGGACTCGTCCTCCACGAGATCGCCCAGCACGCGCCCGAAGTCGGAGCGCGCCATGAGATCGATCGGCGCCGCCGGCCGCACCTGTCCGTCCGCGAACTCGATCTCGACGAGGCGATCGACGAACCCGAAGAGGCGGACGCGGCGAAAGTACGATGCCGCCGGGGCGAGGAGCGCGAGGAAGAAGCCGGTCGCGGTCGCCGCCGATGCGGAGAGATCGCAGAGCGCGACGAGGTCCGGAGGACCAGGCCGCCGGTCGCGCCAGCGGCGTTCGAAGAGCACGCCGCCGCGCGGGATCGCGGCGCGGATGGTGCGGCGCAAGTCGAGCCGTCCCCGCGGCCGAGCGGCCAAACGCCGCCGCACCCGCCCGGCGATACGGGCGGCGATCGCGCGCGCGAGGTCGGCGCAGGCCTCGACGTCGGCCGGCGCCATGTCGCGGAACGGCAGCCGCAAGAGCCGGCGCTCGCGGTCGAGGCGAGCGAGATGCGAGGCTGCCGCGCCGAGCGAACGCCCGTCGTCGGGCGGCGCCGCCGCAGTCCGTGCGGCGTCGGGCGCATGGCGCTGCGCCGCCGGCTCCCGGCGCACCGGCCTCGCGGCGGCACCCGGTCGGTCCGCGGCGCCGTCGGGCGCAGGCCGTCCGGGGCGCCCGAGCTGCCCGGGCGCCGCCGGACTCACGTTCACCTTCTCATCGGCGCTGCCGGCGCCGCCGGCCGGAGTCGCAGCACCGCCGCCGGAGCTGCCTCCATCCCCGACCCCTCCTCGGCGCCGGCCGCGCCCGCGCCTACCTCCCGCCATCTCGATGCGTGCCGGGAAGACGACGTCGAATGCGGCGACGAACGCAGCCCGGTCGCGCTCGTCCTTCACCAGCGCCGCTGCGAGGGCTTCGCGCAGCGCCTCCCGCTCGACGCCGATCAATGCCGCTGCCCGCGCGGCATCCATGGCCTCTGCGAGGCTCACCGCCAGGCCGCGGTCACGAAGTGCGGCGACGAGAGCTTCGAGGCGCGCCTTCATTTCTTGTGCAGGGGCGCGCGTCGACCCGCGATCGCGCACCGTTGCAGCACTACGGATCGAGAAAATCTCAACGGTTTCGCGTCTGCCCGTGGCACCGGCGTTGCACGCTCGGGGTGCGTGCGCCTCGGCACCCGCCTCGCCATCCTGGTCGCCGCCAATCTCGGGCTCCAGCTCTTCGACGGCTTCGCCACGTACATAGGCTGGGAGCAGCACGGCGAGATGAACCCGCTCCTCCGCGCCGGATTCGATCGCTTCGGAGCCGGACCGACGCTGGTGGCGGCGAAGGCGCTGGCGATCGTCCTCGTGATCGCGCTCGCCGCATCCCCCCGGCGCCGACTCGCCATGACCGGCCTCGCGCTCACGCTCATGGCGTACACGACGTTCTCGCTCCTGCCGTGGGCGCAGCGCCTCTTCGGCTGATCTCCGTCAGCGCTTGACCGCGGGCGCGCGGCCGACGCCGGCGATCGCGGGCTCCGCCTTGCGAACGTCCTCCTCGTGCTTCAAGAGCACCGCCAGTGTCCGCCGCACCGCCTCCTGGTCGAGCTCGCGAATACCGAGCGCGACGAGCGCCCGCGCCCAGTCGAGCGTCTCGGCGATGCTCGGCGACTTCTTGAGGCCGAGGCGGCGCAGCCGCGCCACGAACTCGGCGACCCGCGCCCGCAGCTGCGCGTCGAGCTCCGGAACCTTGAGAGCGATGATCTCGCGCTCCTTCTCGACTCCGGGAAAGTCCAGGTAGAGGTGCAAGCAGCGGCGCTTGAGCGCCTCCGAGAGCTCGCGGCGCTGGTTCGACGTCAGGATCACCACCGGGCGTTCACGGGCGACGATCGTTCCCAGCTCCGGCACCGTCACCTGATACTCGGCCAGCATCTCGAGCAGGAACGCCTCGAGCTCCTCGTCGGCCTTGTCGATCTCGTCGATCAGGAGGACCGTCCGGCGCGGTGCGCCGATCGCCCGCAGAAGCGGCCGTTCGAGGAGGTACTCGCGCGAGAAGATGTGGTCCTTGAGCTCGTTCCACCCGGCGTGCTCGCGGTCGGCTTGCAGGCGCATGAGCTGCTTCTGGTAGTTCCACTCGTAGAGAGCGTGCGCGGCGTCGAGGCCCTCGTAACACTGGAGGCGGATCACCTCGGTTCCGAGCATCGACGCGACGACCTTGGCGAGCTCGGTCTTGCCGGCGCCCGCCGGACCCTCGACGAGGAGCGGCTTCTCCAGCACCAGCGCCAGATAGACCACGGTCTCGACCCGCGGCGTGGTGACGTAGCGAGCCGCCGCCATGCCCGCTCGCACCGCCTCGGCCGTGATCTCCATCGCGCCGCGGTCCGTCAGTCGCCAAGTTGGTAGAAGACGAGGCCGGTCAGGAGCTTGGGGAAAAAATACGTCGACTTCTCGGGCATGGTGAGGCCGGCGAGGCCGACCGCGCGGAGATCTCCGACGGTCGTCGCCGGCAGGAAGAACGCGGCCGCCGCTTCGCCGCGATCGACGAGGTCGAGAGCGCGTGTCGCGTCCTGCGTGTAGGCGAGGCCGGGAGCGCCGCCACGGTCGCCGATCGGCAAGCGCAGGATGCCGGCGAGCACGATCTGGTGGAGCACGGTCACGTCGAGGGCGCGCAGCTCCGGCGGCACCGTCGGCGCGAACGGCAACGCGCTCGTCGGCGCCGTGCACAGCCAGAGGTGCTGGGCGCCCTGCACTGCGACGCCGAGGTGGGCTACGTCGCTGCTGCGATCGCTCGCAGCCTCGTCGAGACGCCGCAACAGGGTCGCGAGACCCGCCGCCGACCACGGCAGCTCTGCGACCGTGAAATGCTCGGCGAGCGCCCCGCGCAGCGCTTCGGGCACCAGGGCAAGGGTCGCCAGCACGCGGTGGGTCGGGAAGATCGCAAGCCCCGGGCTCTCCATGGTCGTGAGGTAGCAGAGCACGTAGTCGTACGCTGCCTCGCCGAGCGGAGGTGCGGCGGCGCCGGCCGCGGCGCGGCGCTCGTCGCGATAGCGCAGTGCCGTCTCGTAGCGATGATGTCCGTCGGCGATGAAAACCTCGTGCGGCGCCACGGCCGCCGTGATCTTGGCGATCACTTCCGGATCGTCGAGGCGCCACATGCGGTCGTGGGCGCCGCTCTTGCCGCGCACGTCGACGTCGGGCGGGCGGTTCGTGGGGACGAGCGCCGCGAGATCGAGCGCGGGCGCGGAGACGAGTCCGAAGATCGGCGACAACGACACGCCGGTCGCGCGCACGAGCGCGTAGCGATCGTCTTTCGCCTTCTGCAACGTGCGCTCGTGCGGGCGCACCTTCCCGGACTCGAAGCTCTCGACGCGGAGCGCGCCGATCACCCCGACGCGCTCGCGTATCGAGCCGTCGGGCAGCGGGAACCTCTGCGCGTACAGATACAACGACGGCGTCGGGTCGGCGACGACCGCGCCCTCTTCGCGCCAGGCGGCGAGAGTGGCCGCCGCGGCTGCGTACGGATCCGGATCGCGGCAGAGATCGATGCGCACGACGTTGTAGGCGCTCTGCTCGTAGAGGCGGTCGCGATGCGCGGCGTCGATGACGTCGTACGGAGGAGCGGTCACGGCTGCGGGGTCGCCGACGACGCCGGCGTCGTAGCGCAGCCCGGAAAACGGTCGAAATGTCGCCACGGGATCTTCCTTCAGGCTTCCGAGAGCGGTGTCGTTGCGAGCACGCGGCGGAGCGCGTCGAGCGACGTCGCGCCGCGACGAATGACCCGCGCCGCGTCGTCGGCGACGAGTAGCACGGTGGACCCGAGGCCGCCAGCGAGGCGCCCGCCGTCGACGTAGACGACCGCATCGCCGAAGAAGCGGCGCGCCGCCGCGACGTCGAGGGCCGGCTCGGCCCCGCCGGGATTGGCGCTCGTCGCCGTGATCGGCTCGCCGAGCGCCGTCACCAGCGCCTGCGCGAGCGGATGGCTCGACACGCGAACCCCGATCATGCCGCTGCCGGCGGTGAGCGCCGCCGGCAGATCCGCACGCGCCGGCAGCACCAGCGTCAGAGGTCCCGGCCAGAAGGCGCGGGCGAGGCGGTGTGCCGCCGCCGGCACGCGCGCCACGACGCGCGCCAGCATCGTCTCGTCGGCCACGATGAGCGCGATCGGCTTCCCGGCGTCGCGGCCCTTGAGGCGCGCGACCGCCGCCACCGCCGTGGGCGAGAAGGCACGGGCGCCGAGGCCGTAGAACGTCTCGGTCGGATACACTATCGCACCGTCCTCCCGGAGCGCCGCGAGTGCCGCGTCGAGGTCGGAGCCCGTCATCAGTCGGTGGGCGTAGCCGGCCATTCGAAAAGTCGGCGGCGGAGACGCGGCACCGCGAGCGGCGCGATCGCAACCGCCAGCAGCACGGCCGTCAGGAGCAGCGAGCCGGGAGAGCCCCACTCTCCGAGCGTCGAGCCGAAGGTGGCGAGGGTCGCGGCGCGCATATAGCTCGCCGGCACGATGACGGCGAGGAAGGTAGACGTGGCGAGCGTCGAGCAGCCGGCCGTCCAGTGTGCCGCCATGAGCGGGCCGAGGGGATGAAGGGTCGCAGCGCCGGTGAAGAAAGCGACCGGCGCCGCTCCCCGCGACGTCAGGTGGCGCAGGCGCGCCCGCCACTCGACCGGCACCATCGTGTCGCCGGCGCGGCGGGCGAGCAGGAAGTTGCCGATGCCCGAGAAGATGATGCCGGTGCCGCCGAGCATCGTGCCGAGGAGGCCGCCGAAGATGAAGCCGCCGGCCGTCAGCAGCACTGCCGCAGGCAAGAGGATCAACTGCCGCAGCACGACCAGCACGAAGAAGCCTGCCGGCGCGTGCCACCCGAGCGTATCGGTCCAAGCGCGTACGGCCTCCACCGACGGGTGCAGGCCGAGCTCGCGGCGGAGCCACTGCCCGGCCGCAACGAGCACCGCGACGAGGAGCGCGGCCCGCAGCCCCGCGCGCAGCCTCACGGCACCGCCTCGTCCGCGCCGGCCGCCCGCAACGCGATCATCGCCGCGCCGCGCCGGCGCCGGTCATGGCTATGGGGTCCATCGCGTACCGCAGAAGAATCTAGAGAATAGTCCCGGCGCCGCCAAGCCGGGCCGCCGCCTTTGTGGGGCGTCGAGAATCGCGATAGAGCGGGCCGACCAGCATGGCCGAGCCGGCTACGGACTCTGCGTCGCGCGACGGATCCACCGCGCCTGCCGCCAAGCACGGCACCGGCCTCATGGTGCTCGGTGTCGCTGCTCTCGGCGTGGTCTACGGCGATCTCGGCACCTCGCCCCTCTACACCATCAAGGAGTGCTTCGGGCCCGGATACGGTCTCGTCCCCAATCACGGGAACGTCCTCGGCATCCTGTCGCTGGTGTTCTGGTCCCTGGTGATCATCGTGATGGTGAAGTACCTGACCTTCATCATGCACGCGGACAACCGCGGCGAGGGCGGGACGTTCGCCCTCCTCGCCCTCCTGCGCGCCACCAACCGTCCGCGTTCGCGCCTCATGGCGCTCGGCCTCTTCGGAGCCGCCCTCCTCTACGGCGACGGCGTCATCACGCCGGCCATCTCGGTGCTGAGCGCGGTCGAGGGCCTGGAAGTGGCGGCGCCGTCGCTCACCCCTTGGGTCTCGCTCATCACCGTTGCGATCCTCGCCGGCCTGTTCCTGGTGCAGCGCCACGGGACCGCCGGTCTCGGAGCGGTGTTCGGACCGGTCATGCTCGGGTGGTTCGCGAGCATCGCCGCCGCCAGCGTGCCGTGGATCGTCCGTCAGCCCTCGGTCCTCTTCGCGCTCGACCCCTCGCACGCGCTGCGCTTCGTCTTCACGCACGGCCGGCACGGCTTCTTCGTGCTCGGCGCCGTCGTCCTCTGCGTGACCGGCAGCGAGGCGCTCTACGCCGACATGGGACATTTCGGCCGCCGACCGATTCGCGTCACCTGGTACGCGGTCGTCTTCCCGGCGCTGGTGCTGAATTATCTCGGCCAGGGCGCCGTGCTGCTGGCAAGCTGCGACGGTCCGCAAGGCACCGCCGCCGACGCCTGCCGGCTGGCGGTGGCGAGCCCGTTCTACGCGCTCGTGCCCGAGATACTGCTCTACCCGATGATCCTGATCGCGACCTGCGCCGCCGTGATCGCGTCGCAGGCCATGATATCGGGGGCCTTCTCGCTCACCCAGCAAGCGGTGCAGCTCGGCTTCCTGCCCCGCGTCAAGATCATCCACACCTCGGCCGCGACCGAGGGTCAGATCTTCGTGCCGGTCGTGAACACGATGCTGATGATCGCCTGCGTCGCCATCGTGCTCGTCGCCCGGACGTCGAGCAACCTAGCTGCGGCCTACGGCATCGCCGTCACCGGCACGTTCGCAAGCACGTCGATCCTCTTCTACGCCGTCGCCCGCCACCATTGGGGATGGCCGCCCCTGCGCGCGGCCGGACTGACCGCGCTCTTCCTCGCCGTCGATCTGCCTTTCTTCAGCGCCAACCTGACGAAGCTCCTGCACGGCGGATGGTTCCCGATGGTGGCCGCCCTCGGCGTCTTCCTGGTGATGACGACCTGGCGCGCCGGAGCTCGCTGGCGCTACGGCGAGCTCTCGAAGGTGCGCATCAAGTTCGAGGATTTCTTCACCAGCTTGAAGCTGCAGCCGCCGGCGCGCGTCAAGGGCACCGCCGTCTTCATGACCCAGGATCCCGAGGGCACGCCGATGGCCCTCCTCCACCAGCTCAAGCACAACCAGGTGCTGCACGAACAGATCGTGCTGCTCACGGTCGTCACCGTCAACGAACCGATGGTCGCCGAGGCCGACCGCGTCCAGGTGGAACAGCTCCACGCCGGCTTCTGGCGCGTCCTGGCGCGCTACGGCTTCATGGAGACGCCGAACGTTCCCGAGGTCATGAAGCTCGCCGCCGGACAGGGCCTCGCCATATACCGCGGCCGCACGAGCTATTTCCTCGGTCGCGAGACCTTCATCCCGACCGGCCGCTCGCACATGCCGCGCTGGCGCCGCGCGCTCTTCGCCTTCCTGGCGCGGAACGCGCGCTCGCCGACGGAGTTCTTCGGCATCCCGGCCAACGAGGTCGTGGAGCTGGGGGCGCAGATCGAGATCTAGCCCGACCGGGGGCCGGCGAACTCTTCGCTCTTGCGCTCACGGAGTCGAGCGCGCTCTGCGCACCGTCAGTTCCCGAGGTACGGATCGACTGCATGCTGCTCGACCCAGTCGACCTCTTCGTTCAGGCGTTCCACGGCCGCGACCGCGAGCGGGCCGTTGATGCTCGCGGGCAGGTCGCCCTCGTAGAGCCGCGCCACCGCGCCGCCGTCTGCGATCTCGACCTTCAGCCACCCGACGCGCCGGCCGTCGGCGCTCTCGATGTCGGCGACGTAGCGCCCCGGAAGCTCGACGATGTCGTCCGCCGGTTGACCCAGGAGACGTGGGGTCCGCCACGGATTGACGCGGCGAAACGGCGTCGTGCGGTAGACGGCCTGGCCGCGCGGCGCGAAGGTGAGATGGATGGCGCCGTCGGTCCACTGCGCCTCCACGTCACCGAGCGGCCGGCCGTCGCCGCCGGTGGCGCTCACCGTGGTGGCCGCACCCGCAGACGTAATGATCGCCACGTCCTTGCGGCCCTCCTCGACCGCGAGCGGCCACGCACGGAAGGCCAGCTCCTGGACCACACGGGCGCGCTCGCCGCCCGCCATGCGGTCGACGACGATGCCGCGCGCGTCCACGTGCGCAGTGAAGTTGGCCGCCGGATCGAGCCGGACGTGCGGCGGCGTGAGCGCGCACGCCGTGCCGACCAGCGCCAGGATCGCCATCGTCCCCCGAGCGATGATCGTGCGCATGAATGTACCTCCTCCGGTTGGTGTCAGGAGCGCGGCCGCGGATCCGCCGTGGCCCGGGCGAGCGCCGCCTGCGCGGATGCCGCCGCCGCGTGGGCGCGGACGACGTCGGCGTTGTCCTCGGTGAAGCGCCGCTGCGCGTCCGCCAGCTCGAGGATGCTGCCGAGGCCGCCCTCGTAGCGCCTGGTGGCCAGATCGAGCTCGGCCGCCGACGCCGCCCGCGCTCGGTCGGCACGTTCGATGCGCTGCACCGACGTCTGCCGCTCGAAGTACGCACGCTGCACCTGCAGCGCTATCTCCTGGCGCAATCCCTCGATGCCGTGCCGAACCGCGTCTTGTCGCGCGCGCGCCTCGCCGATCTGGTGATCGGTGAGAAATCCGTTGAAGAGGGGCCAGCTCATCACCACGCCGAGGTCGAAGTTGTTGGCGGCGGCATCGTCGTGGCCGCGCACGGTGTAGCCGGCGGTCGCTCCGAGGGTGGGCCAGCGGTCGCTGCGGTATTCGGCGATCTCGGCGCCGGCAGCGCGCGCTTCGTCCTCGAGCATGCGGAGATCGGGCCGCTGATGCAGCGCCCGCGCCAGATATGCCGGAAGATCCTCGGCCGGCGGAGGCGGAGCCGGCGGCGGCGCCTGCCGGTAGTCGGGCGCATCGGCCCCGAGGCCCATGGCGTTGTCGAGCGCGACCTTGGCGATGGCGGCGGCATTCCGCGCGTCGACGAGGTTCAGCTGCGAGCGCGCCAGCTCGGAATCGGCGGTGAAGGCGTCGATCTCGGAGACGAGACCGGCGCGCGCCTTCACCTGGGCGCCGTGCAGGTGCTCGCTGCGCTGCGCCACCGCAGTCTCGTAGACGGCGACCAGCTCCTTGGCGGCGACGAGGTCGAAGTACGCTTTCGACACCCGATATACGAGGTCGAGCTCGACCAGGGCGAGCCGCGCCCGCTCGAGATCCGCCTCGGCGTTCCGCTGCGCGACCAACCCGCGTTGCCGTCCGAAGTCGAGCAGGTACTGATAGGCGGAGACGCCGGCGAGATAATTGTCGAAGGTGCTCGAAAGCGAGTCGTCGTGGCGCCCGTTGCTCGGCAGGCGCGGTATCCCCGGCGCGGCGAGATATGCCGTGTCGCCGATCCCGTTGTCGGTAGCGCGCAGGTACTGTGCCGTCGCCAACAGCTGCGGGAGGTAGCCCGAGCGCGCTGCGCCGACCCTTTCGTCCGCCGCGCTCACGCGCGACTGCTCTTCGAGGCGCGCCGGATGCCGCGCCAGCGCGATTGCGATCGCGCTGGCGAGGGTGAGCTCGGCGCCGGGCACCGGGTCGCCGGAGGCGGCGGCGCCGGCCCTGGTCGAGACCGCCAAAGCGAAAACGGCGACCATCATCCAGCCGACTCCGCTGCGCGCGCTCATGGCTCTCGCGGTCCGGCGCCGGTCGTCGCCGCCCCGGCAGCGACCATCTCCACTCTGTCACCCTCGCGCAGCGCCGGCCCGAGGTCGCGGACGATGCTCTCGCTCCCCGACAAGCCGCTCGTGACCTCGACCAGGTGCGGCGAGGCGATCCCGGTGGTGACGGGCACCCGCACGAGCGTGCCGCCGTCCACCACGAGCACGAAGCTCGACGTCCGGTCGCTCCCGACCGCCGTCGGCGGGATCTCGAGCGCGTGCGTGTGGCGCTCGAGCTCGAGCGTAACGTCGGCGTACATGCCGGGATAGAGCTCGCCCTGCGGATTCTCCAGGTCGACCTCGGTCAGCATCGTGCGCGTCGAGAAATCGAGGGCGTTGGCGAAGCGCGCCACCGTTCCCAAGAACTCCCGCCCGGGAAGCTCCCTGAGGACGAGACGTGCCGCCATTCCACGCCGTACCGCCGCCACCTCGCGCTCCGGCACGTACACGTAGACGCGCAAGCGGGCGGTGTCGGCGAGCGCCACGATCGGTCCGCCGGACTTGGGCCCGTCGCGATCTCCCGGTCCGCCGCCGCGGCCGTCGGCCTCGATGAGAGCCCCCGGATCGACGTAGCGCGCCGTCACTATGCCGGCGAAGGGAGCCGCTATCCGCGTGTATCCCACGAGTGCTTCGAGCTCTTCGACCTCTGCCTGGGCCTGATCGAACTCGCCGCGGGCGACGTCGACGTCCTCGCGGGCGACGAGCCGCCGGTCCGTGTTCCACACTCCGCGCAGCCGATCGTAGGTGATCCGGCGTACGTCGCGGTTGGCGCGCGCCCGCTTCAGCTTCTGCTGGAGCTCGGGAACCTCGATCTCCGCCAGGATCTGCCCCTGGCGCACGCTATCGCCCTTGTCGACGTCGATGCGGCGCAGATAGCCGGTCACCTTGGCATAGAGCTGCGCTTGGTTCCGGCCGATCAGATCGCCCGGAAGCGTTATCGAACGCACCACGTCCCCGCGCTCGGGCCGAATGACCGCGACGCGCGGCAGCGACCGCTCGGTCGCCGGCTCGGCGACGGGCGCCGTGCGCAACGCCATGCCGAGGCCGAGGAGAGCCGCCGTCGCAATCAGCAGGCGCACACGGTTCGTCACGCTGCCGTCCTCCGCACACAGAAGAGCTCGTAGGCGACCGGGACGAGCACCAGTGTCAAGGCCGTGGACACGGTGAGGCCGCCGACAGCGGCGCGCGCGAGCGGTGCCGACGCTTCGGCTCCCGCACCGAGCGCAAGCGCGATCGGGACCAGCCCGACGATCGTCGCCAGCGCCGTCATCACGATCGGGCGCATGCGTGTCCGCGCCGCCTCGAGCACCGCCCGCCGCAGCTCGACACCGGCACGCCGGCGGCGGTTCGCGAAGTCGACGAGGAGGATCGAGTTCGAGACGACGATCCCGACCATCGCGATTATGCCCATGAACGACTCGATGTTGAGCGTCGTGTCCGTAGCGAGCAGGATCGCGACCACTCCGATCATCCCCATCGGTACCGCGAACATGATGATCACGGGATCGAGGAACGATCGGAACTGCGCCACCATCACCAGGTAGAGCAGCGCGACCGCCATCGCCAGGCCGAAGCCGAAACTCGTGAACGATGCCTCCATCGCCGCCACCGCTCCGCGATAGGTGACGCGGACGTCGGCGGGCAGGTGCACGTCGCGGAGAGCTTCCCTGATCTCCCGCTGCGTGCCGCCCATGTCGTCGCCGCGCGGCGCGATCAGCACGTCGACGACCCGCTGGATGTCGTAGTGGTCGGCCTCGGCCGGCTGCGCGCTCTTGCTGACCGTCGCCACACTGCGCAGCATGAGCGCATCGTCGCGACCGGCGCCGCCATCACCCCTGCGGACCGGGATGTCGAGCAGCGTATCCAGCGAGCGGATGTCGCGCTCGGGGTACTGGACGGTCAGGAAATAGTCGTTGCCGTTCGCGGGATCGATCCAGATCGACGGCGCGATCATCTGGTTGGAGGTGAGGGCGGTGATGGTGTTGCTGACGACGTCGCGCTGGCTCAAGCCGAGGCGGGCGGCCTTCAGCCGGTCGACGTTCACGTCGAGCGTCGGATAGCCCGCCTCCTGCGGCACGAAGACATCGGCGACACCGGAGAGCCGGCGTGCGGTGCGCTCGATCGTGCGCGCCGCCGCGTGCAGGTCGTCGTAGCGCGGTCCGCTCAACTGCACGTCGATCGGCGCCGCCAGGCCGAAGTCGAGGACGCTGTCGATGATGCTGCCGGACTGGAAGAACGGCTCCACCTCCGGGACCTCGGCCCGCAAACGCTCGCGCAGGAGGGCGAGATACTGCCACGTCGATCCGCGATGCTCCGGCTTCAGGCTCACCATGACGACGCCGGAGTCGCTGGCGGCGTTCGGCGAATAGATCGCCGAGAAGCCCGGAGCGAGCCCGAGGTTGGAGACGACGACGTCGAGATCGTCCTTGGGGATCACCTCACGGACGACGGCCTCGACCTTGTCGGCGAGAGCCTCCGTCACCTCGATCCGCGACCCCAACGGCGCCCGCAGGTCGATGATGAACTGGCCGGCGTCGGTACGCGGGAACAGCTCGGTGCCGAGGTGCCGCCATCCGACCATGGCGAGGACGAAGAGGCCGGTGACGGCGCCGATTACCAAACCCTTGTGCTCGAGCGCGAGCGCGAGCCAGCCTTCGTAGCGATCGGCGAAGCGCTCGTACGCGCGGCTGAAGCCGGCGAGGCGGCCGCCGCCTTCTTCCGTCGCCTGCGCCTCCTCGCTGGTCAGGAAGCGCGCGCAATAGATCGGAATGACGGTCATCGCGACGACGTAGGATGCGATCATCGACAGCACGACGGCGAGCGAGAGAGCGCTGAAGAGGTACTTGGCGACGCCGAACAGGAACATCACCGGAAAGAAGACGATGACGGTGGTGAGCGTCGACGCCAGCACCGGGAGCGCCACTTCCTCGGCGCCGTCGCGCGCCGCCTCCTGCGGCCCTTTCCCGAGCGACAGATGGCGATTGATGTTCTCGAGCACGACGACCGAGTTGTCGACGAGGCGGCCGATGGCGAGCGCGAAGCCGCCGAGCGTCATCACGTTGACGGTGGAGCCGCCGCAGAACATGGCGAACGCGGCGCCGAGCAGCGATAGCGGGATCGAGAGGAAGATCGCTATCGTCGACTTGAAGCTCCCGAGGAAGAGCAGGATGACGAGCGAGGCGAGGAGCGCCGCCGATCCCGCTTCATCACGCAGACTCGCGATCGCGGCCCGAATGTACCCGGATTGATCGAAGATCGGCTGCAGCTTCATGCCCTGCGGCAGACCCGCGATCTTTCCGATCACGTCGCGCACGCCGTCGACAACCGCGATCGTATTGGCGTTGCTCTGTTTCAGGATCGGCACATAGACGGAACGCTGGCCGTCGATGCGCACGACGTTCTGCTGGATCTGCGACGCGTCCTCGGTGTGGGCGACGTCGCGCACCAATACGGGTGCTGCTCCGGCGCCGACCTTGAGGGGAACGTCGTCGATGGCCGCCGGATCCTCGATCATGCTGTTGGTGTGCACGAAATAGTCGGTGTTCCCGATCTTGGCGTCGCCGGCGGGGATGATGAGATTCGCATCGTTCAACGAGTGCACGACATCCATCAGCGTCAGGCCGCGCGCCTGGAGCGCCTGGCGATCGGCGTAGACCATCATCTGGCGGTATTTGCCGCCGAAAGGCGGCGGCACCGACGCGCCGGCGACGGTCGCGAGCTGGTTGCGGACGTTGTACTGGGCCTGGTCGCGGAGCTGCGCCTCACTGAAGCCCGCGCCCGCAACCGTCACCAGGGTCACCGGCAGCGACGATGCGCCGGACTTCAACACCAGGGGCGGCAGCGTCCCGGGCGGCAGATGGCGCAGATTCGCCATCGCCAGATTCGCTATCGACGCCGCCGCGGCGTCGATGTCGGCGTCGGGATGGAAGAAGACCTTGATGATGCTGACGCCCGGGAGCGAGCGCGACTCGGTGTGCTCGATGTCGCTGCCGAGAGTGAAGAAGCGCTCGAACCGCGTGGTGATGTTGCGCTCGACCTCTGTGGGGGGCATGCCGGGATAGAAGGTCGCGACCACGACAGCCGGGATCTTCAGGCTCGGGAAGACGTCGACCGGCATCTGCACCAGCGCCGTGAGACCGAGCAGCACCGTGATCAGAGCGCCGACGATGATCAGGTGGGGATTGCGGATGGCGAAGCTCGGCATGCGGCTGACCCCTCAGAGCGCCTGACGGCACGGCAGGACGAAGACGCGCAGCGGCACGCCCGCACCGCGACGGCGCCGCGACGCATCGTCGCGGAACGCCCGTAGCCGCTCGACGAGCACGGACGCATCGCGCTCCGCGAGCGCGGTCACGACCAGGGAATTGGAGCCGGGCTGCTCGAAGGAGTCCAAGCGGACGCCGCTCTCTCCGGCGCCGAGCACGCGATGGACGTCCGTGTACCCGGGAACCGCGGCGGCGCGGAGGATGTCGAGTACGTCCGCTTCGAGAGAGCTCCGAAACATGATCATCACCATCTGCATCGACATCCGCGGACAGCACGAACCATGCCCGCGCCAGGGTCGCGCCGAGCGCACGCGGCCCGCGCCCGGACGTCCAGGATGCGACAGCGCAGGTCCAGAATGTTGCAGCGCCTGCGGATGCGGCACGCGCCGCCGGTACCGGCGCCGTGCACGGATCGTGCAAGGCTCAACTCGCGAAAGAGGGCTCGAAAACGCCTGCCACCCCACTTGTCGGAGCGAACACCCGGCGCTTATTGTCGGATTTCGTGCGGCACGGTCTCGCCCACCGCCTCATGCTCGGGTACGCGGCCGTCATCGCGGCGGTGATGTTCTCGGCCTGGTGGATGCAACGTTCCGTCGGCGGTGCCGAGCAGGCCGCGGCGCGGCTGGCCGAGCGCAGCATCGAAGGCATCGAGCTCTCGTCCCGACTCGAAGCTCTGGTCGACGAGAAGAATCGGATCGCCGAGTCGCTGCTCCGCGGGAGCCCCGACACCGGGGTGGCCGTGCAACCGCACCGCCGGGAGTTCGCGACCTGGCTCGCGGCGATGCGCGATTTCGTCCGCACCGACGAAGAACAGGCAATCCTCGATCGGCTGGAGGCCGACTATGCGGCCTACACCGCCGGCTTCGACGAGCTCGCCCATCTCGACCCCGCGGCGGCGCGGCTACAGCTCGTGGCGATGGCCGACGATGCGGAGCGATTGCTCGCCGACGGCCGCCTCCTCGCGCGCCGCGCCGCCGAGGACATGAGCGCGCGGCGAGCGCAGGCGGGGATCGCGATCGAGGCCGCACGCAGCCGCGTGCTGTGGCTCACGGGGCTCGGCGGGCTGTTGTCGTTGCTGCTCGGATTCGCGCTCTCGCGCTACGTGACGGCGCCGATCTACCAGCTCGCCCTGCGGCTCGGCTCGTCGGGCGTGGTCGATCGCATCGAGGTCGCGGGGGACGAGCTCGGCACCCTGGCGGCGCACGTCGGCGCGCTCCTAGCCCGCGTCCGCGACCAGGAGCGCGCGCTCCAGCAAGCCGAGAAGCTCTCGGAGCTCGGCGAGATCGCCTCGGAGATCGCGCACGAGACGCTCAATCCGCTGGCTGGCGTCAAGGGCATGCTGCAAGCGCTACGGCGCACGCCGCTCCCTCCCGAGCGACTGCCGCGCGAGCTCCTCGACATGGAGCGCGAGCTGGCCCGGGTCGAGGGTATCGTGCGCCGCCTCGTCCACTATGCACGCCCGCTCGAAGCGCAGATGCGGCCGGTATCGGTGCGGCGAGTGGTCGGCGAGGCGGTCGACGCCGTGGAACACGCGCCGGCAGCACAGCGACATTCGATCCGCATCCTTTCCGTTCCCCGCGACGTCCTCTGGGTCATGGATCCGGACCTCGTGCGGCAGGTGATCGTCAACCTCCTCGTGAACGGCTGCGAAGCGTCGCCGGAGGGTGCGACGGTGGAGATCGAGACGGTCGTAGTCGACGGCCGCCTGCAGCTCCACGTGCGCGACCACGGAACCGGCATCAAGGCGAGCGACCGGGAACGGCTCTTCCATCCTTTCTTCACGACCAAGCGCCACGGCAACGGCCTCGGGCTCGCCGTAAGCCGCAACATCGTCCGCGAGCACGGCGGGCGGATCGAGGCGATCGACCGCGCCGAAGGCGGGACGATCTTCACCGTCGAGCTCCCCGGCCGAGAGGCTCCATGCGCCGCTCCGTCCTAGTCGTCGACGACGAAGAGCTGATCTGCCGCTCGCTGCGCATGGCGCTCGAGGGTGCGGGCTACGCCGTCGCCGCCGCACCCTCGGGCGCCGCGGCGCTGCTCCAGCTCGAGCGCGAACCGCCCGACTGCCTCGTCGTCGACGTCCGGCTCGGCGACATGGACGGCTTGCAGGTGCTCGCGGCCGCACGGGCGCGCCATCCGACCTTGAAGGCCATCGTCATCACGGCCCACGGCGATCTCGACAGCGCCGTCCGGGCGCTGCGGCTCGGGGCCTTCGACTTCATCAAGAAGCCCTTCGATCTCGAAGAGGTCCTCGCCGCGGTCCAGAATGCGCTGCGCACCGACGAGCTCGAGCGCCGCGTCGACTACTACAGCGCTCAGCGCATCGCCCCCGAGAGCGAAGCAGTGTTCGCAAGCGCGGCAATGCAGGCAGCGTGGCTACGCCTCGAGAAGATCGCTCGGCAGCCGGTTCCGGTGGTGCTGCTCCTCGGCGAGACGGGCACCGGGAAGGAGCTCGCCGCCCGGGCACTGCACCGGGCGTCGGCGCGGCCCAAGGGCCCGTTCGTCGAGCTCAACTGCTCGACCATCCCGGAATCACTCGTCGAGAGCGAGCTCTTCGGCCACGAGCGCGGAGCCTTCTCGGACGCCCGCGAACAGAAGCGCGGGCTCGTCGAGCTCGCCGACGGCGGCACGCTGTTCCTCGACGAGATCGGCGACCTCCCCACCCCGGCCCAGGCCAAGCTCTTGCGCTTCCTCGAGTGCTTCGAGTTCCGCCGGGTCGGCGGGACGAAACTCCTGAGCGTCGACTGCCGAGTCGTCGCGGCGACCCATCGCGACCTCGAGCAGGAGCCCGGCTTCCGCCGCGACCTCTTCTACCGGCTCGCGGGCGTCACGGTCACGCTGCCGCCGCTGCGGGCGCGCGACGGCGACGTCCTCGCCCTCGCCAGTCATTTCCTCGCGCACTACGGACGCCGGTATCGCAAGCGCCTCGACGGCTTCAGCGCCGAGGCAACAGCACTCCTGCAGCTCCACACCTGGCCGGGCAACGTGCGCGAGTTGAAGGCGGCGATCTCGAGCGCAGCGGTCATGAGCGACGGCCCGATCGTCCAGGCCGACGCGCTCGGCCAGGTCCAGCGCCGCGCGCTCGCGGAAGCGTCGCGGCTGCCGGAGCACAGCGACCAGATCCGAACCATCGAGGACTTGCAGCTCGCCTACGTAACCCGGGTCCTGGCGCTCTGCGGCGGCAACAAAGTGATCACCGCCCGGCGGCTCGGCATCTCGCGGCAGACGCTCGCCCGCTGGCTGTCGGAACCCGAAGGAGGGTGAGGCCAGGTCGCGGCGTTCGACGCCGTTCGTGCTATCCGGTCCGGATTCCATCCTCTCCGACATCGCGCCATCGCCGGCGGCCGCCGCTCGCCGTCGGCCTCCTCGCCGGGATCGCGGCGACCTTCTTCGCGCTGCCGCTCGCCGGCCTCGTCTGGCGCGCGCCGCTGGCGACGCTCGTCGACGAGCTGCGGGCGCCGCCGGTGGTGAGCGCGCTCCGGCTCTCGCTCGTCTGCTCGCTCGCGGCGACCGCCCTCTCCGTCGTGTTCGGCCTGCCGCTGGCGTGGGTCCAGGCGCGGACGCGCTTTCCCGGCAGGCGCCTGCTGCGCGCCGTAACGACGCTCCCGATCGTACTGCCGCCGGTCGTAGCCGGCGTCGCCCTCCTCGTCGTCTTCGGGCGCCGCGGCCTCGTCGGCGCCTGGCTCGACGCCTGGTTCGGCATCCGCCTCCCGTTCACCGTCGCCGGGGCGACGCTCGCGGAGACCTTCGTCGCCATGCCGTTCTTCGTCCTCACGCTGGAGGGCGCCCTGCGCTCGGTCGACCGGCGGCTCGAGGACGTCGCCCGCACGCTCGGGGCATCGCCCTGGACGGTGTTCCGACGCGTCACGCTGCCCCTGATCCGCCCCTCGTTGCGCGCCGGCGCGGTCCTCGCCTGGGCGCGCGCGCTCGGCGAGTTCGGCGCCACCATAACCTTCGCCGGCAACGTCGAGGGGCGCACGCAGACACTGCCGCTCGCCGTCTACCTGGCGCTCGAAACCCAGCCGGAGGCCGCCTTCGCGCTGAGCCTCGCCCTGCTGGCGGTATCGCTGGCGGTGCTGATCGGCCTCCGCCGGCGCTGGCTCGGATCCTGACATGGGCCTCGATGCCGCCCTCGCCGTGCGCTTCGACCGCCTCGACCTCGACGTCCGCATCGAGGTCGCCGGCGGCGAGGTCGTAGCCCTCGTCGGGCCGAGCGGCGCCGGCAAGACGACCGTACTGCGCGCCATCGCCGGGCTGGCGCCGCTCGCCACCGGGCGCATCGTCCTCGACGGCACCGTCTTCGCGGACACGGCAAGCGGCGAGTGGCTGCCGCCGGAGCGGCGCCATCTCGGCATCGTCTTCCAGGAAGCACTTCTCTTCCCGCACTTGACGGTGCTCGATAACGTCGCCGCCGGACTCCGCTTCACGGGGAGCTCGCGCCCGGCGGCTCGCAGCCGCGCCCGCGAATGGCTCGCACGCTTCGATCTCGCCGCCATGGCGTCGGCGCTGCCGGCCGCCCTCTCCGGCGGACAGGCGCGGCGCGTGGCGCTCGCACGCGCGCTCGCCGTGCAGCCGCGCCTCCTGCTGCTCGACGAGCCGCTCACCGCCCTCGACGTGGCGACGCGCACCGAGGTGCGCCGCGAGCTCCGTCGCCATCTGGCGTCGTTCGCCGGCATCCGCCTGCTCGTGACCCACGATCCGATCGACGCGCTCGCGCTCGCCGACCGCCTGATCGTGCTCGAGCACGGGCGCGTCGTGCAGTCGGGGAACCCGCTCGACGTGACGGCCCGGCCGCGCTCGCGCTACGTCGCCGATTTCGTCGGCGTCAACTGGCTGCGCGGTCGCGCGCACGCCGATACGGTAGTCCTCGCCGACGGCGTCACGCTGACGGTGCCGGACGCGGATCCGGGCGAGGTCTTCGTCGTCGTCCATCCGCGCGCCGTCGCCCTCCATCGCCGCCGCCCCGAAGGCAGCCCGCGCAACGTGTTCGCGGGCGCCGTGGTCGCCATCGACGACGAGGGTACCCGGGTGCGTGTCCATCTCGCCGTGCCGTTCCCGCTGGTGGCCGAGGTCACGCGCGCCGCCGCTGCCGAGTTGGAGCTCGACCGCGGCGGCACGTTCTGGGTGACCATCAAGGCGACCGAGATCACGACCTATCCCGCCTGAGATCCGGCGGTCGGACCCGCATTCAGCCCGACGCCGCCAGGTCTGCCGCGATCTTGGTCGCCACCGCCATGATCGTGAGCTGCGGATTGCGCCGCGTCGACGACGGCAGGACGGCGGCGTCGGCAACGTAGAGACCCTCGTAGCCGTGGACACGCCCCGAGCCGTCGACGACGCCACGCGCCGGATCGGCAGACATCCGCGCCGTCCCCATCGGGTGGAACGCCATCGCATCGAAGTACTTGGCGCCTACGGCCCGGTCGCCGAAATCGCGCGCCTCGGCCATCGAGCGCAGGACCGGCCGGCTGCGCACGCTGGTGAAAACCTCCGTAGCCCCGGCTGCGAACCATACCTGTGCGGTCAACGAAATGGCCCGCGCCAGCCGACGGCAGTCCGGCGGCGACAGCGAATAGAGCGCCAGCGGCTGCCCGCCGGGCACCGTGACTACTCGGCCCGAACCGGACTCCGAGATCAGGGCTCCGAACGATCCGAGGTGGGAGAAGCGGCGCATGCGCTCGCGATGTTCGCGGCCGATGCCGGGAATGCTCGGCGCCTCGACGCCGGGCGGGGCGAAGATCCCCTGGATGAAGATGCCTTCGCGCTCGAACTGCGAGACGTGGTAGCTCTGGGGGACGCCGATCCACCCCTTGACCGGCTCGGCGAACATGGCGCCGACCCGGGCGGCCGGGTGGATGCGGAGGTTGCGACCCAGCAGCGGATGGCGCACGCCGCTCGTGCGCAGCAGCGCCGGCGTGTAGAAGGCGCCGACGGCGACCACGGTCGCCCGCGCCAGGGCTCGCAGCGTGCGCCCGGTCGGCTGGCCCTTGGCGTCGAGCAGGCTCGCCTCGACGCCCCAGATCCGATTGCCGTCGGACAGTAGCCGCCGGGCCCGGGCGCGCGTCACCAACTCGGCACCCGCCGCCAGCGCCGCGGGCACGTAGCTCAGGTTCATCGACTGCTTGGCACCGGTCGGGCACCCGAAGGCGCAGACGCCCGTGCCCTTGCAGCCCTTGACGTTGCGCGGGATCGGCGCGCCGGCGAAGCCGAGCGCCTCGGCGCCCTTGCGAAAGAGCCGCGCGTTCGGCCCGAGCAACTCCTCGGGCACCGGGGTCACTCCGATGCGCCGGCTCACCTCTGCGAAGCGCGGCGCCATGAGCGGCGGCGCGAGATCGCCGAGCCCCTCGTCGCGGACCCAGCGCTCGAGGACGTAGTCGGGGGCGGGATAGCAGGTGCCGCTGTTGACGGTGGTGGTGCCGCCGACCGCGCAGCCGAGGGGAACCCCGATCACCGGCGTCCCGAGCGTCGCCGTGAGGCCCCGGTTCCGGTAGAGGAGCGTCAGCATCTCGGGCGGGTGTCCGGAGAACTCCTCGGTGCGATGGTAGGCGCCCTCCTCGAGCAGCAGTACCCGGGCGCCCGCTTCGGCGAGGGTCGCTGCGGCGACGGCGCCGCCGGCGCCGGTCCCGATGACGACGACGTCAACGGCCCGCCGGACGTCGCTCGTAGCCGCGGCGCCGTCGAGATGGTTCACGGCTGCACCGCCGCGCCGGAGCGGTCGATCCGCGGCCGCTCGTAGCCCGTCACCGCCTCCTGCTCCGGCCGCGAATAGAAGAGGGTCGTCGCCAGGAGGCGGATCGGGAACAGCACGCGTTCGCGGAGATAGAACCGGCTGTTCTCGAAGCCGCGCAGGTAGCGCTCGCGCTCGGCAGCGTCGAGCCGCGTGAAGGGCCGCAGCGTCCCGAACCAGAGGATGGTGCCGTACTCGATCGTAAGCAGCGCCGGCACCAGTGCGCGCGGCGCCGCCGGTCCGAATCCGCGCAGGTAGTCGAGGACGTCCTCTGCGAAATCGGCCGACTCGGCGCCGCCGGCGCCTTTCTCGTCGGCGGCGTCGGGAAGCATGGTAGCCAGGACCCCGGTCAGGATCGAGCGGCCGCGCCCGCCGCGCTCGAGCCAGCGCGGGAAACCCGGGCGGCGGCGGCTCGGATCGAGGAGGCGATAGAGCAGCAGGCAGTTGAGCACGATGCTGCCGTCGACGAGAAAGTTCAGCAGGTAGCCGAAGGCAGCGAGCGAGAACATGTAGAAAAGGAGGCAGGTGACGCTGCTCGTGAGCTTCCCGGCCGCGAGCACGAGGAGCAGGCTGCGATTGCCGTGGATGTCCCGCTGGATCAGGTAGGCGAGGAGGCTCACGAGCACCATGTAGCCGGTGGTCAACGAGAGCCAGAGACGGAATCCGGTCTGCGGCGCCTGCGGGAAATCGCCGAACCAGGCGCCGACGCGGTCAGTGAACGCGACGACGCCGTCGGGAACGAGGAAGAAGAGGGTCCCGACGACGACGAAGCCCCAGAAGAGACCGACGACGTTCAGGCGGACGAAGCGGTCGAGGTTGGTAACCGGCATCTCTTTCCTCCTCGGCTTCTCGATGATTCGGCTCTACGTCTAGACGGTCGCGCGGGGGGCGACGCCCCCGGCAGTGACAGCGCCGCTCGAGAGCTCGTATGTCATCGTGCCTTTCTCCGACCGAGCGGCGTCGGATAGCCCGAGCCGTGCTCACCGGCGAAGTTCCGGGTCTTCTCCTTTGGAATGGGCGCTGGCCGCACGCGACGCGCTCGGCCCCGCTACCAGATCCCCGAACGTCCTGGAAGCACCTGGCACCGCCGTCGACCGGTATGCTGCGGTTGGCCCCGCCGCAGTCGCCGTCGCGGCCGCCGGAGCCGGGCCGCGCGGTAATGCACCGCCCCCGCTCACCGTCCGCGCTTGGCGATCGCGCCCTGGAGCCGCCGGTCCTTCTCGGCAGCGCCCGCCGCGAGTCCGGCCTTGTAGCCTTCGAGCGCCTCGGCGAGACCCGGCTCGGTGAGGGCCAGGATCTGGACGGCCAGGATCGCGGCATTCTCGGCGCCCGCCCTGCCGATGGCGAGCGTACCGACCGGAATGCCGGCGGGCATCTGCACGGTGGCGAGGAGCGCATCGAGGCCGCCTAGCCCCGAGGCGTCGAGCGGCACGCCGAGGACGGGAAGAGTCGTCTGCGCCGCCACGGCGCCGGCGAGGTGGGCAGCGGCGCCGGCGCCGCAAATGACGACACCGAGGCCGCGCCGCTTTGCCTCGCGCGCGAAGCGCGCCGTCTCCTGCGGCGACCGATGGGCCGAGAGCACGTGCGCTTCATACGCGACGCCGAAGCCCGCGAGACGGTCCGCCGCCGCGCTCATGACGCCCCAGTCGCTGTCGCTCCCCATGAGGATCGCGACCCGCGCCGCCGCCGGCGCCTTCTTGGTCCGCCCCTTCGCCTTCCCGGTCGTCTTCATTCGCCCTCCCGAGCCGCCGGCGGGCTCTGCGCCCGCGCCAGCGCGCGATGTCCGATGTCCCTACGGTAGTGCATGCCGCGGAAGCCGACGCTGGCGACGACCTCGTAGGCGTTGGCGATCGCGCCAGCCAAGTCGGCGCCGAGGGCGCAGGCGGTGAGCACCCGGCCGCCGCGCGTCACCACCGCGGCGCCCCGGCGGGCGGTGCCGGCGTGAAAGAGCGCGCGCTCGGTAGAAGCCGCCCGGCCGACGGCGCCGCTGATCACGTCGCCCGTCACCGGCTCTCCGGGATAGCCCTCGGCGGCGAGCACGACCCCCGCCGCCGGACGCGGATCCCAGGCCGGCCGGCAGCCCGCGAGCCCGCCGGTTACCGCCCCCTCGACGAGATCGACGAGATCGGAGCGCAGCCGCATCATCAGCACCTGGCACTCCGGATCGCCGAAGCGGACGTTGAACTCGAGCACCCGCGGCCGGCCGTCGACGACCATGAGTCCGGCATAGAGCACGCCGCGGTAGACGATGCCGGCAGCGGCGAGCCCGGCCACGACCGGGTGCACGATCGTCTCCATCACCTCGGCTTCGAGCGTCGGCGTGAGCACCGGTGCCGGCGAGTAGGCGCCCATGCCGCCGGTGTTGGGCCCGGTGTCGCCGTCGCCGACGCGCTTGTGGTCCTGCGACGACGCCAGCGGCACCACCGTGGTGCCGTCGGTGAGCGCCATGAACGACAGCTCCTCGCCGGGCAGGAACTCCTCGATCACCACCCGCGCGCCGGCGGCGCCGAAAGCGCGGCGCACCATGATCTCGTCGAGGCCGGCGCGCGCGGCTGCGAGGTCGTCGCAGACGAGCACGCCCTTGCCCGCCGCGAGGCCGTCGGCTTTGAGCACCACCGGCGCGCCGATCTCGTCGAGGTAGCGTCGGGCTGCGGCATGGTCGTCGAAGGTGCGGTGCGCCGCCGTCGGCACGCCGAGGCGCGCCAGCAGCGTCTTCATGAATGCCTTGCTGCCTTCGAGCTCGGCGGCGCGGCGGCTGGGGCCGAAGATGCGCCGGCCCGTGGCGGCGAACGCATCGACGATGCCCGCGGTGAGCGGCAGCTCGGGCCCGACGATGGTGAGATCGACGTCGCGGGCCGCGGCGAGCGCGACGAGTCCGGCGATGTCGCCGGCGGCGACGTTGCAGTTCTCCGCCAGCTCCGCCGTGCCGGCGTTGCCCGGGGCGCAGAAGAGCTCCGGCCGCCGCGCGCTCTGCGCCAGCTTCCAGAGCAGTGCATGCTCGCGACCGCCGCCGCCGACCATCAGGATCCGCATGGCCCCGGAGTCCGCCCCTAGTGCCGGAAGTGGCGCTGTCCGGTCAGGATCATCGTCATGCCGTGCTCGTCGGCCGCGGCGATCACCTCGCCGTCGCGAACGCTGCCGCCGGGCTGGATGACGGCGCGCACGCCTGCCGCCGCGAGCACGTCGAGGCCGTCGCGGAACGGGAAGAACGCATCCGACGCGGCGACGGCGCCGGTCGTGGCCAGCCCGGCCTGGCCGGCGCGCATGACGGCCAGGCGGGCCGCGTCGACCCGGCTCATCTGACCGGCGCCGACGCCGAGCACCTGCTCGCGGCTCGCGACGACGATCGCATTCGACTTCACGTGCTTGCAGACGCGCCAGGCGAAATCGAGCGCCGCCAGATCGTCGGCCGAGGGGGCGCGCGCCGTCACCGCCGCGCAGGAGGTGACGTCGACCTCGGCGAGGTCCCGGTCTTGCACGAGGAAGCCGCCGACGACGCGCTTCACGTCGCGACTCCGCCCCGCCGGCCCGCGCCACGCCTCGCGGGCGGCCTCGAAGAGATCGACCTCCTCGTCCATGTCGAGCGAGAGCACGCGGACGTTGGCTAGCTTCTTCGACGACCGGAACACCTCGATGGCCGCGGGCGCGAGACGCGGCGCGATCACGACCTCGAGGAAGAGGTCCTGCATCGCCTCGGCCGTGGCGCGATCGAGCACGCGGTTCACGGCGACGATGCCGCCGAAGATCGACACCGGATCGGAGGCGCGGGCCTTGGTGAAGGCGTCGACGAGCTCGGCGGCGACGGCGACCCCGCAGGGATTGGTGTGCTTGATCGCGACCGCCGCCGGCACTCTGAACTCCTTCACCAGCTCGAGCGCGGCGTTGGCGTCGACGAGGTTGTTGAACGAGAGTTCCTTGCCCTGGAGCTGGCGGGCGCCGGTCACCGACGGCTCGTCGACGGGGGTCGCGTCGCGATAGAACGCCGCCCGCTGGTGCGGATTCTCACCGTAGCGCAGGTCCTGCACCTTGACGCCGACGAGCCGCGCGGTCGGCGCGAAGCGCTCGTCGCCGGTCGTCGTCGCGAGGTAGTCGGCGATCGCCGCATCGTAGCGCGCCGTCAGCGCGAACGCCTTCTGCGCCAGGCGGCGATTGGTCGCCGCCGACACTTCACCGTCGCGCGCGAGCTCGGCCATCACTGCCTCGTAATCGCCGGGATCCGTCAGGACCGTCACGTCGGCATGGTTCTTCGCCGCCGAGCGCACCATCGCCGGTCCGCCGATGTCGATGTTCTCGATCGCCTCGGCGAGCTTCGTCTTCGGCTGCGCGACGACCTGCTCGAACGGATAGAGGTTTACCACCACCATGTCGATCGGACCGATGGCGAAGCGCTCCATCTCAGCTCGGTGCTGCGCAGCACCGCGGATGCCGAGGATGCCGCCGTGGATCTTCGGGTGCAGCGTCTTCACGCGGCCGTCGAGGATCTCCGGCTGCCCGGTGTAGTCGCCGACCGCGGTGACGGCGATGCCCCAGCCGGCGAGCGCCTTCGCCGTCCCCCCCGTCGACAGGATCTCGACGCCGCGCGCCGCGAGAGCGCGCGCCAGACCTTCCAGCCCCGTCTTGTCGCTGACGCTCACGAGCGCGCGCGCGATGCGTGCCATGCATGCCTCCTGCTATTGCTCGGCCGCGACTCGCGGAACGCGGGCGCCGACGCGGGCCACGAGCTCGTAGGGAATGGTGTCGACGCTCGCCGCGACCTCCGCTACCGGCAAGTCGCGCCCCCAGAGCTCGACCTCGTCGCCGATCGCGACCCCCGCAACGTCGGTCACGTCGATCATGGTCTGATCCATACAGACGCGCCCGGCGATCGGCACGCGGGCGCCACGCAGGCGCACGCAGGCCCGGTTCGAGAGCGCCCGCGGATAGCCGTCGGCGTATCCGACCGGGAGCGTCGCGATGAGACTCGGACGCGAGGCCACGAAGGTCGCGCCGTAGCCGACCGCGTCGCCGACCGCGATCCGGCGCAGCGCGATCACCCGCGTGACGAAGCGCATCACCGGCCGCAACCGCGCCCGGTCGCGGAGCTCGAGCGACGGATGGACGCCGTAGAGCGCGATTCCGGGCCGCACCAGGTCGAAGCGCGCTTCCGGCGCAACCAGCGTCGCGGCGCTGTTCGCCGCATGGACGAAGCGCGGACGCAGGCGCGCCGCCTCGAGGGCGCGCACGAGCTCGGTGAAGCGCGCCAGCTGGCGCCGGGTCTCGGGTCCGTCGACGTTCTCCGCGTTGCCGAAGTGCGTCATCAGCCCTTCGACCGTGACCCCGTCCATCTTGCCGAGGCCGGCGAGAAGATCGCTCGCGGCCGCCGGGGCGACGCCGAGCCGGCTCATGCCGGTGTCGACCTTCACGTGGAGCGACACGACGCGATCGGCGGCGCGCGCCAGCGCCGCCAGGGCGCGCGGCGTCTCCGCCTCCCAGACGACCGGCGCCAGGCGCGACTCCACGACCGTCGCGTAGTCGGCCGGATAAACGCCGCCGAGCACCACGATCGTTCCCTGCACGCCGGCGGCGCGCAGCTCGCGCCCCTCGGCAGCGGTAGCGACTGCGAAGCGCTCGGCGCCGGCATCGCGCAACATGCGGCCGACGAGCGCCAGTCCATGGCCGTAGGCGTCGGACTTCACCACCGGCAGCACCCCGGCAGGGCTCGCAATGCGTCCGAGCTCGGCAAAGTTGTCGGCGAGCGCGCGCCCGTCGATTGCGGCGACGGTCGGCCTCGCCTGCAGCTCGGTTCCCATCTGGAGTATCGTCGCGGGTCGGAGAACGAAGAGCGGACCTCGTAGCCCAGGGTCGGCGCCTTGTAAAGGTTGCGGCGCCGCCGCAGCGGATTTTGCGCGGGCGGCGCCGACGTGGCACGCTCGGAGCTCGATGTCGTCACCACCGCCTCTCATCGTCAACGGCGAGCCGTACGAGCTGCCGGAGCCGGCGACGGTCGCCGCTCTCCTCGCACGCCTCGGCGTCGCCGCCGCGCGCGTCGCCGTCGAGGTCAACGAAGAGGTGATTCCGCGCGGCTCGTACGAGGCGCGCCGCCTCGCCGCCGGTGATCGCGTCGAGATCGTCCATTTCGTCGGCGGCGGCTGAGCCGCAGCGCCAAGGAGCACGCCGTGCAAGATCCTTTCGTCCTCGCGGGCAAGCACTACACGTCCCGTCTCATCGTCGGCACCGGCAAGTACCGGGACTTCGAGGAGACCCGCAAAGCGGTCGAGGTCTCGGGAGCCGAGATCGTCACTGTCGCCGTCAGGCGCGTGAACATCACCGATACGAAGGCGCCGAACCTCCTCGACCACCTCGACCCCAAGCGCTACACGATCCTGCCGAACACGGCCGGCTGCTATACCGCCGAGGACGCCATCCGCACCTGCCGCCTGGCGCGCGACGCCGGCGTCGGCGATCTCGTGAAGCTCGAGGTGATCGGCGACGAGCGCACGCTCTTTCCCGACGTCGCGGCGACGCTCACGGCGGCGAAACAGCTAGTCGCCGAAGGCTTCCGGGTGCTGCCCTACGTCACCGACGACCCGGTAGCGTGCAAGCGCCTCGAAGAAATGGGGTGCGCCGCGGTCATGCCGCTCGCGGCGCCTATCGGTTCGGGCCTCGGCATCCGCAACCCCTACAACCTGCGCATCATCCTCGAGCAGGCGAAGGTGCCGGTGATCGTCGACGCCGGCGTCGGCACGGCATCGGACGCCGCCGTGGCGCTCGAGCTCGGCTGTGACGCCGTGCTCATGAACACCGCGATCGCCGGCGCCGCCGACCCGCTCCTCATGGCCGAAGCCATGCGGCTCGCGGTCGCAGCGGGGCGCAAGGCGTTCAAGGCGGGGCGCATCGCTCGCAAGCTCTACGCCACCGCCTCGAGTCCGCTGACCGGACTCATCGAATGACGGCCGGCGCGGCGACGGTGCGCGCGCCGCGCGTGATGCTGATCGTCGACGTCGAGGAGGCTGCGGCGCGGCGCGGCGCCGTTACCGCCGCACTCGCCGCCGGCGTCGACGCGGTCCAGCTCCGCGACCGACGCGCCGGCGGCGGCGCGCTCTTCGCCGCGGCCCGCGAGCTGCGGACGCTCACGCACGCCCACGGCGCGGCGCTCCTCGTCAACGACCGCATCGACGTCGCGCTCGCCGTCGCCGCCGACGGTATCCACCTGCCGGCGGCGTCGTTCCCGATCGCCGTCGCGCGCCGCCTGCTCGGAGCGAGCGCATGGATCGGCCGCTCAACGCACGCTGCCGGCGAAGCTGCGCGCGCCGCCGGCGAGGGCGCCGACTACGTCATCCTCGGCCCCGTGTTCCCGACCCCGTCGAAGGCATCCTACGGCCCCCCGCTCGGTGTCGCAGCTATCGCCGAGGCCGCGACGCGCACGGAACGTCCCGTCATCGCCATCGGCGGCATCGACGCCGCAACGGCGGCAGCCGTACGCGGCGCCGGCGCTCGCGGCGTCGCCGTCGTTCGCGCCATCCTCGATGCCCCCGACCCGGCGGCAGTGGCGCGCGCCCTCCGCACCGCACTCTCCGACGCGAAGACGGAACCGCGCTAGGCACTCTCCGGCCGGGCTGCGACGCCATAGCTCATGCTGCAGCAGACGGGCACGCACCGGCCCCGAGCAGGCTGCTCGACGAGACCGCAAGCACGCAGCATGTGCCGTGGCATCAGAATTGTCTTGACTACGTAGCCGCCGACTGTCTAAAGTCCCGCAGTCTGCACCCACCCCAAGCGGTATCCTCGAACCGCACCCGGAGGAACTACAAATGAAGCCAGTCCACTTGCTCTCGGCGTTGGCTCTCGCGATCGGCCTGCCTGCGTCACTGGCTCCCGGAATCGCAGAGGCAGCCACGCACATCGTGAACCCCGGCGATTCGATCCAGGCGGCAGTCGACGCCGCGAATGCCGGCGACACAGTCAAGGTCATGCCGGGCGACTACACGGAGCCTGCAGCTACCGCCGGGGCCGCGGTCCACATCACCAAGCCGCTGAAGTTGATCGCCGCCAGCAAGCTCAAAAAGGGCATCAAGGTGCGCATCCTGCCGGGACCGGGCCAGTCGAGCGGCATCGTCGTCGAGCCCGCCAATGTAAGCGATCCGGATATAGTCGGGGTGACGATCGCGGGCTTTACCGTCGAGGGCTTCTCGAACAACGGCATCTGGCTGAAGCACGTGAAGAAGTACAAGATCGAGGGCAACGAGTCGATCAACAACCTGGAAGTCGGTATCTGGCCGACCCTCTCGGCGAAGGGCAGCGTGAAGAAGAACGTGGCCTACGGCTCGCTGGACGCAGCGCTGTGGGTCGAGGCGTCAGAGGATGTCCGCGTCCTTGGCAACGAGCTGGCGACGAGCCCAACCGGCCTCGAGATCACGGTCTCCAAGAAAGTAAAGGTGCAGAAGAACGACATCCACGACAACGTAGTGGGCGTCGGCCTCTACCATCCGAATGCAGCCGGCCTCCCGCCGGTCGGCGGCGACGGCGACTGGGTCATCAAGAGCAACCGCATCTACAACAACAACCTGCCGAACAATGCGCCGCCGTGGTCGATGCCGGCGGCCCTGCCGTCGGGTGTCGGCGTCCTGATACTGGGGGTCGACAGGGTCACCCTCGAGAAGAACGTGATCGAGAACCACGACTTCGTGGGGGTCGCCATACTCGACTGGTGCATCGCCGTGGATGGATCGGGATTCGACTGTGGTAGCAACCCACCAGTGACCCAATCGGCGCCGGACAACAATATGATCAGACGTAACTCCCTGGGGGGCAACGGCGGCAATCCACCAGGGGGCATATTTGCTGCGCTTGCCGGCGATATAGGGATGGTGGCGTTTCCCAACCCGCCGTACGCGCCGAACGGCGGCCACTTCAACTGCATAAAAGACAACATACCGCTGCCGCCGCAGTCGGCGTTGACGCTCAACCATATGGGACTCAATTGGATCGAGTGCCCATAGCGCGGTCGCGATCAGTAGTCATAGGAGCTGCGACGCGGGGGTGAGAGAACCTCCGCGTCGCAGCTCGGCTGGCCTCCGGCGCTTCGCTGGACCGGAGGCCGACGAGCTGACGATCCTCTGCCGCCCGGAGGTACCGTCGTCGCTCGAACCGGCCGTCGCAGCCGAAGCCGCCTATCGGTTGTTGGCGACGCGCCTTGTCGACGAGCAGGCGTCGTTTCGGGATGTGACCGCCGAGACGATCTTCGTCCGTGACATCGGGCGCGACCTGCCGCAGGTGCTCGACGTGCGGGCGCGCGTCCTGGCGGAATTCGGTCGCGACGCCGATGCTCCGGCTCCGGCGTTCATCGGGCAGGCACCGCTGACCGGGGGAGCGCTCGAGATCGCGGCCACGGCAGTGGTCCCTCACAGGCGCGACGCCTGGGAGGTGCGCGACGTCGCGGCCGAGTCGTCGTGTCGGTGCCCGGGATGTGCGCGCTCCGCTGCCCGCGTGGTTCGCCTCGGCGAGCAGACGTCGCTCTACAGCAGCAACATCTACGGTACCGGCGACGACGCCTTCACCCAGGTGCTCGCCATGTTCGACGCTGCCGAACGCTTGCTCGCCGGCTGCGGCATGGGGTTCGGCGACGTCATCCGCACCTGGATCCACTTGCGCGACATCGATCGCGACTACGATGCGCTGAACCGCGCGCGTCGTGAGTTCTTCCGGCGCCGGGGACTCGACCTGCGGCCGGCGAGCACCGGCGTGCAGGGAGCGCCGTTCCCCGACATGCACGACGTCTCGCTCTGCCTGCAGGCAGTGCGCTCGCCGCGTCGGCTAACCGTCGTCAGGATGTCGACACCGACGCTCAACGAAGCCTGGAGCTACGGCGCCGATTTCTCGCGCGGTCTGCGGGTGGTCGGAGTCAACAAGGTGGCCCTCCATGTCTCCGGTACGGCGAGCATCGACGAGGCCGGGCGGACCGTCCACCTCGGTGACGTCGCTGCCCAGGGGGAGCGTATGCTGCGCAACATCGAGACCCTCCTCGCCGGTCAGGGAGCTTCCTTCGCCGATCTGGTATCCGCAGTGCTCTATGTGAAGCGCCCCGCAGATGCACCAGTGCTGCGCGAGCTCTGCCGTCGGCGCGGCTTCGATGGCTTTCCCTATGCGCTGGTCGAGGCGCCGCTCTGCCGGCCCGAGCTGCTCTGCGAAGCGGAAGCGTTTGCCGTACTCCCGTTAGCTCGCGTCCAGGCGTAGATTAGGATGCATGCTCAGGACTGATCGAGGGGCCGCGACCGCGGCCATTCTTTTTTTTACGCTTCTGGATGCCCCGTTCCTCGCCGGCTGCAATCGCGAACCCGGCACAGCGGCGATCGTCGCCGGCGCCGCTGCGGCCACGGCCCAGCTGCAGATCTCGTATCCGCAGGAAGGAACCCTTTTCCCGCCCGAGATCGTCGCCCCGACAGTGATCTGGAAGGACCAGACCGCGGGCGTCGACCGCTGGTACGTGGTGGTGCGCGACGACGCCGGCAACGAGGTGGTGCGCGAAGCGGTCGACGAGCCGCGCTGGCGGCCGAGCGAGGACCGCTGGCGCGAGGTCAAGCGGCGCAGCGCCGAGCGCGACGCCGAGGTGATCGTCGCCGGCGTCGCCCAAGCGCGCCTAGGGAACGTGCTCTCGGCGGCGCGCGTCCACATCCGCACTTCCAGAGATCCGGTCGACGACGCGCTCTTCTACCGCGAGGTGCCGCTGCCGTTCCTAACCGCGGTCAAGGACCCCTCCCGGATCCGCTGGCGCTTCGGCACCATCGATCAGGAGGCCGGACCGCCGATCGTGCTGCAGAACCTGCCGGTGTGCGGCAACTGCCACTCCTTCTCCGACAACGGCAGCGTCCTCGGGCTCGACGTCGACTACGGCAACGACAAGGGGGCCTACAGCATCATTCCGGTAGCCACGCACATGGTGCTCGACGACGACAAGATCATCACCTGGTCCGACTACAAGCGCGATGACGGCGAGCTCACCTTCGGCCTGCTGTCGCGCGTGTCGCCGACCGGACGCTACGTAATCAGCACGGTCAAGGATCGCTCCGTGTTCGTCGCCATCCCGGAGCTGATGATCTCGCAGCTCTTCTTCCCCATCAAGGGCATCCTCGTGGTCTACGATCGCGAGGCCAAGACCTTCTCCGCCCTGCCCGGCGCCGACGACCCGAAGTACGTGCAGACCAACGCGGTATGGAACCCGGACGGCAGCGAGATCGCGTTCGCCCGCGCCACCGCCTACCGCGCCGAGCGCCTCGAGCAGCAGAACGCCGCGGTCGTGGATGCGAACGACGTGCCCGAGTTCGTCGTCGACAAGAAGCCCTTCCGCTACGACCTCTATCGACTCCCGTTCAACGACGGAAAGGGCGGCACGCCGGTGCCGATCGCAGGCGCGTCGAACGACGGGATGAGCAACTACTTTCCGAAGTACTCGCCCGACGGCAAGTGGATCGTGTTCACCAAGTCGAAGAGCTACATGCTGCTCCAGCCCGACAGCGAGCTGTGGATCATCCCCGCCGCCGGCGGCGAGGCGCGGCGCCTCCGCTACAACACGAGCCGCATGAACTCCTGGCACAGCTGGTCGTCGAACAGCCGCTGGCTCGTCTTCTCCTCGAAGGTGAACGGACCCTACACCCAGCTCTTCCTCACCCACATCGACGATGACGGCAACGACACTCCGCCGGTGCTGCTCGAACGCTTCACCTCGCCGGATCGAGCGGCGAACATCCCCGAGTTCTCCCACCTCTCCGGCAACGCCATCGCCGAGATCCGCGAGCAGTTCCTCGACGCCTACTCGTTCCTGCGCGCCGGCCTGTCGAACCAGAACACCGGCGACTACAAGGGGGCGGAGCGTTCCTATCGCCGCGGGTTGCAGGTCGCCCCCGACAATGTCGATCTCCACAACGCCCTCGGCTGGACGCTCTTCCAGGACGGACGCAGCGCCGAGGCCGTCGACGAGTACAAGCGGGCGTTGGCCATCGATCCCAAGCACGCCAAGTCGCACAACAACCTGGCGCTGGCGCTGCTCGAGCTCGGCAAGTTCGACGAGGCTGCCGAGCACTTCTCGGCCTCGCTGGCCATCGAGCCCAAAGCCGAGATCTACAGCGATCTCGGATTCGTCCTCGGGAAGCTCGGACGCACGGAAGAGGCGCAGGCGCAGTACCAGAAGGCGCTCGCACTCGATCCGAACTGTGCCTCGGCGCATCTCAACCTGGCGGTGGTCGCCGTACAGAGCGGCGACCTGGCGGGCGCGGAATCCCACTATCGCCGGGCATTGGCTAGCCAGCCCAGCGCCGAAACCCACAACGGGCTCGGTTTCGTGCTCACTCGCCGCGGCCGCACCGACGCCGCCATCGCCGAGTACCGCAAGGCGATCACCGCCGACCCGAAGTTCACGCCGGCGTACAACAACCTGGCGGAAGCGCTGGCCGGACAGGGAAAGCTCGAGGAGGCGGCCGACAACTACCGGCGCTCGCTGGCGGAGCGACCGAACCCGGCAGCCTACAACGCCCTCGGCGACATCCTGCGCCGGCTCGGCCGAGAGGACGAGGCGGCGCAGCAGTTCAGCAAGGCCAAGGCCCTGCAGTTCGCTCAGTAGACGGGGCTAGGCGAGCGCACGAGTGCGATCGCCCCCTGCTCTCCACCAGCTCACGTTCTGATCGAGATCACCATCGGGCAGTAAAATCCTCTTGACTTGAAAGAAACGGATAAGAAAGGATCGGCCGCGCCGGAGGTACGGCGCACCGTACCGACTCGAATCCCCGCTGGCTCGAATCCGCATTGAACAGAGGACGCTCATGATTGCACTCGAACCGAGAACGGCGACATCCGTGAAGTCGATCGCACGACCCGCCGGCGCCGCGCTCGCTCTCCTGACAGTGATGCTATGGACGCCGAGCGTGCATGCGTACAAGTGGTACGACAACGGCTCCGGCACCGGCTGCGTGTCATGCCACACGGGCTTCGTGGGCGGCAACGGTCCGCTCCACCTCCAGCACCGTACCCGGTTCGGCGTCGTCACCTGCAACCTCTGCCATCAGAACGGCGGTGGCACCAAGCCCGTATTGACTTACTGGAGCGGCCCGGGCGGCGGCTACGGCTGTGCCGGCTGTCACGGGCAGGACTACGGCGAGACCTCGCCGACGAGCGGCTTTCCGAAGGCCACCTCCTATGGTCTGCGCCTGGTCCACGTCGCCAACGGCGTGACGGCGTGCGGGCCGTCCGGTTGCCACCAGCCCGGCGCGCTCGGCGCTCCCGATCCCTTCCCGACCCTCTACGGCGAGAACGTGCCGCCGCCGTACTACAATCCGATGTTCAGTCAGTTGACCGACCCTTGCTCGAGCCAGCAGGAGGACCTGCCTTTCGACGCCGACAGCGTCGGTCTCGACAACGACGGCAACGGCGCCGCCGACTACCCGGCCGACAGCAATTGCCCGCCGCCGCCGACGCCCACTGCCACACCGACGCCCGGCATCTCCTGCGGCATGGCACCTGCCCAGGGCTGCATCGCTTCCGGGAAGGGCAGTCTCCTGGTCGACGAAAAGAAGCCGGGTAAGGAGCGGCTCGATGTCACGCTCGGCAAACTGCAGGCGGCTGTGACCCCGGGAGAGTTCGGCGACCCGGTGACCGGCACCACCGCCTATGCGCTCTGCATCTACGACGCTCTCGACCAGCTCGCGGGACAGTACCCGCTCGTACGGGCGGGAGCGACATGCAACGGCAAGCCGTGCTGGAAGCTGGCAGCGAAGAAACATTACGTCTACACGGACAAATACGCGACGGCCGCTGGCATCGCCCAAGCAAAGCTAAGCAGCGGCGCTACCGGTAAGGGCAAGATCAAGATCAAAGGCAAGAACACGAGTAACCAGCTGCCGACGGGAGTCACCACAGCCCTCCTGCAGAATCAGAGCCAAGTCACGGTGCAAGTCGTGTCGAGCAACGCTGCTTGCTTCAGCCTCGATGTGACGAAGGTCAAGAAGGCCGACGGCTCGATCTTCAAGGCCGCCGGGCCGTGAGCAGCCGCGCTTCGGGCTCTTCGCCGCGGAGTCCGAGCATCAGCAGCACTGCTCCAGGCGCCGCTCACGGCGAGGACGCGGACCGCGGGGTCGCATGACGGCGGCGCAGCGCGAGGCGCGGTCACTACCAGGATCGGGGAGACACATGCGCAGCCCAGGCGTAAAGCCGACGACCGTATGGAAGGTCGCCGTCGTCACGAGCCTGCTGATGTCCGTCGCCGGGAGCGCTGCGGCGCTCGACAGCGAATCGCTGCGTCTCCTCCTGCTCGGCGCGCAGGACATGAACACGCCGCCGACGACGATGCGGGCCGACATCGGGATCGCCCTCGAAACCTACAAAGGATCTCGCGCTACCAGGGCGATCGCCTTCTTCGCGCCGGGGAAGGAGGCACGTTGGTACCTGCAGTTGCAGGACCCGGCACTCGAGGCGCTAGTCAGCGGCGCCGAGCGCACCGTAACCGAGCGCCGGGGCGGGAACGTCAGGACGATCGCGATCGGCGAACCGATCGACGACCTCGGCATCAGCTACGAGGATCTGAGCCGTTTCATCGCCGACGACTTCAAGCTCTGGCAGATCGCCGACGAGGGCACCGACGTCGTCCTCGCCGGAGCCAACCCGCAGGTAGCGTCCGCCTACGTGTACCGCGCCTATACCTTCGACAAGACCCGTACGATCCCGCTCGAGGTGAAGTTCTACGCCAAGACCCTCAATAACCTCGTGAAGCTTCGCACCGACTCCGAGCACGTACTGATCGGCAAGAAGTGGTTCCCGGGCAGGATCGAGATCCAGAACTTCCCTGAGAGCTCCAAGGCTATCCTCACCGTCCGCTGGTCGCAGGTCGCTGCGGCTCCGCCCCAGTTGCTCGCGCCGGAGCATTTCGGCAGTGCGTCGCCGCTGCCGTGGACGAGCCCGACGCCGGCCGCCACGGCGACGCCCTGACGGCGAATACCGCGGGCGGCGCACCGGCGAGATCCGAGCAGCGGCGCGAGCGGTCCCGCCGGCCGGTACCGTCGAACACCGGCCGCCGCCGGCCGGAGCGCGGCCCGGCATCGGAAGATTCGCAGAGTGGGCCGCTGGAAGCAGCGGACGGCAAGGCCAGGGACGGGGACGGTCCGCCGGCGCCAACTGGGCGAGCAGCGGTCAGCGCCGCGCCTGGCGGGGGCGGTGCGGCGTGCGCGCCGCGTCCACGCACTCCTGGAACACTCGCCGCCAGTTGGTCACGGTGCCCAGCTGCTGGACGTACGACTCGAGCCCGAGGAGCGCGCGCACCAGGAACACGCGGTGCCCCGGCGACTTGAAGATGCGGTTCTCGATTGCGAGCTGCGCGACCTCCATCGCGCGCTCGACCGCCTGGTAGCGCTTGGGATCGTAGTCGGCATCGACGAACACCGGCTCGAAAACGACGTGCATGATGCGGATCATCGCCGCCGGATCGTCACCGGGATCGAGGAAGCCCAGGCGTACGAAGCAGCCGCTCATGGTCGCGACGTCGTCGGCGAGCAGCGCCGCCGCGAGATCGAGGTAGGCGCGTCGGATCGGCTCCTCGAAGACCCGCACGCTGCCGAGATCCAGCATGCAGAGCCGCGGGTGGTGGGTGACCAGATAGTTCCCGGGATGCGGGTCGGTATGGAGGATGCCGAACTCGAAGACCTGCCGCCACAACACCCGGAAGTACTTGAGCGCGACCCAGTCCTTGAGCTCCTGATCGACGCCCGGCGCCAGTATGTCGGCGAGCGGATAGCCCTCGATCGCCTCCATGGTGAGCACGCGCCGCGACGAAAACTCGGGGAACGGCCGCGGGATCACGATCTCGGGATCGTCGCTGAAGAGCTCGCGGAAGCGGGTCAGGTTCTTCGCCTCGTTCACGTAGTCGAGCTCCTCGCGCAGCCGGTCCTCGAGCTCGCGCGCGACCTCGCTGGCGTCGATCTTCTGCTTCATCACGTCGCGTCCGATGCGGGCCAGCGTCGCGATCAGCGCTCGGATGTTCTTCAGATCCTGGTCGACCGTATCCTCGACGCCCGGGTACTGGATCTTCACCACCACCGCTTCGCCGCTCGGCAGGCGCGCGCGATGCACCTGGCCGAGCGATGCTGCAGCGAACGCCTCGGGCTCGAACTCGGCGAAGAGCTTCTCGGGCGGCTTGCCGAGCTCGCGCCTCACCTGCTCGCTGATGAGCGTGATGTCCATCGGCGGCACCGACGACTGCACCGTCGAGAGCACTGCGATCGCCTCGGGCGGCAAGAGGTCGTTCCGCATGCTCAGCATCTGCACGAGCTTCATGAAGGCGCCCTTGAGCTCGGTGGACCGCTCGACGATGCGGACGGCGTTGCGGACATGAGCATCGAGAAGATCGCGCTCGGTTCGCTCCGACGACTGGAACGGGCGCTTGAGCGCCTGCCAGAGGTAGCTCGAACCGACCGACGTCGTCAGGCTTCCTACCTTGAGCACGCGGCGGGCGCGCCCGGTCGTGAGCGCGGCGCTGCGTTTGCCGGCCGGTGCGGCGCGCTTGCCGGCGCGGGACTCGTCAAGCGGCGGCTGCGGGGCGCGCGGACTCATACGATCGCCGGGGAAGCTAGCCCGCGGCGATCGGGTGCACAATGACCTCGCGCACCGCGCGCGCGTCGGCGCGCGCCACCTCGACGGTCACCCGCGCCAGCTTCAGCCGCACGCCGGCGCGCGGCACGCGTCCGAGATGCGTGACCACGAGGCCGGCGATGGTCTCGTAATCGCCGGAGGGCAGACGCCATGGGAAGAGCTCGTTCAGCCGGTCGACCTCCATCGCGCCCTCGACGCGCACCGTGCCGTCGCCGCGCGGCTCGAACAACACCTTGCGCTCGTCGTACTCGTCCTCGATTTCACCGACTATCTCTTCCAGCAGATCCTCGACGGTCACTATGCCGATCGTGCCGCCGTGCTCGTCGACGACGACCGCCATGTTGATGCCGCGCCGCTGCATTAGGCGTAGCTGTTGGTGCGCGAGCCGGTTCTCGGGGACATAGAGCGGCGGCCGCATGATGGCGCGTACAGACTCGTCGAGCCGCGTCTCCCCGAGCAGGTCGAAGGCATGGACGACGCCGATGATGTTGTACATACGCTGCCGGAAGATCGGAACGCGCGACACCTTCTTGCGGACCGCGAGCGTGAGCGCCTCCGCGATCGGCGCGTCGTCGCTGACGGCGTAGATATGGATGAGCGGCACCATGACGTCGCGAACGCGGGTCTCGCGAAATTGGAAGATGCGGCGGATCACCTGCGGCGACGACAGCGCGACGTCCTCTCCGGACCGCTCGCGGCGCAAGAGATCGGAGAGCACCTGTCCGAGCGCCGGAACCCAGTCGTCGCCGCGCCCGCCGGTCACGATCACCGCTCCCGATTCGAGCCAGCGCAGCGGCGTGCAGGCGAGCGCCAGCGTCCGGTGTGCGAAGGTCCGGATCGGCGCCGGCAGCACGCGACGCTGGGCCTGCGCGAGGGCTCGCGGCAAGAGGTCGGCTACGAGCACGGCAACCGGGGCCCCGATCAGAACGGGGAGGGCGACGACACTGGCGCCGCCGGTCGAGGCGAGGAGCGCCAGACCGGTCGCACCGGCCGCGACGACAGCGGCTGCCGCGGCCCCGGCCTCGAGGCTCGCCGCCGTGCGCGGGGCGAGCGGCGCATAGAGCGCCGCCGACCCGCCGGCGGCGATGGCGCGCAAGCCGAGCGCGATCAGCGCTATCGCGAGGAGGACGACGACCACAGCTCCACACGCACCAGTGCGACGGCCGACCCGTCGAGCTCCTCGACCGTCAAGCGACACCCGTCCAGGTCGAGCGACTCGCCGGCCAGCGGCACCCGTCCGGCGCGGTCCATCAACAGGCCCGCGATCGTAGTACCGCTCTCCGATGGCGGCAGGGCGAGCTTCAAGCGAGCGTTCAACTCCTCCACCGAGACCCGGCCGCTGACGATGAACGTCCCCGCGCCCCGCCGCGTTATCGCCGGCTCCTCGTCCTCGTCGAGCTCGTCGCGCATCTCGCCGAAGATCTCCTCGAGTAGATCCTCCATGGTGACCAGGCCGACGAGACTGCCGTACTCGTCCAGCACGAGGGCGATGTGCACCTTGCGGGCGCGAAACTCGCGAAAGAGCTCGCCGACGGGCTTCGCCGCCTGCACCACGTACGGCTGGCGCAGAAGCGGTCCGATGCCGTCGGCCCCCAGCGGTACACCGAGCACGTCCTTGGCGTAGAGGAAGCCGACGATGTCCTCCTTTTCGCCGCGATACACCGGGAGCCGCGAACAGCCCGACTCGCGTATCACCGCGAGGAGGTCGGCGGCGCCGATGTCGACCGGCACCGAAACGATGTCGCATCGGGGCGTGAGCACGTGGCGGACCGAGCGCTCGCCGAACTTCACCGCCTTGGCAACGAGCGCGCGCTCGGCGTCGATCAGCTCCGACTCGCTCTCGCGGCTGAGCGCGGCCATCTCCTCGGGCGCGAAGATGTTGTCTCCGGACGGCGCTTCGCCGAGGAAGCCGTGCGCGAGGGCGCGACCCACCGTCTTCAGCAACGCCGCGAGGCCGCGCAGCGGCGCCAGCGTCCAGCCGAGCGCCGGGCCGATCGAACCGCGATCGCGCGCCAGGCGCCGCTTGGCGATACCCGCGGCAGCACCGCGCAACACGAGCACTGCGACCACCATCGCCGCCACCGCTGCGACACCGCCGCCGAGTCCGGCGTGGCGGTAGCCGACGTGGGCGCCCAGCACCGCCGCCGTCGCCAGCGCGAGCTCGCGGCCGAGCGCCAGCGAGATGACGAGGCGTCGCGGATGGCGCAGGAGCTCGTAGAAGAGCTCGCCGAGCTGCCGCGGACCGGCTGCGGTGCGCGCCACGTCACGTGCCGCGGCGAGCGTCGCCTCGGCACCCGCCAGAAACGTCCAGACGATGAGAGCGAGAGCCAGCGGTAGGAGGACCGGCCACTCCGACGGCGGCAGGAGAGCGACGAGCCGGTCGCTCACGGCCGAAAGTGCTCGTGCCCGGCGCGGCGCGGGAGCGCGAGCGGATGCCCGGCGGCATCGACGATCGCCACGCCGCGGCCGGCAGCGACCGTACCGATGCGCGTCACCCTGACACCGAGCCGTCTGCGCTCGAGACGAGCGCGCTTGCGAGGCGGCGCCGTGAAGAGAAGCTCGTAGTCCTCGCCGCCGCCGAGTGCCAGCATCCGCGCTTCTCCGAGCGCGATCCCGCGCAGGCAAGGAGCGAGCGGGAGACGGTCCGCCTCGATCAGGACGCGTCGAGCGCTCGCGCGCGCGAGGCGTGCGGCATCGATGAGCAGGCCGTCGCTGACGTCCATCATCGCCGTGGGAATGCCGGCCGCCGCGAGCGCTGCTCCAGTCTGCAGGCGCGCGACCGGCCGACGCCACAACCGTCGTGCGCTCTCACCGCCGGAAAGACTACGAGCACCCAACAGGAGGCGCAACCCCAACGCCGCGCCTCCGAGCGTTCCCGTCACCCAGACGTCGTCGCCGACGCGCGCCCCGCTGCGCAGCTCCGGCCGCGTCGGCGCATCTCCGAGGACGCTAACCGTAAGCACGATCTCGCGGGCGCTCGCGAGGTTGCCGCCGGCGAGCGCCGCTCCCGCACGCCGGGCGGCATCATGGACGCCGCGGACGACGCCGCGCAACTCGGCGACCGGCCACGTCGACGGCGCCGCGATCGCGAGCAGGACCGCCCGCGCTCGCCCTCCCATCGCCGCGATATCGCTCGCCGCAACATGGAATGCCCGCCGTCCGAGCTCGCGCGGGCTCAGCCAGTGCCGGCGAAAATGCACTCCCTCCACGAGCGCATCGTTCGTGAGCAAGAGCGGGTACGGCGACCTCGACACCACCGCCGCATCGTCCCCCGGCCCCACCGCCACGGGGCCGCACGCCGAGACGAGGCGCCGGATCTCTTCTAGCAGCGCGAGCTCTCCGCGATCATGGAGACGCGAGCGCCCCACTCACCCGAACATCTCCTTTACTTTGTCGAAGAACCCGCGCGACATCGGATGCACCTCCTGTCCCGAGCTCTTCGCGAACTCCTCGAGCAGCTCCCGTTGGCGCTTGGTGAGCTTGCGCGGCGTCTCGACCACGACGTGGACGACGTGGTCGCCGCGCCCGTAGCCGCGCAGGTCGGCGATCCCCTTCCCCTTCAAGCGGAAGAGGGCTCCCGACTGCGTTCCCGGCGGGATGCGCATCTTGTGCTTGCCTTCGATCGTCGGAACCTCGATGTCGGCACCGAGCGCGG
Source organism: Polyangiaceae bacterium UTPRO1 (assembly GCA_002050235.1). Lineage (GTDB taxonomy): Bacteria > Desulfobacterota > Binatia > UTPRO1 > UTPRO1 > UTPRO1. Next base: position 12,766 of record MWST01000003.1, on the reverse strand, counting down.
CTTGCGGGAAGCTGAGCGGAATGTCGCAGATGACGTCGCTGTCCTCGCGGCGGAAAAGGGCATGCTCACGGACGCGAATGACGACGTAGAGGTCGCCCGACGGGCCGCCGCCGCCGCCCGCCTCGCCTTCACCGCGGAGCTTCAGCCGCGAGCCCGTATCGACACCAGCGGGAATCTTGACGCTCAGGTTCTGCGTCCGGCGCACCACGCCCTGCCCCTGACACTTCGGGCACGGTTCGCTGATGGTGCTGCCTTGTCCGCCACACGAGCCGCAGGTCTTGGCGATGCTGAAGAAGCCCTGCTGGAAGCGCATCTGTCCCGAGCCGCGGCACGCCTGGCAGGTCTTGGGCTTGGTGCCGGGCTTGGCGCCCTGGCCGTCGCACGTGTCGCACGTAGTCATGCGCGGCACGGTTATCGGCTTCTCGCAACCGAACGCGGCTTCCTCGAAGGTCAGATCGAGATTGTAGCGGAGATCGTCACCGCGGCGCGCCCGGCTCCGACTACGGCCGTTGCCGCGTCCTTGCCCGAAGAAATCGCCGAAGATGCCGCTGAAGATGTCTTCGAAGCCGGCGCCGAAGTCGAAACCACCGCCCGGTCCCTCGAAGGCGGCGGCGCCGAAGCGATCGTACTGTGCGCGCTTCTCGCCATCGGAGAGGATCTGGTACGCGGCCGAACACTCTTTGAAGCGCTCCTCGGCCTCTTTGTCGCCCGGATTACGATCGGGATGGTACTTGAGCGCCTGCTTGCGATAGGCGCGCTTGATGTCCTCGTCGCTCGCGTCCCGGGAGACCTCGAGCACCTCGTAGAAATCGCGTCGTGCGGGGGGCATCAGCAGGCGTTATAGCGAAAGCGGGTCGGACCTACCATTGATCGATCGACGCGCACGGGCCCGTGTCGCCGTCGCGACCACGAGCCTGCATGCGCTCCTGCCACGGTCGAGCCGCCTATTCCTTGACCTCTTCGAAATCGGCGTCGACGGCGTCGTCCCGAGCCGGGCGCGCCTCAGCACCGTCGCCGCCCGCGCTCGCACCGCCCCCGGCGGCTGTGCCGGCTTGGGATGCCTTGGCGTACATCGCCTCGGCGAACTTGTGCCCGGCCTGCTCGAGCGCCGTCCGTGCCGACTGCATCTGCCCGGGATCGCCGCCCTCGAGCGCCTTCTTCGCCTCGTCGATCGCCGACTGCAGCATCCCCTTCGCAGCCGCGTCGGTGTCGGCCGGCGCGTCGGCAATCGACTTCTCGGCGCGATAGACCGCCTGGTCGAGCTGGATGCGCGCCTCGACCTCCTCGCGCTTCTTCTTGTCCTCGGCGGCATTGGCCTCCGCCTCTTTCACCATGCGCTTGATCTCTTCCTCGGAGAGACCGCTCGACGCGGTGATCTGAATCGACTGCTCCTTGCCCGTGCCGAGGTCCTTGGCGTGCACGTGGACGATGCCGTTGGCGTCGATGTCGAAGGTGACCTCGATCTGCGGCATGCCGCGCGGCGCCGGCGGAATTCCGACGAGGTCGAACTGGCCGAGGAGCTTGTTGTTGGCCGCCATCTCGCGCTCGCCCTGGAAGACCCTGATGGTGACCGCGTTCTGGTTGTCCTGCGCCGTCGAGAACACCTGGCTCTTCTTGGTGGGAATGGTGGTGTTCTTCTCGATGAGCTTGGTGAAAACGCCGCCCAAGGTCTCGATGCCGAGCGAGAGGGGCGTGACGTCGAGCAAGAGGACGTCCTTCACCTCGCCTTTCAGCACGGCGCCCTGGATGCCGGCGCCGAGTGCCACGACCTCGTCCGGGTTCACGCCCTTGTGCGGCTCCTTGCCGAAGAGCTTCTTCACGCGCTCCTGCACGGCCGGCATGCGGGTCATGCCTCCGACCAGGATCACCTCGTCGATGTCTTTGACACCGAGCCCGGCGTCGCGGAGCGCGGTCGTGCACGGCGCGTCGAGACGATCGAGGAGATCCCCGACCAGCATCTCGAGCTTGGCCCGGCTGAGCTTCATGTTGAGGTGCTTCGGACCGGTCTGGTCGGCGGTGACGAACGGCAGGTTGATGTCCGTCTCCATTGCCGTCGAGAGCTCGCACTTCGCCTTCTCCGCTGCCTCCTTCAGGCGCTGGAGCGCCATGCGATCGTTGCGGAGGTCGATGCCCTGGTCCTTCTTGAACTCGTCGGCCAAGTAATCGATGACGCGCTGGTCGAAGTCCTCGCCGCCGAGGAAGGTGTCGCCGTTGGTGGCCTTCACCTCGAAGACGCCTTCGCCGAGCTCCAGTATAGAGACATCGAAGGTGCCGCCGCCGAGGTCGAAGACCGCGATCTTCTCGTCCTTCTTCTTGTCGAGGCCGTACGCCAGCGAGGCTGCGGTCGGCTCGTTGATGATGCGCAGTACGTTCAGGCCGGCGATGCGGCCGGCGTCCTTGGTCGCCTGGCGCTGGCTATCATTGAAGTAAGCGGGGACGGTGATCACGGCCTCGGTCACCTTCTCGCCGAGATGATCCTCGGCGGTCTGTTTCATCTTCTGGAGGATGAAGGCCGAGATCTCCGCCGGGCTGTACTTCTTGCCCCGAATTTCGACCCAGGCGTCGCCGTTGTCGGCCTTGACGATCTGGTATGGGGAGATCTTGCAGGCTTTCTGTACCTCCGGATCCTCGAACCGGCGGCCGATCAGACGCTTCACCGCGAAGACGGTGTTCTCCGGGTTGGTGATCGCCTGCCGGCGCGCGATCTGGCCGACGAGGCGCTCGCCGCCCTCCGTGAACGCCACCACCGACGGCGTGATGCGACTTCCTTCCGCGTTGGTGATCACGACGGGATCGCCCGCCTCGACGACCGAGACGCAGGAATTGGTGGTACCGAGATCTATTCCAATGACTTTCGCCATTACCGTGGCTCCTTTGTGCGGCGTTCGTTAAGCATCTTCTGCGTCCTTCGCAACTTTTTCGCTCCGCTCGGGGGCAACGGCGTCGGAACGCGCCGGGCCTTTGCCGACCGTGACGAGCGCCGGCCGCAGCAGACGCTCGTGCAGCACGTAGCCGCGCCGATGCTCGTCGATCACCGTGTTCGGCGGGTGCTCACTCTCGACGTGACTGATCGCCTCGTGAAAATTCGGATCGAACGGTGCGCCGCGCGCCGGCACCACTTTCGCCCCGTGGCGTTCGAAGACCTCGTCGAACCCCCGGAGCACCATCTGGACGCCGGTGGCGATGGGATCGCTGCTCTCGGCATGCTCGAGCGCGCGGTGCAGGTTGTCGATCACGGGGAGGAGATCCTTCAGCAGGCTCTCGGATCCGAAGCGCAGTGCGTCTTGCTTCTCGCGCGCGGCTCGGCGCTTGAAGTTCTCGAGATCGGCCTGGGCCCGCAGCCAACGGTCTTTGATCTCGGCCAGCTCGGCTCGTAGGCGTTCACTTTCTGCCGCATCGGTGCTCGCGGATGCGTCGATACCGTTGTCGGCAGGCGCCGTGGCGGTTTTCGGGCGCGTCGCGTCCTCGTCCGACATCCCTTGAGCTGCTCCCTTCCGGTTGGATTCGTTGCGAAAATCCTGAAGACCCGCGCGAACCTAAGACCGAATCACCGCCTGTCAACCAAGCCGCTGCCAGATTTGCCGGCCCGGGCGTTGCCGGTTACTAGAGGCTCGTGCCCGGCTCCATGATCCCCGCCGAGGAAGTAGTGACTCCGGCGGTGGTGGTCCGGACTCGAGCCTTCGGCGAGTCCGACAAGATCGTGACCTTCCTCACCCGCGACCGCGGCAAGGTCACGGGCGTCGCCAAGGGCGCACAGCGGTCGAAGCGCCGCTTCGTCAATGTGCTCGAGCCTTTCACGCACGTCGACGTCACACTCCTCCTGCGACCGCACCGCGATCTGGCGTTCGTGAATGCCTGCGTGCTCCGCGACGCCCCGATCGCCATCGCCCGCGACCTGGTGAAGTTCGCCTACGGAAGCTACGTGCTCGAGCTCACCGATCGCATGGTGCGCGAGCACGAAGCCGGGCCGGAGACCTACGAGCTCGTGCGCGACGCAATCGCACTCCTCGAGCTCGACGACGCCGAGCCCGGCATGCTGCGCGCCTTCGAGCTGCATCTCTTGCGGCTGACCGGATACGAGCCCGCGCTCGACCGCTGCCGGCGCTGCGGTACGGCCGCCGGGGCGAACATCGCCATGTACGTGCACCCGGCGCGAGGAGGCGTACTCTGCGGCCGCTGCCGGGGCGACGGGCGCGCCTACCAGGCGTCGCCGCCGGTGCTGGAACGGCTGATCGCCTTTCAGCGCGCGCAGTTCACCGCTGGCGCCGGCGACCGGTTCCGCCTCGCCCCGAGCATGGCCGCCGAGGCCCGGACACTGGTGCGGTGTTTCTTTGCAGCCAACCTCTCGGCGCCGCTCGTATCGGAGAAGCTCCTCGAAGCGCTCGGCTGAGGCTCGCGCCGCGGCGGACGACGTGGACCGGGGCGGCCAGCCATCGCGGCTGCGAGCACGGCCGGAGACCGTACGGCGGCGATCAAATTGACCCCCCCTGGGTGGGGTGATATCGACCCGCCTCTTGGCAGCCCCCATCAACAGCAGCTCCGGCGGCCGACGCGCCGTCACGATGGAGAAGATCGCGAGCCTCTGCAAACGCCGCGGCTTCGTGTTCCAGTCGAGCGAGATCTACGGGGGACTCGGGAGCTGCTGGGACTACGGACCGCTCGGCGTCGAGCTCAAGCGCAACATCACCGAAGCCTGGTGGCGCGACATGATCACCTCGCGCGAGGACATGGTCGGCCTCGACAGCGCCATCCTCATGCACCCGCGCGTCTGGGAGGCGTCGGGACACCTCGCGGGCTTCACCGACCCGCTCGTCGACTGCAGGCAGTGCAAGCAGCGCTTTCGCGCCGATCAATTGACTGCCGAGAAGTGTCCCGAGTGCGGCGGCGAGCTCACCGAGGCCCGCAACTTCAACCTGATGTTCAAGACCTTCATGGGTCCGGTCGAGGACACCGCGAGCGTCGTCTACCTGCGTCCCGAGACCGCGCAAGGCATCTTCGTCAATTTCCAGAACGTCCTCAACGCGTCGCGGCTGAAGATCCCCTTCGGCATCGGCCAGATCGGCAAGTCCTTCCGTAACGAGATCACGCCCGGCAATTTCCTCTTTCGCACGCGCGAGTTCGAGCAGATGGAGATCGAGTTCTTCGTCAAGCCGAACGAGGCCGAATCCTGGCACCGCTACTGGAAGCAGACGCGCTTCGAGTGGTACCTCGAGTACGGCATCGCGCCGTCGCGGCTGCGTCTTCGGGAGCACGGCGCCGACGAGCTCGCGCACTACGCCAAGGGCTGCGCCGACGTCGAGTACGAGTTCCCCTTCGGCTGGTCGGAGCTCGAGGGCATCGCCAACCGCGGCGACTTCGACTTGAAGCAGCACGCCGAAGCGAGCGGCAAGGATCTCTCGTTCTTCGACGAAGAGCACCGCGAGCGCTTCGTCCCCTACGTGATCGAGCCGTCGGCCGGCGTCGGCCGACCGCTGCTCGCCTTCCTCGTCGACGCCTACGACGAGGAGATCGTGCAGGACGAGCCCCGTGTCGTGCTGCGGCTCGATCCGCGGCTCGCGCCGGTCAAGGCCGCCGTCTTCCCGCTCATGAGGAAGGACGGCCAGCCCGAGAAGGCGCTCATGATCCGCGACCTCCTGAAGCAGCACTTCGCCGTCGCCTACGACCAGGCCGGGGCGATCGGCCGGCGCTATCGCCGGCAGGACGAGATCGGAACGCCGTTCGGCATCACCGTCGATCACGAGACCATGCAGAACGACACGGTGACGCTGCGCGAACGCGATTCCATGCAGCAGGTGCGCATGCCCGTCGATCGCCTGGTCGACGAGCTGCGCGCGCGCATAACCGCCGGCTGCGCGGGCGTCGCAGCCGGCGCGCCCTGAGCCGGGCCTACGAAAGCGCGCCCCACTCGCCCTCGCGCGCGGCGCGCCCAAGAACGAAACGGAGTCCCCAGACATGGCCAAGAGTTCCCGTGGCAAGAGCAGGACGAAGAGCACGAAGAGCCGCGCCGCAACGCGCGCGCCAGCAAAGTCGAAGACCCGCAAGGTCGTAGACCGCGCCAGGAAGTACGTCTACGCCTTCGGCGGCGGCCGCGCCGACGGCACGGCGGCGATGAAGAACCTGCTCGGCGGCAAGGGCGCGAACCTCGCCGAAATGGCGGGTATGGGCCTGCCGGTGCCGCCGGGCTTCACGATCTCGACCGAGGTCTGCACCTACTATTACGCCAATCGCCGCACCTACCCCGCGGAGCTGAAGAAGCAGGTGGCGCAGCACTTGGCGCGGATCGAGAGCCTGGTCGGCCGGAATTTCGGCGACCCGGTGAGGCCGCTCCTCGTCTCGGTCCGCTCCGGTGCCCGCGCTTCGATGCCCGGCATGATGGACACGGTGTTGAACCTCGGCCTCAACGACGCCACCGTCCAGGGACTGATCGCCGACTCGAAGAACGAGCGCTTCGCCTGGGACTCCTACCGCCGCTTCGTGCAGATGTACGGCGACGTCGTGCTCGGATTGAAGCCGGAAGATCCCAAGCAAGCAGACCCGTTCGAGGAGATCCTGGAACGCAAGAAGCAGGCCCGCGGCGCCAAGCTCGACACCGAGCTCACGGCCGCCGACCTGAAGGAGCTGGTCGCGGAATTCAAAGCCGTCATCAAGGAGAAGAAGGGCACGGATTTCCCGAGCGATCCGCACCAGCAGCTCTGGGGCGCGATCGGCGCCGTATTCGGCTCCTGGCAGAACGCCCGCGCGATCACCTACCGCCGTCTCTACGGCATCCCCGACGAGTGGGGCACGGCCGTGAACGTGCAGGCGATGGTATTCGGCAACCTCGGCGACGACTGCGCCACCGGCGTCGGCTTCTCGCGCGATCCCGCCACCGGCGAGCGCCGGTTCTACGGCGACTTCCTCGTGAACGCGCAGGGCGAAGACGTGGTCGCCGGCATCCGCACGCCGCAGCCTCTCAGCAAGGCGGCTGCGATCGAGGACGCAGCCGCCCAGGGCATCGCCGAGGCCGATCGACTGCCGGCGCTCGAAGAGATCATGCCCGACCTCTACAAGCAGCTCACCAAGATCGCCGCGCAGCTCGAGAAGCACTACAGGGACATGCAGGACATCGAGTTCACCATCGAGCGCGGCCGCCTCTACATGCTGCAGACGCGGAACGGCAAGCGCACCGCGCACGCCGCGATCAAGATCGCGGTCGACATGGTGAAGGAAAGACTGATCGACCGCGACACGGCGATCGCGCGCGTGGAACCGAGCTCGATCGACCAGCTACTGCACCCGGGCCTCGACCCCAAGGCGGAGAAGACGCTGATCGCCAAGGGCGTCGCCGCGTCGCCCGGCGCCGTCGCCGGCGAGGTGGTCTTCAGCGCCGACGACGCCGAAGCCGCGGCCGCCAGCAGCAAGAAAGTGATCCTGGTGCGCGTCGAGACGTCCCCGGAAGATATCCACGGCATGAGCGTCGCCGAGGGCATCCTCACGGCGCGCGGCGGCAAGGCCTCGCACGCCGCCGTCGTCGCCCGAGGCATGGGCAAGTCCTGCGTCGCCGGCTGCAGCGATCTCGACATTCGCTACGACGGCGAGTACTTCCTCGCCCGGGGCAGCATCCGGGTCGGTCGCGGCGAGTGGATCACGCTCGACGGCTCGACCGGAGAAGTGTTCCTCGGCAAAGTTCCGACCGTGCAAACCGAGGGTGAGTCGGGCGATTTTGCGATCCTCATGAGCTGGGCCGACAAGGCTCGTCGGCTCAAGATCCGCACCAACGCCGACACGCCGAAGGATGCGGCGGTAGCACGCAAGTTCGGCGCCGAGGGCATCGGCCTCTGCCGCACCGAGCACATGTTCTTCGAGGCCGAGCGCATCGACGTCGTCCGCGAGATGATCCTCGCTGCCGACACGGACGGCCGCGAGCGGGCGCTGGCCAAGCTCTTGCCGATGCAGCGCGGCGACTTCATCGCCATCTTCCGCGAGATGAACGGGCTGCCGGTGACCATCCGGCTCCTCGACCCGCCGCTCCACGAGTTCTTGCCGCAGACCGATGCCGACACGAACGAGTTGGCGGCCAAGATCGGCGTCGATGCCGGCACGCTGCGCGCGCGCCGTGATCAGCTGCACGAGCTGAACCCCATGCTCGGGCTCCGGGGCTGCCGACTGGGCATCGTCTACCCGGAGATCTACCGGATGCAGGTGCGGGCCATCATGGAGGCCGCCTGCACGGTCGCTCGCGAGGGAGCGAAGGTGATCCCGGAGATCATGATCCCGCTCGTCGGCCACGTGAACGAGCTGGCGCGACTCCGCAAGTCGTCGGACGAGCTCAGTCGCGCGATCATCGCCGAGACCGGCCAGAAGGTGGCCTACACGATCGGCACCATGGTCGAGGTGCCGCGCGCCTGCCTCACCGCCGACGAGATCGCCCGCGAGGCCGAGTTCTTCTCGTTCGGCACCAACGACCTCACGCAAATGGGCTTCGGTCTCTCGCGCGACGACGCCGCCACGTTCCTGCCGCAGTACGTCGAGAGCGGCATCCTCCCTGGCGACCCGTTCGCGAGCCTCGATGAGGGCGGTATCGGTCAGTTGCTGGAAATGGGCGTCCGCAAAGGCCGCGGGGCTCGTGCCGGCTTGAAGATCGGCATCTGCGGCGAGCACGGCGGCGATCCGAGCTCGATCGCCTTCTGCCACCGCATCGGGCTCGACTACGTGTCGTGCTCGCCCTACCGCGTGCCGGTCGCCCGTCTGGCGGCGGCGCAGGCGGCGATCGCCGGCACCCGGAAGAAGCCATGAGCGGTCCGGGCCGCCGCGGCATGGCGGTAGGCGTGCGCGGGACGACGCGCGTCTACGGCATCCTCGGCGACCCGGTCGCACACAGCCTCTCCCCGGCGATGCAGAACGCGGCCTTCGCAGCCGCCGGCAGCAGCGGCGTCTACGTCCCCTTTCCGGTCGCTGCCGGCGACCTGGCGGCGGCGATGGAAGGACTCTTCGCTGCCGGCGTCGCGGGACTGAACGTCACGGTGCCGCACAAGGAGGCCGCAGCGCGGCTCTGCGTCGCGCTGCGGCCGCGCGCCCGCGCCTGCGGCGCCGCCAACACGCTGATCCGCTCCGCCAGAGGATGGGTCGGCGACAACACCGACGGTGCCGGACTGCTCGCGTCACTGGCCGAGCACCGCTTCGACGGCCGCGGCAAGAACGTGCTCCTGATCGGTGCCGGCGGCTCGGCGCGGAGCGTCGCCCACGCCTTCACGCGCACCGGCGCCCGTCTCTTGATCGTCGCCAACCGTACGCCGAAGCGCGCCGTCGATCTCGTCGCAACGCTCAAGCGGCGCGACGTCTACGCTGCCGACCTCCGCGTGCTCGCGAACCCCGAGGTGCTCGGCCGCCTGGATCTGATCGTGAACTGCACCTCGACGAGCCTCGCGACCGCCACGCTCCCGACCATTCGCTTCGCCGACACGCGCCGCGACGTGCTCTGCTGCGATCTCATGTACGGAAAGCCTTCGCGCTTCCTCGCGCAAGCGCGCCGCGCCGGCCGGCGAGCGATCGACGGCACCGGCATGCTGCTGCACCAGGGCGCCCTCGCCTTCGCGCTGTGGACGGGAACGGCGGCGCCGATCGGGGCGATGCGCCGCGCGCTGCGCGCCGCGATCCGATCACTCTGAGCGCCCCGGCGCCCGTACGGCCGCCGGCAGCGGCGGCGGCGCCAGCACGCGCGTGATCGAAAGATAGGCGCTGCCCCCCGCCTCGGCGCCCCAGGACCCGAGGAGTTCGACTCGAAACGGCCATCCCGCGGGACGCAACGCAAGCCGGGCGCCGACCCCCATGAGGCGTGCCGTCGTATCGTTGATCGTGTGATCTTCATAGACGGCGAGAGCGAAGCGCCGCCCTGCGAGCAGATCCGAAACCAGCGTCCGCTGCAGGATCACTTCCTGGCCTTCGTCGGCGCGCGCTTGGACGCGGGTCAACGAGACCACGGCGCGTCCCTGCACCCGGGCGACGAACGCCAGTGTCGGAAGCCTGGCGCGGCGGCCGTCCTCCGCCGACGCCGGCAACAGCGTCACCACGGGGGAGATGCCGACCGGGCTCCGCTTCCAGCGGTCCATGAAGCGCGGCAACGAATCGGTCCCGGCGAAGTCGCCTGGCCGCTCGAACAGCCACCGCGCCGGTCCACGCGGGCCGTCCTCCGCCCGCGCCGCCGTCACGGCGGTAACGAGCAGGAGGAGGAGCGCGGGCGCGCGCGGCACGTGAATCGTCCTTTCGTCTCGAACGGTACGCCTGCGTGCGTATCGCAGGCAACGACAAAACGCCGCTCACGGAAACCGTCGCGCCTGCCGATATGGCGAAACGAGGCGAAGGGCGGCGGATGCGTTTGCGAAGTGCATGGCGACTTCGCAGGCGTCCCACCCGCTGCTCGTAGCCGTTGAGAACGGCGCTCGGCGCCTTTACGACGACGACCAGCATGCGACTCACGAAGCGACGCTCCACCCGAGCGCGCGGAGGCCTCCGCGCGTGACCACCATGTCCCGTCTCGGCGAGCTCCTGGTCCGACGCGGCCAGATCGAAGCCGCCCATCTCGAACGCGCCATGAGCGAGCAGCGCAACCACGGCGGCGCGCTCGCGAGCCATCTCGTCAAGCTCGGCTTCATCGACGAGGATGCGCTGCTCTCGTACCTCCAGAAGGAGTACCGCCTCCCGGTCGTCGACCCGTCCAACCTCGACATTCCGCCCGAGGTCCTCGGCCTGGTGCCGGCGGCGATGGCGCAGAAGCACCACCTCATCCCCGTGAACCTCGTGCGCTCGACGCTCACGATCGCCATGGCCGACCCTTCGAACCTGGTCGCCATCAACGAGGTGAAGTTCCTGACCGGCTACGACGTCAAGATCGCCGTCGCCGGAGCGAGCGCGATCCAGCGCGCCCTCGACCGCTACTACGACGCCGCCGCCAACTACGACCAGATGCTGAACGAGCTCGGCGAGTCCGGGGACGTGCAGCTGGTGCACGGCGAGGAAGAGGTCAACCTCCAGGACCTCGAGCGCGCCACCGAAGAGGCTCCGGTCGTCCGCCTGGTGAACGCCCTGCTCACCGATGCGATCAAGAAGCGCGCCAGCGACATCCACATCGAGCCGTACGAGAAGATGCTGCGGGTACGCTTCCGTATGGACGGCGTCCTCTACGAGATCATGCAGCCGCCGGTGAAGCTCAAGAATGCGATCACGTCGCGCGTCAAGGTCATGGCCTCACTCGACATCGCCGAGCGTCGCATGCCGCAAGACGGCCGCATCAAGATGAAGCTCGGCAACAACCGCGAGATGGACTTCCGCGTCTCGGTGCTGCCGACCATCTTCGGCGAGAAGGTCGTGCTCCGCCTCCTCGACAAGTCGAACCTCCAGCTCGACATGACCAAGCTCGGCTTCGAAGAGAAGGCGCTCGCCGATTTCAAAGACGCGATCTACCGTCCGCACGGCATGGTGCTGGTCACGGGTCCCACCGGCAGCGGCAAGACGACGACGCTCTACTCGGCGCTCGCCGAGCTCAACAAGACGGCCTCCAACATCTCGACCGCCGAGGATCCGGTCGAGTTCAACCTGGTCGGCATCAACCAGGTGCAGATGCACGAGGAGATCGGCCTCACGTTCGCAGCCTCGCTGCGCGCCTTCCTCCGCCAGGACCCCGACATCATCATGGTCGGCGAGATCCGCGACTTCGAAACCGCCGAGATCGGCGTCAAGGCCGCGCTTACCGGCCATCTCGTGCTGTCGACGCTGCACACCAACGACGCGCCCTCGACCATCAACCGCCTCCTCAACATGGGCGTCGAGCCCTTTCTGGTGGCGTCGTCGATCAACCTCATCATGGCGCAGCGCCTGGTGCGCGTCATCTGCGGCAGCTGCAGGGAAGAAGCGCCGATGACGCCGGAGGCGCTCCTCGAGATCGGGGCTCCGGTCGAGATGGCCGAGCACATGACGTGTCATCGCGGCGTCGGCTGCGGCAACTGCAACGGCACCGGCTATAAAGGTCGCCTCGCGCTCTACGAGGTGATGCCCATGAGCGACCCCATCCGCGACGCGGTCATCGCCGGCGCCTCCACGGCGGAGGTGAAGCGCACCGCGATCGCCACCGGCATGTCGACGCTGCGGCGCAGCGGCCTCAACAAGATCGCCGAAGGGGTGACGACCGTCGAAGAAGTGCTGCGGATCACCATGCCCGACTCGCAAGCGGGCTGACCTTCCTCCCCGGCATGTCGCTTGCTCCCTGCGTGGGTGCGCGGAGGTACGCCCGATGGTGAACATCCAAGATTTCCTTCAGTTGATGCTCGAAGCCGGGGCATCCGATCTCCACGTGACCCAGGACAGTCCGCCGTTGATCCGCGTCCACGGCGAGCTCCGGCCACTCGCGTACCCGCCGCTCACGGCGACCGACACGAGGCAGCTCTGCTACAGCATCCTCACCGAAGCCCAGAAGAAGAAGTTCGAGGAGGACAGCGAGCTCGACTTCTCCTTCGCGGCCAAGGGCGTCTGCCGCTTCCGCGGCAACCTCTACAACCAGAAGGGCGCCGTCGGCGGCGCCTTCCGGGCCATTCCCTACGAGATCCCGCCCCTCGAAAAGCTCGGCCTGCCGCGCTCGGTCCTGGAACTCGCCGGCCTGCCGCGCGGGCTCGTACTCGTGACCGGTCCCACCGGCAGCGGCAAGTCGACCACGCTCGCAGCCATCATCGACAAGATCAACGTCGCCCGCCCCGAGCACATCATCACGGTCGAGGACCCGATCGAGTTCGTGCAC